>NZ_CP108100.1:2777703-4166555 GCF_036195045.1 Streptomyces sp. NBC_00236 | reverse complement strand
CACACGAGGTACTGCTGCGTGCCGCGGCCGCCTGGTGACCGCAGGACGGGCCGGAAGCCGCCGGGTGTTTCAGAACCCGTTCTGCGGGCCACTCTCTTGCCATGACCGAACGTCCTGTGGTCAAGCGCACCGCACGCGCCGTCCTGCTCGACGGCAATGACCTGATCCTCATCAAGCGCACCAAACCCGGGGTGGATCCGTACTGGCTCACGCCCGGCGGCGGGGTCGAGCCCGAGGACGCGACCGTCGTCGAGGCCCTGCACCGTGAACTGGACGAGGAACTCGGCGCCAAGATCACTGATGTGGTGCCCTGCTTCGTCGACACCGTGGAACACATCGAGGGCGGCGGCGTGAAGGGCGTCAAGGTCCAGCATTTCTTCGTCTGCCGTCTCGAATCCATGGACCTGTCCCTGCGTCACGGCCCCGAGATCGATGACCCCTGCGGGGAGTACGACGTCGTCCGGGTGCCCTTCAGCCGGGTCGGGATCGCTGCCGTGCACCTCGTACCGCTGTCGCTGAGGCACTACCTGGACGGCAACATCGAAGGTGTCCGGGCGATGCACGCGCCCGACCTGGGCTGATCCGGGGGAAGGACATACGCCGAGCCAAGTACAAGGAGATACTCCCCTCGGCAGATGACTGGCCACGCGGCCCGCAGCACCGTGTTTCACGTGAAACCACTCAAGCGCCGCAGCCGCAGAAGCCTTCTCGTCGCCCATGTATCGGTATCCGTCAGTTGGCTCGGCCTCACCGTCGGCCTGTTGACTCTCGCCATCACAGCGTTCGCGACCGGCGATCCGGTCACCGCCCAGGCCGCCACACGGGCCATGAAGATCTTCGGCGACTGGCTGGTCGTCCCGGTCGCCCTGGCCACCCTGCTCAGCGGCCTGGTCCTGTCACTCGGCACCCCCTGGGGGCTGGCCAGACACCGCTGGGTCTGGACGAAGTTCTGGCTCACCCTGGTGACGACCGGACTGACGGTCTTCTCCTTGCGCCCCGGCATCAACGAAGCCGCGGAACGGGGAGCTGTCGACATCAGCCTGGTCGTCGCTCCCTCGGTGGCCACGGCGGCCTATCTCTTCATGACCGCGATCTCCGTGCTGAAGCCATGGGGGCCGACCCGGCGCGGCCGACGGCTGCGCGTCTCATCCAGATCTGTTAAAGCGGTGGACGAGCGATCACTGCGTCGGACAGCCTGACCCCTATGTCCCGCTCACTGCCCCGCCCGCTCGCCGAACTGCCCCTACGGCGCCTCACCCGGGACGATCTGGTCCCGTGCGCCGATCTCAGCGAGGACCGCGGCTGGCCCCGCGATGAGCACCGGTGGAGTCTGCTGTTGTCTGCGGGCACGGCCTACGGCATCGACGATCCGGAGAGCAAGGGTCTGATCGCGACGTGCGTGGTGACCGCGTACGGCCCCCGCATGGCTGCCATCGGCATGCTGCTCGTCGCCGGACGCCACGCCCGGAAGGGGGTCGGGCGGTACATGATGCGGCAGGTGATCGAGTCGACCGGGGGCGTTCCCCTCAGCCTCCACGCGACGGATGCGGGTCGGCCGCTCTACGAAGAGCTCGGATTCCTGGCTGTGGGGCGGACCGAGCGGGTGAGCGGCCCCTTCCGGCCCCTCGCGGAGCCGGACCGTCTCGGCACGGCGGGTGGCCCGGGCACGGCAGCCGGTGCGGGCCTGACGGTTCGCCCGGCCTCAGCGGGAGATCTGCAGGCCATACTCCGCCTGGACGCGGACGCCTTCGGCCTCGACCGGACGCACATCCTGGTCCGCCTCCCGGCCTTCGCCGACCATCTGCGGGTGGCCGAGGAGGACGGGGAGCTGGTCGGCTACGGCGCACTGTGGCCCAGCGCGGAGAGCCATGTGGTCGGTCCGCTGATCGCGCGGGACACCGCCACCGCGAAGCTGCTCGTGACCTCACTGGCCGCGGCGACGGACCGGCCGCTCCGTGCGGACATCGACGCCCGCCACGAGGAATTGCTGGACTGGTTCAGGGAGTGCGGGCTGGGGTCCGGACCGGCCACCACGGTGATGAGCCTCGGGAGCCCTGAACAGCCGGGACAATGGACACACCGCTTCGCGCCGCTGAGCGTGGCGACGGGCTGACAGCCGGCAGAACGATCCGAGCCTCCGGGATCACCGCTCCGGGCCGGGTCCTGCTCAGTTGTCGAACCACACGGTGAGCCGGACGTTCTCGTCGCCGTGTACGGCGGCGAGGGCTTCCATCACGGACCACACCGGCTTCCATTCGCCCTCCGGTGGCACAGCCTCACGCCGGGTCATCCGCTCCAGCCGGTAGAGACGGTCGCCGTCGCGCCACTCCGTTCCCTCCGGCCAGTCCATCCGGCCGTAGCCATCGCCCACCCGGGTTGCCGGATCGGCCGGGAGTCCCGCCGCTTTGGCGAAGCGGGCACTCCAGGACGCCTTGGAGACGAGGACCCACGTACCGTCCACGGCTTCGTACTCATGGATCCGCCGGTCCGTGGTCTCGGCGGACTCGTCCCAGTCGACGCGCTTCAGTTCACTCCAGGCGATCCAGCTGGAACTGTGCGCGCCGGAATCCCAGTCCTCGTAATCCGCGCGTGCGGCGTCGGAGATCAGCTCGGGCAGCCCCCGATCCGCCGCGAGAGGGGCGAAGCCCGCATAGTTGCACACGCCGAACAGGCAGCCGAACGCGTCGTAGTTCCGGCCCTCATACAGCAGCTCCAGATCGACGGCCGCGGACCACGCGTCGTCCGGCCCCGCCCAGCGCGACCGGCACTCGATGAACCCATGAATGTCAGCTCCCATGGACGGAGATTCTCCGTACACATGGGAGCCGGCACCAACGGGTCTGCCCGAGCGCAGGGCAGAAGGGACTCAGACGAGTCCGGCGACGGCTGCGGTCGCGAACCCGTGGTCCTGCTCGGGAGCACCGCCACCGACCCCGACAGCGCCGATCAGCCGGCCGTCACGGTGCACCGGGACCCCACCGGCGATGAAGAGCAGCGGCCGGTCCAGCGCGGTCGGCAGCGTGTGGAAGAGGCCGCCCGGCTGGACCGCGTCGACGAGGTCGGCCGTGGGGGCGTCGAGCTGCAGCGCTGTGTACGCCTTGCGGGTGCTGGTCTCACCGGCGATGAGGACAGCCCGGTCGTCGCGGCGGAAGGCCAACAGGTGACCGCCGGCGTCGAGGACCGTGACGGCCGCCGCGACGCCCGCGGTCTCGGCGGCGGAACGGGCCGCTTCGATCAGCGCCTCCGCATCCTGCGTGGTCAGCGGGGCTACAGCGGTGGAGAGGGTGCTCATGGGGGGCTCCTTGGTGATGCGGTGACGGGTGGGGGATACGGGTGGTCAGCGCCGGGTGGCCGCGGGTACGGCGGCCTGCTCCGGAACGTGCGCGGCCACGAGACGGCTCCGGGCGGTCGTGCGGCGCTCCAGGGTGCTGGAGACGACGGCGAGCACCAGGGCGGAGGCGGCGAGCGCCGCGCCGACCCAGTTGGGCGCGGTGTAGCCGAGACCGGCGGCGATGACCATGCCGCCGAGCCACGCAGACAGGGCGTTGCCGAGGTTGAAGGCGCCGATGTTCACCGCCGAGGCGAGCGTCGGGGCGCCGGCCGCCTGGTCGAGCACCCGCTTCTGCAGCGGGGGGACGGTCGCGAAGCCCAGGCCGCCGATCAGGAAGATGGTGACGGCTGCCGCGATCTTGTTGTGGGCGGTGAGTGTGAACAGCGACAGGACGACGGCGAGGCCGCCCAGCGACACGAACAGCAGGGGCATCAGACGGCGGTCGGCGAACTTGCCGCCGAGCAGATTGCCTCCGACCATTCCGAGGCCGAAGAGAACCAGCAGCCAGGTGACGGACGAGGCCGAGTAGCCGGCGATCTCGGTCATCATCGGTGTGATGTACGTGATCGCGGCGAAGACTCCGCCGAAGCCCAGCACGGTCATCGCCATGGCCAGCAGCACCTGCACGTTGCGGAACGCGGCGAGCTCGTGGCGGAGCCGGACGCCTTCGGGCCGGGGCTGGTCGGGAACGAGCCTGGCCACGCCGAGCAGACCGATGACACCGAGCGCCGCGACGACGAAGAACGTGCTCCGCCAGCCGACGCTCTGCCCGATGTAGGTGCCCAGCGGCACACCCACCACGTTCGCGACGGTGAGGCCGGTGAACATCATGGCGATCGCGCCGGCCTTCTTGTGCGGGGCGACCAGATCGGCTGCCACCACCGACCCGATGCCGAAGAAGGCACCGTGGGCGAGCGAGGCGACCACCCGGCCCGCGAGCATCACTCCGAAGACGGGTGCGGTCGCGGAGACCACGTTGCCGATGACGAACAGGGCCATCAGGATCATCAGCATGCGCTTGCGGCTGACCTTGGTGCCGAGAAGGGTCATCAGAGGGGCTCCGATGACGACACCGAGCGCGTACCCGGTGACGAGGAAGCCTGCGGTCGGAATCGAGACCTGGAAGTCCGCGGCCACCTCGGGCAGCAGCCCCATGATCACGAACTCGGTCGTTCCGATGCCGAATGCCCCGATGGCGAGGGCGAGGAGCGCGAGCGGCATGGGTTTCACCTTCCCTGGAGATTGCGTCTGCGCCTTACGAGCGTCCACAATAATTGCAGACGCGGGTTAATTGCAAACGCGGGCTATTGCGTCCGTCGCCTATCCTGGACGCAAGCAGCTCCGGCACGGAGGAGAGACCCATGACAGCGACGGACCCGGCACTGACCGCCCTCTCCCAGGGCTGGTGCGCACTCTCCCTGCTCCACGGGCAGATCGAGGCCCGGATCGAGCGGGCTCTGCAGGCGGGGCACGGCCTCAGCGTCAGGGAGTACTCCCTGCTGGACGTCCTGAGCCGCCAGCACAACGGACCCGGCGGACACCTTCAGATGAAGCAGGTGGCCGACGCCGTCGTGCTCAGCCAGAGCGCCACCACCCGTCTGGTCACCCGCCTCGAAGACCGGGGCCTGCTGACCCGGTATCTCTGCGACACCGACCGGAGGGGCATTTACACCGATGTCACCGAAGCCGGTCTCGCCCTGCTCTCCGAGGCCAGGCCGACCAACGACACCGCTCTGCGGGCCGCCCTGGACGAGGCTGCCGAGAACCCCGAACTGGCCCCGCTCGTCCGTGCGGTCGAGGAGCTGAAGGTCCCCGTATAAGGGACCCGGCCCGGGGGCGCGGCGTAGGCTGCCGATCATGAGCGATCTGGAAATCCGCCCCGCAGCCGTCGGCGATCTCGCCCAGATCGTGGCCATGCTCGCCGACGATCCGCTGGGCGCCGGGCGTGAGTCGCCGGACGACCTGACCCCGTATCTCGCGGCGTTCCGGCGGCTGGCCGGCGATCCCCACCAGCATGTGATGGTTGCCGTACGGGCGGACCGTGTCGTCGGGACGCTCCAGCTGACCGTGATCCCCGGTCTCTCCAGGCGCGGCTCCACCCGGTCGGTGATCGAGGGCGTCCGTGTCCACGGGGACGAGCGCGGCAGCGGTCTCGGCACACAGCTGATCCAGTGGGCCGTGGATGAATCGCGGCGCCGGGGCTGCCAGTTGGTTCAGCTGACATCCGATGCGACCCGGGCCGACGCGCATCGCTTCTACGAACGGCTCGGCTTCGTGGCCAGCCACGTGGGCTTCAAACTCACCCTCTGACCGCAGCCGGGCATCCAAGGGAGCGACCGTGCACCGCATCAGCGACGAGCAGCGCCGCATCAGGATCGGGCGACGCCACCTCCTGGCCCCGTCGATGCGGCGGGAGTCCCCCGTAACGGTGGCCGACGCCCTCGTCGCCCTGCACGCCACCGACGCAGCCACCGTGTTCCTGTCGGCGTGCGCTCGGCTGAGGGCGCCTGAGGTCACCGCCGTGGAGAAGCACCTCTACGAGGATGTGTCGCTGGTCCGGCTGCTCTCCATGCGCAATACCCTCTTCGTCGTATCGGAGGAGATGGCTCCTCTGGTCGAGGCGTCGAATGCGCGCGCCGTCGCCGCCAAGGAACGCCGGACCCTCGTGAAACACCTGACGGAGGACGGCAACGGGCTGGACGAGCAATGGCTGGCCGCCACCGAGGAGTCCGTCCTCGCGACCCTCACCGTCCGGGGCTCTGCCACGGGCACCGAACTCTCCGCCGCCGTACCCGCTCTGCGCACCAAGATCACCGTCTTTCCCGGCAAGAAGCAGGAGGCGGTGCAGGGCGTGGCCTCACGGGTCATCCGGGTGCTGGCCGCCGAAGGACGGATCCGGCGGGACCGGCCGCGAGGATCCTGGACCTCCAGCCAGTTCCGGTGGACAGCTTCCGAGCCGCGTGCCGGACGCGAAACCAGCTGGGCGCAGACGGAGTTGGCCCTGCGCTGGCTCCGTTCGTACGGCCCCGCGTCCGAGGGAGACCTCAAGTGGTGGACGGGCTGGGGACTCGGCCAGGTCCGCAGGGCGCTGGCCGACGCGGGGGCGGAAGAGGTACGGCTCGACAACGGCGCCGCGGCCTGGGTCGCACCCGGGGACCAGGGGCCCGAGCCGGCGCCCGAGCCCTGGGCCGCCCTGCTGCCGGCGCTCGACCCGAGCGCCATGGGATGGGCCGATCGCGGATTCCACCTCCCGGCCGAACACCGGGCGGCACTCTTCGACCGCTCCGGCAATGTCGGCCCCACCGTGTGGTGGAACGGCCGGATCGTGGGCGGCTGGGCTCTGCGCGCCGATGGGGAGCCGGTCTGGCGGCTGCTCACCGATGTCGGCCGGGATGCCTCCACCGCGATCGAGGCGGAGGCATCCCGGTTGGCGCACTGGGTCGGCGAGGTCCGGATCACACCGCGCTTCCGCACGCCGCTGGAAAGGGAGTTGACGGGCTGACCGGCTCCGCACACCGTTTCACGTGAAACGGGCCGCTCAACTCCCCAGGCCGCGCCACCCGTCCTCGTCCACGCCCCCCGGAACGGCCGCTGCGGGATCGTACGGCTCACGGGTGAAGACGAACGACCCGAGATCCAGATGGTTCACGCTGCCGTCGTCATTCCGTACGACCCGAAGGGTCTCCCCCGCGTAGTAGCCGTCCAGCCCGATCCACGTACCGTCGGGGCGGGCGGTGAAACGGGCACCACGTCCCTGGCCGTTCAGGGGCTGCAGTTCGAGCCCGCGGCCGGGGGTCAGCCGCAGGATGTTCATACGCGTGCCCCAGTACCAAGGGCCGGTCAGCGCCAGAAGCTCGTCGTCCACCTCGGGCAGCGGGCGCCACGGATCCGGGATACGAGGCTCCGCCTCGGCGACGATGCCCACGAGCTCGGCGGCCACCTCGCCCACCGGCACGCCGGACGTGACATTGGCGAACGCGACAGCCGCCACATCGTCCTCGACGCTGAACCAGAGCGCTGCCAGAAAGCCCGGCAGCGACCCCGTGTGCCCCACTAGCGTGCGGCCCTTCCTCCGGACCACCTGAAGGCCCAGGCCGTACTGGCCGTCCCAGTCCCCCGACTCGGGCGCTGCGGCCGGCGCCCTCATCTCTGCCACGGACGCGGCCGCGAGCACCCGGTCGTCTCCCTCGGCAAGGAACGCGGCGAACCGGAGAAGATCGGCCGTGGTGGACCAGAGCTGCCCGGCCGGCGCCATCAGGCCAAGGTCCTCGGCCGGTTCGGGCAGCATGACGTCCGCCCACGGGTGCACGGCCCAGCCGCCTGCATGCGGGGCCTGTGCCTGCGGGGTCGTACGGTGCATGCCCAAGGGCTCCAGGATCTCGTTCCGCAGCACCTCCGCCCACGACGCTCCGCGTGCCGCTTCGACCAGTGCACCGAGCAGTGTGTAGCCGGGGTTGGAGTAGTGGTGCCGACGGCCGGCGGGATGCATCCGGCTCTGCTCGCCGAGCACGTCCTCGAGTTCGGGACGCAGACTGCCGGGAGTCCGCTCCCACCAGGGCGCGGGCGACTCGGCGCCGAGCCCCGCGCTGTGGCCGAGCAACTGATGAACGGTGACGTCACCCACACCCGTACCGGGCAGGTGCTTCTCCAGCGGATCGGCGAGATCCAGCAGGCCTTCGTCCCGCAGGCGCAGGACCAGCACGGCGGTGAACGTCTTCGTGAGGGAACCGATCCTGAACTGTGTATCGGCATCCGGTGCGTGCCCGTCTACACAGGTGCGAGAACCGCTCCAGACGACCTGGCCCTGTCGCTGCACGGCAGCGGCCAGAGAAGGCGAGCGGCCCTCGGCCTGGGCGGTGGCAATGCGGTGCAGCAACGCGCGCCGGGTACTCGGGAGCAACTGTTGATCAGAGGAAGTCATCGTCAACAACTACCTTCCGCACAGCCCGTTGGCGACCTCATTCCCGGCGGACACCGCGTCCCGGGTCTGCGGCCGAGCCACCGAGCAGGGGCACTGCGTACGAGCCCGGATCACGCACCGATGGGTTTCCCGTGCCGTGTTGGTCTGCACACGTGAGACCGACTCACGAAAGGCTGGCGCCATGCGAAAACTGATCTACGGCATGAACCTGACCCTGGACGGCTACATCGCCGCGCCCGGCGACGACATCGGCTGGAGCGTGCCGAGCGACGAGCTGTTCCAGTTCTGGTCCGACCAGTTGCAGGCGACCGAGCTGTCGCTGTACGGCGGCAAGCTGTGGCGGACGATGAGCTCCTACTGGCCGACCGGCGACCAGCAGCCCCACGCCACCCCGGCGGAGATCGAGTTCGCGCGCCGTTGGCGGGACATGTCCAAGGTGGTGTTCTCCTCGACGGTCGACGAGGTCGACTGGAACACCCGTCTGGTCACCGGCGACGCGGTCGCCGAGATCACCCGGCTCAAGACAGAGGACGGCGGTCCGATGGACATCGGCGGCGCGACGCTCGCCGGGGCGGCCATGCGGGCCGGGCTGATCGACGAATACGTGCTGGCCACCGCGCCGGTGCTGGTGGGCGGCGGCACACCGTTCTTCACCGCGCTGGACAACTGGGTGAACCTGAATCTGGTGGAGACGCGGACGCTTCCCTGCGGCGTGATCCTGACCAGGTACGAGACGAGGCGCTGAGCGCCCGTCACGCGACTCGGCCGGCTGCCGCGTACACGCCCGCCAGGTCAGGTCTGCGCCATGTCCACGAAGCGCGAGTAGTGCCCCTGGAAGGCGACGGTGATCGTCGCCGTCGGACCGTTACGGTGCTTGGCCACGATCAGGTCCGCCTCGCCCGCACGCGGCGACTCCTTCTCGTAGGCGTCCTCGCGGTGCAGCAGGATCACCATGTCGGCGTCCTGCTCGATCGATCCGGACTCACGGAGGTCGGAGACCATCGGCTTCTTGTCGGTGCGCTGCTCGGGGCCACGGTTCAGCTGGGAGAGCGCGATGACCGGCAGCTGGAGTTCCTTGGCCAGCAGCTTGAGGTTTCGGGACATGTCCGAGACCTCCTGCTGACGGCTCTCGGCACGTTTCGAGCCACCGGACTGCATCAGCTGCAGATAGTCGATGACCACCAGCTTGAGGTCGTTGCGCTGCTTCAGCCGACGGCACTTCGCCCGGATCTCCATCATGGAGAGGTTCGGGGAGTCATCGATGTAGAGCGGGGCCGCGGAGACATCCGGCATCCGCCGCGCCAGCCGCGTCCAGTCCTCGTCCGTCATGGTGCCCGAGCGCATGTGGTGCAGCGCCACCCTCGCCTCGGCGGAGAGGAGACGCATCGCGATCTCGTTCCGTCCCATTTCGAGGGAGAAGATCACACTGGGCAGATTGCTCTTGATCGAGCAGGCGCGGGCGAAGTCCAGGGCGAGCGTGGACTTACCCATGGCCGGGCGAGCCGCGATGACGACCATCTGGCCCGGGTGAAGGCCGTTGGTCAGAGCGTCGAGGTCGGTGAAACCGGTCGGCACACCAGTCATCTCGCCGCTGCGTGAACCGATCGCCTCGATCTCGTCGAGCGCGCCCTCCATGATGTCGCCCAGCGGCAGGTAGTCCTCGCTGGTCCGCTGCTCGGTGACGGCGTAGATCTCGGCCTGGGCGGAGTTGACGATGTCGTCGACATCGCCGTCGGCCGCGTATCCCATCTGCGTGATCTTCGTGCCGGCCTCGACGAGCCGCCGCAGGACGGCACGCTCATGGACGATCTCGGCGTAGTACGAAGCGTTGGCCGCGGTCGGCACCGACTGGACCAGGGTGTGCAGATAGGGAGCTCCCCCCACCTTGGTGATCTCGCCGCGCTTGACCAGTTCGGCCGCCACCGTGATCGGGTCGGCCGGTTCGCCCTTGGCATAGAGGTCGAGGATCGCCTGATAGACGGTCTCGTGCGCGGGCCGGTAGAAGTCGTGGCCCTTGATGATCTCCACGACGTCGGCGATGGCGTCCTTGGACAGGAGCATGCCACCGAGGACGGACTGTTCCGCGTCGAGGTCCTGGGGCGGGACCCGCTCGAACCCGGGGGAACCGCCCTCCCAGCCGCTGCTCTCCCGGCCTCGCTCGTGCTGCTCGCCGCGGTCCCTGCTCTCACCCCGACGCTGGCGGGAAACGGGCAGCCGGTCGCTGGGACCGGTGTCGGCCCAGGGATCGTCCAAAGGCTCGGGAATGCTCATCCGGCCACCTCCTCCCGTCCGCTCCGCGGACCTAGCCGTGCCACTCTTTCTTACGGCACGGCACCGACAAACAAGACGCCCGACTCCGGTTCCGGTGTGTCGGGTTCTGCGGGTTTCCAGGGCCGAAACGAGGTGGGGGCGCCGGACCACGGTAGGCGCCTCGGCACCGTCAGCCAATCTGGTTATCCACAGGGCATGTGGACGACGGACCAGATGCTGTGGAGAAGTCCGCAGAACCTGTGCACGGACCGGGGGACAGCACTGTGGACAAACTCATAGCCACGCCGCCATCAGCGGCTTGACCTGCACTTTCTCCATCCACGGGCTGTGGGGGAGAAAAACTTTCCAAGTCAGCACAAGATCGCGGCAACCGGCACATGCCAGAACGTCACTCCACGGCATTTGTAAGGATCGCAAACCGCTTGCATCCATTACCTGTGGAAGATTAGATTGGCTCCCATGATCCAGGCACCGGCGACCCCGCCGTCCCGTCGCAGGCGACACGACCGCGAGATCATCGCGCTCGCCGTCCCCGCCTTCGGCGCCCTCGTGGCAGAGCCCCTTTTCGTGATGGTCGACAGTGCCATCGTCGGCCACCTCGGGACTCCACAACTGGCCGGTCTGGCCGTTGCCGCAGCCTTGCTGATGACCGGCGTGAGCATCTTCGTCTTCCTGGCCTACGCCACCACCGCGGCTGTCGCACGACGGGTCGGTGCCGGCGACCTGCCGTCCGCGATCCGCCAGGGAATGGACGGGATCTGGCTGGCGATCCTGCTCGGCCTCGCCGTCATCGCCCTGGCGCTCCCCCTGGCCCCCTGGCTCGTCGAGGTGTTCGGCGCCTCCGACACCGCGGCCCCCTACGCGACCACCTACCTCCGGATCTCCAGCCTCGGCATCCCCGCGATGCTCGTGGTGATGGCCGCGACCGGTGTGCTCCGGGGCCTGCAGAACACCCGCACCCCGCTCTACGTCGCCATCGGCGGATTCGCCGCCAACGGGGCCCTCAACGCCGGCCTCGTCTACGGTGCCGGGCTCGGCATCGCGGGATCGGCCTGGGGCACGGTGATCGCCCAGATCGGCATGGCGGTCGCCTATCTCGTGGTCGTGGTCCGTGGCGCCCGGCGCCACGGGGCCTCGCTGCGCCCCGACGCCGCCGGCATCAAGGCCAGCGCCCGGGCAGGCGTGCCCCTTCTGGTCCGCACGCTGTCACTCCGCGCCGTCCTGCTCATCGCCACCGCCGTCGCCGCCCGGCTGGGCGACACCGACATCGCCGCGCACCAGATCATTCTGTCGCTGTGGAGCCTGATGGCCTTCGCGCTGGATGCCATCGCCATCGCGGGCCAGGCCATCATCGGGCGCTATCTGGGGGCCGGTGACACCAAGGGCGCCCGTGAGGCCTGCCGCCGCATGGTGGAGTGGGGAGTCGTCGCCGGCGTCGTGTTCGGCGCACTGATCGTTCTTGCCCGTCCGCTGTTCGTCCCGCTCTTCACCAGCGACCAGTCCGTGCAGGACACGCTGTTCCCCGCCCTGCTGGTGGTTGCGCTGACCCAGCCGGTCGCCGGAGTCGTCTTCGTCCTGGACGGCGTACTGATGGGCGCCGGGGACGGGACCTATCTGGCCTGGGCCATGCTCGTCACCCTGGCGGTCTTCGCCCCGGCGGCCCTGCTGGTTCCCGTCCTCGGGGGCGGCCTGACCACGCTGTGGTGCGCGATGGCTCTCATGATGCTCGTACGCATGGCGACGCTCTGGCTTCGCGCCCGCTCCGGCAGATGGGTGGTCACGGGCGCCACCCGCTGAGCCCACCGCTCCGGACCCGTTTCAAGTGAAGAGCCGTCCCGATCCTCGTAGGGACCGGTCCCGTTTCACGTGGAGACCGGTCCCGTTTCACGTGGAGACCGGTCCCCGTTTCACGTGAAACGGAGCCGCCCGGCAACGGCGAAGGGCCGCACCCTCGGGGTGCGGCCCTTCACTGTTCTGCTGAGGTGCGGCCCGATCAGGCAGCAACAACCTCGACGCCGAGCTTCGCAGCGACCTCGGGGTGCAGACGCACGGACACCTGGTGTCCGCCGAGCGTCTTGATCGGCGAGCCGAGCTCGACGCGACGCTTGTCGACATCCGGGCCACCCGCAGCCTTGATCGCCGAAGCGATGTCGGCAGGGGTGACAGAGCCGAAGAGACGGCCGGCGTCGCCGGAGCGAACGGCCAGACGGACCTTCACGGCCTCGAGCTTGGACTTGATCTCGTTGGCCTGCTCGATCGTGGCGATCTCGTGGATCTTGCGGGCGCGGCGGATCTGCGCCACGTCCTTCTCGCCACCCTTGGTCCAGCGGATGGCAAAGCCACGCGGAACCAGGTAGTTACGGGCGTACCCGTCCTTGACGTCAACGACGTCGCCAGCAGCACCGAGGCCGGAGACCTCGTGGGTGAGGATGATCTTCATGATTCGGTCACCCTTCCCTTATCGCGCGGTGGACGTGTAGGGCAGCAGCGCCATCTCACGGCTGTTCTTGACAGCCGTGGCGACGTCACGCTGGTGCTGAGTGCAGTTGCCGGTGACGCGGCGGGCACGGATCTTGCCGCGGTCGGAAATGAACTTCCGCAGCATGTTCGTGTCCTTGTAGTCCACGTACTGGGTCTTGTCCTTGCAGAACGCGCAGACCTTCTTCTTAGGCTTGCGCACAGGCGGCTTCGCCATGGTGTTTCTCCTGTGTGATCAAGAAGTGGGGGTACGAGCTGCCCTAGAAGGGAGGCTCGTCCGAGTAGCCGCCGCCAGAACCGCCGGAGCCGCCGGAGCTTCCGCCCCAACCGCCTCCGCCGCTCTGCTGGCCCCCGCCCTGCTGGCCGCCGGCCGGCGCGCTCGTGGCCCACGGGTCGTCGGCGGGAGCACCGCCACCACCCTGCTGGCCACCAGCACCGGGACTGCCGCCCCAGTTACCGCCACCCTGCTGGCCGCCGCCGTATCCACCCTGGCCGCCGCCCTGGCCACCACGACCGGTGGTCTTGGTGACCTTGGCAGTCGCGCTCTTGAGACTGGGGCCGACTTCCTCGACGTCCAGCTCGTAGACCGTGCGCTTGACGCCCTCGCGGTCTTCGTACGACCGCTGCTTCAGCCGGCCCTGCACGACAACGCGCATGCCTCGCGTGAGCGACTCGGCGACGTTCTCCGCCGCCTGACGCCAGACCGAGCAGGTGAGGAACAGGCCTTCGCCGTCCTTCCACTCATTGGTCTGCCGGTCGAAGATGCGGGGTGTGGACGCGACGCGGAACTTCGCGACCGCCGCACCGGACGGGGTGAAGCGCAGCTCGGGGTCGTCGACGAGATTGCCGACGACCGTGATGACGGTCTCGCCTGCCATGGATGAACCTCTCGGCGGGGATTGCTTCTGGCTGCTTGCTGCTACTCGAACCCGATGACCACTGAGCTAGAAGCTCAGTGGATCTCGGGACGGAGGACCTTGGTCCGGAGGACCGACTCGTTCAGGTTCATCTGGCGGTCAAGCTCCTTGACGACCGCAGGCTGGGCCTGCAGGTCGATGACCGAGTAGATGCCCTCGGGCTTCTTCTTGATCTCGTAAGCGAGCCGACGACGGCCCCAGGTGTCGACCTTCTCAACCTTTCCTTCGCCCTCACGGACGACGGAGAGGAAGTTCTCGATCAGCGGGGAGACTGCTCGCTCCTCGAGATCGGGGTCGAGGATGACCATCACCTCGTAGTGACGCATGTGGAACCCACCTCCTTTGGACTCAGCGGCCACGGTCGTTCCGTGGCAGGAGGGTCGTGATGCGTAAGCAACAGTGTCTCCGAGTAAAACAGCCGCCACTGACAACGCCCTCCTTCGAGAAGGGGCTGACTGTGCTGGCCTGGGCAGACACCGGTGCAGACCGTACAGAGTACCTGCAGACCGGCTTCCGGTTGAAATCCGGTGGTCAGGAGACGCAATCTGTACACATCGGGTGTGAGCGGCGCCACGACGCGCCGCCTTTCGGCCAGGAGGTACTCCATGGCACAAGCAATGCGATCCCGCCCCCGCTCCTCCGTCTCCCTCTTCGCGACGGACGGCAAGCCCCACCCGCTCCAGGACACCCTGGTGGCCGTGACGGTGGTTCTCGGCGCCCTCGCGTTCGTGACGGCGATGTTCCACAGCCTGCATCTGATCAGCTCGTGGGCCGGGCTCGTCGGATTCCTCACGGGCGGTTACGGGCTGTACATCTCCGCCACCACACGGGAGAGGTTCCCGTTGCTGGTCGGCATGGGCGCGGCCGGCCTCGGGTTCTTCCTGGGTATGGCCCACGGCGGACTCTTCGGCGGCGTGATCGGCTGACCGCGGCGCAGCACCGCCCCGGCAGCCTGCGGGGCGGCGCCGTCCACGGACGGGGCCGCCCCGTGCGCCGTACCGGCACCGCACGCACGACGGGGCCAGACCGCGCGCTTCCCGGTCACAGTAGGCTTCGGCGCGAGAGCCGGAGCCCCTGACCCATGGGGACACACCTGCCGAGGAGCGCCCCGCATGAGCCTGACCCTGAGGACCATCAGCCGAGAGCAGCATCTGGCGTACATCCAGAGCCTGCCCGCGGCCAGTCACATGCAGGTCCCGGCATGGGCGGATGTGAAGGCCGAGTGGCGCTCGGAGAGCCTGGGCTGGTTCGACAAGGGCGGCCAGCTCGTCGGCGCCGGCCTGGTGCTCTACCGGCAGCTGCCCAAGATCAAGCGATACCTCGCGTATCTGCCCGAGGGCCCGGTCATCAACTGGTACGCCCCCAATCTGAACGACTGGCTGCAGCCGATGCTGGCGCATCTCAAGCAGCAGGGCGCCTTCTCCGTGAAGATGGGCCCGCCGGTCGTCATCCGCCGCTGGGACGCCGCCGCCATCAAGGCCGGCATCCAGGACCCGGACGTCAAGCGTCTGCGCGACGTCGAGGCCACCCACATCGAGCCCCGTGCCTTCGAAGTCGCGGACCGGCTGCGGAAGATGGGCTGGCAGCAGGGAGAGGACGGCGGCGCCGGATTCGGTGACGTACAGCCTCGCTACATCTTCCAGGTGCCGCTGGCCAACCGCTCCCTCGAAGACGTGCACAAGGGCTTCAACCAGCTCTGGCGGCGCAACATCAAGAAGGCCGAGAAGGCCGGTGTCGAGGTCGTCCAGGGGAGCTACGCGGAGCTCGCCGAGTGGCAGCGCCTTTACGAGATCACGGCGGAGCGTGACCACTTCCGCCCGCGCCCGCTCGGCTACTTCCAGCGCATGTGGACGGCCCTCAACAACGAGGACCCCAACCGGATGCGGCTCTATTTCGCGCGTCACGAGGGCGAGAACGTCGCGGCCGCGACCATGCTGATCGTGGGCGGGCACGTCTGGTACTCGTACGGCGCCTCGGCCAACCACAAGCGCGAGGTCCGTCCCTCGAACGCGATGCAGTGGCGGATGCTGCGTGACGCGTACGCGATGGGTGCCACCGTCTACGACCTGCGCGGCATCTCCGATTCGCTGGACGAGACCGATCACCTCTTCGGCCTGATCCAGTTCAAGGTGGGTACCGGCGGCCAGGCCGCGGAGTACCTCGGTGAGTGGGACTTCCCGCTCAACAAGCTGCTGCACAAGGCTCTCGACATCTACATGTCACGCCGCTGATCCGCCGAGCAAGGCTGACGAAACCGGCTTTATTCGTTTCAATGGGCTCTTCCGGCAGGACCTGAGAAGGCGCTTCCGGAGCACCGCACACCACCGACACCACCGCAGCCACCAGAAAGGTTCCGGACCGGCCATGGCGCTCTCCCTGTACGTCGACACCGCGCGCTGGCGGGCGCACCAGAAATCCGTGCTCGACCAGTTCCCCGGCCTGGTACCGGTCTGCAAGGGCAACGGGTACGGCTTCGGCCACGAGCGGCTGGCCGACGAGGCGATCCGTTTCGGCTCCGACATCCTCGCGGTCGGCACCACCTACGAAGCGGCCCGCATCAAGGACTGGTTCAGCGGTGATCTGCTGGTGCTCACGCCGTTCCGGCGGGGCGAGGAGCCGGTGCCGCTGCCCGACCGGGTCATCCGCTCCGTCTCCTCCGTGGACGGCGTGCACGCGCTGGTGGGCGCCCGTGTCGTCATCGAGTGCATGAGCTCGATGAAGCGCCACGGCGTCAAGGAGGAGGAGCTCGGGCAGCTGCACGCCGCCATCGAGGACGTGCGCCTCGAGGGTTTCGCCCTGCACCTCCCGCTGGACCGGACGGACGGCTCGGACGCGGTCGAAGAGGTCATCGCCTGGATGGACCGTCTCCGGGCGGCCCGGCTGCCGCTGCACACGATGTTCGTGAGCCACCTGCGTGCCGAGGAGCTGGGCCGGCTGCAGCAGCAGTTCCCGCAGACCCGGTTCCGCGCCCGCATCGGCACCCGGCTGTGGCTGGGTGACCACGAGGCGACGGAGTACCGGGGCGCGGTGCTCGACGTCACGCGCGTCGTCAAGGGCGACCGGTTCGGCTACCGGCAGCAGAAGGCCGCCTCCGACGGCTGGCTGGTCGTCGTCGCGGGCGGCACGTCGCACGGCGTGGGCCTGGAGGCCCCGAAGGCCCTGCACGGTGTGATGCCGCGCGCCAAGGGGGTCGCCCGGGCGGGGCTGGCCACCGTCAACCGCAACCTGTCGCCGTTCGTCTGGGCCGGCAAGCAGCGCTGGTTCGCCGAGCCGCCGCACATGCAGGTGTCGATCCTGTTCGTGCCCTCGGACGCGGAGGAGCCACGGGTGGGCGACGAACTGGTGGCCCATCTGCGTCACACGACGACCCAGTTCGACCGGCTCGTCGACCGCTGAGGCCCCCGGGCCGCCGGTCGCTCAGTCGGCGGCCGGCGTGCCCGCCGTGCCCCATTCCACTCGCGGTCCCGTCTCGGTGAACGCGGCATGGCGCGGCGGATGCGCCGCCGCGTGCCCGAGGACGAAGACGTCCTCGGCCCCGTCGAGAACCCCGCCCGACGGATCGTCCGAGCCGTCACGCCGCACCACGTCGCGCTCCGGCATCAGGATGTCCCGTACGACCACGGCGCAGAGGTAGAGCGTGCCCAGCAGGTGCAGGACGATCGCCAGCTGATAGCCCTCCGTCGGCAGTCCCTGGTGCTTGTCCCCGCTCGTCGTGTAGGCGAGGTACATCCAGATGCCCAGGAAGTACATGACCTCGCACGCCTGCCAGATCAGGAAGTCCCGCCAGCGCGGCCTGGCCAGCACGGCGAGCGGGATCAGCCACAGCACGTACTGCGGTGAGTAGACCTTGTTGACGAGGATGAACACCGCGACGACGAGAAACGCCAGCTGGGCGAAGCGCGGCCGGCGCGGTGCCGTCAGCGTCAGCGCCCCGATCGCTGCGCACAGGCCGACCGTCGCCAGCGTGGAGACCGTGTTGACCGTGGAGACCTCGATGGATTCACCGGTGCGCTGGGTGATGACCAGCCAGAAGGAGCCGAAGTCGATCGAGCGCTCCTGGCTGAAGGTGTAGAACTTCTTCCAGCCCTCGGGCGCGAACACCATCACCGGCAGGTTGACCACCAGCCAGGAGGCGGCCGCGCCGAGCGTCGCCACCGAGAA
Organism: Streptomyces sp. NBC_00236; assembly: GCF_036195045.1. Lineage (NCBI taxonomy): Bacteria > Bacillati > Actinomycetota > Actinomycetes > Kitasatosporales > Streptomycetaceae > Streptomyces > Streptomyces sp. NBC_00236. The sequence goes on along the minus strand of NZ_CP108100.1, from coordinate 4,148,476 downwards.
CTCCCGCCACTTCCCGGCCCGCCAGCACAGGACGAAGGCCGGGCCCAGCAGGAACACGGGATAGAGCTTGGCGGCCGTGGCCAGCCCGATCAGAATGCCGAACGCGAGGGGGCGGCTCCGGGACCACATGAGCATCGCCGCGGCCGTGAGGGCGACGGCCAGCAGGTCCCAGTTGATGGTGGCCGTGAGGGCGAACGCGGGCGCCAGCGCCACCAGCAGGCCGTCCCAGGGGCGGCGGCGGTGTGTGCGTGCGACACACACGGCCAGGACGGCGGTGCAGATCATCAGCATGCCCGCGTTGACGAGCCAGTAGGCCTGTTCCTGCTCCTGCATGGAGCCGCCCGGGGTGAACCAGGCGGCGACCTGCATGAACACACCGGTGAGGACCGGGTACTCCAGGAACTGCATGTCACCGGGCAGCCGGTCGAAGTACGGCACCAGACCCTCGGCGAAGCCGCGTCCGGAGTACAGATGCGGAATGTCGGAGTAGCAGGCATGGGTGTACTGCGAGCCCGCACCCCTGAACCACGCCCAGTTGTAGCAGGGCAGCTTCTGCACCATACCGAGCGCGAACATCCCGATCGCCACCAGCGCGACAGCGCCCACGGGGGTGAGCGCGGTGCTGCCGAGCCGGGTCCAGCGCCCCGACCTCCCACCGATCAACTCGCTGCCGGCCGCGGCGATCTCGTCCTGGTGCGTGGGCCGTACGACGGACCGTTCCTGGTGCACGCTCGTGTCCTCTGCGCTTGGCATGCCGCACATCCTGCCGTACCGGACTGTGGAAACGTCGAGGGCCGCCGCACCCCGTGGTGCGGCGGCCCTCGTCATACTGCTCGGATCGCCTCGCGCGGGCCCGTCGGACGCGCGAGGGTGGACGCTATCCGCCGCCGCCGATCCAGCCGGTCCCGTTGCTGTTGGCGTTGCCGGCGCCACCTGTGTCGGGCGAGGGGCTGGTACCCCCGTCGGTCTCGCCCTCCGTGGTTCCGGTGGTGGTCCCGGCATCCGTGCCGCCGGTCCCGCCGTCGGTCGTCCCGGCGTCGGCGCCGCCGTCGGTCCAGCCTGTGGAATTGCCGCCGTTGTTGTTCTGGCAGTTCACGTCCCACGTGCCGCAGGTCGTCTGCGACGGGTCGGGCGTGGGGTTCTCAGGAGTGGGAGACGGCTTGACGGTCTCCGTCTCGGTCGGCGTCGGGGTGGGCGTCGGCGTGGGCGTCGGCGTGGGGCTCTTCGCTCCGCCTCCGTAGACCGTTTCGCCGATCGGCTCCGGCTTCGGGAAGGACAGCTTCTCCTGGCCGTCCAACGCCTCGGCCATGTAGTCGTGCCAGATCTGCGCGGGGAACGACGCACCGTGGATCGACGTCTCACCACCGGTGCCGTACATCTTCAGGAACTTGCGGTCCTTGTTCTTCTCGTTGTCGTCCAGCCGGTACATGCTGATCGCGGTCGACAACTGCGGCGTGTAGCCCACGAACCAGGCGGACAGGTTGTCGTCCGTCGTACCCGTCTTGCCCGCGACGTCCCGCCCGGGAAGCTTGGCCGGTGTGCCGGTTCCCTTGTCGACGACGTTCTTGAGGACGTCGGTGACGTTGTCGGCGATGATGTTGGAGAAGGCGCTCTTGGCCACCACCTTGTGCTGGTAGACGACCTCGCCGCCCTTCTTCACCTCGGTCACCGAGAAGGGCTCACGCTGCTGGCCGCTGGCCGCGAAGGTGGCGTACGCCCCGGCCATACGGGTCGTACTGGGCGAGGAGGTGCCGATCGAGAACGACGGCACGCTCGCGTTCGCCATGTACTGGTCGTCCTTCAGGCCCGCAGCGAGGGCCACGTCCTTCACCTTGTCGGTGCCGACGTCCATGCCCAGCTGCACGTAGGGAGAGTTGGCGGACACCCGCATCGCCTCGCGCAGGGTGACGTTGCCCAGCGAGTCGTCCCCGTCGTTGACCTGGAGCCACTCCTTGCCGTTCTCGTCCGTCCAGACGTCGCCGTTGTACTTCTTGATCTTCAGCTTGTTGTCGCCGTTGTAGATGCTCTTCGGCGAGACCTTCGTACGCTGCGACTCGTCCTGCTCGGGACCGCCCGAGGGATCCCGCTTGCCGTACTCCATCGCTGCCGCCAGGACGAACGGCTTGAAGGTCGAGCCGACCGCGGCGCCGGTGGGATCGGCGTTGCTGGTGTAGTGCTTCGTCGCGTCGACACCGCCGTAGATCGCCTCGATGGCTCCGGTCTTCGGATTCACCGACGAGCCGCCGAACTGGACGTGGGTGTCCTTCGTGGGGCGCTTCTTGAGGTCGATCTTCTCGTCGTAGACCCGCTTGACGGCCTTGCTGAGCTGGGCGACCTTCTTCTTGTCGAAGGTCGTGTGGATCTCGTAGCCGCCCTGGTCGAGCTGGTCGCGGGTGATGTCGTAGTTGCTGAGGAAGTTGGACCGGGCCATGGCGACGAGGTAGCCGATCTGGCCGCCCAGCTGAGCGTCCTTCTTCGGCTTGTCGGGCATCGGGAACTCGGTGTACTTGTCGCGTTCCGACTGCTCCATGCGGCCGTCCTTGACCTCCTCGTCAAGGATCCACTTCCAGCGCTTGATCGCCCGTGCCGTGTTCTTCTCCGGGGTCGCCTCCACCGGGTCGACCTCCACGGCACCCGCGGGGTCGTAGTAGCTGGCCCCCTTGAGCAGGGTGGCCAGGAAGGCGCACTGGCTCGGGTCCAGCGCCTTGGCGTCCTTGCCGTAGTACGTACGGGCTGCCGCCTGGATGCCGGAGGCGCCACGTCCGTAGTACGAGACGTTGAGGTACCCCGCCATGATCTGCTTCTTGTCCATCTCGCTGCCGACCTTCAGCGTGATGAAGAGTTCTTCGAACTTGCGGCTCAGGGTCTGGTCCTGCGAGAGCCGCGAGTTCTTCACGTACTGCTGGGTGATCGTCGAGCCACCCTGGGTCTGGCCGCCCTTGGCCATGTTGAACACGGCCCGGGCGATGCCCATCGGGTCGATGCCGTGGTCGGTGTCGAAGGTCTTGTTCTCCGCCGAGATGACGGCGTTGCGCATCGCTTCCGGGATCTGGGCGTAGTCGATGATCTGGCGGTTGACATCACCGCCGGTGGCCACCATCTGCGAGCCGTCTTTCCAGAAGTAGACGTTGTTCTCCGCCTTCGCGGCCGCCTGGACCTCGGGTTTGGCGACCATCGCGTACGCAAGGCCGGCGAGCCCCATCAGAAGGCCGAGAAAGGCGATGCACAGCCCGGAGACCAGCTTCCACGACGGCATCCAGCGCCGCACGCCGTACCTGCCGGCTCGCGGGTAGTCGATGAAGCGCTTCTTGGCCGGACGCTGGCTTCCGCGCCCACGCCCACGGCCGGGGCCCTCGTGGCCGCCGTCCCCGCCTCCGCGACGTCGGCCGCCGCCCCCGCCGTCGGAGCCGCCGCGGCCACCGCCGCCGCGCTGTGCGGCCCGTCTGGCCGCGGCGCGCCCGCCGTACGGGGAATCCTCGCCATAGGAATCGGAAGGTGATTCAGACGTCACTCCACGTGACGGTGCCGCGCGGCGTCCAGTGGACTGCTGGGCGGCTCGTCTGGCCGCGGCACGCCCGCCACCTTGCGGTTGCGGCATCTTGCGACGGTGCTCGCTCATCGAACGACTACTCCTCGGGCAGGCGAGATCGCCTGGAAGCGGCAGTTGAGATCCGGTCCCCCCGAATTACGGACCAGCCCTGCGACAGGCTCATCCGCAGTGCATCCGGTCAGTCCGCGAAAACTGACGCGTTCGGACGTCACGCGGTTCCCGGTGGTCTGCATGCCGCACAGACTACGCACGGTCAAAACCCTCCTGGGGCCGAACTTCACCCCAAATTACGCAAGTCGGTTGCTACGAATTAGCGATGTGACGCCGCTCACTAAGGCCCCCCTTGTCGCAGCCCTCAGTCCGATCTATCGTGCTGATGTATCGAGTCGATACATCAGCTCGGTACATCGACCCGGTACATCGGCTCGGCACAAAGTCACGTGAGAGCACTCGGAGAAGGAGGAGGCGAGGTTGAGCAGACGCTCAGGCATCCTCGAGTTCGCCGTCCTCGGGCTGCTCCGCGAGTCCCCGATGCACGGTTACGAGCTGCGCAAGCGCCTCAATACCTCGTTGGGGATCTTCCGTGCCTTCAGCTACGGAACCCTTTACCCCTGCCTCAAGACGCTGGTCGCCAACGGCTGGTTGATCGAGGAACCGGGGAATGTTCCGGCAGACCTTCCGCCCGGCGCCGGCCGTGCGGTCGCCCCCGCCTCTTCACTGGCAGGGCGCCGCGCCAAGATCGTCTACCGGTTGACGGCAGAAGGTAAGGAACACTTCGAGGAACTGCTCTCGCACACCGGCCCCGACTCCTGGGAGGACGAGCACTTCGCTGCTCGTTTCGCCTTCTTCGGGCAGACGGAGCACGACGTGCGGATGCGGGTGCTGGAAGGCCGTCGCAGCCGGCTGGAGGAGCGCCTCGAGAAGATGAGCGCCTCTCTGGCCCGCACCCGCGAGCGCCTCGACGACTACACACTTGAGCTTCAGCGACACGGCATGGAGTCCGTGGAGCGCGAAGTGCGCTGGCTGAACGAGCTCATCGAGAGCGAGCGGTCGGGACGGGATCAGCGACGATCCTCGCCCGAGGGCTCAGCTCAGCAGAACACCGCAGGAGAGCCGGACGGCCTGCCCCGGCGGGGTAACAACCCGCCGGATCCGTCCGGCGACACCGCCAAGTGAGTTCCCCGCAGATCCGCGGGGCCTCATCAGGAACATCCATTACACACAGGGAGCAACCGGAATGGGTTCGGTTCGCGTAGCCATCGTCGGCGTGGGCAACTGCGCCGCCTCGCTGGTCCAGGGCGTCGAGTACTACAAGGACGCCGATCCGGCCGGCAAGGTGCCCGGCCTGATGCACGTCCAGTTCGGCGATTACCACGTCAGCGACGTCGAGTTCGTCGCCGCCTTCGACGTCGACGCGAAGAAGGTCGGCCTCGACCTCTCGGACGCCATCGGCGCCAGCGAGAACAACACCATCAAGCTCTGCGACGTGCCGAGCGCCGGCGTGACCGTCCAGCGCGGCCACACCCACGACGGCCTGGGCAAGTACTACCGCGAGACCATCGAGGAGTCGGCCGAGGCCCCGGTCGACATCGTCCAGATCCTCAAGGACCGCAAGGTCGACGTCCTCGTCTGCTACCTGCCCGTCGGCTCCGAGGTCGCTGCGAAGTTCTACGCGCAGTGCGCCATCGACGCCAAGGTCGCGTTCGTCAACGCCCTCCCGGTCTTCATCGCCGGCACCAAGGAGTGGGCGGACAAGTTCACCGAGGCCGGTGTCCCGATCGTCGGCGACGACATCAAGTCGCAGGTCGGCGCCACCATCACGCACCGCGTGATGGCGAAGCTCTTCGAGGACCGGGGCGTCGTCCTGGACCGCACGATGCAGCTGAACGTCGGCGGCAACATGGACTTCAAGAACATGCTCGAGCGTGAGCGCCTTGAGTCCAAGAAGATCTCGAAGACGCAGGCCGTCACCTCGCAGATCCGTGACCGCGACCTCGGTGCGGACAACGTCCACATCGGTCCGTCGGACTACGTGGCCTGGCTGGACGACCGCAAGTGGGCGTACGTGCGCCTTGAGGGCCGCGCGTTCGGCGACGTTCCGCTGAACCTGGAGTACAAGCTCGAGGTCTGGGACTCCCCGAACTCGGCCGGTGTCATCATCGACGCCGTCCGCGCCGCGAAGATCGCGAAGGACCGCGGCATCGGCGGCCCGATCCTCTCCGCTTCCTCGTACTTCATGAAGTCCCCGCCGGTCCAGTACTTCGACGACGAGGCCCGCGAGAACGTCGAGAAGTTCATCCGCGGTGAGGTCTCCCAGTAACGTCACCTGACACGGTGCATCGGCGCGGAGCAGTGAGGAGCGGCAACGCTCCTTGGCTCACGCACCCTTGAGGGTCCCCGGGCAATCCGCCCGGGGACCCTCAACGTATGTGACCCTTGCTCCCATGCCCGTCGTGCGTGACCTGCGCGTACTCCTGCGCCTTCGGAACTTCCGCCGCCTGCTGGCCGTGCGGATCCTGTCCCAGTCGGCCGACGGCGTCTATCAGGTGGCTCTCGCGGCGCATGTCGTCTTCTCTCCGGAGAAGCAGGCATCAGCCGGGGCGATCGCCTCCGCAATGGCCGTACTCCTGCTGCCCTACTCGCTCATCGGCCCGTTCGCCGGTGTGCTGCTGGACCGCTGGCCGCGCAGGCAGGTCTTCCTGTACGGCAACCTGCTGCGCGCCGCGCTCGCCTGCTGTACCGCGCTCCTGATCCTCGGCTCAGCCCCCGACTGGCTCTTCTATGCCTCGGCGCTCTGTGTGACCGCGGTCAACCGTTTCGTCCTGGCCGGCCTCTCCGCCGCGCTGCCACGCGTCGTCGACCGGGACCTGCTGGTCCTGGCCAACTCGCTGTCACCGACCGCGGGCACCCTCGCCGCCACGGCGGGCGGCGGTCTCGCCTTCGCTGTTCGCCTGATCCTCTCGGACTCCGACGCCGCGGTGGTGCTCCTGGGCGCCGGCCTGTATCTCGCCTCGGCACTGGCCTCCCTGAGCCTGGCTTCCGGCCTGCTGGGTCCGGACCGGAGCGAAAGCCACCTTCGCCTGCGTGCGGCACTGGTCACTACCGCACGCGGGCTGCGCCACGGATTGCACCATCTGGCAGAACGGAGGAGCGCCGCGCGGGCACTGGCCGCCATGACGGTGATCCGCTTCTGTTACGGGGCGCTGACGGTCATGGTCCTGATGCTGTGCCGGTACGCCTGGACCGACAACGACTCCGACGGGCTGGCGCTGCTCGGCCTGGCGGTCGGGGTGTCCGGTGCGGGCTTCTTCGCAGCGGCTGTACTGACTCCCTGGGCCGCAGGCCGACTGGGACGGTTCCGCTGGATGGTGGTGTGTGCTGCGGCGGCCGCTGTTCTTGAGCCGGCCCTGGGCCTCTGGTTCAGGCCCGCCCCGATGCTCGTCGCAGCGTTCGTTCTCGGCCTGGTGACCCAGGGAGCGAAAATCGCGACGGACACCGTGGTGCAGACGGCGGTGGACGACTCGTTCCGCGGCAGAGTCTTCTCGCTCTATGACGTGCTGTTCAACGTGGCCTTCGTGGGCGCCGCCGCAGCCTCCGCACTCCTCCTTCCCGCAGACGGGAGATCAGCAACGGTGGTGATCGGCGTCGCTCTCCTCTACGCCCTCACGGCCGTGATGCTGTGGCGATGGAGCAGGACCGACCGGGCGCGCCGATTCGACTGAGGGCGCTGTTTCACGTGAAACAGCGCCCTCGACGTATCCGCGGCTGGTCATGTTTCACGTGAAACATGACCAGCCGCCCTGGGGACCGAGCCGGTCTTCGCGACCTCAGCCCTGTGCCGCCCACCACTTCTTGAGCTCTGCGACTGCCGCGTCGTGCTCCATCGGCCCGTTCTCCAGCCGAAGCTCAAGCAGGAACGCGTACGCCTTGCCGATGACCGGCCCCGGCCCGACGTCCAGGATCTGCATGATCTCGTTGCCGTCCAGGTCCGGCCGGATCGAGTCCAGCTCCTCCTGGTCCTGCAACTGAGCGATGCGCTCCTCAAGCCCGTCGTACGTCCGCGAGAGAGCACTGGCCTTGCGCTTGTTGCGCGTGGTGCAGTCCGAGCGGGTCAACTTGTGCAGCCGCTCCAGCAGGGGGCCCGCATCGCGCACATAGCGACGGACCGCCGAGTCGGTCCACTCCCCGTCGCCGTACCCGTGGAAGCGCAGGTGCAGCTCCACCAGCTTGGCAACGTCCTTGACCATGTCGTTGGAGTACTTGAGATCGGTCATGCGCTTCTTGACCATCTTGGCGCCCACCACTTCGTGGTGGTGGAACGAGACCCGCCCGTCCTTCTCGAAACGCCGGGTCCTCGGCTTGCCGATGTCATGGAGGAGAGCGGCGAGGCGCAGCACGAGATCCGGGCCGTCCTGCTCCAGGTCGATCGCCTGCTCCAGGACGGTCAGGGAGTGCTCGTACACATCCTTGTGACGGTGATGCTCGTCACGTTCCAGCCGGAGCGCGGGGAGTTCGGGAAGGACATGGTCGGCCAGTCCCGTGTCGACGAGGAGCGCGAGCCCCTTACGGGGATGCGAGGAGAGCAGCAGCTTGTTGAGCTCCTCCCGGACCCTCTCGGCAGAGACGATCTCGATCCGGCCCGCCATCTCCGACATCGCGGCGACGACATCCGGGGCCACCTCGAAGTCGAGCTGCGCGGCGAAGCGCGCGGCACGGAGCATGCGCAGCGGATCGTCGGAGAAGGAGTCCTCAGGTGTGCCCGGAGTGCGCAGCACTCGCTCCGCCAGGTCATCGAGGCCACCGTACGGATCGACGAACTCCTTCTGCGGCAGCGCGACGGCCATCGCGTTCACCGTGAAATCGCGGCGGACGAGGTCCTCGTCAATGGAGTCGCCGTAGGAGACCTCGGGCTTCCGCGAGGTCCTGTCGTACGCCTCGGACCGGTATGTGGTGACTTCGATCTGGTAGCCGTCCTTCTGCGCGCCCACCGTGCCGAAGGCGATCCCGACCTCCCACACCGAGTCCGCCCAGGGCCTGACGATCTTCAGCACGTCCTCGGGGCGCGCGTCGGTCGTGAAGTCCAGGTCGTTCCCCAGCCGGCCGAGGAGCGCGTCCCGGACCGACCCGCCGACCAGGGCGAGACCGAATCCTGCATCCTGGAATCGGCGGGCGAGATCGTCGGCGACCGGCGACACCCGCAGCAGTTCACTGACTGCGCGGAGCTGCACCTGGGTCAGGGCGCTGGAGTTGTCTTCATTGGCGTTCGGCACAACAGAAAAGGGTACGTGCCCGGACCGGCCCGGACGTCATGGTTTCCGTTCACGCTGCGAGACGCTCCCCCTCGTGTGACCCACTCCCTGGCACTTGACCGCGGCGCAGATCGTTACCATGCGGGGACGCAGCGACGGAGACAACGCTCGACAGCAGCTGACGACGACGAGGGACGGGTACGCGTGGCCGAGGCGGCAGACAACCAGGGGACGAGTCCCTCTCCTGCCCGTCGGTGGCTGCGGCGCACAGCCGCCGTGCTCGCCGCGGCCCCGCTCGTCGCCGCACTGCTGGCCGGGGTGGCCGCCCCGCAGGCGCAGGCCGGCGGGACGAGCAAGGCCCCCACGGGCTCCAGCACCGTCTCGGTATCCCTGGACACCCTGACGCCGAGCGCCCCGGTGAAGGGGGACACGCTCACCATCTCCGGCACCCTGGTCAACAGGGGCAAGGAAACCGTCACCGACGCACAGGTCGATCTGCGCGTGGGCCCGCGGCTCTACGGCAGGACCTCGATCGACGCGGCCGCTCAGCGGACGGGGTACGACCCGGGAGCGGATCCCTACCCGGTCGGCGGCAAGTACACGGCCAAGATCGCCACGCTTCCTTCGGGCATCAGCCAGGACTTCACGCTGTCCGTGCCGGTCAGCAAGCTGGACCTCGGCGACGACGGCGTCTACCAGCTGGGCGTCTCGTTGTCGGGCCGGACGGCCGCCGCTCAGTACGACCACGTACTCGGCATCAAGCGGACGTTCCTGCCCTGGCAGAACAAGGACAGTGACTCCAAGACCGGCATCAGCTACCTGTGGCCGCTGATCGCGTCGGCGCATCTCACCGCGGAGACCGGTTCCGACGAGCAGCAGACCCCGGTATTCGCCGATGACGACCTGGCAGCCGAGATCGCGCCGGGCGGCCGCCTCGAACGGATGGTGTCACTCGGCAGCCAACTGCCCGTGACCTGGGTCATCGACCCGGATCTGCTCGCCAGCGTCGATGCCATGACCAAGAGCTATCGCGTCAAGTCGGGTGACACCACGGTCGCCGGGACGAACCAGGCAGTGGCCAAGAAGTGGCTCAGCTCACTGGAAGCTGCCGTGGCGGACAGCAAGGTCGTCGCGCTGCCCTTCGGGGACCCCGATCTGGCTTCCATCGCGCACCGCGGCAAGAACGTGTCGGGCACGCTCAGCCACCTCCAGACGGCCAGCGAGGTCGCCGGGGTGACGGTGGAGACGATCCTCCATCTGAAGCCGTCGACCGACTTCGCCTGGCCCGTCGACGGTGCGATCGACCCGTCCATCGTGGATGTCGCCACCTCGACGGGTGCCCACAACGTGATCGCCCGCAGCGACAGCCTCCAGGAGATCGCCGGCCTGTCGTACACACCGACCGCCGCGCGGCCCATCGGCGGCGGCACCACGGCGGTGGTGTCCGACGCCCGGCTCTCCAAGGCCTTCCAGGGCGACATGGCGAAGGCCGGGGACTCCACGCTCGCCGTGCAGAAGTTCCTCGCCCTCACGCTCGCGCTGTCCGAGCAGGACACGGACAAGGACCGGAGCGTCGTCGTGGCTCCCCAGCGGATGCCGACCATCGCCCAGGCCCAGTCGATGGCGCGCGCGCTCCACGCCCTGGACGACGGGCGCTGGACCGAGTCCCAGACCCTGATCGAGGCAGCTGCGGCGAAGCCCGACGCCGAGGCGACCACCACGGTCCCCCGGACGTCCCAGTACCCCAAGAAGCTGCGCAGCCAGGAGCTGCCGACCCAGGCCTTCCAGGACATCAAGTCCACCCAGGCCTCGCTCGACAACTTCCAGGTCGTCCTCACCCAGCCCGAGCGGGTCGTGACCCCCTTCGGCAACGCCGTCAACCGGTCCATGTCGACGTCGTGGCGGGGCAAGCCCCTGGAGGCCCAGCAGTACCGGGATTCGGTACGCACCTACCTCCAGGGCCTCATCAACGAGGTCCAGCTCATCTCGAAGTCGGACGTCACGCTGTCCGGCCGCAGCGCCACGATTCCCGTGACGGTGCAGAACAGGCTTCTCCAGGACGTCGATCATCTGGTGCTCCGGCTGAAGTCGGAGAACGCGACGCGCCTTGAGCTGAACGACGGCGGAGCCGTGGCGGAGCAGCCGATCCAGATCGGCGCCGGTCACAGCCAGTCCGTGAAGTTCGATGCGGCGGCCAACATCAACGGTCAGGTGCAGATGACCGCGCAGCTCTACACGGACGACGGCAGGCCGTACGGCGCGGAGATGGCGTTCACCGTGAAGGTGTCCGAGCTCACCCCCACCGTGCTGCTCGTGATCGCCGGTGGCCTCCTGCTCCTGGTCCTCGCCGGAATCCGGATGTATGCACATCGCAAGCGTGCCAACGCGGGCGGCGCGGCGGGTGACGACGGCAGTGAACCCGAGCAGCCGAGTGACCCGACGCCGGACACCGGTCCCGAAAGCACGGAGCCGTCGGGCACGGGTGAGAAAGTGGACCGTTGAGCGATGTCTGTCGTGGCCGGTCGGCCGGGGACGATGAGGTGGGGTTTCGATGAACGCGCCGTACGACGGTGATCGCGGTCAGGGTACGGGCGGAGCGGGGTATCCCGGAGAGCCGGCGATGCCCCCGGGTCCGGAGCAGGTACCCCCTGCCCCGGACCCGTATCTGCAGGACGCGTATGACTACGACCCCTACCGGTCCCAGGATCTCTCCGCCCAGGACCCGGTGAGCGAGGCGCTGTACGACCGCGCCGCGCATCCGCCGCCGCCCCCCGGGACCTACCAGCAGCCGCAGCCGCTCTACCAGCAGCCGCCGGCAGCCCAGTACCCGCCCGATCCGCGGATCTGGGCGCAGACCCCGCCCCCCGAGCCGGACGGCCCGTCGCGTCACCTTCCGTACGGGGACGACGCCGCGACGACCCAGTTCGTGGGCATCGACGACCTCGTCACCCAGGCGTCGACGAACCGCGAGGAGCCGGACGCTTTCGCGCACCTCTTCCGGGACCAGGAGGGCCCGGCGGGGGTCCCGGCCTCGCACCGGCCCGAGCCGGCCCCCGCACCCGCGCCGCCGAAGTCGGGCGGCGGGCGGGCGTCCAGCCTGCTGAAGTCCAGCGCGGTCATGGCCGCAGGCACCCTCGTCTCACGGCTCACCGGCTTCATCCGCAGCCTGGTGATCACCGCCGCGCTCGGCGCGGCCCTGCTCGGTGACAGCTTCACCATCGCGTACACGCTGCCGACGATGATCTACATCCTCACCGTGGGCGGCGGCCTCAACTCGGTCTTCGTCCCGCAGCTCGTCCGTTCGATGAAGGACGACGAGGACGGGGGCGAGGCCTATGCCAACCGGCTGCTGACCCTGGTGATGGTCGCACTCGCGCTGATCGTCGCCGTGGCGGTCTTCGCCGCGCCCTTCCTCATCCGCCTGATGTCGTCGACGATCGCCGGCGATCCCGCAGCCAACAACGTGGCCACCACGTTCGCCCGGTACTGCCTGCCCACCATCTTCTTCATGGGTGTGCATGTGGTCATGGGGCAGATCCTCAACGCCCGCGGGAAGTTCGGCGCGATGATGTGGACCCCGGTCCTCAACAACATCGTCATGATCGTCACGTTCGGCCTGTTCATCTGGGTGTACGGCACTTCCCACGAGTCCCAGATGGGCGTCACGACGATTCCGCCGGAGGGCGTCCGGCTGCTGGGTATCGGCACCCTGCTCGGCCTCGTCGTCCAGGCCCTGGCCATGATCCCGTATCTGCGTGAGGCCGGATTCCGCTTCCGTCCGCGCTTCGACTGGAGGGGCCACGGGCTCGGCAAGACGGTCAAGCTGGCCAAGTGGACGGTCCTGTTCGTCCTCGCCAACCAGGCCGGTGTGCTGGTCGTCACCCAGCTCGCGACCTCCGCGGGCAAGGCGTCCGGCCAGAACGGGGCGGGCTTCCTCGCGTACTCCAACGCACAGCTGATCTGGGGCATGCCGCAGGCGATCATCACCGTCTCGGTCATGGCCGCGCTGCTGCCGCGCATCTCGCGTGCCGCCCACGACAACGACCCGGGCGCGGTACGCGACGACATCTCCCAGGGCCTGCGCAACTCGGCGGTGGCCATCGTGCCGGTCGCCTTCGCCTTCCTCGCCCTGGGCGTGCCGATGTGCACCCTGCTCTACGCCTCCAGCGGCCCCGAGGCAGCCCGCTCCATGGGATTCATCCTGATGGCCTTCGGCCTCGGACTGATTCCCTACTCCGTGCAGTACGTGGTGCTGCGCGGGTTCTACGCGTACGAGGACACCCGGACGCCCTTCTACAACACCGTCATCGTCGCCCTCGTCAACGCGGCCGCCTCGGCCGTCTGCTACGTCGTGCTGCCCGCCCAGTGGGCCGTGGTCGGCATGGCCGCCTCCTACGGGCTCGCCTACGCCGTCGGCGTCGGTATCGCGTGGCGCCGGCTCCGCAACCGCCTGGGCGGCGATCTGGACGGTGCTCACGTCCTGCGTACCTACGCCCGGCTGTGCCTCGCCGCGATCCCTGCGGCAGTGATCGCCGGCGGGGTGGGATTCGGCCTTCTCCACGTGCTCGGCGACGGCGCCTCGGGCTCGCTCCTGGCCCTGCTCTGCGGCGGGATCGTGCTGCTCGGAGTCTTCGTCGTCGCGGCGAAGCGGATGCGGATCGAAGAGATCAACGGCATGGTCGGCATGATCAGGGGAAGGCTCGGCCGCTGAGGATCACCGGCCCGCACAACCATCGTCGGTTCCCGCGTGTCGTGCATGGTGCCGGAGTGTGGGCACAATTGGCGTGACTGTGCGGGGCTGGCTGGCATCGCCCAACGGATGGGGAGGCAGGAACGACGGTGGCGGAACGTAGCACGGCTGCCGTCGACGTGGCCGACAACAGTGGCGACAAGCCGCTGGCCGCGAAGGCGGACGAGGCCACGAGCGACGGTACGGCAGAAGCTCAGGATTCAACGGGCACAAGCCCTCAGGACGCGGAGAGCGAGTCGAGCGACTCCGGAACCACCGTGCCGACCCCTGATCTGCACAGCGGTCACAAGCTTGCCGGGCGCTACCGGCTCGAGGAGTGCGTCACCCGTCTGGACGGGTTCAGCAGCTGGCGCGCTGTCGACGAGAAACTGCGCCGCGCGGTAGGAGTGCATCTCCTGCCCGCGGACCATCCACGGGCCCGCTCCGTGCTGGCTGCGGCCCGTTCGTCCGCCCTTCTCGGCGACCCCCGCTTCGTGCAGGTCCTCGACGCCGTGGAGGAGAACGATCTCGTCTACGTCGTCCATGAGTGGCTTCCGGACGCCACCGAGCTGACCGCCCTTCTGGGCGCGGGGCCGATGGACGCCCACGACGCCTACCAGCTCGTCAGTCAGCTCTCCCAGGCCATGGCCGCCGCGCACCGCGAGGGCCTTGCCCATCTGAGGCTCACGCCCGGGGCGGTGCTGCGCAGTTCCTCCGGCCAGTACCGCATCCGCGGCCTCGCGGTGAACGCCGCGCTGCGGGGGATCACCTCCGACGGACCCCAGCGCGCCGACACCGAAGCGATCGGGGCCCTTCTCTACGCGGCGCTGACCCGGCGCTGGCCCTACGAGAGCGACGCCTACGGCCTCACCGGGCTCCCGAAGGGCGTCGGGCTGATCGCACCCGACCAGGTGCGGGCCGGAGTCCACCGCGGTCTCTCCGAGATCGCCATGCGGGCGCTCGCCAACGACGGGGCCACGGCCTCCCGCCAGGAGCAGCCGTGCACGACTCCGGACGAGCTCGCCAAGGCCGTCGCGGCGATGCCGCGCATCCGCCCGCCCGAGCCCACGTTCACCGCCCCGCCGGAGTACCAGCGGACCACGTACCAGCAGGGCACCTACGGGCGCCCGGCCGGACCCGGCGCCGGCAGCACCCAGCCTGTCCCCGTGCCTCCCGCCCCGCTCCAGAGCCGCACCGGGAAGGCGCTCAAGTGGGCCGTGTCCGCGCTGCTCATCGCCGCGCTCGGTCTCGGCAGCTGGCAGCTGGCGGAGACGCTCCTGGACCGCGACAAGGGCTCTGACGACCCTGGCACGACGCAGACCAACCCGGAGAACGGCGACGAGCCGAAGCCCGTCGCGGAGAGCAAGCCGGTACCGATCATGGGCGCTCGGGACTACGACCCCCTCGGGGACCAGTCCGAGAAGCCCAAGGACATCAGTCACGTCTACGACGACGACGCGACAAGTTACTGGAACACCGACGGCTACTTCACCGCCGACTTCGGCAAGCTCAAGGACGGCGTGGGTGTCGTGCTGGACCTCGGCAAGGTCCAGCAGGTCGGCACGGTGGATGTGACCTTCCTGGGTGGCACCACATCGGTCGAGTTGCGGACGGCCACCAGTGCCGAGGTGCCGGGGCTACCCACCGGCTTCACCAAGGTTGCACAGGGTTCCGGAACAAAGGTGGCACTCAAGCCTGGCGAACCCGTCCAGGCACGGTACCTTCTGGTCTGGCTCACCAATTTGCCACCGAGCGATTCAGGGAACTTCCGAGGCAAGATCTCGGACATCAAGGTCACCAGCTGACAGCGCCAGGGGAGGGGGCTCACCGTTGGACAGCACGAGATTCGCCGGCACGAGCGACCAGGACCTTCTGGCCGACCACGTCGCCGGCGAACCGGACGCCTTCGGTGAGCTCGTACGACGTCATCGCGACCGGCTGTGGGCCGTGGCGCTGCGGACCCTGGGCGACCGCGAGGAAGCGGCCGATGCCGTACAGGACGCCCTGATCTCCGCCTTCCGCGCCGCCCACACCTTCCGTGGCCAGTCCGCGGTCACCACCTGGCTGCACCGGATCACGGTCAACGCATGCCTGGACCGGGTCCGGAAGGCCTCCTCCAGGAAGACCGCTCCGGTCGACGACGCGGAGCGGCTCGACCAGCTCATGGAGCCCCACGAGTCCGCCGAGGCACCGGCCGAGCGTCAGGACCTTCAGCGCGAGCTGTTCGCGGCCCTGGCCACGCTCCCTGCCGAGCAACGTGCCGCCCTCGTCCTCGTCGATATGCAGGGGTACCCGGTGGCGGAAGCGGCCCGCATCCTCGATGTGCCGGTCGGAACCGTGAAGAGCCGCTGTGCGCGGGGACGCGCCAGGCTGGCCCCCCAGCTCACCCATCTCCGCAGCGGGACCGGCGACAGCGAGGAGCCGGGAAGCGAAGGGAACCGGACGCGGAGAGCATCCGTCCCACCGGCGGCGGGACCAAGGGATGTGGACACGGGTGATCCAGCGGCAGCGAAGGGCGGAGGTGGACGCGCATGACATCAACGACCGACACGACCCGGCACCCGGACGTCTCGGAGATCGCCGACCTCACCGAGGATCTGCTCCCCCCGTCCCGTGCCGAGGATGTCCGAGGCCATCTGGCCGACTGCGGGATCTGCTCCGATGTACTCGCCTCACTGGAGGAGATCCGTGGGCTCCTGGGCACCCTGCCCGACGCTGAACCCATGCCCGCCGATGTCGCGGACCGCATGGACGCCGCACTCGCGGAGGAAGCACGAGGCCGCGCCCCCTTCGCGGCGCCTGCCTCCACGGCAGATGTTTCACGTGAAACAGAGCCCGCTGTCGCGGCGAAGGAACTCGCGGACCGGCCCGCAGGGCACTCACGCGCCGCCACCGGTCCCGGCCGCAGCGCTGTCCGCCGACGGCGCCGAAACGCAGTGCTCGGCGCCGCACTCGGCGCCGCTGTCGTCAGCGTGAGCGTCCTGCTTCTTCAGAACGTCACCTCGTCCGGGGGTTCGGACAGCTTCAAGGCGGCCGACCAAGGCGTCAGCGCTTCCCAGGAGGGAACACAGGCGTTCTCGCAGTCCACACTGGAAGAGCGGGTCCACAGCCTTCTGGGCTCTCGGACGGACACGGTCGGCCCGCAGGATTCCAGTGGCGCAAAGCAGAATCCTTCCGCTGACACGAAGTCTTCGGCGGAATCCACGTCGCCCACATCCGCATCACCTCAAACCCCGCTCCGCGCGCCCTCCGTGCCCGTCCCCCCCTGCATCAAGCAGGGAACCGGACGGAACACGGCCGCCCTCGCCATCGAGCGGGGCACCTACGAAGGGTCCGACGCCTTCCTCGTCGTCCTGCCGCACCCCACGGACTCCGCCAGGGTTCAGGCCTACGTCGTCGACGCGGCTTGTGTCGGCGCCGAGCCTGCGGCCAAGGGAAAGCTCCTGCTGACGCACGTCTACGCCCGCCCCTGAAAATCACCTCGGATGCCACCCCGGCACGTCGGGAATGCATCCCCCGTAGGATCCGTTGGGTGGGGTGAGAGTCGTTGAACCGACCCCAGTAGGCGTGGACAGTAGGCAGTCTGCAGAGACGAGGAAGAAACCCGTGAGCGACGTGCGTAATGTGATCATCATTGGCTCCGGCCCCGCGGGCTACACAGCCGCCCTGTATACCGCGCGTGCCTCGCTGAAGCCGCTGGTGTTCGAGGGCGCCGTCACCGCCGGTGGCGCGTTGATGAACACCACCGACGTGGAGAACTTCCCCGGCTTCCAGGACGGGATCATGGGCCCGGAGCTCATGGACAACATGCGTGCCCAGGCCGAGCGCTTCGGTGCCGAGCTCATCCCGGACGACGTGATCTCCGTGGACCTCACGGGTGACATCAAGACGGTCACCGACACCGCCGGCACGGTACACCGCGCCAAGGCCGTCATCGTCACCACCGGTTCGCAGCACCGCAAGCTCGGCCTGCCCAACGAGGACGCCCTCTCCGGACGCGGCGTCTCCTGGTGCGCGACCTGCGACGGCTTCTTCTTCAAGGACCAGGACATCGCCGTCGTCGGCGGCGGTGACACCGCGATGGAAGAGGCCACGTTCCTCTCCCGCTTCGCCAAGTCGGTCACCATCGTCCACCGCCGCGACTCGCTGCGCGCCTCCAAGGCCATGCAGGACCGCGCCTTCGCCGACCCGAAGATCAAGTTCGCCTGGGACAGCGAGGTCGCCGGTGTCCACGGCGAGCAGAAGCTCTCCGGACTGACCCTGCGCAACACGAAGACCGGCGAGACGTCCGAGCTCCCCGTGACCGGCCTGTTCATCGCCGTCGGCCACGACCCGCGCACGGAGCTCTTCAAGGGCCAGCTCGACCTCGACGACGAGGGCTACCTCAAGGTCGCCGCGCCGTCGACGCGCACCAACCTCACCGGTGTCTTCGGCGCCGGCGATGTCGTCGACCACACCTACCGGCAGGCCATCACCGCTGCCGGAACAGGCTGCTCCGCCGCCCTCGACGCCGAGCGCTTCCTGGCCGCGCTCGCCGACGACGAGAAGGCCGCCGCAGCCACCGTCTGATCCACGCCTCACCCCACACCCCGCGAAGTTAAGGAGGCCGCCGTGGCCGGCGCCTTGAAGAACGTGACTGACGACTCCTTCGACGAAGTCGTCCTGAAGAGCGACAAGCCCGTGCTGGTGGACTTCTGGGCTGCCTGGTGCGGTCCGTGCCGTCAGATCGCCCCCTCCCTGGAGGCAATCGCGGCCGAGCACGGTGAGATCGAGATCGTCAAGCTCAACATCGACGAGAACCCGGCCACCGCTGCCAAGTACGGCGTCATGTCCATCCCGACGCTGAACGTCTACCAGGGTGGCGAGGTCGCCAAGACCATCGTCGGCGCAAAGCCGAAGGCCGCGATCCTCCGCGACCTCGAAGGCTTCATCACCGAGTAGAGCCGGACAACAGTCCCGCTGTTTCACGTGAAACGGGCCCATCCCTCAGGGGGGTGGGCCCGTTTCACGTTCCTGCTCACAGAGGCCGCAGCGCAGGCTCCTTCTGCACAGCCCCCAGCAACCGGTCCAGAGCCAGCTCGACGTCTTCCTTCCACGACAACGTCGTGCGCAGCTCCAGTCTCAACCGCGGGTGCGCCGGGTGGGGCCGTACGGTCTTGAAGCCCACAGCCAGCAGATGATCTGCGGGCAGCACACAGGCCGGTTCCTTCCAGCGAGCGTCCCCGAAGGCCTCGATCGCCTTGAACCCTCGACGTATCAGGTCCTTGGCCACCGTCTGCACCATGACCCGGCCCAGTCCCTGACCCCGGTATCCGGGCAGGATCAGGGCAGTCATCAGCTGAACCGCGTCGGGGGAGACGGGACTCGTCGGAAAGGCAGTCGCTCTCGGCACGTAGGCGGGCGGAGCGTAGAGAACGAAGCCGGCCGGAACGTCGTCGACATAGACCACGCGGCCGCAGGATCCCCACTCCAGCAGAACGGCGGAGATCCAGGACTCCTTCTCCTGTTCGGCTCGGCCGCCCTTGACCGCGGCGTCTCCCCTTACCGGATCGAGCTCCCAGAAGACACACGAGCGGCAACGCTGAGGGAGATCAGGCAGGTTGTCCAGCGTGAGCGGTACGAGCCGACGCCCCATGAAGGCTGTTCCTCACTTCCTTCACCCACCGCATCGTGTGGCGGCCGGTGCACTCCGTTCGCGGAGGTGGATCAAATGGATGCGCCCTACCAGAACGCATCGTATCCACCGAGGGATCAAGCCGACACCGTGAAAGAGCAAAGGGCAGACCGTCACCCGCAGACAGCGAAAAGCGGGCCGTGCTCCGTCATCCGCCGGAGCACGGCCCGCCACTCACCACGCAGAACTCAGCCCTCGTCGTCCTCGGCCGTCTCCTCCGCGGTGGCGCGGTCCAGGACACGCCCCTCGCCGGGCGCGAGGCTGCCGAGGATGCGGTCCAGATCCTCCATCGAGGCGAACTCGACGACGATCTTCCCCTTCTTCTGCCCGAGGTCGACCTTCACCCTGGTCTCGAACCGGTCGGACAGCCGGGACGCCAGATCGGTCAGCGCCGGCGACAGCCGACCGCCGGCCCGGGGACCCTTCGATCGTGCCGCACTCGTGGGCCTGGAGCTCATGAGCGTCACGATCTCCTCGACCGCGCGCACGGAGAGCCCTTCGGCCACGATGCGATGCGCCAGCTTGTCCTGCTCATCGGAGTCGTCCACCGACAGCAGCGCCCGCGCGTGTCCTGCCGACAGCACCCCGGCCGCGACCCGGCGCTGCACCGGCGGCGACAGCCGCAGCAGACGCAGGGTGTTGGACACCTGCGGCCGGGAACGCCCGATCCGGTCGGCCAACTGGTCATGGGTGCACTTGAAGTCCTTGAGCAGCTGGTCGTACGCGGCCGCCTCCTCCAAGGGGTTCAGCTGAGCCCGGTGAAGGTTCTCCAGAAGCGCGTCCAGAAGGAGCTTCTCGTCGTCGGTGGCCCGGACGATCGCAGGGATCTGCTTCAGACCGGCCTCACGGCAGGCCCTCCAGCGCCGCTCACCCATGATGAGCTCAAAGCGCCCGGATTCCGCCTTCCGTACGACGACGGGCTGGAGAAGACCCACCTCCTTGATGGAAGTGACCAGCTCGGCGAGCGCGTCCTCGTCGAACACCTCACGCGGCTGACGAGGGTTCGGCGTGATCGAGTCGATGGCAAGCTCGGCAAAGTACGCCCCGGCCACCTCTGCCGGTCCGGCGGTACCGTCGGACACCGAGACCGGTGAGCTCGGCTCCGGCACCACAGGGCCACCCGAGCCAAGGGTGGTCACCTTCGCGACGGCCACACCCCGCTCGGACGTCAGCACCGGCATCGCCCCCGGCGAGGACGTACCCATCCCGGCGGGCGGCACCTGCTTCTCCTGCGGAGCGGCGGGGATCAGGGCACCCAGCCCTCGCCCCAAACCTCTGCGACGCTCACTCACTGGATCCCCTCCGAAGTATTCTGCTGGCTGTTCCGGCTGCCCGTCCGGGCGTGCTGGGCCTCGTACTGGACCCCGACCCCACGCAACGCGATCTCACGGGCTGCTTCGAGGTAGGACAGGGACCCGCTCGAACCGGGGTCGTACGTGAGCACGGTCTGCCCGTAGCTCGGCGCTTCCGAGATCCGTACCGACCGGGGAATGCTGGTCCGCAACACCTCCTTGCCGAAGTGACTGCGCACCTCCTCCGCGACCTGTGACGCGAGCCTGGTCCGGCCGTCGTACATGGTGAGCAGGATCGTCGACACATGGAGATCGGGGTTGAGATGCCCTCGTACCAGGTCGACGTTGCGCAACAGCTGTCCCAGCCCTTCCAGCGCGTAGTACTCGCACTGAATCGGGATCAGCACCTCCGCACCGGCCACCAGGGCATTGACCGTCAGCAGGCCGAGCGAGGGCGGGCAGTCGATCAGGATGTAGTCGAGCGGCTGCTCGTACGCCTGGATCGCTCGCTGCAGCCGGCTCTCCCGCGCCACCAGCGACACCAGCTCGATCTCCGCACCGGCAAGATCGATGGTCGCCGGGGCACAGAAGAGACCTTCGACGTCCGGGACCGGCTGGACCACGTCGGAGAGCGGTTTGCTCTCCACCAGGACGTCATAGATGGAGGGGACTTCGGCATGGTGGTCGATCCCCAGAGCCGTGGAGGCGTTCCCCTGCGGGTCGAGGTCGACCACCAGAACGCGTGCACCGTGAAGCGCAAGCGAGGCGGCAAGGTTGACCGTCGAGGTGGTCTTGCCTACCCCGCCCTTCTGGTTGGCCACCACCATGACCCGTGTCTGGTCAGGCCGCGGCAGCCCCTCGCCGGCACGGCCGAGGGCCTCCACCGCCAACTGGGCCGCACGGCCGATGGGTGTGTCATCCATCGGCGGCGGTGTTTCACGTGAAACACCGTCCCCCGCCGATTCGGTTCGGGGACCGGGGACCGGATCGGTCATCGGTCCCGCGATGTTGGCGTCGGACCGCAAGGATTCACTCTCCTCGACTTCAGGCTCGCAATGAGCAGAGCCTGCCATGGTTTCGGGGTCGCGAACCAGCGAGGCCCGCTCTTCTGTGGATGAATCCACTTCTGTGGACAACTCCGTAGCCCTAACGGGCCTGCGATGGCGAGGGGTGGCGGCCGCACGACCGCGGCCGATGATTCCATGCAGCAGAGAGCGACGTTTCACGTGAAACACGATGCCCCTGCAGCGTAGCTACAGGGGCACGACACTCCGCGCGGGGTACGCACAGCTGCTCTCAGCGACGACAGCGGGTACGCACAGCTGCTCTCAGCGACGACGACGGGTCCGGCTGACCCGAGCGGCCTTGGCACGCTTTGCGGCGAACCTCACACCGCCAGGACTCTCGCCCACCACCACACGCACGACAGTGGACATCGGGTCGACGACACCTTCACCTACATGGAGCACCTCGGTCTCCACGACGCCGAGCTTGCTGAGGGCCGCTCGCGCGCCGTTGATCTCCTCCTCGGCGGTATCGCCCTTGAGCGCCAGCATCTCCCCGTACGGGCGCAGCAGAGGCACTCCCCAGCCCGCCAGGCGATCCAGCGGTGCTACCGCCCGGGCCGTCACCACATGCACCGGCTGAAGCGTGCCCAGAACCTCCTCGGCCCGGCCACGGACGACCGTCACATGATCGAGCCCCAGCAGCTCGACGACCTCCTGGAGGAAGTTCGTACGCCGCAGCAACGGCTCCAGCAGAGTGATCTTCAGGTCCGGGCGCACCAGCGCCAGGGGAATCCCCGGAAGGCCCGCCCCGGACCCCACATCGCAGACCGTGACGCCGTCAGGGACGACCTCGGAGAGCACCGCACAGTTCAGCAGGTGCCTCTCCCACAGGCGCGGGACCTCGCGCGGACCGATCAGCCCACGCTTGACCCCCGCATCCGCCAGCAGTTCCGCGTACCGGACGGCCTCGGGAAAGCACTCACCGAACACCTCCCGGGCCTCGTCGGGCGCCTGGGGAAGCGCTACTTCCTCCGTCACGGGAACCGTCCTTCCATACCGCACTACCGCACCATGGGTGGCTGACTATCAGGCTGACAAAGATCGGCCCCGTCTGCGAACAGACGGGGCCGACACGAGAGGCTCCGGTCAGGCCGGAAGGACGACGACGAAGCGCTGCGGCTCCTCGCCCTCCGATTCGCTGCGCAGACCTGCGGCCGCGACCGCGTCGTGCACGACCTTGCGCTCGAACGGCGTCATCGGGTCGAGCTTCACCGGCTCACCGGTGCTCTTGACCTCGTCCGCGGCCTTGGCACCCAGCTCGGCGAGCTCCGTGCGCTTCTGGGCGCGGAATCCGGCGATGTCGAGCATCAGACGGCTACGGTCACCGGTCTCCCGGTGCACGGCCAGCCGCGTCAGCTCCTGGAGTGCCTCCAGCACCTCACCGTCGCGGCCCACGAGCTTCTGCAGTTCACGCGCCGATTCACTGATGATCGAGACCGCGGCCCGGTCTGCCTCGACGTCCATGTCGATGTCGCCGTCGAGGTCAGCGATGTCGAGCAGGCCTTCAAGGTAGTCCGCTGCGATCTCCCCTTCCTGCTCAAGGCGGGTCAAGGTGTCGCTGCCCTCAGCGGCCGTGGAGGTGGTGCCTTCCGTCACGGATGGACTCCTTCTTACTTCTTGGACGGGTGCTTGGGCCGCTGCGGGCCCTTGCGCTGTCCGGACTTGGCTTGGCGTGAGGAGCCGGACGCGGACTTGCCCGCCGGCTTGGGCTTGGCGTCCTGCGGTGCGCTCTTCTGCAGGGAGGTCTTCGACTCGGAATCGGACTCGTCGGTCTCGACGTCCTTGGCGCCGCCCGGGTGGCCCGCGGCGGTCTGGCGCTTCGCCTTCGTCTGACGCTTGGGCTGCTGGCGCCGCTGTGCGACACCGCCCTCGGCCTCGGCGACGGCGGTGTCGCTCTTGGCCACCGTGCCGTCCTCCTGGGGGGCGAGACCGAGCTTGGCCAGGCCGGTCACGAACTTCCGCTCGATGTCATTGCGGTCCGTGCCCTTGGCCACAATGCGCTTGACCGTGTTGCGCCGGGTGCGGCCCTTCACCTCACCGTGCGAGGTGACGCTCTTCAGGAGACGCCCGAGGTACTGCTCCTGCGCCTTGCTGCCCGGGGTCGGGTTCTGGTTGATCACGTACATCTGCTGACCCATGGTCCAGACGTTCGTGGTGAGCCAGTAGACGAGGACGCCGACGGGGAAGTTGATGCCCATGACGGCGAAGATCAGCGGGAAGATGTACATGAGCATCTTCTGCTGCTGCATGTACGGCGTCTTGACCGTGAGGTCGACGTTCTTCGTCATCAGCTGGCGCTGCGTGAAGAACTGCGAGGCCGACATCATCACGATCATGACGGCGGTGACGATCCGGACGTCGGTCAGCGAGGCGCCGAGTGCCTCGACCTTCTCGGCGCTGTCCATGAACTTGGCGGCCAGCGGAGCACCGAAGATGTGTGCCTGACGAGCACTGTCGAGCAGCGACTGGTCGATGACACCGATCTTCTTGTTCGACGCGATGGCCGAGAGCACGTGGTACAGGGCGAAGAAGAACGGCGACTGCGCCAGGATGGGAAGGCACGAGGACAGCGGGTTGGTACCCGTCTCCTTGTACAGCTTCATCATCTCTTCGGACTGACGCTGCTTGTCGCTCTTGTAGCGCTCCTGGATCGCCTTCATCTTCGGCTGGAGCACCTGCATGTTCCGCGTCGACTTGATCTGCTTGACGAACAGCGGGATCAGACAGATACGGATCAGCACCACGAGGGACACGATGGAAAGACCCCAGGCCCATCCCGTGTCAGGGCCGAAGATCGCCCCGTACAACTTGTGGAACTGGACGATGACCCAGGAAACGGGCCACGTGATGAAGCTGAACAGACTGGCAATCGTGTCCACTAATCAGGCTCCTTGAGCATTGGGCGAAGTCTCTGCGGCCGGGCCCGGGAGGTCGGTGGCCGACTTCCCGGAAGGCACATCAGCGGCGGAGTCCCCGCCCTTGCTGCCGCGTACGGCACTACGCAGCAGTTCGTGCCAACGCGGACGTTTGCGTGGTGGAACGTGATCCACGCCGCCGGGTGACCACGGATTGCATCGCAGGATGCGCCAGGCTGTCAGCGCCGTGCCCTTGATCGCTCCGTGCCGGTCGATCGCCGTATATCCATAGTGGGAACACGACGGGTAGTAACGGCAGACAGGCCCGAGTAGTGGGCTGATCGTCCACTGGTACAGCTTGATGAGAGCCAGCAGCGGGTACTTCATCGCGCGCCCCCTCCCAGCAGCCGCTGGAGAGCGGCATCCAGGTCTCGGGCCAGCTGTTCATGGTCGGCGTCACCCGAACCGGGCAACGCGCGTACGACAACCAGGCTACCGGGGGGCAGCAGGGCCAGCCGCTCGCGGACCAGATGGCGAAGCCTTCGCTTCACCGCTGTGCGGACGACCGCACCACCCACTGCTTTGCTGACAACGAAACCCGCACGCGGCGGGGGAGCAGTCTCCCCAGTCACGTGCGGGTCCGTTGCACCGCTGCGTAGATGAACGACGAGTAGCGGGCGGCCTGCCCTGCGTCCTCGTCGTACTGCGGTCGCGAAGTCCTCGCGCCGCCTCAGCCGATTCTCGGTAGGCAGCACGTCATGACGACCTGTACGCGATCAGGCGGACAGGCTGGCGCGGCCCTTGCCACGGCGGGACGCGAGGATCGCGCGGCCGGCACGGGTCCGCATACGCAGACGGAAACCGTGGGTCTTCGCGCGACGACGGTTGTTCGGCTGGAAGGTGCGCTTGCTCACTCGGGGGCTCCAGTAATGATCGTTTGTTGGCGGGACATCGCCTGGCTGTCACCGTGCGCCCACGAGAGACTCGCGTAAACGCCCTAGTTGCACCGCTTCACAATCACAGATCGTGATCTTTGCCCATCGGAGGCAGGCGGCAGCAGCCATCGACAACTCGACCTGGTCACGGTACGCGCGGCTACGCCATCCGGTCAAACCGACCCTGTCGGGCCCCCCATTGTGCACAGCCTGTGGACAACGACTTGAACCGCATGGGTCGGCCCGCCTACCGTGGCTGAACTCCGGTTCTTTTTCTTCCCGCCTGCCGGTCCTCACCCATCCCGACCCATACGTCCCGAGAACCACACATTCGTGGGACCAGCGAGAGAGCGTGCCTTGTGGCTGACGTACCTGCCGATCTTGCCGCAGTGTGGCCACGCGTGCTGGAGCAACTCCTCGGGGAGGGCCAGCAGGGCATCGAGCCCAAGGACAAGCAGTGGATCGAGCGCTGCCAGCCGCTCGCCCTGGTCGCCGACACCGCGCTGCTCGCCGTCCCCAACGAATGGGGCAAGCGCGTCCTGGAGGGCCGGCTCGCCCCGCTCATCAGCGAGACCCTGAGCCGCGAGTGCGGGCGGCCGATCCGGATCGCGATCACGGTCGACGACTCCGCGGGCGAACCGCCGAATCCGCCGGCGCCCCCCATGCACCAGTCCCAGCAGCCGCAGCAGCACCGCTACCAGGGACCCCCGCACGACGAGCGTCAGCACAACGACGGCTATGACGGATACGGCCACCGGCCCTCGGACGACGGCATGCCGACGGCCCGGCCCGCCTACCCCGACTACCAGCAGCAGCGGCCCGAGCCCGGTGCGTGGCCGCGCACCCAGGAGGACCTCTCCTGGCAGCAGCCCCGGCTCGGCGGGTTCCAGGACCGCGATCCGTCCCCCGAGCAGTGGCGCGAGCCGTACGGAAGCGGCCGCCCCCAGCAGCAGCAGCCACAGCACGACTACCGTCCGCAACCGCCCGAGCGCCAGGGATACGAGTCCCAGCGGCCCGAGCGCCACGACATGCAGGAGCCCCAGCACCGGCAGGGCGGCGGCACCGGACGGCCCGGCGGCGGCACCGGCCCCATGGGCGCACAGCCCGCACCGGCGCCCGGCCCCGGTGAGCCGCACGCCCGGCTGAACCCGAAGTACCTCTTCGACACCTTCGTCATCGGGGCCTCGAACCGGTTCGCGCACGCCGCGGCCGTCGCGGTGGCCGAAGCGCCCGCGAAGGCGTACAACCCGCTCTTCATCTACGGGGAGTCCGGGCTCGGCAAGACCCACCTGCTGCATGCCATCGGGCACTACGCCCGCAGCCTGTACCCCGGCACCCGCGTGCGGTACGTGAGCTCGGAGGAGTTCACCAACGAGTTCATCAACTCGATCCGTGACGGCAAGGGCGACACCTTCCGCAAGCGGTACCGCGATGTGGACATCCTGCTGGTCGACGACATCCAGTTCCTGGCGAGCAAGGAGTCGACGCAGGAGGAGTTCTTCCACACGTTCAATACGCTCCACAACGCCAACAAGCAGATCGTGCTGTCCTCGGACCGCCCGCCCAAGCAGTTGGTGACCTTGGAGGACCGGCTGCGGAATCGTTTTGAGTGGGGTCTGACCACCGATGTGCAGCCTCCGGAGCTGGAGACGCGCATCGCGATCCTGCGCAAGAAGGCGGTGCAGGAGCAGCTCAACGCCCCTCCGGAGGTCCTGGAGTTCATCGCCTCCCGTATCTCCCGCAACATCCGTGAGCTGGAGGGCGCTCTCATCCGGGTGACGGCCTTCGCCAGCCTCAACCGTCAGCCGGTGGACCTCGGTCTGACCGAGATCGTGCTGAAGGACCTGATCCCCGGCGGCGAGGACTCGGCTCCGGAGATCACGGCGACGGCCATCATGGCGGCGACCGCGGACTACTTCGGTCTGACGGTGGAGGATCTCTGCGGATCCTCCCGCAGCCGTGTGCTGGTGACGGCGCGCCAGATCGCCATGTATCTGTGCCGCGAGCTGACGGACCTGTCACTGCCCAAGATCGGTGCCCAGTTCGGCGGCCGGGACCATACGACGGTGATGCACGCCGACCGCAAGATCCGCGCGCTGATGGCGGAGCGGCGCTCCATCTACAACCAGGTCACCGAGCTCACCAACCGCATCAAGAACGGCTGACGGCTCTCCCGCAGCCGGCCACGCACGCGACCGAAGGGCGCTGTGCGGACTCGTCAGGAGTCCGCACAGCGCCCTTCTCCGTTCCCCGTGGAGTGCCCGCCAACCCTGTCGGAGGCGATGGAGAGGCGCTGGCAGACCGTCGTCACGCCGATGCCGGGCGCTTCCGCCCGGCCGCGCTGTTCGAATACCTGCCAGGACACGGGTGTTCTCCACAGATCTGGGGAGAATTTTCCCTCCACAGCCTGGGGATCCAAAAGTTGTCCATACTGCTTCCACAGGCGAGGCAGCCGATACTCCATCAGGCCAGCTCAGGGGCCTGGGGATTTGTGGTCAACAATGATCCACAGCCTGTGGACAAGTTTTTCGTCCACAGGGCACCTTCGACGTTGTCCACCGTCGGCCCACAGGGCGGCGGCTGTTTTCCCCAGGAAGGACGGGCTTCTCCACACCGCTGTCCACTGTTCGGCAACGCAACACCCGCTTTCACCGCCCCGAGTGAAAGGCGTCACACCGAGAGGGTCGGTTGGGCTGTGGGGAACGTGGGTAAAGCTGGGGACAGCCCTGGGGAGAAACCCCCCTGCCCTGTGTATCGGGTGTGCACAACTTTCGGGTGTCCACAGAAACACCGGGTTGTCCACCGGTCCCACCCACAGGGTCGGTGGACAAAAAACAGGGCCTGACCTGGGAAAACGACGTTATCCACCGTATCCACAGGCCCTACTACTACTGCCACCTATAGTTAGCCCGGAATCCGCTTCGAAGTGGGGCCTGTGCACAACTCGGCGCCGGAGCTCTCCGAACCTCTTGTCGCGACTTGACCCCGAGCAGCACCGAGTGTCGGTGCCGTACGTCAGACTGGTCCCCGGCGTCCTCCCCCCGGCATCGGTGGAGCGACCCGACCAGACGACGAAGGCCAGCAGGGCGAGCGAGCAACAGCAGGAGGCGGTTCCGGTGAAGATCCGGGTGGAGCGCGATGTACTCGCGGAGGCTGTGGCCTGGGTGGCCCGTAGCCTCCCGGCCCGTCCGCCGGCGCCCGTTCTTGCGGGCCTTCTGCTGAAGGCTGAGGACGGCGCCCTCAGCTTCTCGAGCTTCGACTACGAGGTCTCGGCCCGGGTCTCGGTGGATGCCGAGATCGAGGAGGACGGCACGGTGCTCGTCTCCGGCCGGCTGCTCGCCGACATCTGCCGCGCCCTGCCCAACCGGCCGGTGGAGATTTCCACAGACGGTGTACGGGCGACGGTCGCCTGCGGATCCTCGCGGTTCACACTCCACACCCTTCCTGTGGAGGAATACCCCGCACTCCCGCAGATGCCGACCGCCACCGGCACCGTGCCCGGCGAGGTCTTCGCCTCCGCCGCCGCCCAGGTCGCCATCGCCGCGGGCCGCGACGACACGCTGCCCGTGCTGACCGGTGTGCGCATCGAGATCGAGGGAGACACCGTCACCCTCGCCTCCACCGACCGCTACCGCTTCGCGGTCCGCGAGTTCCTCTGGAAGCCGGAGAACGCCGACGCCTCCGCCGTCGCTCTGGTGCCTGCCAAGACGCTGCTGGACACCGCCAAGGCTCTGACCAGCGGTGACACCGTGACGCTCGCCCTGTCGGGCTCCGGCGCAGGCGAAGGCCTCATCGGCTTCGAGGGCGCGGGCCGGCGGACGACCACCCGACTGCTCGAAGGCGACCTGCCGAAGTACCGCACGCTCTTCCCCACCGAGTTCAACTCGGTCGCGGTCATCGAGACGGCGCCGTTCGTCGAGGCCGTCAAGCGCGTGGCCCTGGTGGCCGAGCGCAACACCCCGGTGCGGCTCAGCTTCGAGCAGGGCGTCCTGATCCTCGAAGCGGGTTCCAGTGACGATGCACAGGCTGTGGAGCGCGTCGACTCCGTCCTGGAGGGCGACGACATCTCGATCGCCTTCAACCCGACCTTCCTGCTCGACGGCCTGAGCGCCATCGACTCGCCGGTCGCCCAGCTCTCCTTCACGACGTCCACCAAGCCCGCGCTGCTCAGCGGCCGGCCTGCCGTGGACGCCGAGGCGGACGATGCGTACAAGTACCTGATCATGCCGGTGCGCCTCTCCGGCTGATCCGGTCACCGGTCCTGCCGTTCGTTCACTGAATCGCGGCAGGACCCGACGGGCATGTTCAGCGCCGAGCATGCCCGGCGTCCTGTCCCCCGCCGGGCGTAGGCTCGGTCCTGGGTACGAATCGGCACAACGCTTAAGGAATCTCTGATGGAGCTCGGTCTCGTCGGCCTCGGCAAGATGGGCGGCAACATGCGCGAGCGCATCCGCCGCGCTGGCCACACCGTCATCGGTTACGACCGCAACCCGGACGTCGCCGATGTCCACAGCCTCGAAGAGCTCGTGGGCAAGCTGAAGGGCCCCCGCGTCGTGTGGGTCATGGTCCCGGCCGGTGCCGCGACCCAGTCGACGATCGACGAGCTGGCCGAGCTCCTCTCGCCCGGCGACATCGTCGTGGACGGCGGGAACTCCCGCTGGACCGACGACGAGAAGCACGCGGTCGAGCTGGGCATCAAGGGCATCGGTTTCGTCGACTGCGGAGTCTCCGGCGGCGTCTGGGGCCTGGAGAACGGCTACGCGCTGATGTACGGCGGCGACGCCGAGCACGTCGCGAAGGTCCAGCCGGTCTTCGACGCCCTGAAGCCCGAGGGTGACTTCGGTTCCGTCCACGCGGGCAAGGTCGGCGCCGGCCACTTCGCGAAGATGGTTCACAACGGCATCGAGTACGCCATGATGCAGGCCTACGCCGAGGGCTGGGAGCTCCTGGAGAAGGTCGACTCCGTCACGGACGTGCGCGAGGTCTTCCGTTCCTGGCAGGAGGGCACGGTCATCCGTTCCTGGCTGCTCGACCTGGCGGTCAACGCGCTGGACGACGACGAGCACCTGGACCAGCTCCGTGGCTTCGCCGCCGACTCCGGCGAGGGCCGCTGGACGGTGGAGGCCGCCATCGACAACGCCGTTCCGCTGCCCGCGATCACCGCCTCGCTCTTCGCGCGCTTCGCCTCGCGGCAGGACGACTCCCCGCAGATGAAGATGATCGCCGCGCTGCGCAACCAGTTCGGCGGCCACGCGGTCGAGAACAAGAAGTAGCGGCCGAGAACAAGCAGCAGCCGCAACGGAGCACGGAGCGGAAAGCCGGAAAGGTCGGCGTACACCATGCATGTCACGCATCTGTCGCTGGCCGACTTCCGCTCGTACGCCCGGGTCGAGGTTCCTCTCGACCCGGGCGTCACCGCGTTCGTGGGCGCCAACGGGCAGGGCAAGACCAATCTCGTCGAGGCCGTCGGCTATCTCGCGACGCTCGGCAGCCACCGCGTCTCCTCCGACGCGCCGCTGGTGCGGATGGGGGCCGACCGGGCCGTCATCAGGGCGGCCGTCACCCAGGGCGAGCGGTACCAGCTGGTCGAACTGGAGCTGAACCCGGGCAAGGCCAATCGTGCCCGGATCAATAGGTCGTCGCAGGTCAGACCCCGTGATGTGCTGGGGATAGTGCGCACGGTGCTGTTCGCGCCGGAGGATCTCGCGCTGGTCAAGGGCGACCCCGGCGAGCGCCGGCGGTTCCTCGACGAGCTGGTCACCGCGCGGTCACCGCGCATGGCCGGGGTGCGTTCCGACTACGAGCGGGTGCTGAAACAGCGCAACACACTGCTGAAGTCCGCGGCGATGGCGCGCCGCCACGGCGGACGGTCGATGGACCTGTCGACGCTCGACGTGTGGGACCAGCATCTGGGCCACGTGGGCGCCGAGCTGCTGGCGCAACGGCTGGATCTGATCGCGACGCTGCAGCCCCTCGCCGACAAGGCGTACGCGGACGTGGCGCCGGGCGGCGGTCCGGTGACGCTGGAGTACCGGAGCTCGGTGGGCGCGGAGGTGGAGCCCGCGCGCACGCGCGAGGAGCTGTACGGGCAGCTGATCGCGGCCCTCGCCGACGTGCGCAAGCAGGAGA
The DNA here is from genome assembly GCF_036195045.1 of Streptomyces sp. NBC_00236. Classification (NCBI taxonomy): domain Bacteria; kingdom Bacillati; phylum Actinomycetota; class Actinomycetes; order Kitasatosporales; family Streptomycetaceae; genus Streptomyces; species Streptomyces sp. NBC_00236. Next base: position 4,116,996 of record NZ_CP108100.1, on the reverse strand, counting down.
TCGAGCGCGGCGTGACGCTGGTCGGCCCGCACCGCGACGACCTGGTCCTGGGCCTGCGCGGAATGCCGGCCAAGGGGTACGCCAGCCATGGTGAGTCCTGGTCGTACGCGCTGGCCCTGCGGCTGGCCTCGTACGATCTGCTCCGCTCCGAGGGCAATGAGCCGGTGCTGGTGCTGGACGACGTCTTCGCCGAACTGGACGCGCGGCGCCGGGAGCGGCTGGCCGAGCTGGTGGCCCCCGGCGAGCAGGTGCTGGTGACGGCCGCGGTGGACGACGACGTCCCCGGAGTGCTCGCGGGGACGCGGTACGCAGTGTCCGCCGGTGAGGTGGAGCGGCTGTGAGCGGCGACGGAGACGGCAAGGACCCGGCCGGACCGGCCGAGGGCCCGGCGAGGCAGCCGGAGCCCTCGGGAGTGGACCTGGCGCGGGTGGCCCTGCGCGCGGCGAAGGAGCAGGCGAAGGCGCGCGGGGCGGCCGCCCAGCAGAAGAAGCAGGCCCGGCGGGGCGGCGGGCTGCGTTCCGGTGCGCGCGCCGACGGCCGGGACCCACTGCCGCTGGGAGCCGCGATCAACCGTCTGATCACCGAGCGCGGCTGGGAGACACCGGCCGCGGTGGGCGGTGTGATGGGCCGCTGGCCGCAGATCGTGGGTGACGACCTGGCGAATCACTGTGTGCCGTTGCGATACGACGAGGACCCCGACGAGCGGGTTCTGACGGTGCAGTGCGACTCCACGGCGTGGGCGACGCAGCTGAGGCTGCTGGCACCGCAGCTGGTGGCCCGGCTGAACGCGGATCTGGGACACGGCACCGTACGGATGATCAAGGTCCTGGGGCCGGGAGGGCCCGCGCGGCGATACGGTCCGCTGCGCGTGCCGGGCAGCACGGGCCCGGGCGACACCTATGGATGACCAGCTCTGACCTGGTCTTTTTCCCCTGTTCCACGAGGGCCCCTGCGCTGTGCGCGAGGGGCCCGGTACCTGCTGTGCCCCTGTTGCCGCCGATGACCGCGGTACCCGTGTTGTGCGGGTGTGTGGTGGTTGAAACCGTACGGCGGTAAGCGGGCGTCCCTCACCGTAGCGGGAGGCTGACAGGCCGAAGCGCTCAATGCCCGTGTGAGCCTCTTGAGGCCCCTTCCCGAATATGGGGAGTCGTCAGGCGCTCATTCAGGGCGGCACATGCGGACTCAGGTACCGGCAAACCCCCATTCGGGTCGGCGCTACCGGTAGACTGATGGACAATCCCGCGTCCTTGCGGGATTCGTCGATACAAGCCGAACGACGCAGCCGCTCCCGCCTGCCCGGAGAACGGCCTGTGCTGTGCCAGAAAGGGCGCTTCGTGGCCGATTCCGGCAACCCCAACGAGAACATTCCGTCCACCCCCGGTGAGAGCAGCGCTGCTCCCGCCCCGGCCGAGGCGAAGGCGTCGGGTGAGGTGAAACCCTCGTACGACGCCAACGCGATCACCGTGCTCGAGGGTCTGGACGCGGTCCGCAAGCGACCTGGCATGTACATCGGCTCGACCGGTGAGCGCGGTCTCCACCACCTCGTGCAGGAGGTCGTCGACAACTCGGTCGACGAGGCGATGGCCGGGCACGCGGACAGCATTGACGTCACGATCCTCGCCGACGGCGGGGTGCGCGTGATCGACAACGGCCGTGGCATCCCGGTCGGCATCGTGCCGTCCGAGGGCAAGCCGGCCGTCGAGGTCGTCCTCACCGTGCTGCACGCGGGCGGAAAGTTCGGAGGCGGCGGTTACGCCGTCTCCGGCGGTCTGCACGGCGTCGGTGTCTCCGTCGTCAACGCGCTGTCCACCCGGGTCGCCGTCGAGGTCAGGACGGACGGCTACCGCTGGACCCAGGACTACAAGCTCGGCGTCCCGACGGCCCCGCTGGCCCGTAACGAGGCCACCGACGAGACGGGCACGTCGGTCACCTTCTGGGCAGACGGCGACATCTTCGAGACGACCGAGTACTCCTTCGAGACCCTCTCCCGGCGTTTCCAGGAGATGGCCTTCCTCAACAAGGGCCTGACCCTCAAGCTCACCGACGAGCGTGAGTCGGCGAAGGCGACGGCCGGTGCGGACAGCGCCGAGGCGGTCGACGTCCCCGAGGAGGAGACGACCCGCACGGTCACGTACCACTACGAGAACGGCATCGTCGACTTCGTCAAGTACCTCAACTCCCGCAAGGGCGATGTCATTCACCAGTCGGTGATCGACATCGAGGCCGAGGACAAGGAGCGTCTCCTCTCGGCCGAGATCGCCATGCAGTGGAACACGCAGTACAGCGAGGGCGTCTACTCCTTCGCCAACGCGATCCACACGCACGAGGGCGGTACGCACGAGGAGGGCTTCCGTGCGGCGCTGACCTCGCTGGTCAACCGGTACGCGCGCGACAAGAAGCTGCTGCGCGAGAAGGACGACAACCTCACCGGTGAGGACGTCCGCGAGGGTCTGACGGCGATCATCTCGGTGAAGCTGGGCGAGCCGCAGTTCGAGGGGCAGACGAAGACCAAGCTGGGCAACACGGAGGCCAAGACCTTCGTGCAGAAGGTCGTCCACGAGCAGCTGACGGACTGGTTCGACCGGAACCCCAACGAGGCCGCCGACATCATCCGCAAGGGCATCGCCGCCTCGACCGCCCGTGTGGCGGCCCGCAAGGCGCGTGACCTGACCCGTCGCAAGGGGCTCCTGGAGAGCGCCTCGCTGCCGGGCAAGCTGAGTGACTGCCAGTCCAACGACCCGACGAAGTGCGAGATCTTCATCGTCGAGGGTGACTCCGCCGGCGGTTCGGCGAAGTCCGGCCGTAACCCGATGTACCAGGCCATCCTGCCGATCCGGGGCAAGATCCTGAACGTCGAGAAGGCCCGGATCGACAAGATCCTGCAGAACACCGAGGTCCAGGCGCTGATCTCGGCCTTCGGTACCGGGGTCCACGAGGACTTCGACATCGAGAAGCTCCGCTATCACAAGATCATTCTGATGGCGGACGCCGACGTCGACGGTCAGCACATCAACACCCTGCTGCTGACGTTCCTCTTCCGCTTCATGCGGCCGCTGGTCGAGGCCGGGCACGTCTACCTGTCGCGCCCGCCGCTCTACAAGATCAAGTGGGGCCGGGACGACTTCGAGTACGCGTACTCGGACCGCGAGCGCGACGCCCTCGTGGTGCTCGGCAAGGAGAACGGCAAGCGGATCAAGGAAGACTCGATCCAGCGCTTCAAGGGCCTCGGCGAGATGAACGCCGAGGAGCTGCGTGTCACCACGATGGACGTCGACCACCGTGTGCTCGGCCAGGTCACGCTCGACGACGCGGCGCAGGCCGACGACCTGTTCTCGGTGCTGATGGGTGAGGACGTCGAGGCACGGCGCTCGTTCATCCAGCGCAACGCCAAGGACGTCCGCTTCCTCGACATCTGAGTCGGCCGTACAAGCAAGCCGCAGCGCGAAAGGACTTTGACCAGCAATGGCCGACGAGAACACCCCCGCCCCCGTGACGCCCGAAGAGGTCCCGCCCGTCGAGGGCGTGGGCATGCGTGTCGAGCCCGTCGGGCTCGAGACGGAGATGCAGCGCTCCTACCTCGACTACGCGATGTCCGTCATCGTGTCGCGGGCCCTGCCCGACGTGCGGGACGGCCTCAAGCCCGTCCACCGCCGGGTGCTGTACGCGATGTACGACGGCGGCTACCGGCCCGAGAAGGGCTTCTACAAGTGCGCCCGCGTCGTCGGTGACGTCATGGGTACGTACCACCCGCACGGCGACTCCTCCATCTACGACGCCCTGGTGCGTCTGGCGCAGCACTGGTCGATGCGCATGCCGTTGGTGGACTCCAACGGCAACTTCGGTTCCCCGGGCAACGACCCGGCCGCCGCCATGCGGTACACCGAGTGCAAGATGATGCCGCTGTCCATGGAGATGGTCCGTGACATCGACGAGGAGACCGTCGACTTCAAGGACAACTACGACGGCCGCAACCAGGAGCCGGTGGTTCTGCCGGCGCGCTTCCCGAACCTGCTGATCAACGGTTCGGCGGGCATCGCGGTCGGCATGGCGACCAACATCCCTCCGCACAACCTGCGCGAGGTCGCGTCCGGTGCCCAGTGGTACCTGGAGCACCCGGAGGCCTCGCAGGAGGAGCTGCTGGACGCTCTCCTGGAGCGGATCAAGGGCCCGGACTTCCCGACGGGCGCGCTCGTCGTGGGCCGCAAGGGCATCGAGGAGGCCTACCGCACGGGCCGTGGCTCGATCACGATGCGCGCGGTCGTGGCGGTCGAGGAGATCCAGAACCGCCAGTGCCTGGTCGTGACGGAGCTTCCGTACCAGACCAACCCCGACAACCTCGCGCAGAAGATCGCCGACCTGGTGAAGGACGGCAAGGTCGGCGGCATCGCGGACGTCCGTGACGAGACCTCGTCGCGTACGGGCCAGCGCCTGGTCGTCGTGCTGAAGCGGGACGCGGTCGCCAAGGTCGTACTGAACAACCTGTACAAGCACACCGATCTGCAGACCAACTTCGGCGCCAACATGCTGGCGCTGGTGGACGGGGTGCCGCGCACCCTGTCGATCGACGCGTTCATCCGACACTGGGTGACGCACCAGATCGAGGTCATCGTCCGGCGTACGAAGTTCCGGCTGCGCAAGGCCGAGGAGCGCGCGCACATCCTGCGTGGCCTGCTCAAGGCCCTGGACGCCATCGACGAGGTCATCGCCCTCATCCGGCGCAGCAACACCGTGGAGATCGCGCGTGAGGGCCTGATGGGCCTGCTGGAGATCGACGAGATCCAGGCGAACGCGATCCTGGAGATGCAGCTGCGCCGGCTGGCCGCGCTGGAGCACCAGAAGATCACCGCCGAGCACGACGAGCTCCAGGCGAAGATCAACGAGTACAACGCGATCCTCGCCTCGCCGGAGCGGCAGCGGCAGATCGTCAGCGAGGAGCTGGCGGCGATCGTCGAGAAGTTCGGCGACGACCGGCGCTCCAAGCTGGTGCCCTTCGACGGTGACATGTCCATCGAGGACCTGATCGCCGAGGAGGACATCGTCGTCACGATCTCCCGCAGCGGCTATGTGAAGCGCACGAAGACGGACGACTACCGCTCGCAGAAGCGCGGCGGCAAGGGTGTGCGCGGCACGAAGCTCAAGGAAGACGACATCGTCGACCACTTCTTCGTGTCGACGACGCACCACTGGCTGCTGTTCTTCACCAACAAGGGCCGCGTCTACCGGGCGAAGGCCTACGAGCTCCCGGACGCCGGCCGCGACGCCCGCGGCCAGCACGTGGCCAACCTGCTGGCCTTCCAGCCGGACGAGCAGATCGCGCAGATCCTGGCGATCCGCGACTACGACGCGGCGCCGTATCTGATCCTGGCCACGAAGGGCGGTCTGGTGAAGAAGACCGCGCTGAAGGACTACGATTCGCCGCGTTCCGGCGGCGTCATCGCCATCAACCTGCGCGAGACGGCCGACGGATCGGACGACGAGCTGATCGGCGCCGAGCTGGTGTCGTCCGAGGACGATCTGCTGCTCATCAGCAGGAAGGCCCAGTCGATCAGGTTCACCGCTACGGACGATGCGCTGCGCCCGATGGGCCGCGCCACTTCGGGTGTCAAGGGCATGAGTTTCCGCGAGGGAGACGAACTGCTCTCGATGAATGTCGTCAGGCCCGGTACTTTCGTGTTCACTGCCACTGACGGCGGGTACGCGAAGCGGACCCCTGTCGACGAGTACCGCGTCCAGGGTCGCGGCGGCCTGGGTATCAAGGCTGCCAAGATCGTGGAGGACCGGGGCTCGCTGGTCGGTGCGCTGGTGGTCGAGGAGACGGACGAGATCCTCGCCATCACGCTCGGCGGCGGTGTGATTCGTACGCGAGTCAATGAAGTCAGGGAGACGGGCCGTGACACCATGGGCGTCCAACTGATCAATCTGGGCAAGCGAGACGCCGTTGTCGGTATCGCTCGCAACGCCGAGGCAGGTCGCGAGGCCGAAGAGGTCGACGGATCCGTCGACGCTGATGCCGAAGGCGGGACGACCGACGCAGTGTCAGCTGAGGCCACCATGGCCGACGCGGCTGCCGAGAGCACGGACGACGGCACTGTCGAGGGCAACACGTCCTCGACCGGGGAGCACGAGGAGTAGAGCGTGAGTGGAGCCACGGGCGCAGGTTCGGCCGCTTCAGGAGCCGGCGGGAACGGTGCCCGTGGCTCTGCCACGGACTCCCAAGGGGGCACTGTGACGGATACCCGGGGCCCTCAGCCCCAGTACGAGGGTTACGCGACCGGGCCGTTGCCCGGTGAGCGGGAACCCGCACCGGGCCAGGCGGGCCCGTACCACCCGCCGCAGGCCTACCCCTCGCCTCCGGGCGGGACCCAGGGCGGCGGCCGGTCCTACGGCGGGCAGCAGGGCGCGGGAACGGCCCAGGCGGCCCGCAGACCCCGGACGGGTGCGCGGACGACTCCGCGTACCCGCAAGGCGCGCCTGAGGGTGGCCAAGGCGGATCCGTGGTCGGTGATGAAGGTCAGCTTCCTGCTGTCCATCGCACTCGGCATCTGCACGGTGGTCGCGTCCGCGGTGCTGTGGATGGTCATGGACGCCATGGGCGTCTTCGAGACCGTCGGCGGCACCATCAGCGAGGCGACCGGTTCCAACGAGGGCAACGGCTTCGACCTGCAGTCGTTCCTTTCGCTGCCGCGCGTGCTGATCTTCACCTCGGTCATCGCGGTGATCGACGTGGTGCTGGCGACCGCGCTGGCGACGCTGGGCTCCTTCATCTACAACCTGTCGGCAGGCTTCGTGGGCGGAGTCGAGCTCACGCTGGCCGAGGACGAGTAGCGGTACGGGTATCGATTTTGGGACTGGCCCCGACGTGCGCTAATCTTCTTCACGTCAGCGCGACACAAAAGCGCGGCGGGGCTATAGCTCAGTTGGTTAGAGCGCATCCCTGATAAGGATGAGGCCACAGGTTCAAATCCTGTTAGCCCCACAGCGGTAAGTGCCAGATCAGAAGGCCGGTAGATCTCAGGATCTACCGGCCTTCTGCATGCGTACGGCCCTGGGGCTCCGCCGGGTACGGTGTGCGCCTCATTGATCAAGGTGGGGGGCGTATGGAATCCGTGGTGACCGGGCTGCTCGCCCTGGCGGGCTTGGCGGTCTGTCTGCTTCCGTCGCTGATCGCCTTCAACCGGCGGACGGACAACCGGTGGCTGGTTCTGGCCATCAACGTCATCTTCGGTGCGACGTTCCTGGGCTGGGTGGTGGCCCTCGTGCTGGCCCTGCGTAAGCCCGAGGTCCCGTCCGCGGCGTGACACCCGGCCCGGCAGGGCGCGCCGTGGCGTGGCACGTGCCCCGCAGGGCGCGCCGTGGCGTGGCGCCGGCCCCGCAGGGCACACCCCGTGGCGTGACAGCCCTGCAGGGCACCCCGCGGTGTGGCACCGTGCCCGCAGGGCGCCCCGCGGGCATGAAGAAGGCCCCTGCCGGGGATCCCGGTCCAGGGGCCTCGCGTGGTCAGGCGCGGTGCGCTCAGGGTGGCAGGGGGACGCCGTCCTGGGCTTGGGCGTTGCCGAGGGCGGTGCGGGTGCCGTGCGTGGCGCGGGCGGTGTCCAGGGTGTCGGGGGCGAGCGTCCGGGTGGCGGGCGAGGAGCCGTGGGCCTCGGCGCGGATGCGCTGCTTCATCGTGGGCGGCAGTGCCCGGTCACGCGGGAGGGTCCATCGCACCGACGGGGCGGTCGGAGTTGCGACGCCCTGGGCCCTGTGCTCGTGGCTCGTGGTCGCCGGCTCCGTGACCGTGGCTTCCGTGGCTGCCGCGGTGGAGCTTGCGAGGCCCAGCGACGCGAGGAGTGCGAAGAACGCGGTGATGAAGGCGGTCCAGATGCTCTTGGCCTTGAAGGTGCTCATGGCCCCTCACTTTCAGGTGGTCCGGTTTGCTTACCTTTCTGATGATGTGGATCCGGCTCCCGATTCCGTGGAGCGACGCCACCGATATGCCGTTCTTCAGATGAACACCACTCGTATGGTGCAACCGGGGCGGATATGAGGTGTCCAGGCGTCGAGTGCGGGTGCCGCCGGCGCCCGGGCTGTCGATGCACAGGCCGGCGATGATCGCTCTTCCGTAGGCGCCAGTTGGGTTGCGGGGAGGTCACCGGTCGATATCGGCCGATGTGTATAGTCGGGCAGCAGAACTCCCCAATGCCAAGGAAAGACGAGGTCGCGCGGTGAAGAAGCTTCTCCTGGTCGCACTGGCCGCCATCGGCGGGCTCCTCGTGTACCGCCAGATCCAGGCGGATCGCGCCGAGCAGGATCTGTGGACGGAGGCGACTGACTCCGTGCCCGCAGGTTCGGGTGTGTGAGACAGAACAGCCTGTCGCGGGCCCCGGTCGCAGATGCGGCCGGGGCTTCGTGCTGTTGCGGGACCGTGACACCTGTGCCCTTGAGTTCCCTTAAGCAAATCAATAGCTTGCTTGAGCAAAGAAACCGGGGTTCGGGCCGAGGGGGAACGGGTGAACGCACGCACTCACCACCGCACCGCACGAGTGGGGACATTGATCGGCGGGGTGCTGTTCGCCCTGGTGGCAGGCGCGCTGCCGGCCCTGGCGGACCCGCCTGCCGCCCCTGACACCCCGGCCGCGGCCCGGTCCGACGGGAGCGGCAGCCTGGTCATGGTGCTCGACTCGTCCGGCTCCATGGCGGACGACGACGGTACGGGGCGTACCAGGATGGAGAGCGCCCGGACGGCCGTCGGCACGGTCGTGGACGGCCTCCCCGACGGCTATCCGACGGGTCTGCGCGTGTACGGCGCCGACCGGCCGCGGGGCTGCACGGACACCCGGCTCGTACGCCCGGTGCGCCCCCTCGACCGGGCCGCGATGAAGCGGGCCGTGGCGGCGGTACGGCCGCGGGGGGACACTCCCATCGGCCTGTCGCTCCGGAAGGCGGCGCAGGACCTGCCGCAGCCTGCGGGCGGATCCATCGGTACGCGCACGGTCCTGCTGATCTCCGACGGTGAGGACAACTGCGGTACGCCGCCGCCGTGCGAGGTCGCCCAGCAGCTCGGCAAGCAGAGTGTCGGGCTGCGCATCGACACCGTCGGCTTCCAGGTGAAGGGCGCGGCCCGCGAGCAGCTGGAGTGCATCGCGAACGCGGGCAACGGCCGCTACTACGACGCACCGGACGCCGAGGCGCTGGCCCGTCAGCTCCAGCGCGCCTCCCGGCTCTCCGCCGACGGCTACCGGCTGAGGGGCGAGCGGGTGACGGGCGCGGCCACCGCGGGCGGGGCGCCCGTGCTCGTACCCGGGCAGTACCTGGACACCATCGGGCCCGGCGAGAAGCGGTACTACGCGGTGGACCTGGACGCCGTGTCCACGGCGGACTTCGCGGCGACGGCCGTGCCGCAGCCCGGGGCGGCCGTGGACACCTTCGACGCGCTGAGCACCAGGATCGAGTACGACGAGCACGGCTCCTGCGGGACGCACACCGCGCGCTTCCTGCAGAAGGAGGGGGCGGTACCGCTGACTTCGGCGGTCGCCCGGATCCGTTCGGAGGCGGGCACCCGCACCTGCGACCGGGCCGGCCGCTACCGGCTGGTGGTGGAGCGCGAGAGCAAGAAGGGCTCCGACGCCGCGCGTTGGCCCCTTGAGCTCGTGTACGGGGTCGAGCCACCGCCGGCGAAGGGCATGACGCCCGCCCAGTCGCAGACGGAGTACGGCCGGGGCGGCAAGGAGGCCGCCCTGCCGGCGGGTGATCCCCGTGACGTACGCGGCGGCACCGGGTTCAACGACGCCGAGACGGTCGGTGAGGGCGTGTGGCGCGACCGGATCCTGCCGTCCCAGACGCTCTGGTACAGGGTGCCGGCGGGCTGGGGCCAACAGGTGCGCTACGAGGTGGAGTTCGCCAACGAGCCCACGGTGGAAGGCTCCACGGCCACGTACTCGTACGGCGCGACCCAGCTGTACACGCCTGCCCGCCACCCGCTCACCGACGGCGGTGAGTTCCACCCGAGCGCGATGTACAACGGCCGCCCTGCCGCGGTGGAGATGGGCGGGGTGCCGGTCGCCTGGACCAACCGCTACGAGGACCGGACCGATGTGTGGCCGGTGCACGCCGGGGGCGGGTTCTACGTCTCGGTGACGCTGGGCGCCGAGGCAGCCGAGATCGCCGAGAACCCGCACATCGGCCTGGTGCTGCGGGTGTCGGTACTCGGCGACGAACGGGCAGGCCCGGAGCACGGAGCCCCTGTGGCCAAGAGGGAAGCTGCACGGGATGAGGACAAGCCGGGCGATTCGATCGCGTCCGCAGACAGCAGTGGTGCGGGAGGGGCAGGATGGACCGGCATCGCGGCTGCTGCCGGGGCTGCCGTCATGGCCGCGCTGGTCGCCGTGTTCGTATATGTACGCAGCCGCCGCGGAGCAGCCGCACGGACGACGAGGGGAAGCGCGTGATGAGGCAGCGCAGCAGGGGCCGGGTGACGCTGGCCGCGGTCGCGGCGATGTGCGCGGTGGCGGCGCTCCCGGGACCGGCGTGGGCGGACGGTGAGACCGCTGCGTACACCTTCGACCCGGGTGCCGAGGCGGTGGCGGGCGCGGTGGTGAGCACCGATGCGAAGGCACTCAAGGCGGGTTCCGTCTACAGGAGTTCGATCAAGGCCGGCGAGAAGCTGTACTACCGGCTGAACCTGGACGCGACGACGAACGCGTACGTCTCGGCCGTCGCCGTACCGAAGAGCGGCGGGAAGGTCGCCTACGGGGACGGCATCACCGTGAGCGTCAGGGACTCGTCCGATCTGCGGTGCAGCTCCGAGGACGCCCGGTTCGAGTCCGCGGAGTACCCGCGTCCGATCGCCGCGTACGCCTACCGGGTGGTGGAGAAGGACAGCAGCACCTGTCAGGGCCCCGGTACGTACAACGTCCTCGTCGAGCGGGAGAGCAAGGCCACCTCGGGGCCGGAGGACTGGGAGCTGGAGCTGCGGTACGCGACGGAGCCGGCACTCGCCGATGACGCCGCGATGCCCACTCAGGCGCCGGAGGACTGGCCGTCCGCCTCGCCCGCGCCGCCCACCCCGGCATCCGACAACCGCAGGCAGGGCGGGGCCAGTTATTACGACGCCACGAGCCTGGAGACGGGTGAGTGGAAGGACGAGATCACGCCGGGGCAGACCCGCTTCTACCGGGTGCCGGTGGACTGGGGGCAGCAGATCTTCGCCACGGCCGGTCTCGGCAACAGCCCCGCGTCCGACGAGTACATCAGCGGGGCGCTCGCGATGGCCCTCGACAACCCGGCCCTGGGACATGTCGACAACGTGTCGCCCATGGCCTACTCGGGCAAGCCGGCCTCCGTCTCCCTGGACCCGGTGCCTCCGGTCGCGTACTCGAACAGGTTCGACGCGAGCAGCAGTGTCAGCGCCATGCGGTTCGCGGGCTGGTACTACCTGTCCGTCACGCTGAGCCCGAAGGTCGCCGAGGCCTACGGCGCCAAGCCGTTCCCGCTGACGCTGTCCGTCAAGGTCGAGGGCAAGGCGGAAGGGTCTCCGTACGCGGGCGACGCCGGGATCTTCGCGGTCACGGACAAGGACAAGGACCTGGCCAAGAGCGGAAAGAGCGGTCCGCAGGCGGCCAAGAGCGAGAGCGACACCATGAAGCTCGTCGGCGCGGCCGGCATCGGTGCGGGCGCCGTGCTGGTTCTCGCGCTGGGCGTGTGGACCTTGCTCGCGCGGCGCCGCGCGGCCGCCGCCACCCCCGCCGGCGGTCAGCCGCCGTACGGAGGGCCGCCGCAGGCCTGGTAGCCCCGCGGTCCGCTCAGGCCTGGGTCAGCGCCCAGATGCCGACGGCGAAGCAGATCAGCGCCACCAGCAGGACCGGGACCGCCACCTTCGGGGGCGGTCCCGGACGCGTTCTCGGCGCGTGCGAGGCGGGCACCGGGGCGGGCGTGCGGTGCGCCGCCGGAGCCTGCGGGTGCTGGGCGGTGTAGGCGCGGGTGAGCGGCTGTTCGTGCTGCACCGCGGAGGTGGGGGCCTGCGAGGGATCCGGTACGGCGGCGGGGAAGGGGGCCGTCGTGTGGGTCGCCGGGTGCGGGGCGAGGGGGTGCGCGGCCTGGGGCGTGGAGGCGGTGGGCTGCGGAGGCGGCGGGAGGTGGAAGCTGCCCGTCTCCGACATGGCGGCCGGGGCCGGTGCGTACGGCTGCTGTCCCGTGGCCTGCTGTCCTGCCGCCGGCGGTCCGGGTTGCGGGGCCTGCTGTCCTGCCGTCGCCTGTCCGGGCTGCGGGGCCTGCTGGTCCGTTACGGGACCTGCCGGGCCGAATCCGGCGGGCAGCGGGCCGATCTGGTCGAAGACCTCCACCGGCTCGTCGTCGGTGCCCGGCTCGGGGAGCATCTCGACGGCGGCCGCCAGGGCCTTGCGCGCGCCCGTGGCGGTACGGAACCGGGCCTGCGGGTCCGGCTGCAGCAGCCCCGCGAGGACCTGCCACAGCGGCTCGGGGATGCCCTGCGGCGCGCTGGGCGTCCCGTACGAGGCGAAGTGCTCCACGAGCGCCTGGGAGTCGGGCTTCTGGCCCTGGAGCAGATACAGGGCGACGAGACCGACCGCGAAGAGGTCAGCGGGGAAGTCGGGCTCGGCGCCCATCATCTGCTCGGGTGCGAAGTAACCCGGCGTCCCCACGACGTAGTTCGTCTCGGTGAGGCGGGGCTCGCCCTTGCGCATGGAGATCCCGAAGTCGGACAGCCGCAGATGCGGTCGTCCGGTGCCGGTGGCCTCCATCAGGATGTTGGCGGGCTTGATGTCCCGGTGCACGACCCCCTCGGCGTGCACCGTCGAAAGACCCGACAGCAACTGGTCGAGCAGCGTGCAGACGAATCTCGGGGGCAACGGGCCGTAGTCACCGATGACATGGGCCAGCGAACCGCCGCTGACCAGGTCCATGGTGAACAGGACCTTGTCGTCGTCGGCCGCCCAGCTCGCCGGAGCGAGCACATGCGGGTGCTCGATCCGCAGCGCCTGCTCGCGGACGAAGCGCAGCAGCGTGTGCGCGTCGCTCTGCTGGAGGACCTTGGCCGCCACGTAACGGCGGCGCCGGTGATCCCAGGCACGCCAGACAGCACCGACCCCACCACGTCCGATCGGATCGATCAGTTCGTACCGACCAGCGAAGACCTCACCCATTGCGCTGCGCCCGCTCCCCGTTCCTGTGTCGGCCCGTGCGTGTCCTTGTTACCGCGCCCGGACCCGGATGCTCCGGTTGCCGGGCGGGTGCCCGGTCCCGGCCGGCCGTCTAGCTCTGGTGGCCCTCGTAGTGCGCCACCGCGTCCGCGGTGCGCCCTGCGCCGTACACCCGGAGGAACTCTGCCAGTTCCGGGTGGGCCGGGGCGAGGGAGTCGGCGGCATCGATGATCTCACCGGCCGCCGCGACGGACCGCAGCAGCGACTGGATCTCGCGGACCACGCGGCGCACGGTGGGGGCGCCGCCGGTCGTCGTGGTCTGGCCGGTGCCGGTGAGCACGGAACCTCCCTGGGACTTCTTGATCTCTTCCATGCGGTCGGTCGCCTCTCCCGCGCTCACGCTGCCGTCCGCCACCTGACTGGCCAGTTCCTGGAGCGCCTGGACGCGCTGGACGACCGCGGGGTTGCCGATCTTCGCCCGCTGACCGCTCATGAGCTGGGAGAGCATGGGGGCGGACAGTCCGAGCACCGCGGCGAGCCGGGCCTGGTTCAGGCCGAGGTCATCTATCAGCCGTCGGAAGAGCGCACCCAGCGGCTCCCCGTACCAGCTGCGCTGAAGATCCCTGGCTCTGGCCGTTGCCTCTTGCTGCGCTGCATCCATGGCGTCTCCCCTTCGCTGCGGCTTCGCTGCTGCGAACCTCGACGTGCATCTTACGGAGAGTGGTTGCCCACCGGGAGTCCCTATCTTTTTGGAGGTTTCAGGGGGTCACCCGGTACTCTGGTCTGCGGCGGTGGCCCACGGCGCGTAGCGTCGGGTGCTGCCTGCTGTCCGGGGCCTTAGCTCAGTTGGTAGAGCGCTGCCTTTGCAAGGCAGATGTCAGGAGTTCGAATCTCCTAGGCTCCACACACAAAGTCCCCCTTGAACTGCGGAAACGCAGTTCAAGGGGGACTTTTTCGCTCTGTTCGGCTCTCGGTCAGGGGCGCTCGTCCGGGTCCTGGCCGTCCAGGGTGCCCTCTGCCTCGGCTTCGGCCTGCTTGGCCCGGACCTCGGGGTCCAGGACCGCCGGATCGCTGCCGTCGACCGAGGTCAGCGGGGCGCGGTCGTCGACCTCGGTGGGGGCGGGGGGCTCGACCAGCCAGTCGGGGTTGGCCTGCTTGTCCCACCAGCGCCAGGCGGCGTAGGCGGCGCCCGCCAGGAGGCCGGCCACGGCCAGGCCCTTGAACGCGCGGCCGCAGGCGGCCCGCCGTTCGTGCTTCCGGGCCAGCTTCCTGATCTCCTTCGGCGTGACCTGTCCGCGCAGAGCGGCCAATGCGGCCGCGCTGCGGGCCGTGGCCTCGGAGGCCACGGGCTGGGCGGCGGCGATGGCGTGCTCGACGCGCGGAACGGTGTAGTCCGCGGCGCTCCGGGCGGCCTGGCGGGTGCGCAGCGCCGCGCGCTGCGCCGCGTCGTCGACCTTGGGGGGTACGTGTGCGAGGGCGAGTTCGAGACGTGGTGCGAGGTGCGCGTCGTACTGGACACGGGCCTGCTGAGCTGCCTTCGACACCTTCGGCGCGAGCAGTGTGCGTGCCTCGTGCGCGTAGTGAACGGCCTGCTCCTTGGCCGAGTCGGCGTAGGGCGCCACCACTACCGCGGCGTGCTGCACGCTGTCCCTCGCCGAGTCGGTTGCGGCGCGCACGCTGTCGATGCGGGTCACGGGATCCTCCTCCTTGGTGGCGGGTAGGTACTCCGCCTATCCACCCAGTTCGAGATCATGCCTGCAGGGGACCTGTGCGGCACGCGGAGCTGGCATCCGGGTCATTCAGGTCATCAGGGATGCCCTGGGGCAAGCAGGTGCAAGGGGAGCCTGTCGATGACAATGCCACGGTTCGGTCCGTCACGCGCTGGTTCGTCACGCACTTGGCCGCATTTGTTGTCGCACGGCTGCCGGCCGGGAGTGAGGCCGCGAGGGGGCGCGACGGTGGGCGGGCCGGGTGCGGCGCGGCCGGGCCGGGCGCCGGGCGGGGTGGTCCGTGCGAGGATCGGCTGACGTCAGATCAGACTTACGGAAGGCAGACCGTGGCCGAGCAGCTTTACGCCACCTTGAAGACCAATCACGGCGACATCGAGATCCGGCTTCTGCCGAACCACGCGCCCAAGACGGTCAAGAACTTCGTCGAGCTCGCCACCGGTGAGCGTGAGTGGACCCACCCGGCGACGGGAGCCAAGTCCAAGGACCGGCTGTACGACGGCACCGTCTTCCACCGGGTCATCAGCGGCTTCATGATCCAGGGCGGCGACCCGCTGGGCAACGGGACCGGCGGCCCGGGGTACGAGTTCGGCGACGAGTTCCACCCCGACCTGGCCTTCACCAAGCCGTACCTGCTGGCGATGGCCAACGCCGGCCCGGGCACCAACGGCTCGCAGTTCTTCGTGACCGTGTCGCCGACCGCCTGGCTGACGGGCAAGCACACCATCTTCGGTGAGGTGGTGGACCCGGCGAGCCAGAAGGTGGTGGACGCCATCGCGGCCACGGCGACGAACGCGCGCACCGACCGCCCGGTGCAGGACGTGGTCATCGAGTCGGTCGTGGTCGAGAAGCGCTGATCGCCCGACGTCACCGTCCGGTCACTCTCCGGTCCTCCTGCCGGGAACCAACCGCCCTGTCCGTCCGTACTTGATGTGAGGGCGGACGCGCAGGGCGGTGCCGTGTGCGCTGTCGCCACGACGAGGACCGAGGGGACCGCGCATGGGACCGATGGACCAGCAGCCACCGGGCGGCCAGGGCCCGACCCCGCCCGCCGGTGGTCCGGTCAGCTGTTATCGCCACCCCGGCCGTGAGACGGCGATCCGCTGCACCCGCTGCGACCGGCCCATCTGCCCGGACTGCATGGTCAGTGCCTCGGTCGGCTTCCAGTGCCCGGACTGCGTGCGCCAGGGGTCGGGTACGGGACACCACCCGGCCGCCGCCCGGCCGCGGACGATCGCCGGCGGTGCGGTCGCGGCCGACCCCCGGCTGATCACCAAGATCCTGCTGGGGATCAACGCCGCGGTGTTCCTCGCCGTGCTGGCCGACGACGCGCTGACCAATGACCTGGCGCTGCTGGGCCAGGCTCCGTACTACCTGGGCGGCCCGGTCGAGGGTGTCGCCGAGGGCCAGTGGTACCGGCTGGTCACATCGATGTTCCTGCACGAGGCGGTGTGGCACTTCGCCTTCAACATGCTGGGGCTGTGGTGGCTCGGCGGACCGCTGGAGGCAGCGCTCGGACGCGCCCGCTATCTCGCGCTCTATCTGGTCTCCGGCCTGGCGGGCGGCGCCCTGACCTATTGGCTCGCTCCGCAGAACCAGCCCTCGCTGGGCGCCTCGGGCGCCATCTTCGGCCTGCTGGGAGCCACGGTCGTCCTGATGCGCCGGCTGAACTACGACATGCGCCCGGTGTTCATGATCCTCGCGCTCAACCTGGTCATCACCTTCAACCCCTGGGGCGGAATCGCCTGGCAGGCGCATGTGGGCGGACTGATCGCGGGCGTACTGATCGGGATCGGCATGGTGCACGCGCCACGGGAGCGGCGGAACCTCGTGCAGTTCGGCACCTGTGCCGCGGTGCTGGCCGCGGTGGTCCTGATCGTGGTGGCGAGAACGGCGGCGCTGACATAGGCGGGCGGCGACGCCATGAACTGGTCTGCCGCGCAAGCTGTCAGCCCGATATGGACCATTTGTGATCGAAGTTGTCCACAGTGTGTAGCTGATCTTGTGCATGATGCGGGCATAACTGTGCCCCTTGCCGCTGAGCTGGGTTTTTCCAGCCAGGACAAGGGGCGTGCCACCTGCGTCGAGGGGTGGCTGCAGTCACACCGGCGTCAACGGCCGAGGAGTTATCCACAGATCGTCTGACCTTTTCCCCCGCCTGTGGATAACGCTGTGGGTAACTCAGGGCAAGGGTTGCGGGACCAGGGTCCGCTGTGGTGCTACGCGGTCTGTGGAGCTACTTCCACTGGGTCGAGACGCCGAAGCCGCCGGCGATGAAGCCGAAGCCGACGACGATGTTCCAGTTCCCCAGCGAGTCGATCGGCAGGTCGCCGTCGGTCACGTAGAAAACGACGATCCAGGCCAGTCCGATCAGGAACAGCGCCAGCATCACCGGCGCGACCCAACTGCGATTGGTCAGCTTTATGTTGGTTGCCTGCTTCGCCGGAGGGGGCGTGAAGTCGGCCTTCTTGCGGATACGTGACTTCGGCACGAGGAACTCTCCTGTCGATGCGCTGCGTGACCGCGCAGGGAACTGTGGCTGACGCCGGGGCTGGGCGCGAGGGGGAATGCTGCCTCCCCCGGGCGTCCGTTAGCGTAGTGCTTCCGTGGCGCCGAAGGAGATAAGGGTACGTTGAGCAATTCTGCCGACTCTCCCCCAGGCCCGGTCCGGCGCACCTTCCGGCATCCGGCCAAAGTGCTCACGGCTGCCGTTTTCGCCCTGGCCGGCCTCATCTTCGTCACCAGCGCCAATACCGCCAAGGGCACCAATATCCGTACGGACTCCTCGCTGCTGAAACTCTCCGATCTCATTCAGCAACGCAGTGAGAAGAACGCCGTCCTGAACGAGTCCGTGGCCTCCGTGCGCGACGACATCGACACCCTCGCCGAGCGAGACGGCGGCAGTACCGAGGCGGAGGACGCCAGGCTCAAGGCGCTGGAGCGGGCCGCCGGCACCGCGAAGCTCTCCGGCCGAGCCGTCTCCGTCACGCTGAACGACGCCCCGCAGAACGCCACGGCGAGCCCCGGCTACCCCGATCCGCAACCCAATGACCTGGTCATCCACCAGCAGGACCTCCAGGCCGTCGTCAACGCCCTGTGGCAGGGCGGCGCCCGTGGCATCCAGGTCATGGACCAGCGGCTGATCTCCACCAGTGCGGTGCGCTGCGTCGGCAACACCCTGATCCTCCAGGGCCGGGTCTACTCGCCGCCGTACAAGATCACCGCGGTCGGTGACCCCGGAAAGCTGGAGCAGGCGCTCGACGCCTCCCCGGCGATCCAGAACTACCTGCTGTACGTGAAGGCGTACGGGCTCGGCTGGAAAGTCGACGAGCGCGAGGCGGTGACTCTTCCCGGCTACTCGGGCACAGTGGATCTCCACTATGCGGAGCCGGTGAAGTAGCGAGCAGCTGCGGGGAGGCCGACCGGTGTCGGTGCGACTGATCGTCAGGACGTTCAGCGAGCTGTGCATCACCGTCGGCGCCCTGATCATCCTCTTCGTGGTCTACGTCCTGTTCTGGACCGGGGTGAAGGCGGCGGGCGCGACCGAGGGACAGATCGACGACCTGCAGAACCAGTGGGCGCACGGGGCGGTGACCGCACCCGCCCCGCAGGCCACTGAGGAGACCCCGAAGCCGTCGGCCCCGGCGCCGGCCCCGAAGGCGTACCGCGACGGGAAGCCGTTCGCGATGCTCTACATACCCCGCTTCGGTAAGGACTGGGAGTGGCCCGTCCTGGAGAACACGAAGGTCAGGACCCTGCAGAAGGGGCTGGGGCACTACCGGGGCACCGCGGCGGCGGGCGCGACCGGCAACTTCGCGGTGGCCGGGCACCGGCGCACCTACGGCGACCCCTTCAAGGACTTCCCGAAGCTGCGCCCCGGTGACGCGGTGATCGTGACGGACGGGACGACGTGGTTCACGTACCGCATCGACAGGAAGCCCTACCGGACCGTGCCGAGCGATGTCGGTGTCATCGACCCGGTCCCCCGCAAATCCGGCTTCGACGGACCCGGCCGCTATCTGACGCTGACCACCTGCGAGCCCGAGTGGGGCAGCAGTCACCGCCTGATCGCCTGGGCGCACCTGGACGCGACCCAGCCCGTCACCGACGGGAAGCCCGCGGCTTTCCACAGCTGACCCACGGCGATGCCCCGGCCCTTTAGTCTGGTCCCGTACCGAATGGAGGGGTCAGCATGTACGGCTGGATCTGGCGGCATCTGCCGGGCAACGCGTGGGTGCGTGGGTTCATTTCGCTCGTGCTCGCCCTGGCGGTCGTCTACGTCCTGTTCCAGTACGTCTTCCCCTGGGCGGAGCCACTGCTTCCGTTCGGCGACGTGACGGTGGACGGCGACGGCACGAACGCGATGGGGGCCGGCCGATGAGCGCCCGCATCCTCGTCGTCGACAACTACGACAGCTTCGTCTTCAACCTCGTCCAGTACCTCTACCAGCTGGGTGCCGAGTGCGAGGTGCTCCGCAACGACGAGGTGACCACGGCCCACGCCCAGGACGGCTTCGACGGCGTCCTGCTCTCGCCGGGCCCCGGCACCCCCGAGCACGCGGGCGTCTGCGTCGACATGGTGCGGCACTGCGCGGCGACCGGTGTCCCGGTCTTCGGCGTCTGCCTGGGCATGCAGTCGATGGCGGTGGCGTACGGCGGCGTGGTGGGCCGCGCCCCGGAGCTGCTGCACGGCAAGACGTCCCCGGTGATCCACGCGGGCAGGGGCGTCTTCGCCGGTCTGCCCTCGCCCTTCACCGCGACCCGCTACCACTCGCTCGCCGCCGAACCGGACACGGTCCCCGAGGAGCTGGAGGTCACCGCGCGGACGGCCGACGGCATCATCATGGGGCTGCGCCACCGGGAGTTGGCGGTCGAAGGGGTGCAGTTCCATCCGGAGTCGGTGCTCACCGAGCACGGCCATCTGATGCTGGCGAACTGGCTGGCGCGGTGCGGTGACGCCGGAGCCGTCGAGAGGTCGGCGGGACTCGCGCCGGTGGTGGGCAAGGCCGTCGCGTGACGCCACCCCGCCATGGATCCGACGCCGGACAGGACGGCCCGTACGAACCGGGCGGTTTCGAGGCGGCGGTGGATCACCTGGCGGACCCGTTGAACGACCCGCTGCCGGGGCGGCACGCGTCGCCGTGGTTCCGGGCGGAGAACACCCCCGCCGGGCAGGCGGTCGCGGACGGGGCGACGCCCCCGCAGGTGTCACACGGGCCACAGACGGCCCAGGACCCTCCGAGCGAGTGGTACGACCCCGAGGGATACGAACGGGACTGGTACGGCCGCCAGGAGCCCGCGCAGGCCCCGCCCGTGACCGGGTCGCCCGTGGCCGGGGCACCCGTCGCCCCTGCCGAGCCGCTGCCCCGCCACGAGGAGACCGTGGCGCTGCGGAAGGCGGAACCCCGGCGCGTAGTCGTCGCCGACCAGGCGGCGACCGCGGTCCTGCCGGTGACGACGATCCGTCCTCAGCCGGACCTCGGTCGCGATGCCGGCCCCGGGGACGGCGGCCCCGGGGAAGCCGACGGACCGGACGCCTCCGCTCCGGCCACCGGTGGACGGGCCGAGCGGCGCCGGGCGGCGAAGGGGCGCGGGCGCAGGCGCGGCGACGGGCAGCCGGAGACCGCGGCGGCGGGCGGCCCGGATGCCACGCCCCCGAAACCGATGTCGCGCGTCGAGGCACGGCGGGCGGCCAAGGCGGCGAAGGACAGCCCCGCGGTCGTGGTCAGCCGGGTGGTCGGCGAGCTGTTCATCTCGCTGGGCGTCCTGATGCTGCTCTTCGTCACGTACCAGCTGTGGTGGACGAACGTGCGCGCCGACCAGATAGCCGGCAAGGAGACGCACAAGATCCAGGACGACTGGGCCAAGGGCAAACGCAGCCCCGGCGTCTTCGCACCGGGTGAGGGCTTCGCCATCATCCACATTCCGAAACTCGACGTGGTCACGCCGATCGCCGAAGGCATCAGCAAGGAGAAGGTCCTCGACCGCGGCATGGTCGGGCACTACGGCGAGGAACCACTGCGCACGGCGATGCCCTCGGACAAGCAGGGCAACTTCGCCCTGGCCGGCCATCGCAACACCCACGGCGAGCCCTTCCGCTACGTCAACCGGCTGAAGCCCGGCGACCCGATCGTGGTCGAGACGCAGGACGCCTACTACACGTACGAGATGACGAGCGTCCTTCCCCAGACCTCGCCGTCCAACGTGTCGGTCATCGACGCGGTGCCGCCGCAGTCGGGGTTCAAGAAGCCCGGCCGCTACATCACCCTGACGACCTGTACGCCCGAATTCACGAGTACGTACCGTTTGATCGTCTGGGGCAAGATGGTCGACGAACGGCCGCGCAGCGAGGGGAAGCCCGACGCGCTCCTGGACTGAGCGGGCCGAGACATCACGACAGGGACGGTGCGGTGGCAGCGAGGACCGAGGACGAAGAGCAGACCGACGAGGCCGCGCCCCCGGTGCGGCTCAGGGGCCGTCACCCCGTCGCGACCGCCGTCAGCGTCTTCGGCGAACTGCTGATCACCGCGGGCCTGGTGCTCGGCCTCTTCGTCGTCTACTCGCTGTGGTGGACGAACGTCCTGGCCGACCGCGAGGCCACCAAGCAGGGCCACACCGTCCGCGACCGCTGGGCCGACGGCCCGGGCGCGCTGGACACCAGGGACGGCATCGGCTTCCTGCACGTCCCGTCGATGAAGAACGGCGAGGTGCTCGTCAAGAAGGGCACCGACACCGAGACCCTCAACGACGGCATCGCCGGCTACTACACCGATCCGGTGAAGTCGGCGCTCCCGTCCGACAAGGAGGGCAACTTCACCCTGGCCGCCCACCGCGACGGGCACGGGGCGAAGTTCCACAACATCGACAAGGTGCGGACCGGGGACGCGATCGTCTTCGAGACCAAGGACACCTGGTACGTCTACAAGGTCTTCAAGGAGCTCCCCGAGACGTCGAAGTACAACGTCGACGTCCTCCAGGCCGTGCCGAAGGGCTCGGGCGCCAAGAAGGCCGGCCGCTACATCACGCTGACGACGTGCACCCCCGTCTACACGTCGAAGTACCGCTACATCGTGTGGGGCGAGCTGGTGCGTACGGAGAGGGTCGACCACGACCGTACGAAGCCGGCGGAGCTGCTCTGATCGGGAGGCGACGACAGACACAGGGCCCCGGTCACCGTTGAGGTGACCGGGGCCCTGTGCTTCTGAACCGTGGTGCGTTCTACCGGCCGTTCCCGCCGCCCAGGAGACCGTTCCCGTTCCCGCCGCCCCCGCCGCCCATCGTCGTGAGCGTGATGGTGGTGGCGGCAGGGTCGGCCTGGGTGCCCGGCTGCGGGTCGCTGCCGGTCACGAAGGCGTTGTCGTCACCCGAGCTGCCCTCCGCGAACTGGATGTTGGTGAAGCCGGCCTGGGCCAGTTCCGCCTTGGCCTGGGACACCGGCTTGCCCAAGACCTGCGGAACAGCGACCGTCGCAGGCTGCGTCGGGCCCTTGGACACCTTGAGGATGATCGAGGTGTTCTTGCCCACCTTCTCGTCGGCCGCCGGGTTCTGCTCGACGACCTCGCCCGCGGGCTTCTCGTTGTCGACCTCGGACTTGCCGATGTTGGTGAAGCCGAGCTGGGTGAGCTGGGCCACCGCTTGATCCCACGAACGGCCGGTCACCGGAGGCACCGCGATCAGCTTCTCCGTGGCGACCGTGAGCTTCACCTCGGAGTTCTTCTCAGCCTTCGAGTTGCCCTTCGGCGTCTGGTCCAGGACCGTGCCCGGGTCGGCATCGGAGGACTCGACGGAGTTGACCGTGACCGTGAAGCCCTTTTCCTCAAGCTGCTTGCGGGCGCTCTCCTGGGACTTCTCCGTGACGTCCGGCACCTCGACCTTCGGCGCACCGCTGGAGACGAAGACCGTGATGGTGTCGTTCTCCTCGACCTGCGCGCCCTTCTCGGGCGTCTGCCGGCAGATCTTGCCCGCGGGCTGCTGCTCGCACTCCTCCTTCGGGCCCTGCTTGAGGATGGTGTTGGTGTTGTCGGCGAGCAGCTTCGCTTCCTGGATCGTCGAGCCGACCATGTTCGGCGCACCGAACGTGCCGTCGCCGCTGTCCCCGTCGCCGCCGAAGACGGACTTGCCGATGAGGATCGCGCCGATCAGCACCAGGATGCCCGCGACGATCAGCAGGATCGTCGAGGTGTTGCCCTTCTTCTGCCGGCGGCGGTCGGGGCGGTCGTCGTAGCCGTAGCCGCCGTCGTCCGGGTTGACCGGCGGCAGCATCGACGTCGGAGCGCCGTTCTGGTCCGCGGCCCGCAGGGCGGTGGTCGGCTGGTCGTTGTCGTAACCGCCGTAGCCGCCGTACCCGGCCGCGCCCATCGCCGCGGTTGCCGCGACCGGCTGACCGTCGAGGCAGGCCTCGATGTCGGCGCGCATCTCGTCCGCCGACTGGTAGCGGTAGTCGGGGTCCTTGGTGAGGGCCTTCAGCACGATCGCGTCCATCTCGGGCGTGATCTCGGGGTCGAAGTTGCTGGGCGGCTGAGGCTCTTCCCGTACGTGCTGGTAGGCCACCGCGACGGGCGAGTCCCCGACGAAGGGCGGCCTGACGGCCAGCAGCTCGTAGAGCAGGCAGCCGGTGGAGTACAGGTCGGAGCGCGCGTCCACCTGCTCGCCCTTGGCCTGCTCCGGGGAGAGGTACTGGGCGGTGCCGATGACGGCCGCGGTCTGGGTCATCGTCATGCCGGAGTCGCCCATGGCGCGGGCGATGCCGAAGTCCATGACCTTGACCTGGCCGGTGCGCGTCAGCATGACGTTCGCCGGCTTGATGTCGCGGTGCACGATCTGGGCGCGGTGCGAGTACTCCAGCGCCTGAAGGATCCCGACGGTCATCTCAAGGGTGCGCTCGGGCAGCAGTCTGCGGCCGGAGTGGAGCAGTTCCCTGAGCGTCGACCCGTCGACGTACTCCATGACGATGTACGGGATCGAGACCCCGTCGACGTAGTCCTCACCGGTGTCGTATACCGCGACGATCGCCGGGTGGTTGAGCGAGGCGGCGGACTGGGCCTCACGGCGGAACCGGGCCTGGAAGGACGGGTCGCGGGCGAGGTCCGCCCGGAGCGTCTTCACAGCTACGGTGCGGCCGAGCCGGGTGTCGTGAGCGAGGTAGACCTCGGCCATGCCACCACGGCCGAGCACCGAGCCCAGCTCGTACCGGCCGCCGAGGCGACGCGGCTCTTCCATAACTGTTCCAGCCCTCTCCGTCAGTCCTGACCGCACCGGTGTGCGGTCCGGCGGTGTGCTGTTCGCGCATACGCTACCGGCCGCGCACTAGCTGATCGGCCCGCAGGCAATACCTGATATCCGACCGGTATCCGCGGGCGTGGATTCGGGGCCGGTTGTGAGCGGTGTCACTTCTTGCTGTCGATGACGGCCTTCATGACGTCCTTCGCGATGGGTGCGGCCAGTCCGCCACCGGAGATGTCGTCGCGGTTGGCGTTGCTGTCCTCGACGACCACGGCGACGGCCACGGGCGAGCCGTCGTCCGTCTTTGCGTAGGAGATGAACCAGGCGTACGGGTTCTCGCTGTTCTTGAGACCGTGCTGAGCGGTACCCGTCTTGCCGCCCACCGTGACGCCGTCGATCTTGGCGTTCGTGCCCGTGCCGGTGTTGACGACCGTCTCCATCATCTGCTGGAGCTTCTGTGCGTTCTCACCCGAAATCGGCTGGCTGAGCTGCTCGGTCTCGTGGGTGTAGATGTCGTCCAGGCTGGGCGACTGCCGCTTGGCCACCATGTACGGCTGCATCAGCTTGCCGTCGTTGGCGACCGCCGCGACCACCATGGCCATCTGGAGCGGGGTGGCACGGTTGGACGCCTGGCCGATGCCGGCCATGGCGTTCTGCGGACGGTTGTCCTTCGGGTAGATGCTCGCGGCGGAGCGGACCGGAGTGAAGATCTCCTTGTTGAAGCCGAACTTGTCGGCCTGGTCGATCATCTTCTGGTTACCGAGGTCGTCGCTGATCTTGCCGAAGACGGTGTTGCAGGACATCCGCAGCGCTTCGCGGAGCGAGGCGTTCTCGCACGGGATGTTGCCTTCGTTGGGCAGGGGCTGCCCGGTGGTCAGCGGCAGACGCCAGGGCAGCGGCGACTTCGTGTCCGCGTCGATGTCGGTGTAGAGCCCGTTCTCCAGAGCGGCTGCCGCGGTGACGACCTTGAAGGTCGAGCCGGGCGGGTAGGTCTCGCGCAATGCCCGGTTGAGCATCGGCTTGTCCTTGTCCTTCTGGAGCTTCTGCCAGGCCTCGGAGTCCTTGTCGGAGTTGCCCGCGAAGGTCGAAGGGTCGTACGACGGGGTGCTGGCGAGCGCCAGGATGGCGCCGGTCTGCGGGTCGAGCGCGGCGACGGCGCCCTTCTTGTTGCCGAGGCCCTCGAACGCGGCCTTCTGGGCGGCGCTGTTGAGCGTGGTGACGACGTTGCCGCCCTGCTTCTCGTCGCCGGTGAACATCGACATCGTGTTGTCGAAGAAGAGCTGGTCGTCGTTGCCGGTGAGGATGCCGTCCTCGATGCTCTCGAGCTGCGTGGCGCCGAAGGCCTGTGAGGAGTAACCGGTGACGGGCGCCCACATGGGCCCGTTCTTCCAGACCCGCTTGTACTTGAAGTCGCTGTCCTTGGTCTCGGCGGACCCGGTGATCTCGGCGCCACCGTCGACGATGATGTTGCCGCGCTCGTGTGCGTACCGCTCGATGCGGACGCGGCGGTTCTCGTCGCGGGTGTTGAGCTCGTCGGCCTTCACGTACTGGAGGTAGTTCGTCCGTGCGAGCAGGGCGAAGATGAGGACGCCGCAGAAGATCGCGATCCGGCGCAGGGGCTTGTTCACGGGCGGACCACCTGGGTCATCTCGGCGTCGGAGGACGGAGCGGGGGTGGGTGCCGGCCGACGGGCCGTGTCGCTGATCCGGATCAGGATTCCGATCAGCGCCCAGTTGGCGATCACGGACGAACCACCGGCGGCGAGGAAGGGCATCGTCATGCCGGTCAGCGGGATGAGGCCCATGACGCCGCCGGCGACGACGAAGACCTGGATCGCGAAGGCGCCGGAGAGGCCGATCGCGAGGAGCTTGCCGAAGGGGTCACGCGCGGCAAGGGCTGTGCGGACGCCGCGCTCGACGATGAGGCCGTAGATCAGCAGGACGGCCATCATTCCGGCGAGACCGAGTTCCTCACCGACGGTGGAGAGGATGAAGTCGGCGTTGGCGGCGAAGCCGATCAGGTCGGAGTGGCCCTGGCCCCAGCCAGTACCCAGGGTGCCACCGGACCCGAAGGACATGATGGCGTTGCCGATCTGCTCGCAAGCGCCGTCCGTCGCGTAGCAGGCGAACGGGTCCATCCAGGCATCCACTCGCTGCTGGACATGGGACTCGAAAGTGGAGACCCCCACGGCACCGACGGCGGACATCAGCAGGCCGAAGACGATCCAGCTGGTCCGCTCCGTAGCGACGTACAACATGATCACGAAGAGGCCGAAGAACAGCAGGGACGTGCCGAGGTCGGTCTCGAAGACGAGGATCAGGATCGACAGCGCCCAGATGACGAGGATCGGGCCGAGGTCTCGTCCACGGGGCAGATACATGCCCATGAAACGACGGCTGGCCAGGGCCAGGGCATCACGTTTCACCATGAGGTAGCCGGAGAAGAAGACCGCGATGATGATCTTCGCGAACTCGCCGGGCTGGATGGAGAAGGGACCCAGGCTGACCCAGATCTTCGCGCCGTTCACCGCGGGGAAGAACATCGGCATGATCAGCAGGATCAGCGCCGCGACCATGGAGATGTAGGTGTACCGCTGCAGGATGCGGTGGTCCTTGAGGATCACCAGCACGCCGACCATCAGCGCTACGCCGATCGCCGAGTACATCAGCTGCTTCGGAGCATCCGGGGTGTACGTCCCGAAGAGGTTCTCGGCCCGTTGGATCAGTCGTTCCGACTGGTCGAGCCGCCAGATCAGCACCAGGCCCAGCCCGTTGAGCAGTGTGGCCAGCGGCAGCAGCAGCGGGTCCGCGTACGGGGCGAACTTGCGCACCACGAGGTGGGCCACGCCGCCGAGCAGGATCAGGCCGAGGCTGTATCCGATCATGCCGGAAGGCAGCGAGCCGTCGATCGCGAGGCCCACGTTGGCGTAGGCGAACACCGAGATGGCGATGGCGAAGACCATCATCATCAGTTCGGTGTTGCGCCGGCTCGGTGCGTCGATCGCGCCGATCGTGGTCGTGTTGGTGACAACGCTCATGGTGCTGAAGGCCCCCTACGGCTTTACTGCTTACCGCACTGCGGGACCAGCTTCTTCTCTTCCTCCGAGAGGCTGGGACCGGGAGTGGGAGTCGCTGAAGTCTGCTTGGTCTTGGCGTCGGACGTCGCGGACGTCTTGGTGGCGTCCTTGTCCGTGCCGGCGGCCTGGCCCTCGTCGCTGGGGGCGTTCTTCTCGGCTGCGCGGCGCTGTGCGTCCTTCTTGCAGGCGGTCGCCTGCGTGGCGAGCTCGGTGATCTTCTCGCGGGCGTCGGCCAGGCTGCCCTCGGCGATGGTCGCCTCGACCTGCTTGCGCTGGTAGGGCGGGAGGTACTTGAGTTCGATCTCGGGGTGGTCCGTCTCGACCTTCGAGAGCGAGACCCACGCCAGGTCCTGGCTGATGCCCCGGTACAGCGCGACGTTGTCGTTCTTCGCGCCGACGAAGTACTGGGTCTGGGTCCAGCGGTAGCCGCCGTACGCACCGCCGCCGATGACCGCCAGGGCGAGCACGATGTACAGGGACCGCTTGAGCCACTTGCGGCCGCCGGACTTCACGAAGTCGTCGTCGGAGTAGGAGCCGAAGGCCCCGTCCGGCAGGCCGTCGTAGCCGACGTCGTCACCGCTGCCGGGAGGGCCGAAGCCGCCCGCGGGCGGCGGGACGGGGCGGCCGAGGCCGGCCGCGCGTCCGGCGGGGGTCTGCATGGCGCCGCCGTCGTTCAGCTGGGCGGCCTGGTTCTCCGCGACGGCTCCGACGATGACCGGGGTGTCGTTGAGCTGCCCGGCCAGGGTGTCGTTGCTGTCGACGTCGAAGACGTCGGCGACGATGCAGGTGATGTTGTCCGGACCGCCACCGCGCAGAGCGAGCTGGATGAGGTCCTGGATGGTCTCCTGCGGGCCCTGGTAGCTGGCGAGTGTCTCCTCCATCGTCTGGTGGGAGACGACGCCGGAGAGCCCGTCGGAGCAGATCAGGTAGCGGTCGCCGGCCCGGACCTCACGGATGGAGAGATCGGGTTCGACGTGGTCACCACTGCCCAGCGCGCGCATCAACAGGGAGCGCTGCGGGTGGGTGGTGGCCTCCTCCTCGGTGATCCGGCCCTCGTCGACCAGCCGCTGGACCCAGGTGTGGTCCTGCGTGATCTGTGTCAGGACGCCGTCCCGCAGCAGGTAGGCGCGCGAGTCGCCGACGTGGACGAGACCGAGGCGCTGACCCGTCCACAGGAGTGCGGTGAGCGTGGTGCCCATGCCCTCCAGCTGGGGGTCCTCCTCGACCATCATGCGCAGCTGGTCGTTGGCCCGCTGGACCGCCGTACCCAGCGAAGTGAGGATGTCGGAGCCCGGGACGTCGTCGTCGAGCTGGACGAGTGTGGAGATCACCTCGGAGCTGGCGACCTCACCGGCTGCCTGGCCGCCCATGCCGTCGGCGATGGCGAGCAGACGGGGTCCGGCATAGCCGGAGTCCTCGTTGCCCTCCCGGATCATGCCCTTGTGCGATCCGGCGGCGAAGCGCAGGGAAAGACTCATGCGCACCTCGCCCGTCGGCTCGGGGTACAGCCGGTCTCGAGCCACACTG
The DNA here is from genome assembly GCF_036195045.1 of Streptomyces sp. NBC_00236. Classification (NCBI taxonomy): domain Bacteria; kingdom Bacillati; phylum Actinomycetota; class Actinomycetes; order Kitasatosporales; family Streptomycetaceae; genus Streptomyces; species Streptomyces sp. NBC_00236. The sequence continues at coordinate 4,088,309 of NZ_CP108100.1, read as the reverse complement.
CCCACCCTCCGGTCGGGAGCCTGGCCGGGTCCGTTGCCCGGGCCGCCGCGGCTCGCTCGCTCCGCTCGCTCATTGTCGTACTACTTCCGCAGCTCGATGACGGTCTTGCCGATCCGGATCGGCGCGCCCAGCGGAACAGGCGTCGGGGTGGTGAGACGGGTCCGGTCCAGATACGTGCCGTTGGTGGACCCGAGATCCTCGACGATCCACTGGCCGTCACGGTCGGGGTAGATCCTGGCATGCCTGCTGGACGCGTAGTCGTCGTCCAGCACGATCGTTGAATCATGGGCCCGGCCCAGCGTGATGGTCTGGCCCTGGAGCGCCACCGTGGTGCCGGTGAGCGTCCCTTCGGACACGACCAGCTTGGTCGGTGCCCCCCGGCGCTGGCGGCCGGGCTGCTGGCGTTGCTGCGGCGGTGCCGCAGCGGTCTGGCGTGCCTGTGGAGGCCGCGCGTCGGTAGCAGTGCGGCGTGAGCCGCGCTGCGTGACGCGCGTTCCGAACAGGTCACTTCGAATGACCTGGACGGCCACGATCACGAACAGCCACAGAACAGCCAGGAATCCTAGCCGCATGACCGTAAGGGTCAGCTCTGACATTGCCCCCGCTTCACCCTTCGGCTTGCCGGTAAACGATGGTGGTGCTGCCCACGACGATCCGCGAGCCGTCGCGGAGCGTAGCGCGGGTTGTGTGCTGCCCGTCTACCACGATGCCGTTGGTAGACCCGAGATCCTGGATCGTCGAGGGCGTTCCGGTCCGAATCTCACAGTGCCGGCGGGATACGCCGGGGTCGTCGATCCGTACGTCGGCGTCGGTGCTGCGGCCCATCACCAGCGTCGGACGGGAGATCTGATGGCGGGTGCCGTTGATCTCGATCCAGCGTCGCACCTGCGTGTTCGGCAGGGGGCTGGGGGTGGCCGGCGGGCGCCGGTCGGGACCCGGTGCTCCGCCGTGCCTGGCGCCCGGCGGCGGGGCCGCGGGCATGGGCGGTGCGGAGGTGGGCGGGTAGCCGTAACCGCCGGGTGTCTGGGGACGCCCGGGGCCGGGGCGGGCGGGCGGTGCGGCCTGCTGCCCGGGGTGGTTCGGGAACGCCTGCTGGCCGGGCTGCTCCTGCTGTGACGAACTCGACGCCAAGGTGCGGCTGCGTACCCGGTAGAGACCGGTGTCGAGGTCGTCCGCCTTCTCCAGGTGGACCTTGATGGGGCCCATGAAGGTGTACCGCTGCTGCTTGGCGTAGTCCCTGACCAGCCCGGAGAGCTCGTCGCCCAGCTGGCCGGAGTACGGGCTGAGACGCTCGTAGTCGGGGGCGCTGAGTTCGACGATGAAGTCGTTGGGGACGACGGTCCGCTCGCGGTTCCAGATGGTGGCGTTGTTGTCGCATTCCCGCTGGAGGGCGCCGGCGATCTCGACCGGCTGGACCTCGGACTTGAAGACCTTGGCGAAGGTGCCGTTGACCAGACCTTCGAGACGCTGCTCGAAACGCTTCATGACTCCCATGGGGCACCTCCTCCGGTGTCGTCGTCCCTGTACTGCTTACTGATCGTATCCACGCGTAGGGAAATCGGCTGGTTCCCCTTGTCTGCACTGTGGAGGAGTGTCCCCCCTCACACGGATCGTAGAGGCGGTCTCCTGACAGTGTCCCGCACCTTGGGTGCACTCAGGAGGAGTGGGGGGCGGCGGCTCCGGGTTCCCGGTTCCCTCGGGACGTTCGGCGAAACAAACGGATGTGAATCCACCCTGTCCAGCGTGCTAATCTTCCGTTTGTCGCCAGGCGCTCGCAGCAACAAGCGAGAGTCTGGAAACACCACTCATGCGCGAGTGGCGGAACGGCAGACGCGCTGGCTTCAGGTGCCAGTGTCCTTAGGGACGTGGGGGTTCAAATCCCCCCTCGCGCACAAGAGAGAAGCCCCACAGGTCATTGACCTGTGGGGCTTCTTCGGTTCTGGCCCGGACTTGTCCGGTGCTGGGGCGGTGCTTGTCCGGTTCTGGTCCGGTCAGGGGTTCCGGGCCGGCTCGGGCAGAGGTTCCGGGTGTTTGGTTTCACGTGAAACGTCCGATTCGCAGGGAGGGGCCGGGGTCTGTGGACCCCGGCCCCTCCCTGCTGTCGCGCCCTGCTCAGGCGGCGAGGCGGGAGGCGAGGGCCTTGGCCTTCTCGGAGGCGTCGGTGAGTGCCTTGGTGCGGGAGGCGTCGGCGAGCGGGATGAGCTCGGCCATCTGCGGATTGCTGTGGGCCAGGGTGAGCTCCGGCACGATGAAGTCGACCTCGGCGGCGAACATGGACGTCAGCAGCGTCGCGAGATAGTTCTGCACGAATTCGGCGTCCTCGCGCGGGGTGCCCGCGGCGTACGAGCCGCCACGGCTGGCGACGACGGTGATCGGAGTGCCGGCCACCGGGCTGTCGGGGCCGGCGTTGTGGCCGACGATGATCACGTGGTCGAGCCATGCCTTGAGCGTCGACGGAATCGTGAAGTTGTACATCGGGGCGCCGATCAGGACCGCGTCCGCGGCGGAGAGCTCCGCGGCGAGTTCGCCCCGCAGAGGGTGTGCGGCACCGGCTGCGGCGGCCTCGGCGTCCAGGTGCGGCAGGGGCTCGGCCGCGAGGTCGCGGTAGACGACCTTCCCGTCGGGGTGCTGCTCGAGCCAGGTCTGCACGAAGGCGGCGGTGACCTCGCGAGAGGCGGAGCCCTCGGGGAAGACGGCGGAATCGAGGTGCAGGAGGGTGGCCATGAGGGTCTCCGTAAGTCGGTGAGGGGAGGGCCGGTGAGCGGTCCAATATTTCGTACGTACCTAGTAATAACATAGTGGCTTACGAATAGTAAGTCCCTCACGTCCACGCAGTACTCTGGACGTATGGCGGATCACAGCGAGCAGGCGTGCAGGCGGGTGGACGTGGGCATCAGCCGCGTTTTCGAGCTGTTCGGTAAGCGCTGGACCGGGCCGATCGTCTCCGTGCTGATGCAGCAGCCGGTGCACTTCGCCGATCTGCGGCGGGCCATTCCGGGCATCAGCGAGCGCATGCTCTCGGACCGGCTCACCGAGCTCGGGGCGGCGGGGCTGGTGGTCCGCGAGGTCGACGAGGGGCCGCCGCTGCGGGTGTCGTACCGCCTGACGCAGGCCGGTGCCGCGATGGAGCCCGCCCTCAAGGAACTGGGGAGCTGGGCCGAAACCCATCTGAAGGACGACCTCGGCGGCTGCTAGGGACTGTCTTCGTCTGGATCGGGCCGGGCTCGCGGAGCCCGAGGGCGGGGCGGGAGTGGACAGCGGTACCGTCTGCGGCAGTTGATGCTGGGCCGGGACGCCGGACGCCGACGGCGGCGCCGGGTGCGGTCGGGGGAGGCTGCGCGCCATGAGCGAGATCGAAGCGACACTGCCGGTACAGCGGGCCGCGAAGGACGGTTCACGCATTCCCGTCGTGCCCGGGTTCGCCCACCGTGCGGCCCCGGACGACCGGACCGCACCGCCGTCGCCGAGAGAGGCCGGCAAGGCGCTGCGCCGGAGCGTGCCCCGCTCCTCCCACGCCTCACTGGTGCTGCCGGCCGGGCGGCCCGACGCGGTGCGGGCGGTCGAGGAGTCGAATCAGGGCCGGGTGGCGGGTCTCACACCGATACGGGTGGGACGGATGGCCGCGACGCCGTTCGCCTTTCTGCGGGGTTCGGCGGGCCTGATGGCCCACGACCTGGTGGGGACGCCCGTCACCGGGGTGGCCGCTCAGCTCTGCGGCGATGCGCACGCGGCGAATTTCGGGCTGTACGGCGACGCCCGGGGCAGTCTGGTCATCGACCTGAACGACTTCGACGAGACCGTGGCCGGCCCCTGGGAGTGGGACCTCAAGCGTCTCGCCACCTCACTGGTGCTCGCGGGCCGCGAGGCCGGTGCGGACGAGGAGACCTGCCGCAGGGGCGCGTACGACACGGTCGGCGCCTACCGGCGGACCATGCGGCTGCTGGCGCGGCTGCCCGCGCTCGACGCGTGGAACGCCATCGCGGACGAGGAACTGGTCTCGCACACGGACGCGAAGGACCTGCTGGGCACCCTGGAACGGGTTTCGGAGAAGGCGCGCAACAACACCAGCGCCCGCTTCGCCGCGAAGTCCACGGAGGGCTCCGGGGACGGCGGACGCCGGTTCGTCGACGCGCCGCCGGTGCTGCGCCGGGTGCCGGACGCGGAGGCGGCGGCCGTGGCGGCGGGGCTGGGCGACTATCTGGGCACCGTCTCGGAGGACCGGGTGCCGTTGCTGGCCCGGTACGCGATCCACGATGTGGCGTTCCGGGTGGTCGGCACGGGAAGCGTGGGCACCCGGTCGTACGTGGTGCTGCTGCTGGACCACCGGGGCGAGCCCCTGGTCCTTCAGGTGAAGGAGGCCAGGCCGTCGGTGCTGGCGCCCTATCTGCCCGCAGTGGGCTTCGTCGTGCCCGAGGTGGCGCACGAGGGGCGCCGGGTGGTGCTCGGGCAGAAGCGGATGCAGGTCGTCAGTGACATCCTGCTGGGCTGGGCGACCGTGGAGGGCCGGCCGTTCCAGGTGCGGCAGTTCAGGAACCGGAAGGGCAGCGTGGACCCTGCGGCGCTGGCGGCCGACCAGGTCGACGACTACGGGCGGATGACGGGTGCGCTGCTGGCGCGGGCTCATGCGCACAGCGCCGATCCACGGCTCATCGCGGGGTACTGCGGGAAGAACGACGAGCTGGACGAGGCGGTCGCGGCGTTCGCGGTGACCTACGCGGACCGTACCGAGGCGGACCACGCGGACCTGGTGCGGGCGGTCGGAGCAGGGCGGATAGCCGCCGAAACCGGGGTGTGAGGTCCGCTGCGCCGACCGTGCGTCCTCGGCACCCCGGCCGTGGCCATACGCTGGACGGGTGACCCACGAAGCCGCCGGGGTGCCGACCACCCGGAACGACGATGCCCGGCAGGACGACGCCCCGCAGGACGAGCGGCCCGGCCCTGTGGCCGAGGCGCAGGACGAGGCGCAAACGGACGGGCCCGGCACCGGACGTGATTCCGGTGCGCCCGGTGACGGTGGTGTGCCCGTAGACGACGCTGCGACCGGTGACGTGACCGGTGGAACGACTGACGATGCTGCCGCGGGCGGCGCGGGCGGCGCGGGCGGCGCGGGCGGCGCGGGCGCTGTGGGCGGAGAGCAGGCGCGTCCCGAGGCGCGGTTGGCGCATGCCGTGCGGGTGGCCGAGCAGGCCCTCATCGAGTTCGAGATCGCGGTGGAGACGTTCCGGGTCGAGGTCGAGAACTTCTCCCGGCTGCACCACCAGCGGCTGGGCCCGATGTACGCACGGCTGGACGAGCTCGACGCACTGATCGCGGAAGCCCGGGCCGCCAGGTCGGGCGATCCGGAGGATCTGCGCAAGGCGCAGGACGCACGGGCGATCGTGATGCCCATGCCGGGGGTCGACGAGCTGTTCCACGACTGGATCGACTCCGACGGTCTGTCGCCCGAGGCCGCGGCGATGCTGACCGAGCAGCCGGTCCGGCCGCCGAAGCGGGTCCGGCCGACCGACGAGGCACGCAAGCTGTACCGCGAGCTGGCCCGCAAGGCCCATCCCGACCTGGCCCAGGACGAGAAGGAGCGGGCCCGGCGCGACGAGTTCATCACGCGCGTCAACGCCGCCTACGGGCGCGGGGACGAGGCGCTGCTCAGGGAACTGGCCCAGGAGTGGGCGGCCGGACCGGTGGTGGCCCCGGCGGAGCTCAGCGAGGCCGATGAGCTGTACGCCCGGCTGAACTGGCTGACGCAGCGCAAGGAACTGCTGACGGTGCTCGCCCAGGAGCTGGAGCAGAGCGCGATCGGCGCCATGCTGCGAATGGCTCCGGACGATCCGGATCACCTGCTGGAGGAGATCGCCGAACAGTTGCTGGGTGAGGTCTCGCAGCGTGAGGCCGAGCTGTCAGGTCTGCAGTAGCGTTTCCGGTGACTTCGGTGCGCATGTGAACGAGAGAAGGCATGACCCATGAATTTCGCCCCGCTTCCCGCGGTCGCCGTCAACGCGGTGCCGGTGGACGGCTTCGTGCTGGACGTCCGGGAGGACGACGAATGGGCGGCCGGGCATGTCGACGGCGCCCTGCACATTCCTATGAGCGACTTCGTGGGCCGGTTCGGAGAACTGACCGAGGCGGTGGAGGACGGCCGGCGCGTGCACGTGATGTGCCGGGTCGGCGGCCGGTCCGCCCAGGTCACCCAGTACCTGGTGCAGCAGGGCATTGACGCCGTGAACATCGACGGCGGCATGCTCGCCTGGGACGGTGCGGGACGCCCGATGGTCACCGACAACGGGGCGCCCGCCTTCGTCGCCTGATCGCGCGCGGGCCCTGCCCGGCCTTGGGGTGCCTTCGAAGTCCGTCCGCTCTGCCCCGGTGGTGTCAGCCGAGGGGGTGGGCGGCCAGCAGGTCGCCCAGGGCCTCCTCGTGGGCCGCTGCCGGGCCGAGGGAGAGCTCGATCTGCTTCGCCCAGGCGTGGAAGCGGTGCAGCGGGTAGTCGGTGTCCGCGCCGAAGCCGCCGTGCAGGTGCTGTGCCGTCTGTACGACCCGGCGGACCCCGTCGGACGCCCAGATCTTCGCCACCGCGACATCGCCTGCCGGTGGCAGCGCACCGGCCCCGCCTACGGCGATCCGCCAGGCCGCCTGCCAGAGGGTCACCTCCATGGCCCGCAGGTCGATGTAGCGGTCCGCGGCCTGCACGGCGACGGCCTGGAAGGTCGCGACGGGGAAGCCGAACTGCTCGCGCTTGCCGGTGTACTGGCTCGTCATGGCCAGTACGGCCTCGCCGAGGCCCAGCGCGAGCGCGCACGTTCCGGTGGTGAGGACGGAGCGCAGCCACTCCCAGGCATCGGCGGCGTCGATCAGCCGGCGGGGCTCGATCCGGACCGCGTCCAGCCGTACCTCGCCGAAGAGTTCACCGTTGGTGGAGACCTGCTCCGCGAGGGTGACACCGTCGTCGTCGCGGCGGATCAGGGCCAGCACGGCGAGGCCGTCCCCGGCGTGGGCGGGCACCGCGATCCAGTCCGCTGCCTGAGCCCACGGCACGGCCGACTGGACACCGTCCAGTACCCAGGATGTGCTTGCGTTGTTGCCCCCGCCCCCGCTGCCGCTGCTGCCCTCTTCGTCGCCGCCCGGGCGTGCGGTGACGGCGAGTTCGGCCGGGTCGTGGCCGGTGCGGCCGTTGGCGCCGACCGTGAGAACCAGCTCTCCCCGGCCGATCCGGGGCAGCAACTCGGCCGCCAGTTCCTGGTCGCCGTAACGCTGGACCGCCATCGCGACCGCGCACGTCTCCAGCAGGGGGACCCGGGCGAGAACCTTCGCGGACTCACGCAGCACCAGGCAGAGCGCGACCAGGTCGAGGCCCGCCCCGCCATGCTCCGGAGCCAGCGTCAGGCTCAGCAGGTCGCCCGCGGCGAGCCCGGCCCACAGCGGACGGTCGATGTCCTCGGCGACCGCTCCCGGGACGAGGGCGGGGCTGGGAACCGCATCGGGGGCGACGCCCGAGAAGACCGCCCGCGCTGCCTCGGTGGCTGCCTGTTGTTCCTCGGTGAAGGTGAAGTCCACTGTCCTGGCCTCCCGCGAACCGCTGTGCCCGTAGCCCGACCTGACGGAGCGTCAAGATAGAACAGGTTCTACAAGAAGGGAACAGGCCGGGCGCGGTGCGGGGTACGGGGCGCGTGCGCCGCCTCGGGTCAGCGGTCGAAGTCGAGCTCGACCTCCCCCGTCACCGGATGGGACTGGCAGGCCAGCACGTACCCCGCGTCCGTCTCCTCGGGCTCCAGGGCGAAGTTGCGGTCCATCCGCACCTCTCCCGAGACGAGGAAGGCCCGGCAGGTCCCGCAGACCCCGCCCTTGCAGGCGTATGGCGCGTCGGAACGGCTGCGCAGCACCGTCTCCAGGAGGGAATCGCCCTCCTGCACCGGCCAGGTGCCCGAGCGGCCGTCCAGGGTCGCGGTGAGCGTGCTGTGTGCCGAAGCGTCGACCCGAGGCCGCGCGGAGGCATCCGGGCTGTCCTCGACGTGGAAGATCTCCTGGTGGATGCGGGTCCGGTCGACGCCCAGACCGTGCAGCGCGCCTTCGGCGGCCCGGACCAGGCCGAGCGGACCGCACAGGTACCAGCCCTCGATCCCGGCCACCGGGAGCAGGGCCGGCAGCAGGCCGGTGAGTCTTTCGCGATCGAGCCGGCCGGAGGGAAGGCCCGCCTGCTGTTCCTCCCGGGAGAGCGCGGTGACCAGCTGGAACCGGTCCGGGTACCGGTCCTTGAGGTCGGCGACCTCGTCCAGGAACATGGTCGAGGCGGCGGTCCGGTCGCTGCGGATCAGGCAGAACGAGGCGTCGGCCTCGCGGGCCAGCAGGGTCGCCGCGATGGACAGCACCGGGGTGATGCCGCTCCCGCCGACGATCGCCGCGAACTGCCCGGCGCGCGGTGCGAGCACGAAGCGGCCCATCGGCGGCATCGCCTCGACCTGGTCGCCGACCGCCAGTTCCTTGAGTGCGTACGTGGAGAACGCGCCGCCGTCGACGAGCCGGATGCCCACGCGAAGCGCGGGGTCGGCCGGCTGTTCGGTGGCCGGTGCGCAGATCGAGTACGAGCGGCGGATCTCCTCGCCGTCGACCGTGTAGCGGACGTTGAGATGCTGGCCGGGCTTGTGGCGGAAGGTCTCGCGAAGCTTCGGCGGAACGGCGAAGGTGACGGCCACCGAATCGTCCGTGAGCCGCTCGATCGCGCTGACCCGGAGCGGATGGAACATCTACAACTCCTTGAAGTGGTCGAACGGTTCACGGCACGACACGCAGCGGCGCAGTGCCTTGCAGGCGGTCGACGAGAACCGGCTCAGAAGCTCGGTGTCGGTCGAGCCGCAGTGCGGACAGCGCACCGACAGGGCGACCGGCACGGGCCCTGCCGCCGCCGCGGCGGCGGTCGCGGCGTCGTGCGGCCGGGGAGGCGCGATGCCGAACTCGGCGAGCTTGCGCCGGCCCTCCGCGCTGATGTCGTCCGTGGACCAGGCCGGGGAGAGGACGGTGACCACGGAGACCTCGGTCATGCCGTGGTCGTACAGCACGCGCTCGATGTCCGTGGACATGGTCTCTATCGCTGGGCAGCCGGTGTAGGTCGGGGTGAGCCGCACCGTGACGCGGCCGGGCGCAAGTACCTCCACGCCCCGGAGCACACCCAGCTCCTCCAGGGTCAGTACGGGCAGTTCCGGATCGGGGACGGCGCCCGCGAGGCTGCGCAGCTCCTCCTCCAGAGTTGTCCACGTCACCATGACGCCCCCGGGTGGCTGCGGTGCAGGTGCTGCATCTCGGCGATCATCCGGCCGAAGGGTTCCGTGTGGATGCCCTGCCGGCCGGCACCCGCTGTCCAGGCGCCGGTCTGCGGTCCGGTCGGCACGGTCAGCGTGGCCCGCTCCAGCACGGTGGTGAGGGAGTCCAGCCAGCGGCTGTGCAGCGCCTGCCAGTCCACGTCGATTCCTTCGACGGGCTGGAACAGTTCGCCGGTGTAGCGCCACAGGGCATCCACCCCGTGCTGCATGCGTGCGTGGCTCTCGGCCGTACCGTCCCCGAGACGCAGGGTCCACTGCTCGGCGTGGTCGCGGTGGTAGGCGACCTCCTTGACGGCCTTGGCCGCCAGACCGGCGAACTCGCCGTCCCCGGCCGCCAGCTGTTCGTACAGGCCGTGCTGGTGGACCGAGAAGTACAGCTGACGGGCGATGGTGTGGGCGAAGTCGCCGTTGGGCTGCTCGACCAACTGAACGTTGCGAAAGGCGCGCTCCTCGCGCAGGTACGCCAGTTCGTCCTCGTCACCCGCCAGGGAGAGCAGGATCCGCGCCTGACCCAGCAGGTCCAGGGCGATGTTGGCGAGGGCCACCTCCTCCTCCAGCACGGGGGCATGGCCCGCCCACTCGCCCAGCCGGTGCGAGAGCACCAGCGCGTCGTCGCCGAGAGCGAGGGCCGCGGTCACAGGTGCTTCACCCCGTCCGGGATGGCGTAGAAGGTCGGGTGCCGGTAGGGCTTGTCACCCGCCGGTTCGAAGAACGTGTCCTTCTCGTCCGGGGAGGATGCCGTGATCTGGTTCGAGGGCACCACCCAGAGGGAGACGCCCTCGGAGCGCCGGGTGTAGAGATCGCGGGCGTTGCGCAGGGCCATCTCGGCGTCCGGGGCGTGCAGGCTGCCGGCGTGGGTGTGCGAGAGCCCGCGCCGCGAGCGCACGAACACCTCCCACAGCGGCCAGTCGGTCGAGCTGCTCATGCTGTCGCCTCCCCGTTCGACACAGCGGCACCCGATGCGGCGGCAGGCGGTACAGCCGCGGTCGGTACGGCCGTGTTCAGTGCTTCCGTTTGCGGTGCGTCCGTGTGCTGCGGTGTGTCCGTGTGCTTCTGTGCGTATGCGGCGGCTGCGTCCCGGACCCAGGCGCCTTCCTCGTGGGCCCGGCGGCGCTGGGTGAGGCGCTGTTCGTTGCACGGCCCGTTGCCCTTCAGGACCTCCTGGAACTCCGTCCAGTCGATCGCCCCGAAATCATGCTGACCGCGCTCCTCGTTCCACCGGAGGTCCGGGTCGGGGAGCGCGAGGCCCAGGGCCTCGGCCTGCGGGACGCAGATGTCCACGAAGCGCTGCCGCAGCTCGTCGTTGGAATGCCGCTTGATCTTCCAGGTCATCGACTGGGCGGAATGCGACGAGGCGTCGTCCGGGGGGCCGAACATCATCAGGGACGGCCACCACCAGCGGTTCACGGCGTCCTGCGCCATCTCGTGCTGCGCCGGTGTCCCGTGGCTGAGCGCGAGCAGCAGTTCGTAGCCCTGGCGCTGGTGGAAGGACTCCTCCTTGCAGATACGGACCATCGCCCGGGCGTAGGGGCCGTACGAGCAGCGGCAGAGAGGGACCTGGTTGGTGATCGCTGCGCCGTCCACGAGCCAGCCGATGGCGCCGACGTCCGCCCAGGTCAGGGTCGGGTAGTTGAAGATCGAGGAATACCGCTGGCGGCCCGCGTGCAGCTTGTCGAGCAGTTCCTCGCGGCCCGTGCCGAGGGTCTCCGCCGCGCTGTAGAGGTACAGCCCGTGTCCCGCCTCGTCCTGCACCTTGGCCATCAGGATGGCCTTGCGGCGCAGCGAGGGGGCGCGGGTGATCCAGTTCGCCTCCGGCTGCATGCCGATGATCTCGGAGTGGGCGTGCTGGGCCATTTGCCTGACCAGCGAGGCGCGGTAGGCGTCGGGCATCCAGTCCCGTGGCTCGATGCGCTCGTCGGCCGCGACCGCGGCGTCGAAGGCTGCCTCCAGAGCCCCGTCCGCCCCATCGGTACTGCCTGCTGCCGCCTGCGCTGTCTGGCCCGCAGTCACTGCCGCCATCCCGGACTCCCTACCGACCGATCGTTCGGTTCAATGTCTTCAATGGTGAGTCTGCGGCCCGTAGGGTGTCAACCCTGTGGATAACTGACCGGGATCGACGGGGATCGGGGCGGGATGGATTCGTACGACGACAAGGGCGTCGGCGGGGGCGTCAGTGGGAGCGTCGACGGGGGCATCGACGGGGGTGTCAGCGAGGGGGACGGGAGCGGGGCCGGCCCCGATGCGCGGACCGTTCCCGAGCCGCGCGCAGGTATGGCCGGGCTCTCGTTTCCGTACCAGGTCGTCGCCGCTGTCGCACTGTCCGTGATCGGGCTCATCGCCTGCGTGCAACTGGCCATGGTGTTCCTGCACGTCGCCCCGTCCAACACGCTGACCAAGCAGCACGGCGAGGCGGTGGACCAGTGGATCTATCCCGAGTTCGAGCAGAACTGGAAGCTCTTCGCGCCCAATCCCCTGCAGCAGAACATCGCCGTGCACGTGCGCGCCGAGATATCCGGCCCCGACAAGCGGCGGACCACCCCCTGGATGAGCCTGTCGGGCGAGGACCGCAAGGCGATACGCGGCAATCTGCTGCCCAGCCATGTCCAGCAGAACGAACTCCGCCGGGGCTGGGACTTCTATCTCGGCTCGCACGACAGCCAGAACCGGGCCAACGGACTGCGCGGCAAACTCTCCGAGCAGTACATTCGGCGCATCGTGATGCTGCGCCTCAGTGAGCACGACTACGGCGGCGACGTCCTGAGAATCCAGGTCCGGTCCGAGACCCGCTCCGTGGCGGCCCCCGCGTGGAGCAGCGAGAAGATCAGCACCAGGCCGTCCTACCGGGTACTGCCCTGGTGGACCGTCACCGCGGCCGATCTCCCCGAGGGCTCGGCCACCTCCAAGGAGGCGGACCAGTGAGCACACCCGGCTCCGACCACATGCTCGCCCGCGGCATCCAGCGCGCCACGGCCGCTTCCCTGGGGCCGTACCAGAGCGCCGTCATCCGGATCGGCATCTCCGCCACGTACTTCCTGTTCCTGCTGCGCGAGATTCCGCACCGGCACGAGATGTACGGCCCCGAGGCCCCGTGGCGCTGGGACATGGCACAGCAGCTCATCTCCGGCAACCAGGCCTTCACCACGCTGATGTGGTCGGACAGCGCTGTCTGGTTCGAGATCGTGTACGTGCTCGCGCTGGTCGCCTCCGCCCTGCTGATGGTTGGCTGGCACACCCGGGCCATGTCCGTCCTCTTCATGGTCGGCGTGCTCTCCCTGCAGAACCGCAGCATCTTCATGGGCGACGGCGGCGACAACGTCATCCACCTGATGGCGATCTACCTGGTACTGACGCGATGCGGTCAGGTCTGGTCCCTGGACGCCCGCCGTGTGCGGCGTTCGCCCGGCGCGGACTCCGCACCGGGCGGTGCGGGTGTGGCCGGTCCGCTGCTGTGGGTGGCCTTCGGGGCGGTACTCTGCGGCGCCACGGTCACGGACAGCCTGGGCGGGACCACCTGGCTGCCGGCCCTCTTCTGGATCCTGTGGATCGGCCACGGCGCCTGGTGGGCGGTGAACCGGTACGCACCGGACGGCGAGCCGCGCACTCTGCTCGACGTCATCGCCAACCTCGCCCACAACGCCACACTCGTCGTGATCATGGCCGAGGTCTGCATGATCTACGCGACCGCGGGCTGGTACAAGATCCAGGGGTCGCGCTGGCAGGACGGCACGGCGCTCTATTACCCGCTCAATCTCGACTACTTCACCCCGTGGCCCGGTCTCTCCGACCTGCTCGCGTCGAGCGGCGTGATGGTGATGGTGCTGACGTACGCCACCGTCGCCGTGCAGGTCGCCTTCCCCTTCACGCTGTTCAACCGGCGCGTCAAGAACGTGCTGCTCGTCCTGATGATCTGCGAGCACGCGGGTATCGCCCTGCTGCTGGGGCTCCCCTTCTTCTCGATGGCCATGATCGCCGCGGATGCCGTCTTCCTGCCGACCGTCTTCCTGATGTGGCTCGAAGGGCGGGCGGCGCACGGCCGGGATCTGCTCCTGCGCCGGCGCGGCAAGGTGCCGGGGCCGCGGGACGGTGCGGCCGCCGTGGCCCAGGAAGGAGCGCAGGAAGGTCCGCAGGACCGGGAGGCACCGCAGCGCCGTGACGGTGAGGGCCATACGCTCGTCGGGTGAGCAGCGAGACAGGCAGTACAGGCAGCACCGATGGTGCGGGTGGGGTGGCCGACCCGTCCGCGGCGTCGGCGACGGACGATGCCGCGCAGTACGACGAGGGGTTCGGTACGGAGATCGGCGTCGGGCCGCATCCGCTGCCGTGGCCCGTGGGCGAGCGGTACGACCCCGAGCTGCTCGCCCACGGCGACCGGCGCAATGTGGGCGATGAGTACCGCTACTGGACCCGGGAGGCGATCGTCGCCGATCTCGACCTGCGGCGGCACGACTTTCATGTGGCGGTGGAGAACTGGGGCCACGACTTCAACATCGGTTCCGTCGTACGCACCGCGAACGCCTTCCTCGCCAAGGAGGTGCACATCGTGGGGCGGCGGCGCTGGAACCGTCGCGGAGCGATGGTCACCGACCGTTACCAGCATGTCCGTCACCACCCGGACACCGCGGATCTGACCGCCTGGGCGGCGGCCGAAGGGCTGCCGATCATCGGCATCGACAACCTTCCGGGCGCGGTTCCGCTGGAGCGGACCGAGCTGCCGCGGCGGTGTGTGCTGCTCTTCGGGCAGGAGGGGCCGGGGCTGACGGAGGAGGCCCGCAAGCACGCCTCGATGGTGTGCTCGATCGCGCAGTTCGGGTCGACGCGGTCCATCAACGCGGGGGCCGCGGCGGCGATTGCGATGCATGCGTGGGTGCAGCGGTATGCGGATATTCCGGGGGGCGGGGCGTAGGGCTCCGGCCCCTGGGCCGCCCGGGGCACCCGGCGCCCTGGGTGGCCCGGCGGGCGCGGGTGTGCGGGAAGGGTGGGGTGCGCCTGCGGCGGGACTTGTCCCCTCCCCGCCCCTTCCCGTAACCGGGGGCTCCGCCCCCGGACCCCCGCTCCTCAACGCCGGAGGGGCTGGATCTGCGGGGTTCAGCGTTGGCGGCGGACTTCCAGGGTGCGGAAGCGGTTGGACACGAAAGCGCCGTCGCACAGGGCCGCGTTCGCCGCCGGGTTTCCTCCCGAGCCGTGGAAATCGGAGAACGCCGCCGTCTGGTTGACGTACACCCCGCCGGTCAGATTCAGGGAGAGCTGGGCCGACTCGTCCAGGCAGACGTCCTCCACCGCACGCTCCACCTCCGGTGAGGTGGTGTACGCGCCGACCGTCATCGCGCCCTTGTCGCGGATCGTGCGGCGCAGCAGTTCCACCGCCTCCGCCGTCGACTCGACGGCGACCGCGAACGAGACCGGGCCGAAGCACTCCGCCAGACAGGGCGAGTCCTCGTCTGGCTTGCTGCCGTCGAGCTTGACGATCAGCGGGGTACGGACGACTGCCTCGGGGAAGTCCGGGTTGGTCACCTCCCGTGAAGGCAGTGCCACCTCGCCCAGCTGTGCGGCCGCCTCCAGGCGGGCCTTCACGTCCGGGTTGACCAGGGCGCCGAGCAGGCCGTTCGCCCGGGCGTCGTCGCCGAGAAGTCCGGTGACCGCGGCGGCGATGTCCGTGACCACGTCGTCGTACGACTTGTCGCCGACATCCGTCGTGATGCCGTCCCGGGGGATCAGGAGGTTCTGCGGGGTGGTGCACATCTGGCCGCTGTAGAGGGAGAGCGAGAACGCCAGGTTGGCCAGCATGCCGCGGTAGTCGTCCGTGGAGTCGACGACGATCGTGTTGACGCCGGCCTTCTCCGTGTACACCTGGGCCTGGCGGGCGTTGGCCTCCAGCCAGTCACCGAACGCGGTGGAGCCGGTGTAGTCGATGATCCGGATCTCCGGACGGACCGCCAGGGTCTTGGCGATGCCCTCGCCCGGACGCTCGGCGGCCAGCGCTGCCAGGTTGGGGTCGAAGCCCGCTTCCGTGAGGACCTCACGCGCCACCTGCACGGTCAGGGCCAGCGGGAGTACTGCCCGGGGGTGCGGCTTGACCAGGACCGGGTTGCCGGTGGCCAGGGAGGCGAAGAGGCCCGGGTAGCCGTTCCACGTGGGGAAGGTGTTGCAGCCGATCAGCAGGGAGATGCCACGTCCGGCCGCGGTGAACGTCTTGTGCAGGTCGATCGGGTCGCGCTTGCCCTGCGGCTTCGACCAGTCGGCGCTCCGGGGCGCGCGCATCTGCTCCTCGTACGCGTACGCCACCGCCTCCAGACCGCGGTCCTGGGCGTGCGGGCCGCCGGCCTGGAACGCCATCATGAAGGCCTGCCCGCTGGTGTGCATCACCGCGTGGCCGAACTCATGGGTGCGGGCGCTGATCCGCGCCAGGATCTCCAGGCACACCAGAGCCCTGGTCTCCGGGCCGGCCTCGCGCCAGGCGGGCATACCGGCACGCATCGCGGGGAGCAGCACGTCGAGGTCGGCGTGCGGATACTCGACGGCCAGCTCCGGGCCGTACGGAGAGATCTCGCCGCCCGTCCAGCCGTCGGTGCCCGGCTGGTCCAGATCGAGACGTGTGTGCAGCACGGCGTCGAACGCGGCCTTGCCCTCGGCGGCGCCCAGGCTGCCGGGGGCGCCGCCCTCGCCGTAGGCCTTCGGGTGCTCGGGGTGCGGCGACCAGTAGGCACGCGTGCGGATCGCGTCGAGGGCCCGGTCGAGCGTGGGGCGGTGCCTCTCGGACAGCAGGTGCGGGGAGAGCTCGGCGGCCATGACGGACCAACTCCTCATCGAGCTGGGCAGGGACGGGCGGACAGAGTTAGAGTAACCGAACGATCGGTCGGGACAAGAGGGCCCGCGAAACCTGTGGACAAGACCGCCCCCCATTTGCCGGTCGGTCCGACGCGTAGGGGAGGATCGCGGGCATGACCACGGCCAAGCGGGACACGTACACCCCGGAGACTCTGCTCACCGTCGCCGTCCGTGTCTTCAACGAGCGCGGTTACGACGGCACCTCGATGGAGCACCTGTCCAAGGCGGCAGGCATCTCGAAGTCGTCCATCTATCACCACGTCGCCGGCAAGGAAGAGCTGCTGCGGCGCGCGGTCAGCCGGGCACTGGACGGGCTCTTCGGGATCCTCGACGAGCCGGGCGCGACCCGGGGCCGTGCGATCGAGCGCGTCGAGTACGTCACGCGTCGGACCGTCGAGGTGCTGATAGCCGAACTGCCCTACGTCACGCTGCTGCTGCGGGTGCGGGGCAACACGAAGACCGAGCGCTGGGCCCTGGAGCGGCGCCGAGAGTTCGACCAGCGCGTGGCCGAACTGCTCAAGGCGGCGGTCGCGGACGGTGACCTCCGCTCCGACGTGGACATACGGCTCGCGACGCGGCTGCTGTTCGGGATGGTCAACTCGCTCGTGGAGTGGTTCCGGCCGCTGTCGGACGGAGGCGCGGAGGGGGTGCGGCTCGCCGACACCGTCGTGCAGCTGGCCTTCGAAGGCATGAAGTCCAGCCGCTGAGCCCCGGGAGCAGAGCCGGTGGCCGGGGGGCCTCGCTCAGGTGAGTTCCGTGGGGCGGTCGGATCCGGGGGTCAGGTCCGTTTCCTCGAACACCAGCAGGGTGCGGGTGGAAAGCACCTCCGGAATGGCCTGGATCCTCGTCAGGACCAGCTCGCGCAATGACCGGTTGTCCGGGGTGTGCACCAGCAGCAGGACGTCGAAATCGCCGCTGACCAGCGCGATGTGCGTGGCGCCCGGCAACGCCTGAAGCTGCTCCCGCACGGTGCGCCAGGAATTCTGGACGATCTTGAGCGTGATGTATGCGGAGGCACCCTGCCCCGCCCGCTCATGGTTCACCCGTGCGCCGAAGCCGCGGATCACGCCGTCGTCGATGAGCCGGTTGATACGGGCGTACGCATTGGCCCGCGAGACGTGGACGCGGTCGGCGACCGACCGTATCGAGGCGCGGCCGTCCGTCTGGAGCAGTCGGAGGATGGCGCCGTCGACGGCGTCGAGCGGGCGTGCCGGGGGAACTCCGCCCGGCCCCTCGCCCCCGTCGGCCATTTGTTCAGCTGCCATGTTCCCGTGCCTCCCCGTCCTGGACGACCTGTCCCCATCCCAGGCTGTGGAGAACCGTTTGTCCACAGGCTGACGGTGCCTGTAGCCAAAATGCGCTCGCGACCGAACAATCGGTAGGTGAGGCACACCACATGGCACCACATGCGCGCCTCGCTCAGCTTTGGTTGATTCGACACATATCAACGCCCCTCGGCATCGGTCACCCCGATGCCGCCAGATGTCGCTCGATACCCCTCGACGCCAGGAGGTGCTTGTCATGACGGTCCAAGAGCTGCCCGGCGCGGCCGCCTACCGGCCCACGCCGCCCCCGGCCTGGAAGCCGCTCACCGATCCCGCGCCCCTGCTCCCGGACCCCGAGCCGTACCGCGTGCTCGGTACGGACGCCGCGGCCGAGGCAGACCCCCAGCTGCTGCTGCGGCTCTACGCGGAGCTCGTACGCGGCCGGCGGTACAACGCACAGGCGACGGCCCTCACCAAGCAGGGCAGGCTCGCCGTCTATCCGTCGAGCACCGGGCAGGAGGCCTGCGAGATCGCGGCCGCCCTGGTGCTGGAGGAGCGGGACTGGCTCTTCCCCAGCTACCGCGACACGCTCGCGGCCGTCGCGCGGGGACTGGACCCGGTCGAGGCCCTGACCCTGCTGCGCGGCGACCGGCACACCGGGTACGACCCGCGCGAGCACCGCATCGCCCCCCTGTGCACCCCGCTCGCCACCCAGCTTCCGCACGCCGTGGGCCTGGCCCACGCGGCGCGGCTCAAGGGGGACGACGTGGTGGCGCTCGCCATGGTCGGTGACGGCGGCACCAGCGAGGGCGATTTCCACGAGGCACTGAACTTCGCGGCCGTCTGGCGGGCCCCTGTCGTCTTCCTCGTGCAGAACAACGGCTTCGCCATTTCCGTGCCCCTGGCCAAGCAGACCGCGGCCCCGTCCCTGGCCCACAAGGCCGTCGGGTACGGAATGCCAGGACGGCTGGTCGACGGCAATGACGCGGCCGCCATGCACCAGGTCCTCTCCGAGGCCGTGGCGAGGGCCAGGAGCGGTGGCGGTCCGACGCTGGTGGAGGCCGTCACCTACCGCATGGACGCGCACACGAACGCGGACGACGCCACGCGCTACCGGGGGAACAGCGAGGTCGAGGCCTGGCGGGCCCACGATCCGGTGCAGCTCCTGGAGCGCGAACTGACCGGGCGCGGGCTGCTCGGCGACGACGGCATCGAGGAGGCACGCGCGGCCGCGGAGCGGATGGCGGCGCAGCTGAGGGAGCGGATGAACGCGGACCCGGTCCTCGACCCGATGGACCTCTTCGCCCATGTGTACGCGGAGCAGACGACGCAGCTGCGCGAGCAGGCGGCCCGCCTGCGGGTGGAGCTGGACGCGGAGCACGACGAGCACGGCACGGACGACAGGGGTGCGGGGCGATGACGACGGCAGCGGCCACGGACGGGGAGCGGACGGCGAAGGCCAAGCCCGCGACCATGGCGCAGGCACTCGGTCGCGCGCTGCGCGACTCGATGGCCGAGGACCCCTCCGTGCACGTCCTCGGTGAGGACGTGGGCACGCTCGGCGGGGTCTTCAGGATCACCGACGGTCTGGCGAAGGAGTTCGGCGACGAGCGGTGCACGGACACCCCGCTGGCCGAGGCCGGCATTCTCGGCGCGGCCGTCGGCATGGCCATGTACGGGCTCCGGCCCGTGGTCGAGATGCAGTTCGACGCCTTCGCGTACCCGGCGTTCGAGCAGCTCATCAGCCATGTCGCCAAGATGCGGAACCGGACCGGGGGCGCGATGCCGCTGCCGATCACGGTCCGGGTCCCCTACGGCGGAGGCATCGGCGGCGTCGAGCACCACAGCGACTCCTCGGAGGCGTACTACATGGCGACCCCGGGTCTCCATGTCGTCACCCCCGCCACGGTCGAGGACGCGTACGGGTTGCTGAGGGCCTCGATCGCGTCCGACGACCCGGTGGTCTTCCTGGAGCCCAAGCGGCTCTACTGGTCGAAGTCCGACTGGTCGCCGCAGGCACCGGCCGTCGTCGAACCCATCGGGCGGGCGGTCGTACGCCGTCCCGGGCGCAGCGCGACGCTGATCACGTACGGACCGTCGCTGCCGGTCTGTATGGAGGCGGCGCAGGCCGCTGTCGAGGAGGGCTGGGACCTCGAAGTCGTCGACCTGCGTTCACTGGTGCCGTTCGACGACGAGACCGTCGCCGCGTCCGTGCGGCGCACCGGTCGCGCGGTCGTCGTCCACGAGTCCACCGGCTTCGGCGGCCCGGGCGGCGAGATCGCCGCCCGGATCACCGAGCGCTGCTTCCACCACCTGGAGGCACCGGTGCTGCGCGTCGCCGGCTTCGACATCCCGTACCCGCCGCCGATGCAGGAGCGCCACCATCTGCCGGGCGTGGACCGGGTGCTCGACGCCGTCGCACGACTGCAGTGGGAGGCGAACAACTGATGGCCCAGGTACTTGAATTCAAGCTTCCGGATCTTGGCGAGGGGCTGACCGAGGCGCAGATCGTGCGCTGGCTCGTGGAGGTCGGCGATGTCGTCGCCATCGACCAGCCGGTCGTCGAGGTCGAGACGGCCAAGGCGCTGGTGGAGGTGCCCTGCCCGTACGGGGGTGTGGTCACCGCGCGGTTCGGCGAGGAGGGGACCGAACTCCCCGTCGGGGACCCGCTGCTGACGGTCGCGGTCGGGACCGTGGAACCGTCGGGGTCGCAGACGCCGACCGGTGCGGGATCCGGTGCGGGTTCCGGTGCGCGTTCCCGTACGGGTTCAGGTGCGTCGGTCGCCGACTCGGAGCCGTCCGGGTCGGGGAACGTGCTGGTGGGGTACGGGACGGGGGCGCCGCCGGTGCGGCGCCGACGGGTCCGGCCGGAGGGCCTTTCGGCTTCCACCGCGTCCGCCGCCGCTCCTGCCGCGTCCGCTGCCACTCCTGCCGTGTCCGCCCCGGCTGCCGCGCCGTCGGCCGAGGCCGCGGGCTCCGCGCGGGTCGCGGACGACGTACGGGGGCCGGTCCCCGTGGTCTCCCCGCTGGTGCGCAAGCTTGCTCGGCAGCACGACCTCGATCTGCGGCAGCTCGCCGGATCCGGGCCCGACGGGCTGATCCTGCGCGCCGATGTCGAGTCCGCCATCCGGTCGGTGGCGTCGGCTCCCGTCGCCGCTCCGGCAGTGACGCCGGGAGCGAGTCCCGCGGTGACGAACGGACCCGTGGCACGTTCCGCCGGCGAGCGGATTCCGTTGCGCGGTGTACGGGGTGCCGTCGCCGACAAGCTGGCACGCAGCCGGCGCGAGATCCCGGATGCCACATGCTGGGTGGACGCCGATGCCACCGAGCTGATGGCGGCCAGGGCGGCGATGAACGGTGCCGGCGGTCCGGGTGCCGGTCCCAAGGTCTCGGTCCTGGCCCTGCTCGCCCGTATCTGTACGGCTGCCCTGGCCCGGTACCCCGAGCTCAACTCCACGGTGGACATGGAGGCGCGCGAGATCGTGCGGCTGCCGGAGGTCCACCTGGGCTTCGCGGCGCAGACCGAGCGCGGACTGGTCGTCCCGGTCGTCCGGGACGCGCAGACGCGCAACGCGGAGTCGATCGGGGCGGAGATCGCCCGGCTGACCGAGGCGGCGAGGACGGGGACGCTGAAGCCGGCCGAGCTGACGGGTGGCACGTTCACGCTCAACAACTACGGGGTGTTCGGCGTCGACGGATCGACGCCGATCATCAACCACCCGGAGGCGGCGATGCTCGGCGTCGGCCGGATCGTCCCCAAGCCGTGGGTGCACGAGGGCGAACTGGCCGTGCGACGGGTCGTCCAGTTGTCCCTGACCTTCGACCACCGGGTCTGCGACGGCGGTGCGGCGGGAGGCTTCCTGCGCTACGTGGCCGACTGCGTGGAACAGCCGGCGGTGCTGCTGCGGACGTTGTAGGCGAGGCGGGAGAGGTACAGGGCCGTGCGGGGCCTGCGGGCTCTGGGCTCAGGGCTCCGGGCTCCGGTGCTGAGGGGCTCCTTCCCGTTCCGCGTTGATCCACCGGAACGTGGACGGTCTTGAGCCACCGGAACCTGGACGGTCCTGATCCACCACAACGTGGGCGGTCTTGAGCCACCGGAACCTGGACGGCCCTGATCCACCACAACGCGGACCGGGAGGACCCGCTGGATGGTGGGCACGCATACTCGGGGCATGACCGCGTATGACGCCATCGTTCTCGCCGGAGGAGCCGCCAAGCGGCTCGGCGGTGCCGACAAGCCCGGGGTCCGGGTCGGCGGCCGTGCGCTGCTCGACCGGGTGCTCGGCGCCTGTGCCGGAGCCGCGACCACCGTGGTGGTGGGAGGACGACGGCCCACCGCACGCGCGGTGACCTGGACGCGCGAAGAGCCGCAGGGCGGCGGCCCGTTGGCCGCACTCGGTGCGGGGGTGCGGCACACGGCGGCGGAGCGCGTACTCGTGCTCTCCGCCGATCTGCCGTTCCTGGGCTCGGACACGGTCGGCGCGTTGCTGGAAGCGGCCGGTCACGGGGACGTCGAGGGTGCTGTGTGCACCGACCGGGACGGCCGGGACCAGCCGCTGGTCGCCGTCTACCGCGCGGAGCCGTTGCGCCGCGAACTGGCACTCATCGCCACCGAGCACGGCACTCTGGCCGGCCTGCCCCTTCGGTTGCTCACCCACGAACTGACGCTCTCCAGGGTGACGGCGGACCCACTCGCCTCGTTCGACTGCGACACCTGGGAGGACATCGCCTCGGCCCGGGCCCGGATCAGGGAGCATGGGACCGTGCTGGACGAATGGATCACCGCAGTCAAGAACGAACTGGGCATCGAGCTCGACGTCGACACCGATGTCCTGCTCGACCTCGCCCGCGATGCCGCCCACGGCGTCGCCCGCCCCGCCGCACCCCTGACGACCTTCCTGGTCGGCTACGCGGCGGCGAAGGCGAGCGCGGACGGTGGCGGCCCGGAGGCAGTGGCCGAGGCCGCGCGGAAGGCCGCGGCGCTCGCCGTCCGGTGGGCGGACGAGACCGAGACGCCATGACAGGCCACGGCGGCAACGCCGAACGGGACAGCGCGGCCGAGGCCGACGAGGAGCGGGCCGTCGCGCAGGCCCTCGCGCTGGTCGGCCGGCAGGCACCTCCTTGGGCCGGTGCGGGGGGAGCGCCCGGATCCGGACCGGGATCCGCGGCCGCAGGCCCGCCCGGGGACCGTCCCGAGTCCGCGGACCGGCCCCGGACCGCGCCGTCCGCCTCCCCGCGCGACGAGGACCCCATCACCTCGACCAAGCCCACCTCGACCATGCCCAACCCGGCCACCCCCACCCACCGGCATGTCCGGGCGACCCCGTGGCGCGAGGCCCGTGCCGCTGCCACCAGGGCCGGACGCGCCGTTCCTGCCCGTGTCGTGCGGCTTCCTCTCGACCAGGCGCTCGGCCAGGTGCTCGCCGAGCCGTTGGCCGCGCTCACCGATCTGCCGTCGTTCGACACCTCCGCCATGGACGGCTGGGCCGTCGCCGGGCCGGGCCCGTGGACCGTCCGGGACGATGACGGGATCCTCGCCGGCCATGGCACACCCGCCCCGCTCCCCGACGGCGACGCCATCCGCATCGCCACGGGCGCCCGCATCCCGGCGGACGTCACCGCGGTCATCCGCAGCGAACACGCCCATGCCGACGAAGCCAAGGGGCTGCTGTACGCACAGCGGCAGGTCAACCCGGGCCAGGACATCAGGCCGCGCGGACAGGAGTGCCGCTCCGGAGACCAACTCCTGCCTGCCGGAACGCTGGTGACGCCCGCAGTCCTCGGCCTGGCTGCGGCCGCCGGATACGACGAGCTGCCGACCCGGGCCCGGCCGCGTGTCGACGTACTCGTCCTGGGCGATGAACTCCTCACCGCCGGGCTCCCGCACGACGGGCTGATCCGGGATGCTCTCGGCCCGATGATCGGCCCCTGGCTGCGTGCCCTGGGCGCCGAGGTCTCCGCCCCGCGCCGCCTCGGCGACGACGCGGAAGCCCTGCGGCAGGCGCTCACCGGTTCCGAGGCCGACCTGATCGTCACGACCGGCGGTACCGCTGCCGGACCCGTCGACCATGTGCACCCCGTGCTGGCCCGGATCGGCGCCGAGCTGCTTGTCGACGGGGTTGCCGTCCGCCCCGGTCACCCCATGCTGCTGGCCCGGCTCGGCGCCGCGGGGCCCTGTCTCGTCGGCCTGCCCGGCAACCCGCTGGCCGCCGTGTCCGGACTGCTGACCCTGGCCGAACCGCTGCTCAGAGAGCTGGCGGGCCGCACCGCCGAGGCACCCTACCGAGTGGCCGTACGCGACGACGTGCACGGCCATCCGCAGGACACCCGTCTGGTCCCCGTGGTCCACCGTGCCGCCGGTGCCCCCGGACCGGCCTCCGGTTCCGCAACTCGTCGCGACAGCACGGGAACCGAGGGGGCCACGGATCACGTCGTACCCCTGCATTACAACGGTCCTGCCATGCTGCGCGGCGTCGCTGCCGCGGACGGGCTGGCTGTTGTGGGGCCGGGCGGGGTACGGTCCGGCACCGAGGTGGAGATCCTCGATCTACCGTGGGCCCCGGCGACGCCGTGGACTGAAGGGTGTTTCACGTGAAACTTCCCGGCCATGACGCGATGGCCAGGCGCGCCGACGAGCAGGTCGTCCCGACCCGGGTGATGCTCCCGCGGCGGGTCGTCGACGGTCCGGCCCGTCAGGTCGCCAAGCGGCTGATGATGGCTCTGGCGGTGCTGGCCGCCACGGTGCTGATCGTCTGGATCGACCGGGGCGGTTACCACGACGCCGCCGATGGCAAGGTCGACCTCCTGGACGCGGTGTACTACGCGACGGTCACCCTCTCCACCACCGGATACGGCGACATCACCCCGTACAGCGACAGCGCCCGGCTCATGAACGTGCTGCTCGTGACACCGCTGCGCGTGCTCTTCCTCATCATCCTGGTCGGCACCACCCTTGAAGTCCTCACGGAACGGACCCGCGAGGACTTCCGGCTGAAGCGTTGGAGAACCAACTTGCGTGACCACACCGTCGTCGTCGGTTTCGGTACGAAGGGCCGTTCGGCCATCCAGACCCTGTGCGCCACAGGGCTGCGGAAGGACCAGATCGTCATCGTCGACCCGGCGTCCAAGGTGATAGAGATCGCCAACGCCGAGGGCTTCACCGGGGTGCTCGGGGACGCGACGCGCAGCGATGTGCTGTTGCGTGCGGAGGTGCAGAAGGCACGTCAGGTCATCATCGCCACCCAGCGCGACGACACCGCGGTCCTGGTCGCGCTGACCGCACGTCAGCTCAACCGTGGCGCGAAGATCGTGGCCGCGGTGCGTGAGGAGGAGAACGCCCCGCTGCTGCGGCAGTCCGGCGCCGATGCCGTGATCACCAGTGCCAGTGCCGCGGGCCGGCTGCTGGGACTCTCCGTGCTCAGCCCCAGCGCGGGCATGGTGATGGAGGACCTGATCCAGCAGGGCAGCGGGCTCGATCTCGTCGAACGTCCAGTGATAAAGGCCGAGGTGGGCAAGAGCGTCCGGGAGACCGACGACCTCGTGGTCAATGTCCTGCGCGGCCACCGGCTGCTGGGGTACGACGATCCGGCGGCGAGCCCCCTGCAGCTGACGGACCGGCTGATCACCATCGTGCGTGCCTCTAACGAGCCACCCCTGAACCACCCGCCGCAGGCGGCCCCGCGCGGCTGACCGGAGCGGGCCGGAACGGACACTGTCCTGCTCTCCCGGCCCCGCCGGCCCGCCCGGCTCCACCGCTGATCCGCCCCGCCGCCCCGCCCGGCTCCACCGCTGATCCGCGCCCCCCGCCCCGCCCGGCCCCGCAGCTGATCCGCCGCGCCGACGCGTCCCGCCCCGCCCCGCCGCCGACCCGACCCGCCCCGCGGCACCGTGCATCGTGGCCCTCCATCGTCCACGGAGTAGCCTCGCGGCCATGCATGCGATCACGATCCCCGAACCCGGTGGCCCCGAGGCGCTCGTGTGGGCCGAGGTGCCCGATCCCGTACCCGGCGAGGGCGAGGTTCTCGTCGACGTCGTGTCCAGCGCGGTCAACCGGGCCGATGTGCTCCAGCGGCAGGGCTTCTACAACCCGCCGACCGGCGCCTCCCCGTACCCGGGCCTGGAGTGCGCGGGCCGTATCTCGGCCCTCGGCCCCGGCGTCGTCGGCTGGTCGGTCGGCGACGAGGTCTGCGCGCTCCTCGCGGGCGGCGGCTATGCCGAGAAGGTCGCCGTCCCCGTGGGGCAGCTGCTCCCCGTACCCGAAGGCCTGGACCTCACCCTGGCCGCGGCGTTGCCCGAAGTGACGGCCACCGTCTGGTCCAACGTGTTCATGGTGGCCCATCTGCGCCCCGCCGAGACGCTGTTGATCCACGGTGGGTCCAGCGGTATCGGCACGATGGCGATCCAGCTGGCCAAGGCGGTCGGCGCGCAGGTCGCCGTGACCGCCGGCGGACCCGAGAAGCTGGCGCGCTGTGCCGAGCTCGGTGCCGACATCCTGATCGACTACCGGGAGCAGGACTTCGTCGACGAGCTCCGCAAGGCGACGGACGGGGCCGGCGCGGACGTCATCCTCGACATCGTCGGCGCGAAGTACCTGGACCGGAACGTGCAGGCACTCGCCGTTAACGGGCGGCTCGCGATCATCGGTCTCCAGGGCGGGGCCAAGGGCGAGCTGAACCTCGGCGCCCTGCTGACCAAGCGGGCCGCCGTCACGGCTACGTCACTGCGCGGGCGCCCGCTCGCCGAGAAGGCCGCGATCGTCGCCGCCGTACGCGAGCACGTCTGGCCGCTGATCGCGGACGGTGTCGTCCGGCCGGTCGTGGACCGCACGCTGCCGATGCGGGATGCGGCGGAGGCCCACCGCGTGATGGAGTCCAGCACCCACGTCGGCAAGGTGCTCCTCCAGGCGCCCGCGACGGCCTGAACAGGAGAGACCCGGCTGAGCGCGGGAACGTCGAAGGGCCCGGCACACGAACCTCGTGTGCCGGGCCCGTCGCGCGGGATCGGTGGGTCGATGGACGTACCGGACCGGGCCGGGGCCTACAGGTACGGGCCCGAGCGGAGCGGCCCGTGCGGGTCCGCGCCGCCGTCCTCCTCCTCGTGACCGCTGCCGGGCGGCAGTGCGCGGCGCATCTGCTCCAGCTGCGCCCGGGCCGCCATCTGCTGGGCGAACAGCGCCGTCTGGATGCCGTGGAAGAGGCCCTCCAGCCAGCCGACCAACTGGGCCTGCGCAATCCGGAGTTCCGCCTCGGAGGGAACCGACTCCTCGGTGAACGGCAGCGAGAGCCGCTCCAGCTCCTCCACCAGCTCCGGCGCGAGGCCGTCCTCCAGCTCCTTGACCGAGCTGGCGTGGATCTCCTTCAGGCGCACCCGGCTCGCCTCGTCGAGGGGAGCCGCCCTGACCTCCTCCAGGAGTTGCTTGATCATGCTGCCGATGCGCATGACCTTCGCGGGCTGTTCGACCATCTCCGTCACCGGGACCTCACGCGACTCGTCGTCAGTGCCACCGCCGCCGATCGCCATTCCGTCCTGCCCCACTACGAGGACTTGGGGGTGCTCCTGCGACCGTTCATTCCTCGGCATCTCCATGCCGCCCATTGTCTCGCACACACGCCGTACAACATGGTGGTGCCCCCGGAAACGGATGATCCACCGTTTCCGGGGGCACCGGATGTACGTCGAAGCGGCCGGTCAGGCAGCCGCCGAGGCCTCGTGCCGGTTCACCCGGCGCGCCGGGCCAGCGTCAGCCGCGAGCGGGTGAACGCCGCTGCCAGCAGTCCGGCCAGCAGCGGAACGACCACGGCCAGCAGCCCGATGGTCGCCCAGGGCAGCACGATCGGAGTGAAGGCGGACTCCATAGGTTCCTCCCGCATCGCCTCCATCGAGTTGCGCAGGTCGACCAGGCGCAGCGCCACCGCGGGCACCAGCCCCGCCGCGGTGCCCAGCAGCACCCCGGTGAGCGCGACCACCAGGCACTGGAAGCCGGACAGGGTCCGCCGTACCCGCGGGGGCGCGCCGATCGCACTCAGCGTGGTGAGGTCGGCCTCCGCGTCCGCCTTGGCGAGGCCGGTGGTGATGGCCGCCGCACCCAGGGTCACCACACCGGCGAACAGGGTGAGGATCAGCAGAATGATGCTCTCCCGGTCACCGGGGATGCGTTCGGTCTGGAGCCAGATCCCGCCGCCGGTCTGGTCGATGGCGGCCGAGACGCGCTGCTCCTCGGCGTCCGAGGGCGGGTGGGGGACGGCGTACACACTGCCGGACAGCTCGGTGTGCAGGCCGAGACGCTCGGCGGTCCGCTGGGGAAGGATCATGCGGAGGCCGGGGGTGGCGGCGTACTCGGCGTCCGCGACGTACACCTTCAGCCGGTCCGTGGACGTGCGGGCCGGGCCGGGGTGCAGCTTGCGGTTCTTCTCGTCCTTCGCGTTGTAGGTGTGGACGGCCTTGAGCGTGACCCGGCCGTCCTTCGCGTACGCCTGGTTCAGCAGGACGGGCGTGCCGGCCTTCAGTGCCGCGGCGGCCGCGGGGTCGTCGAGCTTGGCATAGGTGCGGAGCAGTTCGGGGCCGCCCACCACGATGTTGTTCGACTCCGAGCTGAAACTGCCCGAGGAGATGTACTCGTCCATGCAGGCGGGGGAGCGCATCATCCGCCGGTGCTCCTCCGCGGAGAGCCGTGCGGCGAGCTCCTTGGCGCCCTTGGTGTTGAGCGGGCACGTGTGGCCCTTGCCGGTGGGCTTGATCAGCTCCATGCTCCCGCAGCTGTTCTCGTCCTCGTAGTAGACGTTGCAGTCACTGCCCGCCCAGACCCGGGAGAAGTCGGCGTGACCGCCGGTCACCGCCATGTTCCGCTCGACGGACGCCCGGGCCAGCGGGAGCCGCTCGGCCGCCTTGGCGTCGGTGGACGACAGGACCATCGTCCCCCGGGCCAGCATGGGTGTGTAGTCCTGGTCGGACTCGGCCAGGCTGCTGGACATGTACGTCGCGATGGCCACCGAGCCCGCGACGGCCGCCATCACGGCGGCGACCGCCGGGGCGGTGCGGCCGCGGTTGCGTGCGGCATCGCGCAGCGCCATCCGCGGCGAGAGCGGCAGTCGGCGGCCGAGCCGGCCCAGCAGGCCGACGATCACCGGGATGCAGGCGAGCAGCCCGACCTCGGCGACGACCGAGCCGCCGGCGACGAGCGTGGAGTTGCCGCTGGTGCCGCCGAAGACGGCGACCGCGACGCCGAGGGCCAGTACACAGGCGCCCACGGTGGGCAGCACCCGGGAGCCGCGGCGCACACCGCGACGGCCGGTGAGCGATTCCAGTACGGACTGCCGGGCGGCCACGATCGCCGGGGCCAGGGCCGCGAGGAGCCCCGTGACGAGGCCGAGCGCGGCGATGACGAGGAGCTCCGTCGGCTTCAGGAGCAGGGAGCCGAAGCGCTGCCCGGCCCACTCCTCGATCAGCGGCCGGAACGCCATCGTGAGCAGCAGCCCGGCCGCGACGCCCGTCACCGCCCCGACGGCGCCGAGCACCAGCCCGCCGGAGAGCACGACGGCACGTACGTGGCGCCGGTCGCCGCCGCAGGTGCCGACGAGGCCGAGCTGACGGCGCGAGCGGCGGGCACCGACGGCGAAGGCCGGTCCGGCGAGCAGGACGATCTCCAGGAGAGCCATGGCGACCACGGTGACGGCGGCCGCGCTCGCCTCGGCGGAGTCGTTCGAGTAGTAGTGGTTCGCCGACTGCGCCATGGGGATCTCGGAGTCCGGCGGCGGGTCCAGGACCACCTGGCGGGACACGACCAGGGCGCCGGCCTTGTTGGCCGCGAGCACGTCGCCCCAGCCGACTCCGGCTCCAGAACCGTTGACCAGCCACTCGGTCGAGCCGGTGTTCGGCGGCAGCACCTTCTTGTCGCGGTCGGACTCGGCCTGCCACGGGGCGATGACGGCGCCCGGGTCGGCGTACAGCTGCTGCGCCTTCAGATCGGAGGGCTGCTCGACCGCACCGGTGATGGTGTACGTGCGGCCGGTGCTGTTCACGGTGGTGCGGGAGCCGATGTGCAGCCCGGACGAGTCCAGGAACGGCTTGGTGGCCGCCATCTCACCGGTGCCGCGCGGGAACTCGCCCTCGACCAGGTCGACCTTGCCCCGGGCCATCGGGTCCGCGGTCCGGAACTCCACGATCTCGGTGTTGGTGAGTCCGTACGCGGTCGTGACGCTCGCGGGTACGGACTGGATGCTGATCGCCTTCGCGCCCTCGGGGAACGCGGTGCGCATGTCGACCGGCGGAACCTCGCCCTCGGGCGGTTCGTCACCGGCGATGTCGTACGAGTTGCCGTCGGGCATCTGCTGCAGCGGTCCCATGCCCGGGTCGCTGAACAGCGCGTCGGCCGAGCCCATCCGCGCCGTCAGCTGCTCGGCCTCGGTGGAGTCGATGCTGCGGTACGTGACGTCCGCGGCCGTCACCCCGAGCACCGGCAGCGCGATCATCGCGACCACCAGGGCGCTGCGGCCCTTGGCCCGCATGGCGTCGCGGCGGGCTATCCGGAGGGCGGCGCGCCACCCCGTGAAGGGGCTCACTCGGCGGTCCCGGCGGCCAGCAGCGAGTCGGCGCCCGAGGTCAGTGTCTGGTCGACGATCGATCCGTCCCGCAGGAAGACCACCCGGTCCGCCCAGGCGGCGTACCGCGGTTCGTGCGTCACCATCACCCCGGCGGCGCCCTGGTCGCAGCGGTTGCGGAGCAGCGCGAGGACGGCCTCTCCGGTCTCGGAGTCGAGTGCCCCGGTCGGTTCGTCGGCGAGCACCAGGCGCCGGTCGCCCACCAGCGCGCGGGCGATGGCGACGCGCTGCTGCTGGCCGCCGGACATCTCGTCCGGGAAGCGGTCGGCGACGTCGAGGAGGTTCATCTCCTCCAGGGCGGCCCGGGCCTCCTTGCGTGCCTTGCGGACCGAGACCCCGTCGAGTTCGCGCGGCAGGGCGATGTTCTCGGCGGCGGTGAGGGCGGGGATCAGGTTGTAGTCCTGGAAGACGTAGCCGACGCTGCGGCGGCGCAGTGCGGCGATGCCCTTGCGGCCGAGCGTGGAGATGTCCTGGCCCTCGATGATGATCTGGCCGCCGGTCGCGGTGTCGAGCCCGCCGGCGAGGGTCAGCAGGGTGGACTTGCCCGAGCCGGAGGGGCCCATGACGGCGACGAGCTCACCGGGATGCACCGCGAGGTTGATGCCGCGCAGGGCGTGCACCTCGGCGATGCCGGTGCCGTGGGTACGGGTGAGGTCGCGGAGTTCGAGCACCGGAGCATCCACCGGCAGGGGCGGAGCGGCCGGGGACGGGACGTGCGGGGACATGACGGTGGGTTCCCCCTCGGAACAGATGTGTGGTCGGGTCCCGGCGGCAGGCCGGGGCCGTGGCCCGCGTGCGGGGCGCAGGCCGCGGTGGAGCGGTGTGCGGCGTCGGCTCAGCGGCGGGCGCGGGGCCGGGAGGCGGTACGGGAGGCGGCGCGCGAGGGCGTGTTCGCCTCGGGCTCGGTGGCGGCGGCCTCGGCGAGACGGACCAGCCGGGACTCGCAGTGGTCGAGCCAGCGGGCCTCGGCCTCGGCCTGGAAGATCAGCTGCTCCAGTACGAGCAGCCAGGCGACCTCGTCGCGGTTGGCGGGGACGTCGGTGAGCGCCTGGGCCTTGAGGCGGGTGTAGTCCTGCATCGCCTTCACGGTGTGGTGGCGCTGGGACTGGATGACAGCCCGGATGTCGACTCCGGGGGCGCCGACGGCCATGGCGAGCTTGATGGCGAGCTCGTCACGGGGCGGGTTGCTGCGGTCGACCGGTGTCTCGAACCAGGCGCGCAGTTCGGCGCGTCCGTCGTCGCTGATCGAGTAGAGGGCGTGCCCCTGGTCGTCCTCGCCGTCCTGGACGACCAGGCCGTCGCGCTCCAGTCTGCTCAGCGTCGTGTACACCTGCCCGACGTTGAGCGGCCAGGTGGAGCCGGTGCGCGACTCGAATTCGGTGCGGAGCTGGGAGCCGTACCGAGGCCCCCGCTCCAGGAGGGCCAGAAGCCCATGGCGGATCGACATACTGAGTATGTATACCGAGTATGTTGGCGAATGCAAGTCGCGGCGACCCGCTGTCGCCGGGGCAGGGCCCCTCTTGTGCGACGCTCAGCCGGTGCGGCGCATACGGAGGGCGAGGAAGCCGAGACCCAGCCCGACCAGGGCGATTCCCGCGCCGAGCGACACCTGCTGGACCTGCTCGACGGCCGGCCCCCCAAGGGCCTGCCGCGACATCCGGTCGGCTCCGGGAGACGTGCTCGCGTCCGGGGTGACGACCGGCACGGCGGCCGGCTCCGTCGCCCCGGCCTCCTTCTCGGCCGCGTCGAGCGCGTCGGCCCGGGCCAGCTCCTTGGGCGTCATCGTCCTCCCGGGCCGCGGCCGCCCCTGCCCGGCGGGCCACCCGGCCAACGGCGACAGGGCGTCGTCGGGGCGCGGCGATCCGGGGCTCGGCGAGGGCGGTGCGGAGGAGGCGGACGAGGACGCGGAAGGCGCGGGCGAGGCGGAATGCGGGGGCGCGGGGGGCGCCGGGTGCGCCGGCGCGGCGGAGGGGCGGCCGGACGCGCCGGGGTGCGAAGCGGACGGCGACGCCGCCGGCGGACCGGACGGCGGAATCGACGGCGGAACGGCCGACGGATGAGCCGACGGAGCAGTCGACAGCCGGGACGACGACACGGACGGCGCGGACGGCGAACCGGACGCGAGCGGCACCCGGGGCGCCACGGTCACGACCGCCCTCGCCGTCACCTCCCGCACCGGCGCACGCCGGCCGGCTGCCTGCGCCTCCCCGACCGTCATGGCCCCCAGTACCGCGGCTGCCGTCAGTGCCAGGCAGGCCACGCACCTTGAGGGCCGTGAGGCGAGGTGTCCTGAAGCCATGAGGCCAGCGTCACATGTGACGGTATGTCCGGCATCTCCGGTCGTGCGGACGGATGGCGCGAGGACGGCGGAGGGAGCCGTCGCAGAGCGCCGAAAAGGGCCTTACGTGCAGCGCGACGCGCCCCTACGCCGGGTCGCCCGTCGCGATGCGCAGTTCGAAGTGGGCGCCCGTCTCGGACACGGCGGCCCCGGGGGTGGGGAACTGGTCGATGATCTGGTCCTCCGCGTAGGCGTTGCCGGGAACCTCGATGATCTTGACGGTCCAGCCTGCGGCGTCCGTGCACGCGCGGGCCGAGAGGATGTCCTTGTAGAGGAAGCTCGGCGCTTGGACCTTGTTCGGGTCGTCGATGTCCTCCGACGCGTCCGTGCACTTCTCGGTGTCCATCGTCCGGTTCCGCTCCGGATCCTTGTGCTCACCGTTCGGGGACTCGCTCGACGTGGCCTCGGTGCCGCCCTTGCCCGATTCGTCGTCCTTGTTCAGCGTGATGGCCGTGATCAGACCGCCGATCGCGATCAGGGCGACCACGACCGAGCCCACGATCACCGGCATGTTCCGCCTGGAGCCGCCGCCCGAGGACGACGTGGCGTGCGTCTGCGGCGAGACCGTGTACGGCGGCGGGGTCTGCTGCTGCATCGGTGACATCGCGGCCGGCGCCTGGTACGCCTGAGCCGACTGCGGATAGCCGTAACTGGGTGCCGGGGTGGGCGCCGGGGTCGGTGCGCCGTAGGGGCCGGGCTGCTGCTGCGACTGGTACGGGCCCGGCTGGTACGGCGTCTGGACGTTCTGCGGCGCGGGGGTGGACTGGTCGACCGGGGGGAAGACCGCCGAACCGACACCCGAGCCGCTGTTCGTCGGTGCGCCCGCACCGCTGACGATCACGGGGGCGCCGGTCTGGCCGCTCGCGCTCAGCACCCGCGCGATCTCGTCCTGCATCGCGGCGGCGCTCGGGAAGCGCTCGTTCGGGTTCTTCTTCAGGGCGCGGGCGACGAGGGCGTCCATCGCCGGGGTGATCGACCGGTTGATCGTGGACGGGGCGATCGGCTCCTCCTGCACATGCGCGTACGCGATGGCGAGCGGGGAGTCCGCGTCGAACGGGATGCGGCCGGTCAGCAGCTGGAACAGCATGATGCCGACCGAATACAGGTCGGAGCGGGCGTCCACGCCACGGCCCAGGGCCTGTTCGGGAGAGAGGTACTGCGGGGTGCCGACGACCATGCCGGTCTGCGTCATCGACGTGACGCCCGACTGCATGGCGCGGGCGATGCCGAAGTCCATGACCTTCACGACACCGCGCTTGGTCACCATCACGTTGCCGGGCTTGATGTCGCGGTGGACCAGCCCCATTTCGTGGCTGGTGTCCAGCGCGGCCAGCACGTCGGCCGTCACCTTGAGGGCCTTGTCGGCGGGCATCGCACCGTAGTTGCGGATGTCCGCCTGGAGGACGGAGCCGAGCGGCTGCCCCTCGACGTACTCCATGACGATGTACGGCATCAGCGCGCCGCCGAGCTCGTCCTCGCCCGTGTCGAAGACGGAGACGATGTTGGTGTGCTGAAGCTTGGCGACCGCCTGGGCCTCACGCCGGAACCGCTCGCGGAACGAGGCCTCGCGGCCGAGCTCCGTGTGGAGCGTCTTGATCGCCACCTGCCGGTCGAGAGCGGAGTCGTACGCCAGATATACGGAGGCCATCCCGCCTTCGCCCAGCAGGTCACGCAGCTGGTAGCGGCCGCCGGCGACCGAACCGCCCGCGTAGCGACCCTGGGCACCGTGTGCGCCGTCCTGGCTCATGACTTGCTTCCCCCTAGGGCGCGCGACCGCGCGAAGATCCGTATTACTGGCCAAGTCTGCCCGAGGGGTACGACACGTCAAGCCAGGTGCCCGTTCCGTGACCCTACGCACAAGAAGCGTCTCGGAAGCGTTACAGGAACCGCATCGAATTTGCGCAGGGGGCGCGCCAGCCGGTTGGATGGCCCGTCCCTCTCGAAAACGGTGTGTCCGACGAAGGCTGTAGCGTGACGTCGCAATGCAGTCGGCAACGCGGCCGGCGACGCAGCAAGGCACCGTGAGACCCGCGGACGCGCGGACAGAAACGACGGCGAGGACTGATGGCACCCGAACCCGAAGCAAACGGCGGCGGAGTTCCGGATGGCACCGACTCCTGGGGCGTCGGCGGTGTCGTCGGCGACGGACGTTACCGGCTGACCGGCCGCCTCGGGCGGGGCGGTATGGCCGAGGTCTTCGCGGCCGAGGACGTCCGGCTGGGACGTACGGTCGCGGTGAAACTGCTGCGCTCCGATCTTGCCGAGGACCCGGTCTCCAAGGCCCGGTTCACGCGCGAGGCGCAGTCGGTCGCCGGACTCAACCACCATGCGGTCGTGGCGGTGTACGACTCCGGCGAGGACACCGTGGCCGGCCAGACCGTCCCGTACATCGTCATGGAGCTGGTCGAGGGCCGCACCATCCGCGACCTGCTCCTCAATGCCGAAGCCCCGCCTCCCGAGCAGGCGTTGATCATCGTCTCCGGGGTGCTGGAGGCGCTCGCCTACTCGCACCAGCACGGGATCGTGCACCGGGACATCAAGCCCGCCAACGTGATCATCACGCACTCCGGTGCGGTCAAGGTGATGGACTTCGGCATCGCCCGTGCGCTGCACGGCGCGCAGTCGACGATGACCCAGACCGGCATGGTCATGGGCACGCCGCAGTACCTCTCCCCCGAGCAGGCGCTGGGCAAGGCCGTCGACCACCGCTCCGACCTGTACGCCACCGGCTGTCTGCTGTACGAACTCCTCGCGCTGCGGCCCCCGTTCACCGGCGAGACGCCGCTGTCGGTGGTGTACCAGCACGTCCAGGACATTCCGGTTCCGCCCTCGGAGATCTCGAACGGGGCGGTGCCGCCGGAGCTCGACGGGCTCGTCATGCGTTCGCTGGCGAAGGACCCGGACGACCGGTTCCAGAGCGCCGAGGAGATGCGCGGGCTGGTCCAGTACAGCCTGCAGATGCTCCAGGTGCAGGGCGGTCACACCGGTACGTGGAACACCGGCCCGGTCGTGCTGAACGACGGCTCCGGCACCCCGCCCCGGGGCATGACCGGTGCCACCCGGGCCATGGGGGGCTACCAGCAGCACGGGGACACGTCGCAGGGCCCGATCCTGCCGCCGATGAACCCGGACGACGGCGGCTACGACGGCGGCAGCACCCGGCAGGGCGGTGGCGGCCGCGGCAAGCTGTGGCTGTTCGTCGTGCTCGCCCTGATCGCGATCGGTGTGGGTGTCGCCTTCGCGGTCAACGCGGCGAACGGCAAGGGCGAGAAGCCCAAGGAGCCGGTCACCTCGACGTCCACCACCCCTTCTCCGACGGAGACATCGCCTTCGCCGACCGAGGAGGAGACGACGCGGGACACCGAGCAGCCGGGCAACTCCACGGGTGACCAGCAGGAGCAGCCCACGTACCGCCCCTCGTACACCCCGTCGTACACCCCGAGCGAGACGGCCGATCCGACGCCCACGGACACGGAGCCGACCGAGACGTCCACGTCGGGCACGAGCGAGGGCAACACGGACGAGGGGACCAGCTCGGGCACGGACGAGGGGGCCAGCTCGGGCACGGACGAGGGCACCAGCTCGGGCACGGACGAAGGCACCAGCACGGGCACGGACGCGGGCACGGGCACGGACGCCGGAACCACCACCACCGGCGCCGCCGCCGGAGCCGCCGCGGGCGCCGGTGGTGGCACCACCCCGTAACGCTCACTCCGTGAACGCGTCGCGCACCGCCTCGTACTCACGGGTCCACCAGACCGCCAGGGCCGACACCGCAGGGAACTGCGGGTCGGCCCTGCGGTCGTTCAGGCAGTAGCGCCAGTGCAGTATCCAGAAGTCGTTGAGCCGCTCCCACCACACCCGGTGCACGGCGGCGGCCAGTTCGTCCGCCCCGGCTCCGGCCGCCCGCCGGTAGGCGCGCGCGTACGCCCGCACCTTCCCCAGCTCCAGCTCCCCGGCCGGCAGCACGAAGAAGATCGCCGCGGCCCGTACCGCCTCCTCCGCGCGCGGCTGCACCCCGAGCCGGTCCCAGTCGAGGATCGCGACCGGGTCCGCGCCCCGGTAGAGCACGTTCAGCGGATGGAAGTCGCCGTGGACCCAGCCGGTCGCCGGACCGTCCGGGGTGGGCGGCCTGCGGTCCGCGTGCTGTTCCAGCAGCGTGCGCCGCTCCAGGAGCCGGTGCTCGGCCAGTTCGTCGAAGGCGTCCCGGGGCCGCCGGCCACGCGCCGCGGCCAGCAGCTCGTCGATCACCGCGAAGGTGTCGGCGGGATCGGGGCTGGTATGGCCGGACCGCACCCCGGCCCCCGCCCCCGCGTCCATCACCTGTTCAAGACCTGTGTGTACGGCTCCGAGCAGCGCCCCGAGACGCAGCGACTGGGCGAGGGTGAGCTGGGAGCCTGCCCGGTGCAGCCCGTCGACCCAGGGATGCAGGGCGTAGCAGCGGCCGCCGATCTCGGTGACGGTATCGCCTTCGCCGTCCACGACGGGCGGCGCGACGGGCACTCCGAGCGACTGGAGCCGCTGGGTGGCCCGGTGCTGGCGGACGATCGTGGCGCGGTCGCCGGTGGAGTCGTCCAGGTGGTGCTTGAGGAAGTACGAGCCGCGCGTCGTGGACACCCGGTAACCGTGGTTGAGCAAGCCCTGGTCAAGGGGCTCGCAGGTGAGCGGATCACCGGCGTCCGGATAGCGGCGCAGCACCTCGCCGACCGGAGGAACAGGCGGGAAGGTTACAGATGAGCGCGACACTCGACAGATGTTAGATCACGCTGCGTTGCGGATCTGCGGAGTTGCGTGGAAGTCCAGAGTGTGCACAGTGATGAAGTGCGGGTCGAGCCGGAGATAGGCCGGAGCGAAGGGCTCCCCGTTGACCTCGACGGGCGCGGGGCCGAAGAGCTCGCGCTGGGCGCAGGTCGGCTCGACGATCCGCGCCGGCCCGGTGAACTGCACGGACCACAGGTCCCTGCTGCCGGCCGAGGTGGCCTCGTTGTAGTTGTCCGCCCCGTAGGCCACGACCGCGCCGTCGCAGGCGTCGTGGTAGCCCAGGCCGCCGTGCATGCGCAGCACGACGCGGCCGTCGGTGACGATGTGCCGGGCCACCGTCAGGATCGGGAGGGCTCGCATACTCGTCGCCAGCCGGCCGTAAGGGACGCGGCCGAGCAGCTGGATCGCGTGGAGTTCCTCGGAGGACATGCCCTCCACTGTCCGTCACCTGTGCGGACGGAAAAAGAGGCCGGGGCCCTGGGCGGGCCGGGACCAAAGTCCCGAACCGGGGCTCCGGGGGCGTGTCGCCAGTCCCGAACCGGGGCCCCGGGGTGCGTGTCGCCGGTCCCGGAACCAGGGCCCCGAGGGCGTATCGCCGGTCCCGGACCGCGGCCCGGAGCGTGTCCGCTCAGCGCCTCTCGGCCTGGAGCCGCGCCACGTACGCGGCGGCCTGCGAGCGCCGTTCCATGCCCAGCTTCGACAGCAGGCTGGAGACGTAGTTCTTGATCGTCTTCTCGGCGAGGTGGAGCCGCTCGCCGATCACCCGGTTCGTCAGCCCCTCCCCGATGAGGTCCAGGATCTTGCGTTCCTGGTCGGTGAGGGCGTCGAGCTTGTCGTCGCCGCGGCCCTTCCTGCCGTCGCGCAGCCGCTCCAGCACCCGCGCCGTGGCCACCGGGTCGAGCAGCGACTTTCCGGCCGCCACGTCCCGTACCGCGTTCAGCAGTTCGTTGCCGCGGATCGCCTTGAGCACGTATCCGGCGGCGCCCGCCATGATCGCGTCGAAGAGTGCCTCGTCGTCGGCGTACGAGGTCAGCATCAGGCAGTTGATGGACTCGTCCTGGGAACGGATCTCGCGGCAGACCTCCACCCCGCTGCCGTCCGGCAGCCGTACGTCGAGGACGGCGACGTCGGGGCGGGTCGCGGGGATCCGTACCAGCGCGTCAGCCGCCGTACCGGCCTCGCCGACCACTTCGATGTCGTCCTCGGACGAGAGGAGCTCATGGACTCCGCGGCGGACGACTTCATGGTCATCCAGCAGAAAAACGGTGATTTTTCCTTCTTTGCGCACAAACGCAGTGTCACACACTCCCCCCTTCCCTGCCGCTGTCCGGCGGGATAACGTGCCGTTGTTCCGGCGGCCTGCAAGGCTGTTACCAGTGCTGTGACCAGCGAGAGTTCCCGAATTCCTCGATTTACTTGGATATCCAAGCAAAATCGCAGGTCAGGAAGGGTTTCGCAGTTATGCGAAGCACTGGGTAACGTGCATTGGACAGGGCGCTCGCCGGGGCACCTGTCACGCCTGTTCCCGGACCGAGCGGCACCCACCCCGTGCACGGGTACGGACACAGGCGAGCCGCACTGGTCACCCGGCAGACCCCGGGGGCCGGACCGACGGAGGAGCACGCACGTGACCGTGGAGAGCACTGCTGCCGCGCGTAAACCGCGACGCAGCAGCAAGCGGACCAGCGCCGCGAAGACGCCCGCGACGACATCACAGAGTTCCGGGCCCGAACTCGTACAGCTGCTGACGCCCGAGGGCGAGCGCATCGAGCACCCGGACTACTCGATCGACCTGACCGCGGACGAGCTGCGCGGTCTGTACCGGGACATGGTCCTGACCCGCCGCTTCGACGCCGAGGCCACCGCGCTGCAGCGCCAGGGCGAGCTGGGCCTGTGGGCCTCGCTGCTGGGCCAGGAGGCCGCGCAGATCGGCTCCGGCCGGGCGCTGCGCGACGACGACTACGTCTTCCCGACCTACCGGGAGCACGGCGTCGCCTGGTGCCGCGGTGTCGACCCGACCAATCTGCTCGGGATGTTCCGCGGTGTGAACCACGGCGGCTGGGACCCGAACACCAACAACTTCCACCTGTACACGATCGTCATCGGCTCGCAGACCCTGCACGCCACCGGCTACGCCATGGGCGTGGCCAAGGACGGCGCGGACTCGGCCGTGATCGCGTACTTCGGCGACGGCGCCTCCAGCCAGGGAGATGTCGCCGAGGCGTTCACGTTCTCCGCGGTCTACAACGCCCCCGTCGTGTTCTTCTGCCAGAACAACCAGTGGGCGATCTCCGAGCCCACCGAGAAGCAGACCCGGGTGCCGCTCTACCAGCGCGCCCAGGGCTTCGGCTTCCCCGGCGTCCGGGTCGACGGCAACGACGTGCTGGCCTGTCTCGCCGTCACCCGCTCCGCCCTGGAGCGCGCCCGCCGCGGCGAGGGCCCCACCCTCGTCGAGGCGTTCACCTACCGCATGGGCGCGCACACCACCTCCGACGACCCGACGAAGTACCGGGCCGACGAGGAGCGCGCCGCCTGGGAGGCCAAGGACCCGATCCTGCGCCTCCGTACCTACCTGGAGAACGAGGGCGTCGCCGACGAGGCCTTCTTCACCGCCCTGGACGAGGAGAGCGAGACCCTCGGCAAGCGGGTGCGCGAAGCGGTGCGGTCCATGCCGCAACCGGACCGGATGGCGATCTTCGAGCACGCCTACGCCGACGGGAGCGCCCTCGTCGACGAGGAGCGCGCCCAGTTCGCCGCCTACCAGGCATCGTTCGCCGAGGAGGGCAAGTAGCCATGGCCATGGAAAAGATGTCCATCGCGAAGGCGCTCAACGAGTCGCTGCGCAAGGCCCTCGACACCGACCCCAAGACCCTGATCATGGGTGAGGACGTCGGCAAGCTGGGCGGGGTCTTCCGGATCACCGACGGGCTCCAGAAGGACTTCGGCGAGGACCGGGTGATCGACACCCCGCTCGCCGAGTCCGGCATCGTCGGCACGGCGATCGGCCTGGCTCTGCGCGGCTACCGGCCCATCGTGGAGATCCAGTTCGACGGCTTCGTCTTCCCCGCGTACGACCAGATCGTCACGCAGCTCGCGAAGATGCACGCCCGCTCGCTCGGCAAGATCAAGCTGCCGGTCGTCGTGCGCATTCCGTACGGCGGCGGCATCGGCGCGGTCGAGCACCACTCCGAGTCCCCCGAGGCACTGTTCGCGCACGTCGCGGGCTTGAAGGTGGTCTCCCCGTCCAACGCGTCGGACGCCTACTGGATGATGCAGCAGGCCGTCCAGAGCGACGACCCGGTCATCTTCTTCGAGCCCAAGCGCCGCTACTGGGACAAGGGCGAGGTCGACACCGAGTCCATCCCGGGCGGGCTGCACCGGGCCTCCGTCGCCCGCAGCGGCACGGACCTCACGCTCGTCGCGTACGGCCCGATGGTGAAGGTCTGCCTGGAGGCCGCCGCGGCCGCCCAGGAGGAGGGCAAGTCGATCGAGGTCGTGGACCTGCGCTCGATGTCCCCGATCGACTTCGACGCCATCCAGGCCTCGGTCGAGAAGACCCGCCGGCTCGTCGTGGTCCACGAGGCGCCGGTGTTCTACGGCTCCGGCGCGGAGATCGCCGCTCGCATCACGGAGCGGTGCTTCTACCACCTGGAGGCACCCGTGCTGAGGGTCGGCGGCTACCACGTCCCCTACCCGCCCGCGCGGCTGGAGGACGAGTACCTGCCGGGTCTCGACCGTGTGCTCGACGCCGTCGACCGCTCGCTGGCGTACTGAGGGACTGGGACGTGACAACGATGACCGACACTTCCAACGCTGCTCGCTTCCGTGAGTTCAAGATGCCCGACGTGGGCGAGGGACTGACCGAGGCCGAGATCCTCAAGTGGTTCGTCCAGCCCGGCGACACCGTCACCGACGGCCAGGTCGTCTGCGAGGTCGAGACGGCGAAGGCCGCCGTGGAGCTGCCGATCCCGTTCGACGGTGTGGTGCACGAACTGCGCTTCCCCGAGGGCACGACCGTCGACGTCGGCCAGGTGATCATCGCGGTTGATGTCGCGCCGGGTTCCGGTGACGACGCCCCCGCCGCCGAGCCTGCCCCCGCACCGGCCCCCGAGGCCGAGCCGGAGGCGCCGAAGGGCCGCCAGCCGGTCCTGGTGGGCTACGGCGTGGCCGAGTCCTCCACCAAGCGGCGCGCCCGCAAGGGCACGGAGGCGGCCCCCGCCGCCGCCTCCGCCGCGATCCAGGGCGAGATGAACGGCCACGGCACCGGCCACGCGGCTGTCGCCGAGGCCCGTCCGCTCGCCAAGCCGCCGGTCCGCAAGCTGGCCAAGGACCTGGGCATCGACCTGGCCACGGTCACCCCGACCGGCGACGGCGGCATCATCACCCGCGAGGACGTCCACGCGGCGGCGACGCCGGCGCCGGCTCCCGCGCCGGTGCCGACCGAGGCCCCGGCCCCGGTCGCGGCCCCCGCCCCGGTGGCGGCGGGCGCGCGCGAGACCCGTATCCCCGTCAAGGGCGTACGGAAGGCGATCGCTCAGGCGATGGTCGGCAGCGCGTTCACGGCGCCGCACGTCACGGAGTTCGTGACCGTCGACGTGACGCGCACGATGAAGCTTGTGGCGGAGCTCAAGGAGGACAAGGACATGGCCGGGGTGCGGGTCAACCCGCTCCTGATCATCGCCAAGGCCCTCCTCGTCGCGATCAAGCGGAACCCCGAGGTCAACGCCGCCTGGGACGAGGCGAACCAGGAGATCGTGCAGAAGCACTACGTCAACCTGGGCATCGCCGCCGCCACCCCGCGCGGACTCATCGTCCCGAACATCAAGGACGCGCACGACCAGACGCTGCCGCAACTGGCCGCCTCCCTGGGCGAGCTGGTCTCCACGGCCCGCGAGGGCAAGACGTCCCCCGCCGCGATGGCGGGCGGCACGGTGACCATCACCAACGTCGGCGTCTTCGGAGTCGACACGGGAACGCCGATCCTGAACCCGGGCGAGTCCGCGATCCTCGCGGTCGGCGCGATCAAGCTCCAGCCCTGGGTCCACAAGGGCAAGGTGAAGCCCCGCCAGGTGACCACCCTCGCGCTCTCGTTCGACCACCGCCTGGTGGACGGCGAGCTCGGCTCCAAGGTCCTCGCGGACGTCGCCGCGATCCTTGAGCAGCCGAAGCGGCTGATCACCTGGGGGTAGTTGCCCCGGTGGTACGTGTATGAGGTGGGCCCGCACGGAGTTCGTGCGGGCCCACTCGCGTGTGTCGGCAAACCGTTCCCTTCGCTGACCGCCCCGGAGCGTGCGGTCAGGAGGGCACGGCGGGGCAGACGGTGCCCCGCGGTGGAACTGTCAGCTCGGTCAGGTAGCGGTCCACGGTGTCCTCCATGCACGGGCCGCTGGTGACACTGCCGTGCCCGTGGCCCTCGTACGTCAGAAGGACACCGCTGCGCCCGAGCTGCCGGGCCACCGAGACGGCCCACGGGTAGCCGGTGGCGGGATCGTGCCGCGCGTTGGACACCAGGATCGGTGGGGCGCCGTGTGCGTCCAGCCTGTGCTGCGGGTTGGCCGTCGGCGCGCCCAGACATGCCGCCACCATGTGAATCGGCAGCAGGTACGGCAGATCGGGCGCGGTCCTTCTCATCATGGCGACCAGCGAGGAGTACTCCCGGTAGTCGCGCACGGGCAGGTGCCAGTCGGAACAGAAGACCGGGGTGGCCGGAGGCAACGCCGCCGCCGAGGTGGGCGACGCCGGCAGCGGCTTGCTCGCGTCCATCTCCGCGATGGTCGAGGCCAGGCCCGCGTAATCGGCGGCGTAGAACCTCCGGAACGCGTGTCTGTTGACCAGATCCGAGGACGACAGCGAGATGCCCGGCTTCGCCGGGTCCTCCAGCTCGCCGCGCCCGGCCCGCGCCAGCAGGCCCTGCCAGACGGAGCGGACGTCGCGGCCGTGCAGCGCGCAGCTCGTGGCCCCGGCGCACCACTTCACGAACTCCTGGAACGAATCCTCTGCCGCGGCTGCCTCCGACCGCAGGAAGTCACGGGCGGTCGGGACGCTGTGGTCCATGACGCTCTCCAGCACCATCGCGCGCACGCGCCGCGGGTACGCCTCGGCGTACTGCGCGCCGAGCAGGGTGCCGTACGAGCTGCCGTGGAAGGTCAGTTTCCGCTCACCGATGGCGGCCCGGAGCGCGTCCAGGTCCCGGACCGTCCGGGCGGTGTCAAGGTGGTCGAACACCGGGCCGGTACGGGCCCGGCAGTCGGCACGGAGCCGCCCGTTGTACGCCACGGTGGCGTCGAAATCCGCCTGGCTCCTCAGCTCCGGTGACGGCCGCTGGGCCAGCAGGTCGCCGGAGCAGGCCACCGGGTTGCTCCCGCCCACACCGCGCGGGTCGAAGCTGACGATGTCGAACCTGCGGCGGACCTCGGGGCTGAACCGGCTGATGCGGTCCACCACCATCTGCACACCGGAGTCGCCCGGCCCACCGGGGCCGAACACCATCGAACCGACGCGTGCGCCGGGGTCGGTGGCCTTGCGCCGGGCCACGGCCAGGCCGAGTCTCGGTCCGCCCGGGCGGGCCCAGTCGACCGGCACCGAAAGCACGGCGCACTCGGCTCCGGGCTGCGCCGCGTCGTCGCACGGTGCCCATCGCAGGGCCCCGGCCGCAGACGGTAACGCGTGAACCGCAGGAGCGGCGGCGACGCCGGTGACGACGGCCGTCGCGGCGCCCACGGCCAGGGCCGTGCCGCGCGTGGCGACGAGCCGCAGCGCAGATTTTTCCTTGAACGGCATGTTCCTCCTCGTGAACAGAGCGGTTGTGCTGCGCCAGGCGTACGAACCCGGCTTGTGCACCGCCGGCGCCACGCTAGGGGCACTGCCGCCCGTGTGGAGTCTCTGTCAGGGGTATCTCCGGGTCGGATCGGGGACCGCTCGGGGGCGGTCGGCCCGGCAGCCGGGATCGGGAGTGATGTGGGTGGAATCCCAGGCGCCCAGGGGCATCCGACGCGCTCACTTCGCTTCCAACTCGCCGCGACGTCGGATGCTGCCGAGCC
Source organism: Streptomyces sp. NBC_00236 (assembly GCF_036195045.1). NCBI lineage: Bacteria > Bacillati > Actinomycetota > Actinomycetes > Kitasatosporales > Streptomycetaceae > Streptomyces > Streptomyces sp. NBC_00236. The sequence goes on along the minus strand of NZ_CP108100.1, from coordinate 4,044,176 downwards.
ATCCGTGTCACGGAGTCGCCGGGGTCTCCTCCCGCTGCCGCAGGGCGAGTTCGGCGTACACGGTCTTGCCGACGGTGCGCGGCTCGACGCCCCAGCGGTCGGCGAGCCGGGCGACGATGAGGAGCCCGCCGGCCCGGCCGGACCGTCCGCGTCGGAGAGAACACCCAGGGCGTCTTCTCCGACACCCTGGACCGCACGCTGCCGGGCGGTATGGCGGTCTGGCTTCCGAACGAGGAGTTCCTCACCCGCCAGGGAGGGACCTTCGACGGCGCGGGGATTCCGCCCCACATCCGTACACCGGTCTTCACCGAGGAGGAGTTCGCCACGGACCGGGACTCCGCCTTCGACGCGGCGGTCGCGGTGCTCCGGGAGCAGAAGAGGTCGTGAGACGCCACTCGTCTGTCCGGCGCGTCAGGTCACGGGACTGTCCCAGCGGGTGGTCGGCCCGGACGAGCGCGGAACCGTGGCGGAAAGTGGCCTCCCGGCAGGCCCGGCAACGTGTTCAGGCCCGGCGCAGCCGGTGTGGAGGGGCGTGTGGGCGGGCGGTACGTGTAACAGCCATGTCTTAGGCGGTGGTTACGCGGAACGGCGCGGCGGGCCCGCCGGTCTTGGTGATCAGTAACGCTCGCTCGTACCCGATCAGTACGGAGCGGCCGGTCCCGTTCACCGATGCTGAGGAAGAAATGATGCGCGCTCGCAGGATCACCTTCGCCGCCCTGGTCGTTGCCGCCGGCCTCTCGCTCACCGCCTGCCAGAACGGCGACGACGGTGCGGCGGCGAGTGACCCGTCGTCCGCCTCCTCGGCCTCCGCCGCGTCCTCCGCGGGAGGGGGTTCGGGCTCGGGCGGCTCGGATCAGGACAGCGGGAAGGAATCCGCCGGTACCGGCTCCGACGGCAAGGGCACGGCCGCCCCCGCCGACTCCGGGTCCGACAGCAGCGGCAAGACCGCCAAGTGCACCACCGACGGGCTGGAGATCACGGCGCAGGACGGATTCATCGACGGCGACCCCGATGGCAGCGTCGTGGTGGCGCTGACGAACGGCAGCGGCGCGGACTGTGTGATCTCCGGGTTCGCGGGCGTTGACCTGAAGACCGACTCGGGGGACATCTCCGCTACGCGCAAGGGTGAGCCCGGTGACCCGTACATCCTCAAGAACGGCAAGGAGATCGACTTCTACGTCAGCTACCCGCTCAATGAATCGGGTGGCTCCGGCGTCCGCATCACCGGGCTGGTGGTGACCCCGCCGAACGAGACGAAGTCGGTCACCCTCGCCTGGCCGGGCAACAGCTCGCTGCCGGTCACGGACGGCTCCGGCTCCTCGGTGCTGGTGGGCCCGATCGGCAGCGCGGGCCAGGGCGGCTGACCCGCACGCACCTGCGGCGCCGGACGGACCGGGCGGACGGACGGAAGGAGGGGCCCCACGTGCTTTCCGCGGGGCCCCTCCTTCCGTCACTCCGGAGCGGGCTACTTCTTGAAGCCGTAGTCCATGAGCTTCTTCGCGTCCGCGGTGCGGTTCGCCTCCGAGGTGGAGGTAAGGACCGTGCCGATGACCGTCTTGCCGTTGCGAGTGGCGGCGAAGACCAGGCAGTACTTGGCCGACGGGCCGGAGCCGGTCTTCACGCCGATCGCGCCGCTGTAGGTGCCCAGCAGCTTGTTGGTGTTGGTCCACGACATGTAGCGGTAGCCACCGCTCTTCGTGGTGACCTTCTGCTTCGTCGACTTCGTCTTCACGACCGTGCGGAACGCGGAGTACTTCATCGCGCTGCTCGCGAGCTTCGTCAGGTCGCGCGGGGTCGAGTAGTTGGACCCGTTGCTTATCCCGTCGAACGAGTCGAAGTGCGTGTTCTTCAGGCCGAGGGTCTTGGCCGTGGAGTTCATCTTGCCGATGAACGACTTCACCCGGGCCGCACGCGTCGAGCCGGAGCCGAACTTGTCGGCGAGTGCGTACGCGGCGTCGCAGCCGGACGGGAGCATCAGGCCGTAGAGCAGCTGACGGACCGTGACCTTGTCGCCCACGATGAGGCGGGCTGACGAGCCCCCCTTGGAGACGATGTAGTCGCTGTACGCCTTCTGGATCGTGACCTTGGAGTCCAGGTTGAGGCCCTTCTGGGCCAGCACCACCCGGGCGGTCATGATCTTCGTGGTGGAACCGGTGGAACGGCGGGTGTCCGCGGCTTTGGTGAACAGCGTCTTGCCGGTGCCGTTGTTCATTACGAAGCCGCCCTTGGCGACGATCTTCGGAACCGGCGGTGCGGCGGCCTGTGCGGTGGAGGCGAAGGCGCCGCCCGCGATGACGGCACCTGCGGTGAGAGCCACCGTGGCGGTAGCCGAAACGCGCTTTATGCGCTGAATGCCGAGTTTCAAGTTAACTGCTCCAAATGCCCCTGGAATGCGGCTGCATGGGGTGCCGCGCATGGGTGAGACGTGCAGGGGCGAGGAATGGTTGTGGCGTAGGAGGGGTGATTTTTCGCGATATCCGGGAGGCGTCACCGGCCGAGTCGGTCACGCCCAATGGGCGGCCCGAGAGGCAGCGCCGGCAAGGGCGGCCGCCGGCCCGGTGGTTCGCGCGCGGTCGGGAGGCAAGCCCTCGGCCGAGTCCTCGGGTCAGCCCCCGGGCCGCCCTGACGACAGCGCCACCCGGCGACGGGGGGCAGGCAGGATGGGCCGGTCCCCGCTCCCCTGGTGGGATGGGCGCACCCTCGAAACCGGGCGGCGAAGGGCCGCGGGCGAGGGCGGAAACGGGGTCCCTCATGCAGGTGTTACGAACGCGCCGGCGACGACTGTTCGTCCTGACCGGCCTGGCCGCGCTCCTCCTCGCCCCATCGGGCGGCACGGCCGCCGTCGCGGATCCGCAGCACACCGATCCGCTCCAGCGGCGGGTGGACGCGATCCACGACACAGGGGTGGTCGGGGTGTCCGCCGAGGTGACATCACCGGGCACACGGGACGTCGCGCGGGCCGGGGTGGCGGAGAGGGGAACCAGGAGGCCGATGCCTCCGGGCGGCAGGTTCCGGATCGGCAGCGCCACCAAGACGTTCACCGCGACGGTCGTGCTGCAACTCGTCGGCGAGGGGCGCCTGTCCCTGGAGGACACCGTCGAGCGGTGGCTGCCGGGAGTGGTCCGGGGCGGCGGTCCCGACGGCGGTTCCGCCACCGTGCGGCAGCTGTTGCAGCACACCAGCGGAATCCCTGAAGTCCTGCCGGAGATCGCCGCGTTGAACAGCGCCGACGGCTACCGGGCCGAGCGGTTCCGTACGTACACCCCGGAGGAACTGGCGGGGCTGGCGATGCGGCGCCGGGAGGACGTGCTGACCGAGGCCGCGTGGTCGTACTCCAACACCAACTACATTCTCGCCGCGATGATCATCCGCGAGGTGACCGGCCGGAGCTGGGACCGGGAGGTGGAGGACCGGATCATCCGGCCGCTGGGGCTGAGCGGTACCAGCACACCCGGCACCTCGCCGATCGTCCCCGGTCCCCATGCCCATGCCTACGCCTACGCCTACGCGGCGTTCGGCAGAAGCGCAGACACAGGCACCGGCACAGGCGCAGACACAGGCACCGGTGCAGACACAGGCACTGGCATCGATGTCACGCTGCTCAACGCGAGCATGGCCGTCGGATCCGGTGCGGTGATCAGCACGACGCACGACCTGAGCCGGTTCTACGCGGCACTGCTCGGCGGCCGCCTCCTGGAACCGGCGGAGCTGGCCGAGATGACGACCACCGTGTCCGCACCCGGGATGGGCGTCAGCTACGGACTCGGGCTGGGCGAGATCCCGTTGACCTGCGGCGGCACCTACTACGGGCACCCGGGCGAACTGCTCGGCTATCGCACCTGGGCCGGCATCACCCGGGACGGATCCACGACGGCCGTGGTGTACGCGACGAGTGACGGAGGCCCGGACACGCAGCAGGCGATGAGGACGCTCGTGGACCGGGAACTGTGCGGTGCCGCCGCCCCCGGGGAGAGGCGGACCGGCTAAGGGGAGGTGGTGACGCCCCACGCCGCCTCGATCATTTCGAAGATCTCGTCCACCGCGGCCTCCGGATCGGGCGCCTCACGGGACAGCGCGTACGCGTCGATCACGAACCTCGCGATCGTCCGGCAGGCCGTTGTGGTCCGTGTCAGGTCGGGATCGGCGGCGATGGCCGCCGCCAGGGTCTCCGCATGGCGCAGCCGCATCGATTCCTCGTACTCCCGCAGAGCGGAGGACCCGACGACCATGTCCCAGATCGGGGCGTTGCCGTCCGCCGTGCAGTGGCGCACCAGGGCGTGGATCTCGTGGCGCAGGGCGGGCAGGAGCGGTTCGTGCGGCGCCCGGCCGGTGACCGCCTCGGTGAGGCGCTGCTCGAAGGCCGTGTCCTGTTCGAACACCAGGGCCTCTTTGGAGGCGAAGTGGGAGAAGAGCGTGGTGACGGCCACGTCGGCCTCGGCGGCCACGTCACGGATGCCCACCGCGTCGTACCCGCGTTCCAGGAAGAGCCGCAGGGCGGTGTCGGCGATCTTCTGGCGGGTCGCGGCCTTCTTGCGCACACGGCGTCCGGACTCAACGGTCATACGGTGACGCTAGCAGGTAGGAAATCCTCACCGTTCCAAAAAGCTAACCGTTAGTGTTACGTTCCTCCGCATGAAGAAAGTGAGCTTCGCCGAGTTCGGCGGTCCGGACGTTCTGCAACTCATCGATGCCGAGGAGCCCCACGCGGGCCCCGGCCGGATACGCATTGCCGTGCGGGCGGCGGGCGTGAACCCCGTCGACTGGCGGGTCCGTGAGGGGCAGGTGCTGGGCGCCCATCCGACCGAGTTGCCCGCCGGTGTGGGGCTGGACGCCGCCGGGATCGTGGACGAGATCGGGGAGGGCGTGGACGGGGTCGAGGTCGGTGACCGGGTGTTCGGCGAAGGCTCCAGTACGTACGCCGAGTTCGCCGTCCTGTCCGCCTGGGCCCGGATGCCCGAGGGGCTGTCGTTCGAAGAGGCGGCCGGGTACCCCTCCGTGGTGGAGACCGCGCTGCGCGTCATCCGCGAGGTCGGTGTCCTGCCCGGGCAGACGCTGCTGGTCAGCGGGGCGTCCGGCGGAGTCGGGTCGGCGGTGCTGCAGATCGCCCGTGACCGCGGCATCACGGTGATCGGCACGGGCGGTGCCTCGAACCAGGACTACCTGCGGGGCCTGGGCGCCCTCGCCACCACGTACGGCGAGGGCTGGACCGAGCGGGTGCGGCAGCTCGGCCGGGTGGACGCCGCTCTCGACCTGGCCGGTTCGGGAGTGATCCGTGAGCTCGTCGGGCTGACGGGGGATCCCCGGAGGGTCGTCTCCATCGCCGATCTCGGCGCGCCCGCGTTCGGTGTCCGGTTCTCCGGCGTGGCAGGGAGTGTGCCGGACGCGCTCGCCGAGGCCGCCCGGCTCATCGCACGGGGAAAGCTCCACATCCCGGTCGAGAAGTCGTACCCGCTCGCCGAGGCCGCGGAGGCGCACATCGACAGCCGGGCCGGCCACACGCGCGGCCGTCGGGTCATCGTCGTCTGACCGGCTCCGCGCGCCGGCCGTGACCTGATCCGGGAGGGGAGGGGGTCACGTCCGCGGCGACCTCGCGCGAGTGCCGGCCTGCGGGCCCGGTGCACGAAGGTGCCCGGCGCATTACGGGAAGCTGCCCGGCGTATGCGGTGTGCGTACGCCGGGCGCCGTCGTCACACCCGGTTGAGATACCTCTGGAGGCCGTAGTCCATGAGCTTCTTCGCGTCCGCCGTGCGGGTCGCCTCCGAGGTGGAGGTCAGGACCGTGCCGATGACCGTCTTGCCATGACGGGTCGCGGCGAAGACCAGGCAGTACTTGGCCGACGGGCCGGAGCCGGTCTTCACGCCGATCGCGCCGCTGTACGTGCCCAGCAGCTTGTTGGTGTTGGTCCACGACATGTAGCGGGAACCGCCGCTCTTCGTGGTGACCTTCTGCTTCGTCGACTTCGTCTTCACGACCGTGCGGAACGTGGAGTACTTCATCGCGCTGCTGGCGAGCTTCGTCAGGTCGCGGGGGGTCGAGTAGTTGGACCCGTTGTCTATGCCGTCGAACGAGTCGAAGTGCGTGTTCGTCAGGCCGAGGCTCTTGGCCGTGGAGTTCATCTTGCCGATGAACGACTTCACCCGGGCCGCGCGCGTCGAGCCGGAGCCGAACTTGTCGGCGAGCGCGTACGCGGCGTCGCAGCCGGACGGCAGCATCAGACCGTAGAGCAGCTGACGGACCGTGACCTTGTCGCCCACGATGAGGCGGGCCGAGGACGCGCCCTTCGCGACGATGTAGTCGCTGTACGCCTTCTGGACCGTGACCTTGGAGTCCAGGTTCAGGCCCTTCTGGGCCAGCACCACCCGGGCAGTCATGATCTTCGTGGTGGAACCGGTGGAACGACGGGTGTCCGCGGCCTTGGTGAACAGGGTCTTCCCCGTGCCGTTGTTCATCACGAAGCCGCCCTTGGCGACGATCGTCGGAGCCGGCAGTGCGGCGGCCTGTGCGGTGGAGGCGAAGGCGCCGCCCGCGATGACGGCGCCTGTGGTGAGAGCCACCGTGGCGGCTACGGATGCGCGCCGTGCGCGCTGAATGCCGAGTTTCAAGTTGAACGCTCCAAAGGCCCCTGGAATGCGGCTAGATGGGTGGCCGTGCGCTGATGAGACCGATGGGGACGATCAATGGTTGTGGCGTGCGGGAGGGTGATTTCGTACGACATCCGGGGGCCCGCGTTCCGGATGTCGGGCGAGGGTCGGACCGGGGGCCGGGCCGGGGGTCGGCGTCCGCATCGTGGAAGGGTTCACGCTTGCGTGCATGTTGTATCTATGCTGTGCGCATGCCTGCTCCAGCCGCGTCCCCCGTCCGTCCGCCCGCGAAGCGGCCCCCCGCCGCCGAGCGCGTCTACACCCACATCAAGGACGCGGTCCTGAACCGCCGCTACGAGGGCGGGACGCTCCTGACCGAGGGCGACCTCGCCGACGCCGTGGGGGTCTCCCGTACTCCCGTGCGCGAGGCGCTGCTGCGGCTGGAGGTCGAGGGGCTGATCAAGCTCTACCCGAAGAAGGGCGCCCTCGTGCTCGCCGTCTCCGCGCAGGAGATCGCCGACGTCGTGGAGACCCGGCTGCTCGTCGAGGAGTTCGCCGTACGCAAGGCGGTGCCCGCCTCGGCGCAGCTGATCGCCCGACTGGAAGAGCTCCTGGAGGAGCAGCGGCAGTTGTCCGAGGCAGGGGACCTGGCCGCCGTCTCCGTGAAGGACCGCTGCTTCCACGCCGAGATCGTCCGCCACGCGGGCAACGAGATCCTGTCCCGCCTCTACGACCAGCTGCGCGACCGGCAACTGCGGATGGGGGTCGCCGTCATGGAGTCCCACCCCGGCAGGATCGCCGCCAACATCACCGAGCACGGCGAGCTGCTGGACGCGATCAGGGCCGGCGACGCGGACGGTGCCGCGCAGGTCGTGCGCCGCCACGTCAGCCGGGTCAAGGTGCTGGTCAGGGGTGAGGACCGGTGAGTGCCGGCGCTGCTCCCACCCTGTCCCTGCCCGGCGATCCGCCCGGTGGCCGACGTGCCGCCTGGGTCTGGGGCATCGGTGTCGGCGTCTACTTCGTCGCGATCATCTTCCGTACCAGCCTGGGTGTCGCCGGCCTCGACGCCGCCGAGCGCTTCGACGTCAACGCCTCGGCGCTCTCCACCTTCTCCATCCTCCAGCTGCTCGTCTACGCCGGCATGCAGATACCCGTCGGCCTGATGGTCGACCGGCTCGGCACCAAGAAGGTCCTCGCCATCGGGGCCGTCCTGTTCACCCTCGGGCAGCTCGGCTTCGCGCTCTCCCCCTCGTACGGCAGCGCGCTGGCCTCCCGTGCCCTGCTGGGCTGCGGCGACGCGATGACGTTCATCAGCGTGCTGCGGCTGGGGGCCCGCTGGTTCCCGGCCCGGCGCGGCCCGCTGATCGGACAGGTCGCCGCCCTCTTCGGCATGGCGGGCAACCTCGTCTCCACGCTGGTCATCGCCCGGTCCCTGCACGGCCTCGGCTGGACCACCACCTTCGTCGGCAGCTCGCTGGCCGGGGTCGTGGTGCTGGTGCTGCTCCTGCTCTTCCTGAAGGACCACCCCGAGGGGTTCGAGCCGCCGCCCGCCGAGCACGCCGGTGCGACGTACGTACGCAAGCAGATCGCCGCCGCCTGGCGGGAGCCCGGCACCCGGCTCGGCATGTGGGTGCACTTCACGACGCAGTTCCCGGCCATGGTGTTCCTGCTGCTGTGGGGCATGCCGTTCCTGGTCGAGGACCAGGGGCTGAGCCGGGGGACCGCGGGGGAGCTGCTCACGCTGGTGGTGCTCTCCAACATGGCCGTCGGCCTCGTCTACGGACAGGTCATCGCCCGCCACCACGCGGCCCGGATCCCGCTCGCCCTGGGGACGGTCGGCATGACGGCCCTGCTGTGGGCATCGGCCATCCTGCACCCCGGGGACCATGCGCCGATGTGGCTGCTGATCACCCTGTGCGTGGTGCTCGGCGCCTGCGGGCCCGCCTCGATGATCGGCTTCGACTTCGCCCGCCCGGCCAACCCGCCGGAGCGCCAGGGCACCGCGTCGGGCATCGTCAACATGGGCGGCTTCGTCGCCTCGATGACCACGCTGTTCGCCGTCGGTGTGCTGCTGGACGCGACCGGCGACAACTACCGCATCGCCTTCGCCTCGGTCTTCGTCCTGGAGGCGCTCGGCGTCGTACAGATCCTGCGGCTGCGGCGCAAGGCCGCGCACCGGGAGCGCGAGCACCATGTGATCAGCCGCGTGGAGGCCGTGCACGTGCCCGTGTGACCGCTGTGCCCCGCCGGCCGCCGCGTGCGCCCGTCCCGTCCGCGGGGCGGGCGCACCGGTGTGCCGTGACTACGGGGTGACGGCGAAGTTCTGCAGGATCGCGGCGGCCAGGTCCTGATCGCCCTCGGCCTTGATCCGGTCCGCGACGGCGCCCGGCCGCACCCGGCCGCAGGCGAGGCGTACGTACGTCTCCCAGTCCATCGCCAGCGCCACCACGGGACCGAGCGAGGGCGCACCGTCCACCGAACCGCGGCCCTCCGCGTCGACCCTGACGGTGCGCAGGAACTCCATGGGACCGTGCACATCCAGCACGACCGCCGAATTGGGCGGTGCGCCCGCGTCCTTGGCCACGACCTTCGGCAGCGCCAGAAGCAGCGTGTCCCGGACGACGGCGGCGCCGGGGGAATCCAGGTTGCCGGGCTTGCCCAGCGTCGTCCGCAGGTCCTGCTCGTGCACCCAGACGTCGAAGGCGCGCATCCGCAGCGCCAGTTCGAGGGTCTGCTCGGCACCGAGCGGCGCCCGCGTCATGGTCTCCGGGTCACGCGTCTCGTTGCGCAGCTGACGGGCCCGGCGGATGATCGTGTACTCCAGCTCGGAGGTCATCTCCGGCGCGGTGTGGTGGCGCCGGACGTCGACCTGCATCTCCATGTAGCGGGCGAAGTCGCTCTGTACGTGGAAGAGATCACGCGGAAGCGTGTGGATGGGACGCGGGTCGCCGAGCTGCTCGCACTCCATGCCGATGATGTGCGAGACGATGTCGCGCACCGACCAGTTGGGGCATGGCGTACGGCCGTTCCACTCCCCCTCGGTGAGCGGGCTCACCAGCTCGGCTATCGACTCGATGGAGTGGGTCCAGGCGTCGGCGTAGGTCTGGAGGCTGGGATGGACGGTCACGGGACCCCTCGTGCGGTTCTGCGGTGCATGGGCTGGAGAGCTGGGCGCGGACGGCGGGCTGCGGGCTGCGAGAGCGGCGATGAGGTTCGGTGGCTAAGTTACGCTGCGAGCAGGCACCCCGGCAGTGCTTTCGTGTGACGATCGTAGGCCCGTGTTGACGGCTCGAATGCCAGGACGGTGGTAGTGTGCGCGCCTCCCTCATCCAGATCGCAGTAGACCCGGACGAATCCGTGAATTCCCGCAGGGAACGCGCGGCTTCACTCATCGCCGCCCAACAGGGCGCGGACCTGGTGGTCCTGCCCGAGCTCTGGCCGGTCGGAGCCTTCGCCTACACGGAGTTCGAGAGCGAGGCCGAACCGCTGCACGGCCCCACGCACGAGGCGATGGCCAAGGCCGCCGCCGAAGCCGGGGTCTGGCTGCACGCGGGGTCCTTCGTCGAACGGGATGCCGACGGCACGCTCTACAACACCACGCTCGTCTTCACGCCCGAGGGCGAGCGGGCCGCCGCCTACCGCAAGATCCACCGCTTCGGCTTCGACAAGGGCGAGGCGGTCATGATGGGCGCCGGCGACGAGCTGGTGACCCTCGCCCTGCCGCAGACCACCCTCGGCCTCGCCACCTGCTACGACCTCCGCTTCCCCGAGATGTTCCGCGGCCTCGTCGACGCGGGCGCCGAGACCCTCGTCGTCGCGGCCGGCTGGCCGGAGCGCCGCCGCGCCCACTGGACGCTGCTGGCCCGGGCCCGGGCCGTGGAGAACCAGGCGTACGTCCTGGCCGTCGGCTGCGCCGGCACCCACGCGGGTGTCCCGCAGGCGGGCCACAGCATCGTCGTCGACCCGTGGGGCGAGGTGCTCGCCGAGGCGGGCGCGGACGAGGAGGTGCTGACCGTCGAGTTCGACCCGGCCAAGGTCGCCACCACCCGGGAGCAGTTCCCCGCGCTCAAGGACCGCCGGCTGGGGCTGTCGCGGCCCGCGTCACTGGGCTGACCGAGGGCGGTGCCTGTTTCACGTGAAACAGGCACCCGCCGCCTCTCAGTCCTCGTGCTCCTTCTCCGCCAGCACGATCACGCACACCGCCACCGCGATCAGCAGCCCCGCGTCGGCGTCCTCGCGCACGATGTCGATCCCGTACGTGTCCCGCACGGTCAGCCAGCGGCGCGAGATCTGGGCCAGCAGCTCCCCGTCGTAGTCCACCGCGAACTCGCGGTCCAGGATCTTGCCGCTGACGTCGAGCTCGGTGCCGTCCACCAGCGTCACCCGGTAGTGGTTGCGCAGCAGCGACAGCCGCTTCCGCTTGACCTTCGCGAGCTGCTCGCCGTCCCGCTCGATGAGCATCGTCTCGCGCAGGCTGAGCAGCTTCTGCCGGATCTCGACGATGATCCGGCCCTGCGCGTCCTTCAGCTCGAAGGTGTCGCGCATCCGCATGGCCTTGCCGTCGACGAGGAAGACCTTGCGCCCGTCGGCGTCCTCGATCCAGTAGTCGTCGCCGATGCCGAACAGTCGCTCACGCACGAGAAGTCTCATGGCTCACAGGTTCCCCGAGCCCTCCGCGGAATGCGTGGACGCCACGGTGATGTTGACTGTTCACATGGCAACACGTGCGCGCGTCAGGGCCCCCGAACTGATCGGCAAGGGCGGCTGGCTCAATACAGGCGACCGGCAGTACACCCTCGCTGACCTGCGAGGGCGCATTGTGATCTTGGATTTCTGGACGTTCTGCTGTGTGAACTGTCTGCATGTCCTCGATGAGCTCCGCGAGCTGGAGGAGAAGCACCGCGACACCGTGGTGATCATCGGCGTCCACTCGCCGAAGTTCGTCCACGAGGCGGAGCACCAGGCCGTCGTCGACGCCGTCGAGCGGTACGAGGTCCACCACCCGGTACTGGACGACCCCGAGCTCGCCACCTGGAAGCAGTACGCCGTACGTGCCTGGCCGACGCTCGTCGTCGTGGACCCCGAGGGCTATGTCGTCGCCCAGCACGCGGGCGAGGGCCACGCCCACGCCATCGAGAAGCTGGTCGAGGAGCTGGAGGCCGAGCACGCGGCGAAGGGCACCCTGCGCCGCGGCGACGGACCCTATGTGGCGCCCGAGCCGGTGGCCACGCACCTGCGGTTCCCCGGCAAGGCCCTGCTGCTGGCCGACGGCGGCTTCCTGGTCTCCGACACCACCCGCCACCGTCTGGTCGAACTGGACGCGGACGGCGAGAGCGTCCGGCGTCACTTCGGGTCGGGCGAGCGCGGGCTCGTGGACGGCGGGCCCGACGACGTCCGGTTCAGCGAACCGCAGGGGCTGGCAGTGCTGCCCGACGGGCGGATCGCCGTCGCCGACACGGTCAACCACGCGATCCGCGCCCTCGACCTCACGACCGGTGTGACGACCACCCTCGCGGGCACCGGCCGCCAGTGGTGGCAGGGAGCCCCCACCAGTGGCGCGGCCCGCGAGGTCGACCTCTCCTCGCCGTGGGACGTCGCCTGGTTCGACGGCCGGCTGTGGATCGCCATGGCGGGTGTGCACCAGCTGTGGACCTACGACCCCGAGGCCGGCACCGTCCGGGTCGCGGCCGGCACCACCAACGAAGGGCTGGTCGACGGGCCGGGTGCGGAGGCCTGGTTCGCCCAGCCGTCCGGGCTCGCCGCGACCGAGGACCGGCTGTGGGTCGCCGACTCGGAGACGTCCTCCCTGCGCTACGTCGACCGCGGGGGTGCCGTGCACACCGCTGTCGGCACCGGCCTCTTCGACTTCGGCCACCGCGACGGCGCAGCCGCTCAGGCGTTGTTCCAGCACCCGCTCGGCGTCACCGCCCTGCCGGACGGGTCCGTCGCCGTCTGCGACACGTACAACCACGCCCTGCGCCGCTACGACCCGGCGAGCGACGAGGTCACCACGCTGGCCACGGATCTGCGCGAGCCCAGCGACGCCGTGCTGGTCGACGGCGACCTCGTGGTCGTCGAGTCCGCCCGGCACCGGCTGACCCGGCTGCGGCTGCCCGAGGAGGCGGTACGGGTCGCCGACCAGGCGCACCGGACCCAGCGCGCGGCGACCGCGATCGCTCCGGGCACGCTCCGGCTCGATGTCGTCTTCCAGGCGCCCGCCGGCCAGAAGCTGGACACCCGCTACGGGCCCTCGACCCGGCTGCTGGTCTCCTCGACGCCGCCGGAGCTGCTGGCCGCGGGCGAAGGCGCGGGCACCGACCTCTTCCGCGACCTGGTCCTCGCCGAGGGCGTCACCGAGGGCGTCCTGCACGTCTCCGCGATGGCCGCTTCCTGCGACGACGACCCGGCGAACGAGTACCCGGCCTGCCACGTCCACCAGCAGGACTGGGGCGTCCCCGTCACCGTGACCGCCGAAGGGGCCTCGCGGCTGCCGCTGGTGCTCGCGGGCATGGACGAGCGGGGCTGAGAGCGCGTCGGCCGGGATGACGGACGAGCAGGGCTGAGAGGACGCGACCGGGACGGGCGCGCGGGACCACCGTCGTCCGCCCCGGCCGTCTTCGCTGCCGTCGGCTCCGGGACGGGCGCGCGGGACCGCCGCCGTCGCCCCGGCCGTCTTCGCTGCCGTCGGCCCCGGGACGGGCGCGCGGGACCACCCCCCGGCCCCGGCCGTCCTCACCGTCACCCGCCCCCGCAGGCCTTCACCTGCCGTCGGTCCCGGGGCCGTTCACCCGTCGTCGGCGAGCCGCCGGACCGCTTTCTCGTACCGCCGCACGTACTCCGGCCCCGAGGAGACCCGCAGCAGCGCCTCCAGCGCCCGCACCGCGCCCACGTCGTAGCCGGCCCGCTCGGCCTCCGTGGCCGCCTGGTCCAGCAGCAGGACTCCCTCGTCCTCCGCGCCCAGGGCGAGCTGCGCCTCGCCGCTGACGGTCGTCAGGAGCACCCGGCGGGCCGCCTCCTCGTGCTCGGGGCCCAGCTCGAAGGCGGCGCGGGCGGAGTCCAGGGCGTCCTGTGGGCGTCCTGCGGTGAGCTGCATGCGGGCGAGGTGCTGGAGGGCGAGCATCTCGGTGTGCGCGTCGGGTTCCTTCCTGGCCAGCTCCAGCGCCCGGCCGCAGCCCTCCATGGCCACGTCGAGGCCGCCCTGTTCGGCCTGGACGATCGCCAGGTTGATCAGGGCCGTCGCCTCGCCGAGCCGGTCCCCGGCCTGCCGCGCGAGGCCGGGCGAAGGCTCCAGAAGGGCCACGGCCTCGCTGGTCCTGCCCTCTTCCGACAGCACCCAGCCCAGCAGATTGCGCACCCGGGACTCGGCGTACGGATCGCTTCGCGCGACTGCCGCGGCCAGGGCCAGTTCCAGCATCGGGGCCCAGCCGTCCCGTGCCCGCCACACCACGTGCGGCCACTGGAGCAGGATGATCCGCCAGGCCCGGTCCTCGAGTCCTGCGGTGCGGGCGGCGGCAGCGGCCAGGGAGAGGTCCTCGCGCTCGGCCGCGAGCCAGTCCATCGCCGCGTCCCGGCCGGTGAAGTCCCGTACGGCGGCGGGCCGGTGAAAGTCGTCCGGCAGCACGAAGCAGGGCTCGCCGCCGGGTTCGGCCGTGTCCGCGGCGGCCAGCGCGGTGGCGATGTAGTGGTCGAGCACGCCGAGGAGCGCGTCAGGCCCGGCCGCCGGGTCGAGCCCGCGGGCGTAGAGCCGCACCAGGTCGTGCAGTATCCAGCGCCCGGGTCCGGCCTCGGTCACCAGATGAGCGGCGGCGAGCCGTTCCAGCGCGGCCGCGGCGACGACCGGGTCGCTGCCGGCGAGCGCGGCGGTCGTGTACGGGTCGAAGTGGCTGCCCGGGTGGTGGCCGAGCCGGGTGAAGTGGCGGACGGCGTCCGGCGGCAGCTGCTGCACGGTCAGCCGCAGCGCGGCGGAGACCCCGGTGTCCTCCACGGCGAGGTACGTCAGCCGGCTGCGCTCGTCGGCGAGTTCGTCCGCCATGTCGGCGAGCGTCCACTGCGGGCGTCCCGCCAGCCGGGCCGCCGTGACCCGCAGGGCGAGGGGAAGTCCGCCGCAGAGCTCGGCGAGCCGCCGGGCCGCGACCGGTTCGGCGGCGACCCGCTCCTCGCCCAGCACCCCGGCCAGGAGCGCGGTGCCGTCCGGCGGCTCCAGCACGTCCAGCGGCACCGGGACGGCGGCGTCCGAGGCGATGAGGCCCTCCAGCCGGTGCCTGCTGGTGATCAGCGTGACGCAGTCCGTGCCGCCCGGCAGCAGCTGCCTGACCTGGGCGGAGTCACGGACGTTGTCGAGGACGACGAGCAGGCTGAGCCGGTCGGTCAGCGAGCGGAACAGCGCCGCGGCGCCGGTGACGGACTCCGGGACCCGGCGGGGCGCGACGCCGAGCGCGAGCAGGAACTCGCGCAGGACTTCCAGGGGGGTCGGCTCACCGGTGTCGGAGAACCCGCGCAGGTCGGCGTAGAGCCGCCCGTCCGGGAACGCCGCGGGGGACCGGCGCGCCCAGTGCAGGGCCAGCGCGGTCTTGCCCACCCCGGCCGGTCCGGTGAGCAGACAGACGGGTGCCTCGCCGGCCGCGGCCCGGGACAGCGCGGTGAGTTCGGCGCCGCGCCCGTGGAAGCCGCGGGGTGCGCGGGGCAGCAGGTCGGTGGGGTGCGGCGTGGTGCCGGGGTGCGTCGGCGGCAGGACGAGCGGGGCGCGGGTCGGAGCGGCGGGGTCGGGCACGGCGGCGCGTGCCGGGACCGTTCCGGCGCCGTCAGGGGCCCCGGGCGCGCGGTCGGCCTCGGGCACATCGGGCAGGTCACCCGGTGACCGGTCGCCCGCCGGGTCCGGATCGCCGCGCAGGATCTGCGCGTACGCGTCGGCCAGCTCGCGCCCCGGGTCGATGCCCAGCTCGTCGGCGAGCATCCGGCGCGTGCGGTGGAAGCGGTCCAGCGCCTCGGACTGCCGGCCCGACCGGTACAGCGCCGTCATCAGGGCCGCGGCGAGGGACTCCCGCATCGGATGGGCGTCGGCCTCGGCCCGCAGGACCGCCGCCGCCCGGTGGTGCTCCCCCAGCACGGCGTAGGCGCGCGCCAGCTGCTCGACCGTCGCCAGCCGGGACTCCTCCAGCGCGTGCGCGGCAGCCTGGAGCGGCGCGCTGGCGTACGTACCGGTGAGCGCGGGCCCCTGCCACAACGACAGGGCCTCCTTCAGCATGAGCACGGAGTCGGCCGGGCTGCGCTGCTCCCGGGCCAGCATCAGCAGTTCCTCGAACCGCTGGGAGTCCAGCAGGGTCTCCGGCGCCCGCAGGACGTAGGCGTCGCCGAGCGTGGCCAGTTCGACCCCGTACGCCTCCGCGTCCGCACTCGTCAGCAGGACGCGCAGCCGGGACACATGGCCCTGAATGACCGTGCGGGCGTGCAGGGGCGGGTCGTCGTCCCACAGGCAGTCCGTCAACCGCGCCATGGAAACAGGTGTGTTGGCGCGCAGCAGCAGTGCGGCGAGCAGGCTGCGGCGCTTGGCGGGGCCGAGTGGCAGCGGTCCGGTCAGCGTGTCGACGCAGACGGTGCCGAGCAACCGGAACTCCACGAGCGGCTCTCCCATTCCCGGGCGTGACGCGCCCGGTTCCGGGTCACGGACAAGCGGCCAGAATATCGGGGGTTCCGCCCTGTCCGCCAAGGGGTGCGCCCGCCCGGCGGGGCGCACCCACGCAGGTCACAGCCGCCGTTCGTCGTCACCCACCACGGTGGTGGTGGGCGGCACGACCATGCGGCGCCGGCGCATCACGCTCGCGTAGACGAAGACACCGATGATGCCGACGATCATCATGATCCAGCCGACCATGTCGACGTTGACCGAGTCCATTTCCCAGTCGGTCGCGAAGGCGAGTATCGCCCCTGCACCGATGAGGATGATGCATCCTCCGAGTCCCATGAGTTCTGCCTCCTTGACGGCCGGAAGCTCCGGGCCGTGTGCGAGACGGGTACCCGGTCCGGGAACGGCCATGCCCCCGGCGCCGGTCCGGGGCGTCCGCGTGGGACGGGCCGGACGCCGCGGATATCGCTAGGCCAGGGACTCCTGCGTCGGGACGACGACCCCGTACAGGTCGGTGATGGTGGCGAGGGCGCCTTGGTGCACCTGGTCGGAGTCGAGTTCGCGGCCGGCGACCGGCAGGGAGCGGGTGGCGCAGGCGTCGGCCACGACGGTGGGCCGGTTACCGCGCAGGAAGGCGCCCTGCGCGGTGAACTGGACGCACATGTGGGTCATGAACCCGGCGATGACGAGGTCGGTCCGGCCCGCGGCGTCGACGTGCTCGCCCAGGTCGGTGCCGACGAAGGAGTCCGGTGCCTGTTTGACGACGACGGTCTCGCCGTCGGCGGGCGCGACCGCCGGGTGGATCCGGCCGATCTCGGCCCGGATGTCGTACGCGGACCCTTCCCCGCCGTCGTTGATCACGTGGATGACCTTCGTGCCCGCCTCGCGGGCCCGTGCCAGGAGCCGGGCGCCGGCGTCGAGTGCGGCCTGCCAGCCGTCCAGTTCCATCACACCGGTCGTGTAGGTGTTCTGGTAGTCGATGAGGACGAGGGTCGATTCGGCGAGCTTCGCGGGGGTGTCGTCGAGGCCGTTGAGCTGACGCAGCGTCGTTCGGGGCATGACTGTGGCACCTGGGTTTCGGTCGGGGAGCGCGGTCCCACCGGATCGGTGGGCGCACTTACGACGCTAAGACACGCTCCGCGTGTCGGCAATGTCGTCTAACCTGCAGAAACAGACACCCCGGCTGGAGCGGAAACAGGAGGCGCGAGGCCCGTGAGCACCGTTGACCGGCTGGTCGTCATCGTCCTCTTCGACGGCGTGGACCTGCTCGACGTCACCGGGCCGCCCGAGGTGTTCTCCCTCGCGCGCCGTGAGGCGGCGGAAGCGGCGGGCTACGAGGTGGTCCTGGCCGCCGAGACGACTGCCCCCGTCACCACGTCCGCCGGGGTCCGGATCCTCCCCGACCTCACCTTCGACGACCTGGCGGCGAGGAGTATCGACACCCTCCTGGTGCCCGGAGCGGTGGAGACCGACGGGCAGGGGCGTGTGCACCCGCTCACCGACCCGGCCGTGGTGCGCCGGGTGGAAGCGCTCGCCGGGCGCACGCGCCGGGTCACGTCCGTCTGCGTCGGCGCGCACATCCTCGCCGCCGCGGGACTCCTCGACGGCAAGCGGGCGACCACGCACTGGTCGACCGCACAGCGACTCGCCGACGACCACCCGCTGGTGGAGGTCGACGCCGATCCCATCTTCATCCGCGAGGGAGACGTGTGGACCGGCGCGGGGATCAGCGCCTGCCTCGATCTGTCGCTCGCCCTCGTCGCCGACGATCTGGGCGAGGCCGTCGCGCTGCGGGTCGCCCGGCAGCTCGTGATGTACCTGAAGCGGCCGAGCGGGCAGAGCCAGTTCAGCGTTCCGCTGGAACAGGTCTCCACGACCCGGCGCATCGAGGACCTGCGGCACTACATCATGCGGAACATCGCCGAACCGCTCACCGTCGCGGACCTCGCCGCGTACGGCCACATCGGAGACCGGCAGCTCACCCGGATCTTCAAGACCGAACTCGGCACGACGCCGCACGCCTACATCGAGTCGGTCCGCGTCGAGAGGGCCCGCAACCAGCTCGAATCCACGGACGCCACCCTTGAACGGGTCGCGTCCGCCTGCGGGTTCGGCACCGTGGACACCCTCGTCAGGGCGTTCCGCCGCAGGCTGGACACCACCCCGACCGAGTACCGCCGCCGCTTCCGGACAGGCCCGCAATGACAGCGGTCCCCCTGCCCGATCGGGGCAGGGGGACCGGCGGAGCGTGTCGTCAGCCCGCCAGGAACGACGCCAGCGCGGTGGCCAGCAGATGCGGGTCGTCGGCGCCGCACAGCTCACGGGCGCTGTGCATCGACAGGATGGCCACGCCGATGTCGACGGTCTGGATGCCGTGCCGGGCGGCGGTGATCGGGCCGATCGTCGTCCCGCAGGGCATCGCGTTGTTGGAGACGAACGTCTGCCACGGCACGCCCGCCTTCTCGCACGCCGCCGCGAACACGGCCCGGCCGCTGCCGTCCGTCGCGTACCGCATGTTGACGTTGACCTTGAGGATCGGTCCGCCGTTGACGACCGGGTGGTGCGTCGGGTCGTGACGCTCCGCGTAGTTCGGGTGGACCGCGTGGCCGGTGTCCGAGGAGAGGCAGACGGTGCCGGCGAAGGCGCGGGCGCGGTCCTCGTACGTACCGCCGCGGGCGAACACCGAGCGCTCCAGGACCGTGCCGAGCAGCGGTCCGTCCGCGCCGGTGTCGGACTGCGAGCCGTTCTCCTCGTGGTCGAAGGCGGCCAGTACCGGGATGTACGGGATCTCGGCGTCGGGCTGCCCGGCGACGGCGGCGAGCGCCGCGGTGGCCGCGTGCACCGACAGGAGGTTGTCCATGCGCGGACCGGCCACCAGCTCGCGGTCACGGCCCAGGTAGGACGGCGCCTCGACGGGGTGCGTCATCAGGTCCCAGCCGGTGACGTCCTCGGCGTCGACGCCCGCCTCCTCGGC
The DNA here is from genome assembly GCF_036195045.1 of Streptomyces sp. NBC_00236. Classification (NCBI taxonomy): domain Bacteria; kingdom Bacillati; phylum Actinomycetota; class Actinomycetes; order Kitasatosporales; family Streptomycetaceae; genus Streptomyces; species Streptomyces sp. NBC_00236. Next base: position 4,024,999 of record NZ_CP108100.1, on the reverse strand, counting down.
GACGAAGCGGATGAGGTCGCCCTCCGCGACGTCACCGAGCCCCCAGATGGGCTGCATGTGCTTCTGGCGGTCCAGCTTGAGCCCGTCGGTGTTGGCCGACCGGTCCAGGTGCACGGCCAGCTGGGGGACGCGCAGCAGCGGCCGGTCGATGTCGACCAGGCGATGCGTGCCGTCGTTCAGCGAGATCCGGCCGGCGAGGCCGAGGTCGCGGTCCAGCCAGGTGTTGAGGAGCGTGCCGCCGTAGATCTCCACCGCGACCTGCCGCCAGCCGTGCACACCGGTGTCGGGCAGCGGCTTCACCCGGAGGTTCGGGGAGTCGGTGTGCGCGCCGACGATCCGGAACGGGGTGTGCGCCCCGGCGCCCTCCGGCACGTACCAGGCCACGATGGCGCCGCCCCGCAGGACGTACTTCCCGCCGGTCGTCCCGTCCCAGGCCGCGGTCTCCTCGACCTGCCGGAAGCCGGCCTTCTCCAGCCTCGCCGCGGCGCTCGCCACGGCGTGGTACGGGGAGGGGGCGGACATCAGGAAGGCCATCAGATCGTCGGTGTGGCCGCGGTCGAACCGGAGGGAGGAACTCATGTTCTTCACTCTAACCAGGCCCGGCCCGGAGGATTCACCGTAGTGCCCCCGGGGCCACCGCTATCCTCCGGCAACGGCGGCGGAGGGCTTCTCGCCGTTCTGCGCCTGCTGGGCGCGCTCGGCGAACACGGCGGCGAACTCCTTCACCTCCTGGTCGGAAACCGCCTTCTTGCCCTGGGTCCCGGTGCTGATGCCGAGCACGGTCGTGCCGACCCGGAGCTGGGTGATGGTGGCGGGCCCGCCCATGGTGCCCATCCCGGCGCGGTTGGCCTCGCGTTCGTCGCCCGGTTCGCCGATGTCCACCGGCACCGCGCCCACGCCGACCCGGTCGCCGCCGTAGTACTCGACGATGGCGTCATAGGCGGTGTCGGCGGTCTTCTCGTCCGGGTAGGCGAGCACCCAGTAGTTGAGCGAGGTGACGTCGGGTTTGCGCACGTAGGCGGCGACGCCGTAGTAGGTGATCTTGCCGCAGGCCGTGGCGCGCTTCGCCTTGTCCTTCGTCAGGCAGACCGTCGGCGGGTACTCCCGGACCGGCTCCTGGGCATCGGGCTCCAGCTGCGTCCGCCAGCCCGGCATGGCCTTCGCGTCGGGCAGGACCGCGGAGACCTCCGCCTTGCCGAGCGCCTTCGCGGCTCCGCCGCCGTCGTCCCCGCTGCCGCAGCCCGCGACCAGCAGCAACAGGACCGCCCCGGCCGCCGCGCCCCGTATGTACCTGTGCCCGTCCACTCGGCTCATGCGCCGGCCTCCCCCTCGTCAACGAGGTCCGATCATAGGGAAGAAGGCGCAGACGACAGCACCGCCACCCGAAAGCGTGTCCGGGTGACGGTGCGTGGTGACGGTCTTGAGGGCGGAAGCTTCTAGAACGCGGCCTCGTCCAGCTCCATCAGGGAGTTGTCGACGGCCTCGGCGAGCGCGCGCTCGGCACCGACGCCCGGCAGGATGTTCGCGGCGAAGAACTTCGCGGCGGCGATCTTGCCCTGGTAGAAGGCGACGTCCTTCGGGGAGGCGGTCGGCAGCTTCTCGGCGGCCACGGCCGCGCCCTTCAGCAGCAGGTAGCCGACGACGACGTCACCGGAGGCCAGCAGCAGACGGGTCGAGTTGAGGCCGACCTTGTAGATGTTCTTGACGTCCTCGCCGGTCGCGGTGAGGTCGGTGATCATCGTGCCGACGATCGCCTCCAGGTCCACGGCGGCCTTCGCGAGGTGGTCCAGCGCGCCGGACAGCTCCTCGTTGTCCTGGGCGCCCGCGAGGAACTTCTTGATCTCCTCGGAGAGCGCGTTGAGCGAGGCGCCCTGGTCGCGGACGATCTTCCGGAAGAAGAAGTCCTGGCCCTGGATGGCCGTCGTGCCCTCGTACAGCGTGTCGATCTTGGCGTCACGGATGTACTGCTCGATCGGGTACTCCTGGAGGTACCCGGAGCCGCCGAACGTCTGGAGCGACTGCGCCAGCTGCTCGTACGACTTCTCGGAGCCGTAGCCCTTCACGATCGGGAGCAGCAGGTCGTTGAGGCCGTGCAGCGCCTTCGCGTCCTCGCCCGCGGCCTCCTTCTCCTGGATCGCGTCCTGGACGGAGGCGGTGTACAGCACGAGGGAGCGCATGCCCTCGGCGTACGCCTTCTGCGTCATGAGCGAGCGGCGCACGTCGGGGTGGTGCGTGATGGTGACCTTGGGGGCCGTCTTGTCCATGAACTGCGACAGGTCGGTGCCCTGGACGCGCTCCTTGGCGTACTCCAGCGCGTTGAGGTAGCCCGTGGAGAGCGTGGCGATGGCCTTCGTGCCGACCATCATGCGGGCGAACTCGATGATGCGGAACATCTGGCGGATGCCGTCGTGCTTGTCGCCGATCAGCCAGCCCTTGGCGGGGTGCTGGTCGCCGAACGTCATCTCGCAGGTGTTGGACGCCTTGAGGCCCATCTTGTGCTCGACGTTCGTCGCGTACACGCCGTTGCGCTCGCCCAGCTCACCCGTGGTCCAGTCGAAGTGGAACTTCGGGACCATGAACAGGGAGAGGCCCTTGGTGCCGGGTCCGGCGCCCTCGGGGCGGGCCAGCACGTAGTGAATGATGTTCTCGGACATGTCGTGCTCGCCCGAGGTGATGAAGCGCTTCACGCCCTCGATGTGCCAGGAGCCGTCCTCCTGCTCGACGGCCTTCGTGCGGCCCGCGCCGACGTCGGAACCGGCGTCCGGCTCGGTCAGCACCATCGTCGAGCCCCACTGCTTCTCGACGGCGATCTCGGCGATCTTCTTCTGCGCCTCGTTGCCCTCGTCGAAGAGGATGCCGGCGAACGCCGGGCCGGAGGAGTACATCCACACGGCCGGGTTGGCGCCGAGCAGCAGCTCCGCGTAACCCCAGATCAGGGAGCGGGGCGAGGTCGTGCCGCCGATCTCCTCGGGGAGGCCGAGACGCCAGTACTCGGAGTCCATGAAGGCCTGGTACGACTTCTTGAAGGAGTCCGGGACCGGTGCGGTGTTGGTCTCGGGGTCGAAGACCGGGGGGTTGCGGTCGGCGTCGGCGTAGGAGTCGGCGAGCTCGTTCTCCGCGAGGCGGGTGACCTCGTCGAGGATGCTCTTCGCGGTCTCGACGTCCATCTCCGCGAACGGTCCGGTGCCGTACAGCTTGTCGCGCCCGAGGACCTCGAAGAGGTTGAACTCGATGTCGCGGAGATTCGACTTGTAGTGCCCCATGGGAAGGCTCCGTAATCAATAGCAGTGGCGCGCAGCGCCCCGTGTGCAGGGGTGGCCCGGACGTATCAGCTGACCTCTACGATGATGCTACCCGTCAGTAATAAGACGCAACCCCTCAAGGGCCGGATGTGTCCGATTACTCTTTGCTCCATGTACGGCTACGACCAGAACCAGGGCGCACAGCAGCCGATGGGTGGCGGCTACGGCGAGCAGCCGCTGTATCCCGAACCCTCGCCGCCCTCGCTGGGCGACGCGGTACGGGCCTTCACGACCGGCTCGCTGGCCGCCGAGGACTTCCAGCAGATCTTCGCGACGTCGAAGGTCTACTGCCCGCGCGGTGACAATCCGGGCTTTCTCGCGCTGCACAACACCCAGCAGCCCGTGATCCCGATGTTCACCACGCTCAAGGAGCTGAGGCTGTACGCGGGCAAGGAGTCCAAGTACTTCGTGATCACCGGGGCCGAGGTGATCGATCTGCTGCCCACCGGCTACGGCTTCGTCCTGGACATGGAGGGCGAGCACCGCATGGTCTTCGACGCCAAGGCCGTGGAGCAGATGGTCGACTTCGCGATGCGCCGCATGTACGGCTGATCGCAGGCCGTCGGGAGGGGGTCCGTGCCGCTGGGCGGTACGGGCCCCTTTCTGCTGCTCCGGCGGGGTTTTCGTCGCTCCGGACCGGGGATTCCGCCGCTCCGGACCGCGCGGGAATGGATGGCGCCTTGCGGGATGTTCACCATTCAACTAAATTGGTTCCAGAACAGTCCCCCGGAGGTGGCTCCCATGCCCGCAGTGACCGTCGAAAACCCGCTGACCCTGCCCAAGGTCGCCGCCGCCGGCGACGCCGCGGCCCGTCCCGTGCTCGCCGTGACCACGGCGCCGAGCGGGTTCGAGGGCGAGGGCTTCCCGGTCCGCCGCGCCTTCGCGGGGATCAACTACAAGCACCTCGACCCGTTCATCATGATGGACCAGATGGGTGAGGTGGAGTACGCCGCAGGAGAGCCGAAGGGCACTCCGTGGCACCCCCACCGCGGCTTCGAGACCGTGACCTACCTGATCGACGGCACCTTCGTCCACCAGGACTCCAACGGGGGCGGCGGCACCATCCAGAACGGTGACACCCAGTGGATGACGGCCGGATCGGGGCTGCTCCACATCGAGGCGCCGCCGGAGTCCCTCGTCATGTCGGGCGGCCTCTTCCACGGCCTCCAGCTCTGGGTGAACCTGCCCAAGGCCGACAAGATGATGGCCCCGCGCTACCAGGACATCCGCGGCGGCCAGGTCCAGCTGCTCGCCTCCCCCGACGGCGGCGCGCTGCTCCGGGTGATCGCGGGCGAGCTCGACGGCCACGAGGGCCCGGGAGTCACCCACACCCCCATCACGATGATCCACGCCACCGTGCGCCCCGGCGCCGAGGTGACGCTGCCCTGGCGCGAGGACTTCAACGGCCTCGCGTACGTGCTCGCCGGCCGCGGCACCGTCGGTGAGGAGCGCCGTCCCGTCCACATGGGCCAGACCGCGGTCTTCGGAGCCGGGTCCTCGCTGACCGTCCGCGCGGACGAGCAGCAGGACGGGAACACCCCGGACCTGGAGGTCGTGCTGCTCGGCGGCCGTCCCATCCGGGAGCCGATGGCGCACTACGGACCGTTCGTGATGAACAGCCAGGCCGAACTCAAGCAGGCCTTCGAGGACTTCCAGGCCGGCCGCCTCGGCACCGTGCCCGCCGTCCACGGAATGTGAGCCCCGCTGCCGCCGTATGACGGTTCATCACTCGTACGGCGGCGCAGGCGGGACACCACTGCCGCGGCGTGATCGGGTGGGAGGGTGCAGACCCAGAAGCCCCTCCTGCCCGATGCCGCCCGGCGTGCGGCCGCGTGGTGCGGTGTCGTCCTGCTGGTCGCGGGTGTCGCCGCCGTCCTCGTCTTCCTCTGCATCGTCTTCAAGACCGCCGTCACCCCGGTCCTCCTCGCGCTGCTGGGTACCGGACTGCTCGGGCCGGTCCACCGCCGGATGGCCGCCCACGGGGTGAACCGCTCCGTGGCGGCCGGGCTCACCTGCGCCGTGCTCGTCGCCGTGGTCGGCGGGGCGGGCTACATCGTCGTCACCGCGCTCGTCGACACGGGCGAGCAGATCGTCCAGTCGCTGAAGGACGCCGCGCAGTGGGTCATCGACCACTTCGGGATCGAGGACGGCGCGAACGTGGACGACCTCGCGGGCAACGCCAAGACCCTGGTGGAGAAGTTCGGTGCGAGCGCCGCGGGCGGACTCCTCTCCGGGATCAGCCTGATCGGTTCGCTCGTCGCCACCAGCGTCCTCGCCCTGCTGCTGACCTTCTTCTTCCTGCGCGACTCCGACCGAGCCGTGAAACTCGCGCACTCCATCGCGCCGCGCGGCACCGGCGACCTCGTCGAGGCGATGGGCCGGCGGGCCTTCGAGGCCGTCGAGGGCTTCATGCGCGGGACGACGCTCATCGCCCTGATCGACGCCGTCTGCATCACGGTGGGCCTGCTGATCCTGCGCGTGCCCGGCGCGGTGGGGCTCGGTGCGCTGGTCCTGGTCGGCGCCTACATCCCGTACCTCGGCGCCTTCATCTCCGGCGCCGTCGCGGTCCTGGTGGCGCTGGCGGACCGGGGGCTGGTGATCGCGCTCTGGGCGCTCGGGGTCGTTCTCGCCGTCCAGGTGCTGGAGGGGCATGTCCTCCAGCCGATGATCCAGAGCCGTACGGTCCAGATGCACCCCGCCATGATCCTGATCGCGCTGACGGCGGGCGCGAGCGTGGCGGGGATCCTCGGGATGCTGCTCGCGGTCCCGCTGTGCGCGGCGGCCTTCGGCGTCCTGGGCGAGCTGCGCCCGGGTGGCCCGGACGCCCCGGAAGTGCCCGGAGGGGCGGCCGCGGGGCCGTCGGCGTAACGCCCGCGCGGCTGCCTACGGCTCCGAGAGCTCCGCCGACTCGTACAGCTCGAACCAGATCGACTTCCCCGAGCCCCGCGGGTCCACCCCCCACGCGTCGGCGAGCATCTCCATCAGCACCAGGCCGCGCCCGCTCGACGCCATCTCGCCGGGCCGCCGCCTGTGCGGCAGCTCGTCGCTGCCGTCGGACACCTCGACCCGCAGTCGCCGCTCCCCGTGCTCACCGGTCGCCTGCGCGACCATCAGCGCGTCGCCGTCCGTGTGGACCAGCACGTTCGTGGCCATCTCGGAGACCATCAGCACCGCCGAGTCGACCTGCTCCTCGTCCGCCCAGTCGTGCAGCAACTCGCGCAGCAGCGCGCGGGCGGCGGCGATCCGTTCCGGTTCCGCCTGGGCGATGGTCAGCGCGATACGGCGGGGCGCGGCCCGGTGCGTCGTGGAGGCCTCGCGCCGCAGCAGCAGGAGCGCTATGTCGTCCTCGCGCCGGTCGGCGAGGGGCCCCGTCGTGTGGTGCGAGGCCGGTCCGTGCACGGCCTGCACCAGCTCGTCCGCGAGCTTCTCCAGATCCCCGGTGTGCCCCTCCAGGATCGGCCGGAGCCGGACCCAGCCGGTGGCCAGGTCGTGCCCGCCGGTCTCGATCAGGCCGTCCGTGCACAGCATGATCGTTTCCCCGGCCTCCAGCGTGATCCGGGTCGCCGGGTAGTCCGCGTCGGCCTCGATCCCGAGCGGCAGCCCGCCCTCGGTCCGGCGGATGACGGCGGTCCCGTCGCCGGTCATGACCACGGGGTCGGGATGACCGGCCCGCGCGATGTCGAGGACGCCGGTCACGGGGTCCGCCTCCGCGTACAGGCAGGTCGCGAAGCGTGCCTCCGGCTCCTCGCCGTCCTCGTACGCGTCGGTGAGCCCGGACAGGAAGCGCGAGGCGCGCGAGAGCACCGCGTCCGGGGGGTGCCCCTCGGAGGCGTACGCGCGCAGGGCGATCCGCAGCTGGCCCATCAGCCCCGCGGCCCGCACGTCGTGCCCCTGGACGTCGCCGATGACGAGGGCGATGCGGCCGTTGGGCAGCGGGATCATGTCGTACCAGTCGCCGCCGACCTGGAGGCCGCCCCCGGTCGGGACGTAGCGGGCGGCGACCGTCATCCCCGGGATGTCGGGCCCCAGGGACGGCATCATCGAGCGCTGGAGCCCCAGCGACAGTTCCCGCTCCGTCTCGGCGACCCCGGCCCTGGCGAGCGCCTGGGCGAGCATCCGGGCCACGGTCGTCAGCACCGACCGTTCGTCCGGCGAGAACGAGACCGGGTGCCGGAACCCGGCCATCCAGGTACCCATCGTGCGGCCCGCCACGATCAGCGGCAGGAAGGCCCAGGACCGGCGCCCGAACCGCTGGGCGAGCGGCCAGGTGGCCGGATAGCGGTCGCGGTAGTCGTCGGCGGTCGGCAGATAGACGGCCCGGCCGGTCCGGACGACCTCGGCGGCGGGGTAGTCGGTTTCCAGCGGCATGTCGCTGAACGGGCCCTCGTCGCCCATGTTGTGCCCGTGGTGGCCGATGATCGTCAGCCGTTCGCCCTCGACCCCGAAGACCGCCAGCCCGTCCGGCGAGAACCCGGGCATGGAGAGCGAGTAGGCCACCCGCAGCACCTCCGCCGTCGACCGGGCCTCGGCCAGCGCCCGTCCCGCGTCGAGCAGGAACGCCTCGCGGGAGCGCCGCCAGTCGCCGGTGATCGGGGTGTGCGCCCCGGTGGTGCCGGGCTGCGGCTCGGCGACCTCCTGGAGCGTGCCGACCAGCACGTAGTCCGCCTCGGAGCCCGCCTCGGGCCGCAGCGGTTTGGAGCGGCTCCGGACGGTCCGCAGCACCCGTCCGTGCTCGTCCACGATCCGCACCCGGGCCTCGGCGAGCGTGTCCTCGGCGACGGCGAGGTTCACCACCGCGTAGATCTCGTTCCAGTCGACGGGATGGAAGCGGGAGCGCACCTCCGACTCACGGAAGACGCTGTGCTCGGCGGGCAGCTCCAGGAGCCGGGCCGCCTCCGCGTCGAGCGTGACCGTTCCGGCCCGGTTGTCCCAGCGCCAAAGGCCGGTCGCCGTCGCGGCCAGGACTTCCTCGGTGCGCATTGCCCCACTTTAGACCGGCATGTGCATGCGGGGCAGCGCCAGAGCCCCGCCGACGATCTTGGCGCGATCAATGACAATGAAACGGTCCGGTCGCGGGCGGTAGCCTGGGGTGGCTGAATCATCCCCCAACCGCGAAGACTGGATGAACGACGATGCATCGGTACAGGTCCCACACCTGCGGCGAGCTCCGCGCCTCTGACGTCGGCACCGACGTCCGGCTGAGCGGCTGGCTGCACAATCGCCGAGACCTGGGTGGCATCCTCTTCATCGATCTGCGCGACCACTACGGTCTGGTGCAGCTCGTCGCCCGTCCCGGTACCCCCGGCAACGACGCCCTGGCGAAGCTGACCAAGGAGACCGTCGTACGGATCGACGGCAAGGTCTCCGCCCGCGGCGCCGACAACGTGAACCCGGAGCTGCCGACCGGCGAGATCGAGATCGAGGTCACCGAGGTCGAGGTGCTCGGTCAGGCCGCCCCGCTGCCCTTCACGATCAACGCCGAGGACGGCGTCAACGAGGAGCGGCGCCTGGAGTACCGCTTCCTCGACCTGCGCCGCGAGCGCATGCACCGCAACATCATGCTGCGCTCGTCCGTCATCGCCGCCATCCGCTCCAAGATGGTGGCCCTCGGCTTCAACGAGATGGCGACCCCGATCCTCGCCGCGACCTCCCCCGAGGGCGCCCGTGACTTCGTGGTCCCGTCCCGCCTGAACCCGGGCAAGTTCTACGCCCTTCCGCAGGCACCGCAGCAGTTCAAGCAGCTGCTGATGATCTCCGGCTTCGACCGCTACTTCCAGATCGCGCCGTGCTTCCGCGACGAGGACGCCCGCGCCGACCGTTCGCCGGGCGAGTTCTACCAGCTCGACGTCGAGATGTCGTTCGTCGAGCAGGAAGACGTCTTCCAGCCGATCGAGAAGCTCATGACCGAGCTCTTCGAGGAGTTCGGCAACGGCCTCCCCGTCACCTCGCCGTTCCCGCGCATCCCGTTCCGCGAGTCGATGCTGAAGTACGGCAACGACAAGCCGGACCTGCGGGCCCAGCTGGAGCTCGTCGACATCTCCGACATCTTCGCGGACTCGGAGTTCAAGGCCTTCGCCGGCAAGCACGTCCGTGCCCTGCCGGTGCCGGACACCGCGGGTCAGTCCCGGAAGTTCTTCGACGGCCTCGGCGCGTACGCGGTCGAGCACGGCGCCAAGGGCCTCGCCTGGGTCCGCGTCGGCGAGGACGGCACGCTGGCGGGTCCGATCGCCAAGTTCCTCACCGAGGCGGACATCAAGACCCTCACCGAGCGTCTGTCCCTCGTCCCCGGCCACGCCGTGTTCTTCGGCGCGGGCGAGTTCGACGAGGTCTCCAAGATCATGTCCGTCGTCCGCGTCGAGGCCGCCAAGCGCGCCGGCCACTTCGAGGAGGGCGTCTTCCGCTTCTGCTGGATCGTCGACTTCCCGATGTACGAGAAGGACGAGGAGACCGGCAAGATCGACTTCTCGCACAACCCGTTCTCCATGCCCCAGGGTGGCATGAAGGACCTGGAGGAGAAGGACCCGCTCGACATCCTGGCGTGGCAGTACGACATCGTCTGCAACGGCATCGAGCTGTCCTCGGGCGCCATTCGTAACCACGAGCCCGAGGTCATGCTGAAGGCCTTCGAGATCGCCGGCTACGAGGCCGAGACCGTCGAGCGGGAGTTCGCGGGCATGCTGCGCGCGTTCCGTCTCGGCGCTCCGCCGCACGGTGGCATCGCCCCGGGCGTCGACCGCATCGTGATGCTGCTGGCCGACGAGCCCAACATCCGCGAGACCATCGCCTTCCCGCTCAACGGCAACGCCCAGGACCTGATGATGGGTGCCCCGAGCGAGCTGGACGAGACGCGGCTGCGCGAGCTGAACATCCAGCTCCGCAAGCCGGTCGCGTCGGCCAAGGAGAAGGCGGAGGCCAAGGACTCCGTGGCGAGGGACACCGGCGCGAAGTAGGCGTCGGCGCTCCGCTTCGGTTCCACGTGAAACAGTCCCCGGCCGCCCGGCCGGGGACTGTTTCCGTGTGTGCGGCGCACGCCCACCCCGGTTCCGGGTCCCTCCTGCTGCCCACGGACACATGGCTGCGTGCATACAAGTACATGAATCACCCGAACGGTGAGACCCGGATGGCCCTCGCGCCGGATTGGCGGACGGCGACTGCGGCAAAGACTGCCTGGGCCGACCCCGGCGCAGCGCGGACCCCGGCCCGTGTCCGCAGAGCCCCGGAGCCGGCCACCTACCGCTGAGGAGCCCTCCGTGCCCGTGCCCCGTCCGCGCGTTCCGCTGCGCCTCCCGTACGTCATCTGCGCCGCCCTCCTGCTGCTGCTGGCCGGGTGCGGGGCGGGGCCGCTCGCCGGGATGGGCGGGAGCGGCGCCACCACGAAGGCCGCGGGCGCCTCCGGCGTACCGGGACCGCCCGGGGCAGCCGGTGCACCCGGCGCCCCGGGCGCACCCGGCGCCCCGGCGCAGTCCCGGGCAGCCGTGCCGCCCGCTCCCGCGCCGCCGAAGGAGATCCCGGGGCTGGGGCCGCAGACCCGCGCGCAGATTCCGGCCGGGGCCCACCAGGCGTTCGTCGTCACCGGCCAGTCACCGGACTCCAACCGCTCCACGGCCGTGCTCTACACCCGGGACGACCCGGCCGTCGGCTGGCGGGCGGCCCGCGCGCCCTGGCCCGCGCACAACGCCCTGAACGGCTGGACGGCCGAGCACTGGGAGGGCGACCTGCGCTCGCCCGTCGGCGTCTTCACCCTGACCGCGGCGGGCGGCCGCCTCGAACCGCCGGACACCGCCTTCCCGTACGACCTGAGCCCGGACTTCAAGGTGGAGGGCGAGGGCTTCCACGGGGAGCCGCTGGAGGGCTCCTTCGACTACGTGATCGCCATCGACTACAACCGGATCCCCGGCACCTCGCCCCTGGACCACACCCGCCCCCTGGGCGACGAACGCGGCGGCGGCATCTGGATCCACGTCGACCACGGCGGCCCCACCCAGGGCTGCGTCTCGGTCACCGAGGACCGGATGAAGGAACTGCTGAGCGTCCTCGACCCGGCGAAGGAGCCGGTCATCGTGATGGGGGACGCGGCGTCGCTGAGCCGCTGAGGCCCCTGTGGGGCCGGGTCCTTGGTGTGGGTGCCCCCCGGTCCGGGGCGCGGGGTTCCGTCCTCAAGCGCCGGACGGGCTTGGTTCGGGTGCGGGTTCCTTGTGGGGTGCGCTTGTGGGTGGGGGCGGGGCCCCTCCGGGGCGTCTCCTCAGAAACTGGCGTGGCAACGTACGCCGTTGCGGGGGCCGGGTAGTACGCCATTTTCCTGCGGGGACGCCCCTGCACGGCCCCACCCGACGCCGTCGTGCGCCCGCGCCCCGGTGGCACCACCGGTGGAAGAACCGGGGGCACGGGCGCACTCCGGCCGGGTCCGGGGGCGTGCAGGGGCGTCCCCGCAGGACGACGAACGGATACCGGGGTCCGTTGCGTGGGACTGGAAACGTTCGTCGTTCGAGGAGACGCTCCGGAGGGACCCCGGACCCCCATCCACCGGGTGAAGGCGCACCCCGCGGGGCTCGGCGCCCAACCCAAGCCCGTCCGGCGCTTGAGGACGGAACCCCCGACCCCGGGCCGGGTCAACCGAAACACGGAGACCCGGCCCCGAAGGGCCGAGGCCCACGACCCGGGACCGGGTCAACCGAAACGTGAAGACCCGGCCCCGAAGGGGCCTACGGCTTCTCCTCCAGGCGCGGGAACAGCACCGCGCCCTTCGTCACCGTCGCCCCCGCGGGCAGCCGGCCCCACGTGGCCGCGTCCTGCACGCGCTGGTCGGACAGGGCGCCCAGGGACTCCTCGGCGCCCAGGGACTCCCACAGCTTCTGCGAGGTGTCCGGCATGACGGGGTTCATCAGGACCGCGACACCGCGCAGCGCCTCGGACGCCGTGTACAGGATGGTCGCGAGGCGGGCCTTGCCCTCCGGCGACTCGTCCTTGGCGACCTTCCACGGCTCCTGCTCCGTGATGTAGCCGTTGACCTGCTTCACGAAGTCGAAGACCGCCAGGATGCCCGCCTGGAAGTCCAGCTCCTCACCGATCTTCAGGTCGGCCGTGGCGACCGCCTTGGCCAGCCCCTCCTGGACCGCCCGCTCCGCCTCGCCCGAGGCCGTGGCCTCGGGGAGCGTGCCGCCGTAGTACTTGCCGACCATGGCGGCGAGGCGCGAGGCCAGGTTGCCGTAGTCGTTGGCGAGCTCGGAGGTGTAGCGGGCGGTGAAGTCCTCCCACGAGAACGAGCCGTCGCTGCCGAACGCGATGGCCCGCAGGAAGTACCAGCGGTAGGCGTCCACGCCGAAGTGCGAGGTCAGGTCCTGCGGCTTGATGCCCGTCAGGTTCGACTTCGACATCTTCTCGCCGCCGACCATCAGCCAGCCGTTGGCCGCGACCCGGCCCGGCAGCGGCAGGCCCTGCGCCATCAGCATCGCCGGCCAGATCACCGCGTGGAAGCGCAGGATGTCCTTGCCGACCAGGTGCACGTTCGCCGGGAACGTACCGTCGAACTTCTCCTGGTTGGCGCCGTAGCCGACCGCCGTGGCGTAGTTGAGCAGGGCGTCGACCCACACGTAGATGACGTGCTTCTCGTCCCACGGGACCGGGACGCCCCAGTCGAACGTCGAGCGGGAGATCGAGAGGTCCTGCAGACCCTGCTTGACGAAGTTCACGACCTCGTTGCGCGCGGACTCCGGCTGGATGAAGCCGGGGTTGGCCGCGTAGAACTCCAGCAGCTTCGGGCCGTACTCGCTGAGCTTGAAGAAGTAGTTCTCCTCCTTGAGGATCTCCACCGGCTTCTTGTGGATCGGGCACAGCTTGACGCCGGCCTCGTCCTCGATGAGATCGCCGGGGAGCTTGTACTCCTCGCAGCCCACGCAGTACGGGCCCTCGTACCCGCCCTTGTAGATCTCACCCTTGTCATGCAGGTCCTGCACGAACTCCTGCACACGGTCGGTGTGCCGCTTCTCCGTCGTACGGATGAAGTCGTCGTTCGCGATGTTGAGGTGCTCCCAGAGGGGCTTCCACGCCTCCTCGACGAGCTTGTCGCACCACGCCTGGGGCGTGACGTTGTTCGCCTCGGCCGTGCGCATGATCTTCTGACCGTGCTCGTCCGTGCCGGTGAGGTACCACACCTTCTCGCCGCGCTGGCGGTGCCAGCGCGTGAGCACGTCGCCTGCGACGGTCGTGTAGGCGTGGCCCAGGTGAGGAGCGTCGTTGACGTAGTAAATGGGGGTCGAGACGTAGAACGCCGTCGCCCCCTGCTTCTCGGATCCAGTGGCCGCCATGGTCGAAATCCTAACGGTCCGGGGGAGATCCACTCACACCGATAAACCCGGCCGGGAGTGCCGGGAGCGCGGAGAGCTTTGCGAAACATCTGTTCCGGTAGCAAAGACGCATCCTGGGAGGGAGTGGACACGCATGCACGAGGCAGGGGACATCACGATGCGGGTACTGGTCGCCGAGGACGAGGAGATCCTGGCGGAGCTCGTCGCCACCGGACTGCGGCGGGCCGGGTTCGCCGTCGACACGGTGTACAGCGGTGACGCCGCCCAGGCCTACCTGGGGCTGCACGACTACGACGTCGTCGTCCTGGACCGCGATCTGCCCCGGGTGCACGGCGACGACGTGGCCCGCGGTCTTGTCGCCTCCGGCTCCCGGACCAGGATCCTGATGCTGACGGCCGCCGGGTCCATGGAGGACCGCGTCTCCGGCCTCGACCTGGGTGCCGACGACTACCTGGGCAAGCCGTTCGAGTTCCCCGAGCTCGTGTCGCGGGTCCGCGCCCTGCGCCGGCGCAGCGCCCGCCCCGTACCGCCGCAGCTGGTGCGGCACGGCATCCGGCTCGACACCGTGCGCCGCACCGCGACCCGGGACGGCCGGGAGCTGGACCTCTCGCCGAAGGAGTTCACCGTGCTCCAGTTGCTCCTGGAGGCCGACGGCGGGACGGTCAGCGCCGAGGAGCTCCTGGAGCGGGCCTGGGACGCCAACGCCGACCCCTTCACCGGAGCCGTCCGCGTCTGCATGAGCAAGCTGCGCGGAAAGCTCGGGGAGCCGGCCCTGATCCGTACCGTCCAGGGCGTGGGGTACGCCCTGTGAGTATCTGGGCACGGGTGCCGCACGCCACGATCAGGACCCGCATCGCGCTCGTGTACGGGGGCGTCTTCCTGGTCCTCGGCACCGCGCTCCTCGCCACGGTCAACCTCGCCTCCCGGGCCGGTACCGACTCGCAGGCCCGCGCCATCGCCCGTACCGCCGCGGTCGTCCAGCCCGGATACGCCGTCAACGGTCCTCTCGTCACCCGGGGCAGCCTCGGGCCGCCGACCGTCTACGACCTCACCGACGATGTCAGCAACGCGGCCGGGGACCAGCTCCTCAACTGGTCCGCGGCCGCCCTGCTCGTGATGACGGCGTGCGCGGTGGGCGTGGGGTGGTGGACGGCCGGGCGGCTCCTGCGGCCCGTCCACGAGATGACCGCGAAGGCGCGCCGGCTCTCCGCGCACACACTGCACGAGCGGATCGCCTCCAGCGGGCCCGACGACGAGTTGAAGGAGCTGGGTGACACGCTGGACGCGCTGCTTGCCCGGCTGGAGAAGGCCTTCGACAGCCAGCGCCGGTTCATCGCCAACGCCTCGCACGAGCTGCGCACACCGCTGGCCACCCAGCGGGCGGCGATCCAGGTGGGCCTGGAGGACCCGACTCCGGACGATCTCGTACGCACCCGGCAGACGCTCCTGGACAACAACCGGCGCAGTGAGCGGCTCATCGAGGGCCTGCTGGTGCTGGCGCGCAGCGAGCGCGGCCTGGAGAAGGGCGAGCGGGAAGCCGTGGACCTGGACCGGGTGGTGGCGGAGGAGGCGGGCCGGTACCCGGGGGTGGCGGCCGACGCCGAGCTCTGCGTGGTGCGCGGGAACCGGCCGCTGCTGGCCCAGCTGGTGGCCAATCTGGTGGCCAACGCGGTGACGTACAACGTGCCCGGCGGGAGTGTGGAGGTGTCCCTGGTGCCGGCGGGCGCGGGTGCGCTGCTGGAGGTGCGCAACAGCGGTCCGGTGGTGGAGGCGGCCGACATCCCGGGCCTGTTCGAGCCGTTCCGGCGCGGTGAGGGCAAGGACCGGATGGGGGCGGGCTCGGGACTCGGTCTTTCGATCGTCCGCTCCATCGCCCTGGCGCACGGCGGTACGGTCACGGCGGTGCCGGGCCCGGAGGGCGGGCTCGCCGTGACCGTACGACTCCCGGTGGATCAGGCGTTGGCGGCGACCCAGGCGGGCAGCGCGGCCAGCGCCTCGCGGTAGAACGCGGCGTCCGCGACCTCGCGCGGGGCGGGGCCCGCGTGGAAGAAGCCGGCGTTCGGGGCGTCCAGCTTCCGCAGGAAGTCGAAGCCCTTCGCGTCCTCGTCGCCGAACGCGACGAACTGGAAGAACAGCGGCAGCCGTGCCGCGTCGTCGATCGCCTGCCGGGCGGCCTGCTTGACGTCCGGCGGGCCGTCGGTCTGGAAGATCACCAGCGCCGGCCCGGTGGACCCGGACTTCTCGTAGTGCGTGACGACCTCTTCGACGGCGCGGTGGTAGTTCGTCCGGCCGAGCCGTCCGAGTCCCGCGTTGAGCTCGTCGATGCGGCCCTCGTGGCCCTCCAGTCCGACCGTGGCGGTGCCGTCGATGTCGGTCGAGAAGAACACGACCTGGACGGTGGCGCTCTCGTCGAGGTGTGCGGCGAGCGCGAGCGTGCGGTCGCCCAGGTGCTGGGCGCTGCCGTCCTTGTAGAACGGCCGCATGGAACCGGAGCGGTCCAGGACCAGGTAGACGGTGGCGCGCAGGCCGGTGAGGCCGTGCGCCTTCAGCCCGGCCTGGGCGGCCTTGTACGGCCCCACGAGCTCGGGCGCGCGGGCCTTGACCTTGGCGAGGGTGAGCGCGGGCTTGCCGGCGGGGGCGGCGGGGGCCGCCTCGGCCAGGGGCTCGGGGGTCGGTTCCGGTTCGGGGGCCGGGTCCATGTCGATCGTGATCGGTTCGGGCTCGGCGACCGCCGCGGCCACGACCGGCTCGGGCTCCGCGACCGGTTCCGCGACGACCGGTTCGGGCTCGGCAAGGGCCTCGGCCACGACCGGCTCGGGCTCGACCACTGCGGCAGGGGCCTCGGCCGCCGTCTCCTCGGGCTCCGGCACCACGGCCTCGGGCTCCGGCACCACGACGGCCGCCACGGGTTCCGCTTCGACCTCCGGAGCGGGCGGGGCCACCGGCTCCACGGCCTCGGCCTGCACCGGCTCGGCAGCCTCCACGGTCTCCGCCGCCTGCACCGGCTCGGCAGCCTCCACCGGCTTCGTCCGGGACCCCGATCCCTGTGACGGAACCGTGGGAGCGGTCTTGGGGGCGGGCGCGGCGGCCTTGTCGAAGGCCGCGGCCACCAGGTCCGCCGCCACCCCGGCGTCGTCCTTCGTGGACCGGGACGTGGTGGACGGGGCCGACTCCGAAGAGGCCGGGGCCGGTACCGACACCTTGACCGCCGGGGCGGGTTCGGCCGCGGGCTCGTCCACCGTCACCGGCTCCGGGGCCAGGGTGCGCTCGCCCTGGGCCGGGACCGTGGCCGTCGTCGGCTCGTCCTGCTCCGTGCGGTCACGGCCGAACACCTTGCGCAGCAAGCTCCGAATGCCCATGGGCGAGGCCTTTCGCATGAGTTGGGTGCGATGAATGTCCGTACTGCGGGAATTGATCCCTGGCCAGGGCGGATACGTAAGGTTAGCGGCCGGATCCGGCCCTTCGTCGGCGCGGCCCGCCCGTGGGAGAACTGAACCGCAAACGATCCCGTACCGAGTCCTGTGACCGGGGTGTGGGGACCTCATGGATGTCATCGGTAAGTCGTTCACACACGCCTTCGAGGTGCCTGTTCGCGTTGCTAGCGTGAGCGGCCGGTGCGTCTGACAAACAGTCAGGGGCACCGTTTCCGTTATCCGCAGATGTGAAAAGAAGGGCTCTCGTATGAAGAACCCATCCCGCCGAATACGTCTCGCGGCCTGTGCGGTGGCGGCCGGGGCGATGCTTTCCGGCCTCGCGCCCACGGTCGGTGCGAGCGCGGCGCCCATCGCCGGACCGGCCTCGGGGATCCCGGCCGCGGACGATCCCGTACCGGAGCACGAAGGCATGCCGGACGACGGCTTCGACGACGAACCCGAGAGTGAGCAGGACGACTTGGCCGGCGCCGCCGCGGCCGGTGCGAGCAGGGGCGCCGTGGCGGCGGCCCCGGTGCCGGGGCGCCCCGCCGACTTCAAGCTGGCCAAGGGCACGGACCTGTCCGGGCTCGTGACGAAGCTGGACGCGGGACTCCCGAAGCAGGGCCTCACGGAACTGCTGGAGCAGGCCAACCGCCCGGCCGCCGACTGCGGTGCCGCCGGTATCTACGGCCCCGACCTGACCGTCAGCCACCGGATCTGCTGGAAGGCCGACGACGACGCGACGTCCAAGGAATGGGTGCCGCAGGCCATCTCGGGTGTCTCGGACGCACAGGAGGACGAGGACTGGGGCACGTCCGACGCCGAGCCGGTCGCCGTGGGCAGCTACGACGCGGTGAACCCGGGACGAAGCGACTACATCGCGGGGCGCGACAACTGTCTGGAGAGTTCCGCGTCGGACGCCTGCAACGAGAAGGGCATCCGGGTCACCTTCTTCAACCAGGCCACCGGAAAGTACCGGCATGTGCTCCTGGTGTGGCCCTACATCAACTCCAAGGACCACATATCCTTCGACGCCCTGCACGCGCGCGAGGGCCGGTGCAACCCCGTCATCGTCACGGGCTGCGCCGCGCAGAACGGCATCCACGCGGGCGGCATGGTCTGGTACGGCAACTACCTCTACGTCGCCGACACCGCCAACGGCCTGCGGGTGTTCGACCTCCGCACGATCATGGACCTCAACCCGGACAACGACGCGGCCGTCAACGACCCGACGCCGGACGGCCTCGAAAGTGACGTCCAGGACAAGAAGCAGGTCGGCCGGCAGAACAACGTCTGGTACGCGTACGGCTACCGCTACGTCATGCCGCAGGTCGCCACGCTGAAGTTCACCACGGCGAAGAACGGCGGCACCACCAGCCTGAACCAGTGCTACGCGACCGGCCGGCCGAAGGCCTCGTACGTCTCGCTGGACCGCACCGACACCGACCACATGGTCCTCGGCGAGTACTGCAACACCAACAACGGCGGCACCAGCCCCGGGCGGGTGGGCGCCTATCCGATGAGCGCGCTGACCGCCGCGGTCGAGGGTGCGACCGGGACCGCCGCGAGCGCCGACGAGGCCTACGGTCTGCCCACCGGGGCGGCGTTCGGCGACGAGGACCTGTGGCACAAGATCCAGGGCGCGATGCGGTACGAGGGCAAGTGGTACTTCCACCGCAGCAACGCCTACGACAACGGCCGGCTGCTCCAGGCCACCCCGGGCACGGTCGGCGGAACGACGCAGCTGGTCGGCAACCCGAAGACCCTGCAGACGTCGTTCGGGCCCGAGGACCTCTACCTCGCCCATGGGCGCGGTGACGGGTTCGCACCCCAGCTCTGGTCGCTGAGCGAGCACGCGCCGGACGCCACGAAGTGCCCGACGTGCAAGCGGGAGGTGTACAGCTACAACTTGTCCGAGGTGATCGGCGACTTCGGCTGATCCCGGGCGGCCACCTCCGTACGGGCCGCCGAAGGACAGTCCGCCGCATTACAGTCGTCCCATGGTTTCCGGTGAGGCGCCGCAGGCGGCAGGCAGCGTTCGGGTCGATGTCTGGATCTGGTCGGTCCGGCTCACGAAGACCCGGGCGCAGGCCGCCGCCGCCTGCCGCGCGGGTCATGTGAAGGTCGCGGGCGAGCGGGCCAAGCCGGCCCAGGCGTTGCGCGTCGGCGACGAGGTGCGGCTGCGGCACGACGGCCGGGACCGGGTCGTGGTCGTGTCGAAGATCGTGAAGAAGCGGGTCGGGGCACCGGTGGCGGTGGAGTGCTTCGTCGACAACAGCCCGCCCCCGCCGCCGCGCGAGGCCGCGATCCAGGTGCCGGTACGCGACCGGGGCGCGGGGCGGCCGACGAAGCGGGACCGGCGCGAGATGGACCGGCTGCGGGGTGCGGGGCCCGAGTCCGCGGAGTAGCGGGCGGGACTTCCGAAACACGTCCTAGGGCTCGGGTGAGGCGATGGCCCGGGCGGCCGCCACTTCCTGGCGCAGGGGTGCCAGGACGCCCTCCTCGTCCCCGGGGAGTTCGGTGCGTACCGCCACCAGGACCTTGCTGGTCCGCACGCCTTCGGCCAGTTCGCGGAGCTGGGCCTGGACCGCGGCCACCTCCGCCGGTTCCGGTTCCTCGGCTCCGTGGTTGACGCGGACACGGGCGGCCGTCGTGGCGTCGACGATGCGTTCCACGGCCACGACCAGCGGCCACCACGCGGCGGCGCGGGTTCCGGTGGGCGGCGGCTCGGTCAGGGCGCGCTGGAACTCGGAGCGTACGGACGACAGATCGCGGTAGATGCGGCGGCGGGCGCGGACCCGTTCGGCACGGTCGCCCTCGCCGCCCGGCTCGAACGCGACCCCCACATAGTCCGCGATGTCCGCGACCGCGTCGGCCAGCCGTCGGCCGATCCGGGAGTGCCAGCTCTCCGGCCACAGCAGATATCCGGCCACCAGCACGATGGCGCAGCCGATCAGGCTGTCCAGGAAGCGTGGCCAGACCAGATGTACGCCCTCGTGGTTCAGCAGGTCCGACAGGAGCAGGATGACCGGAGTGACGGCCGCGGTCTGAAAGGCGTACCCCTTCGCCGTCAGCGCCGGGATCAGCGCGGCGAGCAGCATCATCACCGGCACGTCCCACCAGCCGATCGGTACCTCCGCGAGCACCGGGGCCGCGATGACGAGCCCCGCGGCCGTGCCCACGGAACGCAGCACGGCCCGGGAGAACACCGAGCCGAAGTCGGGCTTGAGCACGAAGGTGACGGTCAGCGCCACCCAGTACGAGCGCGGCACGTCGATCAGCGAGGTCAGCGCCTGGGCCAGCCCGATGCAGAGCGCGAGGCGCAGCCCGTACCGCCAGGAGGGCCCGGACAGCACGACGTTGCGGGTGGCGCGCCGGACGCGTACCCCGAGGGCCGCGGGCCGGCCGAGCCGGTCGTCGACGTTGTACGGGTCGGGGTCGGCCTTGTGCACGACGGCGGCGGCATGGCGCAGCGCGCTGTCCACCGCGCGGGTGGCGGGTGAGTCGGCCGGCGGCAGGCGGGGTTGGTCGCCGCCGGTGCGGGTCTCCTCGATGTCCTCGGCCAGTACCCGGACCGCCGCCGGGATCTCGTCGGGCAGCAGGATCCCTCGTACGTGCACCGCGGGCGCCGCCTCGACCAGCGGGATCACCACGTTGAGCTGGGAGAGCATCCGCACCATGGTGCCGCTGCGGCCGTGATAGCGGGCGCGGCGGGCGAGGACCAGGTCGTAGGAGGTGTTGAGCGACTCGGTGACGGCCTGTCGCTTCTCCTCGTACGCCTGTGTGCCGGCGGCGGCGAGCAGATCGGCGACCGCGAGATAGGTGTCCGCGACCGCGACGCGTTCCGGCAGTTTCCGGCGCAACGGCCAGGCCAGCAGCGTCAGGGCGAGGACGAACAGACCGCCCAGCGTCAGCAGCAGCGGCGCCACCCACCACGGGTCCGGCATCGGGAGTCCGGCGCCCACCACGGAGTTGAGCAGGAGCAGCAGGCCGGACACGGAGGCGACGGCCCCGATCGTCGACATCATCCCGGAGACGAGGCCGATGACCGTGAGCACGGCGACGGCCGCCCAGCCGGTCCCGTACACGAGGGTGCCGATCATGATGCCGAGAGCGCCGAACACCTGCGGCACGGCGATGTTGAGGATGCGCATCCGGTACGCGTCGGCGGTGTCGCCGATGACACCGGAGAGCGCGCCCATGGAGGCCAGCGCTCCGTACACCGGCCGGTCGGCGGCGAATCCGGCGGCGAGCGGCGCGGCCAGGGCGACACTCGCGCGGGCGACGGCGGCCCAGGGAACGGGCGTGGGCAGGGGACGCAGTCCGTAGCGCAGCCAGACGGGCGGTGTGCCGCGCCGGTGCGCCGCGGTGGCGGAGCGGCCGGTTCCGTCGGCCCTGCTGCCGGTCAATGCGTCCCCCTCCGCGCAGCGGTCAGCTGCGGTACCCCTCGACCTCGTCGGCCGGGCGGACCCGGGCCTGTGCCGGGTCCTCGCCGTACTCGCTCAGGGCCCGGCGTTGCCGCAGCAGGTCCCAGCACTGGTCGAGCCGGACCTCCACGGTACGCAGTCGTGCCTTCTCCTCGGCGGACAGGCCGGGTTCCCGGCCGTTGCGGTCGCGCAGGGCGCGTTCCTCCGCGACGAGTCCGTCGATGCCGCCGATGATGTCCCGTTCCTGGTCGTCCATGACGTCTTCCTCCCGGCCGTGGCGGATTCAGCAGTGCCCGTTCTCCTTCAGCACGATGACGGTCTTGCCGCGTGCCCCGCCGGTCCGGTTGCGGTCCAGGGCCTGCGGGGACTTCTCCAGGGGCAGTTCGATGTCGATGGGGACGCGCAGGACACCGTCCGCGGCGCCGGCGGCCAGCACGTCCAGCAGGACCGGGCTCGGATCGAGCCGGAAGTCGATGCCCCGCACCGCCGCGGGGAGCGCCGCCCCGGCCGCGACGCCGCGGGTGGACAGCGCGACGGCGCCCGGCCGGAGCGTCGCGGCGTGCGCGGCGAAGGCCTCGGGCGTCGCGGACGCCAGGTCGGCCAGGGCGTCGACGCCGTCCGGGCAGGACGCCCGTATCGCGTCGGCCACCGGGCCCTGTGCGACGTCGATCGTGACGGCGGCGCCCAACGACCCCATGCGGGAACGCTCGTCACCGCGCACCGCGGCGATCACGCGCACGTCCCGGGCCTTGGCGAGCTGGGTCAGACAGCTGCCGACCCCGCCTGCCGCGCCGACGACCAGCAGGCTCTCGTGGCCCCGGAGCGACACCGCCTCCAGGATCTGCGCGGCGGCCATCCCGGCCGACGGCAGCGCGGCCGCGATCCGGGCGTCCAGCCCGCGCGGGACGAGGGCGATGGCGGAGTCCTGCGGCACACAGACGTAGTCGCCGTACGTCCCCGCACCGGCCGCCGGACCGCCGGCCCGGCCGAAGACGTGGTCGCCGACCCGGAAGCGGTTGTCGCCGCTGCCGATCATGTCCACATGGCCCGCGTAGTCCACGCCGACGACCAGGGGGAACACCTGGGGCGCGAGGCCGTCCAGGGTGCCGTCCGCGAGCTGCCAGTCACAGGGGTTGAGCGAGGCGTACTCGATCCGCACCCGGACCTCGCCGGGTCCCGGATCCGGCTTCGGGACGACGACGAGGGCAGGATCGGCCCGGAGTGAGCTGACGGCGATGGCTCGCATACGCACGACCTCCCAGTAGCCCCCGCGGTCACCTCTTCCACTCTTGCCCGGCCCGGCGGCGCCCGCACGTCGGCGCGGGACTCACCCGCCGTCGTGCAGTTCGAGGGCGACGAGCAGTGCGCGGTGGTCGGTGGCGGCGAGGCGCAGGAATCGGGCCGAGCGGACCGAGAACTCCTCGCTGACCAGCACATGGTCGATCTGGGCCCGCAGCGGTGCGGGCCGGTCGGCGGGCCAGGAGTACGCACGGGAGGAGCCGGCGAGGCGGGCGCTGTCGTGGAGGCCGCCCGCGTCGAGGACGGCCCGGAAGGCGGCGTGGTCCTGGGAGGCGTTGAAGTCGCCCGCCACGATGGCGGGCTGTGCCCGGGCAGTGGCGGCGAGGTCACGGATCCGGCCGAGCTCGCGCCGCCATGCGGCGACGTTGCCGGGGACCGGGGGCATGGGGTGCGCCAGCTGGAGCCGCACCCGGCGGCCCGCCACTTCGGTGACCGCCCCCGGCATGGCCATCGCCCCGTCGACCCGCCCCGCCGGACGCAGCGGGAACCGGCTGAGGATCGCCGAGCCGAGCGAACCGTCGAGCCGCACGACGTCCCGGTACGGGTACGCGGCGGCCGGGACACGGGCGGCGAGCGCGTCCGCGCACGCGAGGTCGCACTCCTGGACGAAGACCACGTCGGGCCCCTCGCGGCGCACCGCCCCGATCAGCGCGTCCGTCGCGTCCCCGAACTCCACGTTGGAGGTCAGGACCTCCAGCCGGGCCACCACCGGGCCGTGGGCGCCCGTGGAGCCGGGGCCGTACGGGCGCACGAACCACACGGTGAGCGCGAGCGCCACCGACGCCCACACCAGGCCGCCGCGCCACCGGGCCAGCGCGGCCAGGCCGAGAGCGGTGGCGCCGGGCACCAGGAGCCAGGGCAGGAAGGCCAGGGTCTGGGGGACGGGGGTCGTGCCGTCGGCGTCGGCGGCGCGGAAGCCGATCACGACGCTCACTCCGGCCAGGAGGAGGACGGCCGCGCAGAGCGCGAGGCGGCGGAGCGGTTCCGTCATGCCCCGGACGGTACCGGCAGCACCCGCTGGGCCCAGATCCGCGCCGCCACCGCGCACACGGCCACCGCCAGGCCCGTACCGAAGACGATCCACACCGTGGTGCGCAGCGACCCGGTCAGCGCGTCGTACACCGCCGCCGCCCCGCCCGTGTCGCTGCCGGGCACCTCGGCCAGTACCCGGTTGCGCGCCAGCGCGATCGCCCCGCGCAGCACCAGCGCGCCGAGCGCGAAGCCCGCCCCGGCGACGGCGGTGGCGGCGAGCGCGGCCAGGGCGGAGCCGCGGCGGCCCGGCCCGCCGCGCACCCAGGCCAGGACGACGGCGAGCAGCGCGAACACGAGGGTGCCGACGGCCGGCCAGATGCCGGCGGCCCGCAGCCACCGGAAGCTCTGGCGCATCTGGTCGGCGCGGTCGGCCGAGATGATCCGGATGTCGGTGTGCTGGACGGGGATCTGGTCGGCGAACGGCACGCCGTTGTCCACCAGGTTCTGCTTCACCTTCCCCGTCACGGGGGCCAGATCGATGGTGACGCTCTCGCCGCTGTCCCCGTCCAGTGCGGCGGTGACGGCCTCGTGGGCCGTGCGGTTGGCGGCGTTCCAGGCGGCCTGGAAGGCGTCGGTGGTGGTGAAGGACAGCACGGCCTCGTGGAGGAAGTCGCGGACGGTGTCCTGGAGCGGGCCGACGTCGATCTGCTTCATCGCCTCGTCGGTGATCAGGTCGGCGACGGTGTTCCGCACATCGGGGTCCGAGGCGAGCGGCGCCACCGCGGCCACGTAGCGGTCCGTGTCGTCGATCTCCAGATCGACCCAGGCGGACAGCGCGCTCAGCGGCACCAGGACGGCGAGCAGCACCAGGAGTGCCGCCGAGAGAGCCGCCGAGAAGTAGGTCCGCACCTCACCAGGGAACCGCGGATGCCGGGGCCCCGCCCCGGGCCGTGGGCCATCCGAGTTGCCGGTGGCGACGGCCGGGTGTGCTCTGGAAGTGAACGTGAAGGGAAAGCGGGGGCGACGGAAGGAGCTTCCTGCCATGGCCGTACACGCTTCGGTGCAGGCACGCGGAACGCATGCGCGTGCCCGGCGCCATTCCACGATGAGCTGGGCCGTGCCCGTCACGCTCGGTGTGATCCTCGGCTGGTACGCGACGTCCATCGTCCGCGGCGGCGGTGTGCTCACCGGCACGCAGCTCGCGCTCGGACTGGTCTCCGGCGCCGTGCTGGCGGCGCTCTGCTTCGGGCTGGGGCGGGTGCAGACGCGCCTGCCGGCCGAACTCGCGGCGGCCGCGTACGGTGCGCTGTTCGGCGGCTCGGTCGGCTTCCTCTACAGCCTCTCCGGCAAGAGCGTGCTGGCCGCATCGGTGCTGGGGCTGCTGACCGGGGCGGGCATGCTGGTCTTCGCGTTCTACTACTTCTACACGCGGGGGGACTGAGCCCGCCGCGTGCGCACACCGGTACGGGCCCGCGCTTCGCCGCGCGGGCCCGTCCCGGTGTGCGGAGCCTGCGTCAGCCGCGGACCACGGTCACCGGGCACGGGGCGTGCTGGGTGACGTGCAGGCTGACCGAACCGAGGAGGGTCGCCTTGAGGGGGCTGCGCCCGCGCGCGCCGACCACCAGCAGATTCGCGCCCTCGGCACGGTCGAGCAGGGCCTGAGCCGGATTGCCGATCACCACGACCTTGCTGATCTCGGCCGCGCGCGCACCGCCGACGGCCTCCTCCAGCGCCTCGGTGAGGGACACCGTGGCCAGGGCCTGCGGATCGAAGTCCTCCGGCATCCCCGGCATCATCGACGCCCAGCTGGTCGCGGGGTACTCCCAGCTGTTGACGGCCTCCACCGTGTCACCGGTCAGCTCCGCCTGGCGTACCGCCCAGTGCAGTGCCTTGATCGACGACTCCGAGCCGTCAACGCCCACCACGATCCTGCCCATCTCTGCCTCCCGCTCGCTTGCGCTCGGTCATGCCGGTGCGTCGTGCGGGATGCCCGCAGGACGCACCTTTCTCGTGCAACTGTAGTCAAACCGGGCGAAAGGGTAGACGCTGGGGTGATCAGGCCGGCCGGAGACCGGCCAGCTGCCGCTCGAAGGGGACCACCTCGTCGTCCGGCCCGGCGGTCCTGGTGGCCCCGGAGACCGCCCGGCCACCCGTGACCGCCTGCGCGAGCTCGCCGCCCGCGCGCCGGATCCGGGCCGGCAGACCCTCCGTGTACGCGTCGCCCGACGCGCCCCAGTCCTCCGACGCCGCGTACACCGACGTCGGCAGGGTGACGGCCCGCAGATAGGCGAAGAGCGGGCGCATCGCGTGCTCCAGCACCAGCGAGTGCCGGGCGGTGCCGCCGGTCGCCGCGACGACGACGGGCTTGCCGGTCAGCGCGGTGTTCTCGACCAGGTCGAAGAACGACTTGAACAGACCGCTGTACGAGGCGGTGAAGACCGGGGTGACGGCGATCAGTCCGTCGGCTCCCGTCACCGCGCCGATGGCCTCCTCCAGCCTGGCCGACGGGAATCCGGACACCAGGTTGCCCGCGATGTCGACGGCCAGGTCGCGCAGTTCGATCACGCGGACCTCGACCGGGCGGTCCTGCTCGGTCTCCAGCCGCTCCCGGGTGGCCGCGGCCAGCCGGTCGGCCAGCAGCCTGGTCGAGGAGGGGCTGCTCAGCCCGGCCGCGACGGCGACGATCCTCAGCGGTTCGGTGGTGAACACGGTGTCAGCTCTCCTTCGCGACGGTGGCGGCGACGGCCGGGTGCAGGGGCGCGGACTCGGGCACCCCGGCGGGCCGCAGGCCGGCGAACTCCTTGCGCAGCACGGGCACGACCTCCTCGCCGAGGATGTCGAGCTGCTCCAGGACCGTCTTCAGTGGCAGTCCCGCGTGGTCCATCAGGAACAGCTGGCGCTGGTAGTCGCCGACGGCGTCCCGGAAGGACAGCGTCCGCTCGATGACCTCCTGCGGGGAACCCACGGTCAGCGGGGTCTGCTGGGTGAAGTCCTCCATCGAGGGCCCGTGCCCGTAGACCGGCGCGTTGTCGAAGTACGGACGGAACTCCCGTACCGCGTCCTGCGAGTTCCTGCGCATGAACACCTGGCCGCCCAGCCCCACGATGGCCTGCTCGGCGGTGCCGTGGCCGTAGTGGGCGTAGCGCTGCCGGTAGAGGTTCACCATCTTCTTCGTGTGCTCGATGGGCCAGAAGATGTTGTTGTGGAAGAAGCCGTCGCCGTAGTACGCGGCCTGCTCGGCGATCTCCGGGGAGCGGATCGAGCCGTGCCAGACGAACGGTGGGACGCCGTCCAGCGGGCGCGGGGTCGCGGTGAAGGACTGCAGCGGCGTACGGAACTTCCCCTCCCAGTCGACGACGTCCTCGCGCCACAGCCGGTGCAGCAGGGCGTAGTTCTCGATGGCGAGCGGGATGCCCTGGCGGATGTCCTTGCCGAACCAGGGGTAGACCGGGCCGGTGTTGCCGCGGCCCATCATCAGGTCGACGCGGCCGTCGGCGAGGTGCTGGAGCGTGGCGTAGTCCTCGGCGATCTTCACCGGGTCGTTGGTGGTGATCAGGGTCGTCGAGGTGGACAGGATGATGCGTTCGGTGCGGGCGGCGATGTAGCCGAGCGTGGTCGTCGGCGAGGACGGGACGAACGGCGGGTTGTGGTGCTCACCGGTCGCGAACACGTCGAGCCCGACCTCCTCGGCCTTCCGGGCGATGGCGACGGTGGCCTTGATCCGCTCGTGCTCGCTCGGCGTCGTGCCGGTCGTGGGGTCGGTGGTGAGGTCCCCGACGGTGAAGATCCCGAACTGCATGGCGCCCGCCTCCAGGCTCGTAGGGTTGAACCGCTCATGTGGTTGAACGTTGAACTATCTGGACACACCCTACAACGGAGCACCCCGGTTGCCTATTCCGCGGCAGGCCCGGACCCCGTCCAGCGCCGGGCGTCAGCCGTCACCGCGGGCCCCGCTGCGTACCCTGGTCGGAGACGGAGGCCGCCCGAGCCCCGGGCGGATGGAGGCAGACGTGAGCCGGACCGGAGCGGAGAGCGGCGAGACCGTGCCCGCGCGTGCGGGCGAGGGCGGGGGCGGCGGCACCGAAGGCTGGAAGGAGCGCGGCGTCGCGCTGCGCGTCTTCGTCTACGTCTTCGCCACGCATATGTTCGCCGGGTTCGTCTGGATCCTCTTCTACGTGGGCGAGCACGCGAAGAATTGACCATCCTCGCCCCCGTAAATGAGGGCGATTCCCTTCAGCTCGTGTGAGCAGGCTTCGGGGCTTCACGCATCCGCCTCCGGCCGGTGGCCGGGACTCGCGTCTTGGGGACGCTGCGCGTGCTGTTGGTAACCGTGCCACCGGTCCGGCGGGCACGGGCCTCGATCTCTACCGAGGCGTTGTGGTCGGCGTCGTCCTCGTGTCCGCAGTGGAGGAGAACAACCACGTGCACCTGCTCGTGAACTTCCCGCCCAAGGTGGCCGTCTCCAAGCTCGTGAACTCGTTGAAGGGCGTCTCCTCCCGCAGGCTCCGCCAGGAGTTCCCCGACCTCGTCCAGCACTACTACCGGGCCAACAGACTCTGGTCCGGCTCCTACTTCGCCGGGTCGGTGGGCGGGGCACCGCTGAGTATCGTGAAGCAGTACATCGAGCAGCAAAATCGTCCGCTGTAACCTCCAGGTCGGAGCACTTCTCAGAATCGCCTCACCATCTGGCTGAAGCCCGATGCACTGCGATTGAACCCGGGGACCAGGACCAACAGCCGATGCGGGCGCCCGCGCCGGACGCCTACGCTGCCGGTTCCGGCGCGCGCCGAGCGGGCCGACGGCGGAGAGGAACACCGTGCTGTTCACCGGTCACACCCATGTCCGTATGGCCCGGCCGTCCCGGGATCTCGTGGCCGCCGAGCGGTTCTGGGCGGCGGGGCTCGGGCTGACGGTCCTGTTCCGTGCCGTGGGCGGCGAGGAGCCCGGCGCCCACGATCTGCTGATGGTGGGGCATCCGGACGCCTCGTGGCACCTGGAGCTCGTGCACGGCGGCGACCACCCCGTGGACCCCCGCCCCACCGACGAGGACCTGCTCGTCCTCTACCTCGACGGAGCCGTGCCCCAGGAGCTCGTGGACCGGCTGCTGGACCACGGCGGCACGCGGGTCGCCTCGCCGAATCCGTACTGGAACGAGTGGGGCGTCACCGTCGAGGACCCGGACGGGTACCGGCTCGTGCTCTGCCGGCGCGCATGGTCCAACTCCTGACGGCGGCGGAAAGTCCTCGTGCTCCCGCCCCCGCGCCCGGCTAAGCTCGACCCATGACCTCCGTACCGTGCCGCAACTGGTGGCGCTCCTCCTAGGAGCGGCCACCTCTTCAGCGCGGGACCAGGGCCGTTCGATGCGGACGGCCCTTTTCTCTGCCCTCTTCCGGTACGGGCTCCGAGCCCGGCGGGGGCCGTCCTCCACGCACACACCATCGCGAGGAGAGACCAGCCATGACCACGACCTGCCCCGACAGCACCGCCACGCTCGACGAGCGGATCCACCGGGACCCCGCCGCCTTCCGGGTCCTGACCGGCGACCGGCCCACCGGGGCGCTGCACCTCGGGCACTACTTCGGCACGCTCCACAACCGGGTGCGGCTCCAGGACCTCGGGGTCGAGGTGTTCGTCCTCGTCGCCGACTACCAGGTGCTCACCGACCGGGACGTGGCGGAGCGGCTCACCCCGATCATGGAGGGGCTGCTGCTGGACTACCTGGCCGTCGGCATCGACCCGGAACGATCGGTGATCTTCAACCACAGCGCCGTACCCGCGCTCAACCAGCTGCTGCTGCCGTTCCTGAGTCTGGTCTCCGTCGCCGAACTCGGCCGCAACCCCACCGTCAAGGACGAGATCGCGCACTCACGCCAGGCGGCCGTGAGCGGCCTGATGTTCACCTACCCGGTGCATCAGGCGGCCGACATCCTGTTCTGCAAGGGCAACGTGGTGCCGGTCGGCCAGGACCAGGTGCCCCATCTCGAAGTGACCCGGACCGTCGCCCGGCGGTTCAACGAGCGCTACGGGTCACTCTTCCCGGACCCCGAGGCGCTGCTCTCCGCCGCACCCCTGCTGCTCGGCACCGACGGCACCAAGATGAGCAAGAGCCGCGCCAACTCCGTTGCGCTGAGCGCCGACGAGGATGCCACGGCCCGGCTGATCAAGGGAGCGACCACGGACGCCGAACGCCACATCACGTACGACCCCGAGAGCCGGCCCGGGGTGTCCGGTCTGGTGCAGCTCGCCGCGCTCTGTCTCGACCGGGACCCGCACGACGTGGCCGAGGAGATCGGGGGCGGGGGCGCGGCGGCCCTCAAGCGGACCGTGACCGACGCGGTCAACAGCCGGATGGCGCCGATGCGGGCCCGACGGGCGGAGTACGCACGGGACATGGGCTACGTCCGGTCCGTGCTGCGGGCCGGCAACGAGCGCGCCAACGAGATCGCCGACGCGACGCTGGCGGAGGTGCGGGAGGCGATGGGGGGCCTGCTCTAGATGTATTGACCCGCAGGGTTCTCCGACGGCCATCCGTCGCGGGCCACCACGTCCAGGATCAGCGCCGCGATGTTCCACGCGTCGTCCGCGCCGCTGTGGTGCCGGCCCTCCAGCGGGAGCCCCGCGATCCGGAGGGCATGCGCCATGCCGGGGCGCTTGCGCAGGCCGTGGGCGGTGGTGAAGGGGATCTTGGCGTTCGTGTGGCGGTGGCCGAACGGGTAAGGCGTGCCGGTCGCCTCGCACTGGCGGGTGAACTGCTTGCGGTCGTAGTCGCCCCAGCTCGCCCAGGCGCGGGTCCCGGCCCGGTGCTCGGCCGCCAGCAGCCGGCAGGCGTCGGCGAAGGGGAGGCCGGTGTCGACCTCGGCCTGGGTGAGGCCCGTCAGTTCGGTGCAGAAGGCGCTGACCGAGGAGCGGACCGGGCGGACCAGGACGCGGTGGCGGGCGAGGCGCTCGCGGGCGTGCAGATCGAGGACCGTCAGCCCGATCTCGATGATCTCGCTCACCGCTCCCGGCGGCGGCTGTCCGTCCCAGCAGGTCGCCTCGATGTCGATGACGTTGAGGAGACGCGGCTCCGGTTCCTTGTCCATGGAGGGCAGGGTAGGAGGCCGGGGCCGCACCGGGCATCCGGATATCGCGGGGCGCCCGGCCCGGTGTCAGTGCCGGGTCAACGAACCGCGCCTGCGCAGGAGTTCGGCCAGGCCGCGGCGGGTCGCGGCGATGACGACCCGGTCGGTGGGCTGGAGTACGTACCCCGGGTGCAGGTTCCAGACCAGTCCGGCCGGCCGGTCCTGGGCGCCGTCGCCCGTGACCGGCGTGGCCAGGTCCGGCCGGCGGTCGGCGGGCTGCGCCACGTCCAGGGCGAGGACCCGCCAGGCACCGGCCCGGAACGCCTGCTCCACCGTCCGGCCCTCCAGCTGCGGGTGCCCGGCCACCTCGACCGCGGCGAACAGCATCACCTTCCGCTCGACCGGCACCGCCCCCAGGATCTGCCGGCCCATCATGGCGACGGCGAACGACGGCGCCGCCAGATGCGAGACCGACCGGGACCGGGTCAGCGCCTGCGGATGGGCGGTGCGCAGGGTGCGGTAGACGGCGGTGGCGAACTCGTCGTCGAAGAGCCGCAGCGTCACCCGCAGGTCCGGCTTGACCGAGCGGGCGTACAGCGCGGCCTCCAGGTTCGTGGTGTCGACGCTGGTCAGGGCGAGCAGTGCGCGGGAACGGCGGATCTTCGCGGCCTCCAGGACGCCCTCCTGCGTCACGTCCCCGAGGACCACCGGCACCCGCAGCCGTCGTGCCACGGGGATGCCGCGGGCGTCCGGGTCGTCCTCCACGCACACCACGGGGATGCCGAGTTCACGCAGCTGGACGAGGACGCGCGTACCGATCTTGCCGAGACCGAGCAGCACCACGTGCCCCGACAGACCGCGCGGCGGCCGGCGCAGGGCGGAGGCGGTGCGCAGCGACCCGAACGCCTCCAGCACCCCGGCCACCAGCAGGGGCAGCAGCATCAGCCCGGCGACCCCGGACAGGATCTGGATGACCTGGCGGGCGGTCGGGTCACCGATCGCCGGGTCGCCCATCGCGAACAGGTCGAGCAGCGTCAGATACGCGGCGTGCACCGGCTCGTCCCCGGTGGTGAACGTGGACGCCACCGCGAGTCCCAGGACGGCCGCGCCGACGCCCAGCGCGGACCAGCGCAGCCGCCGCGAGAAGACCTGGCCCAGCGGGGCGCCCCTGCCCCCCATCCGGCGTTCGCGGCCGGTGGGGCCCGGCCGGCTGACGGCCTCCAGGACGATCGTCCCGCGTCCCGTCGCGGCGGCCACCTGCGCCTGGTCGGGCAGGAGCCGGGGGCCCTCGTCGCCGCTGCTGTCGGAGCCCTCGGTGCCGGCCGGGTCATGGGTGGTGGAGGAGAGCAGCGCCAGCGTGCACAGGGCCGGGCGGACGGCCTGGCCGTCCCGCGGCGGGGTGCGCTCGGCGGCGCGCAGGAGCAGACCCTCCGCCTGGATCACCTTGCTGGAGCCGGAGAGCGCGGTCGCCGCGAGGGCGGGCGCCGCGGTGTCGGCGTCGGACAGGACCGTGGTGGAGGCGTCCAGCACGGTCTGGTCGATGCCGGGTGAGGCGACGGCGGCCGCCTGGTCCAGCAGGGTCTCCAGATGCTGGCCGAGCTTGCGGTTGTAGAGCCGGATCACCAGCCGGACACGGGGGTTGAGCCTGCGGGCGGTCAGCGCGGCACGGATGTTGCGCTCGTCGTCGTCGTAGACGAGGGCCAGCGCGGCGGCCGTGCCGACGCCGGCCTCCTCGAAGGCCTCGTCGGAGGGTTCGGCCGCCTGGAGGATGCGGACCGCCTCCACGCCGGCATTGGTGTCGCCGTCCCCGTTCCCGGCGCCGTTGCCCCCGTTGCGGCTCATCGCCGACGACATCCGGCCGAACAGCGCGGCCGCCCGGCCTCGCCCGGTCAGCGGCAGCTCCGGTCCGGCCGTGCCGGGCTCCGGGGGCAGGACCAGGGTGACCCGCTCCCCGTAGACGTACCGCAGTTCGACGGCGAGCCGCTGGGCGAGCGCGTCGTCGCCGCAGACGACCATGTGTCCGGAGAGGGGGGAGCGTTGGGGCTGCTGGGGAAGAGGAGGCACAAGTCCCAGCATGCCTTGCTCCCTTCTCGTGATCGGTACGGTCAGCGGCCCTCGTGTGTCCCGGAGTGTGTCCCGGAGGGCGTCTCGGAGTGTGCTTCGGACGGCGGCCGGGCGAGCAGGTGGCGCGGGTCGGCGGCCCTGCTGATCGCCGTCTCGACAGCCGCGA
This sequence comes from Streptomyces sp. NBC_00236, assembly GCF_036195045.1. NCBI lineage: Bacteria > Bacillati > Actinomycetota > Actinomycetes > Kitasatosporales > Streptomycetaceae > Streptomyces > Streptomyces sp. NBC_00236. The sequence goes on along the minus strand of NZ_CP108100.1, from coordinate 3,991,991 downwards.
TCCGGTCCGCGAGCACCCCGAGCGCGGCCACCGCGCGGGTCAGCGGATCGCCGTCGGGGCCGCCGAGCGCCTGGCCGCGGACGTACGAGGCGGTGACGGCGGACCAGCGCGCGGCCTGCTCGGGGCCGAGCGTTCCGCGCAGGGCGGCGAGTTTCAGCAGGGCGGACTCGGCGCCCGTGGTGAGCGTCTGGGCCTCGCCCGTGTAGTGGTCGTCGATGACGGCGGACAGTTCGGCGTCGTTCATCACGGGCACGATGCGCTCCGCGATGCGGTTCATGTTGCGGTACGAGCCCTGGAGGCGGAACGGCGGTTCGGTGCGGGTCGCATCGGTCTGTGCGGCCGAGGCGATGTACGCGGCGTTGACCGCGAGCACGGTGTCGCGGGCGTGCAGCAGATGGCGGAGCACGGCGGTGATCCGGTCCACTTCGGCGGGGGCGTAGGGGTGTTGGAGCCGGTCCGCGCGGGCGGTGGCGTCGGTGCCGGAGGCGAGCCGCAGCAGCAGGGCGAGGTCCTCGCGGGACCGGCCGGCGAGCGGTGCCAGCACCGGGTTGGCGGTCAGCGCGTTCTCGACGAAGCTCAGCGCGAAGACGTCCTCGCGCCCGCTCAGCACCTCGCCCAGGTTCCAGACGTCGGCCCGGTTGGCCAGCATGTCGGGGACCTGGAACCGCTCCCCGGACTCGGTGTACGGATTACCCGTCATGCACACCGCGAACCGCTTGCCCCGCAGGTCGTAGCTGCGCGGCTCGCCGTCCCGTACGCCTTCGATCCTGCGGGTGGCGTCGCAGAGCGGGATGAACTTCTGGAGCAGTTCCGGTGAGGTGTGCTGGATGTCGTCGATGTGGAGCAGGGTGTTGTTGCCCGCCTCCAGCGCGAAGTTGATCTTCTCGATCTCCTGGCGCGCGGTCGCGCTGCGGGCCTGGGCGGGGTCCAGTGAGGTCACGTCGTGGCCGAGGTTCGGCCCGCTGACCTTGACGAGCACCATTCCGAGCCGGTCGGCGACGTACTCCATGAGCGTCGTCTTGCCGTAGCCGGGCGGTGACACGAGCAGCAGCAGGCCCTGCGAGTCGGTGCGCCGGTCGGCGTCCGCGGTGCCGAGCTGCTTGGCGAGGCTGTCGCCGATCAGCGGCAGGTAGACCTCGTCGAGCAGCCGGTTGCGGACGAACGCGGACATGATCCGGGGCCGGTGGTCGTCCAGCCGCAGCCGGGTGCGTTCGGCGGAGACCAGGGCGGTGCGCCGGCGCTGGTAGGCGCGGAAGCCGGGGACGGTATCGGTGCGGAACGTCTCGGTACGGACAAGGAGTTCGTCGATCCGTACGGTCATCCGGCCCCGCTCGATGCGTGAATGGACGCCGAGGAGCCCGTCCACGGTCGCGGTCAGCGGGGCGTCGCCCTCGTAGCGGGCCAGCACCGGCTCCGGGCAGAGCTCGACGGCGACGGCCTCCGCGAGATCACCCGCCTCCAGGTCCGTCCCGCTCGCCCGGGCGTACGAGCTGAGCCAGCCCTCGACGAGCTGGCGGCGGGCCGGCAGGTCGTCCCTGAGGGCGGTCAGGTCCTCGTCGTACGCCGAAGTGCCGGTCGTGCGACGGAACTTGTCCAGGAACGTGCGGAGGTGCGCGGCGGTGACGAAGCCGTCGGGGCCGCTGGTCAGCTCCTCGAAGAGATACGCGGCGACGGCCCGGGAGCCGTCTCCCGGGATGACCGACGCCCACTCCTCCTGGAGCGCGGCGACGGCAGGGCCGCTACCGAACGTCTCGCGGGCGCGTGCCAGGGAGCGGGCCCGGCGCGACCAGGACGTCCTGCGGGCCTCGTCCGTCCCGTCCGCCCAGAACAGCTGGGCGGCGGCCCGTACGGCGGGCGGGAAACGCAGCAGCCCGGCGGTCGCGTGCAGCCGCAGCAGGGCGGCGAGGATCGCCGTGGCGTCCTCGTCGTGGACCCCGCGCTGGTACCCCTCGTCGTAGGCGGCGGCCGCCGACTCCCGGACGAGTGCGGCACGTTCGGTGTCGTCCAGCGAACTCAGCCGCTCCGCGCCGTGTTCGGCCAGGAGCCGGGCGGCCAGGTGCTCGCCCCGGTAGACGGACGGCGACTCGGAGGGCAGCAGCTGGTCCCAGTACGGGCGGGTGTCGGCGAACCCCGGGTCGGTGACCGGCGCCCGGTAGTCGGTGCCGGTGACGGCGAACGCGAGGCCGTCCGCCTGCGGCACCAGTGTCAGCTCGAACGGCTGGGTGTTCACCGCGAACCGGTGCCGGCCCAGCCGGACCGTCGCCCCGCCGTCCGCGTACAGCTCGCTGCGGTCACGCAGCGCCCGGCCCGCCTCCTGGCGGGCGGCCAGCAGTTGCCCGTCGAGCTCCTCGGCCCTGACTGTGTCGCCGAGCCCGCGCAGCTCCTCGGCGGTGCGGCGGACCTTGGCGACCATGGGGTCGGAGGCGAAATAGGTGTGCACGGCGTCCGCGTCGGCCAGCGCGGAACTGCGCCGGGTGACGGTCTCCAGGACGCGGGCGGCGGAGGCCGCGAGGCGTTCCGTCCGGCGGGCGAGCGCGTCCTGAAGGGTCTGCCGGCGGGCCGAGAACGCCTCGTACACCTCCGTCCGCCGCTCGCCCAGCGCGGCGAGGAAGTCGTCGTACTCGGCGAACCGTGCCTGAAGGTCCTCCAGTCGGAGCAGCAGCCGCGCGAGCTGGTCGTCGCAGGCGTCCGGGGTGTCCGCGGCGGCCAGCGCGGCCGTGACGGCCTGTCCCAGCAGCGCGAACTCGGCGGCGAACTCGGCCCGGCCCTCCTGGTCGAGCAGGGCGCGCCGGCGGGCGTCGAGCGTGGCGCGGGCCCGGTTCACCCCGCCGAGGACGTCCGCGATCCGCTCCAGGATCGAGGTGCGGACCACGCCGTCACCGATGTCGAGCCCGGCGACGACGTCCGTCACCGTGCTCAGCCCGCCCGTCATCCCCGCCAGCCGCTCGCCGAGCACGGTGGCGTCGGTGACCGTGGCGAGGCCGGCGGCCTGCTCGGTGAGCCGGGCGACGTCCTCGTGGTAGCCGGCGAACGCGTCGTCCCAGGACAGGAACGCGACCGCGCGCCGGCCTGCCGAGGCGATGTCGTCCGCGGTGGCGGCGGTGAGTTCGGCGATCCGCCCGGTGTCCGCGTACCGCATCTCGGCGAGGCCGGCCAAGTGGCCGTGCGCGGCCCGTAGTTCGGTCAGCCTGTCGACCCAGTCGGCGGCCGACCGGGGAGCCTCGCCGCGGACCCGGCGGACCAGGACGGTGATGCGGTCCGCCGTCTCGGTGAGGGCGTCCGCGGCGCTCCGGATCTGCTCCTGCACGGCGTCGAACTCGGCGAGCACCTGCTGTGCGGTGTCGCGGAGCGCGGCCAACGGGGCGCCGAGAGAGCCGAGTTCGATGTCGTCCAGCCAGTGGTAGCGGTCGGCGGCGCGGGAGCAGTCCGCCACCAGCCGGGCGTAGACGGCGGCCGTCGGGGTCGTCGCTTCGGCGCTCTGCGCGAGTGCGAGGCAGTCGGAGATGCCGCGCACGAGGTCGGCGTTGCCGACCCGGGCGAGCGGGCCCGTCCCGGGCGGCCGGGAGGCGGCGAAGGTGTCGGAGACGTACGGCGTCCGCCACCGCTGCACCGGGTGGACGCGGGCCGGGCCGGCGTCCCTGCCCTCCACCGGGTCGCGCAGGAGCACCAGCGTGCCATCGTCGAGCAGCGCGTGGCCGCGGCCCTGGAGCGGGGTGGCGACCTCCTGCCGGATCACGTTGTACGGGAGCAGCAGGCTGCGCCCGTCCTCCCGTGAACGGAACACGTACAGGACGTCCTCGCCGTTGGGGGAGCGGACGGCCCCCTCGAAGACGGGGTCGGTGAGGGGTTCGGCGATGTCGAAGGTCTTCGCGGTGCCGGCGGTCAGGTAGTAGCCGCCGGGGAAGATGATCCCCTGGTCCTCGGGGAGCAGATGGCAGGAGGGGCCGATCCCGTCGAGCCGTTGCACGGTGCCGAGGAGCCGGTTGAAGACGAGATGGCGCCAGGCGTCCTCCTTGTACGGCCGGACGCGGAGCAGGACGAGCGGCCCGGACTCCGCGTACGCGACCTCGGCGTCGGCGAGCGACTGGAGGGGTTCGGTGACCGGTTCGCGGTAGATTCCGTCGGGGGTCTCCGTGTCGTCGACGGTCTTGAGGGTGAGGTGTCCGCCGAGCGTGGAGAGGTAGAGGGGGGCGCCGTCACCGTCCTCGGTTCGGCGTGCGCCGATGGCGATGTGCGGGTGACGGCCGGGGACGTGGGCCTCGCGGCCCGCGACCGTCCAGGCGAAGTCGTGCGACGGCGGGAACACGTGGTCGCGCTCGCCGCGGGCGTCGAGGAACGCGCCGGGCGACCCGTCGGCGTCCAGTGCCCAGCGCAGGACGCGGATGTCCTCGGCGTTCTCGCCGGTACGGAAGACGGCGAGGAGCCGTCCATTGGTACGGCGCAGCCGCAGCAGGCGGGCGTCGCGGTAGTAGCGGTGGAGGCCGCCGAACTCGCGCACGAAGGGCTCGTCGGCGAGGAGCGGGGCGGTGACGGGGGTCAACTCGGTTCCGTACGCCCTGAGTACGTCGTCGACCACGGGCTCGTCGCGCCGGCCCGGGCCACGCTCGAAGCCGAACAGGAGCTGGCCGCCGATGGCGACGAGGTCGCGGGCGGCGGACGGCTGAGCCGTCCGGACCTGCTCGCTGCCGAGCAGCTGGAGTCCGGTGGAGCCGAACTCCTCGGTCCGCTGCGTGTTGAGCGCCTCGGCGCGGTGGGTGAGCTCGGCGGCCTGGGTGCGGAGCCGCCTCCGCAGCACGTCGTGGGCCCCGGCCTCGGGGCCGTCCGGGGGTGACGAGGTGGCGGTGTCCATGCGGGCGGCTCCTTGGGGCGGTGGTGTGACCTGCGGCCGGCGTTGTCCTCAGGCGCCGGCCGGGTTTGGTTGTGGCCTCGGGTTCCGGTGCGCCGGGCTGTCCTCAAGCGCCGGACGGGTTTGGTTGTGGCCTCGGGTTCCGGTGCGCCGGGCTGTCCTCAAGCGCCGGACGGGCTTGATCTCGGGCTCGGGTTGCCGTGCGGGTTGACGACGGTCCGGGGGTGTCCTCAAGCGCCGGACGGGCTTGATTTCGGGCTCGGGCTCGATGTGTCCGGCGTTGTCGTGCGCCGCGTGGGCGCCCCGCCTGTCCGGGCATCGCCAGCCCGTCCGGCGTTTGAGGACGGACCGCGCCCCGGGGCTCCTCAGGCGGACGGGGCGCAGTCCGATTCAGCCCGTCCGGCGTTTGAGGACAAAAGGCCCCGGCTACCCCACCGGCGTACCGTTCCGCGAGGGCGAAGGGCTCGGCACGGCGGCGACCGGGACGTCCGCCAGGCCCAGGGACCGCGCGTGGTCCAGGAGTTGGCGGACCTGGTCCGCGCCGACGCCCCCCACCCCCGGCGCAGCCATCATCCGCATCAGCAGCGCCGACACCGTCAGGTTCTGTACGTCACCCGACGACACCGACCCCAGCACCCGCGTCACGTCGTCCGTGAACGACGACGTGCCGTTCAGCCACGCACCGCCCAGCGCCTTCGCCGTGTCGGAGTTCTCGACGAACCCGTCGAGGCTCTTGCCCAGGGAGATGGACGAGACCAGCCGGTCGAAGAAGACCGACTCCCCGCCGACGATGTCGATGTCGGCGTTCTCCAGACCCGTCGCCAGCACCGTCGCCTGCGCCTCGGCGACCTGGCGCTGGACCTCCAGCCCGGCAAGCCGGATCTCCTTCTCCGCCGCCAGCCGCAGCCGGTACTCCTCGTGTCCGCGCGACGCGTCGTCCAGTGCCGCCATCGCGGCCGCCTTGTCCGTGAGCCCCGCCGCCTCGGCCTTCAGCTTCTCGCCGATCATCGCCGCGTCCGCCGTCGCCTGGGCCCGGGTGCCCTCGGCCGTCGCGAGCGCCTTGAGCCGGGAGCCCTCCGCCTCGGCCCTGAGCCGGGCGGACGTCGCCTCGGCCTCGGCCCGGCCGGTCTTCTCGACGACCTCGGCCGCCGCGTCCCGTACCTGTACGTCCGCGAGCCCGGGCGCCGCCGACTCCGCCTGGACCCCCTCGGCCAGCCGCAGCTTGGCCCGCGCGTCCAGGTCCGCGGTCTTCAGCCGGGCCTCCGCGAGGGTCAGCTGCTCGGCGGCCCGGTGCGTCGCCGCCGCCTCGGCCGCCTCCGCTGCCTTGATGTCCTTGACCAGCTGCTCCTGCGCCTCCGCCTCCGCGGCGATGATCACGGACTTGCGGGTGCGCTCGGACTCCTCGACGGACCGCAGGGTCTTGATGGACTCCTCCTGCTCGGCGACCGTACGGTCCACCGCGATGCGTTCGCGGATCACGTCGGCGACCTCGCGGCGCTCCGCCTCGACCTCCTTCGTCGCGGCGATGCGGTTGAGCTCGGTCTGCCGCTCGCGCCCGATGACCTCGATCATGCGGTCCTTCTCGATGCGCTCGTTCTCCACGGCGATGACCCGCTCGCGGTTCTTCTGCGCGACGGCGATCTCCCGGGCCTGGTTCTCGCGCTGGATACCGAGCTGCTCCTCGGTCTTGATGAACGCGGCCTGGGCGCCCAGGCGTTCCTCCTCCTGGACGCGGGCGGTGACCGCCTCCTCGCGGGCGCGCAGCGTCTCCACCTCGCGGCGCTGCTTGATCTCGGCCTCGGCCTGCCGGCGCTCCAGTTCCAGGATGGTCTCCCGGGCGTCGACGTCCTGCCGGGTGATCTCCTTCTGCTCCGTGCGCTGGAACTCGTTGGTCCGTACGTGCTCGATCGCCGTCAGCTCGGTGATCTTCCGAATGCCCTGCGCGTCAAGGATGTTGGCGCCGTCCAGCTGCACCATCGGGGTCTGCTCGAGGAAGTCGATCGCCGCGTCGTCGAGGTGGTAGCCGTTGAGGTCGGTGCCGATGACCCGGATGATCCGGTCCCGGAACTCCTCGCGCTTGGTGTAGAGGTCGACGAAGTCCAGCTGCTTGCCGACGGTCTTGAGCGCCTCGGAGAACTTCGCTGCGAAGAACTCCTGGATCGCCACCTTGTCGCTGGCCCGTTCCGTACCGATGGCCTGGGCGACCTTGATGACGTCCTCGACCGTCTTGTTGACCCGGACGAAGAACGTGATGTGGATGTCGGCGCGGATGTTGTCCTGGCAGATCAGGCCCTCGCGGCCGGTGCGGCGGATCTCGATGGTCTTCACCGAGATGTCCATGGACTCGGCCTTGTGGAGGACCGGCAGGACGACGGCACCGGTGAAGGTCACGTCGACCTTCTTGGTCTTGGAGATGATCAGGGCCTTGCCCTGCTCCACCTTGCGGAAGAGCCGGGTGACGACCAGGAGCAGGGCGATCGCGATGAGCAGGACCACGGCGACGATCAGGCCGAGGCCCAAGGAGATGGCTTCCATGACAGTCCTTGGCGGCTGGTGGTGCGGACAGGAGAAGAAGGAGGGGTGTGCGGCCCGCGCGGATCCGGGCAGCGCGCAGCGGCACGGGGCAGCACGGAGCGGTACGGGGCGTGTCGGATCAGGCGGTGCGGCGGGGCGGCGTACGGCGGTGCGTACGCGGCAGGGCCGGCGGCGGTCCCGGGTCGAGCGCACGGTCGTACGGGGAGACCCAGAAGAACTCGCCCGTGTCGTCGTACGCGTACAGCAGTCCCGGACTTCCCGCCGACAGCGCGTCGTCGGCCGGCGCCAGTTGGCGTACCTGCACGATCGCGGTGGATCCGTCGGCCGCGGCGACCTCCGCCTGACCGAAGTCCGTGCCGACCGAGCCGGTACGGATCGTGCAGACCCGGCCCAGGAAGTCCTGACGCGATGGAGGAGGCTGGTCGGCGAAGAAGCGGCGGAAGTGGTGCACCAGCAGCCGCACCACGGCCCAGGCCAGCAGCAGCGCGCCGACGAGGATGCCGACGGCGAGCGCGGCCCGGACGGTTCCGGTGGTGTCGCTGCGGTGGAGCAGGACCGAACCGGTCAGCGCCGAGAACCAGCCGACGGCCACCATCACGGAGACCGAGACGGTGACGGGCACGCCGCCGATCCCGGCGAGATCGGTGTCGAGGTCCGCGTCGAAGGAGTGGTGGTCCGCCGCACCGGCCAGGACGAGCAGCCAGAAGGCGATGACGACGACCAGGGCCGCGGAGAAGAGCACGGCCGGGAAGGACTGCGTCGCGGTCAGAAACTCCTGCATCGGTCCACCTCCCTGCCCGCTGTTCCGGCGGTTGCGCCGGAGCGTGTCGCGGGGTCCGGTGGTGACTCCGGAGCCGCGGTGCCGTCCCAACGGCACCGCGGCAACCGGGTCTTCCCCCGTCCCCCTGCACCCCCGTGTTCCCCCGTGGTCCCCCGGTTGGTGCTGACAGGATCGTGTCATCCACAGCCGGTCGGCCGCATTGCCGGAATCCGGCAATCTTTCTCCGTGCTCGATGCCGGGCACCGGCATGCGCGCGTATGCGTTGTGTAAATATCAGTGACGCATCAGGAGTGGAGGCGGGGCGTGGCGGAACCGGTGATTTCCGACGATTTTCTGGAGGGCTACGCCCAGATCCTGGGCGAAGTCGCCGTCTCCGGACGTCGGCTGACCCGGGAGGAGCTCGACACCCGCCGCACCCTCGGCAGGCAGGCGGCGGAGGCCGGGCACCAGCTGCGCGCCCTGGTCCGGATGCATCTGGCCGAGACCCGCGCCACCTGGCCGTCCGCCGTTCCCGGAGCGACGGCGTCCGCCACCGCCGCGTCCACCGAGAGCGTGCTGGCCGCGGTGGAGCAGACGGTCGACGCGTTCGCCGAGGGTTTCGAGCGGGCCCAGCGCCTCACCGTCCGGCGGGAGGAGGCCGCCCGCCGGGAGTTCATCGACGACCTGCTGTACGGACGCAGCGACCTGGGCCGGCTCGCCGAGCGCGCCACCCGGTTCGGGCTGCGGCTCTCCCGCGCGCACGCCGTTGCCGTGGCGGCGGGCCCCGAGGCGTACACCGAGACCGACGCCGTGCCGCGGCAGGTGGAGTCGGCACTGCTGGCCCGGTTCAGCGGCCGCAAGATCCTGCTCACGACGAAGGACGGCCGGCTGATCTGCATCGCGCCCGGCAGCCAGCCCGATGTCCTGCGGTACTTCGCCAAGCAGGCGCACGCGGCGACGGACGGCGGCCGGGTGGCGGTCGGCCGGCCCCACCGGGGGCCCGGCGGGGTGGTCCAGTCGTACGACGAGGCGCTGGACGCGCTCGATCTGGCGGACCGGATGGGTCTGGACGACCCCGTCCTGTACGCCGCGGATCTGCTCGTCTATCCCGTGCTGACCCGGGACCGGCAGGCGATGGCCGATCTGGTGCGCAGCGAGCTCGGCCCGCTCCAGCAGGCGCGGGGCGGCGCGGAGCCGCTGCTGAAGACGCTCTCCGTGTACTTCGACGCCGGCTGTGTCGCGGCCGAGACGGCCCGGCGCCTCGCGCTGAGCGTACGGGCGCTGACGTACCGGCTGGAGCGGATCCACCAGCTCACCGGCTCCGACCCGGCCGACCCGATGCACCGCTACACCCTGCAGACCGCGGTGATCGGGGCCCGGCTGCTGGACTGGCCGGCCAAGGAGATCTGAGCCCCGCCGTGCCGGGCAGCCGCCCGTCGGGCGGTGTCCTGCCGTCGCCTGCCGTGCCGGGCAGCCGCCCGTCGGACGGTGGCCCGCCGTCGCCTGCCGTGCCGGGCAGCCGCCCGTCGGATGGTGGCCCGCCGTCACCTGCCGTGCCGGGCAGCCACCCGCCGGATGGTGGCCCGCCGTCACCTGCCATGCCGGGCCGCCACCCGCTGGACGGTGTCCTGCCGTCGCCTGCCGTGCCGGGCAGCCGCCCGCTGGATGGTGTCCTGCCGTCGCCCGCCGTGCCGGGCAGCCGCCCGCTGGACGGTGTCCTGCCGTCGCCCGCCCTGCCGGGCAGCCGCCCGTCGGATGGTGTCCCGCCGCCCTCCCCGCTGCCGGGTTCCGGCAGCGTTCGCCGTGCGCGGCTCTCCCCGCATGCGGGGAGGCCGAGCTGCGCCTAGCGTGATCACCCGGGGGATTCCGGTGGCGTGTGCAGTGAGGGAGATCCGCACCATGGCCCGTCATTCACGTCAGTCAGGGGAACCCTCCGAGGACGGCAGGCGGGGGCGGGTGGCCACCGAAGCGGCGTCCCGGGGCGCGCCGGGACAGGAGCGCGGCCCCTCCCACCGGTGGTGGGTGCTGGGCGTGATCGGGCTGGCCCAGCTGATGGTCGTCCTCGACGCGACGATCGTGAACATCGCGCTGCCGTCCGCCCAGCAGGACCTCGGTTTCAGCGACGGGAACCGGCAGTGGATCGTGACGGCGTACGCCCTCGCCTTCGGCTCGCTGCTGCTGCTCGGCGGACGCATCGCCGACCTGGTCGGCCGGCGGGTGGTGTTCCTGACCGGTCTGGTCGGCTTCGCGGTCGCCTCGGCCATCGGCGGCGCCGCCCCGAGCTTCGAGGTCCTGGTGCTGGCCCGCGCTCTCCAGGGCATGTTCGGGGCACTCCTCGCCCCGGCCGCGCTCTCGCTCCTCACGACGACGTTCACCGTGCCCAAGGAGCGGGCGAAGGCGTTCGGGATCTACGGCGCCATCGCGGGTGCGGGCGGTGCGGTGGGGCTGCTGCTCGGCGGGGTGCTCACCGAGTACCTGAACTGGCGCTGGTGCCTGTACGTGAACCTGCTGTTCGCGCTCGTCGCCTTCGTCGGCGGCGCGCGCCTGCTCACCGCCGGTGCGCCGGCGAACCGGCCGAAGCTCGACATCCCGGGGACCGTGCTGGTCTCCGCCGGGCTCTTCTGCATCGTGTTCGGGTTCTCCAACGCCGAAACGCATGCGTGGAGTTCGGTGCAGACCTGGGGGTTCCTGCTGGCCGGTGCGGTGCTCCTCGTCGCGTTCGCGTGGTGGCAGACCCGGGCTGAGCACCCGTTGCTGCCGCTGCGCGTGGTGCTGGACCGGGACCGTGCGGCCTCGTTCCTCGGCATGTTCATCTCCGGCGCCGGTATGTTCGGCGTCTTCCTGTTCCTGACGTACTACCTCCAGAAGAGCCTGCTGTACTCGCCGGTCTCCACGGGTGCCGCCTTCCTGCCGATGGTCGCCGTCATGATCGTGGCGTCCGTGACGACGACCAACACGCTCGTGCCGCGGTTCGGCGCCAAACCGATCGTGCCGCTCGGTATGGGCCTCGCGGCGGCCGCCATGATGTGGCTGACCACGCTGGACCTGAGCAGCAGCTATCTCGCCCACGTCCTGCCGCCGTTGCTCTGCATGGGCCTCGGGCTCGGCATGGTCTTCGCCACGGCGATGAACCTGGCCACCGCCGGAGTGGGGGCGCGGGACGCGGGAGTGGCCTCGGCGATGGTCAACACCAGCCAGCAGGTGGGTGGCTCCATCGGTACGGCGCTGCTCAACACCCTGGCCACGAGCGCCGCCACCGACTACATGGTGGGCCGCAAACCGACGCCGGACGCCCTCGCCCAGGCCCAGCTGGAGAGCTACTCGACCGCGTACTGGTGGTCGGCGGGCTTCTTCGCCCTCGGCCTGCTGATCACGGCGATCCTCTACCGCCGCGGCGCACCCCGTCCCCACCTGGTCGAGGAGACCGGGGCGGCACCGGCCTGAGACACCCGGCCGCCCGGGCTCAGCGACCGGGCCCGGGGCTCTCCACCAGCCGGACGAACGGGATCGACGCGCCGACCCGCCGGTAGTCCTCCGTACCGCCGTCGACCGTGAACCCCATGAACGCGGAGAGCCGGCGGGCGGTCCGGGGGTGGCGGGGCGCGTACCGTGCCATCAGCTCGCCGCCCTCCTCGTCCGGCAGGAAGTGCGCCGTCACGGCGTGGAACCCGCGCCCGACCTGGACCGTGGCATGCGGCGTACGGAGCAGATTGCGGTACCAGTCGGCGCCCGGGCCGAAGCCGGAAGCCACCGTCCAGCTCCGCCGGCCGTCCGCCGACCTGGACTCGACGACCTCGATCACCGTCCGCCGGGGAAGGCCCGAGGTGCGACCGGTGTGCACGAGGAGCAGCAGACGGCCGCGGAACAACGGTCCTAGCCCCGCACGGAACATATGGACGGGCAGCCGGGCCGCGGCGCGCCGCAGTCCGGTCGGCAGGGGCGGACGCTGCGGTCCGGGCTCAGGTGCGGGTTCAGGCATCACTGTGCAAACGTTGCACAGTCCAAAGGTGGGTGTCATGGTCCTGCGTCAAGGATTCGGTGACGGTTCGACACCGTTTCGAACTCGATGCGCCCGCGGAGTGACCGGGAACGCCCTAGTGTCGCGGCCATGGTCGAACACGATGCCCTCACGACGACCCGCGAGGCCTACGACGCCGCCGCCCGCACCTACGCCGAGCTGTTCGGCGACGAGTTGCGCGACCGGCCGCTGGACCGCGCGATGCTGGGCGCCTTCGCCGAGCACGTACGCGCGAACGGGGACGGGCAGGTCGCGGACCTGGGATGCGGACCCGGTCATGTCACCGCCCATCTGGACGCCCTGGGCCTTTCCGTGTTCGGAGTCGACGCGTCCTCCGCGATGATCGAAGCGGCGCGGCACGCCCATCCGGACCTGCGGTTCGACATCGGCTCCATGGCCGCGCTCGACATCGCCGACGGCGTGCTGGGCGGCGTTCTCTCCCGGTGGTCCGTCATCCACACACCTCCGAAGGAACTGCCCGGCATCCTGGCGGAATTCCACCGGGTCCTGGCCCCCGGCGGCCACCTGTTGATCGGTTTCTCCGCCAGTGAGGGCGCCGCGCGCCCGACGCAGGTCTTCGACCACGCGGTCGCGCCGGCCTACCGGTGGTGGCCCGATCACCTCGCCGCGTCGCTGCGCACGGCCGGGCTGGCCGAGACGGCCCGGATGGTGCGCGAGCCGCAGCCGGCCGACCGGCGGCAGTTCCAGGAGGTCTACCTGCTGGCCCGGAAGGGCTGACGGGCGCGCTGGTCACGGGTGGCACAGGATTCGAGTACGGCCGTCGCGCACGGTACAAAGAAGCATGGCCGCGCACGAACAGTCCTCTGAGGAACGACCGTCCGCCCCGGGCCGGGACGATGTCGACGCGGTGACGCGCGCGGTGCTCACGGCGTCGCGGCTGCTGGTGGCGGTGGCCGCCCGCTCACTGGCGACGGTCGAGGACCGGGTGACGCTGCCCCAGTTCCGGCTGCTCGTGGTGCTCGCCACGCACGGGGACGCCAAGCTGGTCTCGCTCGCCGAACGCCTGGGGGTGAACCCGTCGACCGCGATGCGCATGGTGGACCGGCTGATCGCCGCCGGTCTGGCGGAACGGCAGGTCAACCCGGCCAACCGCCGGGAGACCTCACTGCGGGTGACCTCCGGGGGCTTCCGGCTGGTGGAGGACGTCACCTCCGCCCGCCGCCGCGAGGTCGCCGCCATCGTCGAACGCCTCGCGCCGGAGCAGCGCACCGCGCTGATCGAGGCGCTGACGGCGTTCACCGCGGCGGGCGGCGAACCGGCCGTGCCCGGGGGCGGCGCGGATGCCTACCCCCTGGGCTGGGCACCCGACCTCCCCGCCCCCGGGGAGACCCTTGAGGAGCCCCCTCGGGAGACCTCTGAGGAGCCCCCCGAGCAGACCGCTTAAGGAGTGTCCGCGGACGCGGCCAGCTCCGGCTCGGTCTTCGGCTCCTCCTTCGCGGCGGGCACCCTTGCGGCGGGGCCTGTTCCGGTCCTGCCGGCCGTACCGTCGTCCTTGCCGCGCCATTTCCGGATCTGCTCGACCGCCGGCTGGGTCCAGCGCGCGGTGAGCGGGCCCACGATGACGAGGATGAGGACGTACGCGGTGGCGATCGGCCCGATCCGGGGCTCGGTGGCCACGGCCAGTCCGGCGATGACGATGGAGAACTCGCCACGGGCCACGAGCGTGCCGCCCGCCCGCCAGCGCCCGCGCGATCCGATGCCGGCCCGCCGGGCCGCGTACCAGCCGGTGGCGATCTTGGTGAAGACGGTGACGACGGCCAGCAGCGCGGCCGGCAGCAGCACCGGCGGAATCTCCGCAGGATCGGTGGAGAGCCCGAAGAACACGAAGAACACGGCGGCGAAGAGGTCCCGCAGCGGGGTCAGCAGCTTGCGCGCGCCCTCCGCGACCTCACCGGAGAGCGCGATGCCGACGAGGAACGCCCCGACGGCCGCCGAGACCTGCAGCTGCTGGGCCACACCGGCGACCAGCACGGTCAGGCCGAGCACGACGAGCAGCAGCATCTCCGGGTTGTCGGAGGACACCGCCCGGCTGATCAGCCGCCCGTGGCGCAGCGCCAGGTAGAGCACGAAGCCGACGGTGCCGAGCGCGACGAGCAGCGCGATGCTGCCTCCGGCGAAGCCGACGCCGGCGAGCATCGCGGTGAGCAGCGGCAGGTAGACGGCCATCGACAGGTCCTCGATGACCAGCACCCCGAGGATGACGGGCGTCTCCCGGTTGCCGAGCCGGCCCAGGTCCGCGAGGACCTTGGCGATCACCCCGGACGAGGAGATCCAGGTGACCCCGGCCAGGGCCACGGCCCCCACCGGTCCCCAGCCGAGCAGCAGCGCCGCGACGGCGCCGGGGGTCGCGTTGAGGACGAAGTCCACGGCGCCGGAGGGGTACTGGGTCTTCAGACTGGTGACGAGTTCGGAGGCGCTGTATTCGAGGCCCAGCAGGAGCAGCAGCAGGATGACGCCGATCTCGGCGCCCACGGCGGTGAACTCCTCGCTCGCCCCGAGGGGCAGCAGCCCGCCCTCGCCGAAGGCGAGCCCGGCCAGCAGGTACAGCGGGATGGGCGAGAGTCCTACGCGGCCGGCGAACCGGCCGATGATGCCGAGTCCCAGGATGACGGAGCCGAGCTCCACCAGCAGTGCGGTCGTGTCGTGCACGGTCAGCCCTCCGCAATGATCTCGGAGAGCGTGTCGACGCCCTCCCTCGTACCGACGGCGACGAGCGTGTCCCCGATGGCGAGCCGGAAGTCCGGCCCGGGTGACGGATGCGCGCTGTGGGTCCGCAGCACCGCCACGATGGAGGCCCCGGTCCGGGTCCGCGCCCGGGTGTCCCCGAGCAGCCGGCCGCCGTACGGGGAGCGCGTCCCGAGCGGGATGTGCTCGGTGACCAGGTCGATGCCCTCGGTCCGCACGGCGTCGATCGGCGCCGCGTCGATGAGGTGGGCGAGGCCGGTCGCCTCCTGTGGAGTCAGGGGTACGGAGAGTTTGCAGGAATCGGGGTCGTCCTGGTCGTAGAAGCCGATGAACCGGCGCCCGTCGTGGTGGACGACGACGGAGATGTGCTGGCCGGACTCGGTGGTGTAGTCGTACTGCACACCGACTCCGGGCAGTGTGGTGCGGTGGGTTCCCATGGCTTCCTCCCGAGGAGCACGATGTGCGTCTGTGGCGTTCTTGGTGATCTCTTTAGTTGCCCATGACCATATCCGGAGGGTGCCGCCGCCTTCGTGGCCGGTTCCGTAACCGCCCGAACGCACGCGTGCCCGGCCGGTGCGCAACCGGCCGGGCACGCGGTGGTCGAGGCGGGGCGTCAGCCGCTGATCTCGATCTTGCCGTTCGGTTCGGCCGCGGTGTCCTGCTGGGCCGGGACCTCCGCCTTCGGGCCCGCGCCCTTGAGGTTCTTCAGCAGCGCGGCGAGGTCGACGCCCGTGGTGGAGCTGAGGAGCTCCATGCCCTGGGCGACGTTGTCCGTGACCGTGCGCGACAGCTGGCTCGCGCCGTCGGTCGAGATCACGGTCAGCTTGTCGATGGCGCTCAGTGGCTCGGAGGCCTTGGCGACGACCTGCGGGAGCACCTCGACGAGCATCTGGAGGACGGCCGCGTCGCCGTACTGTGCGAAGGCGTCGGCCTTCTTCTGCATGGCCTCGGCCTCGGCCGAACCCCGGGCGGCGATGGCGGCGGCCTCGGCCTCGCCCTCGATGCGTACGGCGTCGGCGAGCGCCGAGCGGTGCAGCTTCTCGCCCTGACCGGTCAGCCTGGAGCGCTCGGCGTCCGCCTCGGCCTCCTTGACCTGGGCGATGCGGCGGGCCTCCGCCTCCTGCTCGGCCTGGTAGCGCGCGGCGTCCGCGGGCTTGCGGACCCTGGTGTCGAGCTCGCGGTCGGTCAGGGCGGCCTGACGCTGGGCCACCTTCTCCTGCTCGGTGAGGACTTCCTGCTGACGGGCGGCCTCGGCGAGCGGACCCGCTGCGGCGGCCATCGCCGCGGCGGCCTCCGTCTCGGCCTTGATCTCGGCCTGCTTCAGGTAGAACGTCCGCTCGGCGATGGCGATCTCCTCGGCGGCCTTCAGCCGGGCCTGCTCCGAGGCGCGACGGGCGATCGCCTCCGCGATGTCCGCCTCCTGCTTGGCGCGGGCGGCCTCGGGGCGGCCGAGGTCCTCCAGGTACGAGCCCTCGGTGGTGATGTCCTGGATCTGGAAGGCGTCCAGGATCAGGCCCTGACCGGACAGGCTGGCCTCGGCCTCCTCCGCCACCTGGCCGGCGAACGCGGCCCGGTCGCGGATGATGTCCTCGACCGACATCCGGCCCACGATGGCGCGCAGCGCACCGGAGAGCACTTCCTGGGTGAAGCCGACGATGCCGTCCTGCTGCTGGAGGAAGCGCTGGGCGGCGGCCCGGATGGCATCCTCGCTGCCGCCGACCTTGACGATGGCGACGCCTTCGAGGTGGGACTTGACCCCGCGCAGGGTGACGGCCCCGCGCACGGCGACGGGGATGTGCCGGCTGGACAGGTCCAGGGTGAACTTCTGCTGGACGAACGGGACGACGAAGACGCCGCCGCCGACGACGACCTTCTGGCCGCTGTTGTCGATGCTGGACCGTCCGGTCACCGGGTCCACGGACTTCTTGCCGCGGCGTCCGGTGATGATGAAGGCCTGGCTGGGTCCCGCGACCTTGTAGCGCGTGATGACGGCGAGGGCGAGCAGGAACAGGAGTACGACGACTCCGACGATGGCGATCAGGACTGGACTCATAAGGATGTCCCCCTCTGCCTCCCGACAGGGGGGCGGCAGTTGCGTGGCGAGCGGTGGCGTGCGGGCCGGTGGGCCGGCTCAGCGTTCGACGGGACGGACCGAGACCGAGGTGGTCGAGAGCGTGGCCTCGACCCAGATCTCGGCGCCGCGCGCGACCGGTACCGGACTCTTCGCCGAGAGCTTCACGGGCTGGCCCCCGAGCTGCACCAGCACCTCCCCGTAGCCGTCGGCCGGAATGGCCGTGACCACGGACCCCGACGTGCCGACGAGGTCCGCCTCCCGCGGGGTGGCATCGGTCTGATCCCGCATCAGGGCCCGGCTGAACTTCCAGGTCAGCCAGGCCGCGACCAGACCGGCGAGCGCCCCGGCGGCGGTGGCGGCGATCGTGCCGGCACCGGTCGTACCGAGCACGATGGCGCCGCCGAAACCGAGCATCGAGAGGAATCCGGCGATCACCGGAAGGGAGACCAGCCCGCTGAAGAGGCCTTCCAGCAGGCCCCCGAAGAGTCCTTCGAGGATCCCGTCGAAGATCAGTGACAGGGCGAGAAGCGCGATTCCCGCGATTCCGAGACCAAGAAACACGTTCACGCGGTCACCCCTCCCGGCTGCCGGAATCCCCCGAAGATTTCCGTCGAACTGGCTGGATGGTCCCATACATCCCCGACCGCCGACACTGCCGTGTCCCGGCAGTGTTCTAGCTGTTACCCATGCCGGACAAACGCGCGGACAGGGTGTCCAGCGACTGGAAGGTGGCACCGAGCAGTGCCACGTGCTTCCAGCGGAGCACCCCCTCGGCGTCGATCAGGAACACCGCGCGCCGCACCCCGATCCCGGGCGCCGCCACTCCGAACGTCCGGGCCGTCGTGCGGCCGGTGTCCGCAAGGAGCGGCATCCGCAGCCGGTGGGCGCGGGCGAACGACTCGTGGCTGTCCACGTCCTGCGGGCTGATCCCCCAGACCTCCGCGTCGAGCCCTTCGAAGGTCTCCATGCCCGAGGAGTACGAGCAGAGCTGCTTGGTGCACACGGCCGTGTTGTCGCCGGGGTAGAAGGCGAGGACGAGGGCGCGGCCACGTGCGGCGGAGAGCGTGTAGTCGCGGCGTCCGAAGGAGTCCCCGTCCAGGACGCCTCCCGGGAGCGTGAAGTCCTGGATCTGCTGGCCGATCTGGGGTGAGGATCCCATGTGATGTCCTTTGCGGGTCCGGCAATTGGGGGAGCGGCGCTGCGTGCGGGTGCTGCCCGTGCCCGTACAGCATGCTCGGTACGGATCCGATCACCGCACCCGGAGGTACGCATGACGCAACCACGCCCGCCGGCGGCCGCGGTACTCCTGCTGCACGGCGGCCGGGAGACCGGTCTCGGGGTGCCGCCGCCCGGCCCGTTCAACCTGCCCGCGGTGCGGATGCGGCCGTTCGCGCGCGTCCTGCGGGGCGCGCTGCCCGGCGAGGTGCTGGTGCGGGCGGTCCGGTACCGGCACCGGGGGTGGAACGGGGACCGGTCGGATCCGCTGCACGACGCCGTGCGCGCCCTGGACGTGCTGCGGAGTACGGCGGGCGAGGTCCCGGTCGTGCTGCTCGGGCACTCGATGGGCGGCCGGGCCGCGCTGGCCGCCGCCGGGCATCCGCTGGTACGGGGCGTGGTCGGCCTCGCCCCGTGGTGCCCGCCGGGCGACCGGACCGCCCAGCTCGCCGGACGGGACGTCGTCCTGGTGCACGGCACGGACGACCGGGTCACGAAGCCGGCGGAGTCCCGCGCGCTCACCGAACGGGCCAGGAAGGGCGGCGCCCGGACCTGTCTGGTCACCGTGCCGGGCGGGGACCACGCGATGCTCCGGCGCGCCGGAGCCTGGCACCGCCTGACGGCCGCTCTGGTCGCCGGGCTGCTGGACCGTACGCCGCTGCCCGGCCCCGTCGCCGAGGCGTTGCGACTGCCTCCGGGGGCCACGGCCGACGAGGGGACGGTGGACCTGGACCGGGTGCTCCGCCCCGGCGGGCCGCGGTAGACAGTCCCCGGCGTGCGGCTACAGGGGGCCGAGCGTGTTCATCCGGTCGTTCCGGCACACGTCCGGGACCACACCCGGGTCCTACGCGTCGGGCGGCACGGGCGGGGCGTAATAGCCCAGGAACATGTCCACGCCGTGGGTGATCAGCCGGTCGGTGGCGGCGTCGTCGATCGTCGTGCCGTACGAGCCGAAGACCAGGTGCGGGAAGACCAGCAGTGCGTACAGCTGGATGATCGCCGTCTCCAGGTCGGGGACGACCAGCCGGCCGCGGCCCGCCAGTTCGCGCAGGGCTTCGGCGACGGCGGGGTGGTGGCCCTCGGGCCCGTGGCCCTGCCAGGCCTGCGCGATCTCCGGGAAGCGGTGCAGTTCGGTGGCCACCAGATTGCGCAGGGCGATCACATCCGCGTTGCCGCGCACGGACGCCACCCAGGTGCGGGCCGCTTCGACGAACGCGGCCCGCAGGTCGGGGGCGTCCGCGAGGGCGGCGAGCGCCGTCGCGGACGCGCCGCCGAGCGGTTCGTCGAGCGCGCCCGCGATGACCGCGGTGAACAGCGCTTCCTTGCTGCCGAAGTGGTTGTAGACGGTCACCTTCGAGACGCCCGCCCCGGCGGCGATGGTGTCCATGCCGACGCCGAACCCGTCCCGGAGGAACGCCTCGCGGGCCGCCTTCACGATGGCCTGCCGCTTGGCCTCGGCGCGGGGTCCTGCGGGGCGGGGCTTGATGTCCATCAGGCGATGCTAACAGCGACCTGAACTGAACAGTTGAGTTCAACTGAACTGAGCCGTACAGTTCAGTTCATGACACATGACACTGCCTCGAAGAGCGCCGCACACGGCGACAGCCCCCCGCACGGGCACTACCCGGCCGCCGTCCGCAGGCCCGGGACGGTGCTCGCGCTCATCTGCGCAGCCCAGTTCATGCTGGTGCTCGACGTCACCGTGGTGAACGTCGCGCTGCCCGGCATGGCCGCCGACCTGCACCTCGACCGCGCCGCGCTGACCTGGGTCGTCACCGCGTACACCCTCTGCTTCGGTGGCCTGATGCTGCTCGGCGGACGTCTCGCCGACGTCCTGGGCGCCCGCCGTACCCTGATGGCGGGCCTCGCCGTCTTCACCGCCGCCTCGCTGGTCTCCGGGCTCGCCGGCAGCGCCCCGGTGCTGATCGGCGGCCGGATCGCGCAGGGCGCGGGCGCCGCCCTGCTGTCACCGGCGGCGCTCTCGCTCGTCACCACGTCGTTCCACGGCCCCGCCCGCAGCAGGGCGCTCGGGGTGTGGGCCGCGATCGGCGGTACCGGATCGGCCATCGGGGTACTGGTGGGCGGCGCCCTGGCCGCCGGGCCCGGGTGGAGCTGGGTCTTCTACGTCAACGTGCCCGTCGGGCTGGTCCTGCTGGCCGCCCTCCCCGTCTTCGTCCCGCCGCGCGCACCGCGACCCTCGGCCGGCACGGCCCGGCTCGATGTGCCCGGGGCGGTGCTCGTCACTGCCGGAACCGGTGCGCTGATCTACGGACTGGTCAAGGCCGGGGACGGTGGCTGGGGCGCTCCAGCCACCCTGCTGCCGCTCGCCGCCGCCGTGGTGCTGTACGCGGGGTTCGCGGCGATCGAACGGATGGTCCGGGAGCCGCTCATGGACCTGCGCATGTTCACCCGTCGCCCGGTGCTCGCCGGGGCGTTCCTGATGCTGATCGCCACCGGACTGCTGATCGCCTTCTTCTTCCTCGGCTCCGTCTACCTCCAGCACGGCCGCGGCTTCGGGGCCATGCGGACCGGCCTCGTCTTCCTGCCGGTGGCGGTCGCCGTCGGCGCGGGCGCGCACCTGGGCTCGCGGCTCGTCACGTCGGCGGGGAGCCGGGCCACCGCGGTCGGCGGGATGCTGATCGCCACCGCCGCCTGCGTCCCGCTCACCCGGATCGACGGGGACAGCAGCGTGTACGGGGTGCTGCTGCCGGGTCTCGCGGTGGCCGCGTTCGGGCTCGGGGCGGTGTTCGTCACCGCCACCACGACGGCCCTGGGCATGGTCGCGCACGAGGAGGCCGGGCTCGCGTCCGGCGTGGTCAACACCTTCCACGAGGTGGGCGGGTCGATCGGTGTCGCGGTCGTGTCCACGGTGGCCGCCGCGGGAATCGGCGGCGCGGCGGGCGCGGCGGGCGGCTTCGCGGACGCGTTCCTCGTGTGCGCGGTGGCGGCGGGCGGCTGCGCGGTGGTGTCCGCGGCGCTGGTGCCCCCGGGGAAGCCGGAGACCGGGGGCGCGATGCCCTTGCACTGACGGTGGGGCGGGCGGTCTGCGGATGCGGCGGGGGTGCGGCCGTCCGACGATGAAGGGCCGGGCAGTCGGGCGGCCCGCGCCCTGCCCCAGGAGGTTGCCTTGCCGGTCGATGCGCACGCCGACATCCCGTCGCCGCTCGACATCGTGGCGCTCGCGGCCCTCATCGACGGCACCACGGCCGGGGTGGGCGTCCTCGACACCCGGCTGCGCTACCTCTACGTGAACCCGGCCCTCGAACGGCTCAACGGCGTCCCGGCCGTCGCCCATCTGGGCCGTACGGTCTCCGAGGTGCTTCCCGAGGTCGACGCGCGCGAGGACCTGATGCGCGCGGTCCTCGCCGACGGCCGGGCGCGCGAGATCACCTCCAGCGGCCGGACCCCCGCCGCGTCCGGCACCGCCACGCGCTACTGGCACGGGGCCTACCACCGGCTGGAGGTGTCCGGCCGGGTCGTGGGCATCGCCGGGATCGTCCTGGAGGTCATGGCATCCGACGAGGACCAGCGGCTGCTCGCCCAGGCGCAGCGCCACCTGAATCTCCTGGACGCCGCGAGCACCCGGATCGGCACCACCCTCGACATGGACACCACCTGCGCCGAACTCGTCGACCTCGTCGTCCCGGGGCTCGCCGACTACGCCACCGTCGAGGTCTTCCCCCGGGACGTCGCCCCGCCGGTGCGCCCCGCACCACCGGGGGTGGTCCGGCTGCGGCGGGCCGCAGTCACGGCGGTGCCGTGGCTGCGCGAACGGGTGGCCCCGTTCGGCGGGCCCGGCGACTACGTCGACTACCAGGAGACCGCGGCCGTACCGCGCTGCCTGGCCGCCAACCAGCCCGTCGTCGAGAACCTCACCGACGACGAGCAGCTCGGCCGCTCCGCGCCCTCGCCCGAACGGGTCGCCGCCTACCGGGCCCTCGGCATGCACTCCGCCGTCATCGTGCCGGTCGCCGTGCGCAGCGAGCCGATCGGCATCCTCGGCCTGGTACGCGCCGGCGACTCGCCCGTCTTCACGGACGAGGACGTGGTGATCGCCCGGGAGCTCGCCGGCCGGGTCGCCGTCGACCTCGACCACGCGCGCCGCTTCACCCATGAGCACACCATCGCGCTGGAGCTCCAGCGCTCCCTGCTCTCCGAGCCGCGCCCGCCGCATCCGCACATCGAGATCGCCACCCGCTACCTGCCGGCCGACCGGAGCGTGCTGGTCGGTGGCGACTGGTTCGACGTCATCCCGCTGCCGGACGGCCGCCACCTCAAGGCGATGGGCGATGTGATGGGGCACGGCGTCGAGGCGGCCGTCGCGATGAGCCACTACCGCTCGCTGCTGCGGCTCCTGGCCGATGAGGAACTGCCGCCGCACCGCATCCTGGAGCAGCTCGACCGGATGGTCGAACGGTCCGGGCTCGACCGGGCGGCGACCTGTCTGCTGGCCGTGGTCGACCGGGCCGGCGGGCTCTGCGAGCTGTCGAGCGCCGGCCATCTGCCGCCCGTCCTCATCGATCCGGGGCCGGGCGGGACCTGGCTGGCCGACGTGCCGGCGGGCCCGCCGCTGGGCACCGGCTTCGGCGGCTACCGGACGACGAGGGTGGAGTGCGGACCGGGAACCGTGCTGTTCATGTACACCGACGGACTGGTGGAGCGGCGCGGCGAGGACATCGATGTGTCCGTCGGCAGGCTCGGCGAACTGCGCCTGCCGGCGAGCGGCGACCTGGAGGAGCTTCTGGACGCGGTGCTCGAACGGTTCGGCCCGGGCGCCGAGGACGACATCGCGGTGATGGCCTCACGGTCCCGGTGGGTCCAGGGCGGCGACGGTGTGACGGACTGAGGCCCTCGCCCGCCCGTGCTCACCCCAGTTCGAGGCTGGTGATGCCGAACAGCCCGCTGTGATCGACGTCCGGCGCCGGGCCGGTGTACATGCGGGCCGTCTCGAACGACGGGGTGAGCCCCAGCTCTTCGGCCAGCCGCACCGCCGCCGGATTCACGTCGGGTACGTCCACGGCGACGGGCGCGGACGGATCGGTGGCCGCGAGCGCGCTCACCAGGGCACGGGCGATCTCGGGCGTCGCCGCGTACAGCGGGCCGATGCGCGAGGACGTACGGCAGGCGCGCAGCACGGCGAGCCCCTGGACCTCGCCCTCGGACAGCGCGACCAGCGCGGTGCGCCCGGGCGTGGTCGTCCAGGCCGCGAGGAAGCCGTCGCGCTCCGCGGGGAAGAACCGGCGGTCGTACGCGGTGACCTGGCCGAAGGGCAGGGTCCGGGCGTCCGCCAGCGTGACGCCGGGCGGCGCTGCGACGTCGAGCGGGACGAGCCCTTCGTACCGCAGGTTCGTCCAGACCGGACTGAAACCGGACTTCCGGTAGTTGGGCTGCTGTGCGACCACTCCGTCGAGGCCGGTGTTCCGCCCCGCCAGCCGGGCCGTCCCGGTGGCCCAGATCCGGCTCCCGTATCCCCGGCCGCGCAGTTCCGGGCGGGTCAGATAGAAGCCCAGGAAGCCGAAGCCGGAGCCGTAACGGACGACGGAGACACAGGAGGCGGGCACCCCGTCGAGGCGGCCGATCAGGAAGCCGCACGGATCGGCGGCGAAGAACGCCTGACCGTCGGTCAGCCCGGGGTTCCAGCCCTCGGCATGGGCCCAGTCCGCCATCATCCTGATGTCGTCCGCGCTTGCTGTGGTGATCTCGAATGTCGGCACGGCACCACCATGGCCCCCGCGCGCGGTCCGTTCAATGACGCCGGGCCCGCTCACCCGAACAGGAACGCGCCCGCCGTCGCCGCGCCCAGCGCCGTCCCGGCCGTCACCTGGCCCACCGTGTGGTAGCCGAGCGCCACCCGCGACCAGCAGACGGCCGCCGTCATCAGGTACCCGAACAGCCACCACGGAGAGTGCACCGCGGCGAGCAGCGCGACCGCGGCCGAGGCGACCGAGGCGTCCACCGAGATCTTCCACACCGTGTTGACGGCCAGCAGGACGACGGTCATCACCCAGAGCCCGAGCATCGCGGTCAGGATGCCCGAGGGGGCGCCGCCCAGCACCATGACCGCCGAACCGGTGCCGATGGAGCCGAGGATGACGAGGAAGATCGGGGCCCGCTTGGTCCGGTCCACGACATGGCGGTCGCCCCAGGTGCCGCGCCCGCGCTCCCACTCGATGTAGCCGGCCGGGACAAGCCCGGCGCACAGGGCGCCGAGGAACCCCCACAGCAGCCCCGTCCAGTGGCCCGCCGCCGCCAGTCCGATGGCGAGCATGCCGGCCAGCAGGACGTTGCGGGGCTGGAAGACGTCGGTCACGGTGCGCGCGGTGGACGTGCCCGTCTCGTGGGTGGTGCTCGTGCTCATGCCTGCTGCTCCTGCTCCTGGACCGCTGTGGACGCTGTGAGGACCTGCCGGGCCCGCTCCGGCGTGACCGTGCGGTACGCCGCCGCCACCCGGACCAGCCAGGCGACCTCGCCGTCCTGGTCGGTGGCGTGCTGGGTGCCGACGGCGGCCGCGTCGCCCGCCGTTGTCCCGGCGCTCCGGGCCGCGAGCGCGGCCTTGATCCAGTAGGCGTCGGCCAGCGGCCCGGTCCGCTCCCGCCCGGCACCGCCGTCCGCGGCGGCGGCCTCGGCGGCCGGCAGCAGCGCGTCGGGCACGTAGTGGCGCAGCTTCTCCACCGCGTCGGCGATGTCCGCGGCCCACCGGTCGACGCGCAGGTCGGCCGGGGTGCCGAAGCGGGTCAGCTCGCGCAGCAGCGGGGCCGGGGGGTCGAAGGGCTGGTCGGGGAAGGCCGTCATCAGCTCGTACCAGAGGGCGTGCAGCTTCACCTGGGCGCGCCAGAGCGTCGCCCGGCGGCTGACGTTGCGGCACGCGGGGATGGAGGCGCCGATCGCGAAGAAGGCGAACAGGACCACCTGCGAGGCCTCGGTGATCTCGTCGAAGCGCAGCGCGAAGGCCTCGCCGGGCGGGTCGACGACGCTGACCCAGAGGAACAGCGTCCGGCTGACCGTGTAGCCGACGCCGATGAACATGGCGAAGGTCATCATCCCCAGGCCCACCCGCAGATGGCGCCGTTCGGCGCCGGCGGTGGCGAGCGCCCACTGGTAGGCGCAGACGGCGGAGGCGGCACCGAGGTAGAGGTAGAACACGCTCATGTAGAGCGTCGCCCCCCACTGCCCCGCGTGGTCGGCGACGAAGCGGTCCGACGGCTCGGACCGGTCGACGACGGTGAAGAACAGCACCGTCAGCAGGACGAGCGTGGCGACGGAGGCCTTCGCCGCGACCTGCTGGATCATCCGCGCGAACCGTACGTGGCGCGGGACGGCCCCGGCGTCGGCGTACTGGCCGTAGATCGCGACGATGTAGCTGAGAATGGCCAGAATCGCGACCGTCGCCGTGTAGTGCTTGATCAGTACCGAGAGGTCGGTGACCGGGCTGTCGTTGAGTCCGATGCGCACGGCCCGGGTCTTGGTCCACAGGGCGGCGGCGAATCCGGCGTAACAGCCCCACAGGGCCCGGCGGCGCCGGTCCTCCTCGTCGCCCCACAGGGCGGCCGGCATGCGCCACACGGCGACGGCTGTCATCAGGCCGGCTATCAGATAGCCGGCGACGTCGAGCGGAGTCACGGCAGAAGTCCTCGTGGTGGGGGGAACGGGCGGAAACGCGGTGCTACGTACGGAAACGCGGTGCTACGTACGGCGGAACAGGCCACGGCGGCGGTGGGCGACCGGACGCGAGAGCGAGTTGGCGAGCCGCCCCACCATGTCATCGCTCGTCACGTCCCTCGCCATGCGGGGGATGAGCGAGGCACCCAATTCGGCCATGCGTTCGTCATGGGTGTCGTACTGGGCGCGGGCCTGCACGGCGTCCGGGCTGTGCAGCGCGTCCGGGCCGACGACCCGGGCGATCAGGGAGGTGTCGAAGACGGGCAGCAGCCGCCGCAGCTGCTCCGCGTCCAGCGAGGTGCCGTGGTCGAACCACTCGTGGCACAGCTCGTGCAGGATGACGTGCTGGGTCTGGTACGCGGTGGGGCGCCGGCGGTAGAGCACGACGCTGGTCCCGCCGGCCTTCAGCCGCAGCCCGCAGGCCGCGTTGACGCGGGCGAGCCGGTCGGGCATCTCGTGCAGCACGATGGTGCGGCCGCGGGCCGCCTCCATGTTGGCCACCAGCCCCTCGACCGTGAAGGGGGAGGGCAGCGGGAGTCCGGCCAGCCCGGCTTCGCACTCCTTCCGCAGTTCGCGCATGGACACCTCACTGACCCCGCGGTCCGCCGTCGGCCGGTGGCGGCCGGTCCTGTGCGTCCCTCAGCAGGGCGAGCGCGAACTGGAGGAGCTCGGGAGGCAGTCCGTCCTCGTCCAGCCCGCGTCCGGCCAGCCCGCTGATCTCGCCGGTACGCCGCTTCGCCAGGAACTGCAGCCCCGCGACGACGTCGTCGACGACCTCGGACTCCTCCTTGAAGAAGCGCCAGTCCACGCCGAATCCGATGCCGAGCGCCTTGAGGATGTCCTCGGACGGCTGGGTGACCTTGCCGGCCAGGATGTTGGAGAAGTAGCTGTGGGAGAGGGACCCGCCGCGCTCCTTGACCAGGTCGGCGAAGACCCGCCCCGAGATCTTGCGGCCGGGGAAGGTCTTCTCGACCATGTACTCGACCTTCTGCCGCAGCGTTCGCAGCTCCGGCGCGCGTTCTTCGCCGCTGTCCATCCGGCCCCCACGTTCACATCCGCCGCACGGGCGTCTGGTCCGGCTCCGCGCGGTGCTCGATTCGGTCAACGGGCTCGTACTGTAACGAACCCCGACGCGGCGTCCACGGCCCGGGATCCTTGGTGGCACACCGGAAAGGGATGAAGTGGAGCATCTTGCTCCGGTGTCCGGAGCGGGCTTGCGCAAACACTTTGCGTCACTGTTAACTCGAAAAAACATGGGCAGGGGACCACGAGGGGAGTCCCTTGCCCATGAAATCTCCTGCGCGAACCCCGGCACGCACGGGCCGGCGCGGCGCGCACATGGGTGTAGCCCTTCACGACGGGGGATGCGTGAAGGGCTACGTCTGCATTATGGCCCCTGGTCAGGCAGTCATCAACTGACCGGTCGGTCAGCCGTCTTGGTGAACCCCGCCCGTCCTCGTCCAGGAGGCGCCGCCGCAGTGGCGCGGGCGCGCCCGGCCGGCGGGCTCCAGGCCGGGTCGGCCAGAGCCGGGGCCGGTCCGGACCAGACTATTTCCCCCGTACGGCCCGGGAAATCTACCGCGGCTATGCTAGACACGATGGCTCGCACAATGAGAGTTTCTCGTTCGGTCAACGAAGTCGGCGATACGCGGCAGGTGCACATGCCCCCCGAAACCCCTCCGCATGCCACTGACCGTCTCGATGACGACGACTACCCCGCCTACACCATGGGGCGCGCCGCCGAGATGATCGGCGCCACGCCCGGATTCCTCCGCGCGATCGGTGAGGCGCGGCTGATCACCCCCCTGCGGTCGGAGGGCGGCCACCGGCGCTACTCCCGCTATCAGCTGCGCATCGCGGCCCGCGCCCGCGAGCTCGTCGACGGCGGGACGCCGGTCGAGGCGGCGTGCCGCATCGTGATCCTGGAGGACCAGCTCGAAGAGGCGCTCCGGCTGAACGAGGAGCTGCGCCGCCCCACGCCGGGCCGCGACACCGCCTGACCGTGCCGCCCCCGGGCACCGGGTCGGCGGGCCGTAGCACGGAGCGACGAATATCTATAGCCGCAAGGACAGAATTTTGCGCAATGTCCGGTGAAGGTTTATGACGCGCCGGGCGGAGCGAAATTACTTGCCGCGCCCACTCGCATTCATTGTGCTACTGTGGATCTCAGTTGCAGTTGTGGTTCCCAAAGACTCCAAGTGCTCTCCTCGGCTAAATGGGCCGGTGGGTGCGCTTTTGTATTTTCCGGTTCATTATCCGGATGGGGTAATCATCGCGGCGACGCGGGATTGGCACAGTGCCAGTCCCCGGGCTCTGCCCCAGAAGGAGATAAAACATGGCTACTGGCACCGTCAAGTGGTTCAACGCGGAAAAGGGCTTCGGCTTCATCGAGCAGGATGGTGGCGGCGCTGACGTCTTCGCCCACTACTCGAACATCGCCGCCAGCGGCTTTCGCGAGCTGCAGGAGGGCCAGAAGGTGAACTTCGACGTCACGCAGGGCCAGAAGGGCCCGCAGGCGGAGAACATCGTCCCCGCGTGAATCCGATGACACCGGCGCTTACGCGCTGAGTGAGCATCCACAGCTGGGGCCCGCACCTTGGGTGCGGGCCCCAGCTCGTTGCTTTTCCCGGGTCCGCCCCCCGTGCACGCCGTGTCGGCACCATCGCCACGAGCCGCCGGGGAAGCGCACAGGACCCACACTCTTCACCGTGCGGCGGACGATCCGCCATGGCTCCCGGACCACTGGTCCGCCGGAGCCCCGTGACGAGACACGCAGGCCCGCGTCCCGGGCCGGTTCGTCCGTCATTGCGAAGCGCCGGACCCGGCTGCGCCGGGCCCGTATCGGCTCAAGACCGGCTGCCGGGCTTCGTTCACGTATGCCAACGGCCCGTTCTTGCGATTCTTGTGCCGCTCGTCGCCGCAATGAATTCCTCGATACGCGCCATATCGAGGAAAGGTTCTGTATGAACCGCGATCGCACAGCTCGTTCCAATGACCGTTTCTCCCGCACCACCCGCGGCGGTGGAGCCCCCGGTTCCGGTGGCTCCCGTTCGGGTGGCGGCGGTTTCCGCTCGCAGGCTCCGAGCAGCCGTCAGGGCGGCGGCCAGGGACGCTTCGGCGCCCCGGCCCAGCGCTCCGGTGGTGGCTACGGCCGCCGCCCCGCCGCCAAGCAGGGTGAGTTCGCCCTGCCGAAGACCATCACGCCGGGACTGCCCGCCGTCGAGGCCTTCGCCGACCTGGAGATGCCCGCGCCCCTGCTGTCGGCGCTCACCAACGAGGGCGTGACCGTACCGTTCCCGATCCAGGCGGCCACGCTGCCCAACTCGCTGGCCGGCCGTGACGTGCTCGGCCGCGGCCGTACCGGCTCCGGCAAGACGCTCGCCTTCGGTCTGGCCCTGCTGGCCCGTATCGAGGGACGGCGCGCCGAATCGCGTCGCCCGCTGGCCCTGGTCCTCGTGCCCACCCGGGAACTGGCCCAGCAGGTCACCGACGCGCTCACCCCGTACGCCCGCTCGCTCAAGCTGCGGATGGCCACCGTCGTCGGCGGCATGTCGATCGGCCGGCAGTCCGCCGCGCTGCGCGGCGGCTCCGAGGTCGTCGTCGCCACGCCCGGCCGGCTCAAGGACCTGATCGAGCGCGGCGACTGCACCCTGGACCGGGTTTCCATCACCGTGCTCGACGAGGCCGACCAGATGGCCGACATGGGCTTCATGCCGCAGGTCACCGAGCTGCTCGACCAGGTGCAGCCGGGGGGCCAGCGGATGCTGTTCTCGGCGACCCTGGACCGCAACGTCGACCTGCTGGTCCGCCGCTACCTGCACGACCCGGTCGTCCACTCGGTCGACCCGGCCGCCGGCGCGGTCACGACGATGGAGCACCACGTGCTCTACGTCCGCGGCGCCGACAAGTACGCCACCACGACGGAGATCGCCGCCCGCGACGGCCGGGTGATCATGTTCCTCGACACCAAGCACGCCGTGGACAAGCTCACCGACCACCTGCTCAGCAGCGGGGTGCGGGCGGCCGCGCTGCACGGCGGGAAGTCCCAGCCGCAGCGCACCCGGACCCTGACGCGGTTCAAGACCGGCCATGTCACGGTGCTGGTCGCCACGAACGTCGCGGCCCGCGGTATCCACGTCGACAACCTCGACCTGGTCGTCAACGTCGACCCGCCGAGCGACCACAAGGACTACCTGCACCGCGGCGGCCGCACCGCCCGGGCCGGTGAGTCCGGCAGCGTCGTCACGCTGGTGCTGCCCAACCAGCGCCGCGAGATGACACGTCTGATGGCCGACGCGGGGATCACCCCGCAGGTCGCCGAGGTCCGTTCCGGCGAGGCCGAGCTGAGCCGGATCACCGGTGCGCAGGCCCCCTCGGGCATCCCCGTCACCATCACCTCGCCGCCGTCCGAGCGCCCCAGGAGCGGCTCCTCCTCCCGAGGCCGGCGCAGCCGGCCCGCCCAGGGCCGCCGCACCTCGTCGTCGTCGGCGTCGTCCCAGCCGCGGGGCGGTGGCGCACCGCGCCGCTCCTCCGGCGACCGCGCCGCCTGACCGACATCCGCGTTCCCGCCCGGTTCCGTCCCCCGACCCCGTTGAGGCACTATGCGCTGCGTCATCGCCCGTTTCCCGTTCGACCTGTTCAAGCACGAGGTCGAGGAATCGATGAAGGGCATCAAGCCCGAACCCGTCACCGGGGATTCGGTGATCATCAGTCGTCGTGTGTACCCCGTCAAGCAGGTGGGCGAGGTCATCACCCGGCAGGACCGCCGGGACTTCTCGGCCGGTGAGGTGACCAGGGCGCTCTCGCGTCTCGGTTTCACCTGCCGGTCCATCCCGGCCCCCGCCGCGCCCGTGGTGCTCAGCCCTCTGGAAGCGGCGTCCGCCGCGCTGGGGACGCCCGGCCAGGACGTCTGAGCCCCGCACCGTCACACGCCGAGGCCCGGTCTCCCCGAGAGGGAGGCCGGGCCTCGGCGTGTGCGGTCCCGTGTACGGGCCGGGCGGTCAGCTCCACAGCGCCTCGGCGAGCGCGACACCGGCGAACGCCGCGCCGAGACCCGCGACCACGCTCGCCACCGCGTTGGCCGCCGCGTGGAGCCGCGCCCCGCCCTCGGCCAGCCGCAGCGTCTCGTAACTGAACGTCGAGTACGTGGTCAGCGCCCCGCAGAGCCCCGTCCCGAGCAGCAGCTGCAGGTGCGAGGACGCGGCGCCGGCGGCCACCGCGCCGGTCAGCAGGCCCAGCACCAGACAGCCGCTCACGTTCACCGTGAAGGTCCCCCACGGGAAGACGGTGTCGTGCCTGGCCTGCACCGCCCGGTCGGTCAGATACCGCAGCGGGGCACCCACCGCCGCACCGATGATCACCAGCAGCCAGTTCACGGGCGTTCCCCGTCCCGTCCGGGCCGGACGGTCTCCAGTGCGCGGCGTGTCAGCCACGCCGCGCTCCACACCGCCGCGAGGGCCGCGAGCAGGGTCAGGCCCAGATAGGCCAGACCGGTGCGGGCCCGGCCGCCGTCGACGAGGCGCTCGATGTCCACGGCGTACGTGGAGAAGGTGGTGAAACCGCCCAGTACCCCGGTGCCGAAGAACGGCCGGACCAGGCGGTGCGGCGTCCACGCCTCGCTGATCACCACCATGAACACACCGATCACCGCACAGCCGACGACGTTCACCACGAGGGTCGTCCACGGGAATCCGCCCGTCGCGGTGGGCCACAGGAGCGCGGCCCCGTAGCGGGCGGACGCGCCCGCCGCGCCGCCGAGCGCGACCACCGCGACGACGGCGGTCTGCGGGTGGTGGGACTTCGTGGACACACGTCTCCTGCCGGTCGGGCGCGGCCGCCAGGTTATCGCCCGTGTGCTGCCGGGAAGCGTTGTCCTAGGGTTGCCCGGGTGTATGCCAACGGGGAGTTGCGGACAGCAGCGGCAGGGGACGTCGACCGGGGTCGCATTCCCCGGCAGCGGGACGGGGCGCGGGGGGTCCGGGAGCCGGAGGTCCGCGCGTCGTGGTGGCGGCGGCACCGTGTGCCGGTCGTCGCCGTGGCCGTCGTCCTTCCCCTCTACGGCGTGTGGGCGGCCGTCCTGGCCACCGGCGGCGGTGATCTCGCCGCTCAGCTGGCCTGGTCGGGGTTCACCGCCCGCCACCCGGGCGCGGCCTACAACCTCTCCTGGTACGGGGGGATGCACACGGCCAACTACAGCGTCTTCTCCTCGTATGTGATGGCCTTCCTCGGCGTGCGGACGGTGTCCGTGGCCGCCGGGCTCGCCGGCACCTGGTTCATGTCCCTCCTGTTCGCGCGCAGGAACGTGCCGCACGCCGTCCTTCCGGCGGTCCTGGCGGCGCTCGCCCTGTGGTGCAACGTGGCGTCGGGGCGTACGACCTTCGCGCTCGGGGTCGCCGTCGGGCTCGTCGCCTGCCTGTACGCGCACCGTTCGGTTACCGCCGTGGTGGCCGGGGCGCTCGCGACGATGGCCAGTCCGGTCGCGGGGCTGTTCCTCGTGGTGGCGGGGGCGGCGTACCTGCTGGACCGGCAGTGGCGCAAGGGTGCGGTGCTGATGGTGCCGTTCTTCGCCGTCGTCGGCGCCACCACGGTGCTCTTCCCGTTCGAGGGCGAACAGCCCATGCACGCCAACCGGTTGTGGATGCCGATCGTCGTCTGCGCCGTCCTCGCGGTGGCGGCGCCGGTGGGGCGGGAGTGGCGGCTGCTGCGGTACGGGGCCGTGGTGTACGCCGTCGGCGTGCTCCTCACCTACCTCATCGCCTCTCCGATCGGTACGAACGTGGAGCGGCTGCTCGGTCTCGTCGCCGTGCCCGTGCTGTTCATGGCGGTCCTCGCCCTCGTGGGGGAGAAGGCGTGGGCGCGGACGGCCATGATGGCGGTGGCCCTCGTGCTGTCCGCCAACTGGCTGGTCGACAAGACCGCGGACGACCTCCGGGTGTCCACCCAGGTGCCGTCCTGGGCGTCGCGCACCGAGGGGGTGACCGGTGAACTGGAACGCCTGGGCGCCGGTCTCGGCCGGGTGGAGGTCGTTCCGGCCCGCAACCACCGGGAGGCGGCCGTGCTCGCCCCGCACGTGAACATGGCGCGCGGCTGGAACCGCCAGCTCGACGTCGAACGCGGGCGGCTCTTCTACGACGGGACGCTGTCCCCCGACACCTACCGGGCCTGGCTGGACCGGTGGGCCGTGGGCTATGTGGTGCTGCACCACGGGCAGCCCGACGGGCCCGCCGAGGCCGAGGCGGCGCTGGTCAGGGCCGGGCAGCCCTGGCTGGAGCAGGTGTGGCAGGACGACGGGTGGACGATCTACCGGGTGCGGGGCGCGAGGCCGCTGGTCGAGGCCCCCGCCCAGGTCGTACGAGGCGACGACGCCGAGCTGGTGGTGCGGATGCCCGAGGCGGGCTCGGTGACCGTCCGTCTCGCCCATTCGCCGTGGCTGCGGGTGCGCGGTGTCGACGGGGCCCACCGGGGATGCCTGCGGCAGGACGGCGAGTGGACGAGGCTGACCGTGCCGCGGGCCGGGACGTACCGCCTGGACTCGGCGTACCGGCTGCCGAGCCGGCGGGGCTGCTGAGGCGGGGCGGCCGCCGCCCGGCCGGGGGCGCCGCCGGCGGCTGAAGACATCGTGGACGCCGTCGCGGCGGGTCCAGCACCTCGGCGGCCTCCGCCGGCAGCGGCGCGGGCCGCGGGGCGCGGGCTGCCCGCCCTGAGCGGCGCGCGGTCCGGACCTGCGGTTTCACCCGATCGGCCACCGTATCTGCGCGCCGGGCACAGAAGCCGCAGGGTGGTCCCATGTGGCTCCGTCACCGACTCTGGCCGGCCGCCGCGGTCCTCCCGCTCACCCTTCTGGTGCTGCGGGGCGCCCCGGTGCGCTTCGCGCCGCCCCCACCGCAGGCCCAGGCGCACGAGCAAACGCGCGGGGTGCCGCAGCCGGCGATCGTCACCCGGGCGGCCTGGCACGCGGACGAGGGCATGGTGCGGGAGCACGCGGTCTACACGGGCGCCGTGCGGGCGGTCTTCATCCATCACACGGGCGAGTCCAACACCTACGACTGCGCCGACGTGCCGCGCATGCTGCGGGCGGTCGAGGAGTCCCACATCAAGGGCAACGGCTGGGACGACATCGGCTACAACTTCCTCGTCGACCGGTGCGGCACGATCTACGAGGGCCGGGCCGGAGGCATCACGCGCCAGGTCCGGGGGGCGCACACCACGGGCTTCAACGCCGACAGCGTGGGCATAGCGGTGCTGGGCGACTACGGGCGGGGGGCCGTGGTGCCGAAGGCCATCGTCCGGGCGCTCGCCGAGGTGGCCGCGTGGAAACTGCGGCCGGGGGCCGATCCGCAGGGCCGGGTGCGGCTGGTCTCCACGAACGACGCGAGCCGGTACGCGAAGGGCGAGGCGGCCGTGCTGCACGTCATCTCGGGCCACCGCGACGCCTACCAGACCAACTGCCCCGGCGAGGCGCTGTACGCGAAGCTCCCGGCGATCCGGGCCGCGGCGGCGGCCCTGCGCCAGGCCCGGACGGGCACGGCGGACGCGGAGCCGCCCCACTGAGCCTGTTCCGCCACTGGTCCCGTTTCGCACTAGTGCATAACGCTTTTATGCCTAGTTCGAAATGGGCTAGCATGCCGGCATGTCTGCCACGACCCCGCTTCCCGTGACCCTGACCGGCCGCCACGTCCGCGTCGAACCACTCACCCCGGACCACCTCGACGACCTCTTCGCCGCCGGCGGCGGTGACGACGAGGTCTGGCGCTGGCAGGGCGGACCGACCCCGCACACCGCGGAGGAGCTCGGCGAGAAGCTCACGGCGCTGCTCGCGGACGGGGCGTACGTCCCGTTCGCCGTCATCCACCGCGCGAGCGGACGGGCGGTCGGCTGGACCACGTACATGGACATCGACGAGGCCAACGAACGCCTGGAGATCGGCTGGACGTGGTACGGCCGCGCCCACTGGCGCTCGGCGGTCAACACGGAGACGAAGCTGCTCCTGATCGGCCACGCCTTCGACGAACTGGGCATGGGGCGCGTGCAGTTGAAGACCGACCACCTCAACGTCCGCTCCCAGGAAGCGATCGCCCGGCTCGGCGCCCACCGCGAAGGGGTGCTGCGGCGCCACCGCCGCCGGCCCGACGGCACCTGGCGCGACACCGTCTACTTCTCCCTGCTCGCCGACGAGTGGCCCGAGGCGAAGGCCCGTCTGGAAGCCCGCCTCTGACCCGTCCGCGAGCCGTCTGCGGCGCGCCTCGGGTGTCCGTACGGGGGCCTGCCCCCGGGTCCGTGTCCACCGGCCGGTGGACCCCGGGTTCCACCGGCCGGGGCTGCCGGGCGGAGGGCCCCGCGAACCAGCATGGACGCATGAGAATGCGACCCGTACGTATGGCCCGTTGGAGCGCCCGGCATCCGTGGCGCGCGATCGTCGGCTGGTTCGTCTTCGTGCTGCTGTGCCTCGGCGCGGGCATCGCCGCCGGCAACAACTCCGCCACCACCAAGGACTTCTGGGTCGGCGAGGCGGGCCACGCCGAATCGATGGCCACCGACGCCGGGCTCCAGCGCCGGCCCACCGAGCACGTCCTGATCCGCGCCAGGTCGGGCCCCCTGGACACGGAACGGGCCGGCGCGGCGGCCCGCGACCTCACCGCCCGGATGGACGCGCTGCCCGAGGTGGCCGAGGTGGCGCCGCCGGTCCGCTCCGAGGACGGCACGGCCCTGCGCGTGACCGTGGTCATGAAGGGCGCCGAACTCGACGGCAAGAAGAACGTCGTCCCGCTCCTCGACCGGACCGCGCAGGTGGCCGAGGCCCACCCGGACCTGATCGTGGAGGAGACCGGCTCGCCCGCCATCAGCAAGGGCGTCAACGACCAGCGCGGCAAGGACCTCGCGCTGTCCGAGCGCCTCTCCCTGCCGGTGACGCTCGTCATCCTGCTGATCGTGTTCGGCTCGGTCGTCATGGCCGGTGTGCCGCTGCTCCTGGCGCTGTCCTCGATCGCCGCGACGATGGGCCTGGCCATGCTGGCCTCGCACCTGATGCCCGACCCGGGTGTCGGGACCAACA
Organism: Streptomyces sp. NBC_00236; assembly: GCF_036195045.1. Taxonomy (NCBI): domain Bacteria; kingdom Bacillati; phylum Actinomycetota; class Actinomycetes; order Kitasatosporales; family Streptomycetaceae; genus Streptomyces; species Streptomyces sp. NBC_00236. The sequence goes on along the minus strand of NZ_CP108100.1, from coordinate 3,956,127 downwards.
TGATCCTGCTCATGGGCCTCGCGGTCGGCGTCGACTACACGCTCTTCTACCTCAAGCGCGAACGCGAGGAACGGTCCCGGGCAGCCGGCCGCCTCAGTTCCGAAGCACTGGTGGAACTCGCCGCGGCGACCGCGGGCCGGGCCGTCGTGGTCTCCGGCCTCGCCGTGATCGTCTGCACCGCCACCCTCTACCTGGCCACCGACGTCATCTTCTCCTCGCTGGCCACCGGCACCATTCTCGTCGTCGCCGTGGCCGTCCTCAGCTCGCTCACCGTGCTGCCCGCACTGCTCGTGAAGCTCGGCCGCCGCACCGAACGCCGTGCCGTGAAGAAGGCCGCCCGGCGGGCGAAGCGCGGTGCGCCGGTCCGTACGAAGCCGGCGAAGCCCGAGAACGGCCGGATCTTCGGCGCCCTCATGCGCCCCGCCCGGCGCCACCCCGCGATCACCCTGTGCGTCTCGGTCCTGGTCATGCTCGCCGTGGCGGCGCCCGCGCTGGGCCTCAAGCTCGTCGACCCCGGCCGGGACACCTTCTCCCGCGACATCCCGGCCATGCAGGTCTACGACCGGCTGACGACGGCGTTCCCCGAACTCCTGGTCAAACACGAAGTGGTGACCCGCGGCACCCCGGAACAGGCCCCCGAGGTCAGGAAGGCCCTGACCGAACTCGGCCGGACCGCCCAGGCGGACCCGCTCTTCTCCCGCACCGGCGAGCCCGTGGTGCGCACATCGGCCGACGGCCGGACCAGCGTGCTGGAACTGGCGGTGCCGCACCCGGCGCCCTCCGACGAGGCGATCACCTCGCTGGACCACCTGCGCGACCGCTACATCCCGGCGACCGTGGGCGAGTTGACGGCGGTGGACACGGGGGTCAGCGGTGATGTGGCCCGCGGTCAGGACTATGTGCACCACGAGCGGAGCAAGCTGCCGCTGGTGATCGGCTTCCTGCTGCTGCTCACCTTCGTCACGACCGCGGTGGCGTTCCGCTCGGTGATCGTCGGCCTGCTCGGAGTCGTACTGAACCTGCTCTCCGCGGCAGCCGCGCTCGGCGCGCTCGTCCTGGTCTTCCAGGGCACCTGGGCCGAGGGCCTGCTGGACTTCGACTCCCTCGGCGCGATCGCGTCCAGGGTGCCGCTCTTCCTCTTCGTGCTCCTGTTCGGCCTCTCGATGGACTACCAGGTCTTCGTCGTCAGCCGGATCAAGGAGGCCATGGACCACGGGATGACGGCCCGCGAGGCGGTGCTCGACGGCATCGACCGCTCGGCCAAGGTGGTGACGAGCGCGGCCCTGGTCATGGTCACGATCTTCGCGGCCTTCGTCTTCCTGCACCTCACCGAGATGAAGCAGATGGGCTTCTGCCTGGCGGTCGCGGTCCTGCTGGACGCCGTGGTCATCCGGATGATGATCCTGCCGTCCGCCCTGCTGCTCCTCGGCGAGCGTGCCTGGCGTCCGCTGCGCCGCAGGCCCGGCAGCGCCCCGTCCGTCCCCGCGGACCGGCCCGTCCCCCACGTAGGCTGACAGGCATGCTTCAACGGCCTCGGCGCGGCGATCCCGTCTGGATCTGGGTGCTCCACGGGTGGGAGCTCCTCTCCTGGGGGCTGATCGCCCTGGTCACCCTCATCACGATGCTGGGCGGCGGTCCGGTGGACCGCAAACTCGGGATCCTCGCGCTGACGGCCGTGCTCGCGCTCTGCTACGGACTGGTGCGTACGCGCCCGGCGGGCCGGCCGGCGCTCGGCTACGGCTACCTCGCGGTCCTCGTCGTCGTGCTGGGGCTGCTCGCGTACCTCGGTGACGGTCTCGGCGTCTACTACACCGTCACGCTCACGCAGTTCATCGTCTTCGCGGACAGCCCCCGGGGCGCCATCCTGTTCACCGGCCTCGGCGCCCTGGCGATCACCGTCGGCGGCAGTCTGCGCGAGGGCGGTCAGCCGGACGTGTTCCTCACGAACACCGTCTCCTCCCTCGGCGTCTGGGCGGTGGCCGTCGTGATGGCGCTGATCACGCCCCGGGCGCTGGCCCAGCGCGACGAACGCGCCGCTCTGCGCGCCGAGTTGGAGAACACCCAGCTCGAACTGGCGGAGGTCTACCAGCGCCAGGGCGCGGCCGAGGAACGCGAACGTCTCGCCCGGGAGATCCACGACACCCTCGCCCAGGGCTTCGCCTCCATCATCGTGCTCGCCGAAGCGGCCAGGTCGCAGCTGGCCGTGGACGTCGACCGCAGCGCCCAGCAGCTCCAGTCCATCGAGCAGACGGCCAGGGAGAACCTCGCCGAGGCACGGGTCCTGGTCGGCGCCGCCCCCCGCAGCGGCGTGGCCCCCGGGTCGGTCGCCGCGACGCTCCGTCGCACCCTGGACCGCTTCACCGAGGACACCGGACTCGACGTGACGGCGGACCTCGCCGACATCGACTGCGACCAGCCGACCCGGATCGCCCTGCTGCGCTGCACCCAGGAGTCCCTGGCCAACGTCCGTAAGCACGCGGCGGCGACCACGGTCGGCGTGGTCCTGGCACACGGACCCGACACCGTCGAGCTGGAGATCACCGACGACGGCCGCGGGTTCGTCGTCGAGGACTCCCACGGCTTCGGCCTGGACGGCATGCGCAAACGGCTCGCCGAGTTCGGCGGCGGCCTCACCGTCACCAGTTCGCTCGGCGACGGCACGCGGATCCTCGCCACCATCCCGCTAGTGCTGCGCCAGTCAGGAGTGACATGACATCCGACACGGACACCCCGCCCCCGCTGCGGATCATCCTGGCCGACGACCACACGGTGATGCGCGCCGGACTCGTCGCGCTGCTCTCCTCGGAACCCACGGTCGAGATCGTCGGCGAAGCGGGCGACGGCCGCGAGGCGGTCCGGCTCGTCGAGCGGCTCCGCCCCGATGTGGCCCTGCTGGACCTGCGGATGCCGGTACTGGACGGGGTGGGCGCCACCCTGGAGATCGTCGCGGGCGAGGCTCCGACCCGGGTGCTGATCCTGACGACGTACGACACCGACGCGGACATCGAGCGAGGCGTCGAGGCGGGCGCCACGGGCTACCTCCTCAAGGACGCCACCCGTGAGCAGCTGGTCGAGGCGATCCACTCGGCGTCCCGGGGCGAGACGGTCCTGGCCCCGCGGGTGGCGCAGCGCCTGGTGGCGAGGATGCGCCGGCCCGCGCCCGTCACCCTGACCGCTCGCGAGTCCGAGGTGCTCCGGGCGGTCGCGGACGGGCTGTCCAACGTGGAGATCGGCCGCAGGCTGTTCATCGGCGAGGCCACGGTGAAGACCCATCTGCTGCGGATCTTCGCCAAGCTCGACGTCAACGACCGCACGCGTGCGGTGGTGGTCGCGCTGGACGCGGGTCTGCTGCAGGGGAGTTGACCCGTGCGGGAGGCACCCGGGACGCGGATCGTCCGCGTCCGCGCCCTGCTCTCGCGAGCCAACGGCGCCGGACATCCGGGTGGACCCGGCGCAGCCGCGCGGGCCCCGCCTCCAGCCGTGCGGACCGGCACCGACTCGTCAACCATCACAGGAGAAGATCATGCGCACCGAGACGCTGTACATTCCCACCGCGGACGGCCGGGCGGACGCCTTCGCGGCCTTTCCCGACGACGGCGAGCGGCACCCGGGGGTGCTGATGTACCCGGACGGCTTCGGGATCCGGCCCGTACTGCGGGACATGGCCTGCGAACTGGCCGGCCACGGGTACTACGTGCTCGTCCCCAACATCTTCTACCGGAACGGCCCGACACCGGTGATCGAACTTCCCGGGCACATCGGAGCGGAGGAACGGCCCGCGGTCTTCGCCCAGCTGATGCCCCTGATCGAGGCACACACCGCGGAACGCACCCTGCGCGACGCCGACGCCTACCTCGGCTTTCTCGCTGCACGGCCCGAGGCCGACGCCGGGCCGGTCGCGGTGACCGGCTACTGCATCGGCGGTCTCGTGGCGACCCGCACCGCCGTGGCCCACCCCGGCCGGGTGGCCGCCCTCGCCGCATTCCACGCTCCCGTGGGCGCCGACGGGACTGACAGCCTCGCGAAACTGACCGCCGAGGTCCATTTCGGCCACGCCGCGAGCGACTTGACGCCGGAGGCGCTCGCCGAGCTCAACCAGGCCCTGGACGCGGCGGGGGTGCACCACACCTCCGAGATCTACCCCGGCTCCGTCCACGGCTTCACCATGTCCGACACCGATGCCTTCGACGCCGGTGCGCTGCAGCACCACTGGGACCGCCTGCTGCCGCTTCTCGACGCCGCCCTGGCCCGGTAGTCGAGGACCGGGGGCCGAGGTTGGGGCCCTCTTGACGAGGACGGGAAACCTCCCTACGTTCTCCCCGATCGTTCGTGAGAAATCTCGAAACATTCGATACGGCGGTGAGCGCGGGGCCTTCGGCCGTACGGATCGCTCCGCCGGTACACGGAATCGAGGCCCCGCATTGACCACGGCCCGGAGCAGTGCCCACACCTCCGCCTCCGCCTCCGGCGGTCGGCGCTTCCGGCTGCGCCGAGGCCCGGGCCGGCGCGTGACGCCCCTGCTGACGGCGGGCTTGCTGTGCCTCGGCGCGTCGGCGGCCACCGGCGTCGCCCAGGCCGATCAGGGCGGCCGGACCGGCACCGGCATCGTCGACTCCACCCGGCACGGGGGCAGAACGCTCGCCCTGACCTTCGACGACGGGCCGAACCCCACCGACACCCCGCAGCTGTTGAAGGTGCTGCGCAAGCACCATGTCAAGGCGGTGTTCTGCCTGTGGGGCGACCACGTCAGGGAGCACCCGGAGCTGGTGCGCGCGATCGTCGCGGGCGGCCACACGCTGTGCAACCACACCATGCGCCACGAGGACCTGGCCACCTGGATGCCGGAGCTGATCCGGGCCGACCTGGAACGGACCAACGCCGAGATCCGGCGGGCCGTGCCCGGCGTGCGGATCCCCTATTTCCGTGCTCCGTACGGTAGTTGGGGCGGAAGCCCGGACGTGGCGCGCAGCCTGGGGATGCAGCCGCTGGGCTGGCGCCTGGCGATCGGCGACTGGGAGCCGCCGGGCACCGACGAACTGGTCCGCCGGATCAACGAGGGGATCACGCCCGGCGCCGTGGTCCTGATGCACGACGGCGGAGGAGACCGCAGCCAGACGGTCGCGGCCGTCGACCGCATCGTGCCGGAACTCAGGTCGCAGGGCTGGCGCTTCGATCGCCCGGCCCGGCGCGCGTAGGGCCGCTCGTTCGGATCAGGGCGGGCCTCGGGGTCCGGCCTGATCCGAACAGAGGACCGTAAGTCCCGTCCCGCCTCCCCCTCTTCAGGAGTTCCGCATGAGAGAGCACCTCTTACGGCCGCGCATGCCCCGTACCGGTGGCCGGTGCGTGGCCCTGCCGGCCGGAGCCCTGCTGCCGGCCACGGTCCAGCCGGCCACCGCCGCGGACCGGCCGGCCTGACGGCCGGTGGCGGGTCGGCCCTACAGCGCGTCCGGCCCGCGCTCGCCCGTGCGGACCCGCACCACCGTTTCGACCGGCTGGATCCACACCTTGCCGTCGCCGATCCGGTCGGTGCGGGCGGCGCGCACGATCGCGTCGACGACCGGTTCGGCGTCCGGGTCGGCGACGACGACCTCGATGCGGATCTTGGGCACCAGGTCGACCCGGTACTCGGCGCCCCGGTACACCTCGGTGTGGCCGTGCTGCCGTCCGTAGCCGCTGGCTTCGGTGACGGTGAGGCCGTGGACGCCCAGTTCCCGCAGCGCGGCCTTCACCTCGTCGAGGCGGTGCGGTCTGACGACGGCGGTGATGAGCTTCATGAGGCGGAGTTCCTGTCCTTGGGGAGCGGCGTCGGCCGGGCGGGCACGGCCTGCGGAGCGCCATGACCCAGGGCGCCGTGATCGTAGGCGCTCTCCGCGTGCAGTGTCTGGTCCAGGCCGGTGAGTTCCTCGTCCGCGGAGGCCCGCAGCCCCATGAACCGGTCGACGGCCTTGCCGATGCCGTACGTCATGAGGAAGGTGTACGCGGCCACGGCGAGTACGGCGACGGCCTGCCGGGCGAGCTGGCCGAACCCGCCCCCGTACAACAGCCCTTCCGCGCCGCCGGTCATCGCGGCCGTCGCGAACAGGCCGATGAGCAGGGTGCCGACGATGCCGCCGACGAAGTGCACGCCGACGACGTCCAGCGAGTCGTCGTAGCCGAAGCGGAACTTCCACGCGACGGCGTACGAGCAGATCACGCCCGCCGCGAGGCCGACCGCGGCGCCGCCGAGGATGCCCACGGTGCCGCAGGCGGGGGTGATCGCGACCAGCCCGGCGACCGCGCCGGAGGCGGCGCCGAACGTGGTGGGGTGGCCGTCGCGCTTCTGCTCGACGAAGAGCCAGCCGAGCAGTCCGGTGCAGCCGGCGACCAGGGTGTTGAGGACCGAGGCGGCCGCCAGCCCGTTGGCGCCGAGCGCGGAGCCGCCGTTGAAGCCGAGCCAGCCGAACCAGAGCAGTCCGGCGCCGAGCATCACCATGGGCAGGTTGTGCGGACGCATCGCGTCCTTCCTGAACCCGATGCGAGGTCCCACGACGAGCGCGAGCGCCAGTCCGGAAGCCCCGGACGCGATCTCCACGACCAGCCCGCCGGCGAAGTCGAGCGCGCCCAGCTGGTCCTTGATCCAGCCGCCGGGGCCCCACACCCAGTGGGCGACGGGGGCGTAGACGAGCAGCGTCCACACCGGCACGAGAACGAGCCAGGCGGTGAACTTCGTCCGGTCCGCGATCGCACCGCTGATGAGTGCCGCGGTGACGATCGCGAAGGTCAGCTGGAACGTGGTGAACAGCAGGGTCGGCACGCTGCCGGTCACGCTGTCGGGCCCGATGCCGGCCATGCCGACGTGCCGCAGATCCCCGACGAGCCCGCCGAACGCGTCGTCGCCGAAGGCCAGCGAGTATCCGGCGAGCAGCCAGACGACGGTGACGAGAGCGATCGACACGAAGCTCATCATCAGCATGTTGAGTACGTTCTTCGTACGGACCATGCCGCCGTAGAAGAGCGCGAGCCCGGGCGTCATCAGCAGAACGAGTGCGGTGGCGGCGAGCAGCCAGGCGGTGTCACCTGTGTCGATGCCGGCCGCGGTCACGGTCACGGGGGTCACGGGGGAGTCCCTCCTCGGGGCGCGTGCGGTGCGGGCGACTGAGAGCGTGACCGGTGCGCGTTTCGTCGGAGGGACCCGGATGTTTCCGCCGCATTTCATTGCGCGGGAGTTGCCGAGATCTCACGGCCGCGGGCAGCCGCGGAAGCGGCCCCTCCCGACTGGTGTCTTGCATTGCATGGAACCCGGTACGGCAAGTGGGCAGCCGAGCGACCGGACCCCGGGCAGGATCGAGAGCCGACTGCTCAAGGGAGTGCTGGAGTAGCGGTGGCCAACATCTCCGGGGGCGGGGCCGAGCGCAACCGGCTCCTCATCGCCGCCGAGACCAGCCTCTACTCCGTGGTCATGGGCGTGACGGGGACCACCCGGCCGGGCCCGGGCGCAGGCCGTGGCCGGACCCGCAGGACTGAACGGGCCGGCGCGTACGGCCCTTCGGCTGCCGTGACGCACCCCGCGGATCCGTACCCCGGCAGGGTGAGGCGGCGAACGCCGAGGGTGCGCATACTCGGTCACATGAAGAAGCACGGGCAACTCGCCGACTTCCTCCAGGTGCGCAGGGGCCAACTGCGGCCCGAGGACGTCGGACTGAAGACGTACGGTGAGCGGCGCCGGGTGCCGGGACTGCGGCGGGAGGAGCTCGCGATGCTCGCCGGCATCAGCGCTCCCTACTACGCGCGGCTGGAGCAGGGCCAGTCGCACAACGCCTCCCCCGAGGTACTCGACGCCCTCGCCGGTGCGCTGCGGCTGGACGGTGCGGAACGCGCCCACCTGCACGCCCTGGCCCGCGCCCCCAGACGGGGCAGGCAGGCAGGCCGGCCGAGGGTCGAACGCATCAGCGAGGCTACCCGGGCCCTGCTGGCCGCCATCGACGGGACACCCGCCATCGTCCTGGGGCGCCGCAGCGACGTCCTGGCCTGGAACCGGCAGGGGCACGCGCTGTTCGCCGGCCATCTCGACCGGACCGGCCCCGACGAACCGGGCCGGCGGCCCAACATGGCCAGGGCGGTGTTCCTCGACGCCCATACCCGTGATCTGTACGCCGACTGGCCCGCCAAGGCCAGGGCCGTGGTGGGCAACCTCCGGCTGACCGCAGGACGGCACCCCGACGATCCGCTGCTGGCCGGGCTGATCGGCGAACTGACCATGCACAGCCGGGAGTTCGCGACCATGTGGGCGGACCACCGGATCCTGGCCTGCGACACCGCCGACTACGAGATGCGCCACCCGCTGGTCGGGACGCTCACCGTCACCCAGCAGACCCTGCAGAGCCCCCAGGGCGACGGGCCGGCCCTGGTCGTGGCCACGGCCGCCCCCGGATCACCGTCCGCGGCCGCCCTGGCCCTGCTCGCCCACGCCGTCGCGCCGCAGGAGACGGCGGCTCGGCCGCTGCACGACACCGGCCCGCGCATCACCGGCTGAATCCTCCCCCGCCCCTCCGGGCACCCCTGTGGCTTCGGCGCCGCACCGCGGCTGCCGCATGCCCGAAAACGAAGAAGGAACCATGTCCAAGCGAACCCTCATGACCACCGTGTCGCTCTTCCTCGCGGCCGCCGCGGCCCTCACCACCGCCGTACCGGCCGGTGCGGCACCCGGAAGGGCCGGGCAGCTGACCGATGTCCGGATCGCCGCCCACTTCGACCAGAACGCGGGTCAGCTGCCGGAGAACGTCGCCCTGCTGCCCGACGGCTCGGCGTACGTCACCTTCGCCGGCGCCCACCAGGTCGCCCACCTCACCCGCGGCGGCGCGACCCGCGTCCTGGCGACGCTGCCCGCGCCCGCCGACGACGGAGCCCACACGCCCGTCCTCGGATTCGCCCTGACCACCGGCATCGTCCGCGCCGCTGACGGCACCGTGTACGTGCTGTACGCCACCGGCACCTCCGACCTGACGGGCCTGTGGCGGCTGCGCCCCGGGCAGGATCCCCGCCGCATCGCCGCACTGCCCGCCGACGGCCTGCCCAACGGGCTCGCCCTGGACGAGCGGAGCAGGCGGCTCTACATCACCGACTCCGTCCTCGGCACCGTGTGGACCGTGCCCACCACCGGCGGCACGCCCACCGCATGGTCCACGGCGCCCGAACTCGCCTCGACGGGCTTCCTCGGCGTCAACGGCGCGAAGTTGCACAACGGTGCGCTGTGGGTGAGCAACCTGGACCGGGGCACGCTCCTTCGCATCCCGGTCCGCCCCGGCAACCGTGCGGGCACGCCGCAGGTCAAGGCGTCCGGCCTCGTCGGCATCGACGACTTCGCCTTCACCGGCCGCGGCGACGAGGTCCTCGCCGCACTCAACGGCCCGAACCAGGTCGTGCGCATCCGCCCCGACGGCACCAGCACCCCCCTCCTCGACGGAGCCGACGGACTCCAGGGCCCCACCTCCATCGCGCTGCGCCACGACGACGTGTACGTGCTCAGCGCCGCCTACACGACCGTCGACCCCAACCTGCTGCAGGCCCGCCTGAGTTCGCGCCGGTGAGAGCCGGTCCCTCGGCCGGACGGCCGGCCCGGCCGTAGGGTCCCGCAGGCACCGCGCCCGCCATGAACATGTGGCGTTCCTCGCGAGGAAGGACGGGGCGGTGAAGGCAACTGCACCCGTTCGTCTCGTGTGTCCGTACCGCTTCTCCGGCTTCGGCCGAAGCGCGTGAAGAAGTGGTGATGACGGGCCGCTGACCTGGCCATACGATCACCTCGGCGGAACCGGCCGGCGCGGCCGTCCGAGGCCCGGCACCTTCCCCGGTGCCGGGCCTCGGACGTGTCCGCCCACCCCGAACCGGTCGCGGAATCCCTGCCTTTGTCGCCACCCGCCTGCAGGTTTGTCCGCAAACGGTAACCGAGGCAGCCTGCGGGGGTGTTCGTGTGTCTTGATGGGCGCACGGCATCGGTGGAGCGGACAAAGGGGCGGGCGGACATGGCGAAGCACAAGGGCAGGGCATGGCATGTCCGGCTTCTCGCGGCGGCGCTCGGGGTGACCGCGTTGGCCGCCGGTGCCTCCGTGTGGACGGCGCAGGCCGGCACCGCGGCGGCGGGGCCCCGGGCAGGTATCTCCTCGCCGGAGGCCAAGCCGCAGGAGCGGGTGACCGCGGTGGCGGCGGACATCGCGCACGCCTCGGACCGCGGCGCCAAGGGCGTCAACATCACCATCGACGACGGACCGGACCCGAACTGGACGCCGCAGGTGCTGCAACTGCTCAAGGACAGCGGGGTGAAGGCCACGTTCTGCATGGTCGGCACGCAGGCCCAGGCGTACCCGGACCTCGTCAAGAAGGTCGTGGCGGACGGGCACCGGCTGTGCAACCACACCGTCTCGCACGACACCGCGATGGACACCAAGTCCGAGGCCTACCAGTCCCAGCAGATCCTGGATGCCGAACGCATGATCATCAAGGCGTCCGGAGGTGTCCGGCCGCAGTACTACCGGGCCCCGGGCGGCGCGTTCACCCCGTACAGCCGGAAGCTCGCCGCGTCCCACGGGATGCGGCCGCTGGGCTGGAACGTCGACACCAAGGACTTCGAGCGTCCCGGCGTGGACACCATGGTCGCCACCGTCAAGAGCGAGATCTCCAACGGTCCGACCGTCCTCTTCCACGACGCGGGAGGAGACCGCTCCCAGACGCTGGCCGCTCTGGGCCAGGTCCTGCCCTGGCTGAGGGAGCAGGGGTACGCCTTCGGCTTCCCCGTGCGGTGACCCCGTCAGGATGACCGCGGGGCGAGGAGCCGCCGCAGCGCCGTCGGCGTGTGGCCGAGGTACTGACGCATGGTCCGGCAGAGATGCGCCTGGTCGGAGAAGCCCAGGTCGGCGGCGAGGACGGCGAGACTGTCCTCGCCCGCGTCCAGCCGGTCGAGGGTCCGGCCGACACGGACCCGGTTGCGGTAGCGGGTCAGGGAGACGCCCAGTTCGCGGCTGAAGGAGCGGCTCAGGCGGTACGGCGAGACGCCGAGGAGCTCCGCGAGCGGCAGCAGCCCCTCCGATGCGGGGTGGGCCACACCGATCGCGTGCCGGGCCGCGGCGACGAGCCTCGCATCGTCCCGGCCGGGACGGTCCCCTGCCGGGACGGTCCCGTCGACGGCCTGGCCGACGGTGACGGAGAGCAGGCCGAGGAGGTCCTCGGTCACCGCATGGTCCACATCGCCCGTCCGGGCGGACGCGAGGACGCGGCGGTGGGCCAGGTCGAGGCGGGCGCCCACGTACACGCTCTGCCGGACCGGGCCCGCGTCCTCACCCGCCACGACCCGCCACAGGGCGGGCGTCAGGCTGATCGAGGTGCACACGTCGCCCCCGCCGGCCGGGTGCGCGAAGTGCTCCTCCTCGCCCGGGACGCCGAGATAGGCCATCGTCCGGTCGACGTCGGCCGGGGTGCCGGCCGTCCGCCTGCGGAACCTCCCCCGGCGCACGAGCACCACGCGGTAGTCCTCGCGCACCTCGGCCGGTGACCAGCGGGTGTGGTCGTCCCGGCAGTTCACCGCGGTGATGCGGAACCCCGGCCGGGCGGCGAGGTCGGTGAAGGTGAGCACACCTGAACGCTACGCCGCGGGTCGGACAGTCGCCCCGCGCAAGAATCTTCAAGACCGGGACCGGGCCGGACGAGCAGGCTGGGCGCATCGCTGTTCGAGCTGCCCCGCCACCACCGGCGCCCGGGCGGTCACCCGACTGGAGAAGACCACATGGCGCACATCCGCAAGGAATTCCTGATCGACAACGCCCCCGAGAACGTCTGGGAGGCCCTGCGCGACGTCGGCGCCGTACCCAGGCGTCTGGCGCCGGGCTTCGTCACGGACACCCGTATGGAGGAGGACATCAGGATCGTCACCTTCGCGAACGGTGCCGTCGTGCACGAACTGATCGTCGACATCGACGAGGAGGCCCGCCGGGTGGCGTACGCGGTGGTCGGCGGCTCGCTGGCGCCGAGGCACCATCACGCCACCATGCAGGTGTCCGCCGACACCGAAGGGCGCAGCCGGTTCGTCTGGACGATCGACGTGACGCCCGGCGAACTGGCCGGCCCCATCGGTGAGATGGCCGAGCAGGGTGCACTCGTCATGCAGAGGACACTGAACGCCGCTCCGGCGCCGTCGGGAGCCTGAGGCGTGTGGGCGGCGCGGCGCAGCCCCGTGCGGCCGGTCAGACCCGGCGCAGCGCGGAGCGGCCCGCATAGTGTGCCGTGTCGCCCAACTCCTCCTCGATGCGGATCAGTTGGTTGTACTTCGCCGTGCGGTCGGAGCGGGAGAGTGATCCGGTCTTGATCTGACCGCAGCCGGTCGCCACCGCCAGATCCGCGATGGTGGTGTCCTCCGTCTCGCCGGAGCGGTGCGACATGACGGCCGCCCAGCCCGCTCGGTGGGCCGTGGTGACCGCGCTCAGCGCCTCGGTCAGGGTGCCGATCTGGTTGACCTTGACCAGGATGGCGTTGCCGACGCCGGTACGGATGCCTTCGCGCAGGAGCGTCTCGTCGGTGCAGAACACGTCGTCGCCGACGAGCTGGCAGCGGTCGCCGATGCGGGCGGTCAGCTCGCGCCAGCCGTCCAGGTCGTTCTCCGCCATCGGGTCCTCGATGGAGACGACCGGGTAGGCGTCGACGAGCTTCGCCAGGTAGTCCGCGTTCTCGGACGGGGTGCGGCGCACGCCCTCGCCCGCGTAGTCGTAGACCCCGTCGCGGAAGAACTCCGACGACGCCGGGTCCATGAGCAGGCCGATGTCCGTGCCGGGACGGTAGCCGGTGCGCTCGATGGCGGCCGTCACGAAGTCCAGTGCCTCCTCGGCGGTACGCAGCGCGGGCGCGAAGCCGCCCTCGTCGCCGACGCCCGTGGAGTGCCCGGCGGCCAGCAGGTCGCGGCGCAGGGTGTGGAAGACCTCGCTGCCCATGCGTACGGCCTCGGCGAAGGTCTCCGCGCCCACGGGCGCGATCATGAACTCCTGGAAGTCCAGCGGGTTGTCGGCGTGGGCGCCGCCGTTGACGATGTTCATCATCGGCAGCGGCAGGAGGTTCGCCCCGGCGCCGCCCAGGTAGCGGTAGAGGGGCAGGTGGTGGGCGGCCGCGGCGGCCTTGGCGGTGGCGAGGGAGACGCCGAGGATCGCGTTGGCGCCGAGCCGGGACTTCGTGGCGGTGCCGTCGAGGGCGATCAGCGCGGCGTCCAGCCCCGCCTGGTCCGCCGCGTCCCGGCCGTGCACGGCTGCCGCGATCTCCCCGTTGACGTGGGCCACCGCGCGGTCGACGCCCTTGCCGTGCCAGCGCGCGGAGTCCCCGTCGCGCAGTTCCACGGCCTCGCGGGCGCCGGTGGAGGCGCCGGAGGGGACGGCCGCGCGCCCCAGGGAGCCGTCCGTCAGGACGACGTCGACCTCGACGGTGGGGTTGCCCCGGCTGTCGATGATCCGGCGGGCGGTGACGGTCCGGATGGCGGTGCCGGCGGGTCCGGATGCTTGTGCGGGCATGGGTGTTCCTTGCCGTTGTGGTGTGCCGTGGCCCCGGCTGCGACAACGCTGGCGCTGGGCCCGGCATCACAAACACTACAGCAATGCTGCTCAGTTTGGCTGTTCAGTATTGCTGTGTAGTTCAGTTGCACGGCTCTGCTGACCAGCGGGGTAAAGTGCCCTATGCCCACCCCGGAAGCCGCCGCCGTCGCCGCCGAACTGCGGACGGCGATGGGCAAGCTCACCCGACGCGTCAAGCACGAGGACCGCATCCCGCTGGGACAGGTGGCCGTGCTCGGCACGCTCGACCGCGACGGCGCCATGACCACCAGCGACCTCGCCGCCGACCAGCGCGTACGCCCCCAGTCGATGGCCCGGGCGGTCGGACTGCTCATGGAGCAGAACCTGATCACGCGCCGGGCGCACCCCACGGACGGCCGGAAGTCGCTGGTGGAGCTGTCGGACGCCGGCCGGGCCGCGCTCGAAGCGGAGCGCGGCCGCAGAGCCGGCTGGCTCGCGCAGGCCATCGAGGCCGAACTCACGGACGAGGAACGGACGTTGCTGGCCCGCAGCGCCACTCTCCTGGAGCGCCTCGCCACCCGGTAGACAGGGCCCGCGCGCCGCGCGGACACACCGGGCGCGGTGCATGCCTGCCCGAACGGCCCACCGGCCCTGTGCCGGTGGGCCGTTCGTCGGTGGCCCGTCCGCCGGGGGTCGGAACTACTTCAGCCACACCTTGCTCGTGGCGATCTTCCGGAGCTGGGCCAGGGTCAGCGCGGGCTCCGCACGGGTCGCGGCCTCGTTCTGGTTCGCCGTGTTGAACGCGGAGATCACCACCCGGAATCCGTCGGGGCGCATCGCGTCGGCCTGCCTCATCTTCACGCCGGCGCCGCCCTTCTCGCCCGGTCCTTCATGGGTGACGACCTTCGTGCCGTCCGGCAGGACCTCCGTGCCGGCACCGAACAGGTCGCCTTCGACGTCGGACATGTCCGGCTGCACGTTGATCTGCACGAAGCTCTCGCCCCGGCCGTCGTCCACCACCAGGTACGCGTACTCCGTCTCCTGCTTCCCGGACGCCTTCACCGTCAGACCGTCGGGGAGCTGCGCGGTCAGCCGGTCCACGATCACGGCACCGCTCAGCCCTCGCGGGGCCGGCTGCTCGGGCGCCTGCTTCTCAGGCTCGGGAAGGGACGCGATGATCGGGCGCCACTCCTCGGCGCCGACCAGTTCCTTCATCAGGTCCAGGGACAGCGGTGGGGTGGAACGGCTGACCGGGGCGCCCTTCTCGGCGGGCGCGTTCCATTCGGACACCGAGATCCGGTAGCCCTCGGGCGTCAGCAGGTCCGCGTACCACCGCTTGGTGTCCTCACGGCGGTCCGGGTACTCCCAGCCCTTGAACAGCACGAGGCGCGAGCCGTCCTTCAGCTTCGTGGCGGTGCAGGCCTCGAACGTGGTCAGGTGGCTGTCCGGGCAGGAGAGCTCGCCCTCGTCCGGACGGCCGGGGCTCTGCCGGCTCAGCGCCACCGACAGGGCGGCCTTGCCGTGGCCGTCGTCGTACACGACGGAGGCGGCGGACGGATGCGCGCTCTTCCGGTCGTCCGTGGCGCCGACCCCACTGACCGGCTCTTCGCTGAGCTGCCCTTCCGGCAGCAGAGCCGCGAGTGTCCGGGCCACCGGGGAGAGCTCCGCGGACGCCCCCCCGACCTCACCGGCGTTCTGCGAGGAGCCGATGCCCCCCGTGACGAACGATCCGCCGAGCCCGATCACCGCCAGAGCCGCCACGCTCCCGGTCACCGCGGCGCTGCGGCGCAGTACCGTCCGGCGCCGGCCGCGCGCGACCCCACCGTCCAGCAGCGGCCGTCCCGCCACGGAGAACTCCTCCCCCGCCTGCTTCATCGCCGCGCCGAGACCGTCCTCGAAGGACTCCCGGTCCTTCCTGCCACCGTTTTCGAGCATGCCGATCACCACCGTCCCCACACCTGTGGAAAAAAGAGGAACAAGAAAGAAGAAAAAGAAGACTCAGAGCGCGGCCAGCTCGCCGATGCTGCCGCCGAGTCGCTCACGCAGCCGGGCGAGCGCCCGGGTGCTCCGGGTGCGTACCGCAGCCGAGCTGACGTGCAGCGCGTCCGCGGTCTCCGACACCGACCGGTCCTCCCAGTAACGCAGCACGATCACCGCCCGGTCCTTGGGCGGCAGCTCGCGCAGTGCGTCGAGGAGCGTCATCCGCAAGGAGGCGTCGCCCGCCGACTCGCCCGGCCGGTCCGGCAGTTCGCCGCTCGGCCGTTCCCCCGCCGATCTGCGCCGCCGGTGTCCGAGATAGCAGCGCACCAGCACGGTCTGCGCATACGCCGCAGGGTTCCCGAGGCGCGACGTACGCCCCCAGACCACATACATCCGGCCGAGCGTCTCCTGAACGAGATCCTCGGCGAGATGCGTGTCCCCGCCGGTCAGCAGGCACGCCGAACGGAACAGATGGCCCATCCGGGCCTCCGCGAACTCGCGGAACGCACCTTCCCTGGACTGCCTCAACCGTCACCCCCTCTCGCTCACACCCTTTAGATGCGGTGGCCGCCGGGAAATGTTTCACCACGTGCGGCCGAGATATCCCGGACATGGTGCCCACCCGTCGCGCGCCCGGACGCACGGACATCCCTCCCGGACGATGAGCCATGGCCGGGGCCCGGTGGGGTGGCCAGGCTTGCGGTATGACACAGACGGAAGCAACACGTGGGGAAGCAACACAGACCGAAGCGACACGTACGGACACGACGCGCATCCGCAACCGGGTGCTGGTGACCGGCGGCACCGGCAAGACGGGCCGCAGGACCGTGGCCCGGCTCCGCGCGCTGGGCGTGGAGACCCGGGCGGCCTCGCGGTCGGGGGAGTGCCCCTTCGACTGGGCCGACCG
The DNA here is from genome assembly GCF_036195045.1 of Streptomyces sp. NBC_00236. Taxonomy (NCBI): domain Bacteria; kingdom Bacillati; phylum Actinomycetota; class Actinomycetes; order Kitasatosporales; family Streptomycetaceae; genus Streptomyces; species Streptomyces sp. NBC_00236. Next base: position 3,939,723 of record NZ_CP108100.1, on the reverse strand, counting down.
GACGACCTGGCAGGCGGCCCTCGACGAGGTCGACGCCGTCTACATCGTCCCGCTGGACACCTCGCCCTCCCCGACGCCCGCCTTCGTCGAGCAGGCCGTTGCCGCCGGGGTGCGACGACTGGTGCTGCTGTCGGCCCGCGGTGTGGACGTCCCCGGCTACTTCGGCTCCTCCTACGAGGGCGGCGGCCCGCATGCGGAGGGCGAGGCGGCCGTCCGGTCGTCAGGGGTCGCCTGGACGATCCTGCGGCCCGGCTGGTTCGCCCAGAACTTCAGCGAGGGGGTCTTCCTCGACGGCGTACGCGCCGGCGAACTGGCCCTGCCCGCGGGCGACGGGACCGCCGCGTTCGTCGACGCCGACGACATCGCGGAGGTCGCCGCTGTGGCTCTGACCGAGGACGGCCACGACGGCGAGGTGTACGAACTCTCCGGCCCGCGGGCTCTCGGCATCGCCGACGTACTCGACGAGATCGCGAAGGCGACCGGTGCGCGGGCCGCCTACGTCCCGGTGGAGGAGTCCGCCTTCCGGGCCGGGCTGGTGGCACAGGGCCTGCCCGAGGAGGAGGCCGCGCTCTGGACCGACGCGATGAGGCCGATCCGCACGAGCCGGGAGGCCCCGGTCACGGACGGGGTCCGCAGAGCACTGGGCCGCCCTCCGCGCGACATCGCCGACGTCGTCCGTGACGCGTCGGCGGCGGGCGCCTGGGGCTGACGGGAGCCGGGGTGGGTGCGCGTCGGAGGATCCCGCCGGCCTACCGGATCAGCCCGCCGGTACGGCGCGGTCCGGCACGCGGGCGGTGGCGGCCTCCTGCCGGTACGTGCTCGGGCTCTCGCCCCGGAGCCGTTTGAACGCCGCGCTGAAGCCGAACGCGTCCGCGTAACCGACCCGCCGGGCCACCGCCGCCACCGTCAGCTCCGGGCGGGTGAGCAGATCGGCGGCCAGCGTCATCCGCCACTCGGTGAGGTATGCCGCCGGCCCGTTCCCGACCAGATCCGTGAACCGCTTCGCCAGGGTCGTCCTCGACACCCCCGCCCGGCTCGCCAGCTCCGCCGTCGTCCACGGGTGCGCCGGATCCTCGTGGATCGCACGCAGCGCGGGCCCCGCCACTTCGTCGCCGAGTGCGCCGTACCACCCCGGCGGTTCGGCCTCCGGGCGGTCGAACCAGTCCCGCAGCGTGCACACCAGCAGCCAGTCCAGCAGCCGGTCGAGTACGGTCTGGTGCCCCGGCCGGCCGCCACCGATCTGCGCCTCCAGGTAGTCCCGCAGCGGCGAGCAGTCCTGCTCGTCGGGTACCACCAGGACCGGCGGCAGGGCACGCAGAAGCCGTTGCGGAACCTGCTCCCGTACGTCATAGGCGGCGGCCAACAGCACGGTCGAGCCGCCGAGTTCGCCGTCCCGGTCCGTGAGGCCGGGTGCGTCCTCGCCCCAGTGGACCTCCCGTACGCCCGCCGTCGTGGCGTTCGCCGGGTCGTCGGTGAACGAGAACGGTGCGGGCCCCCGGACGATCGCGGCCTCGCCCAGCGCCACGTGCCGCGGCTCCCCGGTCTCCGGCACGATCCACCCGGCGCCGCGCATCGGTACGCACAGGGTCAGGTACGCGCCGTCGGCGAACCGCAACGACCACGGCGGCCACAGCACCGAACGCCCGAACACCGCACCCTTGCCCCGCACGCCCCGCAACAGTTCGTCGAACACGTCCATGGGGCCAACGATAGGCAGGCGAACCCGGCCGTTCGGACCGGAAGCATGGCCGGTCGGCCGAAGCGGTGCCGGAGGAAGCGCCCTAGCGTCCTTCTCGTCAATAACACCGTGGAGAGGACGACCCGATGGACCAGCGGACTTCCGCCCCCGACACCGGCGCGACCACCGAGTTCGCGACGGACGTCGTCAAACTGCTGCTGGAGGCGGTGAGCAGCGCGGTCAAGCAGGAACGCGGAGACGTCGGTACGGAGAGCGTGCTCGCCGCGCTCGTGGCGGGCGACTCGGCCGCGGGCTCCGCCATCGCCCCCGGGATGAGGGCCTCCGGCTCGCTCGGCGGTTCCATCGGGGTCCGTGGGACGTCCGTGTGGGTCAGCGAGGACCGGGGGGTCGGCGCGGCGGGAGCCCCGGACGACGAGCGGGAGATCGACGCCGTCTGGCGGGAGGTCGGGCAGGACCGGGCCAAGAAGCTGCGATGGCAGAATCGGAAGAAGGCGGAGTCCGAGCAGGAGAGCGCCGAACTCCCTCCGGTGACCGGTGCGTTGAGGGCATGTCTGCGCATCGCGCTGCAGGCCGCACGGCAGGAGGGCACCCTCTCCGTGCGCGTCCGTCATGTGGCGCACGCACTGGTCGAGCTGCCCGGTACCCGTGCCCGGGAGGCGATGGCCGTGGAGAAGCTGGATGTCACCGCCGTCTCGGCCGCGCTCGGCGCCTTGCGGGGGAGCGACGCGGAGCCGGAGCCGGGATCGGTGTTCGTCCTGCGCAAGTCCGGGACGTTCGGGAAGAGCGGCAACCCGCTGACCAGGAAGTTCACCGCCTGGATCTTCGGAGGCGGTGCGGGGTTCGGCTCCGCGGTCGTCAGCGCGGTGCGCGCGGAGGCGCTACGGGGAGCGGTACGGCGTGGGGCGTCGGTGCAGGAACCGGTCGACGTGCTGCTGGGCATCCTGGCGCTGGACCGGTCGTTGACCGTCGCGGGACGGGAACTGCCGGAGGCGCTGGCCGGGGCGAACCGGGGGGCGGAACTCCTGCGCCGTCACGGTGCGCGGCAGGACGCGGTCACCCGCGTACTGTTCACCTCGACCGAGGTGACGGAGGGCGAGACCGTGAGGGGTGACGGCGTCGCCGACCGCGACCGACGGCTGCTGCACGTCACACAGTTGACGGCTTCCGCGCAGGGCTCGCCCACGGTCGGCACGACCCATCTGCTGGCCGCCCTGCTGGACGACGCCGGGACGGACGCGGAGACCGCGGCGGAGATCGAGCGGGTACTGACCGGGAGCGGGGTGGACGTCGCCGCGCTGCGGGCGGAGCCGGAGCTCCGGGTGCCCGGAGGAGCGGCGCGGGCTGCCTGAGGCGGTTCGTCGACCCGCAGGCAGAGTACGACCGTTGAGAACGGCACCCCACGGAGGAAACCATGATCCCGGCAGCGCAACCGTGGCGGGGGGCGCTCCGCGAGGCCACCGCGATCCGTGACGCGGTGCGCGCCGCGCCCCGCCGGACCGTCGTCACGGAGTCCGTCCTCGTCGGCCTGGCCCTGCTGTGCGCACTCGTCCCCCTTCCGCTGGTCCCGCCGGCCCATCCGGTCATGGCCGCCCTCCTGGGTGTGTGGGCGGCGCTGCTCGTGCCCGCGCGGCGGATGTACCCGGCCCTGACGGTCCTGTGCTGCGTGCCGGTGATGGCGGGGGACAACGTGTGGGCGATGGTGGTGGTGCCGTGGGTCGTCTGGTCCGCCGCGCGCCGCATCGCCCCGGCGCGGCGGGCCTGGCGGGTGGTCGGGACGAGCGTGGCCGGGTCGGTGCTCGCGTCGGTCGCCGTCCAGTCCCTCGACGGACTTCCGAAGCCGGAGTACCTGTTCGCCGACGCCGGGGCGAGCGCCCTGTTCATCCTGATGCCCGCGCTGTCCGGCCTGATGCTGGGGCGCCGCCGTCGGCTGACGGGGCTGCTGCGGGAACGCAACGCCTACCTCGAACATGCCCGCTCGCTCGCCGACGAGGCGGCCCGCATGGAGGAACGCGCGCGCATCGCCGGCGAGATGCACGATCTGCTCGGCCACCGCATCGGCCTGATCTCGGTGCACGCCGGAGCGCTCCAGCTCGCCGCCGAACGACAGGCGCCCCCGCTGGCCGCCCACGCCGAACTCCTGCACACCACCGCGGGAACCGCGATGGAGGAGCTGCGCGGCATCCTCGGCGTCCTCCGGCACCAGGCGGACCAGGAGAGCGGTGAGCGAGGGACCCGCGAGGATCTCGCGGCCCTCGTCGCGGATTCCCGGAGCGCCGGGGCCGACGCCGAACTGCACTGGAACGCGACCGGCCCCGCGGACGCGGATCCCCGTACCCGACAGGCCGTCCACCGTGTCGCCCGGGAAGGGCTCGCCAACGCCCTGAAGCACGCGTCCGGAGCGCCGGTCCGCGTGACGGTCCACGACGAGGGGGGCACGGTGGTGGTCTCCGTCGTCAACGGAGCCCCGCCGGTGCCGCGTTCGCCCGGGGACGGGAACCGCAGCGGCCTCGTCGGCCTCCGGGAGAGGGTCGGCCTGCTCGGCGGCACCCTCGACTGCGGACCGCGCCAGGAGGGCGGCTTCGTCCTCGCCGCCCGCATACCCGCCAGGCCCGAGGTGCCGCCCGCGTACGCCGCGTCGATGAAGCCGCTGTCCGGCGGGGCGGGATCCCGGCCCCCGCTCCCGACGGAGGTGCTCACCTGGCCGCGCCTGCTGGGCGGGGGCTGCGCGGCGATGCTGGTGCTGCTGCCGACGATCGGCGGCAGTCTCATGCTGCTGATCATGGTGGTCCTAGACTGAACCGATGATCCGCGTGCTGATCGCCGACGACGAGGCGCTGATGCGCGCCGGAATCCGCCTGATCCTGGAGAACGACGACGGGATCCGGGTCGTGGCCGAGGCGCAGGACGCCCGTGAGGCCGTCGAGGCCTGCCGCGCCCACGTGGTCGACGTGGCCCTCCTCGACATACGTATGCCGGGTGACGGGATCACCGGCGCCGCCGGGATCATCCGCCACTCCCCCCGTACCCGGGTGGTGATGCTTACGGCGTTCGGTGAGGAACCGAGCGTCACGCGCGCCCTGCGCGCCGGAGCCCACGGCTACCTCCTCAAGGACACCGGCCCCCGCGACCTCATCGAGGCCGTACGCCGCGCAGCCGCCGGAGACCCGGTCCTCGCCCCGCAGGTCACCCGCCAGCTCGTCGACTTCCGGACCAGGTCGGGCCGTGACGACGAGGCCGCGGCACGGCGGATCGCCGGCCTGACGCCGACCGAGCGGGACGTCCTGCGGCTGCTGGGCACCGGCCTCTCCAACGCCCGGATCGCCGCACAGCTCCACCTGAGCTCCGGCACGGTCAAGGCCCACATCAGCAGCATCCTCACCCGTACCGACTGCACCAACCGGGTCCAGGCGGCGGTGCTGGCGCACGAGGCGGGGCTCAACGGCTGACACGGAGCGCTTTGGGGGCGGTGGGGCCGTCGGCCCCACCGCCCCCGGCCGGCCACAGTGGGAAGCGATACCCCGCCAGGCTCAGGAGAAGACGACCGAGCGCACCAGCAGCCGGTCCGAGGCGCCGCCGCCCGGGCGCAGGGTGAAGTAGGCGTCACCGGTGCAGTCCGCCTCCAGGAACACGGTGGCCACCGCGTCGGTGCGGTTCTTGGGCGCGTACGCCGCGGATCCCGGCTCGGATCCCGGCCCCTGGAGGTTGATGCACGTGGCGCTGTCGGGGTCGTTCAGGAAGCCGACGGCCTCGTAGCCGTCGGAGGTCAGGTACGTGTAGCGGAACTGGCCGTTGGCGGCCGAGGCGGATCCGGCGGTGGCGAGGAGCAGGACGACGGCGCCGGCCGACGCGGCCAGGGAGGAGCGGAGACGCATGGGGGGTGTTCACCTTTTCTCGGGCGTACGGAGATCAGGGCAGGGACTGCCCGGACCGTTGATCGGGGCAGGGGCTGCCCGGACCTGAGATCAGGGCAAGCGCTGCCCGGACCGCCCGTGGGGCAATCGCCGCGTCGCCTGAACGAGGTGTGCAGGATCGTTCCTTCCGGTCATTCGGCCCTGCCGGACTCCGGTCGGCCCCTGGATGGGAGGCATCCGGATACGTAGAGATCGTTTCCGTGAACCGGCCCGCTCGTTGGGTCGGACATAATGATCAACATCGATGCATGCGTGCAGGCCGACGGGCAACTCGCCCCTTGCCTGCCTGAGTTGACCGACCTCCTCTTCCGGGACGGAGGCGAGGGCCCGGACGCCCACGGTCTCTGGCGCAAGGTGATCTCGACCGACCGGTTCCGCCATCGCGCCCATGTGCGTGCCGAGGAACGGTGGCAGCTGTCGTACGACCGGCTGCGCGCTCTGAACGAGGAGGTGCTGTGCCCGGAGTCCCTGGCCCGGGACCCCCGTGGGCTGGCCGCCCTGCACGAGTGGACCTCGGTGGTGGACGGGGCCACGGCCACGGTCGCCGGAATTCACTACAACCTCTTCCTCGGCAGCCTGCTCGACGACGGCACCTCACCGGTGCGTGACCTCACCGGTTTCGCCGCACTGACCCGCACGGGAACCTTTCTGTGCACCGAGCGCGCGCACGGCAACGACGCGACCGCGATGGAGACCACCGCCCGCTACGACCGCGAGCGTGACGCGTTCGTGCTGCACACCCCGCACGAGGGCGCGCAGAAGTACATGCCCAACACCGGCCCCGCCGGCGGGCCGAAGACCGCGGTGGTCGCGGCCCGGCTCCTGGTCGACGACCGGGACCATGGCGTCTTCCTGTTCCTCACCCCGCTGAGCGACCGCGACGGAACGCTGCCGGGCATCACGGTGACCGTGCTGCCCGACCGCATCGGCAGCCCCGTGGACCACTGCGTCACCGCCTTCGACCAGGTACGCCTGCCCCGCACCGCCCTGGTCCAGGGGGAGCACGGCGAACTGCTGCCGGACGGCACCTTCACCAGTGCCGTGGGCAGCCCGCGCAAGCGGTTCCTGCACGCGATCCGCCGGGTGACGGTCGGAAAACTGTGCATGAGCGCGAGCACCCTCGGGGGCAGCCGAGCGGCACTGGCGATCGCGGTCCGCTACGCGGGCATCCGGCACATCTCCGGCCCCGCGGCCGGGCAGCGCGTCCCGCTGGCCGCGCACCGCAGCCATCACGCCCGGCTGCTCGCCTGCACGGCCACCGCCTACGCCATGACCTTCCTGCACCGGGCTGTCACCGACCACTGGATCGCCCACGCGCCCGAAGACCGGGCCGAGAGCGAGCGGCTGGTCGCGGTGGCCAAGGGCTGGATCACCTGGCAGGCGCGGGCGATCACGACCGAGAGCCGGGAACGCTGCGGCGCCAGGGCCCTGTTCCCGGTGAACGGGCTGGCCGAGTTCACCGCGAACGCGGACGGAGCCATCACCGCCGAGGGGGACAACCTGGCGATCTGGTGCAAGGCCGGGGCCGAGATGATCTTCGGCCACCCGATGGTCCCGGAACCGGCGCGGGCGACCGGCCAGGAGTTGCTGACCGATCCCGCCTTCCTGCGCCGGGCCCTCTCCGCCGCGGAGCGCCACTGGCACCTGGCCGCGCGGCACGACCTGCGCGGCGGTGCCGGGGGCGACGCCCTCGGCCGCTGGAACCACGCGTCCGCCGCCGCCCTCGCCCTCGTCGAGACGTACGCGGTGGGCCGGGCCGCCGACGCCTTCGCCACGGCCTGCGCCGACGTCACCGACCCGGGCACCCGCGCCACCCTGGACGATCTGCGCGCGCTGTTCCTGCTCGACCGGCTGGCCGCGCTCAGCGGACTCCTGCTCGTCGAGAACGCGCTCACCGCCGACCAGGTCCGCTCCCTCCCCGACACGGTGCGCGCGCTGACCTCCCGGCTCGCCCCGCATCTGCCGACGCTGACGGAGGCCTTCGACATCCCGGAGGAGTACCTGATGTCGCTGCCGATGCTGACATCCGTCTGAGGCGGACGCCGGCTGCGAGGCCCGGGCGCGAACCCGGTAGGCGGGTGGCCGCGGCCCCCGGCAGGGCGGTGGGGGCGGCTCCCGGCAGGGCGGCAAGGGCGGCCCCGGCACGGCAGCAGGGCCCGGACCACGTGGTCGCGGTCCGGGCCCTGCCTCGTGCGGTGAATGCCGCTGCCGCCCTGCGACGGCGGTACGTCAGCTCTCGGCGGAGTCGTCGCCCGTCTGCCCGGCGCCCTCGGCCGCAGCGTCGGCCGAGCCTGCCTTCTCACGCATCTTGCGCACCAGCTCAGCCTTCCGGTCGGCTGCGCCCTGGCGGTCGAGGTTGCGGTGCGGGCCGTTGTTCTGCCGTTCGGTGCGGGACAGCCTCTTGCGCTTGCCGCCGCCCATGCCCACGGGGTTGTTGATGTTCTTGCTCACGGTCACGGGTTCTCCCGGTCATGATGTGAAGTGATCTACGGATTCATCGGTGGGGGACGAGCGGCGACGTCGAAGGACATCAGCAGGCGCCCGTCGCGCTCTCACTCGTAAATCGGCGTCTGGAAGAACATGACAAAGACGTTACCCGGTTCCGCCGACTCCGCACACCAGCCGTTTCGGGAGCATCGGTCCGACCGGGCCGGTACGCGGGAGCAGCCGGGGTGAGAGGTCAGGCGGGCGGGGTGTCGGGGCGGGCGTCGTACTCGGCGCGGGCGGCGTCGATGTGCGTCAGGTGCGTGATGCTCCACTCCAGCAGGGGGGCGGTGGCTCCGCGGAGGGCCCTGCCCATCGGAGTGAGTTCGTAACTGACGTGCGGTGGCATGACGTTGCGCACGGTCCGGGTGAGGATCCCGTCGCGTTCCAGGCCGCGCAGCGTGACGGTGAGCATGCGCTGGCTGATCCCGTCGACCGCCCGCTTGAGCTCGGTGAAGCGGCGTGGCCCCTCGCTGAGGTGACGCACGATCAGCAGCGACCACTTGTCACCGACGATGCCGAGCACCTCACGGACCTGGCACGGGTCCTCCGGCGGTGCCGGCTGTGCTGCCCGCGCATCGCCGCCCTCTGTGCCGTTCATGGTTACCTCCAGAGAACCGGGGCACCTCAATGTGCCGTATTGATCGGGGTGCGGCAGGTGCAGCACGATGATGTCGGTTCCTGAAGAGTACCGAGGCACGAACAGGAACCGTATTGCTTCCGCGCCTTCCCATGCTCCGAAGAGGAAGAAGTCATCCCCTCATGTCAACTTTTCTGCTGGTACACGGTGCCTGGCACAGCGGCCGCTGCTGGGAGCGGGTGGTCCCGCTGCTGGAGGCGGCCGGACACCGTGTGTTCGCGCCCTCACTGACCGGCTACGGCGACAAGTCGCACCTGCTCGGCCCCGAGGTGGGGCTCGACACGCACGTCGAGGACATCGTGAAGCTGATTCACGAGGAGGACCTGACCGACGTGGTGCTCGTGGGCCACAGCTACGCGGGGCTGGTCGTCTCGTCCGTGGCCAACGAGGTACCGGAACGGATCGCGCATCTGGTGTACCTGGACGCGATGGTCCCGGAGCACGGCGAGACCGCCGTCGACGTGCAGCCCCTGACCCAGCACCTGATCGACCTGGCCGCCCGGTCGGGCAACGGCTGGCGCATCCCACCGCTGCCCGAGATGCCTCCGCCCCTCGGCCTGTTCGGGGTCACCGACCCGGCGGACGCCGCATGGCTGCGTGCGATGCTCTCCGACCAGCCGGTGCGCTGCCTTCAGCAGCCGGTCCGGCTGGACAACCCCGCCTCGGCCTCGGTTCCGCGTACGCACATCCACTGTGTCGGAGCCGAGCCGGAAGGCATCGTGCGCCGGCCCGTCCCCGCGACACAGCCCAACGGCTCCCCGGCCCGCATCCGGGAACTGCCGACCGGACACGACTGCATGATCACCATGCCGTCGGACCTGAGCGAACTGCTGCTGGAGTCCACCCTTCGGTAGCGCCCGACCGTGACCGCGGCAGCGGGCCGGAGGCCGCAACGGTGCCGCGACCCGTACGCCCCCATGACGTGATCCGTGGATTTCCGAACGGATGTACAACCCTGAACGGCCTTCGTGAGTCGCTGTGTTCGCGGCAGCCGGAGCTGCCGCCTTCACCGTCTGGGCGCCCGTGCCGGGCACGACGGAGTTCCGCCTGGACTGGGACGGCCTCCTCGACAAGTTCCCGGCGTACGGAGGCGCGTACACGTGGACGATGAGGGCCGAGCCCGACAACGGCATCGGCCCGGCCGTCGAGCGCACCGGCGCGTTCACGGCCACCCGCGCGCCCCGCGCGCACGACTTCGACGGCAACGGTTCGCCGGACGTCTTCGGCCGCTCCTCGGCCGGCGTTCTGTCCCTGTACGACGTCGGCCAGCTCCGGCACCTGACGTCCCGCGACACGCCACGCCGGACCAGGATCGGCGGCGGGTGGAACACGTACGACCGGATCGTCCCCGGCACCGCCGGCGTCGCCGCCCGCGACAGGACCGGCGTCCTCTGGTCGTACGCGGCCGTGGGCGACGGCACCCTCACCGTCCGCAAGCGCGTCGGCGGTGGGTGGAACATCTACGACAAGCTCACCAGCGGCTCCGATCTGACCGGCGACAGCCGGGACGACCTCCTCGCCACGGACAAGGCCGGTGTGCTGTGGCTCTATCCCGGCAGGAGCGACGGCACGTACGCCGTTCGCAGGAGAGTCGGCGGCGGCTGGGGCGTCTACAACGAGTTGACGGCGACCGGAAACCTCGGCGGCGCCCCCGCCGGTGATCTGGTCGCTCGCGACGGATCCGGTGTGCTGTGGCTCTACCTCGGAAAGGGCGACGGTACGTTCGCGCCCCGGACGCGGATCAGCGGCGGCTGGGGCGGGCACCGGATTGTCGGCAGTGGAGACATCGACGGCGACGGCCGGAGCGATCTGGCAACCGTCTCCGCGGGCGACGGCAGTGCTGCCACACAGATGAGGTTCCGTTACGGCACGGGCCAGTGGAGGGAACCGTTCTCCGCCATCGCATTCCCCGATACGAGACTGACCGGGCTGGACCCGCTCCTCTGACGAACCGGTCCGGCCCGATGGAGGACAGGAACCGAACATGACGGATCACGGGTCAGGGGGCGGCGTGATGGCCCAGCGGTGGGCCATCGACGCGCCACCTGACCCGCAGTCCGGCTCGTCCGTGAACACGGCCGGCCCGTGCCGACCCGCCCCTCAGAGGTGACCGTCCAAGAACTTCCGCACCTCGTCGACGGTCATGGGCCCCGCGCCGTGCGCCACCGCCTCTCCCTCCTTCAGCAGGAGGCAGGACGGGGCTCCGGTGATCCCGTATCGCTCGGTTGCCGCCGGGCAACGCGTGATGTCGGTGCGGACGACCGTCAGGCGGCCCGTGTAGTCGTCGGCGATGTCGCCCACGACGAGGTCCATCACCCGGCAGGGCTCGATGGCCTTGGGCCATGCCCCGGTGAAGTATGCGAGCACCGGAACCCTGCTTCTCCCGAGGATGAAATCGAACTCCGCGTCCTCACGAGGTCGGTGAACCAGCTTTGCCACGGAAGCTCCTGACCTACGTTTCGTATTCCGTCCCATCATCCCTCGCGCGGTGTGCCGGGTCGGCCCCGGTTTCGGACGGGTGGACGCGTCAGCTGACCCGGAGACCGACCGCCAGCGTCAGTTCGAGAACCCGGTGCGGTGATGCGAGATCGGGGAACAGCTCCCGCAGCTGCGACATCCGGTAACGAACCGTCTGGGGATGGACGAACAGTGCCGCCGCGACCTCGTCCCGCCTGCCCTGGTGCAGCAGCCACGCCCGCAACGTGTCCTCCAGCCGTCGAGCGGTTGCGGCAGGCAGGGGTTTCAACGGTGCGAGGGCACGGGCGCGCAGGTCTGCGAACGCCTCCGCGTCGGCGCTGAGCACCAGGTCGGGCAGGTGGTCCTCGGTGTCGCGAATGTCAGGGGAGAGGGAGCGTGCGCGTACGGCTCGTGCGTACGAGGCGGACGCACGGGTCCACGGCCGGGCCGGGCCGACCACGGCGGCGCGGTCGGTCAGCTGCCGCAGGAGACGTGACCGGTCGGCATCGGGGACGAGGAGCACACCGGTGGCGTCCGGCAGATCGTCGAGGACGAGGGTGCTCGGGTCGAGTGTCCGGTAGGCAGGCCGGGCCTGGGCGGCGGGCAGCAGGACGGCGGTCAGCGAGACCGGAGGCTGCCACCTGGCCCGTTGGCCCGAGGCCAGCAGCACGTCCGGGCTCGCGCCGGCGAGGAGGTCGCGGGCCAGGTGCTCCAGGTGGCGCTCGTGGGCTCTGCCCCGGGCGGCCAGTTCGTCGGCGTGGCCCGCGGCGCTCGCGGCGGAGAGCTCGTCGATGTAGGCGAAGGTCAGCTCGGCGAACTTGGCGACCTCGGCAGCGGGCAGACCCGCGGGTACGGCACCCGCCGCCAGGCATCGCCAGGCGACGCGGGCGCCGACGCGGTAGGCGCCGAGCAGGGCGTCCATCGAACGGCCGTCGCGTACCTCGCCGCGGCCCAGCTCGTAGGCGGCGTCACCGGCGTCGCCGCCCGTGGCGTTCCCGGTCGCAAGGTCCAGGTAGTGCCCCAGGGCGGTGCGGACGGCTCTGCGGATGGTGGCGCCCATGCGGCCCGAAAGGGCGTTGGCGTAGGGAGGGACCTCGTCGATGATCGCCTGGACGACTTCGTCGGCGGTGGTCCTCAGTGCGGCCCGAAGGGCGGTGACCGTCGTCTCATCCAGGGCCAGTTCGCTGGCCCTCCGGATTGCATAGCTCACTTTTTGTTCCCTGCGAACAATTCAGTTGACCAGGTTTACGTCCTGTGGTCAGGACTTTACGCCTTGGGGCGCAGCAAGCTGGAGTCATGACGAGTGGAGCCCTCCGCAGTAGGGCGTGGAAACTGCTGGAGATGGTCACGACACCGCTGCTGCCGTCGGACTACCTCGACCTGGTCAGCCCGCTGCGTGCGGGCGCTGACCTGTGTGGGCGCATCGAGGCCGTGCACTCCGAGACGAGTGACGCCGCGACCGTCGTGATCAGGCCGGGGAGGGGCTGGCGCGGCCACACAGCCGGTCAGTACGTGAGGGTCGGGGTCGACGTCGACGGAGTGCGCCTGTGGCGTGCCTACTCCCTCACCTCGCCGACGGACCGCCGGGACGGCCGTGTCACGATCACCGTGAAGGCGGTCCCGGACGGCAAGGTCAGCAACCACCTCGTCCGCAGGGCGAGACCGGGCACGCTGATCCGGCTCGACCAGCCGACCGGTGACTTCGTACTGCCGCAGGTCAAGCCCGCCAAGGTGCTCTACCTGACGGCCGGCAGCGGCATCACGCCCGTGATGGGCATGCTGCGCGACACCGAGTTCGACGACGTCGTCATGGTCCACTGCGCGCCACAGCCTCAGGACGTGATCTTCCGCGAGGAACTGCACGGCCTGGTCGCGGACAAGAAGCTTCGGCTCATCGAGGTGCACACCGACACGGACGGCAAGCTCGACATCGCCCGGCTCGACGCGCTCGTGCCCGACTGGGCCGAGCGCGAGACCTGGGCCTGCGGGCCCGCGGGCCTGCTCGACGCCGCCGAGGAGCACTGGAGCGAACAGGGCGTCCAGGAACGCCTGCACACCGAACGGTTCCGCCCCGGCATCGTCGTCGCCGGCGACGGCGGCGAGGTCACGTTCAGCGCCACCGGCAAGACCATCGACGCGGACGGCGCCACGCCGTTGCTCGACATCGGCGAGGAGGCCGGCGTGCTGATGCCCTCCGGGTGCCGCATGGGCATCTGCTTCGGCTGCGTCACGCCGCTCAGGGCGGGCGCCGTCCGCGACCTGCGCACCGGTGAGATCACCGAGGCCGAGCCGGGCGTCCTCATCCAAACCTGCGTGTCCGCCGCTGCGGGCCCCTGTGACATCGAACGGTAGGAGCACCTTGACCGCCATCGACCCCACCGCCCACCTGACCGCGGAACAGATCGAGGAACTGGGCCGCGAACTGGACGCGATCCGCGACGAGGTGATCGCCGCCCGCGGCGAGAAGGACGCCGCCTACATCCGTAAGGTCATCTCGGCGCAGCGCAAGCTCGAGCTGGCCAGCAGGGGTGTGCTGCTGTTCTCGGTCTTCCCGCCCGCGTGGCTGCTCGGAACCGCCGGGCTGTCCGTGGCGAAGATCATGGACAACATGGAGATCGGCCACAACATCCTGCACGGCCAGTGGGACTGGATGCGGGACCCGAAGATCCACTCCACCACCTGGGAGTGGGACCACGTCTCGCCGTCCGATCAGTGGAAGCACTCGCACAACGAGCTGCACCACACGTACACCAACGTGATCGGCAAGGACAACGACCTCGGCTACGGCATCATGCGCGTCGACGAGGACCAGAAGTGGCACCCCTTCCACCTCGGCCAGCCGCTGTGGAACTTCCTCAACGCCTGCTTCTTCGAGTACGGCATCGCGGCGTACGACCTGGAGCTCGGCAAGAACCTCGGCAAGCGCCGCCGCGGGAACCCGGAGTTCCGCGCGCGGGCCAGGGCCGTGGGCCGCAAGATCCGCAAGCAGGTGCTCAAGGACTACGTGATCCACCCGCTGCTGTCGGGCCCCTCATTCCTCCCCACCCTCGCCGCCACGTTCACCGCGAACCTGGTCCGCAACATCTGGACCCACTCGGTCATCATGTGCGGGCACTTCCCCGAGGGCGTGCAGGTCTTCGAACGCCGGTCGATCAAGGGTGAGTCACGCGGCCAGTGGTACCTGCGCCAGATGATGGGCTCGGCGAACATCAGCGGCAGCAAGGCCATGCACTTCATGACCGGCAATCTGTCGCACCAGATCGAGCACCACCTGTTCCCGGACCTGCCGAGCAACCGGTACGCCGAGGTCGCGGTGAAGGTGCGCGCGCTGTTCGAGAAGTACGAGCTGGAGTACGTCACCGGCCCGCTGCCCAAGCAGGTGTTCTCCGCGTGGCACAAGGTCTTCCGGCTCGCGCTGCCGAACAAGCAGCCCGCGGTCGGAACGCCGGACCGCGAGCGGGACCTCATCGCCGCCTGACTCCCGGCACCGGTGCGGACTCCTCGGCCGTACCGGGCTGCCCGGGGACGGAGACCGCGCCCGGCGGCCTGCCCGGCGGCAAGGCCCTGTCCGGGGCCCGGCGGCCGTCCTCGGGGCAGAGGCACTTTGCGCCATGCGGTGTCGAAGTGGCGTGAACAGATATTGCCCGTCCCGCCACGCCGTGCGCACTGTGGAAGTGCGGGAGCGCTCCCACACCGTCGACCCCGCCGGGCTCCCCGGCTCCCCCCACCGAAGGAAGAGATCATGAGTTGTCATGTACGCAACAGAAAAGCATGGCGCACCCCGACGCTCGTCCTGAGCACCGTCGCAGCGGTGCTTCTCGGCATGACCGCCTGGAGCGGCACAGCCATGGCTCACGGTTCGGTCGTCGACCCGGCCTCACGCGCCTACGACTGCTGGCAGCGCTGGGGCAGCGATTTCCAGAACCCGGCCATGGCGCAGCAGGACCCGATGTGCTGGCAGGCGTGGCAGGCCGACCCGAACGCCATGTGGAACTGGAACGGCCTGTACCGCAACGGCTCCGGGGGCAACTTCCCGGCGGTCGTACCGGACGGACAGCTGTGCAGCGGCGGTCGGACCGAGGGCGGTCGCTACAACGCGCTGGACACCGTGGGTGCGTGGAAGACCACGGACATCACCGATGACTTCACCGTCAAGCTGTACGACCAGGCCAGCCACGGCGCGGACTACTTCAAGGTCTACGTCAGCCGGCAGGGCTTCGACCCGACCACCCAGGCGCTGGGCTGGAGCGACCTCGAACTGGTCACGCAGACCGGCAGGTACGGGCCCAGCCAGAACTACTCGATCCCGGTGAGCACGTCCGGCTACACCGGTCACCACGTCGTCTACACGATCTGGCAGGCATCGCACATGGACCAGACGTACTTCCTGTGCAGCGACGTGAACTTCGGCTGACGTGAACCTCGGCTGACCTCACCGCCCACCGGGTGATCCCGCCGGACGCCACCCGCCCGGCGGGACTCCCGTGTCCCGACGCCCCCTCGTGTCCCGACGCCCCCGCCGTGCAAGCGCCCTCGATTCCGGAGCCGACATGCCGCGACGACACCGCTGGACCGGGCAGCTGCTGCTCGCCCTCCTGTTGACCACCCTCACCGCACTGCCCGCCGCCGCCCAGTCCCTCGTGGCAGCTCCTCCCACGACGGCGACCACCACACCGACCGAAGCGGCGACGAACTCCTCCACCGTCCCGCTTCCGTCGCTCCGCGCGACCACCACCCAGGTCGCCTCCGGACTGCGACGGCCGACCGCCGTCGTCGCACCCGATGACGGCACCGACCGCTTGTTCATCACCGAGAAGTCCGGAACCGTACGTGCCTACCACCCCCGTACCGGCCTGGACCCGGAGCCGCTCATCGACATCACGTCGGCCGTGGACGAATCGGGCAACGAGCGCGGCCTGCTCGGCATCGCCGTTCCGCCCGACTTCGCCGACAGCCGCAGCGTGTACCTGGCGTACACGGCACTGCCCGACGCCGCGGTCACCGTCGCCCGCTACCGGCTCGACGACGCCCGCCTGGAGGTCCTGCTCTCCCAGCCCCACTCCGAGTTCAGCAACCACAACGGGGGCCAGCTGGCGTTCGGCCCGGACGGCCACCTGTACTGGAGCATCGGCGACGGCGGCGGTTCCGCGGACCCCCTCCGTGCCGGGCAGCGACTGGACACCCTGCTGGGCAAGATCGTGCGCATCGACGTGAGCCGCAGCTGCGGCACGCTTCCCTACTGCGTGCCCGAGGACAACCCCTTCGTGGGCACCCCCGGCACCCGCGAGGAGATCTGGCACTACGGGCTGCGCAACCCGTGGCGATTCTCCTTCGACAGCGTCGACGGCTCGATGTGGATCGGGGACGTCGGCCAGGGCCGGTGGGAGGAGGTCGATCACCTCAGCCCCGGACAGGGCGGTCTGAACCTCGGCTGGTCCTGCTACGAGGGACTGGAGAAGTTCAGCGGCGGCGACTGCGACGCCGGCGCAACGTACACCGCGCCGGTCTTCACCTACTCCCCGTACACCGGCGGCTGTTCGGTCATCGGCGGTCACGTCTACCGGGGCCGGCAGCACGCCGGCCTCGTGGGCGGCACGTACATCGCCACCGACTACTGCTCCTCCACCGTCTGGGCGCTGCGCCCCGATGGCGAAGGCGGCTACGAGCAGGCCGAGATAGGGGAGATGCCCACCCAGGTGACGGCGATCGGTACGACCGTCGACGGGGAGCTCTACGCGGTCAACGACCTGCCGGGCGGTCTGCACCGTGTGTCCTTCGCCCAGGAGGAACCCACCTGCCGAGTGCAGCCCACCGTGCGGGCGTGGGGCACCGGTACGACGGTCGACCTGACGGTCACCAACACCGGCAGCACTCCGGTGAACGGCTGGACACTGAGGTTCCCGCTGGCCCTCGGGCAGACCGTCACCTCCGACTGGAACACCGACCTCACCCAGGGAAGCAACACGATCACGGCCGCCAACAGCTCGCACAACGCCACGATCGCTCCCGGCGAGAGCATCACCCTCGGCTACCTCGCCGCCCATACCGGCGACTCGTCGCCACCGCCGCGCTTCACGCTCAACGGGGACGCCTGTGCGGTGGGCCACTGAGATCAGCTGTCGCGGCTGAGGCTCGTACAACCAACCGGCCCTCCTGTCTGTCTTGTTCGGCGACGTCTGACCCAAATCGGCCGCCGAACAGGACTGAAGGACTTGATGAACCCAGCCAGACGCACGACCGCCACCGCCTTGGTTCTGGCCACGGCAGGCGGAGTGCTGTACGCCACCGCCGTACCCGCCTCCGCGGCGGTGAGCTGCACTTCCCCCGTCTTCAAGCGGCAGTTCTTCGCGAACACGACGTTCTCGGGCACGCCGAAGAAGACGGACTGCGATTCCGCGATCGACCAGAACTGGGGCTCGGGCGCACCCGCCTCCGGCCTCCCGTCGAACAACTTCGGCGTGCGCTGGGCGGTGACGCGCGACTTCGGTTCCGGCGGCCCCTTCACGTTCACGGCCTCCGCCCAGGACGGCACGCGGGTCTACCTCGACGGCGTCCGCAAGATCGACGTGTGGAAGAACGTCTCCGCCACCGTCAAGAAGACGGTCAACGTGACGATCCCCGCGGGCAGGCACACGCTCCGCGTCGACTTCGTCAACTGGACGGGGTCCGCGAACGTCAGGTTCGCCTATACGCCGCGCACCTCCGCCGCCTACGACAAGGTCAGGCCCCTCATCCCGGCGGGCGCGGCCGTCTCGTACAACTCCACCACCGGCGCGGCCAGGCTCACCTGGACCAGGAGCAAGGAGATGGACCTGGCGAACTACCGGGTCTACCGGCGGCTGAAGGGCGCGGCGTACGGGAGCAAGCAGCTCGCGACGACCACCGCCACGTCGTACACCGACAGCGCGCTGCCCAGGACCGGCGCGGCCTACTACTACGAGGTGCGGGCCGTCGACAAGGCGGGCAACGTATCCGGCGGCAGCTCCGACAAGCTCGTCACCACCGTCGACAGGACGCCGCCCGCCGCGCCCTTCCTCGAATGGGATGCCTGCCCGGCCGACCAGCCCTACGCGGCGCCGGAGCTGGTCACCACCGCGAAGAACGCCGCCGACATCGCCCGGTACGAGATGCAGCGGCTCGACGCGACCACGAAGCTCTGGAGCACCGTCTACTCCGGCACCAAGGGCGCGATCTGCGACACCGGCTACCGGGCCGACGGCAGCAAGGTCACCTACCGGGGGCGGGCCCGGGACGCCGCCGGGAACTGGTCGGCGTACTCGGCCGCCATGACGTTCACCACCCCCGACCTGACCCCGCCCGCCGCCGTCACGGGGCTCCGCGCCGAGTACCGGTCGGGCGTTCCGCATCTGGTGTGGTCGCCCGTCACCGGGGCCGCCTCGTACCAGGTCCTCCAGTACGACCCGGCGACCGGCGGCTACGCCGACGCTCTTCCCGAGGGGAGCCCCGGCACCCGGACCGACGTGGTGCCGCGCCAGTCGGCCGCCGTCGCCGACAGCTACCGGTACGCGGTGCGCTCGCTGGACGCCAAGGGCAACCCTGCCGCGCCGGTGGAGATCGCTCTGGAGTTGGCCGACCGTCCGGAGGCGATCCCCGCGTTCAAGACCACTGCCAGCGTGTTCGACGAGGGTGTGATGGTCGCGTGGAGCAGCGTCGACCCGTGGACCGTCGACGAGCGGCCTCTTCCCACGTACAGGATCATCCGGACCGACACCACGACCGGCGAGACCGACATCGTGGACCAGTGCAAGCCGAACCGCTCGGTGGACCTGCCGCTTGATGACCCGGACACGTACTGGACCTGGGCGGACGACGATGCTCCTCTGTCCGCCCGCAAACAGGTCAACGGCACCTGCTGGGACGTGCAGGGCAAGTCGGAGACGACGTACGAGTACCGAGTCGTGACGACCGACCGGTACGGACATGTGTCGCAGCCCGGCCCGCCCGCCACGGAGACCACCCCGGACACCCAGCGTCCCGCCGCGGTCCAGGACCTGACCGCGGAACGAGTCCCGCTCGGCGTCCGGCTGACCTGGACGCCGCCCGCCGACACCGATGTCTCCGGCTACCGCGCGTGGCAGGGCGTCACCGACCCGGACAGCGGCGAGACGGTCTGGAAGGACAACTGCTGGACCGGCAGCTCCCTGACCAGGACCGAGATCCTCTGCCCGACCGTGCCGGACGGCGCCACCCACGTCTACAAGGTGGCGGCGATCGACGATCACCGCGACGATCCACTCGGCGCACTCCACCCCGCCGAGGTCTCGGTCACCCTGCCCGACACCCGGCCGCCGGGCTGGACGGAGACCGAGGTCCGCGAGGGCCAGTACCCGGATCTGTACGTCGGCTGCTCCGAAAGCTCCGGACTCGGGGACTGTTCCCGGTTCACGAGCTACCGCGTGGAGCGCTGGGACCCCGTCACCGCCACCTACGTCGCCCTGGCGGAGGGCGCGACGGGTGGCGCCGCGTTCTCCATGGACACCACGGTGCACGAGGACCGGCTCGGCCTGTACTACTACCGCGTCGTACGGCTCGACGCCTCGGGCGTCGAGGCCGTGACCCGATCGACGGCGTACGGCATCTGGGACTCCTGGCTCTGACCGGAGGCGGGAGGGGACCGAAGGGTTCTTCGGTCCCCTCCCCACGCCGGGCGACGTGCGGTTCGACCGGCGGCAGGACTTCGACCTGGGCGGGTACGGGGTCTCCCGCCTCGATGGCTTCCTGGTCAGCGTCGTCCTCGCGGGGATACCCGACCGCAACGCAGGAGCAGCAGGAGGCGTGCTCTCCACCGTCAACCAGATCGGCGGAGCAGTCGGCATGGCCGTCCTCGGTACCGTCTTCTTCACCCGTGCTGCCGGATCGACCACCGGGCCACCGACCCTGATCGACGACAGCCGTGCGCTGGGCGCTGTCCTGCTCATCTCGGCGGGTCTCTACGTCATCACCGCACTCGTGATGCCCGCATTGCCGAAGTCCGCTGCCGCGCATGACGCGTAGGCGATCCCACGCGGAGAACCGGTGGGCCGGGGGAGAGGGGCCCTCTCAGTCCGGATCGTCGTATCGAGCGGCGAGGGTGGCGATGCGGTCGCGCAAGGCCGTGCGCAGCGCGTCGGGGGCGAGGACTTGAGCGTCGGTGTCGAGCTGCCATACCGCCCAGACCGCGTGCCGCAGGTCCTCGAAGGTCACGTCCAGGCGAACCCAGTCCTCGCCGTCCGGTTCCTCGGCGCGGACAGCCCGAGCGGCGTTCAGTAGTTCTTCTCGCCGCGAGGGCTTGACCCGGACCGTCACAGAGATGTGGGCCTCGGAGAGGAAGCGTGCGCTGCGCTCGGCCCAGATGCGATCGAGATCGACCTGCGCCGGGCGCTGAGCGGGTTCGGGGAGCTCTTCGGCTGCCAGCATCCGCGACAGTCGGTAGGTGCGGTCCTCCCCGGACTTGGTGGCCAGCAGATAGGTTCGGTCGCGGACGGTGACCATGCCGATCGGGTCGACGGTGTGCCAACGAGGTTGCCTGTCCGGTGCGGCGTAGTGAAAACGCAGTCTGCGCCCCGTGAGCACGGCGCCACGGACTTCGCTCATCACGGCGCCCACCACGTCCTCGGCCACGAGTCGGCGGGAGAGCATATCGGTTTGGGGCTCGACGAGGAACCGCTTGGCGGCGTCGTCCAGGGCGGCTCGATGCCCCTCGGGCAGCGCGTCGACGACCTTGCGCATCGCGGAGGCGAGCGGGGCGCTGAGACCGAAGACCTTCCGGCCATGCCTCGATCCGGCGGTGAACAGCGCGAGGGCTTCGTCATGGTTCAGCCCGGTCAGTTCGGTGCGGAAACCGGGTAGCAGGGAGAAGCCGCCATGCCGGCCACGGTCGGCGTACACAGGGACTCCCGCTGTGGACAGCGCCTCGATGTCACGCAGCACCGTGCGGGCGGAGACCTCCAGCTCGCCGGCCAGCTCGTCCGCAGTCATCCGGCCCCGCTGTCGCAGCAACAGCACCAGTGAGACCAGCCGATCCGCGCGCATGGTTTCACTCTACAAAAAACATGACACAAGGTGTCGTGTTTTCTCGAGAGGCTTGCTTCAAGGGCGTTCGGACGGCGGCTTCCCGGTCGCCGGCGCACGCAGAGACAACGGATGGAGCGGCAATGGAACGAACAGCAGTCAACCCGGTGGCCTGGTCGCTGGAGATGGGATTCAACCAGGGCGAGGTCGTCTCCGGGGAGACCCGGACCCTGTACATCTCGGGACAGACCGCGATGAGCAAGGAGGGCAGGCCCGAGCACGACGGGGACATCGCCGCGCAACTCCGGCTCGCGGTGGACAACCTGGAAGCCGTCCTCGCCGAGGCCGGCATGTCGCTGGCGAACCTCGTCCGCCTCAACGTCTACACCACCGACGTGGACGCGCTGTTTCCGCACTACGGCACCCTTGCCGGACGGCTGGGTGCTGCGGGTGTTGCTCCGACGACCACGATGCTGGGGGTCACCCGACTCGCGATACCCGGTCAGATGGTCGAACTCGAAGGAACCGCTGTCGCCTGATCCGGTCCTGCTGCTCCAGTTGCCCGAGCCGACGCGGTGCGGCGCGAGCGGCAGGCGGAGGACGGCGGGCGCCGAATGGCCGGTGCCCCGACGATTGCCGTGCCCTCGCCCGTACGTCGAAGGCCCCGGTCATTGACCGGGGCCTCCAGCGGCATGATGGAAGTTCGACCATGAAGGAGTGCCGCCTGTGCGACTCGTTTTGGATCCCGTCCTCGGCGAAGTGGAGCTCACCGCGTCAGCGGAGGAACTGGCTGCTGTGGCAAACGCGGTGGCCAGGGGTGACGGGTTCATGGGATCCACCTCATCGGCAGCCACAGGCGTCTTGGCCGGGATCGAAGCCAGGAGGTCTTCCAGGTCCGGGGTGCGGATCGAAGTCGACGTGTCGCGACACATCTTGGTGATTTGTGGCGATCCGGGTGGCAGGGCCATCTTGGCAGACAATCTGAGGGCTATGGCTGCCGCCGAGGATGGTGGTCACCTTCACGTTGACTACTTCCCCGAGCATCCCTACCTCCTTGAAGGCTCTGCGTCGATCGTGGTCAACAGCCCCCTTGGAGGCATGCCGACCCGATGAGCGGTGGTACGCAACGAGGGCGGGTGGCCGGAGCGGAGTGCCCAGATCTACTCGTCGATTGCGTTCGGCCGTGGCCTGTTTGCTTGATGCTCGGCTCGACTGCGGTTCCTTTCATCTCTTCCGTACCGGACTCGCCCCGGGGAGCGGCGGAACTCGCCGGGTTTTGCTGCCTTCGCCCGGACAACAAGGAAGCCCCGGCTGTTGGCCTGGGGCTTCGAGGAGTCGTGCTGTGGAGCGGGTGACGAGAATCGAACTCGCGCTCTGAGCTTGGGAATCAACGGTTCTTACGCTGTTTGAGGGGCTCTGACCTGAGATTTCGGATTGGGCAGGTGGATGGCTCCCGGTCTCTGGGGGTCGTATCTGACCGCATGGGCGGCAACCGCAGGGGTTCCCCCTCGTACCCATCGAATTGGGGTGCGTGGGCGGGCATGGCTCGTGCTCCTCGATGTGGAGGGTGGATCAGGCCGCCTCGCATCGGTCCCGGCGCAACGAGTGTGGAGTCTGGCTGGTCGCGTGCGGAGCGGCTGCGCATCCGTGACGAGCCGTCACCGCCCCAGTGTCGCGCCCCCGTTCACATGCATGATCTGCGCCGTCATGTACGCCGCTTCAGGTGACGCCACGTAGTGCACCGCGGCGGCGATGTCCGAGGGGCGGCCCGCCTGGCCCGTCAGTGACTGCTTGGTCCGGGCGGCGACGAACTCGGGCGTGGCCCGGTCGCCGAAGAACTCGGTGTCGGCGACAAAGCCTGGAGCGACCGCGTTCACGGTGATGCCCTGCGGGCCGAGCTTCTGCGCCAGGTCGACGGTGTAGGCGTTGACGGTGGCCTTGGAGCCGCCGTACGAACCGGGGCCGCGCAGCGCGGCGACAGACGACATCTGGATGATCCGCCCACCGGGCCGGGTGAGGTGGGGCAGCAATCCTTCGGTGAGCAGCACGGCGGTGAGCACGTTGGCCTCGAAGTTGCGGCGGAAGCTGTCCGCGACGCCTTCGAGGGTGCCGTCGTGGGACGGTGCGACGTTGCCGCCGGCGTTGGCGACGATCACGTCGACCTGCGCGCCGCCCGCGGTGCAGAACTCCACGGCTCTGCGGGCCTGGCCGGGATCGCTCAGATCAGCGGCTACCCAGGAGGCCGTTCCCGCACCATGCGCGGCGTCGAGCTCTCCGGCGGCCTTCTCCAGGGGCTCCTCGCGCCGCCCGATGAGGACGACGTGGTCGCCGTCCGCCGCGAAGACCTCGGCCACCGCCCGCCCGATCCCCGTACCGCCACCCGACACCACGACCTTGCGCTGCCCCATGACCCCACCCCATGTCCTCGTTTATGAACGATGGTCACATCTCTGACTGGCGACGGTACGACCGCCGGTCTTCGGCGTCAACAGGCAGGTGCTGCAGGACCCTCACCCGGATGGCGGAGCCCAGGCTGGCCACCCTGCCCGCCCAGCAGCCCTGGGCTGCCGTACCGGGCCGTACCGGGCCGGACCGGGCCGGGTGCGGCAGCCCGGGTGAAGCAGGAGGGTGGGAATCGTGGGAACGACACCCCTGACCCCTGGCGGGAGATGCAGGGACCAAGGAGCTCCGGCTGTTCGCCGACTGCGTGGCAGATGTGGACATGTGTCCCTCCCTGGCCGTGGTGGGCGAGGCCCCGAGTACCTGGGTGGCCACAGTGCCGCAGCAGTCCATCCATGCGCAGTTCTGGGCGGCTATCTCCCCCAGCAACCCTGATAGGTGCGGGAGTTGAGGCAGAGTACCCTCGTTGCGGAGGCTGGCCCCGGGGGTGCGGAATGACCAGTACGAAGACGGGTGAGCCGCCGTCAGAACCTCGGCGAGCGGCCAGGCGTACGCTGCGCGCGGCCGGAGTGGGGCTGGGCCTCGTGGTCGCGCTGTTCCTCGCAAAGTGGCTACTCGTCTCCTCCTCCGCCTGCCGGGATGCCCCCGGCTGGGGCTGCCTCGGGGTAGGCGTGCTGTGGCGCGATGCCATCCCGTTCGTTCTGTTCTTCGGCGGGTGGGCGTCGCTGCGGGTGGCCGGGGTGCGCCCTGCGTGGCTCACCGCTCTGGTCGGCACCGGGCTGAGCTGGTACTTGCTGCGGTACCTGACAGTGGTCAACAGCGTCTCCTGGTTCCTGGGCCATGTCAGCTGGGTCCAGTTCGTACTGCCGATCGCCGGCTTCGCACTCGCTGCGTGGTTCACCGCCTCGCTGCACCCGTGGCTGCCACGTATGGCGGTGGCGGCGGCGCTGGCGCTGGTGGTGCCCATGAACACCTTCGCCGCCTCGCAGATCACCGAAAGCCGGCAGGAGAGCGCCCTGTCGGCGAGCCCGGTCCCACTGCTCGGACCGCGGGTCCCCAGCGGGTATCACATCGAAGGCGTCGGGACCCAGACCACCACCGCCCCCACCTTCCACTACCGCCTCGCCCTAGACGGGCGGCAGGCGACCACCATGGCGGAGCTGAATCGCGAGATCCAGGTCAGCGTCGCGCACGTGCAGCCGCGGTTCACCCCGCCGTCCCATTGTGCCGCGATCAACTCGACCTACCCAGTCCCGGCCCCCGCCTGCACCGCCGTCGCGCCGGGGGTGTGGCGTTCAGGGGATTCCCAGTACGTCTCCTACTACGTCCGCGTGGACGACACGGTGGCGGACATCCAGGCCACCTCGCCGCCGGTGAGCCCGGCCGTGCTCACCGCGATCGCGCGGAGCATGAGAGTCCGCGAGCCCTCCTACTTCGCGGGAGGGTGAACCGCACGTGAACCTCATCGAGCGCCGCGGTCACCGACCACTCCGGGCCCACCGCATTTGTGTCCCAGATGGGCTCACCGTTGTTCCTGGCCCACGCCGCCACGCCCACGACACGGGAGGGCCGGTGTGGTAGCTGGTGCACTTCTTCTTGCCCTCACCCATCAGGCTTGCCCCTCGACGCTTCCAGTCCGCTCTGCCCGGCCGCCGGCGGCTTCGACGCGGGCCGACTGGTCACTGGTGGGCAGACCGCCACAGAGAAGTAGAGGTGCCTGGGGAAGCGGGTGAGCCGCGCCCCATCTCAATCTGCAGATGTGGATCACCTGAGTGAGTGGTTTCGCCCTCAGCCGGTGCTGCGGGCCGCCCGCTCGCGGAGCCCCGGGTGGATGGCTCCAGGTCTCTGGGAGCCGTATCCGACCGCTGTTGTCCGCTCTGCTGGGCACGGATGGGGCACGAGAGCTGGCAGTGCGACGCGTGCTCCGGGCGGGCCGACTGGTCAGAGGGGGACGATGCGGACTTGGCTGCCGCAGAGCTTGGTCATGTCATCGCTGTCGGAGGTCAGCAGGGCGACGGGTTTCGGCTGGCGGAGCGCGACCTCGGCGACCGTGGCGTCGATGGCGTACTTGTGCCCGTGCAGCCCGGCGTCTTTGAGGAGCGCAGCCGCCGCTCTCGCCGCCTGCTCGGTGACGGGCTCCACCTTGACACGGGACAGGGCCCAGTTGAGGCGAGGCATGTTGGTGCGGGAGTGGGTGACTTCCACGATGGTGTTGGCCCCGATCACCAGGTCGGCTCCCATGTCGTGGAAGACCTGCAGCATGGCGAGGAGCTTGCGGTCCTGCGCGACCCAGGCGGACAGTCCTTCCGAGTCCAGGACGACGGTCTCGATGCGTTCGCTCACGCGGCATCCGCGCCCGTGGAGGTGCCGGCGGAGCCGAAGATCTTCGCGCGAGCCTCGGCGAGCTCCTCGTCGCTGAAGGGCCCGTGCTCCGCCTCATGGCGGCGGAGATCGTCGCCCAGGAGCTGGTGCCGGATCTGGCGGGCTACGGCTTCCGCCACGTAGCCGGAGACGTTGTCCGTGAGCTTGCGAAGCTCCGCCACCTGGTCGCTGGGGAGCGTGACGGTGATACGCGTCGTGGAGGACATAGGTCGAGCATACTGGAGTATGCGGGATGTTGCTGTTCGGTGCTTCGGCTGCTAGTGGAGGCAAGCGTCAGCTCCTGATGGGGAAGCGAAAGGGCTTTAAAAGCTCCCTCAAAGTCACGATTCCGGCCACCTGGGGCAAGAGGAGACGTGTATCGGTCCTGAGCCGACGCAGCGCGACGGCCCGTGGCGAGGGGGCAGGCGCCACCCCCCTGGCAGCTCGAATTTCAGCACTGACCTCGTGCTCACCCCACCACCGGTAACCTCGCGGCAGCGTTCAGTGTCGAGAAGGGGGTGGGTCGTGACTGAGCAAGCATTCGGGATCGACAAGATTCAGCTGGTCAAACTGCTGCGGCGAGTGGCCGAGGGCGAAGCACAGCTACCGGAGTTCCAGCGCGGCTGGGTGTGGCCGGATCACAACATCATCGGTCTGCTCGCCTCGATCTCTCGTGGATACCCGGTCGGCACCCTCATGTTGTTGCAGACCGGTGGTGACGTCCGTTTCAAGTGTCGTCCGGTTGAGGGCGCCACTCCGCCCCCGGGCACCGAACCGGACACCTTGATTCTCGACGGCCAGCAGCGGATGACCTCGCTCTTCCAGTCGCTCATGCTCGGCAAGCCGGTCGAGACACAGAACCAGCGTAAGCAGCGGATCACCGGCTGGTTCTACGTCGACATGGTCAAGGCTCTCGACCCTCAGGCGGACCGTGAAGACGCAGTCCGCCTTCTGCCGGCGGACCGGGTGGTCCGCAGCTTCCGTGGCGATCTCATCGAGGACTACTCGACTCCGGAGAAGGAATACGCGGCCCGGCTCTTCCCACTCTCCCAGCTCTTTTCCAACCGTGATTGGAGCTACGGTTACGAGGACTATTGGAAGGATCAGGGGCAGGACGGCCGCAAGTGGTGGCGGGACTTCGAGGAGGCATTCGTCCGCCCCTTCGAGCTCTACCAGGTGCCGGTAATCGAACTGGGGAAGCAGACCGAGAGACAGGCTGTCTGCCAGGTCTTCGAAAAGGTCAACACCGGCGGCGTCACCCTCACAGTCTTCGAGCTACTCACCGCCACATATGCCGCCGAAGAGTTCGACCTGCGCGACCACTGGAACAATGTGGTCCGGGCCGCGTGGAGGGCGCCGGAGTACCGCGTCCTCAAAGAGGTTGCCAACACCGACTTCCTGCAGGCAGTCACCCTCATGGCAACGGCTGCCCGGCGCGCCGATGCCGCTACCGTCGGGATTGACGAAGAGCGTCTGCCGCGAATCGGCTGCAAGCGCAAGGACATTCTAGAACTGGGCCTGGACGAGTACCGCCGCTACGCACCACTGGTCGTCAAAGGCTTCAAGGACGCGGCCAAGTTCCTCCGCCAGCAGTACCTCTTCGACACCAAGTTCCTCCCCTATGGCACCCAGCTGATCCCTCTCGCCGCGATCCTCAGCACGCTCGGCGAACAGGCCCAACCGGCCGGTGCACAGCAGAAGCTGGCCCGTTGGTACTGGTGCGGTGTGTTCGGCGAGCTGTACGGCGGCTCGACGGAGACCAGGTTTAGCCACGACCTCCCCGAAACCGTGGGCTGGGTGCGCGGCACTTGGGCCGAACCTCGCACCATCCGCGACGCCCGGTTCAGTGAGAGCCGCCTGATGACATTGCGCACCCGCAACAGCGCCGCCTACAAGGGGATCTACGCACTTCTGATGAAGGAAGGCGCCGTCGACTGGCGGACTGGTGAGAAGACCGAGATCACCGAGTACTTCGCGGAGGCCGTGGACATCCACCACATCTTCCCGCAGGCGTGGTGCGAGCGGGAGAACATCGCCCGGGGCACTTACAACTCAATCGTCAACAAGACCCCGCTGACCGGACGCACCAACCGCATCATCGGCGGGACAGCGCCCTCTGCCTACCTCCCCAGGCTCGCAAAGAGCGCCGAGGTGGACGCGGACACCGTGGCCAACCACATTCGTACCCATCTGGTTGATCCCGCGCTGCTCGCCAAGGATGACTTTGCGGGCTTTTTCGAAGCACGGCAACATGCTCTGGTCGAGGCCATCGAGACGGCCACTGGCAAGGCGGTCGTCACGGAAGACGGATATCCCGCAACCGGTGGGGTGGACGAGGGCGACGAAGACTGAATATCCGCCGGGTGCCGTGGCGGCCTCTCTGCCCGAGCCGTATCGACTACTCGCTGATCGGGCTCCCTGCCGTCAGTCGCAGCCGACGTGCGGGCGGGGCCGGTCGCGGACAAGAGGGCACGAGACCTGAGTCCGGTAAGCGCGTGGTCGTGCTGCCGAAGTTCCTGCGGAATGACCTTCAGCGGCACTTGAGCCGGTACGCCGAGAACGAGCGGACGGCCTGCTGTTCGTCAGGGGGAGTGGCAAGCCGTTCCGCCGTCCCACCTTCGGGCGGAAGTGGCGCGCAGCTCGCTCGAAGGTGGGCCTTCCCGACGGCTTCTGCTTCTACGACCTTCGTCACTCCGGGCGCACCCTGACGACTCGGTCCGGGGCCACGCTGAAGGACACGATGGTGCGCGCGGGGCAGTCGACCGAGCGGGCCGCGCTGATCTATCAGCATTCGGACCTGGAACGGCAGCGTGAGGTGGCGGCCGGCCTCGACCAGCTTGTGCGGGCCCGGCGTGAAGCGGCGGATGACCAGGCATCTGACACGGATATGGCACGAGATACCTGTATTGGTTCAGACAACAAAGAAGCCCCCGGCCTCTGGCCTGGGGCTTTTCGTGGAGCGGGTGACGAGAATCGAACTCGCGCTCTGAGCTTGGGAAGCTCATGTTCTACCATTAAACTACACCCGCGAAACGTACTGGCTGACCAGCGACGCATCGTCCCACACTCTACCCCATCGCAGACCCCCCGAGGCGTGCCCCCGGGAGCGAGTCGCCGTGAGGGGCCGGTGGGAGCCGACGGGGGCGGTGGGTGGTGGACGGGGGTGTGTGGGGAGGGAGTTGGGGGCGTAGCGTGGGTGGTCGGAGTGCCGCGTGCGGTGGCGTCCTGTTCATCCCCTAATGTGGCTTTCTCGTCCACGGCTTGATGGGGAAGGGACTTGATGGAGTCCATGGAGCGCACCGTCGTCCGCTGTGCCGAAGGGCACGTTTTCGCTACCGCCTCGTTCCCGATGCAGCAGCTCGGGTCCGGGCGGATCGGTCCCGGGCGGCTTATCCGCTGTCCTCGTTGCGCCCGGTTGCGGCATGCCGTGCCCGTGGTGTTCGAGGAGCGGTAGCCGCTTCCGGGAAGGTGGCGACAGGCGCGCGGGCGGCCCGATGGGGGCGGGCCCGCGCGTTCTGCGTATCCTCGGTGGGTGCTTCTCTCAGACAAGGACATCCGGGCCGAGATCGACGCCGGACGCGTACGTATTGATCCTTTCGACGCGTCGATGGTGCAGCCGTCGAGCATCGATGTGAGGCTCGACCGCTATTTCCGGGTGTTCGAGAACCACCGCTATCCGCATATCGATCCGGCCGTGGAACAGGCCGATCTGACCCGTACCGTCGAGCCGGACGGGGACGAGGCGTTCATCCTGCACCCCGGTGAGTTCGTGCTGGCGTCGACGTACGAGGTCATCTCGCTGCCCGACGATCTCGCGTCGCGGCTGGAGGGCAAGAGTTCGCTCGGCCGGCTCGGGCTGGTGACGCATTCGACGGCCGGGTTCATCGACCCGGGGTTCTCCGGGCACGTGACCCTGGAGCTGTCGAATCTGGCGACGCTGCCGATAAAGCTCTGGCCGGGGATGAAGATCGGTCAGCTGTGCATGTTCCGGCTGAGTTCTCCGTCGGAGTTCCCGTACGGCTCCGAGCGGTACGGGTCGCGGTACCAGGGGCAGCGTGGGCCGACGGCTTCGCGTTCCTTCATGAACTTCCACCGGACGCAGGTGTGATGCCCCGTGAGTGACGACGTGCGGGAGAACCTGACGTACGACGGCTTCGGGCATGCCGTGCGGGAGCTGGCGCAGGCCGTGGCCGATGACGGGTACGAGCCGGATGTGGTGCTGTCCATCGCGCGCGGCGGGGTGTTCGTCGCGGGCGGGCTCGCGTACGCGCTGGACTGCAAGAACATTCATCTGGTGAATGTCGAGTTCTACACCGGTGTGGGCACCACGCTGGAGATGCCCGTCATGCTGGCTCCCGTGCCCAATGCCATTGATTTCTCGGCGAAGAAGGTTCTCATCGCCGACGATGTCGCCGATACCGGGAAGACGCTGAAGCTCGTGCGTGACTTCTGTATCGACCATGTCGCCGAGGTGCGCTCCGCCGTGATCTACGAGAAGTCGCATTCGCTCGTGAAGTGCGAATACGTGTGGAAGAAGACCGATCGCTGGATCAACTTCCCCTGGAGTGTCTTGCCTCCAGTACATACGTTGGGCAAGGCGTCTAAGGCGAACACAGAAGCGTTTTAGGCCGCGTAGCTCCAGTGACGTCAGACGGTGTGGGTTGATCAGCTAGTCACAACGGGTGGGGAGTAAGCGGTGGCTGACCTGGCGACGTGGCTTGGGGCGGTCGGCGGTGCTGTTGGAGCTCTTGGCGGGCCAGCAGGACTGTGGGCGGCTTATCAGCAGAGGGAGCAAGTTCGGCGGGAGGCGCAGCGGCGCGAGGCTCTATGCCGTGCTCCGTCACCTGATGTTCTTCGGGATCTGTTGGTCGTGAAGTCCGAAGTGCGGGCGTTGCGGGAGACCTATCGTGGCCGCACATGGTGGGACGCATCGCCGGCTAGAGATGCTGCACGCAGGCTTCGCGATGCTGAGCCCACGCTGGAAGTCAACGAAGGCGTTCACGGAGCTGTAGTTCTAGTCGTGGCGCACTTCGACCACGCGTCGCTCATGGTCGCGGAGAGGAACCACGATGAGCATCAGCGAATGAGCCGTGTCGCGGGGCAACGGGATGTGGTGAAAGACCTCGATGCTGCCTTGGATCGAGCCATACGGCTGGTGCAGGGCGCTATCCACGCGGCGCAAGCCTGACGTCCGCCCTAACGCACCCCTCACCTAGCTCCCATCCCGTCCGCCTTCGACCCACACACCGTGGAGCGGGCGTGGTTCAGGGCGTCAAGGTGGAGCGCGCCACTGTACGAACGACCTTGGCGCCCTGGGCCTCGTCTGCTCGGCTCTGCCTGGGTCGAAGGTGGTCGGGATGGGAGCCCCACGACGCTCACCACGAATCCGCCGGCACCCGCAAACGGCGCCCGATCCATCCCGGTGCCGTAGCGCCCCCGCCGGAGGCATGTCTTTGACCCGCGGATTGGTCTCGACTCATGCCCCGGGCCTATCCAGTTGTGGGCGCGCGTCGGCGGCGGCAGCGACGAGCGGGCCGAAGGCAGGAGCGCGGGAGCAGCCAGAGCCGGGAAGCGCGCCCGGCGGAGCGGAGCGCAGCCGGGTGCCTTGATGAGGTAGAGAAACCTGTAACAGCTCAGCTGCCAAAGGGTGTGGGGCTGGGCGTCTGGTCCTCGAACCCGTGCTGGGCGGGGGAAGCGGGACGCTGGGCAAGCCAGCCTGAGACGCGTGGGCCGCCGTTGATGGCGCCGCCTTCTCGGACAGTCCGAACGTGCTCGAAGCCATGCCGTAGGTAGTAGCGCTGAAGTGCGGCGTTGTTGGTCCACGCGTCAAGGCGGAGCCACACGGCTGACGATTGGTAGGCGCGGTCTCCCGCCCAATCGAGGAGCCTGCCTCCAAGATCCTTCCCCGCGTAATCGCGGGACATCGTCAGTTTGTTGACGAAGATGGAGGCCTCCCCCAACTCCTCGGGCGTCCACAACCCCTCTTCCGCCTGTGGCGTGAGGGTGATGGTCCCAGCGGTCCGGCTGCCATCGCGAAGCATGAAGACGGTGCCGGCCTCGATGGTCAACAACAAGCGATCGGCAGGGTACGGCCGGCTCCACTGGTCGCTGCCCAGTTTGCTGATCCAGGATGCGGCCTCTTCCCGGAACGCCAGAAGCTGGTCCAGGTCGCCCGGTACTGCGGTGGTGATTTTCACTGGGGGGCGTTCTCGCTTCGGGCGGACAAGTCGCCGATCTCGTAGTTCATCCGGTTCAGGTCGCCGCGGAACGTCGTGATCGTGCAGCGGATAGGGCGCTCGCGGGAGTAGCCGGTTCGGGTCCAGAGCAGGACCGGAATTCCCGCTCCTATGTCCAGAAGTCGGGCCTCCTCTGGTGTCGGCATCCGGGTGGCGATCTCGTCGGCGTATCCGACCTGCTCGATGCCGAGACTCGTGAGGTAGCGGGTCGTTCCTTCGGCGATGTCCCCCGGTTCAGTCAGCCGAGGGGCCGTCTCGACCAGCCAATCGGGGTAGTGAGTGGCCTGGGTGGACCATGGGACATCGTCAACGAACCGATGGCAGAACCTGAGGACAGCTCGGGAGCCGGTATCGACCTTCAGGCGTTGGGCCACGTACTCGGGGGCAGTGGTGAGCTCGACACGAAACGTCTGGTGCGGCCTGCGGCCGGCGTTCGTCACGTCCGTCGAGTAGGCGTCGCCCGTCTGCGGGAAGTTCAGGTTCTCGAAGCGGGAAGCATTGAGCTCGAAGACCTCGTGCTTACGGACCTCGTAGCCAAGACCTTGGCTTGACGTGATCAAGCCTTCGCTCACCAGCAGGCCTAGGCCCGATCGGACAGTGTTTCGGGACGCCTCGAACCGTGTCGCGAGCTCGCTCTCTGAAGGAAGGCGCGCGCCGGGGCCGTAGGCGCCGCTGTCGATCTCACGACGCAGTGCGTCGGCCACCTGTCGGTACTTCGGCTGCTTGCTCATGACTCCATCATGACGCACTCGGTCAACTTGTTGGTACATGTGCGTCCGAAGTGCTTGACGCCTCACCCTCGGTGATGCAATCTCTAGGTATCAGCTTGTACCAACAAGTTGAGCAAGCGGTCTAAGAGGCTTAGGTCGTATGACCAAGGAGATAGCCATGCCGTCGTTCAAGATCGATGTTTCGACCGCTGTCGTGTTCGTTGCGACGCCTCCGACTCCGAAGCTGGTGAGCAAGCAGACCGGTGAGATCGCGATGGACCGGGAGACCGGTGCCCCGCTCGCGACCGTGGGCCTGCTGATCTCGGACGACGGGGAGGGCAACCTCTACCAGGTAACCGTCCCGAGCACGGGTGTCCCGGAGAGCCTGACCCCGGGCACGCCGGTCACGGTGATCGGCCTCAAGGCCCGTGACTGGGAGAACACCTTCAACGGCCAGACCCGGCACGGGATCAGCTTCCGCGCGGTAGCGATCACGGCGGGTGCCTGACCATGCCGGACCTGACCATGATGATCGAAGCGGCCGGGGCCTTATCGGCTGCCGGCGGTCTCGGTTACGCGAAGGCCCGCGCACCGCGGGTGTTCTGGTCGCTGGTGGGCTTGCCGGTCGCTCGGGTTCGGTTCGCGGCTACGTACCGGTCGACGATGGATGTGTGTGGTCTGACGGTTCAGCCGTCCAGGCTGCGGGCGTTCATGGTCCGCAACGTGGCCCGCCGCCAGGATGTGCAGCCGGTCCCGCCGAAGGTTCGCCGGGTCCGTGGTTCCTCGACCGGGATGCGGGTGGTACTGCGCCTCCCGGCCGGGCTGGAGCCCGCGGATGTGGCTGCGGCCTCGGAACGGTTGCGGCATGCCTGGGGCGTCCACTCTGTCCACGTGGTGGAGGTCAAGCCCGGCTTCGTCGAACTGCGCATGACCGGCTATGACGTGCTGCGCCGGGTGAAGATGCCGCGCCGGCTGCCCCGCAAGCTGTCCGGTCCGATGGTGGTGCCGGTGGCGTTGCGGGAGGACGGTACGGCGTTCGTCCGGGACTACAAGAAGATCCCGCACGGTCTGACGCTGGGTGCGAATCAGTCGGGCAAGTCGATGTTCCAGCGCAACCTGATCACCGGCCTGGCGAAACTCCCGGTCGGCCTGATCGGGATCGACTGTAAGCGCGGTGTGGAACAGCGCGGCTACGCACCCCGCCTCTCCGCACTGGCTACCACCCCGGATGAAGCTTCCAGCCTGCTGGAAGTCCTCGTGCGGGAGATGGAAGAGCGCTTCGACACCCTGAGCGCCCACGGAGTCTCCGACCTGTGGGATCTGCCCACCAAGGTGCGACCGGTGCCGCTGGTCGTCCTGGTCGACGAGGTGGCAGAACTGTTCCTGACCGCGGTCAAGAAGGACGAGGAACGGCGCGATCAGATGGTGATGCGCCTGGTTCGTCTCGCGCAGATGGCCCGGGCGGTCGGCATCTACTTGGAGGTCTGCGGGCAGCGCTTCGGCTCCGAACTCGGCAAGGGCGCAACTATGCTCCGCGCCCAGCTCACCGGCCGCGTCGTGCACC
The DNA here is from genome assembly GCF_036195045.1 of Streptomyces sp. NBC_00236. Classification (NCBI taxonomy): domain Bacteria; kingdom Bacillati; phylum Actinomycetota; class Actinomycetes; order Kitasatosporales; family Streptomycetaceae; genus Streptomyces; species Streptomyces sp. NBC_00236. Next base: position 3,905,250 of record NZ_CP108100.1, on the reverse strand, counting down.
GCGTCAACGACAAACAGACCGCCGATATGGGCCTGGGCGACATCGCCCCGGACGCAGTCTTCGCCGTGACCACCATTCCGCCGGACCGCCCCGGTGTCGCGGTGGCCGGCGATGCCTCCGGGGGCTGGTCCCGCATTCGCACACCCGAAATGACCGCTGCCGAAGCGGTCGCGATCTGCCGCGAATACGCGCACATGACCCCGGACATCGCCGCGCTCGCCCCGTTCCGCCCGGTCGTCCGCACCACCCCGGCCCCGGTTCCGACATCGCCGCTGGTCAATCCGCGGCCGGTCACCGAGTAGCACCCCGCCCCTCCCGGTTGGCGTGACCGTCTCGCGCCGGGTCCCTACCCGCCCATGCCCGGAACCGAAAGGAACCACCGCCATGGCCACCACGAAACGGACCACCAAGCCCAAGCCCTCGCCCGCGGACGAGCCGGTGCCCTGCACGCCGTGTGGCGGGACCGGAAACGTCTCCACCACGGTGCGGGTCGGTCGCAAGCGTCGCCCGGTCGGCCAGCAGGACGGCTTGTGCCTCAACTGCTTCGGCTCCGGCACCGACCCGGACGCCTGACCCTGTCGCTCCGGGTGCTGGGCGGTGACCACCACATCCCGCCCGGCCCCGACCCACCCCAGATTGGAGGTGAACCCCGATGTCCCGCTCCATCCGACCGGATGCCGTGCTGGTCCAGGCGTTTATCGCCGGTGCTCTGTCGTTCTCGCACCTGCATGACCTGGCCGAAGCGGCCGGACAGAACGGCTGGAAGGCCTGGGCCTACCCGATCAGCGTGGACCTGCTGCTGGTCGCCGCCTGGCGCCGAATGCGCACCCATGCCGACAACCGTCCGGCCTGGGTCTGGTTCGTCATTGCCCTTGCCGCATCGTTGGGCGCGAACATCGCGACTGCGGGAATGCTCGACCTCGACGACGTCCCGGCCTGGCTCCGCATCCTCGTCGCCGGCTGGCCCGCCCTCGCCTTCCTCGGCGGAACCCTCCTCGCCCACACCCCCGCCACGGCACCAGCCGAGCCCGAACCGGCCGTCTCGCTGGATGTCTCGGACGCCGATCCGGTCCCGGACGTCACGGTGGAACGCGCTCCCGAACCGGCGCCCGAACTCCCGCCCACCCCGGCCCCAGTGGCTGCCCCGGAGCCCGTTCCTGCCCCGGCCGCGGTCGCTGTTCCGCCGGCACTGCTGGACCACGCCCGAAAGCTCGCCAACTCCCACCACGCCACCACCGGCCACCCCATCGACGCCACCACCCTGCGTGCTCGCCTCGGGGTCCCTGCACCACTGGCCGCTGCGATCACCGCCCAACTCGCCTGACACAGAAGGGAAGCCCACACCATGCCGCGCCCGAACCGCTTCACCAACGTGATCCGCATCGGCCCCGTGAGGGTCGGCACCCACTACGACGGCCGTGGCCGCACCAAGCACACCGCGGCCTGCACCGCCCCCGGCTGCAACTTCTCCGCCGACTACGCCAACCGACCCGCCGCCGAACTCGCCGCCAAAACACACCGCTGCAACGCCTGAAAGGAGCAAGCCATGTTCACCCCGAAGTACCCGGCACCCGACACCCCGCCCACCGCGGCAACGTCCCTCGTCCCGCCGCTCACCGGCCTCGTGCACCCGCCGGCCTGCGACTGCCACCACACCCCCGCCCCGGTCCCGGCGCCCGTTCCGGCCGCTCGGTCCGCGGTGCAGCTCACCCCCGGCACCCTCGCTGTGGCTGTCGCCGGCGGCACCGCCGTGGTCCTCGTGGTCGGTGCGGTCCTGGTCTCGATGCTCCTCGCGGTCGCGATCACCGCCGCATCCGTCGCGATCTGCGCGGTCGTCCTGCGCTCCCTGCTCAACAGCCACAACCGCCAGCGCTAACAGCCCCCGGGGCGGCCTCGGTCGCCAAACTTCCGCCGCCCCGGGCGCCTCAACACCCTCCAGATCTCGCAGACCCGAAAGGGAGATCCCATCATGCCCGAGAACACCCTGCCCCGGCCGATCTGTGCCCACTGTGACGGCTTCCCCCAGGTCGCCATCACCACCGGCCAGACCACCCCGGACGGCCACCGCGAGACGGTCACCGCGACCTGCCACCCCTGCAACGGGACCGGCCACGTCCTCCCCGCTCGCGCCTACGCCCGCGCCGGGAGGTGACCGCCGTGTCCGACCTGACCCCGACCCCGGACCGCCCCGGCCTGCACGTCAGCAAGCCGTCCCCCAACGCCCCCGCCACCGGATCCGCCGTCTGCCACTGCGGCGCCTCGGCCACCGCTACCGGTGACGCACAGGTCCGCGCCCTGGTGGAGGGCTACACCGCCAACCACGGACCCGCCCACAACCGGACCGGACGGTGACCACCATGCCTCGCGTCCTTGACCTCTTCTCCTGCGCTGGCGGGGCCGCCACGGGCTACCACCGCGCCGGCTTCAACATCGACGGCGTCGACATCGCCGCACGGCCCAACTACCCCTTCCCGATGCACCGGGGAGACGCACTGGAGCGCCTCGCCCACCTCATCACCACCGGTGAGATCGAGCGCTACACCCTCGTGCACGCCTCACCCCCCTGCCAGGCACAGTGCGCACTCACCGTGGGCACCAACCGGTCCCAGGGCTGGGGCGGACTCCATGACGACCTGGTCGCCCCCACCCGCGAACTCCTGGAACGGACCGGCCTCCCGTACGTGATCGAGCAGCCCAACGGCCGCGCCACCATCCGCAAGGACCTGTCCCTGTGCGGGGAGATGTTCGGCCTCGGCGTCCTGCGCCACCGCAACTTCGAACTCGGCAACTGGACCACCCCTCGTCCCACCCACCGAGTGCACCGGGGCTACGTCCGCGGCCACCGCCACGGCATCTACCGGGAAGGGCCCTACGTCGCCCCGTACGGCTCCGGCGGCGGCAAGGCCTCCGTCCCCGAGATGCAGACCGCGATGGGCATCACCTGGACCGACGTCCGCGAGGAACTCACCGAGGCGATCCCCCTGGCCTACACGAAGTGGATCGGGACGGCGTTCCTCACCTGCCGGCAAGAGGTGCTCGCATGACCGACACCGCCACCGCGGCGGGCCTGGACCCGACCACCCTCGCCGACGTGCTGAGGGTGGCCGGGTCCACCGGCTTCGACCGCTGGAACGAACAGATCCGCCGCACCGGAGGATGCGCCCAGCCCATCCACCTCACCGGCGCCACCAAGACCACCGACCGGACCACCGGCACACTCCTGCGCCACTACACGACCGACACCGAGCCCGGCGGCCGGTTACGCATCGCCTGCGGCAACCGCCGCGCCTCCCGCTGCCCCGCCTGCGCCTGGACCTACGCCGGCGACACCTACCACCTCATCCGAGCCGGCCTCACCGGCGACCCCGACAAAGGCACCCCCCACACGATCCGCGACCACCCCCGCGTCTTCGCCACCCTCACCGCACCCTCGTTCGGTGCGGTCCACAACCGGCCCGGGAACCGGCCCTGCCGCTGCGGCACCCACCACCCCGACAACGCCCCCGAACTCGGCACCCCGCTCCACCCCGACCGGTACGACTACGCGGGTGCGGTGCTCTGGAACAACCACGCATCCGACCTATGGCGCTACTTCACGATCTACCTCCGCCGCGAAATCGCCCGCCGCGCTGGCCTCACCCAGAAAGCCGCCCGCGAACAGTCCCGGCTCTCCTTCGGGAAGGTCGCGGAGTACCAAAAGCGCGGAGCGGTCCACTTCCACGCTGTGATCCGCTTCGACGGACCGGACGGCCCGGACTCACCCCCGCCGGCCTGGGCCACCCTCACTCTGCTCGACGACGCGATTCGCGCCGCGGCGGCTCGGGTCGAAGTCGTCGTGCCTGCGAACGAGGAAGCCGGATTCATCACCCCTTGGGTGCTGCGCTGGGGCACACAGCTCGACGTCCAGCCCATCGGGGCGTTCGGGAACGGCGAAGACCTCACCGAGCAAGCCGTTGCCTCCTATGTCGCCAAGTACGCCACGAAGGCGGCCGAGACGACCGGGACCGTGGACCACCGGATCGGAAACAAGGAAGCGCTGATCCTGCTCGACGTCCCGGACCACCCCCGGCGACTGATCGAAGCGTGCCTGGACCTCCACCACGCCTACCCCGATCGCAAGCTCCGCGACTGGGCCCACATGCTCGGCTTCCGCGGCCACTTCTCCACCAAATCCCGCCGCTATTCCACCACTCTCGGCGCCCTCCGGCAGGTCCGCGCCGACTACCGCGCCGCCCAGCAACGCGCCGCCCTCGGTCTCCCGGGCCCCGACGAGCACCCCGAGGCCACGACCCTCACGCTCGCGCACTGGACCTACGCCGGCCACGGGCACACCCCCGGCGAATCCTGGCTCGCCGCCAACATCCACCGCGACATCCAACACAACCGCGACGCAGCCCGTGAAGCCCGATTGGGAGGTGTGCTCGATGAGTACGACGACTAGTTCGCGGCCTCGGCAACGGGAGGCGAAGCCGGCGGTGATGTCCACGGAGGAATGGATGCGTATGCATCTTCGCCGAGCGCCTGCACGCGATGAGGAATGGGTACGGCGTGCGCTCCTGCTTCAGGGGCGATCCGTCCCTCCTACCGCCAAACCGGCTCGATGAGGCTGGGGTCAAAAACCCGCCTGCCTCGGCCTGCCGGATGGATCATTACGGCTGACAGGCTGTGCAGGACGATTTCTTGCTGGCGTTCAATGGGTAGGTCGAAGAACTCCTCAATGGTGAGGTCACCGGCTCCTGTCTTTGCCTCAGCCTGCTTCCGTTCCTTGTGGAAGCGTGCGCGGGCAAGTTTCAATTCATCCCGATCACGCTCCTTGGCGGGCAACATCTGAAGAAGCGTGGAAACGGAGATTTGCTTCGCCTTCTCGGCTTCGATGAGTTGGGTGATTTCTTGCGATACAAGCTCCAAGTCATCTTCCTGTGGCCACCGTTCATCCCCAGGTGTGGCGGCCGTTGCGGCCCGCTCGCGCTGCTCCTCCAGGACCAGTTGGACGATCAGTCGGTCCGCTGGCTCACCGACGCGGCCAACCTTGCCGCAGCCGCCATTGACCACTGAGCACTGGTACTTGTACCGCGATGCCTTCGATTCTGGCTTCCACTTGTGGTTGGTCTGGCCTCGGATCTTCGTCTTGCACAAGGAACACCGGGCGATGCCGGAAAGCAGGTACTTCCGGGCTCGGTTTTTGTTGGGATAGTCCAGCTTGCGTTCCGCGACCACGGCGCAAACGGCCTCCCATTCTTCGAGCGTATTGATGGTTTCCCACTCGCCCGTCACTGGCTTGCCGTCCTCGCCGTAAAGGACCTCGCCGTGATAGGTCCGGTAGCCGACGAGTCGGGGACTCGTGAGAATGTGTTCCACGTGATGGTGGGCCATGCGCTTGGTCCCGGCGCGCGGATTGCCCAAGCCCTCTTCCCACCAGCGCTGCCGGATGGTTCCGATGCGCACGCCGGCCAGGAGGTCTCGCTGAGCCTCGCGGATAGCTTGGGCGGCCTTCGGGTCAACCTTGTTGCGGGCTTCCTTGCGCCATCCATACGGCGCCGGCCCGCCGCTGTCCTTGCCTTGCTGCGCTAGCTCCAGGTGCTTGCGCCTGATCCGGCGTGACGCGTCGTGTGACGACTTGTTGGCGAAGGCGACCATGATGCGTGCCATGGTCCTGCCGTCCGGTGTCGCGATGTTGATGTCATTGGTGACAGTGGCGAACGTCAGCCGAGGTCGGTCGTCGAAAATCTCGATCAGTCGTTCCACGTCGCGTGGTTGTCGTGCGAGCCGGTCGAGGTCATACGCGACGATGCCGTCAATGAGGCCCGCGCGGAGATCCTTCAACATCAGTTCGAACTCGTCGCGGACGACGTTCCGCTTGAACGCCGACACGTCGTTGTCCTCGTAGACCTTCACGGCCTGCCAAGACCGGATGTCGGCCAGACGCTCGCAGTCCTGTCGCTGGCGTGCCACACCTAGTGCGTCGCCCTCGTCGTCCCGAGAGATTCGGGTGTAAATCCCCACCTTGCGCGCCACTATGGACGGACCTCCCCCTGCTTCTCAGAGCACGGCCAGACTACTACCGTCATAGAGTCAAGTCAGCCTGGAGCGTGGAGAAGCCCGTCGTGCGGCGCAGTGGGCAGGTCCTGGACGCCTGAGGGACGTCTGAGGGAGGCCCGAGGGGCGTCTGAGGGACGTCTGAGGGAGGCCCGAGGGGCGTCTGAGGGACGTCTGAGGGAGGCCCGAGGAGCGTCTGAGGGATGGGGGAGGCCCGAGGAGCGTCTGAGGGATGGGGGAGGCCCGAGGAGCGTCTGAGAGAGGCCCGAGGGAGCCCGAGGGGCGTCCTGTGGATGCGTTCTGCGGATGGAAATGACGAGAGCCTCCGCGTCCCCTTCCAGGGGCGCGGAGGCTCTCGCTCTCTCTAGATCGTGCCCAGTTTGAGGATCGAGACCAGGGCGAGCAGCTGGATCGCCGACGCGCCCAGCGCCTTCGGCCACGGCAGGTCGTGGGACTTGCTCACCATCGAGGTGAGCAGGGCCGCGGCCGCCAGCCAGGTGATCCAGCCGAGGATCTGTACCAGTGAGTTCTCGCCGCCCAGGAAGAGCGCGAAGACCAGGCGCGGGACGTCCGTGATCGACATGATCAGCATGGAGAGGCCCACCGTCGGCTGCCACGCGCCGTCGCCGCCGAGCTGGCGGGCGAGCGTGTGGGTGACCGCGCCGAGCACCAGGCCGCCGAGCACGAAGCCGACGCCCGTGATGATGACGTAGGGGATCGCGTTGCCGACCGGGGCGTTGATCGCGTCGTCGCGGGCCTGGTCGAAGCCGAACAGCGCCAGCAGGCCGTAGAGGAACGTGACGACGAGCGCCGGGCCCCAGACGGGGTAGTCGCGCATCTGCCAGAACGTCGGGCCGGGGCGCGTGACGATGCCGCTCAGCAGCTGCTTCCAGTGCAGGCGCGGGCCCGCGGGCTGGGCGGGGGCCTGGCCGGCGCGGTAGGTGTTGCCGTCGCCGTACGGGTCCTCGTTGATGCTGAAGGCCTGGGTGTGACCGGGGCTGTTCGCGTACGGGTCGCCCTGGTGGGGGTGCTGGGGGTGGTGGGGCTGCGGGTACGGGTCGGCGAAGTACTCGGGCTCGTCGGCCCCGCCGCCCTGGTAGCCGCCGTTGTTGTATCCGGCGTTGTGCGGGGCTCCACCACCTCCCGTCGGCGGCCATTGCTGCTGTCCGTACGGCGGCGGTGCCTGATTGCCGTACGGCTGCTGCCGCGGTTGCTGCTGCGCTTGCTGCGGGGTGCGGTTGTCCCGGCCGCGTCCGATCCTGAATCCAGCCACGTAATCGAACGTACCTGGTCCGCGGGGGTCGGGTGGGCGGGGCGGGGGAACTGGGCCGCCTTTGCCGCCTACCTGTGACATCCCCTAAGGGAACCCTGGGGGGCTGTCCTCAGCCCGCCGTGAACAGGGCGCTGGTGAACGTGATCAGCGGGCGGTCCGGCGTCGCGGCCGGGTACAGCGCGATCAGGTCCGCCGTTTCGCCCCGGTGCGTGCGGACCACCGTGTCCGGCTTCCTGTCGCCGTCGAAGTCCGCGTACCGCTGGAGAAGGGTCGTTTCCGCACGGGGTACGGCCGTGCTGCCCGCGGTCTTGCGCAGGGGTGCCGTCGGGAGGGCCGCGGCCGGGGCGCCGAAGCGGTACGGGCCGCCCGGGCGGCCCGGTCCGTCGGGGCTGCCGAGCAGCAGCGTGCCCTTGCCGGCGGTTCCGGGTTCATGGGGGAGCGCGGTGTACACCAGGTCGTCGTAGCCGTCGCCGTTCGTGTCCGTCCGGGGCTCGGGGGCGGACAGGGCGGGGCCGGCTCCCGGGATCGTGCCGCCGGCGGCGTGCGGGCGGCCGTCGCGGGCGAACGGGCCCCGCAGGAAGCTGAACCGGCCCGAGCTCGCCGTCACGGCCAGGTCCGCCTTCCCGTCCCCGTCGAAGTCGCCGCAGACGGGGTGGTCGGGCCACTCGTTGCCGAAGCGGGCCCGGTCCGGGATGCGCAGCGTGACCGCCTTGCCGGTGAGGCCGGCGGGCGAGCCGAAGAGGATCTGCAGCGGGACGGGCGGGCGGCCGATGCCGTTGTACGGGGGGTCGGTGGCCACGATCAGATCGGTGAAGCCGTCCCGGTCCAGGTCGCACGACGCCTCGGCGTCGAAGGCCGCGGGGAGGGTGTCGCCGGACTTGGCGGCGTTCGTCCGGGCGCTGAGCAGCTGGCGTACCGAGGGGTCGAGGCCGCGGGTGGCGGAGCCGTACACGATGCCGATCCCGGCGTCGTCGCCGTGGCTGTCGGCCGCGGGTTTCACCAGATCGTCCAGGACGAGGTCGCGGTGGCCGTCGCCGTTGAAGTCGTCGGGGACGCGGCTGCCGGTGCCGTGCGGGACGGGGTGACGCTCGGCTCCGGCCAGGCCGGCCAGGGCGGTGGGAGGGGCGTCGCCGTTCTTGGGGGCCGAGGAGGCGGGGGAGCCGGTGCAGGCCGTCAGCAGGAGGACGCAGGCGCAGCCGATCGCTGCCGTTGCTGCCGCGCGGACCGGTCCGCCGGTCTGTGCTGTCGTTTTCGCCGTTGCCCTGCGTATCCGCACGGGATGCCTCCGAATGCGTATCCCCGCAGGAATACCTCGTACGTCGTGGCCGTCGTGGCCGTCCCGGCCGTCTCTTCCGTCCCGGCCGCCCCACATCATGTGCCACCGGAGCCGTAAAGCAGAAGCGGCCGGTCCTGCCCCCGAGGCAGGTCCGGCCGCTTGTGCAACGCGGTGGCGCGTTACTGGGTTACCCGTTACTTCACTGGTTCCGGCTCCGGCGCGTCCGCCGTCTCCGGCTCGCCCGCGGGGTCGGCCGGGGTCTTCACGGAGTCGAGCAGCAGCTGCGACACGTCGACCACCTGGATCGACTCCTTCGCCTTGCCGTCGTTCTTCTTGCCGTTGACCGAGTCGGTCAGCATGACGAGGCAGAACGGGCAGGCGGTGGAGACGATGTCCGGGTTGAGGGAGAGGGCTTCGTCGACGCGCTCGTTGTTGATGCGCTTGCCGATCCGCTCCTCCATCCACATCCGGGCACCACCGGCGCCGCAGCAGAAGCCGCGCTCCTTGTGGCGGTGCATCTCCTCGTTCCGCAGACCCGGGACCTTCGCGATGATCTCGCGCGGGGGCGTGTAGATCTTGTTGTGACGGCCCAGGTAGCAGGGGTCGTGGTACGTGATCAGACCCTCGACCGGCGTCACCGGGATTAGCTTGCCCTCGTCCACCAGGTGCTGGAGCAGCTGCGTGTGGTGGATGACCTCGTACTCGCCGCCGAGCTGCGGGTACTCGTTCGCGATGGTGTTGAAGCAGTGCGGGCAGGTCGCGACGATCTTCTTCGTCGCCTTGGCCTTCTTCGTCGAGTCGTCCTCCCCTTCCTCGCCCGGGGCGGACTCGCCGAACGCCATGTTCAGCATCGCGACGTTCTCCTGGCCGAGCTGCTGGAACAGCGGCTCGTTGCCCAGGCGGCGGGCCGAGTCACCCGTGCACTTCTCGTCGCCGCCCATGATCGCGAACTTGACGCCCGCGATGTGGAGCAGTTCCGCGAAGGCCTTGGTGGTCTTCTTGGCGCGGTCCTCCAGGGCGCCGGCGCAGCCGACCCAGTAGAGGTAGTCGACCTCGGTGAGGTCCTCGACGTCCTTGCCGACGATCGGGACCTCGAAGTCGACCTCCTTGGTCCACTCGACGCGCTGCTTCTTGGCGAGCCCCCAGGGGTTGCCCTTCTTCTCCAGGTTCTTGAGCATCGTGCCCGCCTCGGACGGGAACGCGGACTCGATCATCACCTGGTAGCGGCGCATGTCGACGATGTGGTCGATGTGCTCGATGTCGACCGGGCACTGCTCCACGCACGCACCGCAGGTGGTGCAGGACCAGAGGACGTCCGGGTCGATGACGCCGTTCTCCTCGACCGTGCCGATCAGCGGGCGCTCGGCCTCCGCGAGAGCGGCGGCCGGGACGTCCTTGAGCTGCTCCTCGGTCGCCTTCTCGTTGCCCTCCATGTCCTTGCCGCCGCCGGCCAGCAGGTACGGCGCCTTGGCGTGCGCGTGGTCGCGCAGGGACATGATGAGGAGCTTCGGGGAAAGCGGCTTGCCCGTGTTCCAGGCGGGGCACTGCGACTGGCAGCGGCCGCACTCCGTGCAGGTGGAGAAGTCGAGGATGCCCTTCCAGGAGAACTGTTCGACCTGGGAGACACCGAAGACGGCGTCCTCGGCCGGGTCCTCCCAGTCGATCTCCTGGCCGCCCGAGGTCATCGGCTGGAGTGCTCCCAGCGCGACCTCGCCGTCGGCGTTCCGCTTGAACCAGATGTTCGGGAAGCCGAGGAAGCGGTGCCAGGCGACACCCATGTTGGTGTTGAGCGAGACCGTGATCATCCAGATCAGCGAGGTGCCGATCTTGATCATCGCGACGAAGTAGATGAGGTTCTGCAGCGAGCCGAGCGCGAGTCCCTTGAAGGCGAGGACCAGCGGGTACGAGACGAAGTACGCGGCCTCGTAGCCGTCGACGTGGTGGATCGCGCCCTCGAGGCCGCGCAGGGTCAGGATCGCCAGGCCGATGACGAGGATGACGTACTCGACGAAGTACGCCTGCCAGGCCTTGGATCCGGCGAACCGGGACTTGCGGCCGGCCCGGGAGGGGAGGTTCAGCAGCCGGATGGCGATCAGCACGAGGATGCCGACCGTCGTCATCAGGCCGATGAACTCGATGTAGAGCTCGAACGGCAGCCATTCACCGATGATCGGCAGCACCCAGTCGGCCTTGAAGAGCTGTCCGTACGCCTGGAGCAGCGTCGGCGGCAGCGTCAGGAAGCCGATCGCGACGAACCAGTGCGCGAAGCCCACGATGCCCCACCGGTTCATCCGGGTGTGGCCGAGGAACTCCTTGACCAGGGTGATCGTGCGCTGCTTGGGGTCGTCGGTGCGGCTGCCTGCCGGTACCGGCTGTCCGAGGCGGACGAACCGGTAGATCTGCGCGACCGCTCGGGCGATGAGCGCAACGCCGACGACGGTCAGCACCAGCGACACGATGATCGCGGCGAGTTGCATTGGGGGCTCCTCGGGCCTGCGAGGGTGGGATCCAGCGATGTTCGCTGATTACTCGGGTACTCAGGGACGTCAGGTGATGGCTGTGCGATTGATGGCTATGCGATTACTAAGCAGTAACTTAATCAGTCTGTGCTGACACTATCCACTTATTCCGCCGTCCTGTAGCCGGGCCGGCGGTGATCTGTGTCGCTCAGGTCTGCCTTGCCGCGCCCGGCGAGGCTCCGGGCCGCCCGGTACAGGGGTGCGCCGACGGCCTCCGCGAGGATCGCCAGGTCCAGGCCCGGCCGGTGGTGCTCGGCGTAGTGCTGGTCGAGGAGGTCCGGCTCGTCCCACGGCATGGCCGAGCGGTGGCGGATCTGGGCCAGGCCGGTCAGGCCGGGCTTCAGTTCCAGACGCCAGTCTCTCGCACCGGTCGGCCGCCCGCGTACGTCGCCCGGTGCGAGCGGCGCCGGGCCGACGAGGGAGAGCTCGCCCCGTACGACGTGGGGGAGCCGGGAGATCACGTGCAGCCGGAGTCGCCGGGTGCGCAGTGACCGCAGGACGAACGGTCTGCCGTCCGCCCCCAGCCGGGTCGAGCGCGTCAGTACGCCCCCGGAGCCGCGCTGGGCGGCGAGGGTCAGGGCGGCAGCGGCGAGCAGGGGAGCGGCCAGGATCAGGAGGGCCGAGCCGAGTGCCAGGTCCAGGGCGCGTTTCGCGGTGGGGCGGGGCAGGGCCGTCGGGGCCAGTGCCCGCAGGGCCCTCCGGGCGGCCGCGAGGCGGGGCGGCGTCGGCCGTCGGCCGCGGCCCGTGGGCCTGGGTTGCCGTCGGGGCCCGCGACTCTGCCCTTGCCATTGCGTCTGCATGGTGCGCACCTGCCTGGGTCGGCCGACCGGAGCCGGTGGGTCGGCTGCCGGTGGATCATGTGCCGATGGATCGTGTGCCTGTTTTGCGCGGCTCACGGCATTTTGTGACAGAACGATCCCATGCGGCGATGATGGGGAGGGGTGTGTGACCCGTGGGGCTGGGCAGGTGTCGCCCGTACGTGGGTCCGAATTGCCGCTGATCGACTGTATGTGCACTGTGTCCGCTGTCACAGGTCGTGATGTTTTCGCTGGTGGCGGTAGGTGCGTGCACGATAGTTGAGTCCACTCGACTCAGGTCTGTTGACTCCGGAGCGGGTGTCATGCATCCTTGAGTCAGATCCACTCAAGTAGTCAGTTGGAGGAATTGAAATGGCACGTGCGGTCGGCATCGACCTGGGCACGACTAACTCCGTCGTCAGCGTTCTCGAAGGCGGCGAGCCCACCGTCATCACCAACGCCGAAGGCGCCAGGACCACGCCGTCCGTCGTCGCCTTCGCGAAGAACGGCGAGGTTCTGGTCGGCGAGGTCGCCAAGCGCCAGGCAGTGACGAACGTCGACAGGACGATCCGTTCGGTCAAGCGCCACATGGGCACTGACTGGAAGATCGAGATCGACGGCAAGAGCTTCAACCCGCAGCAGATGAGCGCCTTCATCCTGCAGAAGCTCAAGCGTGACGCCGAGGCGTACCTGGGCGAGAAGGTGGCCGACGCGGTCATCACCGTCCCGGCGTACTTCAACGACTCCGAGCGTCAGGCGACGAAGGAGGCCGGCGAGATCGCGGGCCTGAACGTCCTGCGTATCGTCAACGAGCCGACGGCCGCCGCGCTGGCGTACGGGCTCGACAAGGACGACCAGACGATCCTCGTCTTCGACCTCGGTGGCGGCACCTTCGACGTGTCCCTCCTGGAGATCGGCGACGGCGTCGTCGAGGTGAAGGCCACCAACGGTGACAACCACCTCGGTGGTGACGACTGGGACCAGCGCGTCGTCGACTACCTGGTGAAGCAGTTCGCCAACGGGCACGGCGTGGACCTGTCCAAGGACAAGATGGCTCTCCAGCGTCTCCGCGAGGCCGCGGAGAAGGCGAAGATCGAGCTGTCGTCCTCGACGGAGACCTCGATCAACCTGCCGTACATCACGGCGTCGGCCGAGGGCCCGCTGCACCTGGACGAGAAGCTCACGCGCTCGCAGTTCCAGCAGCTCACCGCTGACCTCCTGGACCGCTGCAAGAACCCGTTCCAGAACGTCATCAAGGACGCGGGCATCCAGCTCTCCGAGATCGACCACGTCGTTCTCGTCGGTGGCTCGACCCGTATGCCGGCCGTCGCCGAGCTCGTCAAGGAGCTCACGGGCGGTCAGGACGCCAACAAGGGTGTGAACCCGGACGAGGTCGTCGCCATCGGCGCCTCGCTCCAGGCCGGTGTCCTCAAGGGCGAGGTCAAGGACGTCCTGCTCCTCGACGTCACCCCGCTGTCCCTCGGCATCGAGACCAAGGGAGGGATCATGACCAAGCTCATCGAGCGCAACACCACGATCCCGACCAAGCGTTCCGAGATCTTCACGACGGCCGAGGACAACCAGCCGTCCGTGCAGATCCAGGTCTACCAGGGCGAGCGCGAGATCGCGGCGTACAACAAGAAGCTCGGGATGTTCGAGCTGACCGGTCTGCCGCCGGCCCCGCGCGGTGTGCCGCAGATCGAGGTCGCGTTCGACATCGACGCCAACGGCATCATGCACGTCGCCGCCAAGGACCTCGGCACCGGCAAGGAGCAGAAGATGACCGTCACCGGTGGCTCCTCGCTGCCGAAGGACGAGGTCAACCGGATGCGCGAAGAGGCCGAGCAGTACGCGGACGAGGACCACCGTCGTCGCGAGGCCGCCGAGTCCCGCAACCAGGGCGAGCAGCTCGTCTACCAGACGGAGAAGTTCCTCAAGGACAACGAGGACAAGGTCCCCGGTGACGTGAAGACGGAGGTGGAGACCGCGCTCACCGAGCTGAAGGAGAAGCTCAAGGGCGAGGACACCGCCGAGATCCGTACGGCCACCGAGAAGGTCGCGGCCGTCTCCCAGAAGCTGGGCCAGGCGATGTACGCCAGCGCCCAGGCCGAGGGCGGCCCGCAGGCCGACGCGCAGCCGGGCGCCGAGCAGGCCAAGGCTGACGACGATGTCGTCGACGCCGAGATCGTCGACGACGAGAAGGACTCCAAGGGCGGTGCGGCGTGACCGAGGAGACTCCGGGCTTCGAGGAGAAGCCCGACGTCCCCTCCGGCGCCACCCCTGACGACGCCGAGCCGAAGGCCGCCACCCCCTCCTCGGAGGAGGCGGCGGCCCCGGCCGGGGACGCGAACGAGACGGACGCAAACCGGACGACGGCACTGACGGCCCAGCTGGACCAGGTCCGCACCGCGCTCTCCGAGCGCACGGGCGACCTCCAGCGGCTCCAGGCCGAGTACCAGAACTACCGCCGCCGCGTGGAGCGGGACCGGGTCACGGTCAAGGAGATCGCAGTCGCGGGTCTCCTGTCCGAGCTCCTGCCCGTGCTCGACGACGTCGGCCGGGCCCGTGAGCACGGTGAGCTCGTGGGCGGGTTCAAGTCGGTGGCCGAATCGCTGGAGACGGTCGTCGCCAAGCTCGGACTGCAGCAGTTCGGCAAGGAGGGCGAGCCCTTCGACCCGACGATCCACGAGGCCCTGATGCACTCGTACGCGCCGGACGTCACGGAGACGACCTGCGTGGCGATCCTGCAGCCCGGGTACCGGATCGGCGAGCGCACCATCCGCCCCGCGCGGGTGGCGGTGGCCGAACCCCAGCCGGGGGCGACCCCCGCGGCTGCGAAGGAAGAGAAGGCAGACGACGAGGAGAGCGGTGGCGGCGAGGAGGTCTGACATCCCGTCCGACCACCTGGCAGCACACCACCCGGCCACCCGGCCGGGCGTCCGGAAGGAGGGACGTCGATGAGTACGAAGGACTTCGTCGAGAAGGACTACTACAAGGTTCTCGGCGTCCCGAAGGACGCCACCGACGCCGAGATCAAGAAGGCGTACCGGAAGCTCGCCCGCGAGTTCCACCCGGACGCCAACAAGGGCAATGACAAGGCGGAGGAGCGCTTCAAGGAGATCTCCGAGGCGAACGACGTCCTCGGTGACACCAAGAAGCGCAAGGAGTACGACGAGGCACGCGCCCTCTTCGGCAACGGTGGCTTCCGCGCCGGGCCCGGCGGCGCCCAGGGCAACTTCAACTTCGACCTGGGGGACCTCTTCGGAGGTGCCCCGGGCGGGGGCCAGCAGGGCGGCGCCGGCGGTTTCGGCGGCGGTGGCCTGGGAGATGTCTTCGGCGGTCTCTTCAACCGGGGCGGCACCACCGGCACCCGGGTGCAGCCGCGCCGCGGCCAGGACATCGAGTCCGAGGTGACGCTCAGCTTCACCGAGGCGGTCGACGGGGCCACGGTCCCGTTGCGGATGTCCAGCCAGGCTCCCTGCAAGGCGTGCTCCGGCACCGGCGACAAGAACGGCACCCCCAGGGTCTGCCCGACCTGCGTCGGCACCGGCCAGGTCTCGCGCGGCAGCGGCGGCGGGTTCTCGCTCACCGATCCCTGCGTGGACTGCAAGGGCCGGGGTCTCATCGCCCAGGACCCCTGCGAGGTCTGCAAGGGCAGCGGCCGGGCGAAGTCGTCCCGCACCATGCAGGTCAGGATCCCGGCGGGCGTCCTCGACGGCCAGCGGATCCGGCTGCGCGGCAAGGGAGCCCCGGGCGAGCGCGGCGGACCGGCCGGCGACCTCTACGTCGTCGTCCACGTCGACGCCCACCCGGTCTTCGGCCGCAAGGGCGACAACCTCACGGTCACCGTGCCCGTCACGTTCACGGAGGCGGCGCTCGGCGGCGAGGTGAAGGTCCCCACGCTCGGCGGACCGCCGGTCACCCTGAAGCTTCCGGCCGGTACGCCGGGCGGGCGTACCATGCGGGCCCGGGGCAAGGGCGCGGTCCGCAAGGACGGCACCCGCGGCGACCTGCTGGTCACCGTCGAGGTGGCGGTCCCCACGGACCTGGGCACCGACGCCCGGGACGCGCTGGAGGCCTACCGGAAGGCGACCGCGGACCAGGACCCGCGGGCGGAGCTGTTCCAGGCAGCGAAGGGAGCTTGAGGTGGACGGCCGACGACGCAATCCGTACGAACTCACCGATGAATCCCCGGTGTACGTGATCTCGATCGCGGCCCAGCTCTCGGGCCTGCATCCGCAGACGCTGCGCCAGTACGACCGCCTCGGCCTCGTCTCGCCCGACCGCACGGCCGGACGCGGACGGCGCTACTCGGCCCGCGACATCGAGCTGCTGCGCACCGTGCAGCAGTTGTCGCAGGACGAGGGCATCAATCTGGCCGGCATCAAGCGCATCATCGAACTGGAGAATCAGGTCGCGGCGCTCCAGCAGCGCGTCGCCGAGCTCTCGGCGGCCGTGGACGGGGCGGCGGTGGCCATGCAGCAGCGCGAGGCCCAGGTGCACGCGTCGTACCGGCGCGACCTGGTCCCGTATCAGGATGTGCAGCAGACCAGTGCGTTGGTGGTCTGGCGGCCGAAGCGGCCGAAGGACTGAGCAGGACCCTTCCCGAGCACGGAGCCCGTCACCCCGGAACGTCGGGGGTGGCGGGCTCTTCTGCTGTGCGCGGCGCCGGGGGCCCTTTCGCCGTACGCGGAGCTGCGGGCTCGGCGATGCCGGAGCGGACGAGGAGCGCGCCGAGGTGGGTGCGGCTGGTGGCGCCGAGGGTCTGCATGAGTTTGGCGATGTGGGCGCGGCAGGTGCGGACGCTGATGCCGAGTTTGTGGGCGACGGTCTCGTCCACGTGCCCTTCGGCGAGGAGGCGGGCGACGCTGTGCTGGACGGCTGTGAGCGCTGTCCCGGGCAGGGCGGTGGGGAGCTGCTGGGTGAAGGGGGTGGCCTGGGCCCAGAGCGTTTCGTACGTCTGGGCGAGGAAGGTGACCAGCGCGGGATGGCGGATCTCCAGGGCGACGCTGCGGTCGGGTTCGGCGGGGACGTAGGCGACCGTGCGGTCGAAGATCATGAGGACTTCGATGGCCTGTTCCATGGTGCGGACCTGGAGGAGGCTGCTCGGCAGCTGTCCCACGTACGCCTTGAGAGCCGGGCTGTAGCGCGCGGAATGCTGGTAGATGTGCCGCACCCGAACGCCCCGTTCAACCGTGGGCAGCGTGCCTGACAGGGCCAGTTGGAGATCTTCCGGTGTCCGGGTGCTGCCGGGCTGAAGCGTGAGGATCTCTTCGCGCACGTCTCGCGCGGATTCGTTGATGGACGCCTGGACTGTCGAGCGTCCCTTGAGCACGGTGATGGCGAGGTGAGGCACGTCGTGTCCGAAGGAGACCAGCGGTGCCAGCGCCTTGGCCAGGCGGTCGGAGGCCCGCACCTGATCCAGGAGCCCCTGTGCGATGGGGTGCAGCAGGTGAGCGAGGGCCGCCGTCGGCGGTACGGGGCGCAGGAAACGGCTGTCGAGCGGATCGGGTACGAGGAGCGCGTTGTCGCTGAGACAGGGCAGCGGGGTGGCCGCGGACCGGGAGACGCGCCCGACGGCCAATGCCTCGGAGTACAGGCTCATCGCCGCGTCGCACACCGCGTGGTCACTGTGCACGTGCAGCGGCCTCGTCGTCATGGCGCAGGGCTTTCGGCAAGGCCGGACTGGGCCAGGAGGGCGCCCAGTTGGGTGCGGCTGGTGGCGTTGAAGGTCTGCATGAGCTTGGCGATGTGGGCGCGGCAGGTGCGGACGCTGATGCCGAGCTTGCGGGCCACCACCTGATCGATGTGGCCTTCGATGAGGAGGCGCGCGATGCTGAGCTGGACCGCGGTGACGGTGGCGCTCGGAGGGGCCGGCTGCAGCGGTTCGGTGAGTGGGGTGGCCTGGGCCCACAGGACCTCGTAGACCTGGATCAGGTAGCGGACGAGCGCGGGGTGACGGATCTCCAGGGCCACGTCGCGCGTGGGGTTGGCGGGGATGAAGGCCACGGTGCGGTCGAAGATGAAGAGCCGCTCGACGGTCTGCTCGATGGTGCGGACCTGGATGTGACCGGGGGGCACCTCGTCCAGATAGGTCTTGATCGTCGGGCTGTAGCGCGCGGGGTGCTGGTAGATGTGGCGGAGGGTGGCGCCGCGGTCGACCGTGGACAACGCACGTGCCAACGCCTTCTTGAGTTGTTCCGCCGGGCGGCTGCTCCCCGGCTGCAGGGTGAGGATTTCTTCCTGTGCACCATCCAGGGCGCTCTGAATGGCGGCCTCGATCAGCGGGATGCCTTCGAGGACGGTGATGGAGAGGTTGGGGTCCGCGCTGGGGACAGAAGCCAGGGGAGCCAGGGAATCCGCGAGCGAGGCGGAGAGCCTGATGCGCTCGTGAATCTCCCGTATGACGGGCTGCAGCAGGTGGGCGAGGGCCGCGGACGGCGGCACCGGCCGGATCCAGTCGTCGTCCTGGGGGTCGGGGTGCACGAGCGCCAACTCGAGCAAGCACGGTGCGGGCTGCAGCGCGGTCCGGGGTATTCGTCCTGTGCGGAGCGCTTCGGTGTAGATCGTGACTGCTGCGTCGCACAGTTGGCGGTCCGCGTGCGCGTGGACCGGTGTGTCCTCATCCCTGCCCATTCCTGACCCCCCACTTTCGGCAGTGCAGCAAGATGACGGTGGTGGAAGCGTAGTCCTCGGGCCAGTGTGGACCTGTCGGGGGAGCCGGGAACTCCCCCGGCTGATCAAAGGGCGCGGCCTCGCTTCTCCCCCGTTGCGTGGCTGCGCCCCCCCGGCCCGGGGGTGGGGATCTTTTGGGGCCGTACCCGGTCAGGAGTCCTGTTCGAGGATTCCTGACCGGGCTATCAGGTAGCCGAGTTGGGCGCGGCTGGTGCTGCCCAGCACAGCGGACAGCTTGGCGACGTGAGCCCGGCAGGTGCGGACGTTCATGCCGAGCCGGCGGGCTATCGAATCATCCACATGGCCCTCGACGAGAAGCTGGGCGATGGAGCGCTGGACACCGCTGATGCCCTTGGGCGCCGGGTTGTACGGCAGTGCACCAAGCAGGGGTGATGCACGATTCCAGAGCTGCTCGAAGACTGTGATCAAGTACTCGACCAGTCCGGGATGGCGTAGTTCCAGGGCTATCTGGTCGTCGTTGCTGGCAGGAATGAAGGCTACGGTCCGGTCGAAGACGATCAGGCGCGCGATGAGTTCTTCGAGCGTGCGGATCTCCACCTTGCCCTCGGCCATGCGTTCCGCATAGGCGAGAGTGCCCTGGCTGTGCCGGACGGTGTGCTGGTACAGGGTGCGCATACCGACCCCTCGGTCGACCACCAGCAGTCCGCGCTCCAGGCCTTCTCGCAGGCGGTCCTCGCCACGGTCTCCTCCTGGCTGGACGGTGAGGACCTCCGTGCGGCATTCAGCGGTGGCCAGGTCCAGTGCGGCGTTGATGCGATGCTTCCCCTCCAGCACGGTGATGGCGTGAGTGATGGGCGGATCCTGTGCGCTGATGTCCATGAACGGTTCGAATGACTCGGCCAGTTCGAGGGACCGGCGTCGGCGTTCCTGGATTTCGCGCTCGATGGGGTGGAGCCGCTGCGCGAGTGCGGCGGACGGCGGAAGGGGGCGCAGCCAGTCGGGGTCGTCAGGATCCGGATGCAGAAGGGCGAAGTCCATCAAGCAGGGTGCTGGAGCCACTTCGGCTCGGGATATGCGGCCTGAACGCAGCGCGCTGGCGTAGAGGTGTGCTCCCTCGGCGCACAGTTCGGTGATCCCGTGACGATGTGTCTCTTCTGCCTCGTTTGTTGCCATATCTACACCCCCCAGGTTCCTGAACATGCAGGAACATGATGCATCGACTCGGTGGTGTTCGTGTGCCCAGGTGAGACATCGTCTTAGGTGCGGGGGAGAAGAATCCACAAGTGAGGACGAAGCCGACTATGTATAAGCGAATGCTTCGCTCGGCGCTTGCCGTCTCATTCGTCGCGGCAATGGGCTTTGCCGTCCTGGCGAGCAGCGATGAGATCAGCTGGAGTGCCGAGGCGGCTGCCGGGCCCGGTGAGATCAGCTGGAGCATCGAGGCTGCGAGCTCACCCGGTGAGATCAGCTGGTTCGCTCAGGCGCCTGAGGCGGCCGGTGAGATCAGTTGGGTTTCCGTCTCCGACCGCGTGGGCGCCTGACATGACTACGCCGCCGGACGACCGGACCTTCCGGCGCGAGATGGCAACCGCCTATCGCTCAGGGTGGCATTTCATCGACCTCGTCACGGCACTCCCCCACCGTGGTGATTCGTTGATGGTCACTCTGTTCGGTGACCCGGTCGTCGTCGCCCGTGAGGACGACGGTGAACTCCGCGCCTACCGGTGCCTCCGCAAGCCCCGCGGAGCGCCGCAGCCCGTGCGCTGTGCCATTCGGTACGACATGATCTTTGTGAACCTCGCTCAGCGTGACCACCAGCTGTTCGAGCCCGAAACCATCTCCGCCACCCCCCGCAGTGCCTGAGCGATCCCCCGTCGTTCCACGTCGCTCAGACACTCCCCCACACAACGGCGCCACCGTGACCTGAACACGGTGGCGCCGTTGTGCTTCTCCCGGAGACATTCCGGTCGGAGCGGCACAGAAGGTGTCGAAATTCGCCTCTGTGTGGGTGGGGACACGGTCCTCCATGCTCCGCCCTTCCACCACAAGGGTCATTCATGAGCGGACACAAGGTCGACAAACAGCCCGGCCGGCGCGGAGGTGACGGCGATGCCGTCTACCTCGACAAGACGTTGCTCCACCGCGAGGTGGAGGTCTCCTTCGACGACTCGGTGAACGGGAGGGCTTTCCTGGCGGTGTGGCTGAGGGCCGCCGGCGTGGCGTTCGGCGTGTTTCTCCCCTTCGGCTTCGCCGGGCTCATCACCCTGGCCGGCGATCCGCGGAGCGGCCTCGGGATCATGGGCATCGGCCTGCAGATCGCCGTGATCGCCTTCGTCGCCGTCTTCCTCGCGTCGAGGATCACCGAGCCGGTCGGGGAGTGGCGGGTCCTGCTGGCCGGCCGGGGGACGCACGCCGAATCCGCGTACGCCGAGATCGCGAGGGTCGTGCGGGAGCGCCGGCTGCCGGTGGTGCCGGTGTTCCGCCGTATCCGCACCGCGGGCGAGCACCCCCGGGTGACCCACCGGATGGTGCTCCAGGACGGGAGTTACGTCGCGTACCTCTCGGTGTTCGCCTACGGCACCAGCCTCTACCTCGGCTGGGTGATGTGGCGCAACCGGCGCGGCACCGAACTCGTCGGGCAGTTCGTCTCCGACTTCGTCCGGGGCTTCGGCGGTACCGACATGGAGAGGGTCATGATGCGGACCGAGCCGCCGCGCGCCCTGCTGGAGGCGCTGCACGCCGCCGCCCGGGAAGGGATGGACGCCGCCGTCGACGGCCGCACGGTCGCCGTCGGACCGGTCTTCCCGCACGGGCTCCCGCAGATCGAGGAGGAGGCCGCGGCTTCCCTCCCGGTCCAGGCGCAGGCGCCCGCGCCCATGGCGCCGCCGCCCGTGCCGCCGCGCCGGCCCTGGGCGGGGGGCGGCAGCTGACGGCGGGCGCGGGGCCGGCGGGCGCACGGCGTCACCCGCGGCCGAGTGCCCGCCGGAGTGGAGGCGGTCACCCGTGGCCGAGCGCCCGGTCCAGGGTGATCTCGATGACGACGCGGTCCGGGTTGGGCGAGGGTGTG
This sequence comes from Streptomyces sp. NBC_00236, assembly GCF_036195045.1. Lineage (NCBI taxonomy): Bacteria > Bacillati > Actinomycetota > Actinomycetes > Kitasatosporales > Streptomycetaceae > Streptomyces > Streptomyces sp. NBC_00236. The sequence continues at coordinate 3,883,646 of NZ_CP108100.1, read as the reverse complement.
CGCTCGTAGCGCTCCGTGTGGCGGCGTACCGCGTCGTCGACCCTGTCCTGCTCCGTACGCACCCTGGCGACGCCCTCCAGGGTCGCCCAGCGGGCCCGGTGCACCTGGCAGGCCGCGACGCGGGCGCCGTCCGGGCCCGCGGCCAGGATGTTGGCGACCTTGCGGCTGTTCTTGTTGGTGATGATGCGGGCGAGGCCGGCCTCGGGGTCGTACGTCACGCACACCGGGACCACGTGCGGGGTGCCGTCCGGGCGGGGTGTCGTGAGGGTGCACAGATGGGACTCGCGCCAGAAGGCGAGGTACTCCGGGGCGGGATTGCGTACGTCGACTGCCATGGCGCCAGCGTAGGCAGTCGCGGGACCGGCTGCGGTGGCGGGCAGGGGGAGCGGCCGGTTCACTCGGAACGGACGGCCGGAACGGAGACGGGGCCCGTTTTTGCCTTGAGTGGAATAGACTCAACTTTGTGCACGTTGATCGTGTCAGTAGTGAGGACGGACCAGTCACCGCAAGGAGGAGAGAGCGCACGTGGACGCCGAGCTGACCAACAGGAGCAGGGACGCCATCAACGCGGCCACCAGCAGGGCCGTGAAGGACGGGCATCCCGATCTGACCCCGGGGCATCTGCTGCTCGCGTTGCTCGAGGGCGAGGACAACGAGAATCTCGTCGACCTGCTGGCCGCCGTCGAGGCCGACCAGGTCGCCATCCGTACCGAGACCGAGCGGCTCCTGGGCGCGCAGCCCAGCGTGACCGGGTCGACCGTCGCGCCGCCGCAGCCCAACCGCGAACTGCTCGCCGTCATCTCCGACGCCGCCCAGCGGGCGAAGGAACTCGGCGACGACTACATCTCCACCGAGCACCTGCTCATCGGCATCGCGGCGAAGGGCGGCCGTGCCGGTGAGATCCTCGACGGGCAGGGCGCCAGCGCGAAGAGGCTGCTGGACGCATTCGAGAAGAGCAGGGGAGGGCGCCGGGTGAGCACACCCGACCCGGAGGGCCAGTACAAGGCCCTGGAGAAATTCGGTACGGACTTCACCGCGGCCGCGCGCGAGGGCAAGCTCGATCCGGTCATCGGGCGCGACCAGGAGATCCGCCGCGTCGTCCAGGTGCTCTCACGCCGCACCAAGAACAACCCGGTGCTCATCGGTGAGCCCGGCGTCGGCAAGACCGCCGTCGTCGAAGGACTCGCGCAGCGCATCGTCAAGGGCGACGTCCCCGAATCCCTGAAGAACAAGCGGCTCGTCTCGCTGGACCTGGGTGCCATGGTCGCGGGCGCGAAGTACCGCGGCGAGTTCGAGGAGCGCCTGAAGACCGTCCTCTCCGAGATCAAGGAGAGCGACGGCCAGATCATCACGTTCATCGACGAGCTGCACACCGTCGTCGGCGCGGGCGCCGGAGGCGACTCCGCCATGGACGCGGGCAACATGCTCAAGCCCATGCTGGCCCGCGGTGAGCTGCGGATGGTCGGCGCCACCACGCTCGACGAGTACCGCGAGCGGATCGAGAAGGACCCCGCCCTGGAGCGCCGCTTCCAGCAGGTGCTCGTGGCCGAGCCCTCGGTCGAGGACACCATCGCGATCCTGCGCGGGCTCAAGGGCCGCTACGAGGCCCACCACAAGGTGCAGATCGCGGACGCCTCCCTGGTCGCCGCCGCCACGCTCTCCGACCGCTACATCACCTCCCGCTTCCTCCCCGACAAGGCCATCGACCTCGTCGACGAGGCGGCCTCCCGGCTGCGCATGGAGATCGACTCCTCGCCCGTCGAGATCGACGAACTCCAGCGCGCCGTCGACCGGTTGCACATGGAGGAGCTCGCCCTCAAGAACGAGAGCGACCCCGCGTCCAAGCAGCGGCTGGAGAAGCTGCGCCGCGACCTCGCCGACAAGGAGGAGGAGCTGCGCGGTCTCAACGCCCGGTGGGAGAAGGAGAAGCAGGGCCTCAACCGCGTCGGTGAGCTCAAGGAACGCCTCGACGAACTGCACGGCCAGGCCGAACGGGCCCAGCGCGACGGCGACTTCGACACCGCGTCGAAGCTGCTGTACGGGGAGATCCCGGGCCTGGAGCGGGAGCTGGCCGAGGCGGCCGAGGCCGAGCAGGAGGCCGCGAAGGAGCCCAAGGAGACCCTGGTCAAGGACGAGGTCGGACCCGACGACATCGCCGATGTCGTAGGGGCCTGGACCGGCATCCCGGCCGGCCGGCTGCTGGAGGGCGAGACCCAGAAGCTGCTGCGCATGGAGCAGGAGCTGGGCCGCCGCCTCATCGGGCAGACCGAGGCCGTGCAGGCCGTCTCGGACGCGGTACGCCGCACCCGGGCCGGTATCGCCGACCCCGACCGGCCCACCGGATCGTTCCTCTTCCTCGGCCCGACCGGCGTCGGCAAGACCGAGCTGGCGAAGGCCCTCGCCGACTTCCTCTTCGACGACGAGCGGGCCATGGTCCGCATCGACATGAGCGAGTACGGCGAGAAGCACAGTGTGGCCCGGCTGGTCGGCGCCCCGCCCGGGTACGTCGGCTACGAGGAGGGCGGCCAGCTCACGGAGGCGGTCCGCCGCCGCCCGTACAGCGTCGTCCTGCTGGACGAGGTGGAGAAGGCGCATCCCGAGGTCTTCGACATCCTGCTCCAGGTCCTCGACGACGGCCGGCTCACCGACGGACAGGGCCGGACGGTGGATTTCCGCAACACCATCCTGATCCTGACGTCCAACCTCGGCAGCCAGTACCTGGTCGATCCGCTGACCAAGCCCGAGGAGAAGAAGAAGCAGGTCCTGGACGTCGTCCGGGCGTCCTTCAAGCCGGAGTTCCTCAACCGGCTCGACGACCTGGTGGTCTTCTCCGCCCTGTCCGGTGACGAGCTCGCGCACATCGCGGGGCTCCAGATCGACCGCCTCGCCAAGCGGCTGGCGGACCGGAGGCTCACCCTCGACGTCACCCCGGCCGCCCTGGCCTGGCTGGCCGAGGAGGGCAACGACCCGGCCTACGGTGCCCGGCCGCTGCGCCGCCTCATCCAGACGGCGATCGGCGACCGGCTCGCGAAGAAGATCATCGCGGGCGAGATCACGGACGGCGACACGGTCCGCGTCGACCGGGAAGGTGACGGTCTGACCGTCGGCGCGGCGGCCTGACCGGAGCGCATGTGGCGTAACGGCGGCCCCGGTCCCCACCGGCTGGATATCAGCTTGTGGCGGATCGGGGCCGTCCGGGCTTGCCATGCCCCGCCCGGCATGGGAGAGGATGGCAGCCAACCGCACGAAGGGAAATTACGGTGAGCATCGATCCGTCCTCGATTCCTAACTTCGGGGGCCAGCCCGAACCGCAGGCGGCAGGACCGGAGGGCCCCGTCGTCCCTGACCAGGACCTCGTCAAGCAGCTCCTGGAGCAGATGGAGCTGAAGTACGTCATCGACGACGAGGGCGACCTCGCGGCGCCGTGGGAAGACTTCCGCACGTACTTCATGTTCCGTGGCGAGGGCGAGCAGCAGGTCTTCTCGGTCCGTACGTTCTACGACCGCCCGCACGACACGGACCAGCGCCCGGTCCTCCTCGACGCGATCGACGACTGGAACCGCCGCACCCTGTGGCCCAAGGTCTACACGCACACCCACGAGCCCGAGGAGGGCTCCGAGGACACCGGCACCTCGGTCCGGCTGATCGGTGAGGCGCAGATGCTCATCGGCACCGGCGTCTCCCTGGAGCACTTCGTCTCCTCGACGGTCAGCTGGGTGCGCGCCTCCATCGAGTTCGACAAGTGGCTGCTGGAGCGCCTCGGCCTGGCACCGGCCGACGAGAAGCCGGCCGAGGGCACGGAGCAGGCCGCTCCGGAGGCCTGAGCCACCGCACACGACGACGAGGCCCGGCGCGCTCCGCGCCGGGCCTCGTCGTGGGTCTCAGCGCAGGCCCTTGAGCCGGGAGACGGCCTCCTCCAGTACCTCCGTACGCTTGCAGAACGCGAAGCGCACGAAGGGTGCGCCCTGCTCCCGGTGGTCGTAGAAGACCGCGTTCGGAACGGCCACGACCCCGCACCGCTCCGGAAGCGAGCGGCAGAACGCGAAGCCGTCGCCGCTGCTGTCGAGCGGGCGGATGTCCGTGGTGACGAAGTACGTGCCCGCCGGCCGGTAGACCTCGAACCCGGCCTCGGCGAGCCCGCCGCTCAGCAGGTCGCGCTTGGCCCGCAGATCCGCGCGCAGTGCGTCGAAGTAGCCGTCGGGCAGGCTCAGCGCCTCGGCGACCGCGTACTGGAACGGGCCTGCGGAGACATAGGTCAGGAACTGCTTCGCCGAGCGCACCGCGGACACCAGCTCCGGGCTCGCGGTGATCCAGCCGACCTTCCAGCCGGTGAAGGAGAACGTCTTGCCGGCCGAGCTGATGGTGACCGTCCGCTCGCGCATCCCCGGGAAGCCGGCGAGCGGCAGGTGCTCGCCCTCGAAGACCAGGTGCTCGTAGACCTCGTCCGTGACGACGAGGAGATCGCGTTCGCACGCCAGCTCGGCGATCGCGCCGAGTTCCTCGCGGGTCAGGACGGTGCCGGTGGGGTTGTGCGGGGTGTTGAGCAGCAGCAGCCGGGTGCGGGGGGTGAGCGCCGCGCGCAGTTCGTCGAGGTCCAGCCGGTAGGTACCGGAGGACGGCTCGGGGTGCAGGGTCACCGGGACGCGGGTGGCGCCCGCCATGGCGATGCAGGCGGCGTACGAGTCGTAGTACGGCTCCAGGGCGACGACCTCGTCCCCCGGCTCCAGGAGCGCCAGCAGCGTGGCCGCGATGGCCTCGGTGGCGCCCGCGGTGACGAGGACCTCGGTGTCGGGGTCGTACGTCAGGGCGTAGCGGCGCTGCTGGTGGGACGTGATCGCGGTACGCAGCTCGGGGACGCCCGGCCCCGGCGGGTACTGGTTGCCGTGCCCGGCGCGCAGGGCGCGGACGGCGGCCTCGCGGACCTCTTCGGGGCCGTCGGTGTCGGGGAAGCCCTGGCCGAGGTTGATGGCGCCGGTGCGGACGGCCAGCGCGGACATCTCCGCGAAGATCGTCGTGCCGAACTCGGCGAGGCGGCGGTTGAGCAGCGGTCGTCCCTGTGTCATGAACGCCATCCTGCGCGGAAGCTCTGGAGTTGCTCAAGTCTGCTTTGGCCGTACGGGGACGGGGGCATCCCCCTGACACGCGGGAATCGGTACGGAGCGGGGGACTTTCGCTTCGGGGGAACGGAAGGACGTGAGGTCCGTGGTGAGTGTGGTCGTAGCGGTGAGCGTGATGGTCTTCGTGCTCTTTGTTTCGCTGCTGGTGAGTGCCAGGAACCGCGGCACGTCACCGGCTGGGCGACGCAGGGCGAGCGGCGGCGCCGGCGGGGGCGGCGGCAGCTGGTGGGCCGGGGACGGGGGCGGCGACTCAGGCGGTCACTCCGGGGGCCACTCGTGCGGCGGGGGTTCCTCGTGCGGCGGTGGCGGCGGCGGGGGTGGATGCGGCGGAGGCAGCTGACACGGGGCAGCTGGTCCGCGGCCGGGCACGGCGGCCGGCCCGGCGCCCGGCGGGACGAGGAGGAGCCTCTAAGTCCCGCCGGGCGCCTTTTCGTTGGGCCGCGCGGCGCATCCCTGGTGAACACCAGAACCGGCAGGCCCCCGAGGGGATGGAAACCACGCCAAGTTGGGTAAAAACGCTGCGAGTGCGGCGTAGTTCGTGATTCCCTCGGTTGAGAGAACATTCAGCCCTCGGACCCCAGTTGGACCTGATCGGGCGCTTCCCACCTCCCACGTGCACCACGTCGGGGCGCCCCCTGTCCACGTGTCCATGTGTGTTTTGCGGAGCCGACCCATGCTCACGACCCTTCATACGGCCTATTCCGACACCCGTGCCGCCGATCTGGCCTGGGCGCTGGGGCGTGAACCGCTCCCGGCGCTGGCCGTCCTCGATCTCGGGCTCGCCGGCGCGCAGCTTCAGCTGCGGCTGCTCGGCGCCTCCCACCAGGTACTTCTGGAAGAGGAACAGGGCAGCTGTTCCGAAACCGTCGCCTGTATGCCCGGCAGCAGCACCCCACTGCCCTTAGGCGTCTCCAAGCGGCTGGGGGACTGGGAGTACGAGTTCGCGGCGCGCGTCGAGACGCTCGGCGCGGGCTCCTTCGCGGGGCGCGCGCAGGAGCTGCTGGCACTCGTCGCCGACCATCCCCACGGACTGGCCGGGACGTTCCCGGGGAGCCCGCACGCCTTCACCGCGATGCTCGCCCAGCGGACCGAGGGCCAGGTGCGGTGGCGCACCTGGCACGCGTACCCGCAGGAGGGCCGGCTGGTGGTGACGCGGACCCGGGTGGGGGTGCGGATGCCGGCAGCGGCGGCGCCGTGACCGGCGTCAACTCCGTTGGGAATGCGCCGATTACACCCTTGTGGGTGACAAGCGGCGACGTTTCAGTGACGTAGCGTTCGCGGCATGATCGACCAGCAGGTGCCGCTGCGAGGGGGCGCGGCGCGGATTCCCGTGCGACCGAGGACCGGCAGGTACCTCGTGCTGGCCACTGTCTTCATCTGCGCCGCCTGCGGGCTGGTGTACGAGCTCGAACTGGTCGCACTCGCCTCCTATCTGATCGGTGACTCCGTCACCCAGGCGTCCGTCGTGCTGTCCGTGATGGTGTTCGCCATGGGCATCGGCTCGCTGCTCGCGAAACGGCTGCGCAGCCGTGCGGCGGTCGGCTTCGGGCTGATCGAGGCGGCGCTCGCCCTGGTCGGCGGCTCCTCCGCACTGGTGCTCTACGCGTCGTTCGCCTGGATCGGGGAGTCGCGGTACGCGCTGGTCGGGTTCTCGCTGACGATCGGTGTTCTGATCGGCGCCGAGATCCCGCTGCTGATGACGCTGATCCAGCGGGTGGACCGGCAGGACGCGGGCGGTGCGGTCGCCGATCTCTTCGCCGCCGACTACGTGGGCGCGCTGGTGGGCGGGCTGGCGTTCCCGTTCCTGCTGCTGCCGATGCTCGGGCAGCTGTCGGGCGCGCTGTTCACCGGGACGGTCAACGCGGCGGTGGGCGGGGCGCTGGTCCTGTGGGTGTTCCGGCGGGATCTCACCTCCCGCTCCCGGTGGCTGCTGATCGCCGTCAACGTGCTGGTGATCGCCGTGCTCGCCACGGCCGCCGTGCTGGCCGACGACTTCGAGCGGGCGGCGCGGCGTGCGGTCTACGGCGACCAGGTGCGGGTCGCGCTGCAGAGTGAGGTCCAGGAAGTGGTGCTGACCGGGTCGGACCGGAGCTCCCTCGACCTCTATCTGGACGGGCGGCTGCGGGTCAGCTCCCGCGACGAGTACCGCTACCACGAGGCGCTGGTGCACCCGGCGATGAACGGACCGCACGCCCGGGTGCTGATCCTGGGCGGCGGTGACGGCCTGGCGGCCCGCGAGGTGCTGCGCTACCCGGATGTGCGGAGCGTGACCGTGGTGGAGCTGGACCCCGCCGTCACCCGCTTGGCCCGTACGGACCGGGCGCTGTCCGAGCTGAACGCGCACGCCTTCCGGGATCCGCGGACGACGGCCGTGACCGGGGACGCGTTCAGCTGGCTGCGGACGGTGCGCGACCGCTTCGACGTGGTGGTCGCGGACCTGCCCGACCCGGGGATCTCGGCCAGCACGAAGCTCTATTCGGCGGAGTTCTACGGACTGGTCGACCGGGCCCTGGCACCGGACGGCCGACTGGTGGTGCACGGGGGTCCGGCGGTGAGCCGGCCGCGCACGTACTGGACGGTCGAGGCGTCCGTGCGGGCGGCGGGACTGCACACCCGCCCCTATCGGATCAGCGGGCGGTACGCCGGATTCGCGGTCGGCCCCGACCGGGCCACGGGCCGGACGGCCGAGGTGCACGGCTGGGGGTTCGTGCTGGCCGGCCCCGCTGCGGAGCCCGCCCTCGGTCTGGACGACGGGGCCCCGCGGCTGCGGTCCCTCACGGGCCCCGCGCTGCGGGACGCGGGGCGGCGCGCGGAGGCCGGGCGGCTGCGCGGCCAGGCCCCGTCGACGCTGGTGCATCCGCGGTACTGGGAGGAGCGGTGAGCGTGCGCGACGGGCCGGTGGCGGGGTCTTCGGGGATGCGGAAGCGCTGACGTGGTGGCCGGGGCTGAGTAGGCTCGGTTTCCATGGAGCATGAGGTGTTCGTTCCGGTTCCGGTCCCGGCCCTTCGGCGGACGCTGGGCGATCCCGCCCGGGTCGCGCGCTGTGTGCCAGGGCTCCAGCAGGACGCCGACGCGTCCGCGGGCCCGCTGTCCGGCCGGCTCAAGGTCCGGGCCGGCGGCCACGCCATCACGTACCGGGGCGCGCTGCGGCTCACCCCGCTGGCGGGTGCCGAGCACGGGGTGGCCGTGGCGGGCGAGGGCGCGGAGGCGCGCGGCAGCGGTTCGGCGAAGCTGGCCCTGACCGTCCGCCTCACCGCCCGCGACGGCGGGACGGCGATCGGCTTCGAGGGCACGGTGAGCGGCGACGGCCGGCTGCTGGATCTGGACCCGGCGGCGGCGCTGTCGGCGGCCCACCGACTGCTGGACCGGTTCGCGCAGCAGCTGGTGACGGAGTCCCTCGCGGGGGATGACGGGGATGCGGGGGATGGCGGTGAGACCGGGGCGGCCGGTGTGGCGGCCGATGCCGGGGATGCCGGGGCGGGCGACGCGGTGGCGGATGCCGGGGATGCCGTGGATGCCGGTGCGGGCGACGCGGTGGCGGACGCGGGCGAGCCCGCCGCCGCAGCCGTCACCGCCGAGGAGCAGGCCGTCGGCGAAGCCGTGGAGCAGGCGTTGGAGGAGGCCGCCGAGGAGGCGGACACCTCGCGGCCCGGTGACGCACCGGCCCCGCACGGCGCGGCTCCGGACGAGCCGCCGGCCGGTGAGCAGCCGCCGGAGCAGGCTTCCGTCTTCGACACCCCGGTGCCGCCGTCGTCGATGGACCCGGTGGCCGGGATCGAGTTCACCGTCCCGGACGGGCCGCCCGCCGAGGCCGCACATGCCCGGCGCACCATGATCGGCCGCAGTGCGGAGGAGGTCGACCACGCACCGCCGCGCGGCCGGTACGCCCCCGTCCCGTCACCCGATTCGACCGGTGCGGGCGCCACGCTCCGCTGGGTGGCCCCCGCGGCCGCGCTCGCCCTCGCCTCCGCGGTGGTGGTGGGCCGGGCGCTGCGGCGCCGGAGGTAGCCGCGCCAGTAGGGTCGTGGGGTGAGCAGCAGCGAGAAGGACGTCCGGCTGTCCGTCGGCGACGCAGAGTTGACCGTGAACCCCGCCAACGGCTGTCGTATCAGCAGCCTGCGCATCGGCGGCACCGAACTGCTGCGGCAGGGGGAGCGCTACGGCTGCTTCCCGATGGTGCCGTGGTGCGGACGCACCGAGAACGGGCAGTTCCACAACGGCGGTGTGCTGCATCAGCTGCCGCTGACCGCCCCGCCGCACGCGATCCACGGCACGGGCCGTGACACGGCCTGGCGCACGGCGCGGGAGAGCACGACGGACGCCGCGTTCTACTACGACCTGACCGACCCCTGGCCGTACCCGGGCCGGGTGACGCAGACCTTCGAACTGACCGAGTCCTCGCTGACGTTGGCCTTCGGCGTCGAGACGTACGGGGACTCCTTCCCGGCCCAGGCCGGCTGGCATCCGTGGTTCCGGCGCAACCTCGGCGGCGAGGACGTCCGGATCGACTTCGACGCCGCGTGGCAGGAGGAGCGGGGGGAGAACCATCTGCCGACCGGCCGCCGGATCCCTCCCCTGGCCGGACCGTGGGACGACTGCTTCGGCATGCCCGACGGTGTCGATGTGACCCTCACCTGGCCGGAGCAGCTGGAGCTCACGGTCAAGAGCCGCACCGAGTGGGTCGTGGTCTACGACGAGCAGGACGAGGCGGTCTGTGTGGAGCCGCAGTCGGGGCCGCCGAACGGCCTGAACAGCGCTCCCCGCTATGTCACGCCGATCGAACCCCTGGAGATCGCGACGACGTGGAGCTGGCGCACGCTCTGAGCGCGACGGTCCGGAGCGGGTGCGGGGCAGGCCGGCCTTATCCTCGTAGCCATGACTGACGTACGCGCTGAGCTGTTGCAGCAGATCAAGGACAAGGCCGTGGTTCACGGCAAGGTGACTCTCTCCTCCGGTCTCGAGGCCGACTGGTACATCGATCTGCGCCGCATCACGCTGGACGGCAAGGCTGCTCCGATGGTCGGTCAGGTCATGCTCGACGCGACCGCCGAGCTGGACTACGACTGCGTGGGCGGGCTGACGCTGGGCGCCGACCCGGTCGCCACTTCGATGCTGCACGCCGCCGCCGCCCGCGGGCAGGAGCTGGACGCGTTCGTGGTGCGCAAGGCGCAGAAGGCCCACGGCATGCAGCGCCGGATCGAGGGCACGGAGGTCAAGGGCCGCCGCTGCCTGGTCGTCGAGGACACCTCGACGACCGGCGGGTCGCCGCTGACCGCCGTCGAGGCGGTGCGTGAGGCGGGCGGCGAGGTCGTCGCCGTCGCGGTGATCGTGGAGCGGGGCGCGGCTCCGGCCATCGCCGAGGCAGGGCTCCCGTATGTCCACGTCTACTCGGTCCCGGACCTCGACCTGGCCTGACCTGCGCTTTCCCTCAAGGGGGGTCGGTTTCACGTGAAACCGACCCCCCTTGTCGTATGTCTGCAGCGGGGCGCCCGGAACGCTGGGGGAGTACGCGGGGTGGAGCCGGGACGAGAGTCTGGGAAGATGGGGGCGACGATGACGTCGCCCCCAGGTCAGGGAACCAGCAACGCACACCCGCACATCCCAAGGAGCGGACAGATGCCCATCGCAACCCCCGAGGTCTACGCCGAGATGCTCGACCGGGCGAAGGCAGGCAAGTTCGCCTACCCGGCCATCAATGTGACCTCGACCCAGACCCTGCACGCTGCGCTGCGCGGTTTCGCGGAGGCCGAGAGCGACGGCATCATCCAGATGTCCACCGGTGGGGCGGAGTTCCTGGGCGGCCAGTACAACAAGGACATGGTCACGGGCGCCGTCGCCCTCGCCGAGTTCGCGCACATCGTCGCCGCCAAGTACGACATCACGGTCGCGCTGCACACCGACCACTGCCCCAAGGACAAGCTGGACACGTACGTCCGTCCGCTGATCGACATCTCCGCGGAGCGCGTCGCCAAGGGTCTGAACCCGCTGTTCCAGTCCCACATGTGGGACGGCTCGGCCGAGACGCTGGCCGACAACCTGTCCATCGGCCAGGAGCTGCTGGCCAAGGCCGCCGCCGCCAAGATCATCCTTGAGGTCGAGATCACCCCGACCGGTGGCGAGGAGGACGGCGTCACGCACGAGATCAACGACGAGCTCTACACGACCGTCGACGACGCGCTGCGTACCGCCGAGGCGCTCGGTCTGGGCGAGAAGGGCCGCTACCTGCTGGCCGCGTCCTTCGGCAACGTGCACGGCGTCTACAAGCCGGGCAACGTCGTCCTGCGTCCCGAGCTCCTCAAGGACCTCCAGGAGGGCGTCGGCGCCAAGTACGGCAAGACGTCCCCGTTCGACTTCGTCTTCCACGGCGGCTCCGGCTCCACCGCCGAGGAGATCGCCACCGCGCTGGAGAACGGCGTCGTGAAGATGAACCTCGACACCGACACCCAGTACGCCTTCACCCGCCCGGTCGCGGACCACATGTTCCGTAACTACGACGGTGTGCTGAAGGTCGACGGCGAGGTCGGCAACAAGAAGGTCTACGACCCGCGCACCTGGGGCAAGTCCGCCGAGGCGGGCATGGCCAAGCGCGTCACGGAGGCCTGCGCCAACCTGCGGTCCACCGGCACCAAGCTGAAGTAACTCCGTACGGATGTCCGCCTGGGCCCGGTACCCCTTGGGGTGCCGGGCCCATGGCATGTCCGTACCCGGCAGGAATGATGTGAGGGAGCAGCTGTGAGCACGTCCTACGACTTCGACACCGTCATCGACCGCCGTGGCACCTGGAGTGTGCAGTGGGACGGGGTCGCGGACCGGTTCGGGGTGGACGGACTGCTGCCGTTCACGATCTCGGACATGGACTTCGAGACGGCCCCCGAGGTACTGACCGCCCTGCGGGCCCGGCTCGACCACGGTGTGTTCGGCTACACCGACTGGCGGCTGGGCGACTTCCGCCCGGCGGTGGCCCACTGGTTCGCGACCCGCTACGACACCGTGATCGACACCGGGCGTCTGGTGTACGGGCCTTCCGTGCTCAGCCAGTTGTCGCAACTGCTCCAGATGTGGACGGCCGAGGGCGACGGCGTGGTCGTCCACACGCCGACGTACGACGGTTTCCGCAAGGCGGTCACCGGGCTCGGCCGCGAGCTGCGCGGTGTGGGTCTCGGGGACACGGAGGCACTGGAGCGGGAGCTCGCGCGTCAGGACAGTAAGGTCCTCGTGGTCTGTTCGCCGCACAACCCGTCGGGGCGGGTGTGGACGGAGGCGGAGCTCATGGAGATGGCCTCCCTCGCGGCGCGGCACGGGGTCGCGGTGATCAGCGACGAGATCCACGCCGACTTCGTGCACGAGGGGCGTGTCCACGTGCCGTGGACGCGCGTGGGGGGCGACGGGCGCTGGGCGCTCATCACCTCGGCCTCGAAGGCGTTCAACTTTCCGGCGCTGACCGGTTCGTACGGGATCGTCGGCCGTACGGAGGACCGGACGGAGTTCCTGCGCCGGATGGAGACCGCGGAGGGCCTCGCCTCACCGGCGGTGCTCTCGCTGACCGCGCACATCGCCGCGTACCGGGACGGCGCGGCGTGGCTGGACGCCGTACGCGCGTATGTCGCCGGAAACCTGGCGCTGGTCGCCGAACGGCTGAACGCGGCGTTCCCCGGTCTGGGGTGGGAGCCGCCGCAGGCCGGCTACCTGGCCTGGATCGATCTGCGCCGGGCGGGCGTGAAGGACGACGAGGCGCTCCAGCGCGTGCTGGTCGAACGGGAGCGCGTCGCTGTGATGCCGGGGGGCGTGTACGGGGCGGAGGGCTTCGTACGGCTGAACGTGGGGTGCGCGCGGAGCAAGGTGGTGGCGGGGGTGGAGGCGCTGATCCGGGGGGTGGAGGCGGTGCGGGAGGCCGCGTAACGACCGGGCGGGGGTGGGGTGCGTTTCGGGGGAGCTGCCCCCGGACCCCTGCTTCTCAATCGCCGGAGAGGCTCGATTGCGCGATGCTGGGGCCATGGCGGAGAGCTCAGCAGGTCCCGGCGGCATCCGTGTCGCCTCCACCGCCGGGCGCTGGGTCGTCCTCACCACCGTGCTCGGGTCGAGCATGGCCATGCTCGACTCCACCGTCATCAACGTCGCCCTGCCCCGTATCGGCGAGGACCTCGGCACCGGACTGGCCGCGCTCCAGTGGACCGTCAACGCCTACATGCTGACGCTGGCCGGGCTGATCCTCCTCGGGGGAGCGCTCGGTGACCGGTACGGGCGGCGGCGGGTCTTCGTCGTCGGCGTGGTGTGGTTCGCCGCCGCCTCGCTGCTCTGCGGGCTCGCGCCGAGCGCGGAGGTGCTCATCGCCGCCCGCGCCCTCCAGGGGGTCGGCGGCGCCCTGCTCACCCCGGGGTCGCTGGCCCTGATCCAGGCGAGCTTCCACCCGGACGACCGGGCCCGTGCGGTCGGGTTGTGGTCGGGGCTCGGCGGGGTCGGCGCCGCCGTCGGGCCGTTCGTCGGAGGATGGCTCGTCGACGGTCCGGGCTGGCGGTGGGTGTTCCTGCTCAACCTGCCGCTGGCCGCTGTCTGCGTGCCCGTCGCCCTGCGCCACGTACCGGAGTCCCGGGATCCCTACGAGCACGGCCGCTTCGACGTCCTGGGGGCCGCCCTCGCCGCCCTCGCGCTCGCGCTGGTGACGTATGCGCTGATCGAGGCGCCGGGACAGGGGGCCTCTCCGGCCGTGATCGGCGCGGCGGTGGTCGGGGTGCTGCTCGGCGCCCTGTTCGTCCAGGTCGAGCGGCGGCGGCCGGATCCCATGCTCCCGCCGTCGGTGTTCGCGTCCCGGCAGTTCACCGCCGTCAACATCGTCACCCTCTGCGTGTACGCGGCCCTCGGCGGCTTCTTCTTCCTTTCCGCCATCCAGCTCCAGGTCGTAGCGGGCTACTCGGCGCTCGGCGCGGGTACCGCCCTGCTGCCGACCACCGTCCTGATGCTGCTGTTCTCGGCCCGGTCCGGCGAACTGAGCCGGCGCATCGGCCCCCGCATCCCCCTCACCGCCGGTCCACTGATCGCCGCCGGCGGAATGCTGCTGATGCTGCGCGTGGGGCCGGGTTCCGCCTCCGTGACCGGATACCTGGCCGACGTCCTCCCCGCCGTCGCCGTTCTCGGCGTCGGGCTGGTGGCCCTCGTGGCGCCCCTCACCGCGACCGTCCTGGCCTCCGTGGACACCGGCCGGGCAGGCCTCGCCAGCGGCATCAACAACGCCGCAGCCCGGGCAGCCGGACTGATCGCGGTCGCCGCCCTGCCGCTGCTCGCCGGGATGGGCCCCGAGGCCTACCGGGACGCCGGGGAGTTCGCCGCGACCTTCCGGCGGGCCATGCCGATGTGCGCCGGGCTGCTGGTCCTCGGCGCCGTCATCGCATGGGCGACCGTGCGTACGCCGCCGGCCGCCGTGCAGGACACCGCGCAGCCGGAGTGCACGATGCACTGCGGCGTCACGAGCCCTCCGCTGGAGCCCGCCCCGGACAGGTCCTAGACGTTTCGCGGCCTTGTGCGCACCGGGTGCCCCGGTTGGCGCCGGTGGCAGGCACACTTGAACCCATGTCGATCCACGAGAACCTGCTCGGGGGCCCTGCCCCGACCCATCTGCCCGACGACCCGGAGCCGCGCGAACTGCTCGCCGCCGGCACCGCGCCCGCCGATGTCGCGGCGAAGTACCCGACCTCCTCGCTGGCCTGGGCACAGCTCGCCGACGAGGCGTTCGAGGGCGGCCGGGTCATCGAGTCGTACGCCTACGCCCGCACCGGCTACCACCGCGGCCTGGACGCCCTGCGCCGCGCCGGCTGGAAGGGCCACGGCCCCGTACCGTTCGAGCACGAGCCGAACCGCGGCTTCCTGCGCGCCCTGCACGGCCTCGCGCGCGCCGCGCAGTCGATCGGTGAGCAGGACGAGTACGAGCGCTGCTCGACGTTCCTCCGGGACTCCTCGCCGACCGCCGCCGAGACGCTCGGCTAGGGCCTCTCGTTGGGATCATGCCGGGCTCGCTGGAGCCGGCGCTCCCACCTGCGGGCCCCGTGGACGATCGTCGTCCGCGGGGCCCGTGCGGCTGTCGCGGCCTGCGGATCTCCGCTTAGGATGCGAGCAGGGGACCGGAGCTCCACCACCTCACGGTGGGGGCGGACCGCTACCCGGAAGCTCGTGTCGAGGAGACAGCAATGTCGACGATTCCCCCCGACCCCGAAGCCACCGGTGCGCAGACCCCGCACCTCGACTTCGCGGGAACGACTCCGTACGAGGACTACGTCCAGGCGGATGTCCTGACCCACCTCCAGCACCTCCGCTCGGACGACCCCGGCGAGATGGTCTTCCTGGTCACCACCCAGGTCATGGAACTGTGGTTCACCGTCATCGTCCATGAGTGGGAGACCGCCGCGCACGCGATGCGCGAGGACCGGCTGGACGTCGCGCAGGACGCGCTGAAGCGCTCCCTGCGCGAGCTGGAGGCGCTGAACGCCTCCTGGACCCCGCTCGCCCAGCTCACCCCCGCCCAGTTCAACTCCTACCGGTCCTCGCTCGGCGAGGGCTCCGGTTTCCAGTCGGCCATGTACCGGCGGATGGAGTTCCTGCTCGGCGACAAGTCCGCGTCCATGCTCGTGCCGCACCGGGGCGCGCCCCGCGTCCACGCGGAGCTGGAGAAGGCCCTCGGCGAACCCGGTCTGTACGACGAGGCGCTCGCGCTGCTCGCCCGGCGCGGCTACGCCGTGCCGCAGGAGGTGCTGGGCCGCGACCTCGCCCTGAAGTACGAGCCGTCGGGCGAGGTCGAGGCCGTGTGGGCGGAGATCTACGCCAACCCCGACCAGAACGACGAACTGGTCCGGCTCGGCGAGGCTCTCACCGACGTGGGCGAGCTCGTGTGGCGATGGCGCAACGACCACCTCGTCGCCACCCGGCGGGCCATGGGCTCCAAGACCGGGACCGGTGGCTCCGCCGGCGTCGCCTGGCTGGAGAAGCGTGCCACGAAGAACGTGTTCCCCGAGCTCTGGACGGCCCGCAGCCATGTCTGATCTCCAGGAGCGCGCACAGGCGCTCGACACCGCGGACGGACTGGCACCGCTGCGCAAGCTCTTCACCCTCGACGACACCGTCTACCTGGACGGCAACTCGCTCGGCGCGCTGCCCCGCCATGTGCCCTCCCGGCTGCAGGAGGTCCTCACCCGTGAGTGGGGCGAGCTGCGCATCCGGTCCTGGGACGAGAGCGGCTGGTGGACCGCGCCGGAGCGGATCGGTGACCGCATCGCCCCGATCGTGGGTGCGGCGGCAGGCCGGATCGTCGTCGGCGACTCGACGAGCGTGAACGTCTTCAAGGCCGTCGTCGCCGCGACCCGGCTGGCCCCCGAGGGCCGCGACGAGATCCTGGTCGACGCCTCCACGTTCCCCACCGACGGGTACATCGCCACGTCGGCGGCCCGGATGACCGGCCACCGGATCGTGCCGGTCGCTCCCGCCGACGTACCGGGCGCGCTCGGCCCGCGTACCGCGGCCGTGCTGCTCAACCACGTCGACTACCGCTCCGGCCGGCTCCACGACCTGCCCGGCCTCACCGCCGCGGTGCACGCCGCGGGCGCGGTCGCCGTCTGGGACCTGTGCCACAGCGCGGGCGCGCTGCCCGTCGGGCTGGACGCCCACGGGGTGGACCTGGCGGTCGGCTGCACGTACAAGTACCTCAACGGCGGACCCGGTTCGCCCGCGTACCTGTACGTCGCCGAGCGCCACCAGGCGGCCTTCGACTCGCCCCTGCCGGGATGGACGTCGCACGCCGACCCGTTCGCGATGACGCCCGGGTACGCACCCGCGGACGGTGCCGTCCGGGGCCGGGTCGGGACCCCCGACATCCTGTCCATGCTGGCCCTGGAGGCGTCTCTCGACGTCTGGGACGGCGTCGGGATCGACGCGGTACGGGCCAAGTCGCTGGCGCTGACGGACTTCTTCCTGGAGTGCGTCGCCGCGTACGCCCCCGAGGGCCGGGTCACCTCCGTCACCCCGGCCGCGCACGCGGAACGCGGCAGCCAGGTCGCGCTGCGGTGCGAGGACGCCGAATCCGTGATGGCCGCGCTCATCGCACGCGGAGTCGTCGGGGACCTGCGGCGGCCGGACGTGCTGCGGTTCGGCTTCACCCCGCTGTACGTGGGGTTCGCCGACGCGGAACGTGCGGCGCGGGTGCTCGCGGACGTGTTGACCGGTTCCGCCGCTCCGGCGGCGTAGGCTGCCGGGTCAGTCCGGCGACCGGCTCGCCCCGGTCGCCGGACGGGCCCGGGAGCTGTCGTGCGCGCACCACAATGGGGTGCAAGGACAGCCGACGGGCAGGGAGTTGCGCCAGGTGCTCTTCGATATCGACGG
Organism: Streptomyces sp. NBC_00236; assembly: GCF_036195045.1. Classification (NCBI taxonomy): domain Bacteria; kingdom Bacillati; phylum Actinomycetota; class Actinomycetes; order Kitasatosporales; family Streptomycetaceae; genus Streptomyces; species Streptomyces sp. NBC_00236. The sequence goes on along the minus strand of NZ_CP108100.1, from coordinate 3,866,169 downwards.
TGACGGCGAGGACGGCGACCGCGCCCGCTGGGTACGGGCCTCACGGGAGGTCCTCGCGGATGTGGTGCACCGGCCGGAGGATCTCCGGGCACTGTGCGATACCGGCTTTCCGCAGCGCCCCTTCTGGATGGCCCCGGCCCTGACCGCCGACGGCTGCGCGGTCGAGGGCGGCGGCCCCGTCGTGGACCTCGGCGACGAGGTGGTGATCATCGAGGAGGAGTTCGGCGCCATTCTGCTCTTCGGCGCCGTTCAGCGTGATCTTGCGAGGGATCCCGGGCGTTCACGCCGGGAGGAATCGCATCCTGTGGTTGCGACGCGGAGCGTCGCGGCGTCTTCCGGGCGCGGAGCGCCCGGAAGGGGGTGTCCGGCGGAGCCGGAGAACGCCGGGGTCGAACGGTTGGTCGCTGGTTCGCTGGAAGGTGGGACTGGTTTACGGAAGTCGCCCACATGTCCGGTGGGGTTTGTACGGTCATCGGTATGAAGCTCGTGGTGCAGGTCAAGCTCGTGCCGGATGCCGTGCAGGCGTCGGCTGTCGAGTCGACCCTGCGCGCGGCGAACGAGGCGGCCTGTTGGGTGTCGGAGGTCTCCTACCGGCATTTCGGGTTGAAGGGATCGGTCCGTGAGCTGCGGGGGCTGTGCTACGGCGAGTTGAAGGGCCGGGGGTTCGGTGCCCAGGCTGCGCAGCATGTGATCAAGCGGGTCGCGGACGCCTACCAGGCGCTGCGGGCCGGCATCAAGGCCGGAAACCTCGGCGCTGCGGGCTCGAAGCGGCGCGTGAGGGCGCAGTCCAAGCCGATCGTGTTCCGGCCGGATGCGGCGCACACGTACGACGACCGGTGTCTGTCGTGGAACTACGACGCGCGGACGGTGTCGATCTGGACGCTCGCGGGCCGGATCAAGAACATCCGCTTCGCCTGTTCGGCCGGGGCGCTCAAGCAGCTCGCCGAGCACCGCCAGGGTGAGTCCGACCTGGTCCAGCGGGACGGAAAGCTGTTCTTGGTCGCCACCATCGACATCCCCGAGCCGGAGGTGTTCGAGCCCAAGGGCTGGATCGGAGTGGACCGCGGTATCGTCAACCTCGCCACCACCAGCGACGGCGACAACCACTCCGGGCGCCGCCTTGGCCGATACCGCAGGTGGCAGGCACGCAAGAAGGCCGAGATCCAGGCCAAAGGGACACGGTCCTCCAAGCAGCTGCTGAAGAAGCGGGCGCGCCGGGAGGCCCGGCACGCCACGCACATCAACCACAAGATCGCCAAGACAGTCGTTGCTGTCGCCCTACGCACCGAACGCGGCATTGCTCTGGAAGAACTGAGGGGCATCCGCGAGCGGGTCACGGTTCGACGCGACCAACGAGCACGACTGTCCTCCTGGCCCTTCCACCAACTCGGCACCTTCATCGCATACAAGGCGCGCCGCGCCGGGGTGCCCTACCTGGAGGTGGATCCGGCCTACACCTCGCAGCGCTGCCCGCGCTGCGGGAACACCGAACGGGCCAACCGGCCCACTCGTGACCATTTCTCCTGTCGGCGGTGCGGCCTCGCTGGGCCCGCCGACCACGTCGCCGGGGTCAACGTGCGCGACCGCGCACGCTCGGCGTGGGTATTCGTCAACATGCCCGACCCGGCCCCCGCATAACGCGGCGACCGGTGAATGTGCCCCGTGACCGCCCTGCCGTAGAGGGTAGTCGGGAGCATAAGCAACGCCCTGACAAGGACTCAGCCTCCAAGCTCGGTCCCTTCAGAGCCGAGTCAGTTGACGGCTGGTACTTCTTCCTCGGCCTCGACGACGGCACGGTGTACGCCCTCCCCGACGAGTTGGAGCTCTTCGAGGGGGACCTGCGCCCGGTGCACACCGACCTCTCCTCGCTCCGGCACCTGCTGGAACTGCTGCGCCGGCGGGTGCTGAAGGTGGACCGCGAGTGGGCCGGCGGCGACCAGAGCGCGCGGTACGCCGAGCTGGCCCGGTTCGCCGACGGGATACAGGACGAGTTCGAACGCGTCGACCCGGTGGTCTTCTCCGCGGAGGAGTCCAGGGAGAGTCCCTGGGTCTACTTCTTCGGTGATCTCCGGGACGGGCTGTACGGCGACTACTACTCCCGGCTCGGCCGCCCCTGACGCGGGATCACCCGCCGCCGGGGAGCGGGACGCCTCCGTACTGATACCGTCCCCGCAGGTCAAGCCAGTTGACCATGGCACAGGGACGGTTGGAGCAGCATGTCGGATTCTGCCGCGCGTGATCAGGACGCAGCCGAGACCGAGTCGGCGTTCTCGCATCCGGAGGTCGCCCCCGATGTCTCCGCCGCCTACGGCAGCCACCCGGACCAGGTGATCGACTTCTACGCCCCGCGCGACGGGCGGGCCGGCGCCCCCCTCGTGGTCGTCCTGCACGGCGGGGCCTGGCGGGCACCGTACGACCGGCTCCACCTGTCGCCGTTCGCGGACTTCCTGGCCCGGCGCGGGTTCGCCGTCGCCAGTGTCGAGTACCGGCGCGGCAGCGAGCTCCCGCAGCAGCGCGGATCGGGCCCCGTCGCCGGGCGCTGGCCGGAGACCTTCGACGACGTCGCGGCGGCGATGGATGCGCTGCCGGAGCTCCTGGCGCTCCACATGCCGTCGGCGGACGCCCGGCGGATCGTCGTCACGGGGCACTCCGCGGGCGGGCAGCTGGCCCTGTGGGCGGCTGCCCGGCATGTTCTGCCGGAGGGCTCGCCGTGGCGGCTGCCGCGTGCGCCGGCGCTGCGCGGAGTGGTCGCGCTCGCCCCGATCGCGGACTTCGCCTCGGCCGTCGGGCTGGATGTGTGCTCCGGCGCGGTGGGGCAGTTCCTGGGGCGCGCGGAGGACTTCACCGAGCGCGCCGCGCACGCCGACCCGGCCCTGCTGCTGCCCACCGGCATCGCCACGGCGGTGGTGCAGGGCACCACCGACCTCACCGTGCCGCCGGCCGTCTCGGAGGCCTTCGTCGACGCGGCGGCGAAGGAGGGCGAGATGGTGGGGCTGACGCTGCTGCCGGACGTCGGGCACTTCCCGCTGATCGACCCGGCGGCCGACGCGTGCGCGGTGGTCGCCGAGGAGATCGCCCAGCTGGCCTGGTAGGGCGTGCGCCGCGGCGCAGGGGACGGACCCGCGTAGTCCTTGCGACGGACGGCTCAGGATCCGTATCACTGCTGACGACCGGGGGCGCCGTGCCCCCTACCGTGGAAGCGTGACCGAGACCAAGACCAGAAGCCCGGAGCTCCGGGTGGCCGCAGGGGCGATAGGCGGCCTGCGCCAGGACCTCATCCACGACGCGTTCGCCTACCGCCCGCTGGGGCCTATGCGGACCGACGGGGTACTGACCCGGAGGCTGTCGGAGCGGCTGCGGGCGCGTGCCGAGTGGACTCCACACGCGGTGGTCCTGGCGGCCGCCCTGTTCGCCTTCATGATGGGGTTCTCCATCACCGGCAACGCCGGTGTCCTCGTCTCGGGGCTGCTGCCCGCCGTCTGTGTCGCGATGACGCTGGTCAGGCCGGTCGGGGCGTTCTGGATGTCGATGGCGCTCATTCCGCTGAGCATGATCGTCGGTGGCGATGACGGGCCGTGGGGGCCGAGCACCTTCTTCGCCCATCTGATGGTGCTGTCCGTCGTCGCGGCGCGGACCAGGCCGCGCACCGCGGCCTGGATGTGGGGCCTGACCGTGCTGTTCGGCACGCTCCTGGAGAACGTCGGCGGCTGGGCCTCCGCGCCGTCCACCGCGGCCATGGCGGTGGTCTCCGCGTTCGCGCTGCTGCTGGTGAGCGTGGTGCAGATCCGCCGGGAGGCGGAGCGCGAGGTCACCGTGCAGCGCACCGTCACCGCCGTCGAGCGCGACCGGCGCACGCTGCTGGAGGAGCGCACCACCATCGCCCGTGAACTGCACGACGTGGTCGCCCACCACATGTCGGTCGTCGCGATCCAGGCCGAGGCCGCCCCTTACCGGGTGGAGAACCCGCCGCCCGAGCTGGAGCAGGCCTTCCTCACGATCCGGGAGAACGCCGTCGCGGCCCTCACCGAACTGCGCCGGGTGCTCGGCGTCGTGCGGGCCGAGGACTACGAGGCGCCGGACGCCCCGCAGCCCACCCTGGCCGAACTGGACGGGCTCCTCGCCAATGTCGGCGAGGCCGGACTGCCGACGGAGAAGACCGTGACCGGTGCGGTGCGCGAGCTGCCGCAGGGCGTCGAGCTGTCGGCGTACCGGATCATCCAGGAAGCTCTCAGCAACAGCCTGCGGCATGCGCCGGGCGCCACCGCCAAGGTCGAGATCGGCTATGTGCTGGGCGGTCTGGGGCTGCGCGTCGTCAACGGTCCGCCGACCGCCCCGGCGAAGCCCTCGCCCGGTGCCGGGCACGGGATCACGGGCATGCGGGAGCGGGTGGCGATGCTGAACGGTGAGATGACGGCGGAGACGACCGCGGAAGGCGGTTACGAGGTCACCGCCTTCATTCCCGTGCAGTCCGCCCCGTCCGACGCGCCCGCGGAAGCCGCTGGGGAGCAGACATGACGGCCGCCGCCGGTACGCCGATCCGGGTGCTGATCGTCGACGACCAGATGATGGTCCGCGAGGGCTTCTCGGTGCTGCTGAACGCGATGCCGGGCATCGAGGTCGTCGGCGAGGCCGTCAACGGGCGGGAGGCCGTCACCCAGGTCGCGGCGCTCCGTCCCGACGTGGTGCTGATGGACATCCGGATGCCGGAGCTCAACGGCATCGAGGCGACCCGCGAGATCGTCGCCGCCGACGCGGACGCGAAGGTGCTGGTGCTCACCACGTTCGACCTCGACGAGTACGTCTACCAGGCGCTGCGTGCCGGTGCGTCCGGATTCCTCCTCAAGGACGCCTCGGCCCGCCAGCTCGCGGAGGGAGTACGTGTGGTGGCGTCGGGCGAGGCGCTTCTCGCCCCCACGGTCACCCGACGCCTCATCACCGAGTTCTCCAAGCTCGCGGCGGCCCCGAGGCCGCCGGCGCTCGCCCAGATGGGGGACCTCACGGAGCGCGAGACGGAAGTGCTCGTCCTGATCGCCCAGGGCCTGTCGAATGCGGAGATCGCCTCGCATCTGGTGGTCGCCGAGTCCACGATCAAGACCCATGTGAGCCGCATCCTGGTGAAGCTGGGCCTGCGCGACCGCACCCAGGCAGCCGTATTCGCCTACGAGGCCCGGCTGGTCACGCCGTCGTAGGCGGGCGGCGGCCCCCGGGGCGGGTCTGGTCCGGGGCGGGGGCGGGGGCTGGTCCGCGGTGGGGCCGGGTGCGGCCTGCGGGGCGGGGCCGGGTGGCGGTCCGTGGGGCGGGTCTGGCCCGGGGCGGGCTGGGCGGCGGCCCCCGGGGCGAGTCTGGTCCGGGATGGGTGCCGGTCTGCGGGGCGGGGCCTGTTGTCGGTCCGCGGCCCCCGGGGCAGGGCTGGCCCGGGAGTGGGTGGCCGGTTAGCGTCGGGCCATGGATCAGCCCATGCACGCCGACTCCGACTCCGGCCCCGCCGCCCCGTTCGATCCGTGGTCGGCGGCGTTCGTCGCCGATCCGTACCCCGCCTACGCCGAACTGCGTGCCACCGGCCGGGCGCACTACTTCGCGCCGACGGACCAGTGGCTCGTCCCGCACTACGCCGACGTGTCGGCGCTGCTGCGCGACCGGCGACTGGGCCGGACGTATCTGCACCGGTTCACGCACGAGGAGTTCGGCCGGACGCCGCCGCCCGCCGCGCACGAGCCGTTCGAGACGCTGAACGGGCAGGGGCTCCTGGACCTCGAACCGCCGGACCATACGCGGATCCGGCGGCTCGTCTCCAAGGCGTTCACCCCGCGCACCGTCGAACAGCTCGTGCCGACCGTTCAGCGGCTGGCCGCCGGACTCGTCGACGACTTCGTCGCGCAGGGCGGCGGCGATCTGCTGACGGCGGTCGCGGAGCCGCTGCCCGTCGCCGTGATCGCGGAGATGCTCGGCATTCCGGAGTCCGACCGGGCCCCGCTGCGGCCCTGGTCTGCGGCCATCTGCGGAATGTTCGAGCTCAATCCGTCCGAGGAGACCGCCCGCGCCGCCGTCCGCGCCTCCCTCGACTTCTCCGCGTATCTGCGGGAGCTGATCGCCGAGCGGCGTGGCAACCCGGGGACCGATCTGATCTCCGCGCTGATCGCCGCCCATGACGAGGACGAGCGGCTGACCGAACAGGAGATGGTCTCCACCTGCGTGCTGCTGCTGAACGCGGGCCACGAGGCGACCGTCAACACCACCGTGAACGGCTGGTGGACGCTGCTTCGGCACCCGGACCAGCTGGCCGCGCTGCGGGCGGACCACGGCCTGCTGCCCACCGCGGTGGAGGAGCTCATGCGCTACGACACCCCGTTGCAGATGTTCGAACGCTGGGTGCTCGACGACATCGAGATCGACGGCACGGTCATTCCACGAGGCTCGGAGGTGGCCCTCCTCTTCGGTTCGGCCAACCGCGACCCGGCCCGTTTCACGGCCCCGGACACGTTGGACCTCGCCCGGCGGGAGAACCCGCACATCACCTTCGGCGCTGGCATCCACTTCTGTCTCGGTGCACCTCTGGCCCGGGTGGAACTGGTCACCTCCTTCGGCGAGTTGCTGCGCAAGGCGCCCGGAATGCGGCTGGTCGCGGAACCGGAGTGGAACCCGGGTTACGTGATCCGGGGAGTGAAGGAACTCCGGGTCGAGCTCTGAGGCGTGGGCGGGGCGGCCGGGGCGGGCCCGGGGCCCCACCGGGGCGGGTGCACCGGGCCCCCGCCCCCGCGTCCCCTCAGGTCAGCATGTCGCGCCGACGCAGCGCCGTCAGGCCGCCCGCTGTCAGTGCCACTGCGGCCGCGGTGAGGAGCGCCACCGGCCCCCACTCCATGGCCGCCGCCCCCGGCAGCTTGGGCAGGTGCGTGAACGGCGAGACGTCCATCACCGGCTGCGGCAGATCCAGGGCGGGGCCTATCCATCCCAGCGCCAGGCAGAGACCGACCAGGCCCCAGCCCGCCGCTGCGGCCTTCGGCAGCGCCCCGTACAGCAGGACCGTCACCCCGCCCAGCAGCCAGACGGCGGGCAGTTGTACCAGCGAGGCGCCCAGCACGGCGGGGAGTTCGTGTCCGTAGCCCACCGCCAGGCCGAGGCCGCCGACCGTCATGATCAGGGCAGCGCCGCCGAAGGCGATGAGCAGATGGCCGGCGGCCCAGCCCGTCCGGCCGACCCCGCCCGCGAGCACCGGTTCCGCGCGCCCGGCGGTCTCCTCGCCGTGCAGCCGCAGCACCGAGGAGACGATGTACAGCGCCGCCACCGTGCCGAGCACGGAGACCATCGAGGCGAGGAACGCGTCGGTGAGGCCGGACTGGCCGCCCATCCGCTCGAAGATCTCCTTCGTCTTCTCGTTGTCCCCGACGAGATCCGCCGCGCCGCCGGTCAGCCCGCCGAAGACGACGCCGACCACGGCGAAGGACACCGTCCACCCCAGGAGCGCACCACGCTGGAGCCGCACCGCGAGGCCGAGGGCGGTGGAGATCCGCCCGCGGGCGGGCCCCGGCCGCGTGGCGAGGAAGCTCATGCCGACATCGCGGCGCCCGGTCAGCGCGTACGCCACGGCGCACTGCACGGCCACGGCGCCGACTGTCACCAGAAGCACCCACCACCGCTCGTCCGCGTAGGGCCGGACGCTCGAAGCCCAGCCGAGCGGGGAGAGCCAGGTGAGGACCGACGAGCCGTCGTCCGTCGCGGAATCGCCCGCCGCCTTCAGGACGAAGGCGGCGCCGATGACCGCGGCCGTCAGCCCCTTCGCGAGCCGGGCGCTCTCGGTGAACTGTGCGGCGATCGCGGCGGTGCACGCGAACAGCGCACCGACACCGGCGACGGCCGAGGCGAGCGCCACCGCCCCGGCGCCGCCCGCGCCCGACGCCGCCATCCCCGCCACGATCACCAGGGCCAGAGCGGCGTTGGCGATCAGGGCGGCGAGCAGCGCGGCGGTGAGCGGCGCCCGGCGCCCCACCATGGCGGAGGAGAGCATCTCCTGACGACCGGTCTCCTCTTCCTCCCGGGTGTGGCGCACGACGACGACCAGGCTCATCACCGCGGCCAGCGCGGCACCGAAGGCGATCATGCGCCAGCTGACGAGCGCGCCCACGGTGTCGCCGAACACGGGCCCGTACATCGCGCGCAACGAGCTGTTGCCGTTCATCGAAGCGGCGAGCTCGGCGCGTTGTGCGGTCGTCCCGTAGAGCGAGGCGATGGACTGCCCGACGGAGGAGAACGACCCACCGAGCACGAGCACCCAGACCGGCATGATGATGCGGTCGCGCCGCAGAGCGAGCCGCAGCAGGGGCCAGGTCCCCGCGAGCTGCCCGGTCCCGGCCCGGCGCCCCGCGCCGGCCGTCGCGGTCATGGTCACGGCAGTCATCGCGCCGACACCCCCGCGCCCTGTCGCGTGCCCTGCTCCGCGTCCGTCGTGTAGTGCCGGAGGAAGAGCTCTTCCAGGGTGGGCGGCGTACTGGTCAGGGACCTGACTCCGGATGCGGAGAGCGACTTGAGGACGGCGTCCAGCTTGTCCGTGTCGACCTGGAGCGAGACCTGATGTCCCCGGATGTCGAGGTCGTGGACCCCTGGCAGCTGCGCCAGACCGTCGGGGGAGTCCGCCAGCTCGGCGGTGATGTTGGTGCGGGTCAGATGGCGCATGCCGGCCAGTGAGCCGGTCTCCACCGTCCGGCCCGCCCGGATGATGCTGACGCGGTCGCAGAGGGACTCGACCTCGCTGAGGATGTGGCTGGAGAGCAGCACCGTCCGCCCGCGGTCGCGCGCTTCGGTGACGCAGCTCTGGAAGACCTCCTCCATCAGGGGGTCGAGCCCGCTGGTCGGCTCGTCCAGGATCAGCAGGTCCACATCGGAGGCGAACGCGGCGATCAGGGCGACCTTCTGCCGGTTGCCCTTCGAGTACGTCCGCCCCTTCTTCGTCGGGTCGAGCTCGAACCGACCGACGAGATCCGCGCGCCGGGTGTCGTCGAGGCCGCCGCGCAGCCGCCCGTACAGATCGATCACCTCGCCGCCCGAGAGGTTGCGCCACAGCGTGACGTCCCCGGGGACGTACGCCACGCGCCGGTGCAGCTCCACCGCGTCGCGCCAGGGGTCGCGGCCGAGCAGTTGGGCGGCGCCGGAATCGGCCCGCAGCAGGCCCAGCAGGACCCGGATGGTGGTGGACTTCCCCGATCCGTTCGGCCCGAGAAAGCCGTGGACCTCACCGGACTCGACGGCCAGGTCGAGCCCGTCCAGCGCATGCGTCCGGCCGAACGACTTGTGCAGTCCGGCCACGGTGATTGCCTTCGTCATGATTCTGAACGTACGCTACTTTCACAAATTTGTGAAGTTAAGGAAGCGTATAAACTCAGTACGGGTGACAAGGGCCCGAGACGTGGAGGGACGAGGGGTCGATGAGCAGCGAATCCGCAGACACGCACGAGCCGAACGGCGCCGCCCAGGGGCGCGAGGACAGGGACGCCGAGGCGGTCTCGCGGTTCGTCGAGCGGTTCGCGTCGGAGATGACCGAGGCGGGGATGCAGCGGATGGCATCCCGCGTCTTCGCCGCGCTGCTCGCCGACGACGACGCCTCCATGACCTCGGCCGAGCTCGCCCTGGCCCTGCAGATCAGCCCCGCCGCCGTGTCCGGCGCGATCAACTACCTCACCCAGGTCAGCATGGTCGGCCGCGAGCGGGACCCGGGCTCGCGCCGCGACCGCTACCGGCTGCACAACGAGATCTGGTACACCACCTTCGCCAGCCGCGACCGCGTGCTCACCCGCTGGGAGAACACCCTCAGGGACGGCGCCCGCACGCTCGGGGAGCACACCCCGGCCGGTGCCCGGATCGCCGAGACGGCGGCGTTCTTCGAGTTCATGCAGTCGGAGCTGGGCGCGATGATGGACCGCTGGGAGGAACACCGCAAAACCCTCGACCTGCCGACCGCCGAGGGCGCGCGGGACGCCTGAACGCCCCCGGTCGCTCCCCGGTCACGCCCCGCCGCGACCGATACCGAAGCGGGCGCCCAGATCCTGGGAGCCCACCGAATCGATGTCCTCCACGGCACCCTGCGGCCAGTAGGGGCGCCCGTCGATCCACGCGACGGCCGAAGGCTGCCCGCCGATCCATCCGCGCAACTCGACGGTGCCGGTGGGCGCGGGCAGCCCTGTCCACGGCTCCTTCCGCGGACCCGGCGGCAGGAGCGGCAACAGGCCTTCCGGCCGGGCGTCGACGCTCGGCGCGGCGCTGTGCGGTGCCCGGCCGTGCCCCGCCTCCGCCGCGTTGGCCGGGCCGGTCGCGGGAGTCTCCTCGGCGGCGAAGAGCACCAGCGTCGGGCCGTTCACCCGGCCGTCGTGCAGCAGGGCGTACCGGCGGATCCGAGGCGCGGGCGCGGTCGCGGCGGCGGCCAGCAGGCGAGCGCGAGGGATGCCCGAGGCGACCGCCCGCCAGGCCGCGAAGAGCCCGAAGAGGCCGATCAGAGTCGGTACCGCCTTGAGCCCGTTCGAGACCGAGCCGCTGCCGGTCAGGAGCAGTACGGCGACACCGCCCGCGTATGCCAGTGGCCACAGCGCCTCCGAGGTGCCGGCGATGCGCCGCAGTGCGGGCACCCGCCACCAGACCAGCCGCTCACCCGGCTGCGCCGGGCCTGTCGCGGCGGGAGCGACCGGGGCCGCCCCCCGCAGCCGGGCCTGCGATGCGGCCTCGACGGCGAACGCCGCGTAGGAGAGCGGCGCGGGCGGCGGTGAGGCGGCGCCGGTGTCCTCCGGGCCCGTGCCGGGCGCCTGCGCCTGCGCCCGCCCCTGGCCCTGCCCGGCGATCGTGTACCCCTGCAGGGGCAGGGCCTGAGTGCGCAGCCGCCGGGCCCGTACGACCCGAATCGTTCCGCCCACGAGGCCGATGACGGCGAGCGCCAGTCCGCCCAGCCCCACCCCGTCGGTCGTGGAGTAGGCCGCCGTACCGCGCAGTTCCGCGTCGTACAGATCGCCCTCGAACGGCCCGTACGAGACGACGAAACCGGTGTCCCAGTCCCCTGGCCTGCCCGTGTACCCGTGGCACGGGAACGCGCCGGTGCGGGTCCGCCCGTCGAAGGGATCGGTCCACCGGACGTCGCAGCCGCCGTCGGAGCGTTCACTGATCCACGTCAGATCGACCTGCGGGTCGTCGTCGGCGGCCACGGACCAGCTGGTGGCGAGCGCCGTCATGAGGAGGCCCACGAGCAGCAGCCAGCGGAATGTCCCCCGCCACCAGGGCCGCCGCCGCTTCGTCTCCACGGCCGATCCCGTATCCACGGCCGATCCCGTATCGACGGCCGGCTCCGCACCCACGGCCGGCCCCGCATCGACGGGGAGGCCGCTCTCCTCCGGCGGAGCGGGCTGCGGCTGCGGCGGGGCAGGCCGGGTCAGCAGGCCCTTCACCTGCGGGCGGGCCACGAGTGAGCGGGCCCGGCGGCCCCGGACGGGCTTGGCCCGGATCAGTTCCGTGCCGCCCGGCGGTGCCAGCACGCCCCCGGTGCGGGGATCGCCGCACCACCACAGCACCCCGTCGGACCGGTTCAGCAGGTCCAGGCGCCACTGCGTGGTCCACGGCGTCAGCGGCAGCAGCTCGTGCGGGCCGGGGCCCCTCAGCACCACCGCGGCGCCGCGCGCGGCAGGCTGCACGACGACCGAGGTGTGGGCTGTCCAAGGTCCGGCGGCGAGCACCCGGCGCATGCGGCGGGCCTGGAGCGGCACGACGGCCCCCATCAGCAGCGACAGCGCACCGAACACGGCGAGCGGCGCCACGAAGGACCCTCCGAACCCGTCGGCGAACACCGCGAGAAGCAACGCCGGGATCACCCCCGCGGCGCCGGCCACGCACCAGAGCCGGGCCGTTGCCCGGTACCGCGTCAGCCCGCCGGCGGTACCGGCGAGATCGAGCGCCACCGGAGCCGTGCGAACGGGCCCGGACATCACCGCCCCCGTGTCCGCCGCGGGTCTGCCACCCTCACCCGAACCGTCCGACACGACCCACCCCACCCCTTCGAAGCAACCGGACCCAACCGGACCCAACCGGAACCACCCCGGCTCCGCCCCACGAGCGGAGGTTATCCCTCCGCCACCGGCAGCATCAGCCCCCAGGCCCCCGCCCGTATCGTCCACGTCCGGGTCCGCACCGGCCCGGCCACCTGTATGTCCGCCCGGTAGCGGAAGTCCGCGCCGGAGACCGTGACGGCCTTGGCCCCCGTGGTCATCGGGTCGCCGCCCGGCGCGTGGATCGTGACCTCGGCCATTCCGTCGCCGCAGCCCGAGGTCAGCGTCACCGACTCGACCGGGCGGCCCAGATCGTTCAGCACGACGCCGTCCGCCTCGACGCGCAGCCGGTGCGTGGCCGGTGGGCCGGGCGGGGCCGAGGGGGCGGGGCGCACCAGGGTGCGGACCAGGGAGCGGCAGGTGTCCCAGACCGCGGTGACGCCCGTACGGTCCGGCCGTGTGCCCGGTGCGCCGGTCAGGGCCGGGATCCGCAGGGCGTCGAGGACGACTCCGTCGCTGTCGTCGACCAGCAGGTCCAGCCGGCGCACCGCGCCGTCCAGTGCGGTGCGCGCCGCCGCCACCGCGCCCATCGGCACGCCGAGCGAGTGCGCGAGTTCCAGCGCCGCCGCGGCCCCGACGGGGATGAGGGCGAGGGCGCTCATGGCCGGTTCTCGCTCCCGGTGGAGGAGGGCCACCGCACGCCGCAGCGCCCGGTCGTCGCCGATCACCACCGGCCTGCGGGTACCTCGCCGCGCCAGGGCCCGGGCGAACTCCTCGGGCCCGTCCGGGAGGCAGATCTTGGCGTGCGAACCGGCGCTCAGCACGTCTTTTGCGATCCGGACGGACTCACCGTCCGTGCGGCGGGCGACCGGATCGATCACCACCAGCAGATGGGGCGCACCGTTACCGGGGGGCTGGGCAGCCGACACCTCGGTCCTTCCTCGGGTAGCATCTTTGTGCAAGAGCCCCTTGCGCTATTGCGCCAGGGGCTTCGTCTATTCCGGGGCACCCGGTTCGACGGTTCAGGCCTTGTCGTACAAAGTCGTACGGCATGTACGGCGTTTACGTACGCCCCCTGACCTTGGACATGCCCCGCCCGGAAGGGGTGTACGCCTGTGCCCGCACTTGTGCTGCTCGGTGCTCAGTGGGGTGACGAGGGCAAGGGAAAGGCCACCGACCTCCTCGGTGGATCCGTGGACTATGTGGTGCGCTACCAAGGCGGCAACAATGCCGGCCACACGGTGGTCGTCGGTGACCAGAAGTACGCACTTCATCTCCTCCCCTCCGGAATCCTTTCACCGGGATGTACCCCGGTCATCGGTAACGGTGTCGTCGTCGACCCTGCGGTCCTGCTCTCCGAGCTGAGTGGGCTGAACGACCGCGGCGTGGACACGTCCAAGCTGCTGATCAGCGGCAACGCTCATTTGATCACCCCGTACAACGTCACCGTCGACAAGGTGACGGAACGGTTCCTCGGCAAGCGCAAGATCGGTACGACCGGGCGCGGCATCGGCCCGACGTACGCGGACAAGATCAACCGGGTCGGCATCCGTGTCCAGGACCTCTACGACGAGTCGATCCTGGAGCAGAAGGTCGAGGCGGCCCTGGAGCAGAAGAACCAGCTTCTGGCCAAGGTCTTCAACCGGCGCGCCATCGAGGCCGGCAAGGTCGTCGAGGACATGCTCCAGTACGCGGAGCAGATCAGGCCCTACGTCGCCGACACGACGCTGATCCTGAACAACGCCATCGACGAGGGCAAGGTCGTCCTCTTCGAGGGCGGTCAGGGCACGCTGCTCGACGTCGACCACGGCACGTACCCCTTCGTCACCTCGTCGAACCCGACCGCGGGCGGCGCCTGCACCGGTTCCGGCGTGGGCCCGACGAAGATCAGCCGGGTCATCGGCATCCTCAAGGCCTATACGACGCGTGTCGGCGCCGGACCGTTCCCGACCGAGCTGCTCGACGAGGACGGCGAGGCGCTGCGCCGGATCGGTGGCGAGCGCGGTGTCACCACCGGCCGTGACCGCCGCTGCGGCTGGTTCGACGCCCCGATCGCGCGGTACGCGACCCGGGTCAACGGCCTGACCGACTTCTTCCTCACCAAGCTGGACGTGCTGACCGGCTGGGAGCAGATCCCGGTGTGCGTGGCGTACGAGATCGACGGCAAGCGCGTCGAGGAACTCCCGTACAACCAGACCGACTTCCACCACGCGAAGCCGATCTACGAGATGCTGCCGGGCTGGTCCGAGGACATCACCAAGGCGAAGACCTTCGGCGACCTGCCGAAGAACGCCCAGGCGTACGTGAAGGCGCTGGAGGACATGTCCGGCGCCCCGATCTCCGCGATCGGTGTCGGCCCCGGCCGCACCGAGACCATCGAGATCAACTCGTTCCTGTAGGCATACGGGAGCGGAGGAGGGCCGGGGCGGCACCATCGCCCCGGCCCTCCCGCATGTCCGCCCTCAGTCCTCGCCGCAGATCCGCAGCCCCTCCGGAGTCGCGCACGGCAGATGGCCGTGGGTACGGATGACGTCCTGGCCGCTGCCCCGGCTGAGGTAGGAGAGGAAGCTGGAGGCCAGCGAGTCGGCGGGCGGGCTGCCGTAGGTGTACGCGTACTCGATCTCCCGGTACGGGTAGGTGCTGGTGCCGATCGTGTCGACGGACGGGGCGGCGCCGTCGATGGCGATCTGGTGCGCCCCGGCCGGTTTGGTGCCCGTACGCAGTTCGCTGTAGCCGATCGCGCCGTCGAGCCGGCCGACCTCGGCCAGGACCTGGTCCGTGGAGTCGAGTTCGCAGCGGATGACGAGGGCCTCGGGGTCGTCCTTCGTGGTGCAGTCGCGGGAGGACTGGGCGGGTTCGTTGCGGCCCAGGACGCGGCGCTGGAAGACCTCGCGGGTACCGGAGTTGGCGTCCCGGCTCACCAGCAGGACGGGCAGGTCGGGGCCGCCGAGCTGCTTCCAGTTGCGGATGTCGCCGCGGTAGACGCCGCGGATCGCGTCACGGCTGAGGTTCTTCAGCGGGACCTTGTCGTTGACGACCAGCCGGAAGAGCGAGACGGCGACGCGGTTCTCGCGCAGTTGCGGGAAACCGCTCGGCTTCGGGCCGTCGGAGAGGGCCACGAGGGCGGGCGAGCCGGACTTCCCGGCCGCGGCGCCCCGTTCGGCCAGTTCTCGTATCCCGGCGGTGCTGCCGTGCGGGTCCACCGTGACGGTGGCCCCGTCGCACGCCTTGCCGTACTTCTCCGCCAGTTCGTCCAGGACGGGCTCGAAGGCGGTGGAGCCGGTCACGGTCAGTTCGCCGCGGGCGCAGCCGATCGGGGGCGGGGTGTCGTCCCGCACCAGGATGATGGAGGCCAGCGTGACGACGCAGACGGTCAGGGCCACGGTGATGAACCGGGCGGCCCGGCCGAACAGCGGGGGCTTCTCGTCCGGGCGGGCGGCGGTGTTCGGACGTACCTCGCCGTCCCGGATGCCCCCGGTGATGCGGACGGGGCTGCCCACGCGCGAACCGGTGAGCAGGACCAGGAGTTTGAAGTGTTCGCCCCGGTTGAGCGGGACGCGGGGCAGCCGGATCAGGGACCCGCTGCCGCGGAGGCCCTCGGACGGGGTGAAGTGGTCCATGAGGTGGTCGGCGCCCGGGGAGTGGGTGACGGCGATGCCGCGTACGTGCCGGTCGGTGAACTCGACGACGAGTCCGTGAAGTTGTCCGTCCGGGCCGGTGTAGTCGCCGCGGTCGACGGACTGCGAGCCGTCGTTCTCGATGCGGAGCAGGACGAGGGTGGCGTCGGCCATGTCCGGGGTCTCGTCGAACAGACCGAGCCGTACGTTGGCCCGGGCCTGGCTGACGTCGCTGCCGATCGGCGTGTCCATCTGGACGCGGTAGCCGATGCGTTTGCGGCGGGGTACGCGCCGTTCGTACCAGAGCACGCCCACGGAGGCGAGGACGCCCAGCACTGCGGTGAGCACGGCCACGATGTTCTCGGCGCTGAACCACTCCACGGCCCGTTCCCCCTCGGCTGCCGGACGTCTGTACGAGTGCGGGTCACCGTATGGGGCGTGGGGTGCGGGTGGTGGTGAGTACCGGGTTCCGTCGTCAGGTGTTCGCCCGCCGTTCGGACAGGAGGCCCGCCGTGCGGAGCGGAGGCGATTGGTCCAGACCTTGACAGGTCCAGACCAATCGGGGTTGGGTGTCGGGATGTCCGGACGGCATGCGGAGCCTGTTCGGGCGCCCTGCCGAAGGAGTGAGCAGCGCTTGAACCGCATCAAGAGCCTTCTGACCGCACTGGGTGCCGTCGTCGCGACGGCGGTCTTCCTCCCCGTCCCCGCGCACGCCGCCCCCGCCGATCCCGCCGCGTGTGCGCCCCTCTGGAACTCCTCGACCGCCTATACGGCCGGTGGCGCCGTCGCCCATCACGGCCGCAACTGGACGGCGAAGTGGTGGACGCTGGGCGAGAATCCGGGCGCCACCGCCGTCTGGTCCGACCGCGGGGCCTGTACGGGCGGGGTCTCCGACTTCGTCGTCAGCGAGGCCGAGTTCGACGAGATCTTTCCGGATCGCGCCCCCTTCTACACGTACCAGGGCCTGATCGACGCCCTGCACGCCTACCCGCGCTTCGCGAACACCGGAACCGAGGCGATGCGGGGCCGGGAGGCTGCCGCCTTCCTGACGCACGCCGACTTCGAATCGGTCGGCCTCCAGTACGTGAAGGAGATCAATGAGGCCAACTACTGGATCAAGTGCGACTACAGCCAGCCGTTCGGCTGCCCGGCCGGCCGGTCCGCGTACTACGGGCGCGGACCGATCATGTTCAGCTGGAACTTCAACTACAAGGCGGCGGGCGACGCGCTCGGCCTCGATCTGCTGAACGATCCCTGGCTGGTGGAGCGGGATCCGTCCGTCGCCTGGCAGACCGCGCTCTGGTACTGGAACACCCAGAACGGCCCCGGCACCATGACCTCGCACGACGCCATGGTCGGCGGCGCGGGCTTCGGCGAGACGATCCGGTCGCTCAACGGGGCGCTGGAATGCGACGGCGGCAACCCCGCGTCCGTGCGGGCGCGGGTTGCGACGTACAAGCGGATCACGGGCATCATCGGCACCCGCCCCGGTTCGCATCTCACATGTTGACGTCGCGTCAGGGTGAACGGGACTGAGAGGCCCGCGAGTTCGGTGTCCCGCATGCTGGACGCATCCGAAGGATTTGTCATCGGGCGCGTCGGCGGCCGGCCGGTGATCCGGACCGACTCCTCCCGGAATCAGTGCTGTTGAGGGATCGTTTCGGGAGGGGGCTTGGCCGCGGGGGAGGGGTGAAGGCCGCTTCGGAAGGACTCCTGGTGATGGTCTAGACCTTGACAGGTCCAGACCATCACCGCTTGAGTGTCGGCACCCCCCATGGCGGCGCACCGATGAGCTCGGTGCGCCGCGCCGAAGGAGTGATCACATGATCAAACGCATCATGGGCCTGCTCGCCGCGCTGGTCGCGGTCGTCGCGACGGTCGTCATCCTCCCCGCCACCACCGCCTCGGCGGCCGCGTGCGCGGCTGCCTGGAACTCCTCCTCCGTCTATACGGGCGGCGGAGCCGCCTCGTACAACGGGCACAACTGGACCGCCAAGTGGTGGACCCAGAACGAGAAGCCCGGCAGTTCCGACGTCTGGGCCGACCAGGGCAGCTGTGGAAGCGGCGGCGGCACGGACCCCGGTGACCCGGGCTCGTCCACCGGCTTCGTCGTCAGCGAGGCGCAGTTCAACCAGATGTTCCCGGGCCGCAGTTCCTTCTACACGTACAGCGGCCTGACCGCCGCGCTGAGCGCCTACCCGGGCTTCGCCAACACCGGCAGCGACACGGTGAAGAAGCAGGAGGCCGCCGCCTTCCTCGCCAACGTCAGCCATGAGACGGGCGGCCTGGTGTACGTGGTCGAGCAGAACACGGCCAACTACCCGCACTACTGCGACACCAGCCAGTCCTACGGCTGTCCCGCGGGCCAGGCCGCGTACTACGGGCGCGGTCCGATCCAGCTCAGCTGGAACTTCAACTACAAGGCCGCCGGGGACGCCCTCGGCATCGACCTGCTGGGCAACCCCTACCTGGTCGAGCAGAACGCCTCCGTGGCCTGGAAGACCGGCCTCTGGTACTGGAACACCCAGAACGGCCCCGGCACCATGACGGCCCACAACGCCATGGTGAACGGCGCCGGATTCGGCGAGACGATCCGCTCGATCAACGGCTCCCTGGAGTGCAACGGCGGCAACCCCGCCCAGGTCCAGAGCCGCATCGACAAGTACCGGGCCTTCGTGCAGATCCTCGGCACCACGGCCGGAGCGAACCTCAGCTGCTGACCGGCCGAACTCCCCGGGAACGGGGGGTGTGCCCGGCCCGACGGCCCGGCGCACCCCCCGTTCCGGTCATCCGGGGCCGGCGAGGTCCAGCGCCCGGAACGCGAGCCACAGGTCGTAGCGGGCGCTCGGGGTCCGCAGGAGTGAGCGCTGGAGCACGGTCTCCAGCCGGGTCAGCCGCTTGCGCGCCCCCGGCACGGAGAGGCGCAGCGCCGCGGCGGCCGGGCCGAGTTGGGCCTCGTGCTCCAGCCAGATACGCAGGGTGGTGTGCGGATCGGCGGAGCCGCGGGCAGCCCCCGGGGCGCCGAGCGGCCGCAACTGCTGCACCGCCCAGGCACGGACCGCCGGAAGGCGCAGGATCTCGTCCAGCGAGCGTACGGACTCCGGGGCGGATCCGGTCAGCCGGGGCGCGGGCCTCGGCAGGGCCGGCGTGGCACGGATGCACAGGGCCAGGTCGAGCGCGGACTGGTCGGCGACCTTGTTCAGGTCCATGCCGAGCAGCTCGCCGATCAGCCGCAGCCGTGCGGCCAGTGTGTTGCGGTGGATCTTCAGGTGCTCGGTCGCGTGCGAGGAGAACGCCAGCCAGGAGGCGAGGGTCGCCGCGAGTTCCTGGCTGCCCGGGTCCTGGGCGCGACGCGGCAGATGGGTGAGCAGCGGGGCCAGCAGCGCGTCCGCCCACCGGGCGCCCTCCGCGCCGGTCACCAGGGCGAGTCCGGGAGCCGAGCCGAAGTGGGCGTGGCGCTCCGGCAGTCCGCGGGCGACGGCGAGCGCGTGGAACGCCTGGCGGTACGCGGTCGCCGTGTCGGCCAGTGCCACGTCCTCGCTGATACCGACGACGCAGTCGTCCACCACCGAGGCGACCCGCGGGCCGAGCTGCCCGTCCGCCTGCCCCGGGCGTGCGGGCACGATGAGGATCAGGTGGCGTGCGTACACCGGGCACCGCACGATCCAGGACCGTCCGCCGGAGAGGTCCGTACAGATGCGGGCCACCTCGTCCCGGTCCCGGCCCGAGCACTCGACGACGCAGACCCGGACCGGGTCGGGCAGGCTGGGCTTGAGGGCGCCGGCGACCTGGTGCGCGATCGACAACTGGCCGGTCATCAGCAGATGCAGCACCGCTTCCCGGCCGCGGGACTCCGCCAGGTCGACGCGACGGCGCTTGCGTTCGACGGTCTCGGCCGCCCAGCACAGGGCCAGCGGCAGGGCCGCGTCGGCGAGGAGCAGGGACAGGCCCTCGGGCAGCGGACGCCTGCCGACCACGGCGAGCACCGGTGCGGGAACGTCCGGCGGCGCGTTCAGCGAGTAGAGCAGGGCGGTGTGGGCGTCCTTGTCGAACGAGAGGGAGCGGGCACCGAGCGCGGTCAGTTCCCGTGCGCCCTCCGCCGCGAGGGCGGCCGATCCGACGGCCGAGGAGTCGGGGGCCCGGGCGACGCCGTGCAGAACGGTTCCGTCGCCGCCGAGCAGCCCCGCCCAGCCGTCGGCGCGCCCCGACAGCCAGCGCAGCAGCTCCGGGGAACCGCCCGACCGGGCGAGTCCGTGCATCCGTATGACGTCGTCGGCCCGCCTCCGCGCGTGCACTCTTCCGCTGCTCCCGTCCCGTTTCCCGTACTTCAGCCAGAAACCGGAGTGCAGCGTACCGGTGCGGCTGTGCGAACTGATACCTCTGTCCGGCCACACCGTGCGAACTGATTCTTTCCCTCGTCCACCCCGCGACCTAGAGTCCGAACGCGGTTGCGGGCCTTTCGGGGGAGAGGCACGGGGGACGACGGCATCGGCTCACGGGGGTGGCCGCTGTCGTCGGCCGCAGCCGCCTTTTTCGTCGCGTTGTCAGTGGTGCCCCTTAACGTCGGAGACCGGAGACGGCCGGCGCGCGAGGAGAGGTCACCACCATGGAGTTCCGGATCGAACGCGGCGAACTCACGGACGCTGTGGCCTGGGCGGCCCGGGTGCTGCCGACGAGATCGCCCGTCCCCGTGCTGGGCGGACTGCTGCTGGAAGCGGCGGACGGCAGGCTCCGCATCTCCGGCCTCGACTACGAGGCGTCCGCCCGCATCGACGTTTCGGCCGAGACCGTCCGGCCCGGCAAGGTGCTGGTCATGGGCCGCCGGCTGCTGGACGTGTGCCGGGTGCTGCCCGAGGGGGCGGTGGAGTGCGCGGTCGAGGGGTCCCGGTTCACGGTGACGGGCAGCGGCGCGGGCTTCGGACTGTCGGTCCTGCCGCTCGACGACTACCCGGCCCTGCCGCCGCTGCCCGATGTGCTCGGGGCGGTGGACGGGCAGGAGTTCGCGGCGGCCGTCGCCGACGTGGCGGTGGCCACGGGGAGGGACGACACCCTGCCGACGCTGACCGGGATCCGGCTGGGGCTCGACGGGGACCGGATGACCCTGGCGGCCACGGACCGGTACCGCTTCGCGGTCCGCCGGCTCGCGTGGAAGCCCGCGGCGGCGGACGTCTCGGCCGATGTCGTCGTCCCGTCCCGCAGGCTCGTGGAGATCGCCCGCTCCTTCGGCCGGGCGGGCCTGGTCAGCCTTGCGCTGGACGGCGGTTCGGCCGGCTTCGAGCTGGACGGCATGCGCACGACGGTGCGGCTCCTGGACGGCCGGCTGCCGCGCCACGACAAGCTGTTCGCGATGAAGGACCCGGTCGCGGCCGTCACCGACCGCGAGCCGCTGGTCGAGGCGGTGAAGCGGGTCTCGGTGGTGGCGGACGGGGACAGCCCGTTGCAACTCGCCTTCCGGAACGGCTCGGTGCTCCTCCAGGCCGGGTACGAGGACGATGTCGCGTCCCAGCGGCTGCCCGCGGAGCTGACGGGCACGGACGAGCTGACGGTCGCCTTCAACCCGTCGTACCTGATGGACGCGCTGGCCTCCTTCGACGCCCCGGTCATCCGGTTCAGGCTGATGGGGCCGGGGCAGCGCGCCATGGTCACCGGGCACGCGACGCGGGAGGACGCGGCAGGTCCGGCGGAGGGGGCCCACCAGCACCTGCTGATGTCGGTGAAGCCGCTGATGTAGGGCTCTGCCCTCACAGGCCGAGGACATGGCTGCGGGGCCGGGCTGCCCGCGCCCGGCCCCGCAGCCGTTCCGTGTTCCCGCCGCCGCCGTGCTACTTGGTGAAGTAGAAGTACTTCCAGGCGCCGTGGGTGGTCGAGTTCACGTAGTCGCCGGACGTGTTGTTGACGTACGAGGCCCGGACACGCATCCGGTAGCCCGTCTCGTGCGTCCCGGTCAGCGTCACGGTCGACTTGCCGCTGGTGCCGAGCTTGAAGTACTGCGAGCCCGCGTCGTACCACTTGCCCGCGTAGTAGAGCTCCAGGGAGAGCCGGTACTTGCGGTTCTTGTAGTAGCTCATCGTCGTGGTGAAGGCCGGGTTGGTCTTCTTGTGGAAGTAGGCGTACGAAGTGGAGCCGATCCTGGCCGTCTTGTACTGCTTGGCGACGGAGGTCGAGACCCTCACCTTCGCGTACGCCGTGGAGGCGACCGTCCTGGCCGCGTAGCGGCCGTCACCTCTGAAGACGGCGGTGACGGTGGTGTCCCGGGTCATGTCGACCGTGGTGGACAGGTTGCCCTTGGAGTTGACCTTGCCGGTCCGCGCCAGCCTCTTGGGCTTGTCCGCGCCGTACGGGTCCACCCACAGTTCGACGGTGCGGTTCTTGTACGTCGTGCCGAGGTGGGCGGTGAACGACACATCGGTGCCGTAGGCGTACAGCGCCTTGTTGCGGTTCAGGGACAGCGAGGTGGCCGCACGGGAGACGGCGACCTTGTCGCTGCCCGATCCCGCGGCGTGGGTGGCGTCACCCGCGTACGAGACCTTGTAGGTGACCGTGCCGCCCGCGGTCGGGGTGTCGGTGAAGGCGAACGCGCCGTTGGACTTCAGCGCCACCGAGGGCAGTGCCTTGCCCTTGGGCGACTCGATGTCGGTACGCGTCACCGTCGCCCTGGCGCCCGCCGCGAAGGCGCTGTTCGACGCCGCTGTGCCGGTGACCGTGAGCTTCTTGCCGCGCGTCGCCTTCGCCGGGGCGCTGACCTTGACCGTGGTCACGGATCTGACGGGGTCGGTGAGCACCCGCAGCGAACGGACACCGAGACTGTTCACGGTGACGGCGAACAGCCGGCCGGAGTCCGGTGCCCAGGCCAGACCGGCCGGGTCCAGGGTGTCCGAACCGCTGTTGTTACCGGTGTTGGGGAATTCGTAGGTCCGCACCGGCTTGGCGGTGGACCCCGGCTTGTACACGTACACGTCCGGCGAGTACCAGCCGTCGATGCCGGCGGCGACCATGCCGTTCGGGGCGATGTCGACGGCGTTGGGGTACGAGTCGGACGGGTACGCGATCCCGGGCGTGAGATCCGACGTGCGGTAGCCCTGGTGGGTGTACGGGTAGCCGCTGGCCACCACGACCTGGGTACCGTCCGGGCTGAGCGCGAGATCGCGCATGTTGCCCCCGTCGGTGCGGGTGTACGCGGTCCGCGTGGCCGTGCCCGAGGCCACGTCGTACGTGGCCAGCTCCGTCGGGCTCTGGCCCTCGATACCGGCGGCCAGTACGCCGGGTGCGCCGGGGGCGGATGCCAGGGTCGGTGCCGCGTACCAGGTGTTGTTCGTGTCCTGGCCCAGGCTCACGACCGGCTCGGCGCCGGACAGGTCGAGCGAACCGATCTGGCCCGCGCCGGCCGAGCCGTACCCGAACCAGAGCTTGCCGCCCGCGAGCGCCGGGTACTTCGGGTCCGTGTCGCTTCCGGTGGCGTAGCGGGCGGACTCCTTGAGCGCCGCCGTGTCGATGGCGACGATGGCGTCGGCGCCCGGTACGGCGGCGTAGAGCGTGCCGGAGTCGGCGGACAGGTCGAGGCCCGTCACTCCGGGGAGCGACGGGATCGTCGCCACGACCGAACCGTTGTAGTCGGCGACGAGGACCTTGCCGCCCGTCGGGTCGCTGATGAACACGCGTTTGTGCACGCCGTCGGCGACGATGTCGCCCAGGGACGCGGCAGGGAGGAACTTGCTGGAGTCGGCGGCGGCGGGGTTCGCCGCACCACCGACCAGTACGACCGAGCTGAAGAGGACCGCGAGCGAGGTCGCGGTGGAGATTCTTCGTGTACGAATGATGACGTCTACCCCCACGGTGAATGTGGGCCGCATGGCACCCGGAGATGAGAGCGGGGTGCGGCCCAGGTACGCAGGTTATGGCATGGCCTTCACATCGCGTGCACATATACGGGCCGGTGGAGGCGGTTGTGCGAAGCCGAACTGCCGCTCGTGGGCGGCGGGATCAGGATCGGTTCAGCCGGACTTCGTGTACGTGAGCTTCTCGCCGGAGTCCGTGTTCACCCGGCTCAGCGTGCCGTCCGGGAGCAGGGTGAGCGTGGTGGAGCTGCCCGGTGTGCAGGACGTCATCGGCTCCCCCTCCGTCACCGCGGACGGCCCGATGCTGACCGGTTCGCCTTCGGACGGATCCGTCGCGAGATCCGCCTGGAAGACGCAGCGGTAGGAGCCGCCGGTGTCCAGCGGCCCCTCCGCGGTGAGAGTGAGGACGGGGTCGCCCACCCGGCCCTGCTGGATGACGAGTTCGCGGGTGGAGTGGCCGGCGGCGTTGTCGATGCTGCCGGACCAGGTGCCCACGTACTCCTCCGGGATGACTCCCTCGTCGTCCCCGTTCTGCCCGTCGTCGCTGGGCGACGGATCCTGCGGGCCGTCCGGGGAAGGGGAGTGGGAGGAGTCGTCCGACGGGGAGGGATCGGCCGAGTCGGTGGGGGAGGCCGTGGTGCCCGCGCCGCGGTCGTTCATGAGCGCGTAGACGGACCCGCCCGCCCCGATGGCGACGAGCACCGCGACGGCGACGAGGGCGATGGTCGACCCGGCACTGCGGCGCGCGGGCGGCGGCTGGGCACCGGCCGGCTGGACCGGGCCGTACGGGGGCGTGGGCCCGAAGCCCGGCTGCTGCGGATAGCCGTACGCGTAGCCCTGGGTGGGGTTCGGCTGCTGCGGATAGCCGTATCCCTGGCCCGGGTGCGGCTGTGCGGGCAGTTGCGGATAGGCGTACGCGGGGGAGGCCGGCCCGGGTGGTGGGGCTCCGGCCGGAGAGGGAGCGGGCGTGGGGGGCTCGACCATGGTGGGCAGTCCGTGCGCATGGGCTGCGACGGGCGGTGCGGGGGGCACGGGAGGTGCCGGTTCCGGTACCTGACCCGGCGTTTGCGCCGGCGACGTAATCGGTGGGGCCTGCGGGGGTGCCGGGACGGTGGCCGTGTCGGTGGCGGCCTCCGTTCCGGGGACGGCGTCGGAGGGGACGGCGCCGGCCGGTTCCCCGTCCGTCGGGATCGTGTCCCTTGGTTCCCCGTCCTTCGGGACCGTGTCCTTGGGGACCGTGCCCGTCGGGTCCTCCGAGTCCAGCAGGCCCACGGCATGGCGCCCGAGTTGGGCGATGAGGGCGCCCGGCAGCCAGGGCTCGGCGGTGTCTCCCTCGTCCAGCCGCTCCAGGATCTCGTCCGGCGACGGACGGGTCGCCGGGTCCTTGCGCAGACAGTCCTGGATCAGTTCCACGAGGTCGACCGGCACGCCGGTCAGGTCCGGGTCCTCCTGCGCGATCCGGAACAGCAGCGCGTGCACCCCGCTGGCCGCCGCTCCGAACGGAAGGCGCCCGGTCGAGGCGTACGCGAGCACCGCCCCCAGGCAGAACACGTCGCACGCCGGGGTCACGCGCTCGCCGCGCACCTGCTCGGGCGACATGAAGCCGGGGGAGCCGACCAGGGCACCGGTGCGGGTGAGGCCGCCGTCCGTGACGGTGTCGAGCGCCCGGGCTATGCCGAAGTCGATGACCCGCGGGCCGTCGATCGTCAGCAGAATGTTGGACGGCTTGAGGTCGCGGTGGATGAGATCGGCGCCGTGGATGGCCCGGAGGGCGTGGGCGAGACCGGTGCCCAGGATGTGGACGGAGCGGTCGGGCAGCGGGCCGTACGCCCCCGGGGCCGGGCCGGCCGCGGTGTTCGCACGCCCGGTGACGGTGGCCTGGAGGGAGGGGCCGGCGACGTAACCGGTGGCGACCCAGGGAACGGCGGCCTCGGTGTCGGCGTCCAGCACGGGAGCGGTCCAGGTGGAGCCGACCCGGCGGGCGGCCCGCACCTCCTGCCGGAACCGGTCGCGGAACTCCTGCTGTGCGGCGAGCTCCTCGCGGACCAGTTTGAGCGCGACCACGCGTCCGCGGTCGGATCGGGCCAGATACACCTGGCCCATGCCGCCCGCGCCGAGCCGGCCCAGCAGGCGGTAGGCGCCGATGCGTTGCGGATCGGCGGACCCGAGCTTCTCCATGGTGTGCAGTCCTCCCCCGTACGGCGACACACCGGACGGGGACGAGAATAGCGGCGCGGGTCGCCCCGGCGGGGGCCGGTGGGCGGGGCTCGTCCGCGGGGGCTCCGGTCAGGGGTGGACGCGGACCGCGCCCTCAACCGCCGCACGGGCCGGGGGAGTCGGACGGGATCAGGGGGCGGGCGGCGCGTCCGAGGAGTCGGGAGGGTTCAGCGAGCCCGGAAGGCCCGGGGGCCCGAGGGTCTCCAGCGCCCGGGTCAGGCGCTCCAGTACCCGGACCGTCTCCGTGAACCCCTCGTCCCCCAACTCCCGTGCCAGGCGCGCCGCGAACTCCGCATGCCCCGGGTTGATCCGGGACATCGCGGCCCGGCCCTCCTCCGTGGGGCGGAGCAGCTTCGCGCGACGGTGGGCCGGGTTGGGGAGGTACTCCGCGAGGCCCTTGCCCACCAGCAGATCGGCGATGCGCTGCACGGCCTGCCGGGTGATGCCCATCGAGCGAGCGATCCCGGAGACCGGCAGCGGCTCGGTGATCACCGCGCCGAGCACCTGCCACCACGCGGCGGTCAGCCCGGCCGGAGCGGCCAGCTTCTCCGCCACGGAGAGGAACCTGCCGTTGAGGTGGAAGATCCCGAGGGCGGTCCGGCTCAGCCGGTCCTGGTCCGCGTGGCTCATCCCTGCAGCACCTCGTACGCGCTCGGGTCCGAATCGTGGAAGAGCCGGTACCAGGCGTCGAGCTTCTTCTCGTCGTACACCCCGAGACGGGCGAAGACCTCGCGGGCGAACGCGACCGGTTCGGTGGGTCCGGCGGTGATCAGGTCGCCGTCGGTGACGGCGTCGGCCTCGGTGTAGTGCGCGCCGCCCGCGTACCCGGTGGCCGCCAGGTAGAACGGGACCGCGCTCGTGTGCGTCCGTTCGTCGAGCAGCCCCTCGCGAGCCAGTCCCGCAGTCGCCCCGCAGATCGCGGCGACCGGCACCCCCGCGTCCAGGAAGGTGCGCGCGGTGCGGGCGAAGGGGGCGAGCGCGTCGCCGGAGTCCCACAGGGCGGCGCCCGGCAGGATCAGCAGCGCACTGTCCTCGGGGCGCAGCCCGGTGAGCGGCAGATCGGGCTGGACGGTCAGTCCGCCCATGCTGGTGACGGGGCCGGTGGTGGGGCCGACCGTCCGGACGGTGAAGCCGTTCTGGGCGAGGTGGGCGGTCGTGTGCCCGGTCTCCCAGTCTGCGTAGGTGTCGTACACGGCAAGGTGTGCGGTCCGGCGGGTCATGACGGCCTCCTCGACGGGAAGAACGCTGATGACAACATGTTGTCGCATCGACAGCATGTTGTCAATTGCATCGATCCTCGCGGCAACCCGACACCCTGCCGAACCAGGCGGCCCACGGCATACAAGGTGGCCATACCGCCCGCCGCCCGGCGCCGCCTACGCTCGGCGCATGACCCCTCATCTCCCTGTCGACTCCGCTGCCGGCGCGGCCGTCAAGGCCGCCGACCGCGCGCACGTGTTCCACTCCTGGTCCGCCCAGGGCCTGATCGACCCGCTCGCCGTCGCCGGCGCCGAGGGGTCGTACTTCTGGGACTACGACGGCAACCGCTACCTGGACTTCACCAGCGGCCTCGTCTTCACCAACATCGGCTACCAGCACCCCACCGTCGTCGCCGCGATCCAGGAGCAGGCGGGGAAGATGACGACCTTCGCGCCCGCCTTCGCGATCGAGTCACGCTCCGAGGCCGCCCGCCTCATCGCCGAGCGCACCCCCGGCGACCTGGACAAGATCTTCTTCACCAACGGCGGTGCCGAGGCCGTCGAGAACGCCGTCCGGATGGCCCGGCTGCACACCGGCCGTACGAAGGTTCTCTCCGCCTACCGCTCGTACCACGGCGCCACCTCCAC
This sequence comes from Streptomyces sp. NBC_00236, assembly GCF_036195045.1. NCBI lineage: Bacteria > Bacillati > Actinomycetota > Actinomycetes > Kitasatosporales > Streptomycetaceae > Streptomyces > Streptomyces sp. NBC_00236. The sequence continues at coordinate 3,838,642 of NZ_CP108100.1, read as the reverse complement.
CGCGATCAACCTGACCGGCGACCCGCGCCGCTGGGCGTCCGACAACGGCTCGGCGGGTGTCGTCCGGTTCTGGGCCCCGTTCCTCTACCGTTCGCCGTTCTACGCGCAGACCGAGGCGGAGGAGTGTGCCCGCGCGCTCCAGCACCTGGAGGACACCCTCGCCTACGAGGGCCCGTCGACCATCGCCGCGATCATCCTGGAGACCATCCCGGGCACGGCCGGCATCATGACCCCGCCGCCCGGCTACCTCGCCGGTGTCCGCGAGATCTGCGACCGGTACGGCATCGTCTTCGTCCTCGACGAGGTCATGGCGGGCTTCGGGCGCACCGGCAAGTGGTTCGCCGCCGACCACTTCGACGTCACGCCCGACCTGATGACCTTCGCCAAGGGCGTCAACTCCGGGTACGTGCCGCTCGGCGGTGTCGCCATCTCCGCCGAGATCGCCGCCACCTTCGAGACCCGCCCCTACCCGGGCGGCCTCACCTACTCCGGCCACCCGCTGGCCTGCGCCGCCGCCGTCGCCACCATCCAGGTGATGGAGGACGAGAAGGTCGTCGAGAACGCCGCCCACATCGGCGAGAACGTCCTCGGCCCCGGCCTGCGCGAACTCGCCGAAAACCACCCGTCGGTCGGTGAGGTCCGCGGCCTCGGCGCGTTCTGGGCGCTGGAGTTGGTCCGTAACAAGGAGACCCGCGAGCCGCTGGTCCCGTACAACGCGACGGGCGAGGCCAACGCGCCGATGGCGGCCTTCGGCGCCGCGGCGAAGAAGCACGGCCTGTGGCCCTTCATCAACATGAACCGCACACACGCCGTTCCTGCCTGCAACGTCACCGAGGCCGAGGCCAAGGAGGGCCTGGCCGCCCTCGACGCCGCACTGTCCGTGGCCGACGAGCACACCGCGTAACGCTGCCGCGCCCCTTCCCGCCGCCCTCGTCTAAGGTGACCCGAGGCCGAAACGGGGAGGGGCGCCATGCGCGCGAGCGGAGCTGTCACACGCAGTACGCTGCGGCAGCAGATCGCGGACGCGCTGCGTGACGAGGTGCTCGCCGGGCGTTTGCAGCCGGGACGGGAGTTCACCGTCAAGCAGATCGCCGAGCAGTACGGGGTCTCCGCGACGCCCGTCCGCGAGGCGCTCTTCGACCTCTCCGCGCAGGGCCTGCTCGAATCCGACCAGCACCGCGGCTTCCGCGTCCACGAGTTCACCGTCGCGGACTACCGCGCGATGGTGGAGGCCCGCACCCTGGTCATGGACGGGGTCATCCGGGACGTCTTCGCGGGGCCGCTCCCCGGCTCCGCACGCCAGGCCGTCCACCGGGACGCGCTCGTCTCCGTACGCCGCCGGGCCGAGGAGGCCTCCCGCGCGGCGCGGGGCGGCGACCTGGACATCCTGATCGGCTACGACCTGCGCTTCTGGCGCGAACTGGGCGCCCTCGTGGGCAACACCTACATCACCGACTTCCTCCATCGGCTGCGCGTCCACGCGTGGGTGTTCGCCGTGCCGTACCTGCGGGGCGACGCCGACGCGCGGAACTGGCTGTGGAACGGGCACCCCGAACTCGTCGCCGCGATCTCGCACCGCGACCGTGACGCCCTGCGCAGGGCCGTCGAGGACTACAACAACCACTCCCTGAACTGGGCGGACTGGCTGGCGGCCCGGGATCCGGCCCGTCCGGGGGGCGCGCCCCGGCCGGACGGGCGGGACGGGCCCGCGGACGGGTCCCGCCCCACGCACTGAACGGTTCGGACGGGCGGGGCGAGCAGGGCACGCCCCCTCGGGCACGCCGGGCGGAACAGGCGCGAGCCGGTCCCGATGGGCCACTGTCCGCGACGCCCCGACCGCATTACGCTGTCCCGACCATCGCACCACCGCACGCATCCCCGCATGAGAGCGAGACTTCGTGGCCTGTGACCTGTGGCTGGTCCCCCTCGTCGATGTGCTGTGCCACAGCCCCGACAACCCCTTCGCCGAAGAGATAGCCGTCTACGACAAAGCGCTCGGTGAGGCAGGGCTGCCGCCCGTGCCCGTCTACGCGTACATGCCCGGCCTGACCGGTGACGTGGCCCCGATCGCGGGCTTCGACTACGACGCGCTGCACTTCCTGCGCCGTGCCTATCTCCTCCAGCTCAGCGGCCTCGCCGTCACCCCCGTCGACGAACTGGGCGGGGACTACGAGCAGTTGCTGGAGATGTTCGAGCCGACCGCCCATCAGTCGCACCTGGTGTGGCACTACGACCACGCGGGCGCGTACGTCCCCGTGGACTTCGCCGTGCCGCTGTCCACCGACGCCCTGCTGGAGGGTGGCGGTCCGCTCGGCTCGGCATACGGACTGCTGCGCGAGCTGCAGTTCGTCGCCCCGTCCATCGGCATCGACCCGGCCAACCCGCCGCCGGCCCCGCTGCCGCCCGCCGGGCCCACCTCGCTGGAGGAACCGGCGATGCCGGTCCCGTACGACAACAACCCGTTCGCCCGGGAACGCCACGTCTGGCTCGGCCTGCACGCGGCGGCCACCCGCAGTCTCGCCCAGGGCTCGATGATCATCTTCAGCTGACCGGCTGACCGGCTGACCGGCTGACCGGCTGACCGGCTGGCCAGCTGACCGGCTGTCGGGCGCGGACCCTGCCATTCCCCGCGGTGCTCACCGGTGACCGGTCACCGCGGGGACTCCGGCGGCCGCTGCCGCGGCATGTTCGGCCGGCCCATCGACTGCAACGGGAACCGTCCCGGCTGGACCCCCGGCTCCGCGCGCCCGCCGCCCGAGCCGCCCGAGACCAGCGCCTGCATGCCCATCGGGGCGGGACCGGCCCGGAACTCCACCATCCAGTCCGCGGTCTCCGACCGCACGAGTTCCGTGATGTCCTCCGAGAAGCGCCGCAGCACCCCCAGGCACCGTTCGGCCGCCTCGCTCGCCGTCCCCTCGGCCGGGCCGAGCACCTCGCGCACGCACTCCGACGCCCAGTCGAACTGGAGCACCTGGAGCCTGCGCTGTACGGCCTGGGCCGTGGCGAGATTCCTTATCCAGCCCGAGGTCAGGCCGAAGTACCGGTCGCACGCCATGCACGCCGCGCCCAGCAGCAGCGACAGATACCCCCAGCCCGCAGCGCCGTGCAGCGCGCCCGTCAGGTCCAGCAGCGGCAGCGCGGCTCCCGCGACCACCCCGGCCGCCGTCCCCAGCCGCAGCGCCCGTGCGCCGCGCCGCTTCCACACCCGGTCGCCCAGATACCAGTCGGCGGTGCGCAGCGCGTCGGCCTCGACCCACCGGTACAGCTCGTCGAGCCGCTGGGCGGGTTCGCCCCAGTCGCCGAGGGGGAACGGCGTCCCGGTCAGATCCCTGCCCTGCGTCTCACGGTTCCGAGCGCCGGAGCCCGCACCGGAAGGAGTGGCCGGACCGGGCACACCGGATTCGTTGCGGGGCGGCCCCTCGGGCTGCATCTCCGGCTGACTCACCGGGGTACTCCTCTGCATGCTGCATAGCGACGCGTGTTCTCGACCGCGTACTCGACGATGGGCGGATCTCTGCTCTCTGTGCACTCGCTGCTCACTGGCCCTCGGTGCGACCCGCAGTCCCCCGTGCGTAACCTTGCGTGACGGGAGAGACGCGTGCGCGTACCGGGACGCACCCCTTCCTACCGCCGAATGGTGGGCCGTGGGGTCGAAATCGCGGTATTCCCGGGTGCACAGGGCCTCTGGTCAGGTATAGGAGCCCCGCCATGGGTCGCGAGGACTCACTCGAAAGAGTTGCTCGCCAGCGGGTGGGGCGCGCCGCCCGGGGAGCACGTAGGCTCGGCTTACCGAAACATTTGTCGTCGAAATGCCTGGAGTGACCGTGATTCCCGGTGGTGGTCAGCCCAACATGCAGCAGCTGCTTCAGCAGGCCCAGAAGATGCAGCAGGACCTCGCCCAGGCCCAGGAGGAGCTGGCCAGGACCGAGGTCGACGGCCAGGCGGGCGGTGGCCTGGTGAAGGCGACGGTCAACGGCTCCGGCGAGCTGCGCGGCCTGGTGATCGACCCGAAGGCGGTGGATCCGGAGGACACCGAGACACTCGCGGACCTCGTCGTGGCGGCGGTCCAGGCGGCGAACGAGAACGCCCAGCAGCTCCAGCAGCAGAAGCTGGGCCCGCTCACCCAGGGCCTGGGCGGCATGCCCGGCCTCCCCTTCTGACCCCGGATACACCGCACACGACCGCGGACATGTCCAAGACGGTACGCACCCCCTACGGTACGTACCACGACGCAGCAGCCGACCCGGCCCGAAAGGCGATCCGTTGTACGAAGGCGTGGTTCAGGACCTCATCGACGAGTTGGGCAGGCTGCCCGGCGTCGGTCCCAAGAGCGCGCAGCGGATCGCCTTCCACATCCTGCAGGCCGAGCCCACGGACGTGCGCCGTCTCGCCCATGCCCTCCTGGAGGTCAAGGACAAGGTCCGCTTCTGCGCCGTCTGCGGCAACGTGGCCCAGCAGGAGGAGTGCGGCATCTGCCGCGACCCGCGCCGCGACCGGACGGTCATCTGCGTGGTCGAGGAGCCGAAGGACGTCGTGGCGATCGAGCGGACCCGTGAGTTCCGGGGCCGCTACCACGTGCTGGGCGGGGCGATCAGCCCCATCGAGGGCGTCGGCCCGGACGATCTGCGCATCCGCGAACTGCTGGCCCGCCTCGCCGACGGCTCCATCACCGAGCTGATCCTGGCGACCGATCCCAATCTGGAGGGCGAGGCCACCGCGACGTACCTGGCGCGGATGGTCAAACCGATGGGCCTGCGCGTCACCCGGCTGGCCAGCGGCCTGCCGGTGGGCGGCGACCTGGAGTACGCGGACGAGGTCACCCTCGGCCGCGCCTTCGAGGGGAGGCGCCTGCTCGATGTCTGATCGCCTTCCGGCCGTTCTTCCGCAGTCTCACGACGGCTTTACGTTCAGCGCCGTTATCTTCTTCCCACCGTCTGCGACCGTGCTCATGGGAGGTCTCCTCGATGTCTGACGCCACGCTGAACACTGTCACTCAGGACCCGGACGACTTCGCCGTCCAGATCGCCGACCAGATCAAGACGTTCATCGTCGCGGTCACCGAGGTGTCCCACGTCGAGGAGCCGGAGGAAGCCGTTCCGGTGCTGCTCCTCCAGGTCTCCCAGCTTCTCCTGGCGGGCGGCCGGCTGGGCGCGTACGAGGACATCCTTCCCGACGAGCGCTACGAGCCGGACCTGGGCGCCGAGCCGGACGCGGACGGGCTGCGCGAGCGGTTCGCGACCCTGCTGGAGCCGATCGACGTCTACTCCGAGGTCTTCGACCCGTACGAGCCCCGCAAGGCCCCGGTCCCGGCGCGCATCTCGGACGACCTGGCCGACCTGGTCACGGACCTGCGCCACGGCCTGGCCCACTACGAGGAGGACCGCACCACCGAGGCCCTGTGGTGGTGGCAGTTCTCGTACTTCTCCAACTGGGGCTCCACCGCCTCCGCCGCCCTGCGCGCGCTCCAGTCGCTGATCGCGCACATCCGGCTGAACCAGCCCCTCCAGGAGCTCGACGGCCTGGACACCGACCAGGACGCCGGCGACGACGACCTGGCCGAGGAGGCGGGCCGCGTCATGGTCGAGGAGATTGCGGGCCCGCTGGGGCTGCGCCCGGTCAAGTAGGGGACGGGGCGTCCGCCAGGGCTTCGAGCAGTCGGCCGGCGTCGACGATGGGGGTCGTCGGCGTGGGCCGGGACTGCCACATCAGGGGCCAGGTGTGCCCCTTCAGTGCCGGTACGCCGACGAAGAAGTGGACGGTGGACGGCACGGCGTACGACCACGAGGACCGCCCGGACGGTCTCGACGCGGACCTCACGCTGACGGGACCTGCCGGAGCGGGCGCCTCCGCCCAGGAGTGGGGTGTCACCCGGGAGGGCTACGCCGCCGGTGGCACCACGACGATCGCCGAGACCGTGGAGGTGCCCGCGTCCTGCACGCTCGACGAAAGCCGCCTGGCGGTGGCGACGGCGGCCACGGCGGCGGCCACGGTGACGGCGGCCACGGCGGCGGAGGCGGGAATCTGGCCGAGACCGGTGGCGTCACCGGGTGGTGGCCGGGAATCGTCGCGGTGGTGCTGGTGGCCGCCGGGGCGGTACTCACGACCCGGCGGCGCGGACGGCTGACGGTGCGTGGCGGAGCGGCTCGCCACTGACCGGCAGACGCTGCCCGACCGGACGGGTCGTGGGGCACGGCCGACCCGGCCGTGCCCCACAGTCCTGCCCGGCAGCGGCGCCCGCGAGCCGCCTCGGCCGGGCCCGGCTCCCCGAATCGGGGCCGTAGCCCTGGACGGACCGGCAGCGGCCTACGCACCGCCTCGGTGTGGGCTGGGCCACATGGGGGAGTGGGCGCGCGATCACAGGGCAGCAGCCTCGTACGAGCAGTTCGGAGCGACACGCCGATGATCACGTGGTGAGCGGGACATCTCAGCATGTGGTATTAACGGGGCGTTTCCGGACTGCTCGTTAAACTGAGCCGACCGCGATAAATGGATTGAGCGAGGAGCGCACGTGGGCCTTGTCGTGCAGAAGTACGGAGGCTCCTCCGTAGCCGATGCCGAGGGCATCAAGCGGGTCGCCAAGCGAGTCGTCGACGCCAAGAAGAACGGCAACCAGGTGGTTGTCGTGGTGTCCGCGATGGGTGACACGACGGACGAGTTGATCGATCTCGCCGAGCAGGTATCTCCGATGCCGGCCGGGCGTGAGTTCGACATGCTGCTGACCGCCGGGGAGCGGATCTCCATGGCCCTGCTGGCCATGGCGATCAAAAACCTGGGCCACGAGGCCCAGTCCTTCACGGGCAGCCAGGCCGGTGTCATCACCGACTCGGTCCACAACAAAGCGCGCATCATCGATGTCACGCCCGGCCGCATCCGGACCTCGATCGACGAGGGCAACATCGCCATCGTCGCAGGGTTCCAGGGCGTCAGCCAGGAGGGCAAGAACATCACGACCCTCGGCCGCGGCGGGTCGGACACCACCGCGGTGGCGCTCGCGGCGGCGCTGGACGCCGAGGTCTGTGAGATCTACACCGATGTGGACGGTGTCTTCACCGCCGACCCGCGGGTCGTGAAGAAGGCCCGGAAGATCGACTGGATCTCCTTCGAGGACATGCTGGAACTGGCCGCGTCCGGTTCCAAGGTGCTGCTGCACCGCTGTGTGGAGTACGCACGCCGCTACAACATTCCGATCCACGTCCGCTCGTCCTTCTCGGGACTGCGCGGAACCTGGGTCAGCAACGAGCCGCAAGGGGACCAGCAGGTGGAGCACGCCATCATCTCCGGAGTCGCCCACGACGTCTCCGAGGCCAAGGTCACGGTCGTCGGCGTGCCCGACAAGCCGGGCGAGGCAGCGGCGATCTTCCGCGCGATCGCGGACGCCGAGATCAACATGGACATGGTGGTGCAGAACGTCTCCGCCGCGTCGACCGGTCTGACCGACATCACCTTCACGCTCCCCAAGGCGGAGGGCCGCAAGGCCATCGACGCCCTGGAGCGCAACCGGGCCGGCATCGGCTTCGAGTCGCTGCGCTACGACGACCAGATCGCCAAGATCTCCCTGGTCGGCGCGGGTATGAAGACCAACCCGGGGGTCACCGCGGGCTTCTTCGAGGCGCTGTCCGATGTCGGCGTGAACATCGAGCTGATCTCGACTTCCGAGATCCGCATCTCGGTGGTCACCCGCGCCGACGACGTCAACGAGGCCGTGCGCGCCGTGCACACCGCCTTCGGTCTCGACAGCGACTCCGACGAGGCAGTCGTGTACGGGGGCACCGGCCGATGACCGCACGCCGCCCTTCGCTCGCGGTCGTCGGCGCGACCGGGGCGATCGGCGGCGTCATGCTCCAGATCCTCTCGGAACACGCGGATGTCTGGGGCGAGGTGAAACTGATCGCCTCACCGAGTCTCGTCGGCCGCAAGCTGGTCGTGCGCGGTGAGGAGACCGAGGTCCTCGGACTCACCGAGGACGTCTTCGACGACGTCGACGTGGCGCTCTTCCTGGTGCCCGACGAGGTGTCCGCACGCTGGGCGCCGCTCGCCGCGTCCAAGGGCACGGTCGTCATCGACGACTCCGCGGCCTTCCGGATGGACGGCGAGGTCCCGCTGGTCGTGCCCGAGATCAACCCCCATGCCGTACGGATCAGGCCGCGCGGCATCGTCGCGAGCCCGAACTGCACGACGCTGTCGCTGATCGTCGCGGTCGGCGCCCTGCACGCCGAGTTCGGGCTGCGGGAACTGGTCGTCTCGTCCTACCAGGCCGTGAGCGGAGCCGGGCGCGACGGCGTCGCGGTCCTGCGCGAACAGCTGTCGATGGTGGCCGGCACCGAACTCGGTACGAAGCCGGGCGACGTGCGCCGCGTCGTGGGCGACACGGACGGCGGCCCGTTCGCCGCACCGGTGGCCCTCAACGTCGTGCCGTGGGCCGGTACGGACGCGGGCGACGGCTGGTCGTCCGAGGAACTGGCGATCCGCGACGAGTGCCGCAAGATCCTCGATCTGCCCTCCCTGAAGGTCTCGGCGACCTGTGTGTACGTGCCGGTGATCGCCACGCACTCGATGTCCGTGCACGTCCGCTTCGAGAACGAGGTCGCGGTCGACCGGGCCCACGAGATCCTGGCCACCGCGCCGGGCGTGGTGCTCTACGACAACCCCGGAGCCGGTGACTTCCCCACCCCGTCCGATGTGGTGGGCACCGATCCCACCTGGGTCGGCCGGGTCCGCCGCTCGCTGGACGATCCCCGGGCGCTGGAACTCTTCCTCTGCGGTGACAACCTCCGTAAGGGGGCGGCGCTGAACGTGGCGCAGATCGCCGAAGCGGTCGCTGCGGAATTTCCCCGGTCCTGATCGAACCTGTTTTGTACGCTCTGTGAATGCCCTGTGAGCAAGTTGCTGGTCTGAACCTCTTGAGCTGGGGTATCGCGGTGGCCGACGATGACCTTTCGGCTCGTCGCAACCGCCGGCCGGCCGGCAGGCGTCTGAGCGGTCACTTCTTGCGCAGCGGGGCGCATATTCGGGGCATTTGGGGAAGATCGGGTACGTATGAGGGCTTATCGCATGGAGCCAAACGCGGTGCCGTATGCGTACAACCCTGACGGGGGGAAACGTGTCCAACTGGCGTGGCAGAGGTTCTCGATATCACAGTGGTGGGCCCCCTGCGCGGCGCTTCGGTGCGACCGCTCAGACGGCCCCGCGCGTCCGGTGGTATGCCGGTGATCGCGCCCATGCCCGCAACGCGCGCCGCGGGGCTGCCGTCGCAACGCGAGGGCGCTGAGGAGAGCGTGGCAGCCGGAACCACCGTCGACCATCTCACCGAGACCTACCGCGCCCACTACCGTTCGCTGCTCGGCCTCGCCGCCCTGCTGCTGGACGACACGGCGTCCTGTGAGGACGTCGTGCAGGAAGCGTTCATCCGCGTTCATTCGGCGCGCAACCGGGTACGCGAGCCCGAGAAGACGCTTGCGTACCTGCGCCAGACCGTCGTCAACCTCTCCCGCTCCGCGCTGCGCCGGCGCATCCTCGGGCTGAAGCTGCTCTCCAAGCCCATGCCGGACATGGCGAGCGCGGAGGAGGGGGCGTACGACCAGCTGGAGCGGGACGCGCTGATCAAGGCGATGCGGGGGCTGCAACGGCGCCAGCGGGAGGTGCTGGTGCTGCGCTACTTCGCGGACATGACCGAGGCGCAGGTCGCCGAGACGCTGGGGATATCCCTGGGCTCGGTGAAGGCGTACGGTTCCCGCGGCATCGCGGCGCTGCGCGTGGTGATGGAGGCGCAGGCATGAGCGGGCGTCACGACGACGATCACCTGCACGACGACGGGAACCGGGGCCGGCCTGCCCGCGGACATCGGAATGACCGGACTGGAAACGGAATTGTGAACCACGGGCCGGAGAACACTCCGCACAGGGACGGCGAATCGGGCCGGGAAGCGGGCCAGGGGGCGCCGTCGGGCGCCGATGGCGCCGCTTCCGGTCTGTTCGGTCCGGGATCCGGATCCCTCGGCGATGACCTCCTCGACGAGGCCGCGCTGCGCCGGATGATGCGCGGCGCCGTGCAGGGCCTCGAACCGAGCGACGGCACCCTCGACCATCTGTACCGCGCGGTGCCCGCCCGACGTGCGCGGCGCCGGCAGGCGCTCGTCGGGGTGGCTGCGGCCGCCCTGCTCATCGGTACCGCGGTCCCCGCCTTCGTCCATGTGGCCGGCTCCGAGGGCTCCAACGCGGCCAGCCCCGCCATCGCCGGTCACGGTGAGCAGGCGCAGGGCGGCAACGGCGACAAGCCCGGCGCGGAGTCCGGCAACGGGGGCGGCACCGGCGGCAGCGACGGGCAGCAGAGCGGTACTCAGGGCCTTCCGGACACCACGGCGACCCCCTCCGACAGCAGCGGCCAGGGCGCGGGCGAGGAGACGAACGGCGGCTCCGCGGACGATCCGTCCGCCAGTAAGGAGGTCGTCATGCCGGCCTGTGCCCCGGATCAGCTCGGGGTCGTCTCGGCCGGCACCGGCGCGGTCGGTGCCGACGGCACGGTGTACGGGACCTTCCGCATCGCCAACGTGTCCGGCAAGGACTGCTCGGTGAGCAGCGGCGGCACGGTGGGATTCGCGGCGGCGGGGGCGGCCGACCCGGCCAGGATCGTGGTCGTCCGGCACACGCAGGGGGATCCGGCGTCCGGACTGCCCGATCCCGCGCAGGAGGAGGCGACCGTGCTCCTGAAGCCGACCATGGCCTACGAGGTGCAGTTCGCCTGGGTGCCCCAGGAGACCTGTCCGACCACCGGCGCCTCACCCTCCCCTACGCCCACGGACGGAGCGGCCGGCAGTACCGGGGTCGCGGCCGGCTCCACGACGGGCAGCGGGACCGGGGACGGCGAAGCGGGTACGGAGACGCAGCTCGGCAGCGACGAGGGCGACGGTGCGGCCAAGGGCACCGTGTCCGTGATGCACACACCCGAGCCGGGGGCGCCGGTCGCCGAGACGACGATCGCCAACGCCTGCGCGGGCACGATCTACCGGACGGGCGTGCTGGCACCCCCGTCGTCGTAGGCGCGGGGGTGTGCCTCGGCTCGCGGGGGTCCGCCGGAGCCGCTGGGCGCCGCGTGCCTCCGGGGCGCGGGCGGGTCAGCTCGCCCGGGTCTCCTCGTCGGCGACGAGACCGAGTTTCAGGTCCCGGGCTGCTTCGGCCTCGCGCCGGAGCAGCCGGAACCACATGAAGACGACGAACGCGGCGAAGACGAACCACTCACCCGTGTAGCCGAGGTTCTGGAACGCCTTCAGGTCGAGCCCGCTGCCCTCCGGCGCGGCGGCCGGCACGGGACGAAGCTCGGCTCCGCCCTTTCCCGGCGCGTCGATCAGGGCGGCATCGGCGGTCCCGGACGCGTCGGTCCCGGACGCACCCGTGCGGGCGCCGGTGTCCTGGAGGGTCACCCAGGCGTCGTAGACGTCGTACTGCACGAGGTTGACCAGGGACGCGGCGCTGATCATGCCGACCTGGCCGTCGGGAAGGCCGCCCTTCGCGTCGACGCCGTCCGTCCCCGTGTTCTCCGAGGCCTGGAGGTCGCCGGTCACGGTGACCCGGCCGGTTGGTGCGGCCGGCACCGGGGTCCGCCCGGCCTCCCCGGGCAGCCAGCCGCGTACCACCGGCAGGGCCTTGCCGCTGTCGGTGCGCAGCATGTCCAGCACGTAGAAGCCACTGCGGTCGCCCAGCTTCCGGCCGGGCACCAGGAACTGATCGGCGTACCGGCCGCTGGCGGTCGCGGGACGGCCGGAGGTCACCGTGTCGACGGGCAGCAGCTCGTCGAGCGGCTCGGCGGCCATCGAGCCGGGCGCGGGCTGCTTCTCGGCGGCCTCGTGCGTCTGCACGCGGTCCTCGAAGCGGCCGAGCTGCCAGGTGCCCATGAACACGCAGAACGGGATGGCCAGCACGACGAAGAGGTTGATCCCCCACCATCGCGGGGTCAGCAGGAACCGGTACACCCCTCCACGGTACGGTCCCCGCTCCGGCTCCCCGGAGCGGGGGCACCCCGTACGCCGCCTTTTATCCGGCCCCTACGCCACCGTCAGGCGCCCTCGCCCCGGTCTCCCAGGTGGCGCCGGGCGAAGTCGAGTTCCAGGCGTACCTGCTTGATGCGCTCCTCCACCACGAGCGAGCCGTGGCCCGCGTCGTACCGGTAGACCTCGTGCACGGCGTCGCGGCCCTTCAGCCGGTCGACGTAGTTCTCCACCTGGCGGATCGGGCAGCGCGGGTCGTTGACGCCCGCCGAGATGTAGACGGGGGCCCGCACGGCGTCGACGTAGGTGAGGGGCGAGGAGGCCTCGAACCGCTCGGGCACCTCTTCCGGAGTACCGCCCAGCAGCGTGCGGTCCATGGCCTTCAGGGCCTCCATCTCGTCGTGGTACGCCGTGACGTAGTCCGCGACCGGGACCGCGGCCAGGCCCACGGCCCAGTCGCCGGGCTGGGTGCCGAGACCGAGCAGCGTCAGATAACCGCCCCACGAGCCGCCGGCCAGCACGAGCTTCGCCGGGTCCGCGAGGCCGGACTTCACCGCCCACTCCCGCACCGCAGCGATGTCCTCCAGCTCGATCAGGCCGACCCGGTGCTTGAGCGCGTCCGTCCAGGCCCGCCCGTAGCCGGTCGATCCGCGGTAGTTGACCCGGACGACCGCGTAGCCGTGGTCCACCCAGGCGGCCGGTCCGGCCGCGAAGGCGTCGCTGTCGTGCCAGGTCGGTCCGCCGTGGATCTCGAAGACGGTCGGGAACGGGCCCTCGGCCGGAGCGGCCGGGCGCTGGACGAGCGCGTGGATGCGGCCCCCGGGCCCGTCCACCCACACGTCCTCGACCGGGACGGACACCGGGGCCTTCGCCCCGGGCGGATCGAGCACCACCGCGCCGGTGGTGGAGCGGACGACGGGCGGCTCGGCGGCCGACGACCACAGGTACTCCACCGTGCCGTCCGGCCGGGCCGTGGCGCCCGAGACCGTACCCGCGGGCGTCTCCACCCGCACCAGGGTCCCGTCGGCCGCGGCCGGCTCGTACCGCCAGAGCTCGCTGCGGGCCTCGAAGCCGTGCTCGACCAGCAGCGCGGAGCCGTCCGGATACCACTCGGCGCCGACATCGCCGGGCAGAGCGATGGCCAGGTCCGTCTCCGTGCCCGCCACCGGGTCCCAGATCATCGGCTCCCAGCGGCCGCGCCGCTGGTGCCCGACCAGCAGCCGGGTGTCCCCGGCGACCGGCGCGAAGCCGAGGACGGTGAGGCCGAGCTCCTTCGTGCCGCCCTCGGTGTCGTCCAGCTCCGCGACCGCGGTGCCGTCGGGCCGCACCACGCGCAGCGCGGAGTGCATCGCGTCGCCGTGCTCGGTGTGCTCCAGCGCGATCAGCGAGCCGTCGTGCGACAGGTCGCCCACCCCCGCCGACTCGCGGTGGCGGTAGATCTCCACGGGCGCCGCCCCGGGCCGTACGACGTGGACCGTCGTGCCGTCCTCGTCCGTCGAACGGCCGATCACCGCGGTGCCGTCGCGTCCGATGGCGAGCCCGGCCGGGTAGGAGGGATCGAGACCGGGAGCCGCGGGCTCGTCCACCGCTCCCTCGCTCCCGGCACCGAACGGCTGGCGCATCCACACCCCGAACTCGTCCCCGTCGGTGTCGTTGAACCACCACACGGCCTCGCCGTCCGGCGTCAGCACGCCGTCCGTCGTCCCGTTCGGCCGGTCGGTCACCTGGCGCCGGCCGCCCGTCGACCGGTCCCATGCGTACAGCTCGTACGTCCCCGTCGCGTTGGAGACGAACAGTGCGCGGTCCGGCGCGTCCTCCGCCCAGTCGGGCAGCGACACCCGGGGGGCCCGGAAGCGCTGCTCCCACGCCGGGGCGGAATCGTCTCTCGAACCAGTGGTCTCAGTCATGCCCCCCATTCTGCGCCGGAGGGCCGACAAACCGTTCGCGTCGTCCTCAGCCTGTGGATAACCTCGCCGACATGTTTGCTCCGATACCCGCCGACTGGCGCGAGGCCAACCGTGCGATGTGGGATGAGCGTGTGCCCATCCATGCCGAAAGCGACTTCTACGACCTCGACTCCTTCCGCGCGGGCAAGGACGCCCTGCGGGACTTCGAGCTGGCCGAGGTCGGGGACGTGACCGGCCGGACGCTGCTGCACCTGCAGTGCCACATCGGTGTCGACACCCTGTCCTGGGCCCGGCACGGCGCCGCGCAGGTCGTCGGCCTCGACTTCTCCGAACCGGCCGTCGAGACCGCCCGCGCGCTCGCCCGGGAGCTGGGCATGGGCCCGGACCGGGCGGCTTTCGTCGCCGCCGACGTCCACGACGCGGCACAGGCGGTGCCGGACGACGCGTACGACATCGTCTACACGGGCATCGGCGCGCTGAACTGGCTGCCCGACATCGACCGCTGGGCCGAGACGGCTGCCTCCCTCGTCGCGCCCGGCGGGTTCCTCTATCTTGCGGAGTTCCATCCGTTCACCGACTGCCTCGACGACGCGACCGGTTCGCGCGTCGTGCACGACTACTTCGCCCGCGACGCGTGGGTGGACGAGACGCCGGGCACGTACGCGGACTCCGACGCGCAGACCGTCCACAACCGCAGCGTCGAATGGCAGCACCCGGTGGGCACTGTGGTCTCCGCACTGGCCGCGGCCGGTCTGCGGATCGATTTCCTCCACGAGCACGACGCGTCGCTCTTCGCGCGGTTCCCGGTGCTGGAGCACGCATCGGACGGCTACTACCGCTTCCCGGCGGGGCGGCCGCGGATTCCGATGATGTACTCGGTCAAGGCGAGCCGGCCGGCCGGCCGCCAATAGCGCGACGGGCAGCCGGATGGTCCCGTTCGCCCAAGGTCGGGACCGATTGTCAGTGGTCGGGTCCAGACTCGCACCATGACCACGACTGCTGATTCGACGGCCGATCTGCGTGCCACGGTCGAGAGGTACTGGACCGCGGCCGACGTCCGTGACTGGGACACCTTCGGGGCGACACTCGCCGACGAGGTGCTGTACGACCTGCCGCAGACCCGCGAGCGCATCCGCGGCAAGGAGCGGTACATGGCGTTCAACCGGGATTACCCGGGGGACTGGCGGGTGCGTGTCGAGCGGGTCGTGGCCGACGGCGCCGGCCGGCAGGCCGCCGTCCGGACGCTGTTCACGGAGGGCGGCCAGGAGTCGCACGCCGTCCACTTCTTCACCTTCGACGCGCGGGGGCGGATCACGGGGATCACCGACTTCTGGCCCGAGCCGTACGAGCCCCCGGCCGGCCGGGAGCATCTGGTGGAGCGGTACTGAGCGGATGCGAAGCGACCGGTACGCACGGACGCGGCACCTCTTCGGAGCCGGGAACTCCGAAGCGATGCCGCGCCCGGTACAACCGTGCCGACCCTACGCGACCGAACGGAAGGCGGGCAGATAGCCGCCCAGCTGGCCGGAGTCCCTGGGGTGGTACGAGTTGTAGATGGGGATCGTGACGCTGTGGAGCCACGGGCTGCCGGAGCACAGCTCGTGCCCGGTAAACTCGTCGACGACGCTGGAGAAGGTGAATCCGGCGTTCGCCGCCTGCTTGGCGATGACGCCGTTCAGCACGTCGGACGCGTTGTTGATGGCGGTGCGCTCCTTCTCCGTGAGACCGGCGATGCAGTTGCCGCCGATCTTGTAGAAGCGCGGATAGCCCAGCACCACGACGTGTGCCTGCGGGGCCTTGGAGTGGATCGACGAGTAGAGCGAACCCAGCCGCGACGGCAGCGTGTTGTTCATCTGGCCGACGGCCGTGCTGACACCGGCGAGGCAGGCGGCCTCACCGGACAGCACGCAGTCCTGCATGACATCGGCGAAGCCGACGTCGTTGCCGCCCGCGGTGACGCTGACCAGCGCGGTGGACGAGCTCAGTGAGCCGAGCTGACTGCTCGCCACGGAGCTCGTGGTGGCGCCCGAACAGGCGACGAAGGCGAAGGACGAAGGGGAGTTCGCCGCCGCCCACAGGTAGGGGTAGGCCTTGGTGCTGCGACGGCAGTCACCGCTGTCGGACATATAGCTGCCGGCGCCGACACCGGACGAGTACGAGTCGCCCAGGGCGACGTACCCGCCGGCGGCGGCCGAGGCCGGCTGGGCCATGCCGAGAGCAGCGGCTGCGGCGAGGAGCAGCGTGGATGCGGATGCCCAGAATCTCCGTACTGACATAGCTGTCAGCCCTCCGAAGTGTGGGGGGTGGGTGGGGGATTGATGAAGCGTCACCTGTTGTAGCAGCTTCGGGTACCCGCCGGTAATGGCTTCGCGAGAACGTGCCGGATTTGCCCTAATGATCGTTCGGTAGTCATAGCTCCGCGCGTAGATAAACCTGCAACTGACCCTGAAACAAAGGTTTGAGGACCATCTGCTCATCACTTCGGAGGTAGCGGCGGAGTGTCCTGAGAGCAGATTCGAGGAGAAGCGAGGAGGGGAAGGACGACGCCCGAACGCCGCACCGTGCCGAGCCGGACGCCCGGCGGTGCCTCAGCGCACCGTGCTGCGCCCGACCACCGCGCCCGCCCGGTCGATGCAGATGACGTCGACGGCGACCGGCGCGCCCCGCAGCACCGTCAGCGCCTCGTCCCGCGCCGCCGAGGCCACCAGGTCCCCGAGCGGGATCCCGCGGGCCAGGCAGGAACGGAGCGCCGCGAGCCCGGTGTTGGCCGCGGCCACCTCGGCGGCCAGCACCTCGTCCGCCCCGCCCCGCCGGGCCAGTGCGGCGAGGAACGACGGATCCACCTGGGAGCGTGCGGAGTGCAGGTCCAGATGGCCGGCGGCGAGCTTGGAGAGCTTGGCGAACCCTCCGCAGACGGTGAGCCGCTCCACCGGATGACGGCGTACGTACTTGAGTACCGCGCCCGCGAAGTCACCCATGTCCAGCAGGGCGATCTCCGGCAGCCCGTACTCGGCCACCACGGCCTTCTCCGACGTGGAACCCGTGCAGCCCGCCACATGGGTCTGCCCGTCGGCCAGCGCCACGTCCACACCGCGCCGGATCGAGTCGATCCACGCCGAGCAGGAGTACGGCACCACCACACCCGTCGTGCCGAGGATTGAGAGCCCGCCCAGGATGCCCAGGCGCGGATTCCAGGTGGAGCGGGCGATCTCCTCGCCGTCGTCCACGGAGAGCGTGATCTCCACATCGCCCGCGCCCCCGTGCGCGGCCGCGACCCGCGCCACGTGCTCACGCATCATCCGGCGCGGAACGGGGTTGACCGCGGGCTCGCCGACATCGAGCGGCAGGCCGGGCAGCGTCACCGTGCCCACGCCCGGACCGGCCCGGAACACCACACCCGAGCCGGGCGGCAACAGCCGCACGGTGGCCCGGACGAGAGCCCCGTGCGTGACATCGGGGTCGTCGCCCGCGTCCTTGACGATGCCGACCGTGGCCTGCCCGTCGTGCAACTCCTCGACCGCGAGCGCGAAGGCGGGGGTCTGCCCGCCGGGCAGGGTGACGGTCACCGGGTCGGGGAAGTCGCCGGTCAGCAGGGCCGTGTACGCGGCCGTGGTGGCCGCGGTCGCACAGGCGCCGGTGGTCCAGCCGGGCCGCAGACCCGTGTGCTTGAGTTGGGCGCTGCGCCCGCCCGACGCCTCATCCTTGCCGCGCCCGCCCGACGCCTCACCCATGGAGGGATCCTATGCACGTGCTCGTACTCGGCGGCACGACGGAGGCCCGCCGGCTGGCCGGGCTGCTGGTGGCGCAGCTGCCCGAAGGGGCCGGGGTGACCAGTTCGCTGGCCGGCCGCGTGGCCGGACCGAGGCTGCCGCCCGGGGAGGTGCGCATCGGGGGCTTCGGCGGAGCCGGGGGCCTGGCCGCATGGCTGCGTACGCACCGGGTGGATGCGCTCATCGACGCCACCCATCCTTTCGCCGGGACGATCAGTTTCCACGCGGCCGCCGGTGCCGCTGCCGCCCATGTTCCTCTCCTCGCTCTGCGCCGCCCCGGCTGGGTGCCCGGTCCGGGCGACGACTGGCACCCGGCCGACTCCCTGGAGGAGGCCGCGGCGGTGCTCCCGGCCCTCGGCCGGCGCGTGTTCCTGACGACGGGGCGCCTCGGCCTGGCGGCCTTCGCCGGGCTGGACGGCCTGTGGTTCCTGTCGCGGTCGGTGGACGCCCCCGAACCGCCGTACCCGGCCCGCATGGAGACGCTGCGGGACCGGGGGCCGTTCACCCTCGACGGCGAGCGCGAGCTGATCCGCCGCCACCGCATCGACGTCCTCGTCACCAAGGACAGCGGAGGCGCCGCCACCGCCCCCAAACTCGCCGCGGCCCGCGAGGCCCGGATCCCGGTGGTCGTGGTGCGCCGGCCACCGGTACCGGAAGGCGTGGCGGTGGCCGGCACGCCGGAGGAGGCCGTCAGCTGGCTGCGCGCACAGCTCGGCCACCCGGACTGACCGGCCGCCGGCTCACTCCTCCTCGGAGGCCAGGGCGTTGACCGCCGAGGCCGCCATCGCACTGCCGCCCCGCCGGCCCCGCACGATCAGGTGGGCGAGGCCCGACGGGTGCGCGGCCAGGGCGTCCTTGGACTCGGCGGCGCCGACGAAGCCGACCGGCACGCCGATGACGGCGGCGGGCCGCGGCGCCCCCTCCTCGATCAGTTCGAGCAGCCGGAACAGCGCGGTGGGCGCGTTCCCGACGGCGACGACGGCCCCGTCCAGCCGGTCCCGCCACAGCTCCAGCGCGGCGGCACTGCGGGTCGTGCCGAGCTCCGCCGCGAGACCGGGAACGGCCGGATCGGACAGGGTGCACACCACCTCGTTGTCCGCGGGCAGCCGCCGCCGGGTGATGCCGCTGGCCACCATCGCCACGTCGCACAGGATCGGCGCACCGGCCCGCAGCGCCGTACGGGCGCGGCTCACCACGTCCGGGGTGAAGGCGAGATCGCGGACCAGGTCGACCATGCCGCAGGCGTGGATCATCCGGACCGCGACCTGGCTCACATCGGCCGGCAGCCCCGTCAGATCGGCCTCGGCCCGGATGGTGGCGAAGGACTGGCGATAGATGGCCGGTCCGTCCTTCTCGTACTGGTGCACAGTGCTGTCGCTCTCTTCGCGTGGCTGCCTTCTCGGCCCCGCGCGGACGCGGGGCGGCCGTACGGGCCCGACCGAGGCTATCCACTGGGCCGGCGGCCCCCGCACTGCCGTCCGCGGCGCGGTGGCGGGCCGCCGGATCTACTTGGTCGCGCCCTGGGCGAAGCCGTTGTAGATGTAGCGCTGGAGGAACAGGAAGATGAGCAGCGTGGGGAGGATGACGAGGATCGCCCCCGCCGAGATGTTCTCCCAGTGCGCTCCGAAGGGCCCCTTGAACCGGAAGAGGGCGGTGGAGACGGTGCCCAGGTCCTCCGACGGCATGTAGAGGAAGGGGATGTAGAAGTCGTTGTAGACGGTGATCCCCTTGATGATGACCACCGTGGCGATGGCCGGCTTGAGCAGGGGGAAGATGACCTTCCGGTAGACGGTGAACGAGTTGGCGCCGTCCAGGCGGGCCGCTTCGTCCAGCGAGACCGGGATGCCCCGGATGAACTGCAGGAAGATGTAGATGGAGACGATGTCGGTCCCCATGTACAGCAGGATCGGCGCCCACCGAGTGTCGAACAGCCCGAAGCTGTTCACCACCTGGAACGTGGCCACCTGCGTGGTCACCGCCGGCACCAGGGTCGCGATCAGGAACAGCCCCATGACAAGCTTCCTGGCCGGGAAGTGGAAGCGGTCGATGGCGTACGCCGTCATGGAGCCGATGATCACCGTGCCGGTGATGGAGAACAGCAGGATGAACGCGGTGTTGCCGAACGCGGTGATCATCTTGCCGTCGCTGAACGCGGTCGCGTAGTTGGCGAAGTTGAACCAGTCCGAGGGGAGCGACAGCGGTCCGCTGTCGGCCATCTCGTCCGAGGTCTTCAGCGAGGTCAGGAAGACCACGGCCAGCGGGATCAGGATGACCAGGGAGGCGAGCACCAGGGTCAGGTAGACGAACGTCCGGCCGATGAGGCCGCGTGTCCGGGCAGCTGCTGCGGTCTGTCGGGCCGTGCTCATACGAGATCCACCTTCTCATCGGGCACGAGACGGCGCTGGATCCAGGTGATCAGCAGGATGATCAGCAACAGCACCACCGCGGCGGCCGAGGCCAGCCCGGTCTTGTTGAACTGGAATGCGAGCTTGACGGTCTGGATGACGAACGTCGAGGTGCCGGTCGAGCCGCCGGTCATGATCCACGGGATCTCGAAGACCGAGAGCGACCCCGAGATCGCCAGGATGATGCTGAGGCTCAGTACGGGCCGGATGCTCGGGGCGATGATGTGCCGGAACTGCTGCCACCGGGTCGCACCGTCGAGCTGGGCGGCCTCGTAGAGCTCGCCGGGAATGGACTGGATCGCTCCGAGGAACAGCACGAAGTTCAGACCGGTGTAGCGCCAGATGGAGACGCCGGCCAGCGAGGTGTTCGCGGACGAGGGATCGCCGAGCCAGGCGTGGTCGGAGTCCATACCGACCCAGGACAGTACGGAGTCGAGGGTTCCGCCGTCCTTGAAGAAGTACAGGAAGATGAAGCCGATGGCCACGCCGTTGACCAGGTAGGGGAAGAAGAGGATTCCCTTGAACAGGTTGCGGAACCTGAGGTCGAAGCTGAGTACGGTCGCGAAGAAGAGCGCGATCGAGATCTGCACGACGGATGCGGCGAGGTAGTAGAAGCTGACGAAGAACACCCGGAAGAGCTCGGGCCGGGTGAAGATCTGGACGTAGTTGTCGGTGCCCGTGAAGTTGCGCTCCGGGCTGATGCCGTCCCAGTCGGTGAAGCTGTAATAGACCATGTTGGCCACGGGCACGTACGTGAACGTGATCAGCAGGGCGAGCGGGACGACGAGGAACATCCACGGGGTCAGGCGGCGCAGCAGCCGCCCGCGCGATGCTCGTCCCGGCGGGCGTCGCCGGCTGCCCGGCGCTTCGCGGCGGGCCGTGGCGCGCGGCGGTTTCACCGGGGCCAGGTCGGTGGTTTCGGTCATGTCAGGGCCTTCTCTCTTCCGCTTGCGCGTCAGGCTGTCGGCCCCGGCCGCTGCCGAGCGGCCGGGGCCGACCACCGCCGTTGTCAGGAACCGGCGGTCTTCGCGGCCTCGTCCCACCGCTTGTCGAGGCCGGCGAAGTAGTCCTTGAGGTTGCCGTCCTCCGCGCCGCGGGCGATGTCGATCAGCTTCTGGCGGTAGTCGGGGGTGTTGAGCCCGATCTCGGAGGCCTTGTCGATGTCGTTGACCTTCGCGGTGTCCGATTCGGACCGTTCCGTGAAGGTGACATCGTTGTCAACGAAGTCCTTGAGGGTGTCCGGCATGGCTGCGGACTTCACCGTCGGGACGGCACCCTCCTTGGCGGAGTAGCCGGACTTCTCCGTGAACCAGTCGATCCACGCCCGGGCGGCTTCCTTGTGCTCGGAGTTGATGTTGACGGCCTGCTGGTAGTCGGAGACCAGGGTGGCGCAGAACTTGCCGTCCTTCTGGGCCGGGAAGGGCATGAAGCCGATGTCGTCCTTCTTGCCGCCCGCCGCTTCGGCCGCCGCCTGCATCTGAGTGATCGACCAGGAGCCGAGCATCATCGAGCCGATCTTGCCCTTGGCGACGAGGTTCTTGGACTCCTCCCAGTTGGTGGTGTTGGGGTCCTTCTCGGACAGGCCGCCCTTGACGATGTCGTGGAGCAGCGAGTCGGTCACGTTGAGCTCGCTGCCGGCCTTCCAGGGCGAGACCGCCCCGGCGAGCTTGTTGCTGGCGTCCTTGTCGCAGGTGACCGAGCCGATGTTGCTGGTCCACTGCACCAGCGGCCAGCCGTCGCCGAAGTTGGTGTAGTAGGGGACGGCGCCGGTCTTGTCCTTGATCGCACCGAGTGCGGCGATGAACTCCTCGGAGGTCTTCGGCCACGCGGTGACGCCGGCCTTCTTCCACACGGCCTTGTTGTAGACGAAGCCGTTGGCCGTGCCGAACTGCGCGACGCCGTAGACCTTGCCGCCGACCGCCGTCTTGTCGCTGAAGCGGTACTTCTTGCTCAGCTCCTCGGTGGTGCCCAGGGGGGCGAAGAACCGCGGGTAGTCGTTCTTCGCCACGGCGCCCGGGATCATGAGGACGTCACCGTAGTGCTTGGTGTTCATACGGATCCGGGCCTCGCCCTCGTAGTCCGTGAGGCCCTCGAACTTCACCTTGACCTCGGGGTAGATCTTCCGGAACCGCTCCGCGTAGTCGTCCATCGCGCCGCTCTTGACGAGGTCGGTGCGCTGGGTGAGGACGGTGATGGTGCCGGACACCTTGCTCGCGTCCGTGGGTGCCGACGCGGTCTCCGTGGAGGCCGTTCCTCCGCCACTGCAGCCCGTCGCGGTCAGCGTGGCGACGGCCAGCAACGCACCGGCGAGGGTCTTGGTCTTGCCCATGTGCCCAACTCCTTCAAGATGGCGGCTCAAGGTCTGCGGTGGGATAGCGGCACTATGGCAGCCAGGTAGTGAACCGGTAAAGCTCAAATTTCGATCGTGATGCTCAATCGTTACCGGGGGGTCGATTCCGCCCCGTATATCCCGCACTGTGTGTGCGCAAGATTACGGATTGAGTACTAGACCGGTTTATAGACAGGCTGCGTTGGGCGGGATAGTTTATCGGCGTCGTACATCTACCGGCCTGAGTCAGGCGATTGGAGCCGCACCCATGAAGGACGTCACCCCGCTCACCGACGGCTGGACCCTGCGCCACGACGAGACGCCGCTCCCCGCTCAGGTCCCCGGCTGTGTGCACACCGACCTGTACGCCGCCGGGGTCATCCCTGACCCCTACCTCGGCCTCAACGAGACCGAGGTGGCCTGGGTGGGCAGGCGCTCCTGGACGTACGTCACGGACCTCGCCCCCGACAGCGGCCACGAACGCACGGACCTGGTCTTCGACGGCCTGGACACCGCCGCGACGATCACCCTGGACGGCCGGAAGCTGGGCAGCACCCGCAACATGCACCGGGGCTACCGCTTCGACGTCACCGGCGCCAACGGTGTGCTGGAGGTCGACTTCGCCTCCGCGTACGACGAGGCCGAGTCCGTCCGCGCGCTGACCGGGAAGCGGCCCAACGTCTACCCGGAGCCCTCGCAGTACATCCGCAAGATGGCGTGCAACTTCGGCTGGGACTGGGGGCCCACGCTGGTGACCGCCGGTATCTGGCGGCCGGTCGGGCTGGAGCACTGGTCCACCGCGCGCATCGCCTCGGCGCGGCCCCTCGTGACCGTCGAGGACGGCACCGGCCGGGTCGAGGTGCGGGTCCTGGTGGAGCGGACCGAGGGCGGCCGGGAACGTGGCCTGGTGGCCGCCGCGACGGTGGACGGGGTGCGCGTCGAAGTCGCCTTCGAGGGGGACGAGGCCGTCCTGCGGCTGGACGTCGAGGACCCCCGGCTGTGGTGGCCCCGCGGCTACGGCGAGCAGCCCCTCTACCGGCTGGACGTCGAACTCCGCGACGAGACGGGGGTACTTGACACCTGGGAGCGCCGGATCGGCTTCCGTACCGTGGAGCTCGACCGCTCGGCCGACGAGCACGGCTCCGGGTTCACGCTGGTGGTCAACGGGGTGCGGATCTTCGCCCGTGGCGTCAACTGGATCCCCGACGACGCCTTCCCCTCGCGGATCACCCCCGAGCGCTACCGCACCCGGCTCCAGCAGGCCGCCGACGCGAACATCGACCTCGTCAGGGTCTGGGGCGGCGGCATCTACGAGGACGACGCCTTCTACGGCGCCTGCGACGAACTCGGGCTCATGGTCTGGCAGGACTTCCTCTTCGCCTGCTCCGCCTACCCCGAGGAGCAGCCGTTGCGCGGTGAGGTCGAGGCCGAGGCGCGTGACAACGTTGTCCGGTTGATGCCGCACCCCAGCCTGGTCCTCTGGAACGGCAACAACGAGAACCTCTGGGGCTTCCGCGACTGGGAGTGGGAGCCCGAGCTGGCCGGCGACTCCTGGGGCGAGGGCTACTACCTCGGCCTGCTGCCGCGGATCGTCGCGGAGCTCGACCCCACCCGCCCCTACGCCGCGGGCAGCCCGTGGTCCGGTTCCTGGGACCACCACCCCAACGACCCCGCGCACGGCACCTACCACTCGTGGGAGGTGTGGAACCGCCAGGACTACGCCGAGTACCGGGCCAACGTGCCCCGGTTCGTGGCGGAGTTCGGCTGGCAGGCACCCCCGGCCATGGCCACGCTGCGGCGGGCCCTGCCCGGCGAGGAACTGGCCCCCGACTCCCCGGGCATGCTGCACCACCAGAAGGCGGAGGACGGCAACGGCAAGCTCGACCGGGGCGTGGCACGGCACTTCGAGCTGCCCGAGAACGACTTCGACCGCTGGCACTACCTCACCCAGGTGGTTCAGGCCCGTGCCGTGGCCGCGGGAATCGAGCACTGGCGCTCCCACTGGCCCGTCTGCGCCGGCACGGTCGTCTGGCAGCTGAACGACTGCTGGCCGGTGAGCTCGTGGGCGGCCATCGACGGCGACGGCAGGCTCAAGCCGCTCTACCACGAGCTGCGCCGGGTGTACGCGGACCGGCTGCTGACCCTGCAGCCGGGCGACGGCGGTGGCGGCGGCCCGGTCCTGGCCGTGATCAACCAGTCCGCCACCGAGTGGAGGACCGCGGTGACCCTGCGACGCCTGGAAGCCGACGGCACCACCGTGCACCGCGGCGTCCACGAGGTGACGGTCGGCCCCCGCTCGGTCCTCCGGCTCCCCGTCCCGGCGGAGCTGATCCCCGCCGAACAGTCGGCCAAGGAGTTCCTCGTCGCCGACGCCGACGGCCTGCGCGCACTCCACTTCCCCGTAGCGGACAAGGATTTCGCCTACCCGCGGCCGGAGTACGACGTCACCGTGGAGGCAGTGGAGGGCAAGAGCGCTACAGTCGACGTCGTGGTAAGCGCGCACACTCTGCTGAGAGACCTCCTCCTCCAGGCCGACCGCCTCGACCCGCACGCCGCGGCCGATCAGGGCCTGCGGACGCTGCTGCCCGGCGAGCAGGCCCGGTTCCGTGTGACCGGCTGCGGTTCCGTGGACGCGAAGAGGGCGCGGGCGGCCCTCTTCTGCGCGGACGCCAGGTGAACACTCCCGCACGTGTGACCATCAAGGACGTCGCCGCCCGCGCCGGCGTGTCCAAAGGTGCCGTCTCGCTGGCGTTCAACCAGAAGCCGGGCGTCTCGGACGTCACCCGCCGGCGGATCTTCGACGCTGCGAAGGAGCTGGGCTGGGCGCCGAACCTCACCGCGCGCAGCCTCTCCAGCCAGAAGGTCGACATCATCGGCCTGGCCCTGTGCCGGCCCGCCCGGCTGCTCGGCCTCGAACCGTTCTACATGGACTTCATCTCCGGCATCGAGAGCGTCCTCGCCGAACGGTCGTACTCCCTGCTCCTGAGGCTGGTGCGGGACCTCGACGAGGAGACCGAGCAGTACAAGTCCTGGTGGCGCAGCCAGACCATCGCCGGCGCCATCCTGGTCGACTTCCACGAGGACGATCCGAGGGTCCCGTCGCTGCAGTCCATCGGGCTGCCGGCGGTGGCCGTCGGTCATCCGTCCCTCACCGGCTCGTTCCCCGCGGTGTGGACCGACGACGCCACGGCCGCGGCCGAGGCCGTCCGCTATCTGGCGGCGCTCGGCCACCGGCGCATCGCCCGCGTCGGCGGCCCGGTCGGGCTCGGCCACAGCGCCATCCGGGCCACGGCCTTCGCCTCCACGATGCGGGAGTTGGGTCTTGAGGAGGGCCGCCAGATCGCGACCGGCTTCGACGGGAGCGAGGGGGCCAGGGCCACCCGCTCCCTCCTGATGTCGGCCGGCCGGCCGACGGCCATCGTCTACGACAACGACATCATGGCCGTCGCGGGAGCGGGGGTCGCCGCGGAGATGGGCTTCGTGGTCCCCGACGACGTGTCGCTGCTGGCCTGGGACGACTCGCAGCTGTGCCGGATCACGCATCCCACGCTGTCGGCCATGAGCCACGACGTGCACAACTTCGGGGCCCAGGTGGCCCGTACCCTGTTCGCCGTCATAGAGGGTGAGCACACCGGTTCCGTACAGGTGCCGACCCCGTCCCTCACACCGCGTGGCTCCACCGCACAGGCACCCGCCCGGAACTGAGCGCGCGTTCGCGAGCGCTGCGGCCTCTCCACCCGTCGTCCGGGTGGAGAGGCCGCAGCGTTTTCTGACGCGGTTCTTCTGCTCTGCCTTCCGATGTGCCCGCCGGTGCGGGGAGGGCCGGCCGGCTTACGGGTGCAGCCCCGAGGCGAGGGCGGGAACGCCGGCCTGCGCGGAGGCGACGGTGTCCTGTGCGGAGGCGATGCCCGGTTGTGCGGAGGCGACGGTGTCCTGTGCGGAGGCGACGCCCGCTTGTGCGGAGGCGACGGCGTCCTGTGCGGACGCGGCGCCCGCTTGTGCGGAGGCGACGGCGTCCTGTGCGGACGCGGCGCCCGCTTGTGCGGAGGCAACGGCAGCCGCGCCTATCAGTCCGGCGTCCAGGGCCAGGAGCGCCGGCACCACGGGCAGACCGCGGGTGAAGTCGAGGACGGCGTAGTCGGCCATGTGCCGGCGCAGGGGAGCGAAGAGTGTGTCGCCGGCCTGCGCCACGCCTCCGCCGATCACCACGAGGTCGAGCTCCACGAGAGCCGCTGTCGCCGCGATGGCGGCCGCGAGCGCCTGGGCCGCCCGTTCATAGGCCCGCCGTGCGTGCGGGTTCCCCGCCCGCGCCGCGTCCGCCACCGCTGCCGCGGTCGGGGCCACCCCGGCCGGCGCGGTCCATCCGGCCGACTGTGCGTGCGCGGCGATGGCCGTGCCGCTGGCGAACCCCTCGACGCAGCCGGGAGCACCGCACGGGCACAGCGAACCGTCCAGATCGACGGTGATGTGCCCGATGTGACCCGCGTTCCCCGTCCTGCCGGTGTGCAGCCGGCCGTCGAGGATCAGGCCGCCCCCGACCCCGGTGGACACCACCATGCACAGCGCGTTCGCGAACCCGCGCGCCGCGCCCAGCCAGTGCTCCGCGGCGGTCATGGCCACCGCGTCCCCGACCAGTACGGGCCGCAGCCCCGCGGGCAGTCGCGGGTGCGCCGCCACCCGCTCGGTCAGCGGGAAGCGCCGCCACGCGGGAATGTTGACCGGGCTGACCGTGCCCGCGGCGGTGTCGACCGGACCCGCGCTGGCGATGCCGAGGCAGGTCAGCTCGTCCCACATCGGGTGGAGGGCCAGTTCGTCGAGTACCGATGTCACCGCGGCCATGAGCTCGTCGGCGGACCGCTGTGCGGGGGTAGGCCTCTGCGCGCGTACGAGCAGGGTGCCCGCCTCGTCCACGAGCGCTCCGGCGATCTTCGTGCCGCCGATGTCCAGTGCTCCGTACACCGTCACGTCACCACACCTTTCGTGAAGGAAGCGGGTTTCCTTCGCTCCGATGACACTCTGACGGGTCCTGACAACGTTGTCTAGTAAACGTGTTTAGTTTAGGTCAAAGTTTAGTAAAATACCCGGAGTGACGGCATGCTGAGGCAGCTGAAGGCCGTTCGCCCCTGCGCACTTACGGCTGTGGGAGCGTCTCCTGATCCCTTGGACGCCACG
Source organism: Streptomyces sp. NBC_00236 (assembly GCF_036195045.1). NCBI lineage: Bacteria > Bacillati > Actinomycetota > Actinomycetes > Kitasatosporales > Streptomycetaceae > Streptomyces > Streptomyces sp. NBC_00236. The sequence goes on along the minus strand of NZ_CP108100.1, from coordinate 3,811,079 downwards.
CCGCCGAACAACGCCTCGCCGACGACACCATCGTCGAGGAGGCCCGCCTCACTCGGCTGGGAGCGGCTTGCCGCGGGCGACGACTGGGAGGAACACGGATTGGTCTTCGCCCCGGCAGTCGGCAAGCCTCTCGATGCGGCCAACCCGGGTGGTACTCAAGGCGGTCGAGGGGATTGACGCCGACGACTGGACGCCCCGGGAGCTCCGGCACGGCTTCGTATCCTGCTCTCCGACCGGGGTGTCCCTTTGGAGGAGATCTCTCGCCTCGTCGGCCACTCGGGCACGGCCGTGACCGAGGAGGTCTACCGGAAGCAGATCCGGCCCGTGATCCAGACCGGTGCGGTGGTCATGTACGGCATCTTCAAGCGGGGCCCGGAAGGGTGGTCACGCAGATAGACACGCACCCAAAACAGGTGAGGCACCTACGAAAATCCGTAGGTGCCTCACCTGCTGTTTTGGCTGTCGGGGTGGCGGGATTTGAACCCACGACCTCTTCGTCCCGAACGAAGCGCGCTGCCAAGCTGCGCTACACCCCGATCGCCGCCGGTCTCCCGGCGACATCGATTACTTTAGCCCACCGGCGGCCGGAGACGAAATCCGCTTTTTGTGCCGATCGCGCGGGCGCCGATGGGTCAGTGGCCGGGCACCCTCGGTCACACGTCTCGCGCCGTGAGGGTCAGCAGGGTCGCCTCCGGTGGACAGGCGAAGCGGACCGGGGTGTAGCGGTTGGTGCCGCAGCCCGCCGAGACGTGGAGGTAGGCGCGGTGGCCGTTGGCCGTGTGGCTGGAGAGGCCCTTCACCCGGTCCGTGTCCAGGTCGCAGTTGGTGACCAGGGCTCCGTAGAAGGGGATGCAGAGCTGGCCGCCGTGGGTGTGGCCGGCCAGGATCAGCGGGTAGCCGTCCGCGGTGAAGGCGTCGAGTGAGCGCAGGTAGGGGGCGTGGACCACGCCGATGGAGAGGTCGGCGCCGGTCTCGGGGCCGCCCGAGACTTCCGCGTAGCGGTCGCGCTTGATGTGCGGGTCGTCTAGGCCAGTGAAGGCCAGTTCCAGGCCGTCCAGCTTCAGGCGTCCGCGGGTGTTGGACAGGTTCAGCCAGCCCGCGTCGTCGAAGGCGTCGCGCATCGGTTCCCACGGGTTGTGGACGACGCCGACGGCCGGGGCGTTCCCGTTGAGGCCGTGCTTGCCCGCGGCCTTCTCGAAGAGGTAGCGGGCGGGGTTGCGGAGCTTGGGGCCGTAGTAGTCGTTGGACCCGAACACGTACACACCCGGGAACTCCATCAGCGGGCCCAGCGCGTCGAGCAGTTCCGGTACGGCCTCCGGGTCGGAGAGGTTGTCGCCGGTGTTCACGACGAAGTCCGGGCGCAGCCCGGCCAGCGACTGCAGCCAGGCGCGCTTCTTGCGCTGGCCGCAGACCATGTGGACGTCGGAGACCTGCAGGACGCGCAACGGGCGTGCCCCGTGCGGGAGTACCGGGACGGTGACCCTTCGCAGACGGAACGAGCGGGCCTCGAATCCGGCCGCGTAGGCGAGACCGGCGGCGCCGGCCGCGGCGGTGACCGCCGTGATTTTCAGGGGTACTCCGTAGCGTGCGCGCATGCGCCCATCGTCGCAGACGGTGCGTGTCCACGGGAAAACCGGCGGGCGGTGGGCACCCCGCACCTGCCACAATCACCCCATGACCACGCTCAAGTCCAAGCTCAAGGAAGACCTCACCACGGCCATGAAGGCGCGCGACGAGCTGACCTCGTCCACGCTCCGGCTGACCCTCACCGCGATCACCAAGGAGGAGGTCGGCGGCAAGACGGCCCGCGAACTCTCCGACGACGAGGTGCAGAAGGTGATCGCCAAGGAGGCCAAGAAGCGCCGCGAGGCGGCCGAGGCCTTCGCCAAGGGCGGCCGGACCGAGCAGGCCGAGCGGGAGAAGAGGGAGGGCGAGCTGCTCGACGCCTACCTTCCGCAGCAGCTGAGCGACGACGAGCTGACCGCGATCGTGGCGTCCGCCGTCGACGAGGCGAAGGCCGCCGGGGCCGAGGGGCCGCGCGCGATGGGCGCCGTGATGAAGATCGTGAACCCGAAGGTGGCGGGGCGCGCCGAGGGCGGCCGGGTGGCCGCCACGGTGAAGAAGCTCCTCGCGGGCTGAGCCTCGCGGGCCGAAAGGGCCGAAAGGGCCGAGAGGCCCGGCAGACAGCGGACATGAAGGTGGGGCGCTCCCGGACCGGGAGCGCCCCACCTTCATGTCCGGCGTACGTGTTCATGTCCGACGTACGCACGCGGAACGGGCCGGGATCAGGGGCCGTTCGTCCCGCCGTCGTTCTGGCCGCGGCCGTTGCCGTTGCCATCGTTGCCACCGATCAGGTCCGGCGAGATGCTGATGCCGGGGAAGGGGCTGTCGTCGCCGGGCTTGTCGTCGCCCTCGCCCTCGCCCGGCTTCTTCTTCTCCTTCTTGTCCTTGTCCTCCTTCACCTTCGCCCGCGGTACGTCGACCGGGTTGAAGGCCGGGGTCTCGGAGGCGTCGAGGGAGCCGGTCATCGCCGTCTTCCAGATCGGGCCGGGCAGACAGCCACCGCAGACGTCCTCGTAGTACTGGCCGCCGATGGTGATGTTGCTCATCGGGATCTGGCGGGCGCCGTCGCTGCCGACCCACACCGCCGTGGACAGGTTCGGCGTGTAGCCGACGAACCAGGCGTTGATGCGCTCGTCGGTCGTACCGGTCTTGCCCGCGTTGTCACGGTCACTGAGACCGGCCGACTGCCCGGTGCCGTCCGCGACGACGCCCTTGAGCATCTGGTTGATGGTGTCGGCCGTGTGCTCGCTCATGGCCCGGTCGCAGGTCGACTTCGGTACGTCGATCTGCTTGCCGTCCGGCTTGGTCACCGAGAGGACCGCGATCGGGGAGCAGTACGTGCCCCGGTTGGCGAACGTCGCGTAGACCGAGGCCATCGCCAGTGGCGTCGACTCCTGGCCGCCGAGCGTGGTGTTGGCGACCTGCCACAGCGGCTTGTTGTCGCCGCGGTTGTAGCCGACCTTCTTCGCCATCGCGAGCGTCTCGCAGAGGCCGGTCTTCTGCTCCAGCTTCGCGAAGTAGGTGTTGATCGACTTGCCCAGCGCGCTGGTCATGTCGAACATGCCCTTCTCCGTCTCGAGCTCGTTCCCCACCTCCCACGGCTTGTCGTCCGCGGGCTGGTTGTCGCAGGTGCGGAAGCTCTCGCCGGGCAGGGAGATCTCGTGCGGGGTGGTGAAGCTCTGGGCCGGGCTGATGCCCTTCTCCAGTGCGGCCGCCGCCGTGATCGGCTTGAAGGTCGATCCGACCTGGAAGCCGGCGTAGCTGCCGCCCATCTTGTGGTCGACGGAGAGGTTCAGCACGGTCTGGTGCTTGGACGCGTCCAGTCCGTACGGGCGGGACTGCGCCATCGCCAGGATCTGGCCGGTGCCGGGCTGGACCTGGACGACCGAGGCCGCGACCTTGTCGGTCTCGTTGACCCGTGAGGTCGCCGCCTCGTTGGAGGCGGCCTGGGAGCGCGGGTTCAGGGTCGTCTTGATGGTGAGTCCGCCGGTCGCCCAGAGCTTGGCGCGGTCCTTCGCGGTCTTGCCGAAGGCCGGGTCGCTCGTGACGACCTGGCGTACGTAGTCACAGAAGAAGCCGGACCCGCTGACCGCGGTGATGCAGCCGTTCTTCGGCCGCTTCACCTTCAGCTTGATCGGCGTGGCCTTGGCCTTGTCCGCTTCCTCCTGCGAGATGTCCTTGACGTCGGCCATCCGCTGGATGACGGTGTTGCGACGCTTGGTCGCCTCTTCCTTGTCGTTGACGGGGTCGTAGCGGCTGGGCGACTGCACGATGCCGGCCAGCATCGCCGCCTCCTCCAGCTTGAGGTCCTTCGCCGACTTGGAGAAGTACCGCTGGGAGGCCGCCTCGACGCCGTACGCCTGCTGTCCGAAGAACGTGATGTTGAGGTAGTTCTCCAGGATCTTCTTCTTGCCGAGCTCTTCCTCGACCTGGATCGCGTACTTCAGCTCCTGGACCTTGCGGCCCAGCGTCTGCTGGGTGGCCTGGGCGACCTTGGTCGGGTCGTCGCCCGCCTCCTCGACGAAGACGTTCTTCACGTACTGCTGGGTGAGGGTCGACGCGCCCTGCGCGGTCCCGCCCGCCTGTACGTTGCGGTTCATCGCACGCAGGATGCCCTTGAGGTCGACCGCGCCGTGCTCGTAGAAGCGGGCGTCCTCGATCGCGATGATCGCTTTCTGCATGTACGGGGAGATCTTCGTCAGCGGCACGACGGTGCGGTCCCGCGAGTACACCGTGGCGATCTGGCCGCCCTGGTTGTCCAGGATCGTGGTGCGCTGGCTCAGCGGCGGAGTCTTCAGATTGGCCGGGATCTCGTCGAATCCGTCGACCGTTCCCTTGGCGGCGAGACCCAGTGCTCCGGCGGCCGGCAGCGCGATGCCCGCCAGGACCACTCCGGAGAGTGCGGCGACACCGAGGAACTTGGCGGCCTGCTGGGTCGTCGTGAGACCCCCGCCCGAGCGCTTCTTTGGCATGGGGGCAGCCTACGTTCTCATTCGCCGGACACACGTATATGCCTTGGCCTAAGCTGCTCTCAACTGTCACAGCAGTCCGGTTTGGTATCAACCCCCCTGCATGACCCTGTGCATGACCCGGCCACGAGTTCAGGCGCTCCCGAAATCGCCTCGTGTGTCATCGACCGTCCGTTATGACTCAGGTGGTCTGTCCCGATTCTGCCGGGATAGTCCTGCATGTCCTCGCCTCACTCCCCTGGGTGATCTGCCGCATACGCATAGTCCGTTCGGGCCATTCAAGATTGGGCCCGAAGGGGGTGTTGTGCTGTCGCCACCTTCCGTAACGTCCTCAACTGGCAGCGGTGAATATGCCGCTACCGCCGTGGGGGAGCCTCGATTCGGGAGAGGACGGCGCCGGGATGGGCTGGGTAACCGACTGGAGTGCGCAGGCAGCCTGCCGCACTACCGATCCGGATGAACTGTTCGTACAAGGGGCAGCGCAGAACAGGGCCAAGGCGGTGTGCACCGGATGCCCGGTGCGGACCGAGTGCCTTGCCGATGCGCTCGACAATCGCGTCGAGTTCGGCGTGTGGGGCGGAATGACCGAGCGGGAGCGCCGCGCACTGCTGCGCCGGCGCCCGACGGTCACGTCCTGGCGCCGGTTGCTGGAGACCGCGCGCAGCGAGTACGAGCGGTCCACGGGCATCCTGCCCGTGGCGATCGGGCTGGAGGACGACGAACTGCACGAGACGTTCGCCGCCGTGGGGTAGCCCCGGGCGGCAGGACGGACGACGGGGAGACTACGCAGCTCCGGCCGAGGCGGAACCGGTCGCGAGCCGGTCCCCGATGGCTCGCAGCCCTGCGAGGTCATGGACATCTCCGGGCAGCGCGGCCACCGCGGTCACGGCCACCTCGGGATGCAGCGCGGTGAAGCGGTCGCGTGTGTGCTGTTCGCGCGCGACCACCTGCATCCGTTCGGCATGCAGGCGCAGCAGACCGGCCGTCAGCTGTTCGACGGTCACGGCGTCAGCGGTAGCTGTGTTCGGTGCGGCGTCGGTACGGGTGTCCGCTTCGGCGTCCGGGATGTCGGCGGGGTCATGCTCCGAGGCGTGCTCGGACGGTTCGGGGGTGGCGGCTCCTGCGGTGTCCGGGGTCGTTGCGGAACCGGCCGCGGGGGATTCGGCGGGCTCACGAAGTCCAGCCTTCCCGGCCCCCTGATCCACAATGCCGTCGGCATCAAGATTTTCTGCGGCGGCCAGCGCGCGCTCAGCGGAGAGCCGGGCGGCGTCACTGCCGTGGACCCGGTTGAGCACCAGACCGGCCAGCGGCATGTCCTCCGCGGCCAGCCGCTCCACGAAGTACGCGGCCTCGCGGAGCGCGTCCCGCTCGGGTGTCGCGACGACGAGGAACGCCGTGCCCGGTGCCTGGAGGAGCTTGTACGTGGCATCGGCACGGGTCCGGAATCCGCCGAACATGGTGTCCATCGCGGCGACGAAGGTCTGCACGTCCCGCAGGAACTGGCCACCGAGCAGCTTGCCCAGCGTTCCCGTCATCATCGACATGCCCACGTTGAGAAACTTCATTCCGGCCCGGCCGCCCATCTTGGCCGGGGCCATCAGCAACTTGATGAACTTGCCGTCCAGGAACGAGCCCAGCCGCTTCGGCGCGTCCAGGAAATCCAGGGCGGACCGTGACGGCGGAGTGTCGACGACGATCAGGTCCCACTCGTCGCGCGCCCGGAGCTGACCGAGCTTCTCCATCGCCATGTACTCCTGCGTACCGGCGAAACCGGCCGACAGGGACTGGTAGAAGGGGTTCTCCAGGATCGCCCGGGCCCGCTCCCCGTCCGCGTGCGCCTCGACGATCTCGTCGAAGGTCCGCTTCATGTCGAGCATCATGGCGTGCAGCTCGCCGGCGCCCTCGGTCCCGACGCCCGTCACCCGGCGTGGGACGTTGTCCAGCGAGTCGATGCCTATGGACTGGGCCAGCCGGCGCGCCGGGTCGATGGTGAGGACGACGACCTTGCGGCCGCGCTCGGCCGCCCGTACGCCGAGGGCCGCCGCGGTCGTCGTCTTGCCGACGCCGCCCGAGCCGCAGCACACGACGATCCGGATGCCCGGGTCGTCGAGCAGGGCGTCGGTGTCCAGGGAGGGGGCCGGGGCCGTGCCGGCGGTCGTGCCGGTGCCGGTGCCCGCGTCGGCGTTCGTGCCGGTGTCGGTGCCCGCGTCGGCGTTCGTGCCGGTGCCGGTGCCCGCGTCGGTACGCGCCTCCGTGTCCGGGCCCGTGCCCGTGTCCGATGTCATGAACCCACCCCTTGTCCGGCCGCCCCGTCGCCCACGCCCTGCTTGCGCAGTTCCTCCGCCAGTTCGTACAGCCCGGCCGGGTCCACGCCCTCGCCGATCAGCGGGAGTTCGTACATCGGCAGCCCCAGCCCCGTCAGTACGGCGCGCTGCTCACGCTCCAGCTCCACCCGCTGGGCGTGCTCGGCCGCCTGCGCGACCAGGGGCCGTACGAGTCCTGCGGAGCCGGTCACGCCCGCCCGGGTGAGGGTCTTGGCGATCTCCTTGCGACGGCCGCCCGCGGCGGTGCGCAGCGCGTCCTCGTCCAGCAGGTGCGGGCGCACCATGTTCACGATGACCCGGCCCACCGGAAGTTCGGCGGCGCGCAGTTCCGTGATGCCGTCGGCGGTCTCCTGGACCGGCATCTCCTCCAGGAGGGTCACCAGGTGCACCGCCGTCTCGGGGGACTTCAGCACCCTCATCACGGCCTGCGCCTGATTGTGTATCGGGCCGATCCGGGCCAGCCCCGCCACCTCGTCGTTCACGTTGAGGAAGCGGGTGATCCGGCCGGTCGGCGGGGCGTCCATGATCACGTAGTCGTAGACGAACCGGTTCCGCTTGTCCTTGCGGCGCACCGCCTCGCACGCCTTGCCCGTCAGCAGGACGTCCCGGACACCCGGCGCGATGGTGGTGGCGAAGTCGATCGCGCCGAGCTTCTTCAACGCCCGGCCCGCGCTGCCGAGCTTGTAGAACATCTGGAGGTAGTCGAGGAGGGCGCGCTCGGCATCGATCGCCAGTGCGTACACCTCGCCGCCGCCCGGTGCGACGGCGATCTTGCGCTCCTCGTAGGGGAGGGAGTCCGCCTCGAAGAGCTGGGCGATGCCCTGTCTGCCCTCGACCTCGACGAGGAGGGTGCGCCTGCCCTCGGTCGCGAGGGCGAGCGCGAGGGCGGCGGCGACCGTGGTCTTACCGGTACCGCCCTTGCCGCTGACGACCTGGAACCTGCTCACGTATTCGAGCCTAACCAGTCGCGCCGCAGGCTACGCACGAGGCCGGGCGTCCCGTGGACCGGCCAGGCATTACAGTCGGGCCATGACCAAGTGGGAATACGCGACCGTGCCCCTTCTCGTGCACGCGACCAAGCAGATTCTGGACACCTGGGGCGAGGACGGCTGGGAGCTGGTCCAGGTCGTTCCCGGCCCGAACAACCCCGAGCAGCTCGTGGCCTACCTCAAGCGGGAGAAGGCCTGATGGCGGGCGCCGTCGAGGCGAAGCTCGCCGAACTCGGGCTGGCGCTGCCGGACGTCGTACCGCCGCTCGCCTCGTACCAGCCCGCCGTGCAGTCCGGGGTGTACGTGTACACATCGGGCCAGCTGCCGATGGTGGACGGCAAGCTCGCCGTCACCGGCAAGGTCGGCGCGGAAGTCACGCCCGACGAGGCGAAGGAACTGGCGAAGACCTGCGCGCTCAACGCGCTGGCCGCCGTGAAATCGGTCGCGGGCGACCTGGACCGGATCGCCCGTGTGGTGAAGGTCGTCGGGTTCGTCGCCTCGGCCACGGACTTCACCGGCCAGCCCGCCGTGATCAACGGTGCGAGCGAACTGCTCGGCGCGGTGCTCGGTGACAAGGGCGTGCACGCCCGCAGCGCCGTCGGCGTGGCCGTGCTGCCGCTGGACGCGCCGGTCGAGGTCGAGGTCCAGGTCGAGCTGACCGGAGCCTGAGCCGAAGCCGTACCGCTGCCGGGGCGTCGCCCCGATTCCACGGGATCCCGTCCGGTCGTGACGACCGGGCGGGATCATCTGTGTACGGGGCATGTACGGATCACCGCGCCCCTCGAACATCGGCACGGTTCCGGATAGCCTCCGGCCATGTCCAATGGTCAGTGGTACCCACCGGAATGGCCCGACCGGATCCGGGCCCTCGCCGCAGGCGAACTGACGGCGGCGGCCCCCAGGCGGGCCGCCACCGTGATGCTGCTCCGGGACTCCGCCGCGGGTACCGGGGACGGGCCCACGGTCCACATGCTGCGCCGCCGCACCTCGATGGCCTTTGCCGGAGGTGCGTACGCCTATCCGGGTGGCGGGGTCGACCCGCGCGACGACGACCGGCTCGTCGGCTGGGCCGGACCCGCGCTGGAGGACTGGGCGAAGCGGCTCGGAGTCGGTACGCCGGCCGAGGCCCAGGCGATCGTGTGCGCCGCGGTCCGCGAGACGTACGAGGAGGCGGGCGTCCTGCTCGCAGGTCCGACCGCGGGCACGGTCGTCACGGACACCACCGGTGCGGACTGGGAGGCCGATCGCGAGGCGCTGGTCGCGCGGGAGCTGTCGTTCGCCGAGTTCCTCGACCGGCGCGGGCTGGTGCTGCGCTCCGACCTGCTCGGTGCCTGGGCGCGCTGGATCACTCCGGAGTTCGAACCGCGCCGCTACGACACCTGGTTCTTCGTCGCCGCGCTCCCGGCCGGCCAGCGCACCCGCAACGCCTCGACGGAGGCCGACCGCACGGTGTGGATCGGTCCGGCCGAGGCGGCCGACGGATACGACCGGGGTGAGCTGCTGATGATGCCGCCGACGGTTTCCACGCTGCGTGCGCTCAGGCCGTACGCCACCGCCGCGCAGGCGCTGGAGGCGGCATCGGGCCAGGATCTCGCCCCCGTGCTCGCACAGGCCCGCCTGGAGGGCGGAGAGCTGGTGCTGAGCTGGCCGGGGCACGAGGAGTTCACCAAGCACATCCCGGCGGGCGGTGGTTCCGCATGAGTGACGCGGCAGCGCTGCCCGGACAGCCGCGCGGCGGGGTGCTGTCCGGTCCCGCAACGACCCGTGCGGTCAACGTCCTCGCGCCGAACGCGTCGGCCATGACGCTGGACGGCACCAACACCTGGATCGTCGCCGAGCCCGACTCGGACCTCGCGGTGGTCATCGACCCGGGCCCGCTGGACGACGCCCATCTGCGGGCGGTCATCGACACGGCCGAGCGCGCGGGCCGGCGGATCGCGCTCACGCTCCTCACCCACGGGCACCCCGACCATGCGGAGGGGGCGGCCCGGTTCGCCGAGCTGACCCGGACGAAGGTGCGGGCGCTGGACCCGGAGCTCCGGCTCGGCGACGAGGGCCTGGGCGCGGGGGACGTGATCACGATCGGTGGTCTGGAGATGTACGTGGTGCCGACCCCGGGACACACCGCGGACTCGCTCTCCTTCCATCTGCCCGCCGACCGTGCGGTGCTGACGGGCGACACGATCCTCGGGCGCGGGACGACGCTGGTGGCGCACCCGGACGGGCGGCTCGGGGACTACCTCGACTCGCTGCGGAGGCTGCGTTCGCTGACGGTCGACGACGGGGTGCACACGGTGCTGCCCGGCCACGGCCCGGTGCTGGACGACGCGCAGGGCGCGGTCGAGTTCTACCTGGCACACCGCGCACACCGCCTGGCCCAGGTGGAGACGGCCGTGGAGGCCGGGTATCTGACGTCGTCCCAGGTGGTGGCACACGTGTACGCGGACGTGGACCGGTCCCTGTGGCCCGCGGCGGAGCTGTCGGTGCGGGCGCAGCTGGAGTATCTGCGGGAGCACGGACTGATCTGACGGGCCGCCGGCCGTACGGATCCCGGGCGGGCGCTGCCTCGTACGGATCCGTACGGGCCCCGGCCTGTGACGGACGCGAGGGGCCCCGGCCTGTGACGTACGCGAGGGGCCCCGCCGGTGTCGGCGGGGCCCCTCGGGCGTTGCGTACGGAAACGGGTCAGCGGGACCGCTTGGCCAGCCGCTCCACGTCCAGCAGGATCACCGCACGGGCCTCCAGCCGCAGCCAGCCGCGGCCGGCGAAGTCGGCGAGGGCCTTGTTGACCGTCTCGCGGGATGCGCCGACCAGCTGGGCCAGCTCCTCCTGCGTCAGGTCGTGCACGACGTGGATGCCTTCCTCCGACTGGACGCCGAAGCGGCGCGACAGGTCGAGGAGGGCGCGGGCGACCCGGCCCGGCACGTCGGAGAAGACCAGGTCGGACATCTGGTCGTTGGTCTTGCGCAGGCGCCGGGCGACGGCGCGCAGCAGGGCCGTGGCCACCTCGGGGCGTACGTTCAGCCAGGGCTGAAGGTCGCCGTGGCCGAGGCCGAGGAGCTTGACCTCGGTCAGCGCGGTCGCGGTGGCGGTACGCGGGCCCGGGTCGAAGAGCGACAGCTCACCGATCAGTTCGCCGGGGCCGAGGACCGCCAGCATGTTCTCGCGCCCGTCGGGGGAGGTGCGGTGGAGCTTCACCTTGCCCTCGGTGACCACGTAGAGGCGGTCACCCGGGTCACCCTCGTGGAACAGCGCGTCGCCGCGCGCGAGGGTCACCTCACTCATCGAGGCGCGGAGCTCCGCGGCCTGCTCGTCATCGAGCGCCGCGAAAAGCGGGGCGCGCCGCAGAACGTCGTCCACGAGTTCTCTCCTTGTCGGCCTGTTCAGGGAACCGTGGTCCCCATCATGCCGGACGGTAAAACAGTGCGATCAATCACAAACCAGTTTGACGCACGCAGGTGCCGGAGCGTACGGCAGGGGGCCGATTGGCGGCGGATCTCCCGTGACGGGGCGGATGCGGGGGCCGAGCGCTGGGCCGGACGGGTGACTTGAGCGCCGGTGAGCGTGCAGGCCGAGAGGGCCGACCGGGTGTCGGCGGGCCGCGATTCAGCTGTGGGCGAACAGGGCGTCAGAGGGCTCCGAAATGGCGGGCAGGCGAGTCCTCCGGGTCGGGGGCGGGAGGTGCGGGCGGGGGTGCCCTCCCTGAATCACATACCCCCACCCAGTATCGGGATCTGGATTGACCTCATACCCCTAGGGGGTATCTACTACTGACGTGGGCCCGCACCCGCAGGTATCCCGCCCGCCCTATTCGCCGAGGAGTCCGTCATGAACACCGCATGGAAGATCACCGCCTTCACCGCCGGTCTCGCCACCGTCTTCGGCGCCTCGTACGGCATCGGTCACGCCACCGGCGGCCCATCTGCGAAGCCGGCCACCGCCACCCACGCGGGGCATGCCTCCGCCGCGCCTTCGGATCCGGCCTCCACGGACGGCGACGGAGCCCCGGACGGCGCCGGCCCGCTGCCCGGGGGCCTGCAGATCTCCGAAGGCGGCTACACGCTCAGCCTCGGCGACCCCTACGTCACCGCCGGTGCCCCCGCCGACCTGCGCTTCCGGATCCTCGGTGCGGACGGCGAGCCCGTCACCGCCTACCGGACCGCGCACGGCAAGGAGTTGCACCTCATCGTCGCCCCGCGCGACCTCTCCACCTTCCAGCACCTGCACCCCACCCGCGCCGCCGACGGGACCTGGCGGACCTCCGCCGCCCTGCCCGCCGCCGGCGAGTACCGCGTCTTCGCCGACTTCACCCCGGCCGGCGCCTCGCAGGGCCTCACCCTCGGCGCCGATCTGCATGCCGCCGGCGATCTACGGCCCGTACCGCCGGCCAGGACAGGGCGCACCGTCACCGTCGACGGCTACCAGGTCACCCTGACCGGCGACCTCGTCCCGGGCCGCTCCACGCGGATCGGCCTCGCCGTGGCCAAGGACGGCAGGCCCGTCACCGATCTCCAGCCCTACCTCGGCGCGTACGGCCACCTGGTCGCCCTGCGAGCCGGTGACCTGGCCTATCTGCACGTCCACCCCGACGGAGAGCCCGGCGACGGCACCGCGCCCGGCCCGGACATCACCTTCACCACCACCGCGCCGAGCCGGGGCGCCTACCGCCTCTTCCTGGACTTCCGGCACGGTGGCGTGGTCCGTACCGCGGCCTTCACGGTCACCGCCGCCGACAGCCCGGCGGAGGCTTCCCCCACGGCTTCGGCGGCTGCCTCGGCATCCGCGGAGCACGACGGGGATCACCAGCACTGAAGCACCCACCGCCCGATCCGCGCCTGAGGAGAACCGGCCCCGGGGCTTCGCCCCTTCGGCGTAGCCTTCTGGCATGGCAGAGAGCAAGGTCCGCAAGCCCGCGGCCGAACCGGTGGTGAAGGCGGCGGTGAAGCCGGGGAAACCGGAGTCGCGCCTGGCGATGGTGCGGCGTGCGCGGAAGATCAACCGGGTCCTGGCGGAGACGTATCCGTACGCACACCCGGAGCTGGACTTCGAGTCGCCGTTCGAGCTGCTGGTGGCCACCGTGCTGTCGGCGCAGACGACGGACCTGAGGGTGAACCAGACGACGCCGGCGCTGTTCGCGAAGTACCCGACTCCGGAGGACATGGCGATGGCCGTCCCGGAGGAGATGGAAGAGATCATCCGGCCGACGGGCTTCTTCCGGGCCAAGACCAAGTCGCTCATAGGCCTCTCCGTCGCTCTCCGGGACCGCTTCGGCGGCGAGGTGCCGGGACGCCTCGCCGATCTCGTGACCCTGCCCGGGGTCGGCCGCAAGACGGCCAACGTCGTCCTCGGCAACGCCTTCGGTGTCCCTGGCATCACCGTCGACACGCACTTCGGCCGGCTGGTCCGCCGCTGGAAGTGGACCGAGCAGGAGGATCCGGAGAAGGTCGAGGCGGAGATCGCGACGATCTTCCCCAGGAGTGAATGGACGATGCTCTCCCATCGCGTCGTCTTCCACGGCCGCCGCGTCTGCCACGCCCGCCGTCCCGCCTGCGGTGCCTGTCCGGTCGCCCCGCTCTGTCCTTCGTACGGGGAGGGCGAGACGGACCCCGAGAAGGCCAGGAAGCTGCTGAAGTACGAGATGGGCGGTCAGCCGGGCCAGCGGCTGAAACCGCCGTCGGACTACCCGGGCAGCCCCGCCCCCGCGCTGGGCGCAGGCTGACCCGGCGAGGCGCTCCGGAACGAAATGCGTGAGGACAGGCGTTGTGAAACGAGGGGTGCCTATGAAGACGCATGAACACAGCACGGACGCGGCCGCCGCCGCTGCACGGGACGCCGACGACGAAATCGCCGGCCACGCCGCGATCGACGTCACGACCGAGGGCCTGCCCGACTGGCTGGAACCAGTCGCCCGAGCCGCGCGGACCGTCGAGCCGCAGCAGCTCAGCCGCTTCCTGCCGCCCGCGAGCGGCGCCGGGCGGCAGTCCGCGGTGCTCGTCCTGTTCGGCGAGGGCGCACACGGGCCGGAACTGCTCCTGATGGAGCGCGCCGGAAGCCTGCGTTCCCATCCGGGCCAGCCCTCCTTCCCCGGCGGCTCGCTGGATCCGGCCGACGGTGACCAGGAGACGACGGGGCCGCTCCGGGCCGCGCTGCGCGAGGCGGAGGAGGAGACCGGCCTCGATCCGCACGGGGTGCAGATCTTCGGTGTGCTGCCGCGGCTCTACATCCCCGTGAGCAGTTTCGTCGTGACTCCCGTCCTCGGCTGGTGGCGTTCGCCCAGCCCGGTCGGGGTCGTCGACCCGGCCGAGACCGCCCGGGTCTTTACGGTGCCCGTGGCGGATCTCACGGATCCGGCCAACCGGGTGACCACGCGCCACCCGAGCGGCCACCGCGGCCCGGCATTTCTGGTCGAATCCGCACTCGTATGGGGGTTCACGGCAGGGGTGATCGACCGGATTCTGCACTTCGCGGGCTGGGAGCGCCCCTGGGACAGGGCCAAGCAGGTGCCGCTCGACTGGCGCGCATGACAGGCTGACTCCCGAGCTCCGCCGCCGGGCCCTTCCCGGCCACGGGGGAGACGTACGGGCCCGGTGACGAATCTGCGAGGCAATAGACGGTGAACGTGCTGGACATCCTGCTGCTGGCCGGCGCCGTGTGGTTCGCAGTCATCGGCTACCGCCAGGGGTTCGTCGTCGGCATTCTGTCGGTGATCGGGTTCCTGGGCGGCGGTCTCGTCGCCGTCTATCTGCTTCCCGTCCTGTGGGACCAGGTGACGGACGGCTCGGAGGTCTCGTCGACCGCGGCCATCGTGGCGGTCGTCATCGTGATCGTGTGCGCCTCGGTGGGCCAGGCCTTCACCACCCACCTGGGGAACAAACTCCGCCGGTACATCACGTGGTCGCCCGCGCGCGCCCTCGACGCGACCGGCGGCTCCCTCGTCAACGTCGTCGCGATGCTGCTGGTGGCCTGGCTGATCGGTTCCGCGCTGGCCGGTACGTCCCTGCCGACGCTGGGCAAGGAGGTCCGCAGCTCCTCCGTTCTGCTCGGCATCTCCCGGGTGATGCCGCCCCAGGCCTCCACCTGGTTCACGGACTTCTCCTCGGTCCTCGCGCAGAACGGCTTCCCGCAGGTCTTCAGCCCGTTCGCCAACGAGCCCATCACCGAGGTCAGGGCCCCCGACCCGGCTCTGGCCGGCAGCCCCGTGGCGGCCCGCGCCAAGGAGTCGATCGTCAAGGTCGTCGGTACGGCCCCGAGCTGCGGCAAGGTCCTCGAAGGCACCGGCTTCGTCTTCTCCGACCGCCGGGTGATGACCAACGCCCACGTCGTCGGCGGCGTCGACGAACCGACCGTGCAGATCGGCGGCCAGGGACGGCTGTACGACGCGAAGGTCGTCCTCTACGACTGGCAGCGCGACATCGCCGTACTCGACGTGCCGGACCTTGACGCGAAGCCGCTGCGGTTCACCGACACCGACCACGACGCCGCGACCGGGAACAGCGCGATCGTCGCGGGGTTCCCGGAGAACGGCTCGTACGACGTGCGCTCCGCGCGTGTCCGGGCCCGTATCGACGCGAACGGGCCCGACATCTACCACCGCGGCACCGTCCGCCGCGATGTCTACTCGCTCTACACGACGGTCCGTCAGGGCAACTCCGGCGGCCCGCTGCTGACGCCCGACGGCAAGGTGTACGGAGTCGTCTTCGCCAAATCGCTCGACGACCCCGACACCGGTTACGCCCTCACGGCCGACGAGATCCGCGAGGACATCACGCAGGGCCGTACCGCCAACCAGCAGGTCGACAGCCAGGGGTGCGCGCTCTAGGAGTTGTGTGGGCCGTAGGTCCCGCCTGCGGGGTGGCGGGACCGCGGATCATCCGCGCGGGTGGCGCAGCCGCGCCGAGACCCAGCGGGCCCGGCGGCGGAGGATGCGCGGAATGCCGAGCCGGGGATCATGCAGAACATGCATAGCGTGCACCCGGCCCTGGGGGCCGCCCCCCTCATGAGTGCCCGGTGCCGCCGTGGCGGTCGAGCGACGATTGCGTGCTGCGTCACCGAAGTCGTGCGTCCAGCCCATACCCGGACGTCTGCCCGTGACACGTGGTCGGTAACCGCCCATCCGCCAGCCAATTGGCCTATGCGGCAGGCAAGTGGCTGTTCGTCGGACATGTGTGCCCGTCGGCTAGCGGTCGGGCTCGGAATCCTTGAGCCAGTTGATGAGTTCGGCCGAGAACCCGGCCGGATCCTCCTCATGGGGGAAGTGACCCAGACCGTCGAAAAGTCGCCAACGGTACGGCGCCTCGACGTACTCGCCGGACCCCGCCGAACTACGGGTGCGGACCGCCGGATCGAGTGAGCCGTGCAGATGCAGGGTCGGCACCCGCACCGGCCGCTTCATGCGCCGGTTGAACTGGATTCCGTCCGGCCGCGCCAGCGAGCGGACCATCCAGCGGTAGGGCTCGATCGAGCAGTGCGCGGTCGACGGGATGGACATGGCACGCCGGTACACGCCCACCGCGGCGTCGTCCGGGAAGTCCGCGGTTCCCGGGCCCGCCCACTCGTGGATCAGCCGTCCCACCAACGCCGCGTCGTCCGCCACGAGCTGACGCTCAGGCACCCAGGGCCGCTGAAAGCCCCAGATGTACGAGCCGGCACGGGACTGGGCGAAGTCGGAGAGCATCGAGGAGCGCCACCGGCGCGGATGCGGCATCGAGGAGACCACCAGCCGGCGCACCAGCTTGGGACGCATCACCGCGGCCGTCCAGGCCAGGTAGCCACCCATGTCATGGCCGACCAGCGCGGCGTCCGGTTCGCCGAGCGAGCGGATCACGCCGGTGATGTCGAGAGCCAGGTTGGCGGGGTCGTAGCCGCGGGGCGTCCGGTCACTGCCACCCACCCCGCGCAGGTCCATCGCCACGGCGCGGAAGCCCGCGTCGGCGAGTGCCGGAAGCTGGTGGCGCCAGGTCCACCAGAACTGCGGGAAACCGTGCAGGAGCAGGACCAGCGGGCCTTCGCCCATTTCGGCGATGTGGAAGCGGGCACCGTTGGCCGCGACGTCCCGATGGGTCCAGGGGCCGTCGAGGCGGACGGGACCGCCCGCCGCGGACGCGGGGCCCGTTGGACCGCCGGGAGCGGGGGCGGCCGGGCCGGGGGTGTGGCCCGACGGACCGGCCGGCTTCTCGTGGCCGGCCCGGTCTTCCGGGCTCACCGGGCTCACAGGGCGAAATGCGCTGGAATCGGGGACCGTCATGTAGATGAGCGTGCCACAGCAGACGCCTTGTCCTGGACCGGACGGTTCTCGATGGCCTTGTCCGCAAGTGTGCTGCCGCCCACCGGCAGGATGGCGTCCGCGCCGACGCTCGGACGCGGGTGCGGCTTGACCCCCTGAAGGACGGCGGCGGTCTGCTTCGCCGAGGCGATGGACTTCTCCGGCGGCTTGACCTTCTTGAACTTGGCAAGGCCGAAGAGGGCGAGCAGGACTCCCAGCAGAATGAACGCACTGCCCACGATCAGGAACGACCAGGCCAGGCCGAGTCCCAGGTTGTGGATTCCGTACGCGGCCGCGAAGCTCAGTACCGGGATCGCGAACAGAATCAGCACACCCGTGACGATGAACGCCACGCTGCCGATGACGCCACGCTTGACGTCCTGCCGCACCTCGGCCTTGGCCAGGGCGATCTCGTCGTGCACCAGCGCCGACAGTTCGGCCGTCGCCGAGGCGACCAGCTGGCCGAGACTGCGGTCGGCGCTGCCCGCGTAATTGCCGGGGTCGCTCATCCCTGACTCCCTCTCCTGTTCAACACATCCGATGTCAGATCATGCCGGACTGTCCGGCTTGCTGCTCGCTGCCCCCGCCACTTGGGCAAGGCGGCGGTGCTCGGCCGCCTTCTTCTCGTAGAGCGCGGCCATCCGCAGGTGGTACTCCGGATCGTCCTGTTCGTAGATGTCCGGAATCCCGGACGCGTCCTCGTCGAGTTCCTCCGCGTCGAACAGCGCCCGGTATCTGCGTACCCGCAGTTTGAGCAGTACACCGGAGACTACGGCGGCAATCAGGGAACCGATGAGAACCGACGCCTTGATCTCGTTGATCATGTCGTCGTCGCCGGCGAAGGCGAGCTCCCCGATCAGCAGCGAGACGGTGAAGCCGATGCCGGCGAGTGCGGCGACGGCGAAGACATCGGCCCAGGCCAGGTCCTTGTTCAGCTCCGCCCTGGTGAACCGGGTGGCCAGCCACGTACCGCCGAAGATGCCGATTGTCTTGCCGACGACGAGCCCGAGGACGACACCGAGAGTTTCGGGCCGGGTGAACACCCCGGCCAGTGCGCCGCCGGAGAGGGAGACCCCGGCGGAGAAGAGCGCGAACAGCGGTACGGCGAGACCGGCCGACAGGGGGCGGACCAGGTGTTCGATGCGTTCGCCGGGGGAGTGCTCCTCCCCCTCGCGCCGGGTGCAGCGCAGCATCAGGCCCATGGCGACACCGGCGATGGTGGCGTGGATGCCGCTGTTGTACATCAGTCCCCAGATGACCAGGGCGAGCGGGACGTAGACGTACCAGCCGCGGACGTCGAAGCGCAGCAGGAGGTAGAAGACGGCGAGGCCGGCGAAGGCGCCGATCAGTGCGACGAAGTCGATGTTCTCGGTGAAGAAGACCGCGATGATCAGGATCGCGAAGAGGTCGTCGACCACGGCGAGGGTCAGCAGGAACGCGCGGAGCGCGGCGGGCAGCGAGGTGCCGATGACGGCGAGGACGGCGAGCGCGAAGGCGATGTCGGTGGCCGTGGGGACGGCCCAGCCGCCGGTGGAGCCGTCGCCGACCACCGTCACGAGCGTGTAGACGAGGGCCGGTACCGCCATGCCGCACAGGGCGGCGACGACCGGGAGCGCGGCCGCCTTGGGGTCGCGCAGTTCTCCCGCGACGAGTTCGCGCTTGAGTTCGACTCCCGCGACGAAGAAGAAGACGGCGAGCAGTCCGTCGGCCGCCCAGTGCGCCACGGACAGATGGAGGCCGAGGACCCCGGGCCCGAAGTGGAAGTGGCTGACGCTCGAGTAGCTCGATCCGAAGGTGTTCGCCCAGACGAGGGCTGCCACGGCTGCGACCAGGAGTATGACTCCGCCGACCGTCTCCGTGCGCAGGGCGTTGGTGAGGTAGTTCCGCTCGGGGAGCGGCAGACGGCCCAGGAAGGGGCGGCGAGGAGAAGGGGGTGCGGGGGTGGGCGTGGCCACGGGGGGAGACCTCCGGGTCGGTACGGCAGCGACGGCATGGTTGATGCACTTGCCGACCAGACTTCCCGGCACACCCTGTGGAGATTTCTTATCGTTTTTTTGATCAGCTGCCACTGTACCCGGGGTGCGCGGGGCGGTGACCGGTGATCGTCACCCTAAATGCCCGAAGGGCATCCGGCGCGTTGGCCGGATGCCCTTCGGGGCGTGCGCTGCTTGCGGGCTGTCAGTCCTCGGACGAGGCGGACGGAAGCTGGGTCTGGATGAGGTCCATGACCGAGGAGTCGGTCAGTGTGGTGACGTCTCCCAGGGCGCGGTTCTCGGCGACGTCGCGGAGGAGGCGGCGCATGATCTTGCCGGAGCGGGTCTTGGGCAGTTCGGCGACCGGCATGATCCGCTTGGGCTTGGCGATCGGGCCGAGCGTGGTGCCGACATGGTTGCGCAGCTCCGCGACCAGTTCGTCGGAGTTGGTCGCGGTACCCCGCAGGATCACGAACGCGACGATGGCCTGACCGGTCGTCTCGTCGGCGGCGCCGACGACGGCGGCCTCGGCGACTGCCGGGTGCGACACGAGCGCGGACTCGACCTCGGTGGTCGAGATGTTGTGCCCGGACACGAGCATGACGTCGTCGACCCGGCCCAGGAGCCAGATGTCGCCGTCCTCGTCCTTCTTGGCGCCGTCGCCCGCGAAGTACTTGCCCTCGAAGCGCGACCAGTAGGTGTCGAGGAAGCGCTGGTCGTCACGCCAGATGGTGCGCAGCATGGAGGGCCACGGCTCGGTGAGGACGAGGTAGCCGCCTCCGCCGTCCGGGACCTCACGCGCCTCGTCGTCGACGACGGTGGCACTGACGCCCGGCAGGGCGCGCTGGGCGCTTCCCGGCTTGGTCTCCGTGACCCCGGGCAGCGGCGAGATCATCATCGCGCCCGTCTCCGTCTGCCACCAGGTGTCCACGATCGGGCACTTGTCGGCGCCGATGTGCTTGCGGTACCACATCCACGCCTCGGGGTTGATCGGCTCACCGACCGAACCCAGGACCCTGAGGCTGCTCAGGTCGAACTTGGCGGGGATGTCGTCTCCCCACTTCATGAACGTGCGGATCGCGGTCGGCGCGGTGTAGAGGATCGTGACGCCGTACTTCTGGACGATCTCCCAGAAGCGCCCCTGGTGCGGGGTGTCGGGCGTGCCCTCGTACATGACCTGCGTCGCGCCGTTGGCCAGCGGGCCGTAGACGATGTACGAGTGGCCGGTCACCCAGCCGATGTCGGCGGTGCACCAGTAGACGTCGGTCTCGGGCTTGAGGTCGAAGACGGCGTGGTGGGTGTACGCGGCCTGTGTGAGGTAGCCGCCGGAGGTGTGCAGGATGCCCTTGGGCTTCCCGGTGGTGCCCGAGGTGTACAGGATGAACAGCGGCTGCTCGGCCTCGAACGCCTCGGGGGTGTGCTCGGTGGACTGGCGGGCGGTGATCTCGTGCCACCAGACGTCGCGTCCCTCGTTCCACGCGGTGTCCTGACCGGTGCGGCGGACGACGAGGACGTGCTCGACGCTCTCGATACGGGAGACGGCGTCGTCGACCGCGGGCTTGAGCGCGGAGGGCTTGCCGCGGCGGTAGCCGCCGTCGGAGGTGATGACGACCTTCGCGTCCGCGTCCTGGATGCGGGCGGCGATGGCGTCGGCGGAGAAGCCGCCGAAGACGACCGAGTGCGCGGCACCGATGCGGGCGCAGGCCAGCATCGCGACGGCGGCCTCGGGGATCATCGGGAGGTAGACGGCGACGCGGTCGCCCTTGCCGACACCGAGCTCGGTCAGCGCGTTCGCGGCGCGGGAGACCTCGTCCTTCAGTTCCGCGTAGGTGATGGCACGGCTGTCGCCGGGCTCGCCCTCGAAGTGGATGGCGACCCGGTCGCCGTTGCCCGCCTCGACGTGACGGTCCACGCAGTTGTACGCCACGTTGAGCTCGCCGTCCGCGAACCACTTCGCGAAGGGCGGGTTGCTCCAGTCGAGCGTCTCGGTCGGCTCGGTGGCCCAGGTCAGGCGGCGGGCCTGCTCGGCCCAGAAGCCCAGCCGGTCCGCCTTGGCCTGCTCGTACGCCTCCGCTGTGACGTTGGCGTTCGCGGCCAGATCGGCAGGCGGTGCGAACCGCCGCTCCTCACGAAGCAGATTGGCCAAGCTTTCGTTGCTCACGACATCTCCCAGTCCCAGGGTGTCCGTTGTGTCCCGGGGCATAGCTCATCAGGCCAGGGGCCGGGTGACAAGTGCCTGCCGGGAATTGGTTTAGACCTGTGTCTTCGTGTATGGAGACATGATCCCGCTTCCGCGGCGGGGGTGGTGGTGCACGTCGTGCGTGGGTGGGGTGCGGGTGTGCGGAAGCGGGACCACAAGGTCTCACGGACCTGGGGGCCAGGTGGTTCAGGCGCCGGTACGCGCCAACTCGGCCGGATCAGCTGACGCATGCGCAGGCAAGGGGCCGGAGAAAGGCGACGAGGAGGGTGATGGTGACGGGGATGGAGGAGACGCGCTGACCGGGTCGAAGACCTCGTCGAGCCCGTTGCCGGCACTGGCGCCCTCTGTCAGCAGATACGACTGTGCCTCGGCCACGTGGAAGTACATGCCGTGGAGCTGGAGGGTGCCCTCGGTGAGGCGGCGTGCCACAGACGGATGGGCCCGTAGATGGTCCAGTTGCTGGACGATGTTGGTGAGGCAGAGCTGCTCCACCGCGTCGGCGGGCATCCGGCCGGAGATCCGCGCCCAGGGCCGGTCGCGCGAGGCCATGCGCTCCAGGCTGGGGAGCCCGTGCCGGAGCCAGCGCCAGAGGGCGGTCTCAGAACCTTCCGGCCGGGTGCTGAGCAGCGCGTTCATCGCACCGCAGCCGGAGTGCCCGCAGATGGTGATGGACTCGACCCCCAGCACGTCCACCGCGTACTCGATGGCCGCACCGACCGAATGGTCGCCGGTCTCGGAGTCGGACGGTGGGACGAGATTGCCGATGTTGCGGACGGTGAACAGATCGCCGGGCCCGCTTGCCGTGATCATGCTCGTGACGAGCCGGGAGTCCGCGCAGGTGATGAACAACTGAGAAGGGCGTTGCCCCTCCCTGGCCAGTCTCGCCAGCTCCTCGCGGACCAGCGGCGCCGTGTTGCGCTGGAACGAGCTGAGACCGCTGACCAGCCGCTGGCTGCCGGTCGGCAGCGGTCGTGCGGACCGATGATCGGGCGTGAAGTGACCGGCGTGATCCAGTGAGGGGCCGGCGTCTGCTTCTGCGTGGCCGAGTGCCTCCGGGGCGGGGAAGGGGCTGGGCCGCGTCCCGCCCGTGTCCGACGCGTGGTGATCCGGACGCGCGGGTGGTTGCGCGGCTTCCGGTGTCTCGGTCGTGGGGTGGACGGAAAGGGCCTTGGTCTCAGTCGTCACCGCAGGTGCAGGTGCAGGTGCAGTCGCAGGTGCAGCGGCAGTCACAGCCGCAGCTGCCGGCGTCGGCATGCTCGGCTCCGTGCTCATACGGGGGTGTGCGCGGCTACCCGTAGCGGTGACGGGCACGTGCTCGGGTCCGTCGTGGCAGTGGTGATTGCGCCAGGGCGTCCAGGGTCGGCAGCAGGAGTGTGCCGCAGAGGCCGGCTCGGCGATTCTGCCCCCGGAGCGGCCGGTGAAGGCGACCCGGCCGCCGTGGGCGGCATGGGCGTTGCTCCAGTCATGGATCAGCTCGTACGCCGCGTGATCCATGAAGAAGCCGTCCAACTCGACGACCACGTCCGCATCCTGCGGCAGTTGGCCCAGTGCTCTGCTGAGACGGGGCACCGCAAGGAACGTCAACTGCCCTCGCACGACCACCAGATGCTGTCCATCGTGGTCGGAGGACGTAATCCGTGTCCGGGCCAGCCGGTGCAGGGCGACGGCCACCGCCACGGCGATCCCGATCGCCACGCCCTTGAGTACGCCGAAGAGCAGCACCCCGGTGATTGTCGCGCCGTACACCAGGAATTCCCGGTGCCTGTGGACGTTGCGGATGTGTGCGAAGTTCACCATCTGGATGCCGACCACCATCACGAGCGCACCGAGGGCGGCCAGCGGGATCCATTCCAGTGCGGTGACCAGGAACCCGGTGGCGAGCAGGACCCAGACGCCGTGCAGCACTGTGGAGGCGCGCCCGGTCGCTCCGGCCCGTACGTTCGCCGAACTGCGCACCGCGCCACCGGAGACCGCCAGCCCGCCGAGCAGACCGGAGATGGTGTTGGCGATGCCCTGCGCGCGGAGTTCGCGATCGAGATCGGAGCGTTTGACCGGGGGTGCGGCCGCGGCGGGGGACCCGTCCGGGGCATCGGCCGCCGGCTCGCCGGTCCGGATGTCTTCGCTTCCGGCGGCGGGCCCCGCCGACTGCTCGCGGCTCCGGTCCGCAGCCAGCTTGTCCACCGCGACGGCGGCGAGCAGGGATTCCAGACTGGCCACCAGCATCATCGTGAATACGGCTGTGGCGAGACCGAGCAACGGTCCCTGAGGCATTTCCGGCAGGGCGTGCGAGCGCCAGGACGGCAGGTCCACCCGGGCGATCGAAGGGGCTGCGAGAGCGGCCACCGCAGTCGCCATGGCGACCGAGGCCAAGGCTGCCGGGACCCGCCGCACCTTCCGTCCGGCGCGTCCCGGAATCCGAGGCCAGAGCACCAGGACGGCGATGGTGAGCCCGCCGATCAACGGTGCCGCCGGGCCCGCCCGCTCCAACTGGGCAGGCAGATGAAGGGCGTTGGAGACAGCTGAGCTCTGAGGCGAGCCGCCGAGCACGATGTGCAGTTGGGCGAGCGCGATCGCCACACCGATGCCGGCGAGCGTCCCGTGGACGATGGCGGGACTGACGGCCAGTGCGCTGCGCGCGGCCCGCAGTGAGCCCAGCACGATCTGAAGAAGGCCTGCACCGATGGTGATCGCGCAGGTGGTGCGCCAGCCGTAGATCTGGATCAACTCGGCTGTCACCACGGTCAGTCCGGCGGACGGCCCGGAGACCTGCAAAGGGGTTCCGCCGAGCAGGCCGGCGACGATGCCGCCGACTGCGGCGGAGATGAGGCCCGCTTCCAGTGGCGCGTCCATGGCGACGGCCAGGCCGAGCGACATGGGGATGGCCAGCAGGAAGACGGTGATCGATGCGGACAGGTCGGCACCCGCGATGCGGAATCGTCCGCCGCGGTGCGGCGGTGGCGGGCTGTGCGGTCGCTTGACTCCCGAGGATCGGGGAGGGCGCGAACTGCGGGATGAGTGGTCATGACGAGTGGGGACGCAGGCAGACATGTTTCCCGTCTCCTCCGGGGCAGCGCGGTCGCGGAACGTGGGGACGCGGCCGTGGGTCACGGCGTGCAGCGGCGGGATATCTCAACTCTCGGTAAACAGATCGTAATGGAGAGTAAAGATCTGTGTCCAGGATTAGGGGTAAATGGGCCATTGAAGCACCCGTTCCAGTGAATAAGCAGCTTTTCATGCGGCCTGTCGCCCGAATTTGTGTGCAGTGCGTGCGACTTTGGCCTCGCCGTCTCGGCACTTCAGCGCAAGTTTCCTGCAAGGAAGAGGGTGGGCGGATGATGGCCGCCGCGAAGAGGTTCGCCTTGGGTGTCATGGCCGTTGCGCTGGTCGCGGGAGTGGCTGGCTGCTCCGGGGCGGGCTCCGGCCCTGGCGGCTCCGGACCCGGTGCCGCGAACGGCGCCGCAGGGGCGAAGAAGAAGGCGGCCGAAGCGGCCCCCCGGAGCGCGGTCCGTGTCATCGGTGATGGGTCGACCGCCTTCACGGGTGCCCAGCCGAAGCAGCCGGCCGTGCGCCGTCTGGCGCCCGGTCAGAAGCCTCCGCAGTTCGTGGTGTTCTCCTGGGACGGGGCAGGGGAGGACAGCCAGCGGCTCTTCTCGCACTTTCGCGAGGTGGGGAAGAAGTATCACGCGAGCATGACGTACTTCCTCAGCGGCGTGTACCTGCTGCCGGAGGCGAAGCGCGAGCTCTACGACCCGCCCAAGCACAACGTGGGCAGCTCGGACATCGGCTTCAACGACACCGGGGGCATCAGGGACACCCTGGCCCAGGTCCGCGGTGCCTGGCTGGACGGCAACGAGATCGGCACTCACTTCAACGGCCATTTCTGCGGCAAGGACGGTGGCGTCGGCACCTGGTCGGTGGATGAGTGGAAGAGCGAGATCCGCCAGGCCAAGTCGTTCGTGAAGGGCTGGAAGAGCAACGATCCGGACCTCAAGGACGAGAAGTCACTGCCCTTCGACTACGACAAGGAGCTGATCGGCGGACGGACTCCCTGCCTGGAGGGGCAGAAGAACATGGTCGCGGCGGCACGCTCGATGGGCTTCCGCTATGACTCCAGCGGAGTCAACGACCAGGTCTGGCCGAAGAAGAAGGACGGCATCTGGGACCTCTCGATGCAGCTTGTCCCGGTGCCCGGGCGCGAGTTCGAAACCCTGTCGATGGACTACAACTTCATGTTCAACCAGTCCGGCACGACACAGGGTGATCCGGACCAGCACGAGTACTGGGGCGATCAGATGCGCGACGGTCTGCTCCAGGCCTTCGACCGCTCCTACGACGGGAACCGTGCCCCGCTGATCATCGGCAACCACTTCGAGTCCTGGAACGGTGGCACGTACATGCGCGCCATCGAGGAGACGATCGCGACGGTGTGTACCAAGGAGGGCGTGCGCTGCGTGTCGTTCAGGCAGCTTGCGGACTGGCTGGACGCGCAGGATCCGGCCACGCTCGCCAAGCTCGGCACGCTGAAGGTCGGCAAGGCGCCGAAGGCCGGCTGGGCATCGTTCCTCGGCAAATCCGCGAGCCCGGTCAAGGGCGACGAGCAGGGCCGGGCTGAGGCGAAGGAGCCTGTCGGGTCCGCGGGGAAGCAGGCCGACCGCTAGGGCGTGTTTCGGAAGTCCCGCCTGCTCGGCGACGCCTGGCACTTCCCCGAGCTCTCGGCTTCGCTCGAGCAGGGGAGGCCCCCTTGCTCGCCGCGTTGTCGGGATCATCCCGATACAACCAGTATCGGGGCGACCCTCCGCCTTGCGATCGCACGCACCAGGCGCCGCCGAGCCCGCCCTCCGGGCGGACGGCGCTACGTCCGAAACACGCCCTGGACCGCCCACGGAGAATCGGCCCGCAGCCGGCCCGTCACCGGACCGGCTGCGGGAAGCCGTTCGGCCGCCGGACCCACTGATGACGGTCCGGCGGCGATCCGTGGTCGGACCGGAGCCCGGGTCTGACCCGGGGCTCCGCTCCAGGGGTTCCCAGGAGTTGTCTCTGCGGGCTGGGAGAAGCGTGAGCCCTGGAGCGGCAGCCGGTCAGGCGGGAGGGCGGGCCGTGGAGCGGCAGCCGGTCAGGCGGGCTGCGCGGCCGCGGCCCGCGCCAAACGCTCGTCGAGTACGAACGCGGGGTCGACCTGGGCCGCCAGGTCGGCCCCCGTCTTCTCGTTGCCCCAGCTCTCCGCGTTCCTCAGGTGGAAGTGCACCATCTGCCGCGTGTAGCGCTCCCAGTCGCGCTGCCCGTACGAGTCCTCCGCCGCGTTCTGCAGGGCCTGCAGGGCCATCCGGTTGTCCGCCTCCAGCAGCTCGAAGCGGGCGGGACGACCCTTTTCCATGGCCCGCACCCAGTCGGAATGGCCGACGGTGACCAGCAGATCCTCGCCGACCTCGGCACGCAGGAACTCCAGGTCGTCCTCTCCCTGCACCTTGTTCCCGACCACCTTCAGCGCGACGCCGAAGTCCTGTGCGTACTCCTTGTACTGGCGGTAGACCGAGACGCCCTTGCGGGTCGGTTCTGCGACCAGGAACGTCATGTCGAACCGGGTGAACATTCCGGAGGCGAAGGAGTCCGAACCGGCGGTCATGTCGACCACCACGTACTCTTCGGGGCCGTCGACGAGGTGGTTGAGACAGAGCTCGACCGCACCGACCTTTGAGTGGTAGCAGGCCACCCCCAGGTCCGATTCGGTGAACGGGCCCGTGACCATCAGCCGGATGTCCCCGTCATCGAGCCCGACGGTGCGGGCGCAGGCGTCGTAGACGGGGTTGTCCTCGCACACCCGAAGCAGCCGGGATCCTTCGCCCGGCGGCGTTGTCTTGATCATCGTCTCGGCGGAGGCGATGCGGGGATTGCTGCCCCGCAGGTACTCCTTGATCAGTGGCAGCTGCGCTCCCATGGCGGGCAGTGCCGCCGCTTCCTGTTCGTCGAGGCCCAGCGCGGCCCCGAGATGCTGGTTGATGTCGGCGTCCACCGCGACGACGTGAGCTTCATTGGCGGCAAGGTGGCGGATGAAGAGCGAGGACAGCGTGGTCTTGCCGCTGCCGCCCTTCCCTACGAAAGCGATCTTCATGTTCACCTAGGGTAGCGGCATGACTGCGGTCCGCTGTCACGGTTCGTGAAGAACGCCACTTTGGGCCGGTAGGTGTGCAAGGGGCGCGTAGCCTCGCTACTTATGAGTACGACTTCCTCGGACCCGCTCGCCGCTCTGGGCGCCCTGCCAGGGGTGACCGATGCGGTGGACTCTGTACGCAAGGCCGTCGACCGGGTCTATGGGCACCGTGTCATGCGGCGTCGCAGCAACGAGGTCACCGCCGAGGCAGCCCTGCGTGGCGCCCGGGGTTCGGCTGCGCTCTCGGGCGCCGACTGGAACCTTGAGGAGGTGCGCCGCCGCGCCGACTTCAGTGCTGACAGCGAGGCGCACGTGATCGGTGCGGCCCTGCGTCTGACGGCCGAAGCGGGCCAACTCCTTTCCATCTGGCGGCAGTCGCCTCTGCGAGTTCTTGCGCGACTTCATCTGGTGGCGGCAGGTGGCGCGGCGCCCGAGGACGCGGTCGGGCGGCCCCGGCTGGCGGACGAACCGGTGGATGAGCCTCTGATCGAGGCGCCCCTGCCGAGCGCCGGCGAGGTCGCGGGGCGGCTCGAAGGGCTCAGCGGACTCATTCTTTCGGGGAGTGCGGCGCCCGCTCTGGTGACGGCCGCTGTCGTGCACGGCGAACTGTTGGCGCTGCGCCCCTTCGGCTCGTACAACGGCCTGGTCGCGCGGACTGCCGAGCGGATCGTGCTGATCGGGAGCGGGCTCGACCCGAAGTCGATCTGCCCGGCCGAGGTCGGTCACGCAGAGCAGGGGCGGGCCGCTTACGTCGCCGCGTTCGAGGGATACCTGGCGGGTACGCCGGAAGGTATGGCCGCCTGGATCGCGCACTGCGGGCGGTCCGTGGAACTGGGTGTCCGGGAATCGACCGCCGTGTGCGAGGCGCTTCAGCGGGGAGCCGCGTAAAGCGCAGTGCTGCGTGGGGGGCGGCGCGGGGCGGTGGCACGGGAGCCGGCGCGGCTGGTTGCTGCTGTGATGGCTGACCGGCCGGTGCGGCGCTTCGCGCCCGCCTTGCGTGGTGGGGGTTGTTTGACGCCCGGTGGCAAGGGTTGCGGCGGTACCGAATTCGGTACCGCCGCTGGCATGTCCGCCCAGTTACCAAGCGTCCTCGATATATGCCCATCAGGTCGGG
Source organism: Streptomyces sp. NBC_00236 (assembly GCF_036195045.1). Taxonomy (NCBI): domain Bacteria; kingdom Bacillati; phylum Actinomycetota; class Actinomycetes; order Kitasatosporales; family Streptomycetaceae; genus Streptomyces; species Streptomyces sp. NBC_00236. The sequence continues at coordinate 3,782,537 of NZ_CP108100.1, read as the reverse complement.
TACTTTGCCCGTTCCTGGTGCGGCTGGCCCGTAATCGACGGGTCGACGTCGCGTGGGTGCCCGGCTTTCATGCGCGGTCCGTGGGGCCTTCTCTGCGTTACAGGTCATCCTCTCGGACGTCCTTGGTCTCGCGGGCCGTTGAGTCCTTTGTACTCCAGGGGTCGGGTGAGCGGAAGTGCTGGCTGTACTTCTTTACTTTTAGGTTCAATTACGGACTAGTTGGTTCAAACGGGCAAGGGTGGCGTTGTGGTGGCACGACGCCGGGCGGTGTACCAGACGATCCCGGCCGTGATGGCTGCTGCGCCCACCGCCGCAGCAGCCATCAGTGCCGGCCGTGGCGGCATCGAGAGTGTGGGCAGGCGTTGCTTGAGTCGGACCGGGCGGTCGAAGACGAGAATCGGCCATTCCCTCAGGGTCGCCTCGCGCCGCAGTGCGCGGTCCGGATTGACGGCGTGCGGGTGGCCGACGGATTCCAGCATGGGTACGTCGGTGGCTGAGTCGCTGTATGCGTAGCAACGGGCGAGGTCGTAGCCCTCGGACACGGCGAGAGCCCTGATGGCCTCGGCCTTCGTCGGTCCGTACGCGTAGTACTCCACCTCGCCGGTGAAGCATCCGTCGTCGCCGACGACCATGCGGGTGGCGACGACGCGGTCGGCGCCCAGCAGCTCACCGATCGGTTCCACCACTTCGGCCCCGGAGGTCGACACGATGACCACATCGCGTCCGGCGGTGTGATGTTCCTCGATGAGGGTCGCCGCTTCGTCGTAGATGATCGGGTCGATCAGGTCGTGCAGGGTCTCGGCGACAATTTCCTTCACCTGCTGCACGTTCCAGCCCTTGCAGAGCGATGAGAGATATTCACGCATCCGCTCCATCTGGTCGTGATCTGCGCCCCCGGCGAGGAACACGAACTGTGCGTACGCAGTGCGCAGTACAGCGCGGCGGTTGATCAGTCCGCCTTGGTAGAAGGACTTGCTGAAGGTCAGTGTCGATGACTTCGCAATGACCGTCTTGTCCAGGTCGAAGAAGGCGGCTGTGCGCGGCAAGAAGCGGTTTTCCACAAGGCAGAGCATAGGGGCCCACCATTCGGCGTAAACCCCGGCGCGTGGGTTTGCCTGAGAAGGCCCTCGGGTACACCATGGAAGTCACGGATCGTTCGCGACCGTGCTAACCCGGTCCGACTCCTCCCCCCCCCCGAGTCGGCCGTGGGGACGACCCCCGCTCTCCCCCCCGGCGGGGGTCGTCGCATGTCCGGACGCGGTTCTGTCGCTCGGAATCACACACTTCTCCTCCTTTTCGGCCTTCATGGCCTGCATTCGTGGGCGACTCCGCTCAGCATGCATCGTCACGGTGCGTCACGGGGCGGTTCCTCTCGGAAGTCGCCGGTTTGAGCGACGGAGTTATTCACAACGGTGGAGTTGTCCACAGTTCTTGAGCAAGATCCACACGATTTTCCGAAGCACTGCACCGTGATTCCACCCGTGAAGTCCACGGGTTCCGGAATCACCGTTCTCGGAAGGCTCCGAGAACGCCGTGAACCGCGGTGAAGGTGAGCGAAGAAGGGGGCGGAGATCGTGGCTGAATCCAGTGCACGGGATCGTCTGCCGGCTGGCGAGGCCCGACGGGGCGGACCGCTGATTGTGACCGAGGATGTGGAACTGCTCGACGATCTGCTGAGGCTGTGCGCAGCCGCCGGAGCGGAGCCCGAGGTCCATCACACGATGCCTGACCGCCGAGGGGGATGGGAGCAGGCCCCCATGGTCCTCGTGGGGGACGACGCGGCGGTTCGGTGCCGCGGGGCGGCCCGCAGGCGCGGAGTGATGCTCGTCGGCCGCGATCAGGATGCTCCCGACGTGTGGCGCAGGGCCGTGGAGATCGGGGCCGAGTACGTGCTGCGCCTGCCCGATTCGGAGAACTGGCTGGTCGATCAGATCGCCAACGCGGCTGAGGGGATCGGCCGGCCGGCGCTGACCGTCGGGGTGATCGGTGGCAGGGGTGGTTCCGGCGCGTCAACGCTGGCCTGTGCGCTGGCGGTGACTGCGGCGAGGGCCGGGCGGCGGACGATGCTGATCGACGGCGACCCCTTGGGCGGGGGCATTGATGTGCTGCTCGGCGGTGAGCGGGCCGAGGGAATGAGGTGGCCTGATTTCGCCCATTCCAAAGGGCGGGTCGGTGGCGGCGCGCTGGAGGAGTCGCTGCCCGCCCTGCACGGACTGCGGGTGCTCAGCTGGGGTCGTGACGACTGGGTGGTCATCCCGCCACAGGCCATGCAAGCGGTGATGGGCGCCGCGCGCCGGCTCGGCGGGGTGGTGGTCGTGGATCTGCCGCGGCGGGTCGACGAGGCCGTGGCCGAGGCCCTGGCGCAGCTGGACCTCGGGCTCCTCGTGGTGCCCGGGGAGCTGCGGGCGGTCGCTGCGGCGAAACGGGTGGCATCGATGGCCGGAATGGTTCTGGAGGACCTCCGCGTGGTGGCGCGAGGACCGTATGCCTCCGGGCTCGACGACCAGTGGGTGGCGCACGCCATGGGGTTGCCGCTCGTTGGTGAACTCCCCTTGGAACCGGGGCTGCTGGCCGAGCAGGACATGGGGGAGCCGCCCGGAGGAAGCCCCCGCGGGCCGCTGGCCAGGTTCTGTACGGCCTTCTGGGACCGAGCCCTTGCGGGCGAAGCGGCCGGTGGCCAGGTCGTTGGGGGTGCGTCATGACCGAGGCGTTGCTCGACGCGGTAAGGCAGCGGCTGGCGCAGAGCGGTGCGGCGCCGACTCCGGCGGGGGTGGCGGCTGCGCTGAGGGCGCAGGGGAGGCTGCTCGGGGATGCCGAGGTTCTGGGCGTGGCCGATGAGTTGCGCGGGGAGCTGATCGGGAGCGGTGTGCTGGAGCCGTTGCTCGCCGATCCGGCGGTCACGGATGTACTGGTGTCCGCGCCCGACCGGGTGTGGGTGGACCGGGGCCGCGGGCTCGAACTCACCGCGGTGACCTTCGTGGACGCGGCGGCGGTCCGCAGACTGGCGCAGCGGCTGGCGGCCGTCGCGGGGCGGCGTCTGGACGATGCCAGGCCCTGGGTGGATGCCCGGCTGCCGGACGGGACCCGGATGCATGCCGTGCTGCCGCCGGTCTCCGTCGGATCGACCTGCCTGTCGCTCCGGGTCGTCCGGCCGAAGGCCTTCTCACTGGAGGACCTGGTCGCGGCGGGGACGATCCCACCGGGCGGCGACCGAGTGTTGCGGGCTCTGGTGGAGGCCCGGGTCTCGTACCTGATCAGTGGCGGGACGGGGGCGGGGAAGACAACGCTCCTGTCGAGCATGCTCGGCGTGGTGGGGGAGCGGGAGCGCATCGTGCTCGCCGAGGACTCGGCCGAGCTCCGGCCGGACCATCCGCACGTGGTGCGCCTCGAATCGCGCCCTGCCAATCAGGAGGGTGCGGGGCGGGTGACCCTTCGGGATCTGGTGCGTCAGGCCCTTCGTATGCGTCCCGACAGGCTGGTCGTCGGAGAGGTGCGAGGTGCCGAGGTCACCGAGTTGCTGGCGGCCCTCAACACGGGGCACGAGGGCGGCTGCGGAACTGTTCACGCCAATGCCGCCGAGCATGTACCCGCCCGGCTGGAGGCGCTGGGGACCGCTGCGGGGCTGGACCGGACGGCGCTTCACAGTCAGCTGGCGGCGGCGTTGTCGGTGGTGGTCCATCTCGTGCGGGACCGGACCGGCCTGCGGAGGATCTCCGAGATCCACGTACTGGAACGCGATGGAGCGGGGCTGGTGGTGACCGTTCCGGCCTTGCGCCGGGTAGCCGCCCGTTTCGAGCGGGAGCGGGGCTGGGACCGGCTGCGGGCGCTGATCGGGGACGCACGGTGAGCGGTACGGCGGTGGGGGCGCCGGAGGCGGTGGTTGCGGCCGCGCTGTGTGCGGGGGCGGCTGCCGGGCTCGTGGTGGCCGGGCGGAGTCAAGGGCACCGGAGAGCCCGTGCGCTGTTCGGTCCCGGGATGGTGCAGTCGCCGCTTCGTGAGGGCTGGGCGAACGGCCGGATCCGGTGGGGAACGCGGCTGCGGGGGCGACGGGAGTGGCTGTGCGTGCCGGTGGCTCTGGTTCTGGCCGTCCTCGGCGAGTCCGTGCTGCCGTTGATCGCGGGGGTGGTCGCGGCCCCCGTTGTGAGGCGGTGGCTGGGGAGAAGGGAGTTGCGCAAGGAGCGGGAGCTCCGTGCAGACGGGGTGGTGGACCTGTGCGGCGCGGTGGTGGGCGAGCTGAGGGCCGGGCACGAACCGGGGCAGGCGCTGCTTGTCGCGGTCCATGCCACGGGGGCACTGGGCGCGGCAGGGCCCGGGGTGTCGGCCGCGGCGCGGTTCGGCGGCGATGTTCCCCGGGCCCTGGGGCAGGCGGCGGGCGAGCCGGGCCTGGAGGGCCTCGCGGGAGTGGCGGCCTGCTGGCGGGTGGCAGCGGACGGCGGTGCGGGGCTCGCCGCCGGGCTGGACCGGCTGGAAGGTGCGTTACGGGCCGAGCGGCGTCAGCGGGAGGAGCTGAGGGCGCAGTTGGCCGGGCCGTGGTCGACGGTCGTGGTGCTGGCACTGCTGCCGGTGCTGGGAGTGGGGCTGGGATCGGCACTCGGGGCGGATCCGCTGGCGGTGTTGCTGCACAGCCCCGTCGGGCTGGGCTGTCTGGTGGTGGGCGCTTCGCTGGAAGCGGCCGGGCTGGTCTGGGCGACTGGGATCGTCCGCAAGGGAGAAGCGGCGTGAGCGCCGTGCTGGGTGAGGTTGTCCACAGGGTGGGGGCGGCGGCGCTGGTGCTGGGCGTGTGTGCCCAGACCGCTCTCGCTCTGGGCCGGCGCCGGACCGGGCAGCGGGTTCGCCGGCGCGGTCTGACGCTCCTGGCCGTGAGCTCTTCCGTTCCGGTGTCCCTGGGCGGGCGTGCGGGCCTGCTGGGAGGGCGCCCGGGGCGGATGCGGTTGCCGGTCTCCGTCGCCGGTGCCAGGCAGGGGGCGGCCGCGCTGGGCGCCCTTCTGACGGGCTGGATCCTGGTGGGCGGACCCGCGGGGTGGGTGGTTGGACTGGCGGCGGCCTGCGGTACCTGGAGATGGCAGCGGGCGCGGCTCGGACAGGCACCCCGAGCTGCTGCCGAGGCGGCGACAGCAGCGGAGGCGACGCGTCAGCTTCCGCTGGCGGCCGATCTGCTGGCGGCCTGCATCTCTGCGGGCGCCGGTCCGCGCGAGGCGGCCGAGGCGGTCGGGGAGTCGCTGGGCGGGCCGGTCGGCGAGCAACTGGCGCGTACGGCAGCGGAAATCCGGCTCGGTGGTGATCCTGCCGTCGCCTGGGGGAGGTTCGGGGCGATACCGGGAGCTGCCGCCCTGGCGCGCTGCCTGGACCGGGCCGGGTCGACCGGCGCTCCTGCGGCCGAGTCGGTGGCCCGGCTGGCCGAGGTCATGCGGGCCGAGAGGACGAGCGCGGCGGTGGCGCGGGCCCAGCGGGCGGCCGTTCTGATCACCGCGCCCCTCGGGCTCTGCTTCCTGCCTGCCTTTCTGACCGTGGGCGTGGCGCCTGTGGTGATCGGGCTGGCGGGAGGGCTGCTACAGCCTTGACGGCCATAAAGATCCTGGTAAGAGCAATTTCTCCATAGATATCGGTTAATCGGGGGTTTGAAGTGAAGCGGTCAATCATGTGCTGGGTGCGAACCGTGGCACGCAAAGTTCGGGCGGACACCGGAATGACGACGTCGGAATACGCGGTCGGAACGATTGCGGCGTGTGCGTTTGCCGCGGTGCTCTACAAGGTGGTCACCAGCGCGCCGGTGATGGCACAGATGCAATCGCTGCTCAAGGACGCGCTCGATGCGAAGTTCTGAGGGCGGAGCCGGAGCGGTACAGGGCTTCGGGGCAGGGGAACGGGCCGTGCGGAAGAGACGCGCCAGAGAGGGAGCCGGGCCCGCCGGGCGGGGGCGTGACAGGGGCGCGGTGACGGCTGAGGCGGCCATGGCGATTCCGGTGATAGTGATCTTCGTGCTCGCCCTCCTGTGGGCGTTGATGGCCGCCTCGGGCCAGATCCGGTGTGTGGACGCGGCGCGGGCCGGTGCCAGGGCGGCAGCCCGCTCCGAACCGGAGGCGCAGGTGAGGGAGGCGGCCCTGTCGGCGGCACCTGAGCGGGCCCGGGTCGAGGTGGAGCGGGCCGGGCAGCTGTGGCGGGTCACCGTGGCCGCACCGGCTCCGGGTCCCGGGCCGCTGGCCGTGACACTGAGCGCGGAAGCTGTGGCGGCGACCGAGGACATGGGGGCCCAGGACATGGCCGGGGTCGAGGACATGGCCGGGGTCGCGGCCGGGGGCACGGTGGCGGCTGAAGGCATTGCGGGGGTGGCGCCATGACGGCGGGGCCCGGTTCGCGAAGGACGGCCCGGGCCCCGGGCCGGCTCCGGATGTGCGGGAGGACGGGGGATCAGGGGCTGGCGACCGTGTGGGCGGCCGTGACCACGGCGACGTTGTGTGTCGTCTTCGCCGTGGTGCTGGCTCTCGGACAGGTGGTGGTGGTCCGGCACCGGGCCGCGGGCGCGGCAGACCTGGCCGCGCTCGCCGCGGCGGACCGGGCTCTGGAGGGAGCCGCTGTCGCCTGCGGGTCGGCCCGGGACGTGGCAGCGGCTCAGGGGGCGGAAGTGGTGCGGTGCGCCGTCCAGGGGGAGATCGCCGATGTGACGGCCCGGGTGCGCCGTGGGCCGTACGCACCCGAGGTCAGGTCCCGGGCGGGTCCGCCGACGGCGGCGCCCGTCAGCCGCTCGGACCGTCCGGCTCCACCGGGCCGGGCGGGGCGGACCGGAGGAGTTCCGTGAGCAGGCGGACGGCGCCTCGTTTGTGCAGGGGTTCGTTGCCGTTGCCGCACTTGGGGGACTGGATGCACGACGGGCAGCCCGCTTCGCACTCGCAGGACGCGATCGCCTGGCGCGTGGCGGTCAGCCAGGCACGGGCGGTGTGGAAGGCGCGTTCGGCGAAGCCGGCGCCGCCGGGGTGGCCGTCGTACACGAAGACGGTCGGCAGCAAGGTGTCCGGATGCAGGGGTACGGAGACCCCGCCGATGTCCCAGCGGTCGCAGGTGGCGAAGAGCGGCAGCATCCCGATCGACGCGTGCTCGGCGGCGTGCAGCGCGCCGCCGAGGATCTCCGGGTTGATCCGTGCGGCGTCGAGCTGGTCCTGGGTGACCGTCCACCACACGGCCCGGGTGCGCAGGGTGCGGGGCGGAAGGTCCAGTTTGCTCTCGCCGAGCACCTCGCCGGTGATCAGTTTGCGACGGAGGAAGGAGACCACCTGGTTGGTCACTTCGACGGAGCCGTAACAGAGCCTTCCGTCTCCCCAGGGGATCTCGGTGTCGGTCTCCAGGACGGTGATGGCCGTGGTGTCGCGGGCGGTCGTCGAGTACGGCGGACTGGCCTCCTCGACCAGGGCGACCGAGTCCTCCAGGTCCAGTTTCCTGACCAGGTAGGTGCGGCCCTGGTGGAGGTGGACGGCGCCTTCGTGGACGGCTGTGTGCGCGGCCGACTCGTCGACGGTGCCCAGCAGCCTGCCGGTGCCCTCCTCGACGATCTGGACGGGGCGCCCGCCCTCGCCCCGGATGTCGGTGAGGTCGGCGGCCCGCTCGCGCCGGGTCCAGTGCCAGCCCGAGGCGCGTCTGCGGAGCAGCTTGGCGGCTTCCAGCTGCGGCAGAAGCTCGGCCACGGCGGGACCGAAGAGGGCCAGATCCGATTCGGTGAGCGGTAGCTCCGCGGCGGCGGCGCACAGGTGGGGAGCCAGGACGTAGGGGTTGTCCGGGTCGAGGACGGTGGACTCCACGGGCTGCTGGAACAGCGCTTCGGGATGGTGGACCAGGAAGGTGTCCAGCGGGTCGTCTCGGGCCACCAGGATGGCGAGGGCGCCCTGGCCTGCCCGGCCGGCGCGGCCGGCCTGCTGCCACAGCGAAGCCCTGGTGCCGGGGTACCCGGCGATGATGACCGCGTCCAGGCCGGAGACGTCGATGCCGAGCTCGAGGGCGGTCGTGGCGGCGAGGCCGAGCAGGCTGCCCGAGTGCAGTGCGCGCTCCAGGGCGCGGCGTTCCTCGGGGAGGTAGCCCCCGCGGTAGGCGGCGACCCTGGAGGGCAGGGACCGGTCGACCTCGGCGAGGCGTTCCTTCGCGATGACGGAGATGAGCTCGGCGCCACGCCGCGAGCGTACGAACGCGACGGAGCGCACGCCCTGCACGGTCAGGTCGGTGAGCAGATCGGCGGTCTCGGCCGTCGCGGTACGACGCACGGGGGCGCCCTTCTCGCCCGACAGCTCGGTCAGGGGCGGCTCCCACAGGGCGAAGACCAGTTCACCCCGAGGGGAGGCGTCGTCGGCGACCTCGGTGACCGTGAGGCCGGTGAGACGGCCGGCCGCGACCGAGGGCTCCGCAGCGGTGGCCGAGGCGAGGAGGAAGACCGGATCGGCTCCGTAGCGGGCGCACAGGCGGCGGAGCCGGCGCACCACCTGGGCGACGTGCGAGCCGAAGACACCCCGGTAGGTGTGGCACTCGTCGATGACGACGTAGCGCAGGGCACGCAGGAAGGAGGACCAGCGGGGGTGGGACGGGAGTATCCCGCGGTGCAGCATGTCGGGATTGGTGAGCACGTAGTTGGCGTACTGGCGTACCCATTCGCGTTCTTCGACCGGGGTGTCGCCGTCGTAGACGGCGGGGCGGATCCCGTTGCCCAGCGGGGCCGCCAGTTCCTTCACCGAGCGTCGCTGGTCGGCCGCCAGGGCCTTGGTGGGGGAGAGGTAGAGCGCGGTCGCCCCACGGCCGTTGGGGGCTTCGGAGCCGTCCAGCAGGGCGCTGAGGACCGGGGCGAGGTAGGCCAGCGACTTTCCGGAGGCCGTGCCGGTGGCGATCACGACCGACTCGCCGTCCAGGGCGTGCTCCGCCGCGGTGGCCTGATGGGCCCAGGGATGATCGATGCCGGCGTTCTGGATGGCGGCGATCACTTCCGGGCGGATGCGATCGGGCCAGATGGCATGGGTTCCCGCGCGCGGGGGCAAGTGCTCCGTATGAGTGATGCGCGAGGACCGGCCCGCCGCAGCGGCGAGCCGGTCGAGAACCACGTCGGGAGAGGGGCGGGAGCCCCCGTTCCCGGGTGGTTCGCTGGGGCGGTGATTCTTGGCCATCGGCACCGAGTGTGTCACTGGCAGGACGGACAATGGTCCCAAGGCGTCGTGCATGGCTGCCCGTAAGTGATTGAATGCCATCGCGGCTGGCGATCCGTCCCCTGGCTCCGCCGGGGAGACCGAGGGGCGACCGCTCGATAGCAAGGTGCTGGAGGATCCGTGGACCTGTCCTTGTCGACTCGCAATGTGTCCGGCCCTGGTGGCGACCGTACGGTCGTCGAGGTCGGTGGCGAGATTGATGTGTATACCGCGCCCAAGCTGCGCGAGCAGTTGGTCGAGTTGGTGAATGACGGCAGCTACCACTTGGTTGTCGACATGGAGGGTGTCGACTTCCTCGACTCCACCGGCCTCGGCGTGCTCGTGGGCGGTTTGAAGCGTGTGCGGGCCCATGAGGGCTCGTTGCGCCTGGTGTGCAACCAGGAGCGCATTCTCAAGATTTTCCGGATCACCGGTCTGACCAAGGTGTTCCCCATCCACACCACGGTCGATGAGGCCGTGGCGGCCACCGACTGACGTCCCGTCCGCGGTCGGGCCGGCTCTGCAGCCGGTCCGGCGGTGGCCGGCGCGACAGCATTTCCGCACCAGGACGGCCTGGGCGGCGGTAGCCGTTCATCGGTGACCGGTGACCCCGGTCACTGGTGTCCGGCATCGTTCCGTCACCCGTTCGGCGGTATGCGGCCGACATTCGTCGGTCGGCGACGGCCGGTCGTCATGCGATCGGTCAGCGGTCGGAACAGTGGTCCGGCGGTTGTCGGACTGCTGAACGGTTGTCGGGCGGTGTCCGCCGGCCGACGGATCAGCGGCTTCGCAGACAGAGCTCAGGAGTACCGGGCCGCTGGCCCGGCTCCTGTGGATGCAGTTACGTACGTTCGAGGGGGATCGCATGGCCACCGTTGAACTCCGCTTCAGCGCCCAGCCCGAACACGTCAGAACGGCCCGCCTCGTGGCGGCTGCCGTGGCGCGCCGGGCCGGGGTCGACGAGGCAGTGCTCGACGAGGTCAGACTCGCCGTGGGAGAGGCCTGCAGCCGCGCGGTCGGGCTGCACCGCAGCCACGGCATCACGGCTCCCGTCACGGTCGTCCTGATCGAGGACGAGAAGTCCTTCTCCATCGAGGTCGGTGACGAGGTGCCCGGCCCGGGTGCCGACGGCTCCGTGCCCGGCGTCTCGGGGCGACGCGACCTCGCGCCCGGCGTGGGACCGGACGAACCGGAACCGGACGCCGACGGCGACGGTGAGGACGAGATGGGTCTGGCGGTCATCAGCGGTCTGGTCGATGACGTGGAGGTCAGGTCCGGTGCGGACGGCGGAGTGATCCGCATGAGCTGGCCGAAGACGCCTGTCACCGTTCTTCCCTGAGGCGGCTCGGGTCCCGGGGTGGTTCAGCCACCCCGACGGCGTAGTCGGCCGGCCCTGATCCAGTTTTCCGAGGCCCTGCTGAGCAGGGCCTTTTTCGTTTCCGCGCCGCCGGTGATCCTCCGGCACATGCATCTGTCCCATTACTGCATTCGGTCCATGCGGGGATCTCGATCAATTGCCGTTCGGTGGATGAAGAGCAATTGCATTTACCGCGCACTGTTTTGATCGTGTTCCGCTCCCTACAATCCGTCCACGTCTTGAGCGCTGAGCGTCAAGGAGGACGTATGGCGGGGTTCGGCACCACACCACTGGCAGAACTGACGCAGTTTTCCGCACTTTCCGACCCACCCACCACTCTCGCGGCCGCGGTACTCACCGATGACAACCGCATCATCGTGATCGTCGTCGCGGTCGTCGCCGTCGCCGCACTGATCGTCGCCCAGCTGCTGGTGCGGCAGGTGCTGGCGGCGGGTGAGGGCACCGAGCGCATGAAGGAGATCGCGGCCGCGGTCCAGGAGGGTGCGAATGCCTATCTGGCACGACAGTTGCGTACGGTCGGCGTATTCGCCGTCGTGGTCTTCTTCCTGCTTCTGCTGCTTCCGGCCGACAACTGGTCGCAGCGCGCAGGACGTTCGGTGTTCTTCCTGGTCGGTGCGCTTTTCTCGGCAGCCACCGGATACATCGGCATGAGGCTGGCCGTACGGAGCAATGTCCGGGTGGCGGCCGCCGCGCGTGAGGCGACCCCTGCGGAAGGCGAACCGGAAAAGGATCTCACCGCCGTTTCGCACAAAGCAATGAAGATCGCTTTCCGTACGGGCGGCGTGGTCGGCATGATCACCGTGGGGCTGGGGCTCCTGGGCGCCTCCTGCGTGGTTCTCGTCTATGCCGCCGACGCGCCGAAGGTGCTGGAGGGCTTCGGGCTCGGTGCGGCGCTGATCGCGATGTTCATGAGGGTCGGCGGAGGCATCTTCACCAAGGCGGCCGATGTCGGCGCCGACCTGGTCGGCAAAGTGGAACAGGGCATCCCCGAGGACGACCCGCGCAACGCCGCCACCATCGCCGACAACGTGGGCGACAACGTCGGGGACTGTGCGGGCATGGCGGCCGATCTCTTCGAGTCGTACGCCGTCACGCTGGTCGCCGCCCTGATCCTGGGCAAGGCCGCCTTCGGCGACTCGGGCCTCGCCTTCCCCCTCATCGTGCCGGCGATCGGTGTGGTCACCGCGATGATCGGGATCTTCGCGGTCGCCCCGCGCCGCTCCGACCGCAGCGGAATGACCGCCATCAACCGCGGCTTCTTCATCTCCGCCGTCATCTCGCTGGTGCTGGTGGCCGTCGCGGTCTTCGTCTACCTGCCGTCCTCGTACGCGGAACTGGACGGGGTCACGGATGCGGCCATCACCTCGCACGGTGGGGACCCGCGGGTCTTCGCGCTGGTCGCCGTTGCCATCGGCATCGTGCTGGCAGCCCTGATCCAGCAGCTGACCGGCTACTTCACCGAGACCAGCCGGCGCCCCGTCAGGGATATCGGCAAGTCCTCACTGACGGGGCCTGCGACCGTGGTGCTCGCGGGCATCGCCATCGGCCTGGAATCCGCCGTCTACACCGCGCTGCTGATCGGGCTCGGCGTCTACGGAGCGTTCCTGCTGGGCGGTACGTCGATCATGCTGGCGCTGTTCGCGGTGGCGCTGGCCGGTACCGGGCTGCTCACCACCGTCGGTGTGATCGTCGCCATGGACACCTTCGGCCCGGTCTCCGACAACGCGCAGGGCATCGCCGAGATGTCCGGTGATGTCACCGGCGCCGGCGCGCAGGTCCTCACCGACCTGGACGCCGTGGGCAACACCACCAAGGCCATCACCAAGGGCATCGCCATCGCCACGGCGGTTCTGGCGGCAGCGGCGCTCTTCGGCTCCTACCGGGACGCGATCGCCACCGCGGTCGACGATGTCGGCGCCTCGGCCGGGGAGCTGGGGCTGAGTCTGGACATCTCCCAGCCCAACAACCTGGTCGGCCTGATCCTCGGCGCAGCGGTGGTGTTCCTCTTCTCCGGCCTGGCCATCAACGCGGTCTCCCGTTCGGCGGGCGCCGTGGTCTACGAGGTACGACGGCAGTTCCGTGAGCATCCCGGGATCATGGACTACACGGAGAAGCCGGAGTACGGGCGCGTCGTCGACATCTGCACCAAGGACGCGCTGCGCGAGCTGGCCACCCCCGGTCTGCTGGCGGTGCTGGCGCCCATCGCGGTCGGCTTCACCTTCGGTGTCGGGGCACTCGGCTCGTACCTGGCGGGCGCGATCGGCACCGGAACGCTGATGGCCGTCTTCCTCGCCAACTCCGGTGGTGCGTGGGACAACGCCAAGAAGCTCGTCGAGGACGGTCACTACGGCGGCAAGGGCAGTGACGCCCATGCCGCGACCGTCATCGGTGACACGGTCGGCGATCCGTTCAAGGACACGGCCGGGCCGGCGATCAACCCCCTGCTCAAGGTGATGAACCTGGTGGCGCTGCTCATCGCCCCCGCGGTGGTGCAGTTCAGCTACGGCGAGGACGCGAGCGCGGGGGTGCGCGCGGTGGTGGCCGTGCTGGCCATCGCGGTCATCGTCGGTGCCGTCTACGTCTCCAAGAGGAGGGGGATCGCCGTGGGCGAGGACGGCGGTTCCGAGGGAGGTGACGGGGAGGGTACGGCCAGGCCGGCCGACCCGGCAGCCGCTCAGTGAGCCGGATTCGGCGTGACGTACGCGGACCCTAGATGACGGAGGATCAAGAATCGGGCGGGCGCGGCATTCTGATGTCGTGTCCGTCCGTCTCTGTGTCCGCAGGAGTGGTGGAGCGTACAGCTGTTCCCGTGCTCGGGGGCTGTGTGGGTGAGTTGTATCTCCCTCATTTCCCTTGGTGCAAATGGCTGCAAAAGGCTATCCATCGGACGCCCGGCACCCGGATGGGGGGCGTTCGGCGTGTAAGTTCCGGGGCCGAGAGCCTTGGAAGGGACCAATCCGGTGAACAAGAAGCTAGCGGCCGCGCTGTCCGGCGGTGCGGTACTGGTACTTACGTTGTCGGGCTGCAGTGACGACAGCGACGACAAGGTGAACGACTGGGCCAAGCAGGTCTGTGACCAGGTCCAGCCCCAGCTGCAGAAGATCGCGAACGCCAACGCCTCGATCCAGCAGCAGACCGCCGACAACAGCAAGCCCGCCGACGTCCAGGAGACCGACTCGGCCGCCTTCCAGCAGATCTCGCAGGCGTACAAGGCGCTGGGCACCGCTGTCGACTCGGCGGGTCCGCCGCCGGTCGACGACGGCGAGACGACGCAGAAGGAGGCCGTGAAGGAGCTCAACGCCTCCTCCGTGGCCTACGCGAATCTGCAGAAGAAGGTCGACGCCCTGGACACGAAGGACCAGGCGGAGTTCGCCGACGGCCTCAAGGGCATCGCCGACGAACTGAACAAGATCAGCACCAACGGCGACCAGGCGCTGAAGAAGCTTCAGTCCGGTGAGGTCGGTGAGGCGATGGCCAAGCAGAAGGGCTGCCAGAAGCCCACGGCCTCGGCTTCGCCCTCGGCCGGTGCGTCAAAGGAGGCGGCGCCCTCCAAGGAGGCGTCCGCCTCGCCCAGCAAGGAGTCGTAGCCGGGCCCGCGAACGGCCCGGCGCCCCTGATGGGCCGCCGGGCCGCTGCCGTTGTCAGTGGGAGCCGTCACAATGGGGCATGTGAGTAAGACCAGTCTTCCCGCAGCAGACCACGCGACCCGGCTCCGCGAAGCCCTGCTCGCCGCCGCCTTCACCGCAGACGGGCTCCTCGAACTGCTCGGCGCACCCGCCTATGCCGCGCTCGCCCGCAGCGAGACGGTCCCGGCGCTGAGGGCCACCCGGGGCGACGCGCCGCTCGACACGCTCGTGCGCCTCTTCCTTCTTCAGCGCCCGGTCCCCGCCGGACGGGCAGCCGCCGTGCTCCCGCTGACGGAGTGCGTGGCGGACGGCTGGCTGACCGAGGCGGACGGCGAGGTGCGGGCCACGGTCGACGTGCGGCCGTACAGCGGCCCGGAGGACCAGGACTGGTTCATCGTCTCCGACCTGGGCTGCGCGGTGGGCGGTGCCGGCGGGATCGGTTCGCACGAGGAGGGCGTCGTCCTCGGCATCGGCGGGGCGTCCACCACCCTCGCCGGGATCACCGTCCGCAGGCCCGTCGGATCCGCCCTGGACATCGGTACGGGCTCCGGCATCCAGGCGCTGCACGCCGCACAGCACGCCACCCGGGTCACGGCCACCGACCTCAACCCACGCGCCCTCGACTTCACCCGGCTCACCCTCGCCCTGTCCGGCGCCGCCCCGGCCGACCTGCGCGAGGGTTCGCTGTACGAGCCCGTCGGCACGGAGACGTACGACCTCATCGTCTCCAACCCGCCCTTCGTCATCTCGCCCGGCGCCCGCCTCACCTACCGCGACGGCGGTATGGCGGGCGACGACCTGTGCCGGACCCTCGTGCAGCAGACCGGCGACCGGCTCAACGAGGGCGGCTACGCCCACTTCCTGGCCAACTGGCAGCACACCGAGGTCGAGGAGTGGCAGGACAGGCTGCGTTCCTGGGTGCCGCAGGGCTGCGATGCCTGGATCGTGCAGCGCGAGGTGCAGGACGTCACGCAGTACGCCGAGCTGTGGCTGCGTGACAGCGGCGACCACCGCACGGACCCCGCGGAGTACGCCGCGCGGTACGACGCCTGGCTCGACGAGTTCGAGGCCCACGGCACGAAGGGGGTCGGCTTCGGCTGGATCACGCTGCGGAAGTCCGCCGCGGCAGCCGCCGGGGAGGCCTCGATCGTGATCGAGGAGTGGCCGCATGCGGTGGAGCAGCCGCTCGGGCCGGCCATCGAGGCGCACTTCGCCCGCCAGGACTATCTGCGGGAGCAGGACGACGCGGCGCTGCTGGCCGCTCACTTCACCCTTGCCGCCGAGGTCGTGCAGGAGCAGGTGGGCCTGCCGGGGGCCGAGGACCCGGAGCATGTGGTGCTGCGTCAGAACCGCGGTATGCGGCGCGCGACGAAGGTCGACGCGGTCGGTGCCGGGTTCGCCGGCGTGTGCGACGGATCGCTGCCCGCCGGCCGGATCCTGGACGCGATCGCCCAGTTGATGAACGAGGACCCGGTGCTGCTGCGCGACCGCACCCCGCAGGCCATCCGGCTCCTGGTCGACGAGGGCTTCCTGGAGCCCCTGCCCCCGGCCGGGCGGATGGCTGGGTGAGCTGAATCGGGCCGGATGATCCGTCGGAGGCCCGATGATCCGTGGCGGGCTGGGCGAGGCCTCATCGGGCTGGACGAGGCATCTGCCGGTGTGGGGCGGCCCGCCGCCGGGCGACTGTGGGGCGCGTTCTGTGGCCTGCCTCCTGCCCCGGGCCGCCCGGAACTGCGCTGCTGAGCCCTGGGGGCGGCTCCGGTTCGGGGCGGGGCACCTCTGCCGTATGTGCCGGATGGCCTTGTCACCAGTACTTTCCCCGGAGCTTCGGCGCGGTCGCTGCTTCGGCGCCGGACTCCGGTTGGGTACTGGCCGGACCCGCGGGCGTGAACGCGCACTCTCGGGGAGGTTCCGCCGACGTCCTACGAGGGCTGATCCGGGCCCGAGTTGTCCGCGGGAGACGGCCTCCGGGGCTGGCCCCATGTCCGGCCCTCATGTCCGGCCTCCATGTCCGGCCTCCATGTCCGGCCTCCGTGTCCGGATTCCACGTATGAGTTCCATGGCTGAGGTGGCGGCACAGGGGGACCCCGCCCGTGATGTGAATTCGGCCATGGTTGCCGCGCCTGTGGTGATGCGCCGAGGGGGCGTCAGCCGTGAGGTGTCCACCACGGCCCGGCTGTTCACCCGGAGTTCGTGCCTGCGACGTTCCACGGTGGGAACCTCCCCCGAACCGGGCGGCACCGGGCGGGCGGACCGTGCCGGGCCGCGCCGGGGGGACGGGGAGGCGTACGGGTATGGAGAGCGGACCTGCTGTCTTCGCCGGAACGGTGTTCGCGCTGTTCGGCGCGGCATTGCTGCTGTGGACGGGGGCGCGCGTGCTGCGCCGTGCGCCGGTGGCGTACGGGGTGAGCCCCGTCGCCTCCACCGCACTCGCCACTGTGTTCGGCGTACTTTTCCTCGTCCTCGGGGTGTGGTGCCTCACCCGCATCTGAAACCCGATCCGGTCCGTTCCCGCCCCGGCCGGCGCGGGAACACGCCCGGGCCGGGCGCCCCGGGGGCTTCTCGTCCGCAGGGCGGCCACAGCGCCGCCGAAACCCGCAGGCAGCGGCCGCGCGGACGGCGGACGGAGCGGGCCGGGCGGCAGGAATGGCGGAAGTCGGGTTACCGTTCGAGTGGCCGTTGCGGGCTTTTGCCGTTTGACACGGGGGCGGGTTGTACCGTCACACTCCGCAGCGACAGCACTGTCGGCAGCGCCATCGCGCTGCCCTGATGCCCACCGAGCGTCGACCGGAGAGAAGAGCGAAGTTGTCCCCGACCAGCGAGACCGCACAGGGCGGCCGCCGACTCGTCATCGTCGAGTCGCCTGCCAAGGCGAAGACGATCAAGGGCTATCTCGGCCCCGGATACGTCGTCGAGGCGAGCGTCGGGCACATCCGCGACCTCCCGAACGGCGCCGCCGAGGTGCCGGACGAGTACACCGGCGAGGTACGCCGTCTCGGCGTCGACGTGGAGAACGACTTCCAGCCCATCTACGTCGTCAACGCCGACAAGAAGGCCCAGGTCAGGAAGCTGAAGCAGCTTCTGGCCGAGTCCGACGAACTCTTCCTCGCCACCGATGAGGACCGCGAGGGCGAAGCCATCGCGTGGCACCTGCAGGAAGTGCTCAAGCCCAAGGTCCCGGTCCACCGGATGGTCTTCCACGAGATCACCAAGGACGCGATCCGGGCCGCCGTCGCCAACCCGCGCGAGCTCAACCAGCGCATGGTCGACGCCCAGGAGACCCGCCGTATCCTCGACCGCCTCTACGGCTACGAGGTCTCGCCGGTCCTGTGGAAGAAGGTCATGCCGCGGCTGTCGGCGGGCCGTGTCCAGTCCGTCGCCACCCGCCTCGTCGTCGAGCGGGAGCGCGAGCGCATCGCCTTCCGTTCCGCCGAGTACTGGGACCTGACCGGCACCTTCGCCACCGGCCGCACCGGTGACGCATCCGACCCCTCGACGCTCACCGCCCGCCTCAGCGCGGTCGACGGGCGCCGCATCGCCCAGGGCCGCGACTTCGGTCCGGACGGGCAGCTCAAGGCCGGCTCCGCCCAGACGCTGCACCTGGACGAGACGAACGCCCGCGCCCTGGCCGCCGCGCTCGCCGACTCCGCGTTCGCCGTGCGGTCCGTCGAGTCGAAGCCGTACCGCCGCTCGCCGTACGCCCCCTTCCGTACGACGACCCTCCAGCAGGAGGCGAGCCGGAAGCTGGGCTTCGGGGCCAAGGCCACCATGCAGGTCGCGCAGAAGCTGTACGAGAACGGCTTCATCACCTACATGCGTACCGACTCCACGACCCTCTCGGACACCGCGATCTCCGCGGCCCGGGCGCAGGTCACGCAGCTCTACGGTGCGAATTACCTGCCGGACAAGCCGCGCACGTACGCCGGCAAGGTCAAGAACGCGCAGGAGGCGCACGAGGCGATCCGCCCCTCCGGCGACCGCTTCCGCACCCCTGCCGAGACCGGTCTCACCGGTGACCAGTTCCGGCTCTACGAGCTGATCTGGAAGCGGACCGTCGCCTCCCAGATGAAGGACGCGGTCGGTAACTCCGTCACCGTCAAGATCGGCGGCCGGGCGAGCGACGGCCGGGACGCCGAGTTCTCCGCGTCCGGCAAGACGATCACCTTCCACGGCTTCATGAAGGCGTACGTCGAAGGCGCCGACGACCCGAACGCCGAGCTCGACGACCGCGAGCGCCGACTGCCGCAGGTCGCCGAGGGCGACGCGCTGACCGCCGACGAGGTCACCGTCGACGGCCACGCGACCAAGCCGCCGGCCCGCTACACCGAGGCCTCGCTGGTCAAGGAGCTCGAAGAGCGCGAGATCGGCCGCCCGTCGACGTACGCCTCGATCATCGGGACGATCCTCGACCGCGGGTACGTGTTCAAGAAGGGCACGGCGCTCGTCCCGTCGTTCCTGTCGTTCGCCGTGGTCAACCTGCTGGAGAAGCACTTCGGCCGGCTCGTCGACTACGACTTCACGGCCCGCATGGAGGACGACCTCGACCGCATCGCGCGGGGCGAGGCCCAGTCCGTGCCGTGGCTGAAGCGCTTCTACTTCGGTGCGCAGGAGGGCGACGACGCGGCCGGTGCCGGAAAGGCCTCCGACGCGGGCAACGGCGACGGCGACCACCTCGGCGGGCTCAAGGAGCTCGTCACCGACCTCGGCGCGATCGACGCCCGGGAGATCTCCTCGTTCCCCGTCGGCAACGACATCAAGCTGCGGGTCGGCCGGTACGGCCCGTACATCGAGCGCGGCGAGAAGGACTCCGAGGGCCACCAGCGCGCGGACGTCCCCGAGGAGCTGGCGCCCGACGAGCTGTCCGTCGAGTACGCGGAGGAGCTGCTGGCCAAGCCGAGCGGCGACTTCGAGCTCGGTGCGGACCCGGTCAGCGGGAACCAGATCATCGCCAAGGACGGGCGCTACGGCCCGTACGTCACCGAGGTGCTGCCCGAGGGCACCCCGAAGACCGGCAAGAACGCGGTGAAGCCGCGGACGGCCTCGCTCTTCAAGTCGATGTCACTGGACACGGTGACGCTGGCCGACGCGCTGAAGCTGATGTCGCTGCCGCGTGTGGTCGGCGAGGACGCCGAAGGCGTCGAGATCACGGCGCAGAACGGCCGCTACGGCCCGTACCTGAAGAAGGGCACGGACTCGCGGTCCCTCACCTCCGAGGACCAGCTCTTCGACATCACGCTCGAAGAGGCCCTCGCCATCTACGCCCAGCCGAAGCAGCGCGGGCGGGCCGCTGCCAAGCCGCCGCTGAAGGAGCTGGGGACCGACCCGGTGAGCGGTGCTCCGGTCGTCGTCAAGGACGGGCGCTTCGGTGCGTACGTCACGGACGGCGAGACGAACGCGACGCTGCGGACCGACGACAGCGTCGAGGACATCACGCCGGAGCGCGGCTACGAGCTGCTCGCCGAGAAGCGGGCCAAGGGGCCGGCCAAGAAGAAGACGGCAAAGAAGGCCCCGGCAAAGAAGGCGCCGGCAAAGAAGGCGACTGCGGCCAAGAAGACGGCCACGGCGGCCAAGAAGACCGCGGCGAAGAAGACGACTGCCGCGAAGAAGACGACCACTGCGGCGAAGAAGACCGCGGCCAAGAAGACGGCTGCTTCCTCGGCTTCCGTGGAGGACTGACCTTCCTGGGGCCCTGGGCTCCTTGACGCCGGAGGGGCTGGACGAGTGTCCAGCCCCTCCGGCGTTGCCGTTTCCGGGGGTGGGAGGCGGGTGAGGGGGCGAGGGGTTGCGCCTGCGGCGGACCTTTCCCTACCTGCCCCTTTCCGTAACCGAGGGCTCCGCCCCCGGACCCCCGCTCCTCAAACGCCGGAAGGGCTGGAGTCGCCGAGGCGCCGGCCGGGCTGGAGACGCCGGCGGGATGGTTCTGCGGTCCCCGGGTCCGCGTGCCCGTCGAGTGGGTCGGATCGTGAGGTCGACGGTCGTATGTTCGGACGCGGACCGCGGGCACCGCCCCGCTCCCGATAGGCTGGGCGGATGACGCGAGCCGAGCAGCCAACGGTCGTGAGCCCCACCTCCGACACACTTGCCGCAGACTCACGCGAGCGCGCCGTACGAGCCCTGTTGCGTGTTCCCCCGCTGAAGCGGTTGTGGAGCGCCCAGCTCGTCGGCAGTACCGGCGATGCACTCGCCCTTCTCGTGCTGGTGTTGCTGTCGCTGCAAGCGGCGGTCCTTGAGGGCTCATTCGGATCCGGATACCGCGGGGCGGCCTTCGCCGTCGCCGCCGTCTTCGGGGCCCGGATTATTTCCACCCTGCTCTTCGGAGCCGTACTCCTGGGGCCGTTGACGACCCTGACGGCGCCGGGAGGGCCGCTCGACCGGCGGTGGCTGATGATCGGCGCCGACGGGCTGCGGCTCGCGCTGCTGGTCGTCGCGCCCCTGTGGATCGACTGGACGCCCGACAAGGCGCTCATGATGATCCTCATCACCGTCTTCGTCACCGGCGCCGGTGAGCGCCTGTGGACGATCGCGAAGGACGGGGCGGCGCCCGCGCTGCTGCCCGCACCGCCGATCGAGGGCGCCGCGGTGCGTCCGTTGCCGGACCACCTCGACTCACTGCGCCGGCTCTCCCTGCGTACGGACTTCGCCGCCGTTCCCGCCGCCGCGGCCGTTCTGCTGGTCGCCACGCTGATCGGCAATCTGCTGGGCTCGGGCCTGGAGTGGTTCTCCTTCCACCAGGCGGCCCTCGGCTCGTACGTCGCGGCCGGGCTGTTCTCCGCCTCGATCTCGACCGTGTACTTCCTGGAACTGCCCGGCACACCGACGCCCCGCCCGCGCTCGCCCCTGGAGGGGTTGCGCCGGCCGTCCGCCGGCAGCGGACCGGACAAGGGCCGTACGGGCGCCGTCCCGCTGATCGTCGCGACCTGCGCCGCGGTCGCCGGAGCGATCGCGGCCGCGGCCGCCGTCGCCGTGCTGGACGCCGCCGACCTCGGTGGTGGCCCCGCCACTTTCGCCCTGCTGATCCTCGCCCTGACGGGTGGTACGGGTGTCGGCATCCGTACCGCGCAGAAGGTGCTGCCCACCCTGTCGCGGCGGCGGCTGCTCTCCCTGGCCACCGCCGTCACCGGAGTCGCCCTCCTGGCGATGGGTCTGGTCCCGGACACGGCGACCGTCCTCATGCTCGCCGTGCTCGCCGGATACGCGGCGGGCGTCGCCGCGAACACCGGCCATGTGCTCGTCGACCAGGAGACCGAGGAGTTCCGCCGGGCCAGGACCACCGAGCACCTCCAGGCCGTCGTCCGGGTCCTGATCGCGCTCGGCGCGGTCGGCGGCCCGCTGGTGGCCGCCGCCATCGGCACCCACCGGCTGACCGCGGGCGACTTCGTCTTCGCGCACGGCGGTGCCGCCTTCACCCTGATGCTGATCGGCGCCCTGCTGCTGCCGGTCGCCGCGATCGTCCTCGCGAAGACGGACGACCGTTCCGGAGTGCCGCTGCGCCGCGATCTGCGCGAGGCGCTGCGTGGGGGCGACCCGGCGGTCGCGCCCGCCGGGACCGGCTTCTTCCTCGCTCTGGAGGGCGGTGACGGAGCGGGCAAGTCCACCCAGGTCGAGGCGCTCGCCGAGTGGATCCGTGCCAAGGGCCACGAGGTCGTCGTCACCCGCGAACCGGGTGCGACCCCCGTCGGCAAGCGGCTGCGCTCGATCCTGCTCGACGTGTCGTCGGCCGGGCTCTCCAACCGGGCCGAGGCACTGCTGTACGCCGCCGACCGCGCCGAGCACGTCGACTCGGTCGTGCGCCCGGCGCTGGAGCGGGGCGCGATCGTCATCTCCGACCGCTACATCGACTCGTCCGTCGCCTACCAGGGCGCGGGCCGTGATCTCGCGCCGACCGAGATCGCCCGGATCTCGCGCTGGGCGACGAGCGGACTCGTACCGCATCTGACGGTGCTGCTGGACGTCGACCCGCAGACCGCGAGGGAACGGTTCACCGAGGCGCCCGACCGGCTGGAGTCCGAGCCGCCCGAGTTCCACGCCCGGGTGCGTTCCGGATTCCTGACGCTGGCCGCCGCCGACCCGACGCGTTACCTGGTGGTGGACGCCGGCCAGGAACCGGAGGCGATCACCACGGTCGTGCGTCACCGGCTCGACCAGCTCCTTCCGCTCTCCGAAGCCGAGATCAAGGCCCGGGAAGAGGCGCGCAAGGCCGCCGAGGAAGAGGCCCGGCGCCTCGCCGAGGAGGAAGCCGCGCGCAAGGCGGAGGAGGAGCGTCTGGAGCGCGAGCGCCAGGAGCAGCTCGCCAAGCTCCGCGCCGAGGAGGAGGAGCGCAAGCGCCGCGAGGAGGAGGAAGCCCGCAGGCGCGAGGCCGAACGCCAGGCGGAAGAGGCCAGGCAGCGCGCCGAGGAGGCCCGCCGCATCGCCGAGGAGGAGCGCGCCCGGGTCGAA
Organism: Streptomyces sp. NBC_00236; assembly: GCF_036195045.1. Lineage (NCBI taxonomy): Bacteria > Bacillati > Actinomycetota > Actinomycetes > Kitasatosporales > Streptomycetaceae > Streptomyces > Streptomyces sp. NBC_00236. The sequence continues at coordinate 3,759,945 of NZ_CP108100.1, read as the reverse complement.
GCCGAGGACGCGGCCCGCGAGGCCGAGCAGGCCCGGTTGCGCCGCCAGGCCGAGGAGGAGGCGCGGCTGCGCCAGGAAGCCGAGGCCCGGCGTCTGGAGAAGCAGCGCAAGGCGGAGGAGGCCCTGCTCCGGGCCGAGGCGGCTCGACGGCAGGCAGAGGCAGAGGCCGCTGCCGCCGCGGAGAGCGCCCGGGCCCGGGCGGCGGCCGCGCAGGCGGAAGCCGACGCGGAGGCCGCCGAGGCCGCCCAGGCCTCGCGTGCCGCCGAGAGGCCCGGGTCGTCCGGGTCGTCCGAGCCATCCGTGTCGGACAGCGAGCTGACGGTGCCGACCCCGATCGTCAACCCGAACGAGATCACGCAGCCGGTGCCCTCCCCGGTGGATCCGAAGTCCGGCTCCGGGCGGTCCCGCAGCGCGTCGCCGTCCGCGCCCTGGCCTTCCGACGAGGCCGAGACCGCGATGATCCCGAAGATCTCCGACGCGCCCGGGCATCCCGGTGCGGCGGACGAGACGGCGGTGCTGCCGCCGGTACGGGACGCGGGAGGGCATGACTCCGCACGCGACGCCGACCCCGCGGACCGGGTACCTCGTGGCATCTTCCGGGACGAGCGCCCGGCGGCCTCCGTACCCGAGGGCGAGAACGAGCGCACCCGCGAGCTGCCGCAGATCACCGACCCGCAGGCGAACCCGCCCGCGGACCGGGACCGGCAGGGGCCGTCCGGCCGGTCGGGGCGTCCGCGTCCGGACTGGGCGGAGGAGACGCCGCTGGACGATCTGCCCACGCTGGCGGACGAACTGCTCGGCGACCACGACGACGAGGACCCGGGGCCCAGGGGCCGGGGACGCCGCCCGCGTCGCTGACCGGGTACGACGCCGATGGCCCCGCGCGAACAGGCGCGGGGCCATCGGCGTCCGGCAGCCCGGGCTGCCTTCGTCTCTCCGGCTGCCCCGGCTGCCGTTGTCCCTCCGGCAGTCTGCCGGGATTGTCAGACCCGTCCCCCACAATGGGAAGCCGGACCGACGCACATCACGGCGACAGCCGTGACGAGAGCCACCCGGGCCGTACCACCGTTCCGACGGAACGGCGGCTCGGCCCGCACACCACCGGAAGGGCGGTGACCCATGTCCGTATGGGACGACCTGGTCGGCCAGGACCGCGTGCAGGAGCAGCTCGGTGCCGCCGCCCGGGACGCCGACGTGCTGGTCACCGCCATTTCCGCGGGAGAGCCGGTGCCGCCCGGCTCGAAGATGACCCATGCCTGGCTGTTCACCGGCCCCCCGGGCTCCGGCCGGTCCACCGCCGCCCGGGCCTTTGCCGCCGCCCTGCAGTGCACCAGCCCGGACCGTGCCCTGGGCGGGGCGCCGGGGTGCGGCTTCTGCGACGGCTGTCACACGAGCCTCATCGGTACGCACGCCGATGTGGACGTGATCCGCACCGATCTGCTCTCCATCGGTGTGAAGGAGACCCGCGAGCTGGTCCGCCGTGCCCAGCTCTCGCCGGCCGTCGGGCGCTGGCAGGTCATCGTCATGGAGGACGCCGACCGCCTCACCGAGGGCGCGGGCAATGTGCTGCTCAAGGCGGTCGAGGAGCCCGCGCCGCGCACGGTGTGGCTGCTCTGCGCGCCCTCGCTGGAGGACGTGCTGCCCACGATCCGGTCGCGTTGCCGCCACCTCACGCTGAGCACGCCGTCGGTCGACGCCGTCGCCGATGTCCTGATCCGGCGCGACGGCATCGATCCGGAGCGGGCCATGTCCGCCGCCCGCGCCACCCAGGGGCACATCGGCCGGGCCCGCCGTCTCGCCACCGACGAGCGGGCGCGTGCCCGCAGGGCCGCCGTCCTGAAACTTCCGCTGCGGGTCGATGACATCGGCGGCTGCCTCAAGGCCGCCCAGGAACTGATCGACACCGCCACCGACGATGCCAAGCAGGCGGCCGAGGATGTCGACGTCAAGGAGACGGAAGACATGAAGGCCGCGCTCGGCGCCTCGGCCGGGGGCCGGATGCCTCGGGGCACCGCAGGGGTGATGAAGGAGCTGGAGGACCGGCAGAAGCGGCGCAAGACCCGTACCCAGCGCGACAGCCTCGACCTGGCGCTCACCGAACTGACCGGGTTCTACCGCGATGTGCTCGCCCTGCAACTGGGTTCCCGGATCGCCATCGCCAACGCGGACGCCCAGGACTCCCTCGACCGCATCGCCCGCTCCTCCACGCCGGAGCGCACCCTGCGCCGGATCGAGGCGGTGACCGCCTGCCGCCGGGCCCTGGACCGCAATGTGGCCCCGCTGCTCGCGGTGGAGGCGATGACGATGGCGTTGCGGGCCGGCTGAGGCCGTCGGTCACGGCTGCGCGACGCGACGGTCGCACAGCCCCGGCCGATCTCCGAATCACCCGAAAGAGCAGGGAATCGGACGAGCCGACGCCCGGCGGCTACGCTCCGGACATGCATAACAGGCGCCCGCTCCGTACCCTCGCCCTAGCGCTCGGCACCGCCGGCCTCCTCATCTCCGGCTGTACCGACGGGGGTTCGACGACGGGCGCCTCGTCGCCCGCGCAGGCGGCCTCGGCCACGCCTTCCGCCGTACCGGCGGCGCTGAAGCCGTTCTACGCCCAGCAACTGAGCTGGCGGGACTGCGGCGTCACCGGATTCCAGTGCACCACGATGAAGGCGCCGCTCGACTACGCGAAGCCGGACGGCGGCGAGATCAAGCTGGCGGTCTCCCGCAAGAAGGCCACCGGGCCCGGCAAGAAGATCGGCTCCCTCCTGGTCAACCCGGGGGGTCCCGGCGGATCGGCCATCGGCTATCTCCAGGGATACGCCGCGATCGGCTACCCCGCCCAGGTGCGCGCCCGCTACGACATGGTCGCCATCGATCCGCGCGGGGTGGCGCGCAGCGAGCCCGTCGAGTGCCTCACCGGTTCACAGATGGACGCGTACACCCAGGTCGACCAGACCCCGGACGACGCCGTCGAGGTCGCGAAGCTGAGCAGTTCGTTCAAGAAGTTCGCCACCGGCTGCGAGCAGCGCTCGGGCGAGATCCTGCCGCACGTCTCCACCGTGGAGACGGCCCGCGACATGGACATCCTGCGGGAGCTGCTCGGGGACGAGCAGCTGCACTACGTCGGCGCCTCGTACGGAACGTTCCTGGGAGCGACGTACGCCGAGCTCTTCCCCGCGCGGGCGGGCCGTCTGGTGCTCGACGGTGCGATGGATCCCTCGCTCCCGGCGGCCGAGATGAACCGGGACCAGACCGCGGGATTCGAGACCGCGTTCCAGTCCTTCGCGGCGGACTGCGTGAAGAAGGCGGACTGCCCGCTCGGCACGACGTCCGCCGCCGACGCGGCGACGAACCTGAAGAAGCTGTTCAGCGACCTCGACGCGAAGCCGATCGCCACGGGCGAGTCCCGCAAGCTCGGTGAGTCCCTCGCCACCACGGGTGTCATCGCCGCCATGTACGACGAGTCGGCCTGGCCCCAGCTCCGCGAGGCGCTCGCCGGTGCCGAGACGGGCGACGGCTCGGGGCTGCTCTCCCTGGCGGACAGTTACTACGAGCGTGAGCCGAACGGCACGTTCGCGAACCTCATGTACGCCAACGCGGCCGTGAACTGCCTCGACCTCCCACCCGCCTTCGCCACCTCCCAGGCGGTCACCCAGGCCCTGCCCAGCTTCGAGAAGGCCTCGCCGGTCTTCGGAAAGGGCTTCGCCTGGGCCTCCCTGAACTGCGCCTACTGGCCGGTCCCGGCCACTGGCACCCCGCACCCCGTCAAGGCCGAGGGCGCCGCCCCGATCGTGGTCGTCGGAACGACCCGGGACCCGGCGACCCCGTACAAGTGGGCGAAATCCCTGGCCGGCCAGCTCTCGTCGGGCACCCTCCTCACCTACGAGGGCGACGGGCACACGGCGTACGGCCGCGGCAGCGACTGCATCGACACGGCGATCAACACGTACCTGCTGGAAGGCACGGCGCCGGACGACGGCAAGAAGTGCTCCTGACCTGCGGCTGAGGCGTGGAAACGGGGCGGTACGGAGCACCCCTGGAAACTGTGTAGACTTGGCGTCGCTGCTGATCGCATCATGGTGCGACAGGGCGTGCCGCCTTAGCTCAGTTGGCCAGAGCAACGCACTCGTAATGCGTAGGTCTCGGGTTCGAATCCCGAAGGCGGCTCGGATCAGCCCCAGGACTCACTCGCCGTGACCTGGGGCTTTTTCATGCCCGGAGCCGTTTTCGGGTCCGGAGCGCTGCGGTCCCACGCCCGTCGGCGGGACGGCCCGGAGGCGCCGCGCATCCCCGGTGGCCGGGGGGTAGCCGGCGGGGGAATACGGTGGGTCGGCGCGGGATCCTTTCGGTGCCGCCCGGCGGGGGCTGCTGTGTATGATCACCGCCCGGGCCGGACGGCCGGCATTCTGCGCCGCTGCAATGGACCCGATCAGCAGGGTGTTCTGGAGGAGACGGCGGATGACAAGCCCCATGGGCGGGGAGATACCGGGGCCGGCCGGCGAGAGAGCCGTCCTTACGGTGCCCCCCGCACCGGAACGGTCGGCTGCACCCGTGCCCGCTCGGGACGGCAGGGATCCCTTTTTCGACAATGCCAAGTTCCTGCTGCTCGTCCTCGTGGTCTGCGCGCATTTCTGGGCCGACTGGATCAACCACAGCGATGCCGTCAGGTCTGCGGCAGCCTGGGTCTACTCCTTTCACATGCCGGCCTTCATCGTGCTTTCCGGCTTCCTCTCCCGCAGTTACACGGGGCGCCCGGATCAGGTGCAGCGGCTGATCACCGGGGTCCTGGTCCCGTATCTCATCTTCGAGACCCTCTATGCGCTGGTCCGGCAGTACGTTCTCGACGAGGGCGAGATCGACGTCACGATCCTCCAGCCCTGGTTCGTGTGCTGGTTCCTCGTCGCGCTGTTCATCTGGCGGATCACGGTGCCCGTCTGGCGTGCCGTGCGGTGGCCGGTGGCCGTCGCTGTCGTGATCTCGATGCTTTCGGGCCTCACCAGCAATGGGAACATCCTGCAGTTCGCCCGGGTGCTCCAATTCCTGCCCTTCTTCGTGCTGGGCCTGCAACTGCGCCGGGAGCACTTCGCATGGCTGCGCTCCCGGCGCATCAGGGTGGCCTCGGCCGTGGTGATGTGCCTGGCTCTGCCCGTCTCCTATCTGGTCGCTCCGCGTCTGAACGACTGGGAATGGTTCAGCTGGCGGCACGACTACACCGAGCTGCACGTATCGCTTTCCTTCTGGTTCTTCATGCGGGTCGCGCTGTTCGTCGCCGCGGTCGTGATGACGGCGGCGTTCTTCTCGCTCGTCCCGAACCGCAGGACGTGGTTCACGGTCATGGGCACGCGCACCATGTACGCCCTCCTGCTGCACCCGCTGCTCTACCGTGCCGCGGTGCACGCCGGGGTGTACGACCGGCTCGATTCGCCGTGGGGCAAGATCGCGCTGACCGCCGTGGCCGCGGTTGTCGCCGTCGTGCTGATGACCGCGGTGGTGCAGCGGATCTTCCGGCCTCTTGTCGAGCCGCGTGTGCAACGGCTCATGACCTGATTCCCGGGGCCGGGGCGGGACGTCGGCGCCTCCTCCGTGCGGGCGGTGAGGCTACGCCGATCCGCCGTTGCTCTTCAGCAGCTGGCCGTTGACCCACTGACCCTGCTGCGAGCAGAGGAAGTCCACCAGGTGCGCGGTGTCCTGCGGGGTGCCGAGGCGGCCCAGTGGGGTGTTGCGTACGAGGAGTTGGGAGAGTTCGTCGTTCATCCAGCCGGTGTCCACGGGGCCCGGGTTGATGACGTTGGCGGTCACTCCCAGGTGGGCGAGCTCGTGCGAGGCGGCCAGGGTGATGCGGTCCAGGGCCCCCTTGCTGGCGCCGTACGGGAGGTTGCCGACCGTGTGGTCGCTGGTGAGGGCGATGATCCGGCCGGAGCCCGGGGCGGCGCGGAAGCGGAGCCCGTACTCCCGGATCAGCAGCCAGGTGGCGCGGGCGTTCACGGCGAAGTGCCGGTCGAAGCTCTCGACCGTGGTGTCGAGGAGGCCGGAGTCGACCGACTCGGCATGGCTGAGCACGAGCGCGGTGACCGGTCCGATCCGGCGTTCGGCCTCGTCGAAGATGCGGGACGGGGCGTCGGGGTCGACCAGGTCCGCCTCGATCGCGGCCGTGCGCGCGCCTTGTCCGGTGAGGGATGCGGCGATGGCCGCGGATGCGCCCTGCTCCTCGCCCCAGGTCATGCGCCGGTCGTACGGCGTCCAGTAGGTGAAGGCGATGTCCCAGCCCGAGGCGGCCAGTTGGCGGGCGATACCCGCACCGATGCCGATCGTGCGGCCGACTCCGGTGATCAGCGCGAGGGGGCGGGGCGACGCGGAGGGCTGTGGCTGCGGGGGTTGTTCGGCTGTGGTCACAGCGTGGAATCCTCCGTCACGGGGGTGCGCCCCGGCAATGTCTTTTGGGTGCCGGGTGCCGGGTGCCGGGTGCCGGGTGCCGGGTGCCGGTACGCCGGCGACGCCGGTCAGCCCCGCAGGTACGCCAGAACTGCCAGCACCCGGCGGTTCGTGGTGTCGTCCAGCGAGAGGTCGAGCTTGCTGAGGATGCTGCCGAAGTGCTTGCTGACCGTGCCCTCGCTCACCGTCATCGCCGCGGCGATCGACGCGTTGGACCTGCCCTCCGCCATCAGGGCCAGCACCTCCTGCTCACGCGCGGTCAGCCGGGAGAGCGGGTCCCGGCGGCGACGGATCAGCCGGCGGACCACCTCGGGGTCCACGACCGTGTTCCCGGCCGCGACCCGGTGCAGGGCGTCGACGAACTCCTCGACGTCGCCGATGCGTTCCTTGAGCAGATAGCCGACGCCCGCACCGTCGGCGGAGTCGAGAAGGTCCTCGGCGTAGGCGCGCTGGACGTACTGGCTGAGTACGAGGACGGGCAGGTCCGGCTGCCGGGTGCGCAGTTCGATCGCGGCGCGCAGGCCCTCGTCGGAGAAGCCGGGCGGCATGCGCACATCGGTCACCACGATGTCCGGGCCGTGCTCGGCCACGGCCGCGATCAGCTCGTCCGCCGTGGAGGCGCCCGCCACCACCTGATGGCCGAACCGCTCCAGAAGTCCGATCAGGCCTTCGCGCAGGAGCACACTGTCCTCGGCCAGTACGATGCGCACGCTCACGTCCTCGTATCCGCAGGTGAGAGGGGGACCTGCAGCCGAAACACCGTGGGCCCGCCGGGCGGACTGGACACTAGCAGGTGGCCGTCGAGCACCGAGATACGGTCGGCCACGCCCTGGAGCCCCGTGCCGCCACGGGTGTCGGCGCCGCCCGATCCGTCGTCCCACACCTCCACCACCAGTCGGCCCCGCTCCGCCCGGCCGCTCACCCGGGCACGCCCCGCACCGCTGTGCTTGGCGACATTGGCCAGCGCCTCGCAGACCGCGAAGTAGACCGCCGTCTCCACGGTTTGGGGGAGCCGGTCCGGCAAGGCGAAGTCCACGTCCACCGGGACCACCGACCGGTCCGCGACGTCCTCGACCGCCGCCCGGAGGCCGCGGTCGGTGAGGACCTGGGGGTGGATGCCCTGGATGAGCTCCCTGATCTCCACCAGCGCGACCCCGGCCTCCTGGTGGGCCTTGGCGAGCAGCCCGGCCAGCGGTTCGGCCGGGTTCTCCAGCCGGGCCAGACCCAGCGTCATGGAGAGGGCGACCAGCCGTTGCTGCGCGCCGTCGTGCAGATCGCGCTCGATCCGTCGGCGTTCCGCCTCGAAGGCGTCGACCAGCCGCATCCGGGAGCGGCCCAGCTCCCGCAGCCGGGAGTCGAGGCCGGCTTCCGGAGCGGAGAGCAACTGCCGGGTCAGTGTGGCCCGGCAGGCTGCGAGGACCCCCAGCGGATAGGCGAACAGCGGGAGCAGGACCAGTCCGGCGAGCAGCGCCGCGAAGGCGGGCGGGTAGCTGTGGATCAGCCAGATCTTGAGCACGCGGGCCTCCTCGCCGCCGCTCGCCGCCAGCATCACGGGGGCGGCGATCAGTCCGCCGCAGGCGACGAGGGCCGTGCCCACGGCCAGCGCCTCCAACGGCCACAGGACCAGGGCGAACAGCAGCGCGTAGCCCAGTTCCCGCCAGGTGGCCCGTTCCTGGAGGCGGGTGCGCAGCCAGGCGGAGAGGCCGGTGCCGTCCGGTTCCCGGTGGGCCGGGACGAGGGGCCGCGGGTCGAGCAGCCGTAGCCTGCGCCGTTCCAGGGCGGCCAGCGGGATGCCCGCGAGCACGAGGGTGAGGAGCAGCGGGATGCCGATCAGGACCACGGTGAGCGCGCTGCCCGCGACGGTCAGGAGGAGGAGCGCGGTGAGGGTCGCGATGCCCAGCGGCACGCTCGTCAGCAGGTAGAGCGTGGCGCGCCACGGCCAGGCGCCGCGCAGGTAGCGGCGCCGGCGCAGGGCCTGCCACAGGCCCGGGGAGGGCAGGGGGTCGGCGGAAGGGGTGGCGGGGGAGGGCATGGGGGAACGGTAGGCCGGGTCCGGTGGGGTGGACCACCCGGCGAGGTGGAGCCCGGGGGTGGAGCTACCTCCACCCCCGGGACTCCCTCTCGCTGCGATGTGCCGCAGGTACGGCGCCGGTTGAGTGGTGGTCATGAATCACGCAGCTGTCCGGCTTCGCTCGGTCACCCGGTCCTACGGCAGGAACCCCGGCGCGGTGACCGCGCTCGACGGGGTCACCCTCGACGTCCCCCGGGGCACGTTCACCGCCGTCATGGGCCCGTCGGGCTCCGGCAAGTCGACCTTGCTCCAGTGCGCCGCCGGTCTCGACCGGCCCACCGGCGGGCAGGTGTTCCTCGGCGACACCGAACTGACCGGGCTCAGCGAGCGGAAGCTGACGCTGCTCCGCCGCACCCGCATCGGTTTCGTCTTCCAGGCGTTCAACCTGCTTCCCTCGCTCAGCGCCGAGCAGAACGTCGCCCTCCCGCTGCGGCTGGCGGGCCGCCGGCCGAAGCGGGCCGAGGTCCTGGACGTCCTGGAGCGCGTCGGGCTGCGCGACCGGTCCGGGCACCGGCCCGGTGAGCTCTCCGGCGGCCAGCAGCAGCGCGTGGCCCTGGCCCGCGCCCTGGTCACCCGGCCCGATGTGCTGTTCGGGGACGAACCCACCGGAGCGCTGGACTCCGAGACCGGCCGACAGGTGCTGACGCTGCTGCGCACCATGGTGGACGGCGGCCAGACCGTGATCATGGTGACGCACGACCCGGTCGCCGCCTCCTTCGCGGACCGGGTGCTGTTCCTGGCCGACGGCCGGGTGCGGGACGAGCTGGCCTCCCCGTCCGCCGGGCAGGTCGCGGCGCGCATGACGCGGTTGGCGGCCCTGCCGTGCTGAGTATCGCGCTGCGCTCCATGCGGACCCGCTGGGTCACCTTCGTCGGCTCCTTCCTCGCGCTGGCCCTCGGCGTGGGGATCGTCGCCACCACCGGGCTGGCCCTCGCGGCCACGTTCGACGCCCCCCGGCACGGGCCCGAGCGGTTCGCCGCGGCGCCCGTCGTGGTCCGGGGTGAGGACCGGCTGCGGGTAGGGACCCCGATCGGAGTCCGTACGCAGGAGCTGACCTCGCCCCGGCCGGTCCCGGCGGAGCTCGTCAACGCCCTCGCGGAGCTCGGCCGTACGGTCGAGGACCGCACGTTCCCCGTCTCGGTCGCCGGTGCCCGCCTCGACGGGGACGGCGAGTCAGGCCGGGGCGCAGACGGTGAGGGAACGGTCGGCCACCCGTGGCCCGTCGCGGCCGCCGCCCCGTACCGGCTGGCCACCGGACGGGCCCCGGCCGCCGCCGGAGAGGTCGTCGTCACCGCGGGGAACGGCTCCGATGTGCGTACGGGGGAGCGGATCACGGTCACCACCGGCTCGGGGACCGCCGCCCGGACCGTCGTCGGCACGGTGCGCCCCGCCGGGTTCGAGACCGCCGTGTTCTTCACCGCGGCCGAGTCGGCCAGGATCTCCCCGGCCGTCGACGCCGTGGTGGTGCACGCGGATCCGGCGGCGGTACGCGCGGTCGTGGCCCGCGAGGACCGGATGGCGGTCCTCACCGGCGACGACCGACGGCGGGCGGATCCCGACCCGGACCGGGACGCCGAGGCGCTGGTCTCCGTGAACGCGCTGCTGGGCACGGCCGCCGGCATCACCGTGTTCGTCTCCGTCTTCGTGGTCGCCTCGACGTTCTCCTTCGCGGTCGCCCAGCGCCGCCGCGAGTTCGGCCTGCTGCGCACGGCGGGCGCGACCCCCGGCCAGGTGCGGCGGACGGTGTACGCGGAAGCGGCGGTCATCGGCGTCCTGGCGTCGGCGGCGGGCTGCGGGATGGGCGTCCTCGGTGCGCCGCGGCTCGCCTCCTGGATGGCCGGTGAGCAGATCGCGCCCCGCTGGTTCGAGATCGGCGACCAGAACTGGCCGCTGCACACCGCCTTCTGGACCGGACTCGCGGTGGCGCTGGCCGGAGCGGTCGCCGCCTCGCGCCGGGCCGGAAGGGTGGGACCGGTCGAAGCGCTGCGTGAATCCGCCGTCGACAGCGGTTCGATGCCCCTGAGCCGGGTGCTGCTGGGCGCGGCCGTCCTGCTGACCGGGGTGGTTCTGCTGGGTATCGCGCTCGTCCAGGATCCCGGGAGCCTCCTGAAGCGCAAGACGTACGTCACCCAGCCGATGCTGCTGATCGTCGGCTGCGCCCTGTTCGCCCCCGTGCTGGTACGTCCCGTCACCCGCCTACTCGCCTGGGCGCCCGCCCAACTGCCGGGCGCCACCGGTGTGCTGGCCAGGGAGAACGCCTCCGCCGGGCTGCGCAGGACGTCCGCCGTCGCCGCACCCGTGATCGTCACCGTGGCGCTTGCCGCCTCGCTGATGGGCACCACGGCGACGCTCGACGAGGCGCGGGCCGTCGAGGCGCGTACCCAGGTCACCTCGGATTTCGTGGTCACGGCGGCCGGCGAGGGCGCCGCGCTCCCGCCGGAGTTCGTGGAGCGGGCCCGGCGGATTCGGGGCGCCGTCGTCAGCGCCTCGCGGTCCACCTCCGTGACCGTTCTGGAGGAGGGCACGGCACTCGTCACCTCGGAGGCGCGGGCGGTGGACGCGGCCGATGCGGCGGCGGTGTCGGCGCTCCCCGTGGTGGCGGGCAGTCTCGCGGGGCTCGACGACGGTTCCCTCGTCGTCAACGAGGAGTGGATGACCACGACGGTCGGCGAGCGCGTCGGCGTCTGGCTGGCCGACGGCCGCAAGGTCACCCTGCGGGTGGCGGCCGTGCTGAGCACCGGCACCGGGAACAACGGGGTGTATGTGACCCCGCGCAATGCCGGGGGTGCCGCAGTCGACCGTCTCGACGTCAAGGTCCGTGACGGCGAGGGGCGTTCGGCCGTCGCGGCGCAGCTGGCGGCGGCCGGGCGGGCTACGGGTACGGAGGTGGCGACGAGGGACGGGTGGCTGGCGGAGAACCACCGGCGGACCGGTGGGGACACCCGTCTCGGGCTCCTGCTGATCCTTCTCATCGCCGTGGTGTACACGGGCATCGCCCTGGCCGGCACGCAGGTGATGGCCACCTCGGACCGGGTGCGCGATCTGGCGGTGCTCCGGCTCGCCGGGGCGACGAAGGCGCACGTACTGCGGCTGGTGGGCGCGGAGGCGCTGGTCGTGGTGGCGGTGGGGGCGGTGCTCGGCGGGGCGGTGGCCGCGCTGAACCTGCTCGGCGTACGGACCGCGCTCGCACGGCTCGACGTCCGCTCGGCGGTGGTCGTCCCCTGGGGGGCCATCGGCTCGGTCGTCGCGGTGAGTGCGCTCCTGGCCGTGGTCTTCGCGGTGCTGCCCGCCTGGCTCGCGCTGCGCGTCAGGCCGGTCGAACGGGCGGGTGCGCGGGAGTAGTCCGGGTGTCCGGTCGAACGGGCGGGTGCGCGGGAGTAGGTCCGGGTGCCCGGCCGAAGGGGGCCTCAGCGGGAGAGCGCGGTGACCAGGGCGGCCGCCTCGCCGATGAGGTCCCGTTCGGCCGGACTCATCGTCGGGTTGGCGTCCCGGCGGGCGGCCGCGTCGGCGAGGTGGCGGGCCGGGATACCGCCGTCCGCGATCAGATGCGGCATCAGGGCGGTCAGCAGCTCGCGTCCGCCGTCCGTCGCGGGACTGTCCGGATCGACCGCCACCTGGGCCAGGATCAGCGCCGACATGGCCCGGTCCAGGGCCGGCGGGCCCTCCTCGGCGTTGCTCCAGTCGATCACCACCGGGCCGTCGGCCGTCAGCATCACGTTGTCCGGATGCAGGTCGAGGTGGAGGATCCGGTCCTCGGGATCCGGCGAGAGCCGGGCCGGGACGGTGTGCAGTTCGGCGAGCAGCCGGGCGAGCAGGGCGGATCCCTCGGTGGCGTCGATGTCGCCGCTCAGGAGGGACTCCAGCATCGTGGGACCGGTCAGCCGCTGCAGGACCAGATCGCCGGGACCGGCCGACGGGGGCTGCGGGCCGAGGCGGGGGACCGGGTAGCCCGAGGCCGACAGGTAGGACATGACGGGAAGTTCGGGGGTAGCGTCCAGCCCGTAGCGGTAGCGGCGCAGGACCCACGCCTCATCCAGTTCGTATACGTCGGCGTCGCGTCCGCTGCCCAGCAATTGGCCTATTCGCATGGGGGGAACCTACTCGTGACGGGCGTCCACGGGGAGATCGTTCGCGCGTGTCCTCGTATCGCGGCCGGTCGGGGACAGCTTCGGAACGGCCCCATAACGCGGTGCGATGGGGCGGACGGGATCTCCTGGAGATGACGTGTACGCGGCTACGTTGACGGCAATTCCCCCGAAGTCAAGGAGAGTTCCGTGGAGAGATCCATGCTCCGCAGACGTGCACTGGCCGCGTGTACCGCCACCGTGGCCGTCGGCGCGCTCGCGCTGGCAGGGCTGACCGGCACCGCGTCCGCCGACCCCTCCCCCCGACTGTCGCCGGCCGCGGCGGACCAGCTCTCGCCCGGTCTGCTGAAGGCCATGCAGCGCGATCTGGGACTCACCGCCGACCAGGCGGCGGAACGGATCGGTAACGAGTCCCGTGCGGCTGCCGTGGCCGCCGGACTGCGGCGCTCGCTCGGCACCGGGTTCGCCGGCGCCCGGGTGAGCGGCGATGCGGCGGAGCTGACCGTCGCCACGACCGATGCCGCGGACACCGGCCGGATCGCCGGAGCCGGCGCGCGGGCCGTCGTCGTCGACCACAGCCTGGCCGAACTCGACTCCGCCAAGGCCGCCCTGGACCGGGTGGCGCTGCGCAAGGCGCCGAAGGACGTGCCCGTCTGGTACGTCGACGTGCGCACCAACCGTGTGGTGGTCCAGGCCGGCCGGGTCGCCGCCGCCGACACCTTCCTCGCCGCGGCCGGGGTCGCGCGTGATCTGGTGACGGTCACCCGAAGTGCCGAGCAGCCGCGCACGTTCGCGGATCTGCGGGGCGGCGACGCGTACTACATGAACGGCTCCGGGCGGTGCTCCATCGGCTTCCCCGTCAAGCGCGGCACCCAGAGCGGCTTCGTCAGCGCCGGGCACTGCGGAACGCCCGGCGTCAGCACCAGCGGATACAACCAGCAGGCCCAGGGCTCCTTCCAGGGATCCACCTTCCCGGGCCGTGACTACTCCTGGGTCGCCACGAACACCAACTGGACACCGCGCCCGCTGGTGAACGGCTACGGCAACGGCGATGTGACGGTCACCGGGTCCACCGAGGCGCTGGAGGGGTCGTCGGTCTGCCGCTCCGGCTCGACGACGGGCTGGCACTGCGGCACGGTCCAGCAGCGCAACACCAGCGTCACCTACCAGGAGGGCACCGTCTCCGGGGTGACCCGCACCAACGTGTGCGCCGAACCGGGCGACTCCGGCGGCTCGTTCATCTCCGGCAGCCAGGCCCAGGGCGTCACCTCGGGCGGGAGCGGCAACTGCTCCCAGGGCGGTACGACGTACTTCCAGCCCCTGAACCCGGCGCTCCAGGCGTACGGACTCACCCTGGTCACCAACGGCACCCCGACCGATCCGCCGGACCCGACGGACCCGCCGACCAACCCGGGCGGCAGCTGGGCGGCAGGCACGTCCTACGCGGCCGGTGACGTGGTGACGTACGGCTCCGCGAGCTACCGCTGCCTCCAGGGACACCAGGCGCAGCCCGGCTGGACGCCCCCGAACGTCCCCGCGCTCTGGCAGGCCCTGTAGGGCGTGTTCTGAACTCCCGCCTGCGCGGGCAGCACGGCCGAAACCCTCCGGCGACAGGAACGGGGGTGGGGGCCCGAGCCCTGACCCCGGGCCCCCACCCCGCCCCGCACGTGCCCTCCCCCACCACCCCGAGGAATCAGCCATGACCTCAGACCCGATCCCCGATCCGGCACCCGGCCCGTCCGGCGGCTCCGCCGGTGACCGGCCCATCAGCCGCAAGACCCTCCTCAAGGCGGCGCTGGTCGCCACCGCCGTCCCGCTGCTCGCCGGGGGCGGGGTCGCGCTGGCGCGCGACACCGGTGCCGCCGGGGTGCCGCTCGCCCCGACGCCGGACTGCGACGACGGCGACGAGCCCACGCACGACCAGATGGAGGGCCCGTACTTCAAGCCCAACTCCCCGTTGCGCACCAGCCTGGTGACCGCCGGGACCCCCGGGGTCCGCCTGACGGTCAGCGGATACGTCTTCGGCCGTGAGTGCCGGCCCATTCCCGGGGTGCTGCTCGACTTCTGGCAGGCCGACACCAACGGTGCGTACGACATGAGCGGTTACGCCTTCCGCGGCCACCAGTTCACCGACCAGTCGGGAGCGTTCACGCTCACGACGATCGTGGCGGGGCTGTATCCCGGCCGCACCCGGCACATCCATGTGAAGGCCCAGGCGCCCGGCTCGGGCATCCTCACCACCCAGCTGTACTTCCCGGGCGAACCGCGCAACAACACCGACGCCCTGTACGACCCGGCGCTCCTGATGAACGTCCGGTCCGTGGGCTCCGGCAAGGAGGGGACCTTCGACTTCGTCCTCGACGTCGCCCAGGACCCCACGGATCCGACCGATCCGCCGACCGATCCGCCGACCGACCCGACGGATCCGCCGACGGGCGGCAGCTGGGCGGCCGGAACGCTCTACAACGCGGGCGACCGCGTCACGTACGGCGGGGTCACCTACCGCTGTCTGCAGGCTCACACCGCCCTGACCGGCTGGGAGCCGTCGAACGTCCCCGCGCTGTGGGAGCGCGGGTAGACGGGCAGACCGGCGGGGTACCACCGCCGCGCGCGCACGCCCCGGGCCTCTTCCCGGGGTGTGCGCCGCGCCAGGCCCGGGCCGGAGCCTTCCGGCCCGGGCCGCTTCCCTGCAACGGTGATCCGCTCGGTGGGCCGTGTCCCTGCCATGGCGAACCGCGCTGTGGGTCGTGCCCCTGCATCGGTGAACACCGCTGCGGGCCGGTTCACTTCGCGTCCGAATACCGTTCCACCACCGCCGTGGTGAACGGGAAGCGGACCGGCGTGTCACCGAAGGCGGTCCGCCCGGCCAGTTCACCGGCCGCCCGGATCGCCTCCACCACGGTCTCGGCCTCCTCCTGAGGGCAGTGCACGATCACCTCGTCGTGCTGGAAGAAGACCAGTTCCGCCCGGAGCCCGGCCGCCGCGATCGACTGCCGCAGCGCGGCCAGGAGCAGCAGTGCCCAGTCGGCCGCACTGCCCTGCACCACGAAGTTACGGGTGAACCGGCCCCGTGCACGGGCGTTGGAGGAGGCGTAGCCCGGAGTGAATCCGCCGTCCGCCGCCTCCGAGCCGTCCGCCGGCCGGTCGTCGCTCTCCTGCGGGATGCCGGCCTCCCCGTCGTCCCCACTGCCCGCGGCGGGCGGGCTGGTCCGGCCCAGCCAGGTCCGTACGAGACGGCCCTCCTCGCCCGCCTTCGCCGCGTCGTCCACATACGCGACCGCGTGCGGGAACCTCCGGCGCAGCGCGGCCAGGTTCTTCAGCCCGTCGCCCGACGTCTGGCCGTAGACCGCGCCGAGCAGCGCGATCTTGGCGTGGTCGCGGTCGCCGTGGAAGGCGCGGTCGGACAGCGCGGTGTACAGGTCGCCGTCATGACCGGCCACCTCCATCAGGCCCCGGTCGCGGGAGATGGCGGCCAGCACCCTCGGCTCCATCTGGTCGGCGTCCGCCACGACGAGCCGCCAGCCCTCGTCGGCGACCACCGCCCGCCGGATCACCTTCGGGATCTGCAGCGCCCCGCCGCCGTTGGTCGTCCAGCGGCCGCTGACCGTGCCGCCGGGCTGGTACTCGGGGCGGAAGCGGCCGTCGCGGACCCAGTCCTGGAGCCAGCTCCAGCCGTGCGCCGTCCAGATCCGGTACAGCTTCTTGTACTGGATGAGCGGACGCACCGCCGGATGGTCCAGCTCCTCCAGCTCCCAGCGGCGGGTCGACCGCACCTTGATGCCCGCCTGCGCGAAGGCCTTCACCACATCGGCGGGAAGGTCCGGGCGGACCCGGCGGCCGAACGCGGCGGACACCTCGTCCGCCAGCTCGGCCAGCTTCCGGGGCTCGCCGCCGCCCGCGTACCGCTCGCCCAGGAGCTCGTGCAGCACCTCGCGGTGGACGTCGGCCCGCCAGGGCAGGCCCGAGCGGTTCATCTCGGCGGCGACCAGCATGCCGGCGGACTCGGCGGCCGTCAGCAGACTCATCCGGCCCGGCCGGTCCGTGGCGTCGTGCCGGGCGAGCTGGTCCGCGTACACCTGGAGCAGGGCGTCGAAGGGCAGCTCGGTTCCCGACTGCGGCTCGAACAGGGAGGACTGGGAGCCGGGTACGGCCGAGCGCGGCGGCGGATCGGGCGGCACCGGGCCGCGCAGCAGACGGGCGTGGGCGGCCGCGGCGGAGCGGGGTTCACCGAGGCGGCCCTCATGGCCCAGCAGGAGGGACTCGGCGACCTCGATGTCGTAACAGCGCGCGACAGAGACCCCGGCGGCCAGCAGCCGTGGGTAGACCTCGGCCGACGAACGCCACACCCAGCGGGTGACACCGGGCCGCGAGCGGACGGCCTCGGCGAGGTCCGGTTCGGTGACGGCCGGGGCGGTGGGGCGGCCGGTGCGGTCCAGCGGGGCGAGGCGCGCGCCACCGCTCTCCGTGACGGCCACAGCCCAGCGTTCGGTCATGGATTCGAGTCTGGCACCCGGCACTGACAGCGAGGCGGAGCGCGCGCGGGCGGGGACGCTGGAAGGATGGGCCGGGCCCGGGCAGGCGGGACTTTTCGGGACACGTCCCGGTCCGGATCCGTTGCGACGAGGAGGCAGACGACACGATGGAAGCAATCGTTTTCGAGGAGTTCGGCGGACCCGAGGTACTGCACCCCGCCCGGGTCGAGGACCCGCACCCCGGCCCCGGGCAGGTGCGGGTGAAGGTCAGGGCCGCCGCGGTCAACCCGATGGACTACAAGATCCGGCGCGGCTGGATGGAGGACGTGTTCCCGACCTCGCTCCCGGCGATTCCCGGCGTCGAGTTCGCCGGGGTGGTCGACGTGACCGGTGAAGGGGTCACCGATGTCGCGGTCGGGGACGAGGTGCTGGGCTGGAGTGCCACCGGTTCCTACGCCGAGTACGCCCTGGCCGACGCCGCTCTCGTCGCTCCCAAGCCCCCGGAGCTGAGCTGGCCGGACGCGGCGGCCCTGACCATCGCCTCGAACACCGCCCAGCGCGTCCTGGACGAACTCGGCGTGGAGGCGGGCGAGACCCTGCTGCTGCACGGGGCCGCCGGGGCCGTCGGATCGGCCGCGGTCCAGCTGGCGGCGGCCCGCGGTGCGACGGTGATCGGCACGGCGTCCCCGGGCAACCACGACTACCTGCGGGTGCTCGGTGCGACCCCGGTGGAGTACGGGGACGGGCTGGTCGACCGGGTGCGCGCACTCGCTCCCCAGGGTGTGGACGCGGTCTTCGACGCGGCGGGACGCGGGGCGCTCCCGGACTCCATCGAACTGCGCGGCGGCACCACGGACCGGATCGTCACCATCGCCGACCCGGAGGCGGGCACCTACGGCGTGGCCTTCTCCGGCGGTGGCTCGCGGTCCGGGAAGCAACTGGCCGAGCACGCCCGCCGTGCGGCCGACGGCGAGCTGCGGGTGCCCGTCGCCGAGACGTTCCCCCTCAACGAGGCGGTCAGGGCGCAGGAGCTGAGCGAGGCGGGGCACGTACGCGGAAAGGTCGTGCTGCTGCCGTGAGGGAGGGCGGGAGCGGTGCCCGGCGAAAGTTGTCCACAGGGTGTGGATGAATTCCGGTGGGGCCGCCACGCCTACCCTGACCTCATGGAACCGGTGATCGACCAGGCCTTCGCGGCAGCCCTGTACTCGGACGACGACTCCGGCCTCGACACCGGCGCATCCCTCCTCGCCGCCGACCCGGCCTCCGACGCGGAGCTGCGGCGCCGGGGCGAGGAGTTCGTGCGGCGCGCCTGGGACCGGGGCTGGCTGCCCGCCGACCTCGTGCGCCTGGTCCGCCGCGAACTGGACGAGCACGCGGCCGGCCTGGCCGCCGGGCTGATCGGCTCGGAGGTCCGGCGCTACGAGGTGCTCCCGCCCCGCTGGCAGGCACAGCTGGACGAGCTGCCCGCCCCGCCGCCGGCGGGGCGGCCGGACCGCTTCTCGTACACCTCCGCGCTCCTCGGGCTCTACCGGCTGCTGCTCCGGCTGCCCGGCATCGAGCCCGTCGGGCCCCCGCCCGGGGCCTTGCGCGAGACCCTGCACCTGCCGCCCGCGCACGACGAACCGCGCATGCTGACCCGGATCCGGGCCCTGCTGGCCAAGGCCGAGGCGACCGGATTTCCGGAGGAGGCGGAGGCGCTCACCACCAAGGCGCAGGAGCTGATGGCCCGGCACAGCATCGACGAGGCCCTGCTGGCGGCCCGTACGCACAGCGGCAGCGTGCCCGGCGCCTGCCGGATCGGGGTGGACGCCCCGTACGAGACGGCCAAGGCGATCCTGCTCGACGCCGTCGCCTCGGCGAACCGCTGCCGGGCCGTGTGGAACAGCGACCTCGGCTTCTCGACGGTGGTCGGCTTCGAGCCGGACCTGGAGGCCGTGGAACTGCTCCACACCTCGCTGCTGGTGCAGGGCACGGCGGCGATGACCCGGGCCGAGGCGGGCCAGCGGGCCGGCGGCCGCAAAAGGACCAAGGCCTTCCGGCAGTCCTTCCTGATGGCCTACGCCCAGCGGCTGGGCGCCCGGCTGGCGGACGGCACCGCCCGCGCCACCGTCGAGGCCGAGGCCGAGGGTGCGGTCCCCGGTGCTTCGTCCGCCGGGGCCGGGCTGCTGCCGGTACTGGCCGCCCGGGACGTGGCGGTCACCGGCGCCGCCGAGAAGATGTTCCCCGAGACCACGACCACCCGGGTCCGCGGCGCCACGGACCTGGATGGCTGGGCCCACGGGACGGCCGCGGCGGACCGGGCCCGGGTGGGCGGGAACGCCACGGAGATCCCTGGCCGAGGGCGGTGACCCTGCCCCCGCGGGCACGTCCGGACCAGGCACGCGAAGCAGGGAAGCGCACCCGACAACTCGGGCATATCAGAAAATCCGGTTAGGCTCTGCGCATGAGCTGGCTCCGGGCGCTGAAGGAGACCGCCCGCTCGGGGCTGACGATCGAGAGGACGCGGCTCGAACCGCTGATCGCCATCCGCGGCGCGGCGGGTCTCGCCCTGGTGATCGGGGTGAGTCTCGCGCTCTTCGGGCCCGTGGTCGCCGCCAGCTCCGCGTTCGGCGCGTACCAGGCGGCGATCGCCACCTTCCAGCGCAGCTGGCGCCCCCGGCCGGTGCTCGCCCTGGTCTCCGGTTTCAGCCTCGGCGTGTCGACGTTCCTCGGCTACGTCACAGGCTCCCATCTCCCCCTCTTCCTGATCCTGCTGGTGCTCTGGACCTTCCTGGCAGGGCTGGCCTGGGCGGCGGGCCCGACGGGCGGCATCATCGCCGCGTCCAACGTCGCGATCATGCTGGTGACGGTCACCCTGCCCACCTCCGTCGCCGAGGCGGCCCTGCATGCCCTGATGATCACCTTCGGCGGGGTGGTCCAGGCGGCGCTCATCGTGGTGTTCCCGGTCCGCAGATGGGGCGCCCAGCGCGACGCCCTGGCCGACGCGCTGGCCGCCGAGGCCGACTACGCCCGCAGACTGCGCCACGACCCGGTCGCCCACTTCGACCCGGTCCCCCTGATGGAGGCCCGCAGAGCCGCCGCCGTCACCGCCCGCCAGGCCCGGCGCCGCCCCGCCGAACTGCACGGCTCGCGCGGGGCCGCCGAGCGGATCAGGCCCGTCCTCGCCTCGCTCGCGGACCCGGCAATGGGCGTCCCGTCCGAGGGCCCCGAACGCGACCGGGTCCGCGAGCTCCTCGCCGCCGCCGCCTCCCTGCTCGACGCGGCCGCGCGGGCCATCCGCCACGGCGACCCGGTACGCCTGCCCGCCCCCGCCGTCGCTGCGCTGAAGACCCCCGACACGGGCGCGCTGCTCACCGGCCCCCCGCTCCGCGCCGCCGACCGGCTGGCCGCCCTGCTCTCCGACGTCATCGAGGCCGCCGAGGGCGACGGCACGAAGGAGGAGCGGGCGGGGGCCGCGGAGGCCGCCGACGCCATCGAGGCCGGGCGGGGCGGCCGGGTCCCCGCCGAGCACCACCGGCGGCCCACCCTGCTGCGGCTGGTCCCGGTCGTGATCGCGTCGATGCGCCGCGAGCTGCACCACGGCTCCCCGATCCTGCGGCACGCGATCCGGATCTCCGTCGTCGCCGCGGTCGGCTACCTGCTGGGTCTGGCGCTGCCGTACGGCCACGGCTACTGGGTGCCGATGGCGGCCGTCATGGTGATGCGGCCGGAGTTCTCCCGGACGTACGAACGGTCCGTGGCGCGCTTCGGTGGCACCGTCGTCGGGGTCTTCGTCGCCAGCGTGATCGTCGAGGCGGCCCACCCCCGCGCCGGGCTGTCCGCCGTGCTCGCCGTGGTCTGCGCCCTGCTGATGTACCTGCTGATGCGGACCGGCTACGCCGTCGGCCAGGCCTGCGTCGCCGCGTACGTGGTCTTCCTGCTCGGCATGGCGGGCGACGACCTCTCGCAGACCGTGCTCGAACGGGTCCTCCTGACCCTTCTCGGCGGTGTCCTGGCGATGCTCTCGTACGCCGTCTACCCGGCCTGGGAGACCCCGCGGCTGCGCGGCCGCCTCGGCGACTGGCTGAAGGAGGACGGCCGCTACGCCGCCTCGGTCGTCGACCAGTACGCGGATCCGGCCGACCGCGGCCATGACGACGTCCGCCAGGCCCTGCTCGCCACCCGGAACGCCCGCGTCGCCTGGCAGGAGGCGGTGGCCACCGCCCAGAACGAGCCGGTGCGCCACCGCGGCCTCTCGCACGCCGCGGCCGACGGCACCCAGCACGCGCTGGCCCAGCTCGGCCGGGTCGCGATGCTGATGGAGGCCCACCTTCCGGAGGGCGGTGCCACGCCCGTACCGGCCGCCGCTCCACTTGCCGACGCGCTGCGCCGGGCCACCGAACAGGGGGCCAAGGCGGTAAGGGAGCGCCGGGTGCCGGACTGGACGGCGGTGCGGGAGGCGCTGGCGCAGTGGGACGAGGAGGAGCGGCTCCGCGAAGGAGGGTCGGACCCGGTCGTACGGAACGGGGCCGACCTCCTGCTCGAAGCCCTGGAGGAGTTCTCCGAAGGCCTGGAGAGCGGCTCGTCGAGCTCCCGCGCCCCTCGTGACTGAGGGGCGGTCAGGCCCCCGGCCGACGCCCGCGGGTCAGGGGGTCGGCAGGTCGGGCAGGCCCTCCAGGGAGTCGGCGTCGGTCTTGGCGAGCGTGTCCTTGGTGCCGCCGTCCCACGACACGACGACGGTCTTGCCGTCGTTGGACTCGACGGTTCCCGTGGTCCGGTCGGTGTTGCCGTCGGCGCACGTCAGCGCCAGCATCGGCTTGCCCGTGTCCTTGGCGGTCCCGGAGCAGACGTGGGAGTCGGCGACGACCACGGCCTTCCCGGATGCGACGGACAGCACCACGGCCTTGCCGTCGGTCTGCCCGGCCCAGGCGCCCTCCAGCGCCTTGAGGCCGCCGGTGGCGTCGTCCGCTCCGGAGGAGGCGTCGTCGCCCGTGCTGCCGGCGGGTGCGGGGGTGGCGGCGGAGCCGGAACCCTTGTCCGCGCCGTCCTTGTCGCTGCCGCCGCCGCACCCGGTCAGGGCGAGCACGGTCAGCAGTCCGGTGGCGACGACGGCGCCGGTACGTACGCGTTTGTACATGCTGAATTCCCCCTGGTAGATGAATGACCGTCCAAGCTACCAGCCGGTCACCATTGGGGCGGAGCGGTCAACTCCCTGAATCGGGAGCGGAACAGCTCTCCCGTTCGTCTTTCCTCTGCAGAGAGCTGTAACCGAGGGAACACCCCGCGTGCACGTGCATCTGCCCATGCATCCGCTCATGCACCAGAAATTGAACACAGCTATGATCCGAGACAGTTGACACTTGCACTTTGCAACTCGGGGAGCGTCCTGTGCACCACGTGTACAACGGCATGGCGGCCACAGAGCTTCGCGGAGTCGTCTGGCAGAAGAGCAGGCACAGCAACTCCCAGGGATCCTGCGTGGAGTTCGCGAAGCTGCCCGACGGTGATGTGGCGATGCGCAATTCGCGCTACCCCGACGGGCCGGCGCTGGTCTATACGCCCGCGGAGATAGAGGCTCTGCTGCTCGGCGTGAAGGACGGCGAGTTCGACCACCTCGTAACGGAGGCGTGAGCGATAGCGGAGGCGTGAGCGCTTTCTTCCGGCGCGTCATGCGGGGGCCGCGCGCCGCACATGTGCCCGCGCGCGCCGCACGTGCACGTGCGGCGCGCCTGTTCCGTGCCTGTTCCGGTGTCAGGCCGGTTCGGACAGCCGGAAGAGTGCCCAGACGACCTTTCCGCGCGGCGCCGGCACGGTGACGGCGCTCCCCGTCGTCCATACGGGTGAAGGGTGCCAGCCCCAGCAGTCGCTGAAGGAGTCCACCAGGAAGAGCCCGCGGCCCGACTCCGCAGAGTCCTCGGCCTCGGACGCGACGGGGCTCGCCTGACTGGGATCGCGCACCGCGCACACCAGCCGCGAGGTCCAGCGCATCAGGTGCAGGCGGACCGGCGGGTCCTGGGGCTCGCGCGGCGCGTCGGTGGGCAGGGCGTGCCGCAGGGCGTTGGTGACCAGCTCGGACACGACCAGGGCGACGTCGTCGAAGCGCTCGTTCAGGCCCCAGCCGCTCAGGGTCGTCCGGGTGAACTGCCTTGCCCCGCCGACGGCTTCGTAACGAGCGGGCAGGGCGCAGGTGGCTGATCCGGAGACGGCGGAGGGGTCGATGGGGGGGAGCCCCTGCCGTAACGGCTCGAGCATCGTCGATCCATTCGTCCCCATGCGAGGCACTCCCGAGAATCGCGGCTGTAATCGGTACTGCGGGTACGCGGGTACAGCGGCACAACACGAACGAGCACGCAGGTGCGCGAGGCCCATGGTTCCGAATGCGCAGAGCAGATGCAAGGGCAGATGCACGTGCACGCGCCTGACCTGTCCGATACCGTGCCGGTTCTTGCTCATTTCTTCCTGTGCGGAGTTTCTGGACCTTCGGGAAGTCTTCTCATTTCCGTAATCGAATGAGTACGGGCTGAAGCGTTTTGATGGCAGAATCCGGCTCTTGGGGTTCGGGGGGACCCCGATGTCCAGGAAGCGATGGGGAGGGTTGGACCGGTGGCGGCAGGCGAGTCGAGTGGATCCGTGGTGCGGCGCATCCTGCTGGGCTCGCAGCTGAGGCGGCTGCGGGACTCACGCGGCATCACGCGCGAGGCGGCCGGCTACTCCATCCGGGCTTCCGAATCGAAGATCAGCCGCATGGAGTTGGGACGGGTGAGCTTCAAGGCCAGGGACGTCGAGGACCTGCTCACGCTCTACGGAGTCACGGACGAGGCGGAGCGCGACTCCCTGCTCGGCCTGGCGCGTGAGGCCAACGTGACGGGCTGGTGGCACAGTTACGGGGATGTGCTGCCCGGCTGGTTCCAGACGTACATCGGCCTGGAAGGCGCCGCCTCGCTCATCCGGATCTACGAAGTCCAGTTCGTTCACGGCCTGTTGCAGACCGAGGACTACGCGCACGCGGTCGTCTCGCGGGGCATGCGGGGTGCTCCCGCCGCCGAGATCGACCGCCGGGTCGCGCTCCGGCTGGAACGTCAGAAAGCCCTTGTGTCCGAACGGGCCCCCCGCTTCCACGCCGTACTGGACGAGGCGGCGCTGCGCCGCCCGTACGGCGGCCGGGAAGTGATGCGCACCCAATTGCGCCATCTGATCGAAATGTCGGAACGGCCGAACATCACGCTCCAGGTCATGCCTTTCAGTTTCGGTGGGCATGCGGGCGAGAGCGGTTCCTTTACGATGCTGCGATTCCCGGAATCCGATCTGTCGGACATTGTCTATTTGGAGCAGCTGACAAGTGCGCTCTATCTGGACAAGGCAGAAGAAGTCGCCCAGTACGAAAAGGCGATGGTCCGGCTCCATGCCGACAGCCCGGGGCCGGAGGAGAGCAGGGATCTGCTCCGCGGTCTTCTCCAACTCTCCTGATATTTCAGTACGATGACGTACCGACAGGAGTCTGCACCTGCAGTAAGGGATCGCATGTCCTTCTTCCACGAGCTGGCTGCCCAGTACATCGACGGTGAATGGCGCACCGGCACCGGCTCGTGGGACATCATCGATTTCAATCCCTACAACGGGGAGAAGCTCGCCGCCATCACCGTCGCCACCGCGGACGAGGTCGATGCCGCCTACCGCGCCGCCGAGCGCGCCCAGCGGGAGTGGGCCGCCACAAGTCCGTACGAACGACGGGGCGTCCTTGAGCGGGCCGTGCGGATCTCCGAGGAAATGGCCGACGACATCGTCGAGGCGGTCATCGACGAACTGGGCGGCACGCGGGCCAAGGCGCTGTACGAACTGAGCGCCGCCCAGGACTTCCTGCGCGAGGCGGCCCATCAGGCGCTGCACCCCGAGGGCCGGATCGTGCCCTCCCCGGTGGACGGCAAGGAGAACCGCCTCTACCGGCTCCCGGTCGGCGTCATCGGCGTCATCAGCCCCTTCAACTTCCCGTTCCTGGTGACGATGAAGTCCGTCGCACCGGCCCTGGCGCTCGGCAACGCGGTCGTCATCAAGCCCAACCAGAACGCGCCGGTGACCGGCGGCGGGCTGATCGCCCGGATCTTCGAGCGGGCCGGACTGCCGGCCGGGCTGCTCAACGTCGTCGTCACCGACATAGCCGAGATAGGCGACGCGTTCATCGAGCACCCCGTCCCCAAGGTGATCTCGTTCGCCGGGTCGGACCGTGTGGGGCGTCATGTCGCCGCGACGGCGGGCGCGCTCTTCAAGCGCACCATTCTCGAACTCAGCGGCAACAGCGCCCTGGTGGTGCTCGACGACGCGGACATCGACTACGCGGTCGACTCGGCCGTCTTCAGCCGCTTCGTCTACCAGGGCCAGGTCTGCATGGCCGCCAACCGGATCCTGGTGGACCGTGCCGTCGCCCCCGAGTTCACCGAGAAGTTCGTCGCCCGGGTGGCCGCGCTCAGGGCCGGTGACCCGCGTGACCCGCAGACGCAGATCGGCCCCGTCATCAACACCTTCCAGGCCGACGCGCTGACCGCTCTCGTCGACCAGGCGCTCGCGGACGGGGCCACGGCGCCGGTCCGGGGCCGCACGCGTGGCAACCTCGTCGAGCCCACCGTGCTCACCGGGCTCCCGGACGGTTCGCCGCTGCTCTCCCAGGAGATCTTCGGCCCGGTGGCGCTGCTGATCGAGTTCGACGGCGAGGAGGAGGCCGTACGGATCGCCGACGACAGTCCCTACGGGCTCAGCGGCGCCGTGCACACGGCCGACGCCGAACGCGGAGTGCGCTTCGCCCAGCGGATCGACAGCGGCATGTTCCACGTCAACGACGCCACCGTCCAGGACGATCCGCTGGTCGCCTTCGGCGGCGAGAAGAACTCCGGGAACGGCCGGCTGAACGGCGAGGCGACGGTCGAGGCCTTCACCACCCAGAAGTGGATATCGATCCAGCACGGCCGGAGCCACTTCCCGCTCTGACCGCGGAGCTGTTTCCCGCTGGGGCCCGGAGCCACTTCCCGCTCCGGCCTCAACGCCCTGATCCGTTCCCGATCGGCGCACCGCTACTCTCGTCAAAGTTGAGTAGAGAGGTGGGTGGGATGTCAGCGATCCGGTTGTTGGTCCTCTGTGCCGTGCGGCAGCACGGCCGCGCACACGGCTATCAGATCCGCAACGACCTGGAGTACTGGGGCGCGCACGAGTGGTCCAACGCCAAGCCGGGGTCGATCTACCACGCACTGAAGCAGATGGCGAAGCAGGGCGTGCTGCTCGCCCACGAGGTCGCACCGAGCACGGTGGGCGGCCCGCCGCGCACCGAGTACGAGATCACCGAGCAGGGCGACGAGGAGTACTTCACGCTGCTGCGCGCGGCGCTGACCTCGTACGACCAGAAGCTGGACGTGCTGTCGGCCGGGCTGGGCGGGATCGTGGACCTGGAGCGGGCGGAGGCGGTGGCCCTGCTCAAGGAGCGGGTGGCGGGCCTCACCCGCTGGCGGACCTCGGTCACCGAGTACTACACGCCCGAGGAGGGGCCCGAGTCGATCGGGCACATCGGCGAGATCATGAACATGTGGGTGCACTCGGCGGACTCGGGCGCGGAATGGACCCGGGGGCTGATCGAACGCATCGAGGGCGGGGCGTACACCTTCGCGGGTGAGGGTGATCCGTTCGTCGGCGTGCTGGCCGAGGGGGAGGCGAACCCGTACGCGACCGGGGTCGCTGATCCGGGGGACGCTCACTAATCAAGTTTGACGAATGGTTGCCCGTCCGCTACCTTTCCCGTTCTAGTCAAGTTTGACTAATAGGGGGTGTGGCGATGTCTGACGACGCGATCGTCGTCGAAGGAGTGCACAAGCGCTACGGGACGAAGCGGGCGCTGGCCGGCCTCGACCTCACGGTCGCCCGCTCCACCGTGCACGCGGTGCTCGGCCCCAACGGAGCGGGGAAGACCACGGCGGTCCGCATCCTGTCGACGCTGCTGCGGTACGACGAGGGCCGGGTCGAGGTGGCGGGGTACGACGTGCGGCAGCGGCCGGGCGAGGTCCGGCGCCGGATCGGGCTGCTCGGCCAGAACGCGGCGGTGGACGAACAGCTCGGCGGCCGGCAGAACCTGGAGATGTTCGGGCGGCTGTACCACCTGGGCGCACGCCGGGCGGGAGCCCGGGCGGACGAACTGCTGGAACGGTTCGGCCTCGCGGACACCGGCCGCAAGGCGGTCGCGGAGTACAGCGGCGGCATGCGGCGGCGGCTCGACCTGGCCGCCTCGCTGATCACGGATCCGGAGGTGCTCTTCCTCGACGAGCCGACGACCGGTCTCGACCCGCGCGGCCGTGCCGAGGTGTGGGCGGCGGTGCGGGCCCTGGTGGGCGGCGGCACGTCCGTACTGCTGACCACGCAGTACCTGGAGGAGGCGGACCGGCTCGCGGACCGGATCTCGTTGATCGACGGCGGGCGCGTCGCCGCCGAGGGAACGGCCGACGAACTGAAGGCGCGGGTGGGCGGCGACCGGATCGACGTCGTCGTCCGCGACGGCGCGCACCTGGAACGGGCGGCCGCCCTGATCGAGGGCGGAACGGTGACCGACCAGGACCGGCGGATGGTCGGCGCACCCGCGGGGGACCGGATGGCGACGCTCTCGCGGACCCTACGGGCCCTGGAGGAGGCGGGTATCGAGGCGGAGGACATCGCGGTGCGCCGGCCGACGCTGGACGAGGTGTTCCTGTCCCTGACGGGCGGCAGGCAGGACGACGTGGAGGTGGCGGTATGAGTACGGCCGGCTGGGCGGCAGTCGATTCCTGGACCATGACCCGGCGCGAACTGGCGCACTGGGCGCGGCAGCCGGTGCAGGTCGTCGTGGGGCTGGTCTTCCCCGTGATGCTGCTGCTGATGTTCAACTACCTGGTCGGCGGCGGCCGGGGGGTCGACGGCGACACCACCGAGTACCTGGTGCCCGGCATGCTCGCCCTCACCATGGCCTTCGGCCTGGAGTCGACGATGCTCGCGGTCACCCAGGACCTCAACAAGGGCGTCGTCGACCGGTTCCGCTCGATGCCGATGGCATCCGGCGCGGTGCTGGTCGGGCGGGCCGTCGCGGACATGCTCCAGTCGGTGGCCGCGCTGGCCGTCATGACCGGTGTGGGGTACGCGATCGGCTGGCGCTGGCACCACGGGCCGCTCGCGGCGCTGGGGGCCCTGGGGCTGCTCCTGCTGCTGCGGTTCGCGATGCTGTGGCTCGGCATCCTGCTGGCGCTGGTGGCGGGGCGGCCGGAGATGGTGCAGGCGGTGCAGATCCTGGTCTGGCCGGTCGGTTTCCTGTCCAACGTCTTCGCGGTGCCGGAGTCGATGCCGGGATGGCTGGGCGCGGTCGTCGAGTGGAACCCGATGTCGGCGACGGCCACGGCGGTGCGCGATCTGTTCGGCAACCCGGGCGGGGGCGGGGGCTCCTGGGCCGCGGACCATGCCGGGCTGCTGGCGGTCGTGTGGCCGCTGGCGCTGCTGGCGGTGTTCTTCCCGCTGGCGGTACGGCGGTTCGCGCGGCTCAGCCGCTGACTCGGTGGCGTACGGCTCCGGCCCCCGCCCGGCGTTCACGGGCGGGGGCCGGAGCGTGCCGACAGCCTCTCGGCGAGCCGCTCAGTGGTGGAACGACGTCGCCGGGCCGTGCTCGGCGCTCAGCGGGTGGTCCTGGCTGCGCAGCTCCGGCAGCAGCAGCCGCAGGTCCTCCAGCAGCAGCTCCGCCAGGTCGGACGAGAACCCGTTGCGGCACACGATCCGGAGCACGGAGAGGTCCTCGCGGTTGGCCGGGAAGGTGTACGCGGGCACCAGCCAGCCGCGTTCACGGAGCCGGCGCGACACGTCGAAGACGTCGTACGCCGTCACCTCGGGCTTGGTCGTCACGGCGAAGACGGGCAGTTGGTCGCCCCGGGTGAGCAGCCGGAAGTCGCCGAGCTCCTCGAACTTCTCCGCCAGTCCCGTCGCCACGTCCCGCGACGCCTGCTGCACGGCCCGGTAGCCCTCCCGGCCCAGCCGCAGGAAGGTGTAGTACTGCGCCACGACCTGGGCGCCCGGCCGGGAGAAGTTCAGCGCGAAGGTGGGCATGTCGCCGCCGAGGTAGTTGACCCGGAAGACGAGTTCCTCGGGCAGTTCGGCGGGCGAGCGCCACAGGGCCCAGCCGACGCCCGGGTAGACCAGGCCGTACTTGTGCCCGGAGGTGTTGATCGAGGAGACCCGGGGGAGGCGGAAGTCCCACACCAGGTCCTCGTCCAGGAACGGCGCCACCATCGCGCCGGACGCCCCGTCGACGTGGACGGGGATGTCGAGGCCGGTGCGCTCCTGGAGGGCGTCCAGGGCGGCGCAGAGTTCGGCGATGGGTTCGTAGCTGCCGTCGAAGGTGGAGCCGAGGACGCCGACGACCCCGATGGTGTTCTCGTCGCAGAGGTCGGCGGCGGCCTGCGGGTCGAGGTGGTAGCGGTCGCCCTCCATCGGGACGAGGCGCGGCTCGACCTCCCAGAACGTGCAGAACTTGTCCCAGCAGACCTGCACGTTGACGCCCATGACCAGGTTGGGCCGGGCGGTCGCCGGATAGCGGTCGGCGTTCCTGGCCGCCCAGCGGCGTTTGAGCGCCATGGCGGCCAGCATGCAGGCCTCGCTGGACCCGGTCGTGGAACAGCCGACGGCCGTGGCGGGGTCGGGGGCGTTCCAGAGGTCGGCGAGCATCGCCACGCAGCGCCGTTCCAGTTCGGCGGTGCGCGGGTACTCGTCCTTGTCGATCATGTTCTTGTCGCGGCACTCGCTCATCAGCACACCGGCCTGGGGTTCCATCCAGGTGGTGACGAAGGTGGCGAGGTTGAGCCGTGAGTTGCCGTCGAGCATCAGCTCGTCGTGGACGAGGCCGTAGGCGGTGGCAGGCGGCAGCGGTCCGTCCGGCAGCTTGTGCCGGGGCGGGGCGGAATCCATCCCGGCGGTGGGGTCGGCCTCCCCGAAGAAGGGGTTGAGTGCGAGCCGGCGTCGCGCGTCGGACGGTTCGGTGCCTTGTGCGGAGCCCTTGTGGAGAGCCATCGCAGACCTGCCCTTCTCGGCTGTCGCCGGCATGACGGAATGAATCCGGCGATACGGACAAAGTCTGACGATACGGATGGCGGAGGTGTCCGGCGATACGGACACGACGCCCGCCCGGCCGCAGGGCGTGTCGCAGCGCCGCGCCGCCCGTCTCAGCGCAGCGGGGTACCGTCCGCGCGCAGTTGCATCAGCGGCCTCCCGGTGACCAGCAGCCAGGCCGGCAGGGTGGCGACGCAGAGCAGGGGGAGCAGGGTCATGTCGGAGGCCAGTACCGCAGCGGTGAAGAGGCTGAGCCAGCCCTGCCGCGTGATGGCGAGCAGGATGCCGAGCACCCCGCACGTCACCGCGAGGGCCACCGGCACTCCGTCGACCAGGGCGTGCGCGCACAGGCCGAGCGCGACGCCGCAGAACACCGCCGGGAAGATCCGGCCGCCCCGGAAGCCGCAGGCGGCCGCGACCAGCAGGGCCGCGGTCTTCACCACCGCCATGCCCCCGAACCCGCCCGCCGACCAGCCGTCCGGATCGGCGGCCAGTACCTTCACCTCGTCCAGCCCCTTGAACAGGGTGAGGTGCCCGCCGAGGGCTCCGAGCAGGCCCAGCAGCAGCCCGCCCGCCGTCATGGCCAGGACCGGGTGGCGCAGGGCACGGAAGGCGCGGTGCGCGTACGGGAACGCGTACACCGCCGCCAGTCCGAGCAGCGCGCCCGCGCAGGCGATCACGACGGCGGAGAGCAGGTCGCCCCAGTGGGCTCCGGTGTAGTCGGGCAGCGACAGGTCGAAGCTGGGGTGAGCGGCCAGCGTCATGGTGAGCGCCCCCGCGGCGCCGGCCGCGAGCGGTCCGAAGAGGCGGTCCCAGAGCGCGCCCGGGCCGGGCGTGGAGGCGAGCGTCTCGGAGAGGATGAGCGCGGCGGCCACCGGGGTGCCGAAGAGTGCGCCGATGGTGCCCGCGGCGGCGAGCGCGAGCCACAGCTCGGCCGGGGCGCTCGGTGCGAACCGGCGGCCCGCCCAGCAGGCCAGCGCGATGTTGGCGGCGGTGATCGGGTTCTCCGGGCCCAGGCTGACCCCGCCCGCCAGGGCCAGCACCGTCACGATCAGGAGTCCCGGCAGCACGGCCGGCGGCAGGGGCGGGTCGACCAGCCCCGTGGTCGCCGGGTCGGGTCCGGCGTGACCCGGCACCGTCCGGATGGTCAGTCCGGTCACCAGGCCGATCGCGGTGAGCGTCACGATCATCCACAGCGAGGAGTACCGGCCGATCGACAGGGCGTCGGGCAGCGTCTCCCACAGGACGTCCTGCACCTGCTCCGCGACCAGGCTGACGCCGAGCAGGACGAGGGCCGAGACCACGCCGACGGCCAGCGCGGGGACGATGAGCAGCAGCAGGCGGCGCGCGGGGGCCGGTTCGGCGGAGACGGGGGAGCCGGCGGCGGAATCGGTGGCCATCGGCTCACCATAGCGGCGCAAAAGGCCTATAACCCATCAAATAGGGCAGAGGCTGCGGGATTTCGGACTTGCACCTCACGTCACGTCAGGGCCGAGGCTCGGACAGGTACCGACCACACGGAAGGAGCGGGGCGCCATGGAGCACTCCGTGGGACAGGTCGCCGGGTATGCCGGGGTCACGGTGCGGACGCTGCACCACTACGACGGCATCGGACTGCTCTCGCCCGGAGGGCGCAGCCACGCGGGCCACCGGCGTTACGACGACGCCGACCTCGACCGGCTGCAGCAGATCCTGTTCTACCGGGAGCTCGGCTTCCCGCTCGACGAGATCGCCGCACTGCTCGACGACCCGGACGCGGACCCGCAGGAACATCTGCGCCGCCAGCACGCGCTGCTGTCGCACCGGATCGCCGAGCTGCAGCGGATGGCCACGGCCGTCGAGACAGCCATGGAGGCACGGAAGATGGGCATCAACCTCACACCCGAGGAGAAGTTCGAGGTCTTCGGTGACAAGGACCCGGAGAGTTACGCGGAGGAGGCCGAGCGCCGCTGGGGCGGCAGCGACACCTACGCCGAGTCGCAGCGCCGCGCCGCCCGCTACACCAAGGAGGACTGGCAGCGGATGAAGGCCGAGGTCGCCTCCTGGGGCGAGCGCTACGACGCGCTCATGGAGGACGGTGAGCCGGCCACCGGCGAGCGCGCGATGGACCTCGCCGAGGAGCACCGGCTCCACATCTCGACCTGGTTCTACGACTGCACGACGGAGATCCACCGGGGGCTCGGCGAGATGTACGTCGCCGATCCGCAGTTCAAGGCGTTCTACGACGCGATGCGGCCGGGTCTCGCCGAGCACCTGCGCGACGCGATCGACGCCAACGCGGAGCGCCGGGAGTAGCCGGGGCCGCGTGTACGGGGGCGGGGCCCCGCCCCCGTACGTCGCTCAGCTTCTGCTGATCACCGCAGCGGTGCCGTACGCACAGACCTCCGTGCCCACGTCCGCCGCCTCGGTCACGTCGAAGCGCATCATCAGCACCGCGTTGGCGCCACGGGCCCGTGCCTGTTCCACCAGCCGTTCCATGGCCTGGTTGCGGGTCTCGACGAGCGTCTTGGTCAGCCCCTTCAGCTCGCCGCCGATCATGGACTTCAGCCCGGCACCGATCTGGCTGCCGAGGTGACGGGATCTGACCGTCAGCCCGAAGACCTCACCGATGACCTGCGTCACCTGGTGGCCTGGTACGTCATTGGTGGTGACGACCAGCACATCGGACTGTGCCGTCTGACCGCCGCCGTAATCCTCAATGCCCATGGTGTGGCACCTCCTGGGACCGAGTTTTGCCCCGGTTCATCCTGTGTGCATCTCCACGGGGGCCAGTGGAACCGGGAGGGGGGCTGCGGCGTTGATAGCTTTGGGCGGCCACGCAGCCGCCATCGACCACATCCTGGAGCCCGGACCCTTGAATACGCTTGCGCTCGGACCGAGCTGGCTGGACCCGGACCACCTCATCGGGCAGTTCGGGCTGATCGGTGTGCTGGTCATCGTCTTCGCCGAGTCCGGGCTGTTGATCGGGTTCTTCCTGCCCGGCGACTCGCTCCTGTTCACCACCGGTCTGCTGGTGACGACGGACAAGCTGGACACCCCGCTGTGGCTGGTCTGCGTCCTGGTCGCCCTGGCGGCGATCATCGGCGACCAGGTGGGCTATCTGTTCGGCCGCAAGGTCGGCCCCTCGCTCTTCAACCGCCCGGACTCCCGCCTCTTCAAGCAGGAGAACGTCGAGAAGGCCCACGAGTTCTTCGAGAAGTACGGGCCGAAGTCGCTGATCCTGGCCCGCTTCGTGCCCATCGTGCGGACGTTCACGCCGATCATCGCCGGTGTCAGCCGGATGAACTACCGCTCGTTCATCACGTTCAACATCATCGGCGGCATCCTGTGGGGCGTCGGCGTGACGCTCCTCGGCGCGGGACTCGGCCAGATCGAGTTCGTCCACAAGAACATCGAGGCGATGCTGGTCCTGATCGTGCTGATCTCGGTCGTGCCGATCGGCATCGAGTTCCTGCGCGCCCGCAGCAAGTCGAAGAAGGAAGCCGCGTCGGGCGAGGACGAGCACCAGGACGCGGCCGCCGGTGGCAGCACGGCCGCGGGCCGCCGCGGCGGCCGCCACGCCAAGCGCTGACACCGAGCCCGCGCCCGCGGGTTCCCGTCAGAAGCCGCGCGTCCGCTTGGCCGCGCGGCGGTTCGCTCCGCCGACCGCTCCCGGCACCCGCATGAACAGCCGGGAGATCTCGCTTCCCAGATTCACCCCGATCGCGATGGCCAGCGCCGTCGCCACCGCGGTCGACAGGGAGGCGAGCCCCCGGTCCAGCTCGTTCTGCGCGACACCCAGCAGACCGAAGTACGTGGCCGAGCCGGGCAGCAGCGGGCCGATCGCGGCCGTGATGAACGGCAGCGACGAGGTGTACCGGTAGCGCGAGAACAACTGCCCGAACAGCCCGACGAGACCGGCGGCGGCGGCGGTGGCCGCCACCGCGGAGAGGCCGCCCGTCCGGGCCATCGCCCCGTAGATGACCCAGGCCACGCCGCCGTTGAGGGTCACCGCCAGCACCGTGGACCGCTCCTGCTGGAGCAGGATCGCGAAGGCCAGCGTCAGCACCATCGACGCCAGGATCTGCACCACCGGCCGGTCATGGGAGATGAGCCGCGCCTCCGGGTCCAGCTCGGCACCCAGCTGGAGCCCCCCGTAGAGAGCCAGCAGCACCCCGGCGACGATCGCGATGAAGAAGTACATGACCTCCAGCAGTCGCGCCGACGCGGTGATGTAGTAGCCGGTCAGGCCGTCCTGCACACCGGCGACCAGCGCCCGCCCCGGCAGCAGCGCGAACAGCCCACCGGTGATCACCGCCGACGGCCGTACGTCCGACCAGTGGGTGAGGGTCAGCGCCACGCCCATCGCGGCGGGCGGCATCGCCGCCACGACGAACTGGTAGAACTCCGGCAGCCCGCGTCCGGCACACAGCCAGGCCAGCCGGTCACCGAGCATCGCGCCGAGCGCGGCGATCAGGAACACCAGCGGACCGCCGCCGACCAGCACCGATGCCGCGCCGGCCAGCCCGCCGGCGGCCATGGTGAGCACCCAGCCGGGGTACGGGTGCCGGTTGCGGCGGATCTCCGCGAGGCGCCGGTAGGCCTCCTCCAGCGAGATCTCGCCCTCTTCGGTGGTGATGTCGTCGATGAGCCGGAAGACCGCGGCCAGCCGGGTGTAGTCGGTGCCGCGACGGCGTACGGTCCGGCTCGCCGTGACCGGGTCCTCGACCAGCGACGGCTGATGCGAGATCGACAGCAGCGTGAAGGTGACGGTCGGCTCGCAGCGGTCGAGCCCATAGCTGCGGGTCACCGCGAACATGGCCGCCTCGACGTCCTCGGCCCCCTCACCGCCGGCGAGCAGCAGCTCCCCGATACGCAGGGTCAGGTCGAGCACGCGCGGCACCGCGGGCCCCGCGGCGTCGTCGTGCCGCTGGACCGTTTCCGGTGCCGGACGATCGTGCACCGGCATCCGCAGCATCGTGCGCATCCGGTCCTGCCAAGGGGCCTCCTTGGTCAGCCGGATCATCGGGATGCCGTGCGCCGGCGTGAAGGCGGGCGGCGAGTTCCGGGCGTCGTAGGTGCGCGGCGGGGCGAAAGCGGAACCGATTGTGTCCGAACCGGACGCGGCGCCCGTTCCCGGGCCGGCCGCAGGACCCTGCGGCTCGGGCGCCAGCCCTGACGGCAGGGAGAACTCCGAGGTCGGATGGTCGTCGTCCGCCGACGGCACGGACCTCTCGACCCCGGCGGGCTGGGAGAAGGCGCTGCGCGCCTCGTCGGACTGGGGCTTCTGGTCATCGGGACCGCCCGGTTCCGCCACCACTCGACCTCGCTCCTCGTCGGCTGCGCGTCTTCGGCTGCGCTTCTGCCCAGTATGGCCACGCCTATGGGCGGTCATGCGAACGGGCGGCACACCCGTGAAGGTGTGCCGCCCGGCAGCCTGCTCAGAACCGCAAGCGGAACGTCAGTGCGCGCCGCCCTGCGCCTCAAGGCGCTTGTACGAGTTCTCGATCTCGGCCTCGGCCTCGACCCGGCCGACCCAGTCGGCGCCCTCGACGGACTTGCCGGGCTCCAGGTCCTTGTAGACCTCGAAGAAGTGCTGGATCTCCAGGCGGTCGAACTCCGACACGTGGTGGATGTCGCGCAGGTGCTCCACCCGGGGGTCGGAGGCCGGCACGCACAGCAGCTTGTCGTCGCCGCCGGCTTCGTCCGTCATCCGGAACATGCCGATCGCGCGGCACTTGATGAGGCAGCCGGGGAAGGTCGGCTCCTCCAGGATGACCAGCGCGTCCAGCGGGTCGCCGTCCTCGCCGAGGGTGTTCTCGACGAAGCCGTAGTCGGCCGGGTAGCTGGTCGAGGTGAAGAGTCGACGGTCCAGGCGGATCCGACCGGTCTCGTGGTCCACCTCGTACTTGTTCCGCGAACCCTTCGGGATCTCGATAACGACGTCGAACTCCACGGGTGGCTCCTCCATGATCAACACATACGACTGATGGTTAAGTGTCCCCCACGGAGTTGTGTGCTCGCGAAAGGGGCTGGTCAACGGTGGCCGAGCCGGTGAAAAGAACGTCGATCAATCCGTTCTCCGCACAGACCGGGACGGCTCTCGCGGACCGTCTGGGCATGCGCGGCGGACTGAGCAACCGGCAGTTCACGGCCGTCTCCGCTGCCCTGGGCCTGGCGCTCGCAGCCGGCGCCGTCTTCGCCGCCGGTCCCTGGGACTCGGGTCAGCGTAAGGCCGAGCAGGACTGGGCTGCTGCCCGGACCCGTACAGGTGGTGCACATCACGAGCCCGCCGCCCCCTCTGGACCTGCCCCGGCGCCCAGCGCCCCGGCCGTGCTGGCGGTGCTCGGCACCGGTGCCGACAAGCCCGCGCCGGACGCCGCGGCGGCCCCGGACGGAGCAGCGGCCGGACTCCGCGCCGTACTGGACCCGCTGCTGAGGAACGAGGCGCTCGGTACCCGGCGCAGTGCCGTCGTCATCGACACGGCCACCGGCAAGCGGCTGTACGGGCTGGGGGCCGACACCCCCATGACGCCCGCTTCCACCGTCAAGATCGCCACCACGGTCGCGGCCCTGACCGCGCTCGGCCCGGCCCACCGCATCCCCACGACCGTCGGGGCCACCGCCGATCTGCGTACCGTGACGCTGGTCGGCGGCGGCGACCCCACCCTCGACCGGGCGGCCCTGCGCTCCCTGGCCGCCGACACGGCCCGCGCCCTGAAGGACGGCGGGGTCCGCTCGGTGCGGCTGCGGTACGACACCTCCGGCTACTCGGGACCCGCACTCCACCCGATCGGCCCCAACGAGAACATCGCGCCGGTGAGCGCCCTGATGGTGAACGAGGGCCGGCTCGACGGCACCTCCAGCGGCCCCGCGCCGCGCAGCGAGGACCCGGCCCGCGATGCCGCCGACGCCTTCGGTGAACTCCTGGAGGAGGCCGGGATCGGCATCGGGGACGGGGCCGCCCCCGGCCGGGCGGCCGCGAAGTCCCGGCCCGTCGCCAAGCACCTGTCCGCCCCGCTGTCCGCCCTCGTCGAGCGCGCGCTGACCAACAGCGACAACGACATCGCCGAGGCACTCGCCCGGCAGACCGCGCTCGCCACGGGCGAACCGGCCGACTTCAACGGCGGCCGACGGGCCGTCACCGCGCAGCTGAAGAAGCTGGGTCTGCCGCTGAAGGGCGTGGCCTTCGCCGACGGCAGCGGGCTCAACCGCAAGGACAAGGTCACCGCCGCCCTGCTCGCCGGGCTCCTGGCCCGCGCGGCCGACCAGGACCACCCGGAGCTCCGCCCCGTCCTCACCGGTCTCCCGGTCGCCGGCTTCAGCGGCACGCTCAGCGACCGCTACACCACGAAATCCGGCGGCACCGGCCTGGTCCGCGCCAAGACCGGCACCCTCACGGGCGTCAACAGCCTCTCCGGCACGGTCGTCGACCCCCACGGCCGGCTGCTCGCCTTCGCCTTCCTCGCGTCGGGCACCACCGCCCCGTCCGAGGCCCAGTCCGCCCTCGACGCGCTCGCGACGGCACTGGCGGCCGGCCGGCGATGAGCCGGTCAACACCTCACCCGAACAAGGGCCGAGCACGTACGGTTGACGCATGACGAGCATCGGTGGTGCCGGGATGGTCGACTGGAATCTCGCGGTCGCGACAGCGACCCGGCTTGTGCGGCCGGGTCCCGAGATCAGCCGCGAGGAGGCCCGCGAGGTCGTCGCGGAGCTGCGCAGGCATGCCAAGGCGGCGGAGGAGCACGTGCGTTCCTTCACCCGGATGATCCCGGAGGGGACCGAACCGGAGGACACCCCGGTCCTGGTCGTCGACCGGGCGGGCTGGATCAAGGCGAACGTCGCGGGCTTCCGGGAACTGCTGCGCCCCCTCCTGGACAAGATGGAGGAGCGGCGCGGCGGCGGTGCGGGCGGTGCCGTGCTCGGCGCGGTCGGCTCCAAGGTGACCGGTGTGGAGGTGGGGATGCTGCTGTCGTTCCTGGCCTCCCGGGTCCTCGGCCAGTACGAGACGTTCGCCCCCGCCACCCGTGAGCTCCCGGCCTCGGCCGACGGCGGCGGCCGGCTCCTGCTGGTCGCCCCGAACATCGTCCACGTCGAGCGGGAGCTGGAGGTGGACCCGCACGACTTCCGCCTCTGGGTCGCCCTCCACGAGGAGACGCACCGCACGCAGTTCACCGCGGTGCCCTGGCTCCGCGACCATCTGCAGGGCGAGATCCAGTCATTCCTCGACGAGACCGACGTCGACCCGATGACGGTGCTCGAACGGCTCCGTGAGGCCGCCCAGTCGCTGGCCGGCGGGCGGCCCGAGGGCGAGGAGGGCGAGGACGGCGGCCGCAGCCTCGTCGAGATCGTCCAGACACCCGCCCAGCGCGAGATCCTCGGCCGGCTCACCGCGGTGATGTCCCTGCTGGAGGGGCACGCCGACTACGTGATGGACGGCGTCGGCCCCGAGGTCGTGTCCTCCGTCGGCGAGATCAGGGAGAAGTTCCAGCAGCGCAGGGCGCGCGGCGCGAGCCGCCTCGACCAGGCGCTGCGCAAGCTGCTCGGGCTCGACGCCAAGCTGCGCCAGTACCGCGACGGCGAGCGGTTCGTGCGCGCCGTGGTCGACGAGGTCGGGATGGACGGCTTCAACCGGGTCTGGACCTCGCCCAACACCCTCCCGACCAAGGCGGAGATCGCCAAGCCGGAGGACTGGATCGCGAGGGTGCACCGTAAGGCAGAGTCATGATCACGGCTCGCGCACAAGCCCGGGACCCGAGGGCAACGCGCCGGTAATCACCCATCCGAGGGACCGTAGGGGCATGGGAAGGCGTGCAATGCTCGATGAACGGGTTTGCTCTGTCACCATCGACGCACTCTGAGTGACGGCACTTTTCTCGGTCCCGCCACTCGGAGGCACCTCTCCAGAACTTCACGAAGGGCACCGGACATGGGTCCCCATCCTGCGGTCGCGGCGATACGCCTGGCGGTCCGCCGCGTACTCCACGACGTACTCACCGAATTCGCCGAACAGACCGAACGCACCGGGCACGCCCCACGCGTCCCGCATCCCGAGCTCGCCGAGGCCGGGGCGGGCAGGCGGCGCCCCGCACTTCCCGAACGCACCGACACCCCCCTGGTACTGGTCGCGTGTTCCGGCGGCGCCGATTCCATGGCGCTCGCCTCCGCCCTCGCCTTCGAGGCCCGGAAGCTCGCCGTCCGGGCCGGTGGCATCACCGTCGACCACGGCCTCCAGAACGGCTCCGACACCCGCGCCACCGAGGTCGTCGGCCGCCTCACCGCCATGGACCTCGACCCGGTCGAGGCCGTCGCCGTGCGGGTCGGCCATGAGGGCGGGCCCGAGGCCGCCGCCCGCGACGCCCGCTACGCGGCCCTGGACGCCGCCGCCGAACGCCACGGCGCCGCCGCCGTCCTGCTCGGCCACACCCGCGACGACCAGGCGGAGACGGTGCTGCTCGGCCTCGCCCGCGGTTCCGGTATCCGCTCCCTCTCCGGCATGGCCGCCGCATCCGGACCGGCCGGCCGCTACCGCCGCCCCTTCCTCCAGCTCGACCGGCAGACCGCCCGCACGGCCTGTCTGGCCCAGTCCCTGCCCGTCTGGGACGACCCGCACAACATCGACCCCGCCTACACGCGCTCCCGGCTGCGCCACGAGGGCCTGCCCGCCCTGGAGAAGGCGCTGGGCAAAGGAGTCGTCGAGGCGCTGGCCCGTACGGCGCAGCTCTCCCGCGACGACGCCGACGCCCTGGACACCTGGGCCGCCGAGGCCGGACGTGATGTACGCGACGACGCGGGCCTGCTGGAGTGCGCCAAGCTGCACGCGCTGCCTCCCGCCGTCCGCCGCCGCGTCCTGCGCCGCGCGGCCATAGAGGCGGGCTCCCCGGCCGGGTCCCTCTTCGCCCGGCACATCGAGGAAGTCGACCGCCTCATCACCGGCTGGCGCGGCCAGCAGGCC
This sequence comes from Streptomyces sp. NBC_00236, assembly GCF_036195045.1. Lineage (NCBI taxonomy): Bacteria > Bacillati > Actinomycetota > Actinomycetes > Kitasatosporales > Streptomycetaceae > Streptomyces > Streptomyces sp. NBC_00236. The sequence goes on along the minus strand of NZ_CP108100.1, from coordinate 3,719,883 downwards.
ATCAACCTCCCCGGCCGCGTCGAAGCCCTGCGCCAGGGTGGCAGACTGGTGATTCGGCAGAGCTGACGTACAAGCGGCTGACATGCAGGCGAGCGGCCGCGCAGGCCCGGGCACCGTCCCGGACCCGGCAGGCAAAGAAAGAGACGCGGGTGAACGAGAAGGACATGGGTACCGACCTTCAGTCGGTGCTCCTCACCAAGGAAGAGATCGACGCGAAGCTCGTCGAGCTGGCCGCGAAGATCGACGCGGAGTACGCGGGCAAGGACCTGCTCCTCGTCGGAGTCCTCAAGGGCGCGGTGATGGTCATGGCGGACCTGGCGCGCGCGCTGTCCACCCCCGTCACCATGGACTGGATGGCCGTCTCGTCGTACGGCGCGGGCACCCAGTCCTCCGGTGTCGTCCGGATCCTCAAGGACCTCGACACCGACATCAAGGGCAAGCACGTCCTGATCGTCGAGGACATCATCGACTCGGGCCTGACGCTGTCCTGGCTGATGTCGAACCTGGGTTCGCGCGAGCCCGCGTCGCTGGAGATCTGCACCCTGCTGCGCAAGCCCGACGCGGCGAAGGTCGCGCTCGACTGCAAGTGGGTCGGGTTCGACATCCCCAACGAGTTCGTCGTCGGCTACGGGCTGGACTACGCGGAGAAGTACCGCAACCTGCCCTTCGTCGGCACCCTCGCCCCGCACGTGTACGGCGGCTGACTCCGACACCGGCGAACCCGCCCCGGCGGCGGGGAACCCTCACCGATTTCCCGCCGTTGAGCCTTCGAAGGCGGGTTTGACAGACGTCCCCGACGGTCGTCGGTGACAATGCTGGGGTACCGTCCGAAGAACAGTCTTTACTCACAGCAGCATTTACCTACGGGCAGGAGGGACGGGGCGACTTCGCTCCGTATGGATGGACGTGAAGCGATACTTCCGTGGGCCGGTCATGTGGATCGTGCTGGCCGTCCTCGCCGTGGTCGTGTTGATGAATGTCGTCGGCTCGGGTGGCGGCTACAAGACGGTGGACACCGGCAAGGTGATCCAGGCGATCAGTAAGAACCAGGTGGATGAGGCCAAGCTCACCACCGGTGACGATCACATCATCAAGATCGAGCTGAAAAAGGACCAGAAGCTCTCGGGCGAGTCCGGCAGCAAGTTCCAGGCGAGCTACATCGGCAACCAGGGCGTCGAGCTCGCCGATACGCTGCAGAAGAAGTTCGAGAGCGGTGACATCGAGAACGGTTACACCGTCTCGCCGTCGAAGCAGTCCCCGTTCGTCTCGATCCTCTTCTCGCTGCTGCCGTTCGTCCTCATCGTGGTCGTCTTCCTGTTTCTGATGAACCAGATGCAGGGTGGCGGCTCCAAGGTCATGCAGTTCGGCAAGTCCAAGGCCAAGCTGATCACCAAGGACACCCCGAAGACGACGTTCGCCGATGTGGCGGGCTCGGACGAGGCGGTCGAGGAACTCCACGAGATCAAGGAGTTCCTGCAGGAGCCGGCGAAGTTCCAGGCCGTCGGCGCCAAGATCCCCAAGGGTGTCCTGCTGTACGGACCTCCCGGTACGGGCAAGACGCTGCTCGCACGCGCCGTCGCCGGCGAGGCGGGCGTCCCGTTCTACTCGATCTCCGGTTCCGACTTCGTCGAGATGTTCGTCGGTGTCGGTGCCTCCCGTGTCCGTGACCTCTTCGAGCAGGCCAAGGCGAACGCCCCGGCGATCGTCTTCGTCGACGAGATCGACGCTGTCGGCCGGCACCGCGGTGCCGGTATGGGCGGCGGCCACGACGAGCGCGAGCAGACGCTGAACCAGCTGCTCGTGGAGATGGACGGCTTCGACGTGAAGGGTGGCGTCATCCTGATCGCCGCCACGAACCGTCCGGACATCCTCGACCCGGCGCTGCTGCGCCCGGGCCGTTTCGACCGGCAGATCGCGGTCGACCGGCCGGACATGCTGGGCCGTCTGGAGATCCTCAAGGTCCACCAGAAGGGCAAGCCGGTCGCACCGGACGTCGATCTCGGCGCCGTTGCCCGTCGTACGCCCGGTTTCACCGGTGCCGACCTGTCGAACGTGCTGAACGAGGCGGCGCTCCTCACGGCGCGCGGCAATCTGAAGCTGATCGACAACAACATGCTCGACGAGGCCATCGACCGCGTCGTGGCGGGCCCGCAGAAGCGGACCCGGATCATGTCCGAGAAGGAGAAGAAGATCACCGCGTACCACGAGGGCGGACACGCCCTGGTCGCGGCGGCCTCACCTCAGTCGGACCCGGTCCACAAGATCACGATCCTCTCCCGCGGCCGTGCCCTCGGTTACACGATGGTGCTCCCGGAGGAGGACAAGTACTCCACGACGCGCAACGAGATGCTCGACCAGCTGGCTTACATGCTGGGCGGGCGCGCGGCCGAGGAGCTGGTCTTCCACGACCCGACGACCGGCGCTGCCAACGACATCGAGAAGGCCACGGCAACGGCCCGCGCGATGGTCACGCAGTACGGCATGACGGAGCGGCTCGGCGCGATCAAGTTCGGTGGCGACAACACCGAGCCGTTCGTGGGCCGCGAGATGGGCCACCAGCGCGACTACTCGGAAGAGGTCGCCGCGCTGGTCGACGAAGAGGTCAAGAAGCTCATCGAGACCGCGCACAACGATGCGTGGGAGATCCTGGTCGAGAACCGCGACGTTCTGGACGCCCTGGTTCTCCAGCTCCTTGAGAAGGAGACCCTCGGCAAGGCGGAGATCGCCGAGATCTTCGCTCCGATCGTCAAGCGTCCGGCCCGTCCGGCGTGGACCGGCTCCGCCCGGCGCACGCCGTCCACCCGGCCGCCGGTGCTCTCCCCGAAGGAGCTCGCCCTCACCAACGGCGCCACCACGGCGAACGGCTCGGTCACGGACACGGTTCCGGTGACCGAGGCGGTCCCCGAGGAGCGTCCCGAGAGCTAGACACCGACCCCGGTGTGGCCCCTGTCACGGGGGCTGTACCGGGCCCGGAATGGATGCCGCGCCCCCCAGGTTTTAGCCTGTGGGGGCGCGGCTTTTCCGTACACCTGCGCGGATGTCCACGCAGTGAAGCTCTGAGGAACGAGGCACAGATGACCGACCCGGTGACGCTGGACGGCCAGGGTTCGATCGGCGAGTTCGACGAGAAGCGGGCCGAGGCGGCCGTACGCGAGCTGCTCATCGCCGTCGGGGAGGACCCGGACCGGGAGGGGCTGCGGGAGACTCCGGGGCGCGTGGCGCGGGCGTACAAGGAGATATTCGCCGGCCTCTACCAGGAGCCCGAGGACGTCCTGACGACCACGTTCGACCTGGGCCACGACGAGATGGTGCTGGTCAAGGACATCGAGGTGTTCAGCACCTGTGAACACCACCTGGTGCCGTTCCGCGGAGTGGCGCACGTCGGGTACATCCCGGCGACCAGCGGCAAGATCACCGGTCTGTCGAAGCTGGCCCGGCTGGTGGACGTCTACGCCCGCCGGCCGCAGGTCCAGGAGCGCCTCACCACGCAGATCGCCGAGTCCCTGATGGGGATCCTGGAGCCGCGCGGCGTCATCGTCGTCGTGGAGTGCGAGCACATGTGCATGTCGATGCGCGGGATCCGCAAGCCCGGGGCGAAGACGCTGACCTCGGCGGTGCGCGGACAGCTCCGCGACCCCGCGACGCGCGCCGAGGCCATGAGCCTGATCATGGCGCGCTGACGCGCCGGCCGGGACGGGAACGGGCGGCCTACGCCGCCGCCGCGTTCTTGTTGTCGTCCTCGTCGTCCGGGAGCTTGCAGACACGTTCCAGGAACAGGGCCGCCGCGATCACCGCGATGCCGGCCAGGACCGCGAAGCCCGCGTAGATGGCCTGGTCGCGGCGGGGCGGGATGTCGAGGGAGCCGAGCAGGAAGACGCCGGTGCCGCCGTACATCCCGGCGACCAGGGCGACGACGAGGGCGCTGGCCTGGCCGAAGACCACGGCACGGGCCGCCATCAGGGGCTCGACGCCCTTGGCGCCCGGCCGGCGCTCGCGCTGGGCGCGCAGCCGGGAGCGGATGGAGAGCGCCGTCGCCAGCAGGACCACGGCGATCACCGCGAGCACGATGGGTGCGAACAGCGGGACGCTCGGCAGGGTGCCGAGGGAGTCCCAGAGGCGGGCGCCGCCCCAGGACAGCACCCCGGCCGCGGCGAAGAGGCCGGCCAGTACTCCGAGCCGTAGTTGCTTCACCGGGTGAGCCGCCCTTCGCCGCCTGTGGATGTCCAGGCCCGTGGATGTTCTGGCCTGTGGAGGGCCTGGCCTGTGGATGTCCTGCTGTCTCCTCCGAGCCTAACGACTACTCGGGCAGCCGGAGTTCCAGGTCGGCCCGGGGCAGTACGCCGTCGCGCCCCACACCGGCCAGCAGAGCGGCGACGGGGCCGGCGCCGGGCAGTTGGGCCTCGGGGTCCACGTCGTGCCACGGGGCGAGCACGAAGGCGCGCTCGCGGGCCCGGGGGTGGGGGAGGGTGAGCTCCGGGTCGTCGGAGACGACGTCGGCGTACGCGACGATGTCCACGTCGATGGTGCGCGGCCCCCAGCGCTCCGCGCGTACCCGGTCGAAGGCCTCCTCGATGGCCTGGCCGCGCTCCAGGAGGGAGGACGGGGGCAGCGTCGTCTTCACGACGACGACCGCGTTGAAGTACGACGGCTGGGAGCCGGGGTCGACGCCCCACGGCTCCGTCTCGTACACGGGGGAGACGGCCTTGACCCGGAGGCCCGGCGTGTCCTCCAGGGCGTCGATGGCGCCCTGGAGGGTCTCCAGGCGGTTGCCCAGATTGGAGCCTAGGGAGATCACGGCGCGTTTGGGGTTGGAGAGGGTGATGTCCGCGGCGTCCACCTGCTCGACCACGGAGGCGGGAACCGGCTGTACGGTCGGGTCGCTCTGCCCCTCGGTAGAAAATGCAGTCATGCTCGGCTCCGGGTGATGGTGACGGTGACGTCGTCGAAGGGGACGGTGATGGGCGCATCCGGCTTGTGGACCACGACCTCCACCTCCTCGACGCCTTCGTGCTTGAGGCACTGCTGGGCGATGCGCTCCGCGAGCGTCTCGATCAGATCGACCGGTTCGCCCTGGACCACGGCCACGACCTCTTCGGCGACCACGCCGTAGTGCACGGTCCTGGTGAGGTCGTCCGCGGCTGCCGCGGGGCGGGTGTCGAGGCCGAGCACCAGGTCCACGATGAACGTCTGTCCCTCTTCCCGTTCCCGGGGAAAGACGCCATGGTGCCCACGGGCCTTGAGGCCGCGCAGCGCGACACGATCCACGCGAATCACTCCTGCTGTTGTTGTCGAGGGGGTACGGAGCCGCGTGCGGGCGGCCGCATACCCATTTCCGAATCTACCTGCGAGCGCCGACAGTCCTCCCCCGCGGGGGCTATGGACACGGCGGTACGGGACTGGTAGCCGCTGATACCCCGATGTGCCCGGTTCCAACCCCGCCGAGCTGCCTTTCGGGCCCCTATGGGCGTTGTACCCGCTCAGGACGAGGAGTCTTCGTCCTCTTCCTCACCGGTTTCGGCCAGTACGGGCGAGCCGTGGTGGGACCAGAGCTTCCAGCCGTCCGGAGTGCGGCGGAACACATTGGTCGCGACGACCAGTTGGCCGACGAGCGGCCCGAGCGAGCTGCCCTCCTCGGCGGGGCCGCCGCTGAGGATGTTCTCGGTGCAGGTCACCAGGGCGGTGTCGCCCGTCATGGAGACCCCGACGTCGGTCAGGAAGAACTGGATGTACTCGGTGTTCGCCATGATCAGGGCGTAACTGCGCAGCACCTCGCCGCGTCCCGTGAGCACCGGCCAGCCGGGGTGGACGCAGGAGACGGTGAGGTCCTCCCCGGGCAGCCAGAGCCCGGTCAGCTCGTCCAGGTCGCCGCGCTCCATGGCCTCGTAGAACGCGGTGTTGGCCCGCTCGACCGCCGCGATGTCGTCGGCGGCGGAGGTCTGCTCGTCCTGCGGCTCGTTCACGCGGCTCCCTCGACCGCGCGGGCGACCCGGACGGCGTCGGCGGTGGCCCGTACCTCGTGGACCCGGACGGCCCAGGCACCGGCCCGGGCGGAGAGCGCGGAGACCGCGGCGGTGGCCGCGTCGCGCTCGCGGGCGGGCGGCGGGGCCCCGCCCTCACCGGCCAGTACGTGCCCCAGGAACCGCTTCCGCGACGCCGCGACCAGCAGCGGGCGGCCGAGGCCGTGCAGCGCGTCCAGCCGGGCGATGAGCGACAGGTCGTGGGCGGCGTCCTTGGCGAAGCCGAGGCCCGGGTCGATCACGATCCGTTCGGGGGCGACACCCCCGGCGACCACGGCGTCCATCCGGACCCGCAGTTCCTCCACGACCTCGGCCACGACGTCCCCGTACACCGCCCTGCTGTTCATGGACTCGCTGAAGCCGCGCCAGTGCATGACGACGAACGGCACCGAGGCGGCCGCGACGACCGGGACCATGTCCGGGTCGGCGAGCCCGCCGCTCACGTCGTTGACCAGGACCGCTCCCGCGGCGACGGCCTGCTCGGCGACCCGGGCCCGCATGGTGTCGACGGAGACCGTGACCCCCTCCGAAGCCAGGCCGCGGACCACCGGGACCACCCGGCGAAGCTCCTCCGACTCGTCCACCCGGCTCGCACCGGGGCGGGTCGACTCACCGCCGACGTCGACCAGGTCGGCGCCCTCACCGACCAGGTCGAGGCCGTGCTTGACGGCCGCCGTGGTGTCGAACCAGCGGCCCCCGTCGGAGAAGGAGTCCGGGGTCACGTTGACGACACCCATGACCGCGCAGCGGTCCCACTCCGGCAGGCCCTGCACCGTGCCTCGTCCATGCAACGTACTCATACGACCAGCGTAGGCCCGTACGGGGACCGGTCACGCCGGACGGACACCGTGCTCCCCCGCGGCGGCCCGCACGTGCGGGCACGGGCGCCGCCCGCCCGACGGCAGCCGGCGGGCCAGCGGGCGGGGGAGCGCGAAGCTGACGAAGCCCTCCGCCTGCATGGCGGCCAGGGAGATCCGGGGCAGCTCGCGGGCGGTGCGGTAGACCACGAACCGGGGCTCCCAACGCGGCCGGAACTTGGCGTTGAACTTGTACAGCGACTCGATCTGGAACCAGCGCGACAGGAAGACCAGCAGCCCGCGCCAGGCCCGCAGGACCGGCCCGGCCCCCAGCTTCTCGCCGCGGGCCAGGGCGGAGCGGAACATCGCGAAGTTCAGCGAGACGCGCGTGATGCCGAGCCGGGGCGCGGCCTCCAGGGAGGCGACGATCAGCAGTTCGTTCATCCCCGGGTCCGCGGCGCGGTCGCGGCGCATCAGGTCGAGGGACATCCCGTCGCTGCCCCACGGGACGAAGTGGAGTACGGCCTTCAGATCGCCGTACGGGGACTCCGCGTCCTGCTCGCCGGCCTTGTGGGCGGTGGCGACGAAGCAGTCCCGGTCGGCGCCGTCGCCGATCCGGCCGAGTGCCATGGAGAAGCCGCGCTCGGTGTCCGTGCCGCGCCAGTCGGCGGCTGCTCGCCGGATGCGGGCCAGTTCCGCCTCGCCGATGTCGGCCACGCGCCGGACGCGCGTCTCGTACCCACCGCGCTCAATGCGCTTCACCATCTGGCGCACGTTGCGCATCGCGCGTCCGGCCAGCGAGAAATCCGCGACGTCCACCACCGCCTCGTCGCCGAGTTCCAGGGCGTCGAGTCCGGTCTCGCGGGTCCAGACCTCGCCACCGGTCTCGCTGCAGCCCATCACCGCGGGGGTCCAGGAGTGCGCCCTGGCCTCGTCCATGAAGCGTTCGATGGCGCCCGGCCAGGCCTCCACGTCGCCGATCGGGTCGCCGCTGGCCAGCATCACCCCGGACACCACGCGGTAGCAGACGGCGGCCTTGCCGCTGGGGGAGAAGACCACGGCCTTGTCGCGGCGGAGCGCAAAGTGGCCCAGCGAGTCGCGGCGGCCGTGCCGCTCCAGCAGGGCGCGCAGCTGTGCCTCGTCGTCCTCGGTGAGACGGGCGGCCGGATGCTCGGGCCGGAAGGCGAGGTAGATCGTGGTGACGGCCGTCAGCAGGCCGAGCGCGCCCAGCGAGTAGGCCACGGTCCAGGAGGTGTCGCCTGCGTAGTCGACCGGGCCCTCGAAGCCGAACAGTCCGTACAGCACGTGCTGGAGCCGGTCCGCGATGCTGGGGTTCCCGACCAGGCGGCCCGGGTGGGCGCTCACGATGACCAGACCGAGCCCGAGCGAACCCGCGCCGAGCAGGACGAAGTTGGCCAGGGCCCTCCAACGGCTGCGCGGGTCGGGGAGCGCGGCGAATTCACTCCGGTGGCGCACCAGCAGGTAACACAGCGTCAGTGAGACGACGGCGCCCAGGACCGAGTGCCGGTAGGTGAACTGGGCCACCGCGCCGGCCGGGAGCAGGACGACGGCGGCCCGCCAGGCCCGGCGCTTGTGCCGCTTCAGGCCGTGGGCCAGGAGCAGCAGCAGGACGCCGGCGCTCAGCGAGAGCGCGGCGGCGAAGGGGCCGAGGGCGCCGGGGAGTACCTCGGCGAGGGTGTGCATCCGGCTGTGCCGGAAGCGCGGGAAGACGCCTGCGGCGACGTCGATCAGGCCGACGGCGGTGCAGGCGGCGCCGACGAGTGCCGGCACGGTCTCGGGTCGCGGTCCGTGCACGAACTTGCGTACGCCACTCGGAACCGATCCCGATTTATCCCCATCTAGCGTGACAGACATCGCTTCCCGTGGTTCCGCGAGAGATTCTTGGAGTCCGTCGGCCGGAGCCCTGCGGACGATGTGCGACCTCTAGGACGAGGCTTCCGGGCCGCGGGTTCACCCGGCACCCGGAAATTTCCTGACAAGAAAGTTCTACCGCCATGGGCCTTACCGGCAACGCAGTGCTGATCCTGGCGATCACGCTGGCCGTCGTGCTGTTCGCCGTCACGATCTGGTGCTGGCCGAGGCTCGCCCGGCGCAGCGTCCCCGTGGTGTTCGGCAGGGTGGGCCTGCTGCTGTCGACCCAGGTGGCGGTGTTCGTCTCCGTCGGCCTGATGGCCAACAACTCGTTCCTCTTCTACGGCTCCTGGGCCGATCTGTTCGGTCAGAAGCAGGATCTGGGTGTGGTGACCGACCACGCCCAGGGGACGCTGGCGGAGAAGAACATCGTCCGGGTGGGGACGCGGCGGCCCGATGTGCCGGGGGGCTCCCGTCCCGCCTCGGCGGGGCGGATCGACAAGGTGGTGGTCGCCGGGCGGAGCTCGGGGATCGAGACCTCGGCCTATGTGTACCTGCCGCCGGAGTACTTCCAGGAGGCGTACGCCCGGCGGAAGTTCCCGGCGGTCGTGGTGCTCACCGGCTACCCGGGCACAGCGGAGAACCTCATCAAGGGGCTCGACTACCCGAAGACATCACTCCAACGGGTGCGGGCGGGCCGCTCCCAGCCGATGATCCTGGTGATGCTGCGGCCGACCGTGGCGCCGCCGCGGGACACCGAGTGCGTGGACATAAAGGGCGGCCCGAAGGCCGAGACGTTCTTCGCGGACGACCTGCCGTCCGCCGTCTCGGCGGCGTACCGGGTCGGGCGGCACGCCCGGAACTGGGGGATCATGGGCAACTCGACCGGCGGCTACTGCGCCCTGAAGATCGGCCTGCACCATCCGGGACGCTTCACGGCGAGCGCGGGGCTCTCCGCGTACTACAAGGCGGCCGAGGACCCGACGACCGGTGACCTCTTCCACGGCGACCGGCGGGCGCGCGAGCGCGCCGATCTGCTGTGGTCCCTGGAGCACCGGCCGCAGCCCGAATCGTCCTTCCTGGTCACGACGTCCCGCCGGGGCGAGGCGAACTACGCCGCGACGCGGAAGTTCGTGGCCGAGGTGAAGCGGCCCGCGCGGGTCTCGTCGATCGTGCTGGACAGCGGCGGGCACAACTTCAACACCTGGCGCCGGGAGATCCCCGCGGCCCTGGAGTGGATGAGCAGCCGGCTCAGCGAGAGCTGACCGCAGGCGCTTCGGCGCGCCGCCTCCGTGGGAGCCGGGCCGGGCGGCCTTGGTGGGAGCCGGGCCGGGCGCCTCGGTGGGAGCCGGGCCGGGCGCCTCGGTCCCCGGCTCGGTGGGAGCTGCGCCGGCCGCCTCGGTCCCCGCCTCGGTCCCCGGCTCGGTGGGACCTGCGGCGGGTTGCCTCGGTGGGAGCTGCGCCGGGCGCCTCGGTCCCCGGCTCGGTGGGACCTGCGGCGGGTTGCCTCGGTGGGAGCCGGGCCGGGTTGCCTCGGTGGGACCTGCGCCGGCCGCCTCGGTTCCCGGCTCGGTGGGACCTGCGGCGGGCCGCCTCAGGCCCCCGTGGTCTTGGCGACGGCCGCCACGCTCTCGACGGCCACCTCGGCGCGCGGTACGGCCCGGTCGTCGGCGCTGATCGAACGCCGCAGCGCCTCGTGCAGCCGGGCCGGGGTGAGCACCCCGAGGAACCGGCCCTCGCTCCGCTCGTCGATGACCGCGATCCAGCCGGCGTCGTGCTGGAGCATGGTGGCGAACGCCTGCTTGAGCGGGGCGCCGACGGGCAGCCAGGCCTCCATCCGGCGGGCGTGTTCGCGGACCGTGCCCTTGGCGCCGCCCAGTGCGTCACCGGCCGGGATCCAGCCGTGCAGTCGGCCGTCACCGTCCAGCACCACGGCCCAGCGCGCCCCTTCCGCGCGCAGCCGCTCGGTCGCCCGGTCCAGCGGGTCGTCGAGGTGGACGACCGGCGGCCGGTCGAGGTCGCTCTCCTCGACGGCGGTGACCGAGAGCCGCTTCAGTCCGCGGTCCGCGCCGACGAAGTCGGCGACGTAGTCGGTGGCGGGGGCGCCGAGCACGGTGGCCGGTGAGTCGAACTGCTCGATCGAGCCCTGCCCGTAGACGGCGATACGGTCGCCGAGGCGGACGGCCTCCTCGATGTCGTGCGTCACGAACAGCACGGTTTTGCGGACCTGGGCCTGAAGCCGCAGGAATTCGTTCTGCAGCCGTTCCCTGACGACCGGGTCGACCGCGCCGAAAGGTTCGTCCATCAGCAGAACCGGCGGGTCTGCCGCCAATGCCCTTGCCACGCCGACGCGTTGGCGCTGGCCACCGGACAGCTGTTCCGGATATCGGTCGCCATAAACGGAAGGGTCGAGTCCGACCAGGTCGAGGAGTTCCGCGGCGCGGGCGCGGCCCTTTCCTCGTTTCCAGCCGAGGAGATGGGGCACGGTCGCGGTGTTCTCCAGCACGGTCCGGTGCGGAAACAGACCGACCTGCTGGATCACATAGCCGATACGGCGCCGCAGCTGGACGGGGTCGATGGCGGATATGTCGTCCCCGTCGAGGAATATCCGGCCCTCGGTCGGTTCGATCAGCCGGTTCACCATCTTCATGGTGGTCGTCTTGCCACAGCCCGACGGCCCGACGAGCGTGACGAGTTCACCTTCGGCGACCTCGAAGGAAAGGTCGTCGACGGCGGTGGTGCCGTCCGCATACCGCTTGGTGACGTGCTCGAAACGGATCATGGTTCCCCATTGTCGCGCGTGTTCTGTGAAGGACGTGTTGCTGGAATACAACGGCCTCGGCGATTGTCAGTGGTCGAGGATAGGCTCGCCGGACATCAGTACGAGAGGCGATCGGGAGGTGGGGGGACGGATGGCCGGACAGAACTGCCTGGTGACGAACGACTGGATCTGCGGTGAGTATCTCCGCTCCCGGAGCCAGGAGTTGACGGATGCGACGGTGCAGCACATCTGGATCACCGCCGTCTCGGTGGCGATCGGGGTGGCCGTGGCCTTTCCGCTGGCGCTGCTCGCCCGTCGTGGCCGGCACTTCGCCGGCCCCGTGCTCGGGCTGACGACGGTGCTCTACACGGTGCCGTCGCTCGCGATGTTCTCGCTCCTGCTGCCGCTGTTCGGACTCTCCGCGGCGCTCGTCGTCACCGGGCTCGTGCTGTATTCGCTGACGATTCTCGTACGCAACATCCTGGCGGGTCTCCAGGCCGTTCCGCAGGAGGCGAAGGAAGCCGCCCGGGGCATGGGATACGGGCCGGTGCGACTGCTGTGGGAGGTCGAACTCCCGCTGGCGATGCCCGCGTTGATGGCCGGGATACGGATCGCCACCGTGTCCACGATCGCGCTGACCACGGTCGGATCGATCGTGGGCCGCGGCGGCCTGGGCAATCTCATCGAGGACGCCCTGCCGAGCTTCTTCAAGGCCCAGGTGCTGGCCGCCTCGGTGCTCTGCGTACTGCTCGCGGTGGTCGCGGATCTGCTGCTGCTCGGTGTCCAGCGGCTGCTGACCCCCTGGACCCGAATACCGGCCGCCCGCGACACCGTGGGCGCACCCGTTCCGGCGAAGGCGGTCTGACCCGTGGGAGTTCTCGGCGAGGCCTGGACCTGGCTCACCACCGGTGCCAACTGGTCGGGGGAGAGCGGTGTGGCCCACCGGCTCGGCGAGCATCTGTACGTCAGCGGGGTGGCGCTCGCCCTGTCCTGCGCCATAGCCCTGCCCATCGCCCTGTACCTGGGACACATCGGGAAGGGCGGTGCGCTCGCCGTCAACATCTCCAACGTGGGGCGGGCGATACCGGTCTTCGCGGTGCTGGCCCTCTTCATGGTCTCGCCGCTGCGCAACGCGGGATACATACCGACGATCATCGCCCTGGTGCTGTTCGCCGTGCCGCCGCTGCTGACCAACGCCTACGTCGGGATGACGGAGGTGGACCGTTCGGTGGCGGAGGCCGCGCGGGGGATGGGCATGTCCGGCGGGCAGCTCTTCCTCCGGGTCGAACTCCCGCTGGCCTACCCCATGATCATGACCGGGCTGCGCTCGGCGGCGGTGCAGGTCGTGGCCACCGCGACGATCGCCGCGATGGTCGGCCAGGGCGGTCTCGGCCGGATCATCACCGCCGGCTTCAACACGTACAACACCCCGCAGGTGGTCGCGGGCGCCCTGCTGGTCGCCGTACTGGCGCTGCTGGTGGAGACGGCACTGGTCGGTATCGACCGGCTGCTGTCACCGCTGCGCCGCCGCCGGACCGCATGAGCGTCCGGACGGACTGCTCAACCGATAACGCATATCGCATATGGCCTCGTTGCCGTGGACGGAGAACAGTATGAGCAGGACATCGCGCCTGGCCGGTGCGGTCATCGGCATCGTCGCGCTCGCGGGCTCGCTCGCCGCCTGCGGCGGCGACAGCCTGGAGAAGGACAAGGGCGGATCCGCCGCGTCCGACGCGGACAAGGGCTCGGGGAAGAAGGGCTCGCTGGTCGTCGGCGCCGCCGCCTTCACCGAGTCCAAGGTGCTCGCGGAGCTGTACGCCGGCGTTCTGTCGGAGGCCGGATACAGCACGTCGGTCACCACGGTGAAGAACCGCGAACTCTACGAACCGTCGCTGGAGAAGGGCGAGATCGACGTCGTTCCGGAATACGCGGCGACGATCGCGGAATTCCTCAACGCCAAGGTGAACGGGGCGAAGGCGGCCGAGGCGAAGCCGGTCGCCTCGGGCGACACCGCGGCCACGGTCGCCGCCCTGGAGAAGCTCGCCACTCCGCGCGGGCTGAAGGTGCTGCCGGCCGGTGCGGCCGTCGACCAGAACGCCTTCGCGGTCACCAAGGAATTCGCCGAGACGAACAAGCTCAAGACGCTCTCGGATCTCGGCGCCTCCAAGATCAAGGTGAAGATCGCGGCGGGTGACGAGTGCGAGGTGCGGCCGTTCTGCGCACCCGGGCTGAAGAAGACGTACGGCATCGACGTCACCGGCATCGATCCCAAGGGGGTCGGCACCCCGCAGTCCAAGCAGGCGGTCAAGGACGGCAAGGACCAACTGGTCCTGACGACGACCACGGACGCGGTGCTGGACACCTTTGGCCTGGTCTTCCTGGAGGACGACAAGAAGCTGCAGAACGCGGACAACGTGCTGCCCGTCCTCAATGCCGAGGACGCCGGCGCCCAGGACATCGCCGACGCGCTCGGCAAGCTCACCGACGCGCTCACGACACAGGATCTGGCGGAACTGAACCGCAAGGTCGACGCCGAGCGCGCCAAGCCCGCCGATGTCGCCAGGGAATACCTGGAGACGAAAGGTCTGATCAAGAAGTAGCAAGGGCGGAATGAGCGATTCAGGGGCCGTCAGGTAACTGCCGGGGAACAGATTGCCGGGCGGCCCCCCAAGCGGACCGTACGCACGGTAAATTTCAGGCCATGCCACGTGGACGCCATCGCCATTCGCCACCTCTGCACAGAATCCTTCCGCCTTCGGCCGTCGCCGGAGCGGCGGTCCTCTGTGCCGCGGGAGCCTGGCTGCTCGCCGAGCCGCTGGTCCTGCGCGGACTGGTCGCCGCCGCGGCGGCCGCCGCCGTCACCGGCGCGTATCTGATGCGCAGCTGGGACCGGGAGGCGGGCCGTCGCGTCGCGGAGCTGACGCGCGCCCGCGCCAGTGACGAATGGCGCGCCGAGGAACGCGTGGCGGAACTGGAAGCCGATCTGGAGGAGTCGCGCGAACTGCGCGCCCGTCTGGAGACGAAGCTGCGCCGCAAGCGCGTGGAGCTCGCCGGACTGCGGGGCGAGCACGCCGCGCTGCTGCGGCGGTACGCCAACGCGGAGACCGAGCGCGCCAGTGTCCTGGAGAGCCGTCGGCAGCTCGCGCTGGAGGCGTCCGCGCCGCCCCGCGAACTGCCCACCGCGCGCAGCACCCCCACGCCGTCCGCGTATCTGCGGGCCGCCCAGGCCCTCGACGACCTCTCGCGCAACGGGGCCCTCCAGGAGGCCCGGCGCACGGCCGAGCAGGCGCGCAAGCGCGATCTCGCGGAGCGGGCCCGGGAAGCGGAGGAGCCGCAGGGGAAGCACGCGGCGGCCGCGGACCCGCAGGCAGCCGCCGGGCAGGCGGGCGCCGAGCAGCACCGTCGCCCGCAGACCGCCCTGCCCGCGAGCCGGCCGGACCGGGCCCTGCCCGCCCCGCGCGCGGTTCCTGCCGCCAGCGCGGTCGTTCCGTACGCGGCGTCGCGCCGCCATCTGGTGCCGCAGGGCAGCTTCGACTTCTTCGGCACGCAGAAGGCGCACGCCGCGATCGAGTCCGTGCAGAACGAGGACCTCGCCGACGTGGTGGGCGAGGAGGCGCTGGCCGCGCACCGTACGGGCGCGGCCGAGAACCGGGCCGTCGGCAAGGTCATCGACCTCACCGCGCACGACGAGACCGAGCAGCTGGACGTGGCGGAGCTCCGCAGCGCGATCTCGTAGAACAGAACAGAACGGAACGGAACGGAGCAGGCGGCGGCAGGCGCCGTCGGCTACTTGTCGATGTCGCCGACGACGAAGAACAGCGAACCGAGAATCGCCACCATGTCGGCGACGAGCGTGCCCGGCAGCAGTTCGGTGAGCGCCTGGATGTTGTTGAACGAGGCGGAGCGGAGCTTCAGCCGGTACGGGGTCTTCTCGCCCTTGGACACCAGGTAGTAGCCGTTGACGCCGAGCGGGTTCTCGGTCCAGGCGTAGGTGTGTCCCTCGGGGGCCTTCAGTACCTTGGGCAGCCGCTGGTTGATCGGACCCGGCGCCAGGTCCGCCATCCGGTCCAGGCAGGCGTCCGCCAGGTCAAGCGCGTTGTGCGTCTGCTCCAGCAGGCACTCGAACCGGGCCAGGCAGTCGCCCTCGGTACGGGTGACGACCTTCAGGGTGTCCTGGAGCTCCCCGTACGCCAGATACGGCTCGTCGCGCCGCAGGTCGAAGTCGACGCCCGAGGCGCGGGCGATCGGCCCGGACACCCCGTAGGCGTGCACCGCCTCCGCCGACAGGACGCCCACTCCACGGGTACGGCCCCGGAAGATCTCGTTGCCGAGCACCAGCTTGTCGTAGACGTCCATGCGGGAACGGACCGACGCGACGGCGTCCCGGGCGCGGCCGAGCCAGCCCGCCGGGAGGTCCTCCTTGAGGCCGCCGACCCGGTTGAACATGTAGTGCATCCGGCCGCCGGAGACCTCCTCCATCACGGCCTGGAGCTCCTCGCGCTCCCGGAACGCGTAGAACACCGGAGTGATCCCGCCGAGTTCCAGCGGGTACGAGCCGAGGAACATCAGGTGGTTGAGGACCCGGTTCAGCTCGGCGAGCAGGGTGCGGGTCCACACCGCGCGCTCCGGCACCTCCATGCCGAGCATCCGCTCGACGGCCATCACGACGCCCAGTTCGTTGGAGAACGCCGACAGCCAGTCGTGGCGGTTGGCGAGCATCACGATCTGCCGGTAGTCGCGGGCCTCGAAGAGCTTCTCCGCGCCGCGGTGCATGTAACCGATGACCGGTTCGGCGTGCTGGATGCGTTCGCCGTCCAGGACGATGCGCAGACGGAGCACGCCATGGGTGGAGGGGTGCTGGGGGCCGATGTTGAGCACCATGTCGGTGCTCTCCGCCGCGCCGCCGATGCCGACTGTCGTCTCCGTCATGGGGGACAGTATTGCCTGCGGGCCCGATTCCGGGGGCGCTGCCCCCGGACCCCGCTCCTCAGTCGCCGGAGGGGCTGAGAGGGCCCACCCGCTGCGTCAGCCAGCCGAAGTCGCCCAGTCCGCCCCGGGACGTGAGTTCCGCGGCCTCGCCCGCCGAGGCCAGTGCCCGCACGTAACCCGCCGGATCGCTCGCCGCGAGCGACAGCGGCGGGCGTTCACCAGTGATGCCCAGCTGCCGCAGCGCCTCGCGTTGCGTGCGGATCTCCGCTCCCGGCCCGCCCGCGGCCGCACACGCGTCCAGAGCCACGTGCGAGGTGAGGTCGCAGCTGCCGTCGGGCACCGGCCGTACCTCGCGCCCCGCCCGGAAGCCCGTCAGCGTGCCGAACGGCGGTCGCTCCTCCCGTACGTGGCAGTAGTCCACCGCCACCGCGATCCCGCCGGACAGCGTGGCCACCGCATCCGCCCACGCCTCGTCGCGCGGGCGGCCGATCTCCGCCCTGCTGCCCGGCCCCGCCGAGGGCCACCAGCGGCGCAGCCACCGGGCGTCCGCCCCGCTCACCGGGTCGCCCAGCCGTTCCGCACCGTCCGCCGTCCGCACCAGGACGTACCGCTCGATGCCGTCCGGGTCCGTCTCGGCGACCGGTACCGGCACGTTGTCCAGCCACTCGTTGGCGAACAGCAGCCCGCACACTCCCTGCGGCGGCTTCGCGCACCACTGGACCCGTGGGTCCAGGCCGGGCGGACGGGCGGCGAGCTCCACGGCGTACGCCCGTACCGTGAGGCCGTCCCCGCCCTCGGCCGGCAGCGCGGCGAGCACTCCCGTCAACAGCTCTCCGCGCCCCGCCCCCAGATCCACCAGGTCCACACACGAGGTCCGCAGTTCCCCGGCCGTCCTGACCAGCAGCCGGGCGACGGCCGCGGCGAACAGCGGGGAGGCGTGCACCGAGGTGCGGAAATGCCCCGCGGGCCCCTCCTGGCTCCGGTAGAACCCCCCGTCCCCGTACAAAGCGGTCTCGGCCGCCTCCTGCCACCCACGCCACTCATCCGTCACGTTCCCAAGTCTCCACCTTGGGGAGTACGGTCTCCGGACCTGGATCGGCCCTTCGGCTGACCCGCGCCCCCCTCGCCTTTCCCTACGCTGGGTTACGTGCAGCGCCTCTACGACTTCATCCGCAGACACCCGACGGGCGTCGACTGCTTCTGGGCTGTCTTCCTCCTCGGGATCTCCGGCATGACCATCGTGGTCGGCGACGTGGGGCACGGCGGCCGCGCCGAGCGCATCGCCATCGTGCCGATCGTCATCGGCCTCTGTGTCGTCGTGGCGCTGCGCCGGCGCGCGCCCGAGAAGATGCTGCTGCTCGCCATCGCGATGGGCGTGGCCCAGCTGGCGTTCGGGGTCAGACCGACGGTCGCGAACTTCGCCATGCTGGTGATCACCTTCACCGTGGCCACGGTGGGCGAACGCTGGGCCTCCCGGCTCGCCCTGGCATGCAGTCTGTGCGCGGCCACGCTCTCCCAGCTCCGCTGGCCGGAGCCGGAGGACATGCCGCGCAGCTGGGCGGAGTCGGTCTTCCTCGTCGTCGTGATGACGGTGCCGTTCGTGCTGGCCTGGGTGCTCGGCGACTCGATGCGGACCAGGCGGGCCTACTTCGACCAACTGGAGGAGCGGGCCGCCCGGCTGGAGCGGGAGCGCGAGGCGCAGTCGAAGGTCGCGGTGGCGGCCGAGCGGGCCCGTATCGCCCGCGAGCTCCACGACGTCGTCGCACACAACGTCTCGGTGATGGTGGTGCAGGCGGACGGTGCCGCCTATGTGATGGACGCGGCCCCCGACCAGGCCCGGCAGGCGCTGGAGACGATCTCCAGCACCGGCCGGCAGGCGCTCGCGGAGATGCGCCGGCTGCTGGGCGTGCTGCGCACGGGCGACGGCCCGGAGACGGGGGAGTACGTTCCGCAGCCCGACGTCGAGCAGATCGAGGATCTGATCGAGCAGGTCAGAGCGGCCGGTCTGGCCGTCGATTTCAGGGTCGAGGGCACTCCGCGCTCGCTGCCCAGCGGAGTCGAGCTGACGGCGTACCGCATCGTGCAGGAGGCGCTGACCAACACCCGCAAGCACGGCGGTCCGAACGCCGGGGCAAGTGTGCGGCTGGTCTACTTCGACGACGGGCTCGGCCTGCTGGTGGAGGACGACGGCCGGGGCGCGGCGCACGAACTGTACGAGGACGGCGGCGCCGACGGGGCGGGCCACGGCATGATCGGTATGCGCGAACGGGTCGGCATGGTCGGCGGCACACTGGACGCCGGACCGCGCCCCGGCGGCGGATTCCGTATCAGCGCGCTGCTGCCGCTCAAGGCCGCGAACTAGTGCAGCACCAGTGCCCCTCCGTCCGGACCAGGCCGAACCGACCGCAGGACGAAACAGGAGACAGGGACCCCATGGCGATCCGCGTGATGCTCGTCGACGACCAGGCGCTGCTGCGTACAGGCTTCCGGATGGTGCTCGCCGCGCAGCCGGACATGGAGGTCGTCGCCGAGGCGGGTGACGGCGCGGAGGCGATCGAGAACCTCCGCTCCACCGCCGTCGACGTGGTGCTCATGGACGTGCGGATGCCCCGGCTGGACGGGGTCGAGGCCACCCGCCGCATCTGCGCGCAGCCCGATGCGCCCAAGGTGCTCATCCTGACGACGTTCGACCTCGACGAGTACGCCTTCTCGGGGCTGAAGGCAGGGGCCAGCGGCTTCATGCTCAAGGACGTGCCGCCGGGTGAACTGCTCGCAGCGATCCGTTCCGTGCACAGCGGCGACGCCGTCGTCGCCCCGTCCACCACCCGCCGGCTGCTCGACCGCTTCTCGCCGATGCTGCCCAGCAGTACGGCCGAGCCGCAGCACAAGGACGTCGCCAAGCTCACCGAACGCGAACGCGAGGTGATGCTGTTGGTCGCCCAGGGCCTGTCGAACGGCGAGATCGCGGGTCGGCTGGTGCTCTCCGAGGCGACCGTGAAGACACATGTCGGCCGGATCCTGACCAAGCTGGGCCTGCGCGACCGGGTGCAGGTCGTGGTCCTCGCCTACGAGACGGGGCTGGTGCGCGCCGGAGGCGGGGCGGGCTGACCGGTGGGCGTGCTCCTCTGGATCAACGGCCCGTTCGGCGGCGGAAAGACGCAGACGGCGTACGAACTCCGGCGACGGCTGCCCGGCAGCGTGGTCTGCGATCCGGAGCACGTCGGCTTCGGGCTGCACCGGACGCTGCCGCCCGCGCTGCGCGGCGACTTCCAGGACCTGCCGGCGTGGCGGCAGGGGGTGCACGACATGCTCGCCCTCGCCCTGAGCGGGCACCCCGGCACGGTCATCGCCCCGATGACCCTGGTCGACCCCGGCTACTTCGCGGAGATCGTCGGGCGGCTGCGCGAGGGCGGGCGGACGGTCCATCACTTCGCCCTGCTCGCCGAGCGCGAGACCGTGCTGGGGCGCTTGCGAGAGCGCGGCCTCGGGCGCGGACTGAAGCGCGAGAGCTTCGCCGTCGCGAAGCTGGACCACTGTCTGGAGCGGCTCGAAGCCCCGGAGTTCGCCGAGCACATCCGTACCGACCGGCTGACGGTCCCGCAGGTCGCCGACCGGATCGCCGCGTCGGCGGGCCTCACCCTGCTGCCGGACACGGACAGTGCGCTGCGGCACCGGATGCGGCGGGCCTGGACGGGGGTCCGGCACATCCGGTTCGACTGAGAGGGCGCGCCCGCCGGGCTCTCAGCGCAGGATCCCCTCCAGGAAGTCGCTGCCGAGCCGGGCCACCACGGTCAGGTCCAGCTGGTGCAGTACGTACCGGCCGCGGCGCCGCGTCGTGACCAGGCCCGCCTTCTTGAGGACGGTGAGATGGCGGGAGACCTCGGGGGCGGTGATCCCGTTCGTGTCGGCGAGCTCTCCGGTCGTGTAGGGCGAGCGGGCGATGTTGCGGCACAGACGCATCCGCAGCGGGTGGGCCAGCGCCTCCATCCGGAGCTGGAGCAGTTCCACCGAGGCGGGCGAGGGCAGTTCGGGGCGGTGCACGGGGTAGTGGATCACCGGTCGCCAGCCCGGGGCGTGCAGCACCATCAGATGCGGCCAGCCGAGGCTGGTCGGGATGAGGGTGAGTCCGGCGCCGACGGCGGGGTCGGTGGCGTCGGTCGAGCCCTCGGTGAGCTTGTCGACGCTGATCCGGGCACCGTCCTCGTCGACGGAGAGGGCGGGCGAGACGGCCCGTACGGCCTCGGCGATCCCCTTGTGCCGCAGCAGATCCGTCTTGTGCCGTGCGTCGGCCGCCAGCGGGACCCGCACCCGCTGCCAGGTGTCCGCGAAGAACGCCTGGTCGCAGTCCTCGAACAGACGCCGGATCCAGCGGCGTACCGGGGCGGGGTCGGCCAGCAGCCGCTGGGTGAACTCCACCTGCTGCGGCCCGCGCGCCGCCGCCATGTCCAGGGCGCGGGCCCGCATGCCGGGGTCGTGGAGCGGGGAGGCCGCGCCGGTCCCGTACAGGTTCGCGCAGGTGAACTCCAGGGCCGCGGAGACGAACCGCTCGTCGTCCAGCCGGTCCAGGATGTCCAGGTCCTCGGCGAGGTCGGCGCCGGTCCTGCCGTCGCCGCCGAGGACACCGGCGAACGGCATGAAGATGTCCGAGAACGTGTTCCGCCACAGGAAGTCCGCTTCGTGCAGCCGGTCGGCCAGGTCCGGCTCCAGGGACGTGGTGGTGGCCGTCGCCCAGCCGTTCAGCCCGGGGTGGTGCCCCGGCTCGGAGAGCGCGTGCAGGGCGACCCCCAGCTCGACGAGGGGCGAGGTCTCGAAGACGACGTGCCGGGGGTCGAGGCCCGCGATGCCGATGGTTACGCTCACCCGTCCATGGTGCGGGGTGGGCGGGGCGGTCCGGACCCCGATTGACGGCCGGCGTCAATCGGCGGCCCGCCCAGCGCGCCTCACCCCTGCCGGGCCACCCGCTCCAGGAACTCCGCCGCCGCCGCGCGGACGTCGGCAGCCGTCCACTCCAGCCCCGCCTCCGACACCGTGACCTCGGTGAACGACACCCCGGGCGGGCCCGCGGCTGCCGGGTGCCAGAGGCGGAAGAGGGCCACGCCCGTCTCCTCCGCCTGGCGCAGCGACGCCTCCTCCAGGACGTCCGCCGGGTAGGGCAGCCAGACCTGGAACTGGTGGGTGTGCGGGGGGTCCGGATGCACCCGGAACCACCCGGCACCGGCCTCGGTGAACCCCTCGGCCAGCGCCGCAGCGACCACCTTCGCCTGGGCCACGTACGACGGCAGCTTCGGCAGCTCCCGGTCCAGGCCGATCAGCGCGGCGAGCGCCGCCGGGAACTGCTGGAAGAGCTGGCCGCCGTACCGGTGCCGCCAGGTGCGGGCCTCCTCGATCAGCGACGCGGAGCCGGCGAGCGCCGCCCCGGAGATCCCGCCGAGGGTCTTGTAGAACGACACGTACACGCTGTCGGCGAGCCCCGCGATCTCCGGCAGTTCCCGCCCGAAGCGGTCGGCGCACTCCCACAGCCGGGCCCCGTCGAAGTGCACCACCGCGTCGCGCTCACGGGCCGCCGCCACGACGGCCTCCAGCTCCTCCCACGTGGGCAGGACGAAGCCCGCGTCACGCAGCGGCAGCTCCAGCATCAGGGTGCCGAACGGCTCGGCGAAGTCGCGGATCTCGTCCGCCGTGGGCAGCCGAGGCTCGTTCGTCGGGTGGACGGTACGCAGCCCGGTGACCGCGGACAGGGCGCCGCGCTCGTGCACCTCGGGGTGGGCGAGCGGGTGCAGGGCCACCGTCGGGTTGCCGGTGCGCCCGGCCCAGCAGCGCAGCGCGACCTGCTGCGCCATCGTCCCGGTCGGGAAGAACGCGGCCTCCTCGGTGCCCAGCAGCCCGGCGATCCGCCGCTCCAGCTCGGCGACGACGCCGTTGCCGTAGATGTCGGCGGGCCGGTCGAGATCGGTGACCGTGGCCGCGCCCGCGGTCAGCGACGCCAGCTGCTCGCCGAGCGGGCGGTCCACCGGCGACCGGGACAGGAGCTTCCGGGCCTGCCGCCACGCCGCGATGCGGCGCAGCCGCTGCGGGTCGGGCTCCTCGTCCCCGTATCCGCGGGGGGTCTGCGGCCCGTCCGTCGCCCCGTCGTGCACCTGCTCGTCTCTGTCTGCCATGGGACGATCATCACGCAGAACGCAGTCCCTGCCCACAGGATATGGACGGCGGGTGGCGCCGCGACCGGGACTGTCCACAGCCTGTGGACAGTCGGTGGCCGGGGCGATGCGCTGGCGTAGCATGCAGAGGAATCGTCCGGTACCCCCCGCGGACTGGAACGGAAGGCCACCGCCGCGTGAATGCAATGACCCCCAAGGAGCCCCTCGACGCGAGGGACCGTCCTGCCCGGCTCACCGTCGGCGTCGTGGGCGCGGGCCGTGTCGGCCCCGCTCTCGCCGCCTCCCTGGCGCTCGCCGGGCACCGCCCGGTCGCCGTGTCGGGCGTCTCCGACGCCTCGGTGCGCCGCGCCGCCACCCTGCTTCCCGACGTACCGCTGGTACCGCCCGCCGAGGTCCTCGCGCGCGCGGAGCTGGTCCTGCTGACGGTGCCCGACGACGCCCTGCCGGGGCTCGTCGAGGGCCTCGCCGAGACCGGTGCGGTCCGCCCCGGCCAGCTGATCGTCCACACCTCGGGGCGGTACGGGACGAAGGTGCTGGATCCCGCGCTGCGGGCCGGCGCCCTGCCGTTGGCCCTGCACCCGGCGATGACGTTCACCGGCACCTCCGTCGACGTCCAGCGGCTGGCCGGCTGCTCCTTCGGGGTCACCGCGCCCGAGCAGCTGCGGCTCGCCGCGGAGGCGCTGGTCATCGAGATGGGCGGCGAACCCGAGTGGATCGCCGAGGAGTCCCGCCCGCTCTACCACGCGGCGCTCGCCCTGGGCGCGAACCACCTGGTCACCCTGGTCGCCCAGTCGATGGAGCTGCTGCGCACGGCGGGGGTCGCCGCCCCCGACCGGATGCTCGGCCCGCTGCTCGGCGCCGCCCTGGACAACGCCCTGCGCTCCGGTGACGCCGCCCTGACCGGCCCGGTCGCGCGCGGTGACGCGGGCACGGTCGCCGCGCACATCGACGAGCTGCGCGCCCATGCCCCGCAGACGGTGGCCGGTTACGTCGCGATGGCCCGCGCCACCGCCGACCGCGCGCTCTCCCACGGCATGCTCAAGCCGGAGCTGGCCGAGGACCTGCTCGACGTCCTGGCCGATGGCTCGGGCGGCTCGGGTACCCCCGGAATCGCCGGAACCGGACCGGAGGAGTCCCGATGACCGCATCCGCCGCCACGCTGCTGCGCACCGCCGCCGAACTGGCGGGGTACGCCCCCGAGGGGGGCCGGGCCGAGCGTGCCGTCGTCATGACGATGGGCGCCCTGCACCAGGGCCACGCCTCCCTGATCCAAACCGCGCGTGCGGTTGTCGGACCGGGCGGCCAGGTCGTCGTCACCGTCTTCGTCAACCCGCTCCAGTTCGGCGAGAGCGCCGACCTGGACCGCTACCCGCGCACCCTGGACGCCGACCTCGCCGTGGCCGGCGCGGCCGGGGCCGACGTGGTCTTCGCGCCGTCCGTCGACGAGGTCTACCCCGGCGGCGAACCGCAGGTCCGGATCTCCGCGGGCCCGATGGGCGAGCGGCTCGAAGGCGCCTCCCGCCCCGGACACTTCGACGGCATGCTCACGGTCGTCGCCAAGCTGCTCCATCTGACCCGCCCCGATGTCGCGTTCTTCGGGCAGAAGGACGCCCAGCAGCTGGCGCTGATCCGCCGCATGGTGCGCGATCTGAACTTCCCGGTGGAGATCGTGGGCGTGGAGACGGCCCGGGAGGCCGACGGCCTCGCGCTCTCCAGCCGCAACCGCTTCCTCGACGCGCAGGAGCGCCACACCGCGCTCGCCCTGTCCCGGGCCCTGTTCGCGGCCCGTGACCGGCTCGCCGCCCAGCAGGCACTGCACGCCCGCGCGCAGACGACGGGCGCGACGGAGGGCCGGGCCGCCGGACTCAACCGGCTCGGCGAGGCGAGGCTCGCGGCCGACGCCCAGGCCGTCGCCCGGGCCAGGCCGGACGGGGGCCCCGCAGCCGTGCGCGCGGCGGCCCGCGCGATCCTGGACGACGCGGCGGCCGAGCAGCCCCCGCTCGCCCTCGACTACCTGGCGCTCGTGGACCCGGCGGACTTCACCGAGATCCCCGACGACCGCACCGCGGGCGACGCGATCCTCGCCGTCGCCGCACGGGTGGGCACCACCCGCCTCATCGACAACATCCCGCTGACCTTCGGAGCCACCGCGTGACCGGAATACGGCTGACCGCCCCCGCCCCTGGCTGGTCCATCGACGCCGACGTCGTGGTGGTCGGCTCCGGCGTGGCCGGCCTCACCACCGCACTGCGCTGCGCCGCCGCCGGCCTCGCCACCGTCGTCGTCACCAAGGCCCGCCTGGACGACGGCTCCACCCGCTGGGCCCAGGGCGGCGTCGCCGCCGCCCTGGGCGAGGGCGACACTCCGGAACAGCACCTGGACGACACCCTGGTCGCCGGCGCGGGCCTGTGCGACGAGGCGGCGGTCCGCACCCTCGTCACCGAGGGCCCCGACGCCGTACGCCGGCTGATCGGGACCGGCGCCCAGTTCGACACCGCGGACGACGGCACCATCGCCCTGGGCCGCGAGGGCGGCCACCACCGCCGCCGCATCGCCCACGCGGGCGGCGACGCGACGGGCGCGGAGATCTCCCGCGCCCTGGTCGAAGCGGTCCGCGAAGCCGCCCTGCACACCGTCGAGAACGCCCTCGTGCTCGACCTGCTCACCGACGCCGAAGGCCGTACCGCGGGCGTCACCCTGCACGTCATGGGCGAGGGCCAGCACGACGGGGTCGGCGCGGTCAACGCCCCCGCGGTCATCCTCGCCACCGGCGGCATGGGCCAGGTCTTCTCCGCCACCACCAACCCGCCGGTCGCCACCGGCGACGGCGTGGCACTCGCGCTGCGGGCGG
Organism: Streptomyces sp. NBC_00236; assembly: GCF_036195045.1. Taxonomy (NCBI): domain Bacteria; kingdom Bacillati; phylum Actinomycetota; class Actinomycetes; order Kitasatosporales; family Streptomycetaceae; genus Streptomyces; species Streptomyces sp. NBC_00236. Next base: position 3,694,498 of record NZ_CP108100.1, on the reverse strand, counting down.
GCGCGGAGGTCTCGGACCTCGAATTCGTCCAGTTCCACCCCACGGTCCTCTTCCTCGGCGCCGGTGCCGAGGGGCAGCAGCCGCTCGTCTCCGAAGCGGTACGGGGCGAGGGCGCCCATCTCGTCGACGCACACGGCACGCGCTTCATGCTCGGGCAGCACGAACTGGCCGAGCTCGCCCCGCGCGACATCGTCGCCAAGGCCATCACCCGCCAGATGCAGCTGCACGGCACCGAGCACATGTACCTCGACGCCCGCCACTTCGGCGCCGAGATGTGGGAGCAGCACTTCCCCACCATCCTGGCGGCCTGCCGGACCCATGGCATCGACCCGGTCACCGAGCCGATCCCGATCGCCCCGGCCGCGCACCACGCCTCCGGCGGCATCCGCACCGACCTGCGGGGGCGTACGACCGTGCCCGGCCTGTACGCCTGCGGCGAGGTCGCCTGCACCGGGGTGCACGGCGCGAACCGGCTGGCGTCCAACTCGCTCCTGGAAGGCCTCGTCTTCGCCGAGCGCATCGCGGCCGACATCGTCGCCCACCGGCCCCGGGCCGGTACCGCCACCGTCACCGGCCACCCCGCGCCCTCCCCGCTGCTGCCCCCCGAGGCCCGGAGCACGATCCAGCGCATCATGACCCGCGGCGCCGGTGTCGTGCGTTCCGCCGACAGCCTCGCCAGGGCCGCCGAGGAGCTGGAGGACCTGCACCGCAGCGCGTTCCTGAAGGCCGGCGCCGACGAGCCCAAGGACGCGGTGCCCGGGGTCGAGGCCTGGGAGGTCACCAACCTGCTCCTCGTCTCCCGGGTCCTGGTCGCCGCCGCCCGGCAGCGCGAGGAGACCCGAGGCTGCCACTGGCGCGAGGACCGGCCCGAGCGCGACGACGAGAACTGGCGCCGCCACCTCGTCGTGAAGCTCACCCCGGACCGGCAGCTCGTCCTCCGTCGGACGGATACCGAGGCGTTCGGGCCCGTACAGACGTCCGGGGCAGCAGACTGCGCAGCGACAGGCACCAACCACCCCACTCCCGAGGAGCCGTAACCGTGAGCACGCCCGAAGAGAATCCGCGCCCCACACCCGTGGACGTACCGCTGATCCAGATCGGCGCGCCCGCATCCGCCGCGGGCGGCTGCGGTGACGGCTGCGGCTGCGGCGGGGAGGACGGCTACGACCTGGACGCCCTGGAGTGCGGCCTGGACCCCGCGCTCGCCCAGCTCCTCGCCGACGCGGGCCTGGACCCGGTCACCGTCGAGGACGTCGCGCACGTCGCCATCGAGGAGGACCTCGACGGCGGGGTGGACGTCACGACCGTCGCCACCGTCCCCGAGGACGCGGTGGCCACCGGTGACTTCACCGCCCGTGAGGCGGGCGTCGTGGCCGGTCTGCGGGTCGCCGAGGCCGTGCTCTCCATCGTCTGCACGGACGAGTTCGAGGTCGAGCGGCACGTCGAGGACGGCGACCGCGTCGTCCCCGGCCAGAAGCTGCTGACCGTCACCACCCGCACCCGTGACCTGCTCACCGGCGAGCGCAGCGCCCTCAACCTGCTGTGCAGGCTCTCCGGCATCGCCACCGCCACCCGCGCCTGGGCCGACGTGCTGGAGGGCACGAAGGCCGAGGTCCGCGACACCCGCAAGACGACTCCGGGCCTGCGGGCCCTGGAGAAGTACGCCGTGCGCTGCGGCGGCGGCGTCAACCACCGCATGTCGCTGTCCGACGCCGCGCTGGTCAAGGACAACCACGTGATCGCGGCGGGCGGGGTCGCCGAGGCGTTCAAGCGGGTCAGGGAGGAGTTCCCGGACCTCGCGATCGAGGTCGAGGTCGACACGCTGCAGCAGGTCACCGAGGTCCTGGACGCCGGTGCCGATCTGATCCTGCTGGACAACTTCACCCCGTCGCAGACCGCCGAAGCGGTCGAGCTGGTCGGCGGCCGCGCGTACCTGGAGTCCTCGGGCCGGCTGTCCCTGGACTCCGCCCGCGCCTACGCGGAGGCCGGTGTGGACTACCTGGCCGTCGGCGCGCTGACCCACTCCTCGCCGATCCTCGACATCGGCCTGGACTTCCGCGACACCGACGGGGCCGGCGTCTGATGCTGCTCACCATCGACGTCGGCAACACCCACACGGTCCTCGGGCTGTTCGACGGTGAGGAGATCGTCGAGCACTGGCGCATCTCCACCGACGCCCGCCGCACCGCGGACGAGCTCGCGGTGCTGCTCCAGGGCCTGATGGGCATGCACCCGCTGCTGGGCATGGAGCTGGGCGACGGCATCGAGGGCATCGCGATCTGCTCCACCGTCCCGGCCGTCCTGCACGAGCTGCGCGAGGTGACCCGCCGCTACTACGGCGACGTCCCCGCCGTCCTGGTCGAGCCGGGCATCAAGACCGGTGTGCCGATCCTGATGGACAACCCGAAGGAGGTCGGCGCGGACCGCATCATCAACGCGGTCGCCGCCGTCGACCTGTACGGCGGCCCGGCGATCGTCGTCGACTTCGGCACCGCCACCACCTTCGACGCGGTCTCCGCCCGCGGCGAGTACACCGGCGGCGTCATCGCGCCCGGCATCGAGATCTCGGTCGAGGCGCTCGGCGTCAAGGGCGCGCAGCTGCGCAAGATCGAGCTGGCCCGGCCGCGCAGCGTGATCGGGAAGAACACCGTCGAGGCCATGCAGGCGGGCATCATCTACGGCTTCGCCGGCCAGGTCGACGGTGTCGTCGGCCGGATGAAGAAGGAGCTGGCCGCCGACCCCGACGACGTCACCGTCATCGCGACGGGCGGCCTTGCTCCGATGGTGTTGGGCGAGTCCTCCGTCATCGACGAGCACGAGCCCTGGCTCACGCTCATCGGGCTGCGCCTGGTGTACGAGCGCAATGTGGCGCGCCTGTAGCGACGCGGCCCTGACCGGGAGGTTCCCGGCGCGGTGGCTCACCGGAGCCGCCGCGCCGCCGACGGCCAGTTAAACGGATTTTGTCCATTTAGCACGTATTGTCGCGCTATGCCCACGCCCTACGGATCACGCGGCGGTATGGCGTTCAGCGCGGACGAGCTGCGAGTGCTCCGCCGTGCCCTCGCCATCGCCCTCCACCCCGCGCCCCTGCCCGACGAGGACGTCCAGGACTGCCTGCGGCTAGCGGGCGCCGTCGACGAGGCGGTCGGTGAGGCCGGACGGCTGCGTGCCTTCCTCCTCGCTGACCTCGTCCGCTACCGAAACGCCCTCCCCGGCTCCCTCAGCGGCTATCTGGAGCGCCTCCAGGACGCCCTGGCCGCCGGATACGACCCCCGCCCCGAGGATCTGGCCGCGCTGCGCGCCCTGCGCGGCGGACCGGTCGCCGCGGCGCTCCTGGAGCGCTGCCAGGTGCTCGCCGAGCGTTCCGTGCGGGCCCGTCTCGCCGGACGCGCGGTCCCCGCCACGGCGCCCGCGCCGCGCAGCCGGCTGCTCGCGCTGCCCGGCGGCCGTGCCGCGGAGCCCGAGAAGCCGAAGACCCCGGCGGCCCCGGCCCGTCCGGCCGCACCGTCCGAGCGGCCGGCACCCAAGCCCTCCGAGGTCTTCCCGCCCCGCCGCCGCCCGGTCCCGCCGCCGCAGCAACGCGCCGCGGGGTAGGGCCCTGCCTCGGTGACGGCGGCCGGGCTCGCTACTCTGGACGCCATGGACTACGTATCCGCGCTCGTGCCCCCCGTGGTGATGGCCGCCTTCTTCATCGGCCTGGTCGTGACGATCGTCAAGAGCCAGGGCGGGCCGAACAAGGCCAAGGAGGACGCGGCCGTGGACGCCGCGATCAGCCGCGCGGAATCGGCGCAGCGCACGCCGCGCACCGACGGGGTCTGACCTCCCGGCACGCGCAGCACGCAGACGAAGGGCGTACGGCTCCCCGGAGCCGTACGCCCTTTTGCTGTGTAAATAACCGCCCATTCCAGACATCTGGCACTAAGGTGACGCTGTGCCCCGCCAATTGGGAGAGCTGGAAGACGCCGTGATGACGCGGGTCTGGCAATGGAACCGACCGGTAACCGTGCGGGAAGTCCTTGAAGACCTTCAGCAGGAGCGGTCCATCGCCTACACCACCGTCATGACGGTTATGGACAATCTCCATCAGAAGGGCTGGGTCCGCCGGGAAGTGGACGGCCGTGCATACCGATATACGGCGGTCTCCACCCGTGCCGCATACTCGGCCGCACTGATGAACGAAGCCTGGTCGCAGAGCGACAACCCCGCCGCCGCACTGGTCGCGTTCTTCGGCATGATGTCGGCCGAGCAGCACGATGCCCTCAGGGACGCCATGCGGATCGTTCTGCCCACACTTCCCGAGGGTTCCGTTCCGGTGGTCGGTGAAGATGTAGGCGAAGGCACTGGTGAAGACACCGGTGAAGGCGCCGGGGGCGGATCCGGCGAAGGCGCCGAAGCGGCCGATGACGCGGAGCCGGACGCCGGGCGATAGCGTCGGGGTATGTCCTCAGAGCTTCCGCAAACCGATTTCCAGACCGCTCAGTCGGTTATAAACATGCCCATCACCGTCCGCCGTGCGAGGACGAGCGATGTGGCCTCGGTCCGGCGTCTCCTCGACGGCTACGTACGAGAAGGCATCCTGCTCGACAAAGCGACGGTCACGCTTTACGAGGACATCCAGGAGTTCTGGATCGCCGAACGCGACGAGGACGCCCGGGTCATCGGCTGCGGTGCACTGCACGTGATGTGGGAAGACCTGGCCGAAGTGCGTACTCTCGCCGTCGATCACAGCATCAAGGGCGCAGGAGTCGGCCATCAAGTACTGGACAAGTTGTTGCAGACCGCCCGTTGGCTGGGCGTGCGACGGGTTTTCTGCCTCACCTTCGAAGTCGACTTCTTCGCGAAGCACGGCTTCGTGGAGATCGGAGAGACGCCGGTCGACGGAGATGTCTACAGCGAGCTGCTGCGTTCCTATGACGAGGGAGTCGCGGAGTTCCTCGGTCTCGAACGAGTGAAGCCGAACACCTTGGGCAACAGCCGGATGCTTCTGCACCTGTGACCGTCGGAAGAAGCCCGATCCCTATGTCCGAATCGCGCACGTTTCCCGTCTTCTTGTGCTCCTGAACCTCTCCCGGGGGTTTGTGTTTTCCGGTGAAAAGCGGTTTCCTTTCCGCGTACTCCATTTTCGATGAAAGGAAATCCCGGTGGCACAGAAGGTTCAGGTCCTTCTTGTTGACGACCTCGACGGTGGCGAGGCGGACGAGACCGTGACGTTCGCTCTCGATGGCAAGACGTACGAGATTGACCTCACGACGAGCAACGCGGACAAGCTCCGGTCCCTTCTGGAGCCGTACGCGAAGAGCGGCCGGCGCACCGGTGGCCGTGCGGCGTCCGGTCGCGGCAAGGGCCGTGCCGTTCCCGGCGGCAACAAGGACACCGCCGAGATCCGTAAGTGGGCGCGCGAGAACGGCCACAGTGTGAATGACCGCGGTCGTGTTCCCGCGGAGATCCGCGAGGCTTACGAGAAGGCCAACGGCTGAGCGGCCGATTTCCTGGGGCGCAACCCCGTCCGGGCGCGCGTCAGCCGTGCCCGGTGGCATTCCGTCGCCACGGCGTCCACGAGCCGGATGAGATCGGGAGCATCCCCACCCCTGCTCCCGAAGCCGGAGAGGGCCGGGAACACCGGCTCCCCCTCCTGCTCGTGCGGTGGACAGGGGGGCCGCAGCCATACGGCGGCCCCCGGCGGACCCGGCCGGCCCGGCGGCGGCGGTGCGGTGATCCGCCCGCCCGCACCGAGAGCGGTCAGTTCGAGGGCGACGCCGCCCCACTCCAACCAGTCGAGCAGCCCCGGCAGCTCGTCGGCGCTCCCCGGCGCCACCAGCAGGCTCATCCGCCGGCCCGTCAGCGCCACGGGGCCGGTACGGCCCACCCTTTCCAGCGCGGCATGACCGGCGGCCGCCGGGACCACGAGGGCGTCGAACCGCAACCCGGTCAGCAGCCTCACCGGCGCACTGCCGGCCGTCGCCCAGCCGAGCTCCTGCTCGTACCACCGGGCGCACGCGCCCAGTGACGCACCGCAGGCACGACCGTCCCGCTCTGCGGGGAGCGCCGTGCGGGGAGGCGGGACGGTGAGGGCCATGACGAAAGAACTCCCGAGCGACGCCAAGAGTTACGCAGAGTCCTTGATCGAACGCGTACTGTGTCCGGGTTGGGGGCGTACGGGCGCATTCGGGAGCACGAATATGTTCGCCCGTAGCGGAGGGAACCCGCGTACGCCGCATGGACTGTCTGTAATTGCGGGTAAGACATCCCTAGTGGGGAGGGGCGACACGCAAGCCACGGACGTCTCACGTTCGCCATCGGCGTACAGGTGATAGGGGTATCTGCCTGGCCTGCGGGAACATCGTCTCGCACCATCGGGTTGGAGCAGTTGTCGGCGTTCGGGGCAGGAGATCCCCCGGGAAGCAGGGCCGGGTGTCGGCAGTTGAAATGAGCGGTCCCCGCTTGCGGGACTAAGCTGCGGAAGGACAGGGAGGGGACCGACCCCTTACTGCCTGACCGCTCTGAGGAGCGATTAACGATGTTCGAGAGGTTCACCGACCGCGCGCGGCGGGTTGTCGTCCTGGCTCAGGAAGAAGCCCGGATGCTCAACCACAACTACATCGGCACCGAGCACATCCTCCTGGGCCTGATCCACGAGGGTGAGGGTGTCGCCGCTAAGGCCCTGGAGAGCCTCGGGATTTCGCTCGAGGCGGTCCGCCAGCAGGTGGAGGAGATCATCGGTCAGGGCCAGCAGGCCCCGTCCGGGCACATCCCCTTCACACCCCGAGCCAAGAAGGTCCTGGAGCTCTCGCTCCGCGAGGCCCTTCAGCTCGGCCACAACTACATCGGCACCGAGCACATCCTGCTCGGCCTGATCCGCGAGGGCGAGGGTGTCGCAGCCCAGGTCCTCGTGAAGCTGGGCGCCGACCTGAACCGGGTGCGCCAGCAGGTCATCCAGCTGCTGTCCGGCTACTCGGGCGGCAAGGAGGCGGCCACAGCGGGCGGCCCCGCGGAGGGCACGCCCTCCACGTCGCTGGTGCTCGACCAGTTCGGCCGGAACCTCACCCAGGCCGCTCGTGAATCCAAGCTCGACCCGGTCATCGGGCGCGAGAAGGAGATCGAGCGGGTCATGCAGGTGCTGTCCCGCCGTACGAAGAACAACCCGGTCCTCATCGGCGAGCCCGGCGTCGGCAAGACGGCGGTCGTCGAGGGCCTGGCACAGGCCATCGTCAAGGGCGAGGTGCCCGAGACCCTCAAGGACAAGCACCTCTACACCCTCGACCTCGGTGCGCTGGTCGCCGGTTCCCGCTACCGCGGTGACTTCGAGGAGCGCCTGAAGAAGGTCCTCAAGGAGATCCGCACCCGCGGCGACATCATCCTGTTCATCGACGAGCTCCACACCCTGGTGGGTGCGGGCGCCGCCGAGGGCGCGATCGACGCGGCGAGCATCCTCAAGCCCATGCTGGCGCGAGGCGAGCTCCAGACCATCGGTGCCACCACGCTCGACGAGTACCGCAAGCACCTGGAGAAGGACGCCGCTCTCGAGCGACGCTTCCAGCCCATCCAGGTCGCGGAGCCGTCGCTGCCGCACACCATCGAGATCCTCAAGGGTCTGCGCGACCGCTACGAGGCCCACCACCGCGTGTCCATCACGGACGAGGCGCTGGTCCAGGCCGCGACGCTGGCCGACCGCTACATCTCGGACCGCTTCCTGCCGGACAAGGCGATCGACCTGATCGACGAGGCCGGTTCCCGGATGCGCATCCGCCGGATGACCGCGCCGCCGGACCTCCGCGAGTTCGACGAGAAGATCGCGGGCGTGCGTCGCGACAAGGAGTCGGCCATCGACTCCCAGGACTTCGAGAAGGCGGCGTCTCTCCGTGACAAGGAGAAGCAGCTGCTGGCGGCGAAGGCCAAGCGCGAGAAGGAGTGGAAGGCCGGCGACATGGACGTCGTGGCCGAGGTCGACGGCGAGCTCATCGCCGAGGTCCTCGCCACCGCCACCGGCATCCCGGTCTTCAAGCTGACGGAGGAGGAGTCCTCCCGTCTGCTGCGCATGGAGGACGAGCTCCACAAGCGCGTCATCGGCCAGAAGGACGCCATCAAGGCCCTCTCGCAGGCGATCCGCCGTACGCGAGCCGGTCTGAAGGACCCGAAGCGCCCCGGTGGCTCGTTCATCTTCGCCGGTCCGTCCGGCGTCGGTAAGACCGAGCTGTCCAAGACGCTCGCCGAGTTCCTCTTCGGTGACGAGGACGCGCTGATCGCCCTCGACATGTCGGAGTTCAGCGAGAAGCACACGGTCTCGCGGCTCTTCGGCTCTCCCCCCGGCTACGTCGGGTACGAGGAGGGTGGCCAGCTCACCGAGAAGGTGCGCCGCAAGCCGTTCTCCGTCGTCCTGTTCGACGAGGTCGAGAAGGCCCACCCCGACATCTTCAACTCCCTGCTCCAGATCCTGGAGGACGGTCGCCTGACCGACTCCCAGGGCCGGGTCGTGGACTTCAAGAACACGGTCATCATCATGACGACCAACCTCGGGACCCGGGACATCTCCAAGGGCTTCAACCTGGGCTTCGCCGCCCAGGGCGACGTCAAGACGAACTACGAGCGGATGAAGACGAAGGTCAACGAAGAGCTCAAGCAGCACTTCCGGCCCGAGTTCCTCAACCGTGTCGACGACACGGTCGTCTTCCACCAGCTCACCGAGGAAGACATCATCCAGATCGTCGACCTCATGCTCGCCAAGGTGGACGAGCGCCTGCGGGACCGCGACATGGGCATCGAGCTGAGCCCGGCCGCCAAGTCCCTGCTGGCGAAGAAGGGCTACGACCCCGTGATGGGCGCCCGGCCGCTGCGCCGGACGATCCAGCGCGAGATCGAGGACATCCTCTCCGAGAAGATCCTCTTTGGTGAGCTGCGCCCCGGTCACATCGTGGTCGTCGGCACCGAGGGCGAGGGTGACGAGCAGAAGTTCACCTTCCGCGGCGAGGAGAAGTCGGCTCTGCCCGACGTCCCTCCGATCGAGCAGGCGGCAGGCGGCGCCGGCCCGAACATGACGAAGGAAGCGTGAGCGGCGCCTAGCGCCCGAGCGTACGAAGAGGCGGCCCCGACCCGGTTTCACACCGGTTCGGGGCCGCCTCTTTGCTGTTGTGTACACAGTGACAGGCGTGTCACAGAGATGTCCCGGTCGAGTCCGGGCCGCGCAGCGGCGGAAAATCGCTGGCTAGTCTGGCCCGGCTCCGGACGCGTCGTCCGGGCGCGGACGAGACAGCAAGGGGGACGGGGCGGATCATGCGCAGAAGCGATGTGTCACGCAGGCAGATGATGAAGGCGGCGGGCGCCGGGCTGGTGCTGCTGGGGGCCGGGGCATCGGCCTGCGGGCCGGAGGACGAGCCGGGCGCCGGCGGGCCGGACATACCGAGGCCCAGCACGCCGACGCCGGAGAGCAAGCCGAAGCCCTCCTGGCAGCACGCCTCAAGGTACGACGGGCTGGCGTGGATCGACGCGGTCGCGGTCGTGGGCAACGTCGTCCTGGTCTCGGGCGATCCGCTGGTGGCTCGCGACATCACCACCGGCAAGGAGATCTGGTCCCGCGCGGAGGTCACCACTCCGGGCGCCACCATGCTCGTCGGCGACGGGACGCTCTACCTCAAGAGCGCCCGCTACGACGGGAACATCGTCGGCCTGGATCACGCCACGGGCAAGGACGTCTGGCGCAGCCACATGGGGGACCAGTACTCCCAGCCCCGGCCCATCGCCGTGGACACGAACCGCCTCTACGTCGTCGCGGGAATCCTGGACAAGGAGTTCAGGACGCCGGAGAACGTGATCGCCGCGATCGACACCACCTCGGGCAAGGTCCTCTGGCGCGAGAAGCGTGACAAGGGGACGGAGGAGAACGGCATCACCGCGCGGGTGGAGGGCAGGCGTCTCGTCTACACGGACTTCCGGGAGAACCTCACGGTGCGCGACACCGTCACGGGCCGCCAGATCTGGACGAAGAAGATCGGCCGGTCCAACAACCGCGGTTTCGTGGTCCACGACGGTCTCGCCATCCTCGCCAACGGGGAGCGGATGCGTGCCTTCGACCTGGCCGACGGCAAGGAGCGCTGGTCCTTCAGGACCGAGGAGTTCAGCCGTTTCAACGACCCGGCGGTCCTGGACGGCGTCCTCTACGTCTCCGACAGCGCCCACGGCCTCTGGGCGGCCGATCCCGCGACGGGGAAGGCGCACTGGCACGACAAGGGGAGCCTGGACGTCGCCGCCCCCTGGCAGTTCGCGAAGGTGGGCGACGTCCTCTACGGGGCGACGGAGTTCGACAAGAACGGCGGCATCCACGCCTACGACCCCAGCAGCGGGAAGCTGCACTGGACGTACAACGACGGCAGCGGCGACCTCCAGCGGTGGTATCTGGCGGCGGGCAGCAACCAGCTGGTGGCTCTGCACGCGAAGAAGGTGACGGCGCTGCCCGTTCTCTAGGGCGTGTCGTCACGCTGCCGTCGTCGCCCGAAGGGCGGCCGCGCGGCGTCAGGTGCGTGCATGGCGTCGCGCGGCGGACGGCGGTTCGACGACAGGCCCTGGCGCCGCGACCCCGGGCCGAAGGTCCCGAAACGGACAGCCCTTGGTCCCACCGCCGGTGACAAGGCGCACAGCCCTTTCGGGGCCTACTAGGCGTGTTAGGAGGAAACGTCCTCATCGTGGGCGGGACCTTCGGCCCGGTGTGCGGAGGGACCTTCGGGGGTGTGGGGCGAACTGCCCGGACGGCGGGGCTGTGTCCGGTATGGACGGTTTGGAACTGGGGTTAAACCTGTCCCGACGAAGACTTTCGGCAGTGGCCGTGGGGTGCGGAGCGGGCCCTGCGACGGCGAATTCCCGGGCCTCCGGCTACGGCTTTTCTTCGTAGATGGGGGGTTTGAGTGGATCCGGGGGTGCGGGTTACCAAGGTATGGCCAGCCCGGCACGCCGCCGGGTCCAGTCATCCGGAGGTTTTCTGCTTATGTCGAAGCGCGTTACGTTCCAGACCCGCCGCCCGTCCGCTTCCCGTGTCCGTGGCGCCGTGGTGGCAGCCGGCCTGGGGACGTCGATGGTTCTCGGTGCGGGCGCTGCGTTCGCGGCCGGCACGGCGGGCACCACCGGCACGGCGAGCCTGGCGAGTGCCACCACCGCCGAGTCGGTCGCCCAGCAGGCGGCCGCACAGGGCAAGGCGGCCGAGCACGCCGCGGCGAAGAAGGCCGAGGCGTCCAAGAAGAAGGCCGCCGCCGCGAAGAAGAAGGCAGCCGCCAAGAAGAAGGCCGCCGCGAAGCTCGCGTGGGAGGCCCCGGTCGACCACTACGAGCTGAGCGCCAGCTTCGGCAACGACGGCAGCCGCTGGTCGCACAAGCACTCCGGCCAGGACTTCGCCGTGCCGATCGGCACCAAGGTCGAGGCCGCGCACAACGGCACCGTCGTGAAGGCCGGCCCGAACGGCGGCGGCGACGGTCCCGCGTACGGCAACGCCATCGTGATCAAGCACAAGAACGGTACGTACTCGCAGTACGCGCACCTTTCGAAGATCAAGGTGCACATCGGCGAGCACGTGAAGAAGGGTGAGAAGATCGCCCTCTCCGGCAACACCGGCAACTCCAGCGGTCCGCACCTGCACTTCGAGATCCGGACCACCGCAAACTACGGTTCGGCGGTCAACCCGGTCAACTTCCTGCACAAGCACGGCATCTCGGTCTGACCGACCGGGACCATCCCGCTACTGGGCGGAACCCGGGCCATGCGCCCGGGTGACCAGTTCGACGGCGACTTCGAGGGCGGCCTTCCGCTTGTCCTCGGGGTCGCCGTCGACGTCTTTCAGTGCGAGCATCCCGGCGTGCAGGGTGAAGAGTGCGCTGAAGCACCGCACCTGGTCGGTGAGCGGGGCGTCGGGATCCTTGATCAGGTCCACGAGCGCCAGGACCCGGTCCTTGATCGTCACGCCGATGCTCAGGTCGCGCACGGTCGCCTGGTTCTCCTGCATGAAGCGGAAGAGCGGGGCGGCGCCGGCCAGCGCCTCGCTGTAGCGGCTGAGGATCTCCTTCTTCGTCTCCAGCGTGCGCGGCTGCTTCTCACCCCAGGTGATGAGCTCCTCGACGGGCCGGTTGAGGTCCTCGAAGATGCTGACCAGGATGTCTTCCTTGGTCTTGAAGTGGTAGTACAGCGCGGCCTTGGTGACATCGAGGTGCTCGGCGATCTCGCGCAGTGAGGTCTTCTCGTAGCCCTGATCGGCGAAGAGGTTCAGGGCGACGTCCTGGATGCGCTGGCGGGTGTTGCCCCGGCGCGGCTGCGGCGTGCTGCCCATGGTGCTCTCCCAAAAACTTACTTGACGCCCGGCTAGTTACGGGGCTACCTTCCCCTAGTGTAGTCAACTAGCCGGGCGGCAAGTAAGTGCCCGGTGTACAGGGGAACTGGGGAGTTGGGGAACATGGCGGACCTGATGAAGGCGGCGGACGGGAAGGCGGACGCCCCGCCCGGACGGGCGGAGAAGCCCGCCCCGCAGCAGCGCAGCGTGCGGGTGGTGGTGTTCGCCCTGATGATCGCCATGCTGCTGGCCATGCTCGACAACCTGATCATCGGCACGGCCATGCCGACCATCGTCGGCAGCCTCGGCGGCCTGGAGCACATGTCCTGGGTCGTCACCGCCTACACCCTGGCCACCGCCGCCTCCACCCCCATCTGGGGCAAGCTCGGTGACATGTACGGGCGCAAGGGCATGTTCCTCGCGTCCATCGTGATCTTCCTGATCGGCTCGGTCCTCAGCGGAATGGCCCAGGACATGGGCCAGCTGATCGGCTTCCGGGCGGTCCAGGGCCTGGGTGCCGGCGGTCTGATGGTCGGCGTGATGGCGATCATCGGCGACCTCGTGCCGCCCCGCGAGCGCGGCAAGTACCAGGGCATGATGGCCGGCGTCATGGCGGTCGCCATGATCGGCGGACCGCTGGTCGGCGGCACCATCACCGACCACCTCGGCTGGCGCTGGAGCTTCTACATCAACCTGCCGCTGGGTGCCGTCGCCCTGGCCATGATCGTCACCGTGCTGCACCTGCCCAAGCGGGAACGTACCAAGGCGAAGGTCGACTACCTCGGCGCCGGACTGCTGACCGTCGGCATCACCGCGATCGTGCTGGTGACCACCTGGGGCGGCTCGGAGTACGACTGGAACTCCGCCGTCATCATGGAGCTCATCGCGATCGGCGTCGCCGCGCTCGCCGGCTTCCTCTTCGTCGAGACCAAGGCCGCGGAACCGATCATCCCGCTGCACATCTTCCGTAACGCCAACTTCACGCTGATGTCCGTGGTCGGCTTCATGGCGGGCTTCGTGATGTTCGGCGCGGTGCTCTACCTGCCGCTGTTCCAGCAGTCCGTCCAGGGCGCGTCCGCGACCAACTCCGGACTGCTGCTCCTGCCGATGCTCCTGGCGATGATGATCGTCTCGTTGGTGGCCGGGCGGATCACCACCAGCAGCGGCCGGTACAAGATCTTCCCGATCGTGGGATCGATCCTGATGGTCACCGGGCTCTTCCTGCTGTCGACGATGGACACGGACACCACCCGGTTCACCTCCGGCATCTACATGGCCGTGCTCGGTGCGGGCATGGGCTTCCTGATGCAGATCACGATGCTCGTCGCGCAGAACAGCGTTGAGATGAAGGACATGGGTGTCGCCTCGTCCTCGACCACCCTGTTCCGTACGCTCGGCAGCTCCTTCGGTGTCGCCATCATGGGCGCGCTGTTCACCGGACGGGTCCAGGACGAGATGGCCGCGCGCGGCGGTGGGGGCGCAGCCATGCACTCCGCGACGCTGGACGCGGAAAGCATGGCGAAGCTGCCGGTACCGGTACGGGAGGCATACGAGTTCGCGGTGGCGTCCGGCACCCACATCGCGTTCCTGGTGGGTGGCTCGGTGGCGCTGATCGCGCTGGTGGCCGCGCTGTTCGTCAAGGAGGTCCCGCTGCGGGGCGCAGGACCGGAGAAGGCCGCCCCGGTGGCCGAGGCGGTGTAGGCGCCCTCATACGGGAAAGGCCGCGGGGTACGCACCCCGCGGCCTTTCCCGTCTCTCCGTCCGGAACGGCCGTTCAGTGGCCGCGGTCGGCGGCCTTCCTGCCCCGCGGCTCCGGACCGCGCTGCTCGCCCAGCTGGAGCATGGGGAAGCTGCCCGTGTCGGTGGGCGCGTGCTCGGGCAGCCACAGGACGGCGATCGCCCCGCCGGCGCCTTGGGCGGCACCCTCGGGGGCCGCGTTGCGGAAGGTCAGCCGGGCACCGAGCACCCGGGCCTGACCGGCCGCGATCGTCAGCCCCAGCCCGTGCCCGTGCCCGGCCCGGTCGGTGGATCCGGTACGGAAGCGGCTCGGCCCCTCCCGCAGCAGCGCCGCGGGGAACCCGGGGCCGTGGTCGCGGACCCGCACCACCCGGCCTTCGACCGTCACCTCCACCGGGGTGGAGCCGTGCTTGGCGGCATTGCCCAGCAGATTGAACAGGATGCGCTCCAGACGGCGCGGATCGGTGCTGACCCACGACTCGTGGACCACCTGGACCCGCACCTCGGGGTCCAGCAGCGCCACCCGGCGGCTGACGAACTCGCCCAGCGCGACCTGCTGCAGCTCGGCCCGCTCGGACGCGCTGTCCAGCCGGGCCACCTCCAGCACGTCCTCGACCAGCGTGCGCATCGCCTGCGCCCGGTCCCGTACGAGCTCCGTGGGGCGGCCAGGCGGCAGCAGCTCGGCGGCCGTCAGGAGACCCGTCACGGGAGTGCGCAGTTCGTGCGCGATGTCCGCGGTGACCCGGCGCTCGGCCTCGATCCGTTCGTTCAGCGCGTCCGTCAGGGCGTCCACCGCACCGGCCAGCTCATCGGTCTCGTCCCGCACGACCCCGCCCACGGCGTCCCCGACCCGTACATCGGTATGGCCCTGCGCGACCCTTCCGGCGGCGGCCGCCGCCTTGCGCAGCCGGCGCGAGAGCTGGCCGCCGATCAGCACGCCCAGCGCGGAGCCGCCGAAGACCACCGAGACCGAGCCGATGATCAGGGCCCGGTCGAGATCGCCCAGGATCGTGGTGGAGCGGTCGGCGAAACGGGTGTGCAGCGAGAGCACGTCGCCGCCGGGCAGCGGTACGGCCGCCCAGACGTCGGGCACTCCGCCGCCGTCCTCGACGTGCGTCGCGCGCCGGTTGCGCCGGGTCTCCTGGCGCAGGCTCTGCGGCATCGTCGGATCGTTGAGCTTCGCGCCGAAGCGGGGATCGGCCTTCTTCGTCTTCGTCGCCTCGTAGAGCAGCTGGGCGTAGTTCAGCCGCTCCAGCTGGACCTCGCGCGCGTTCTCCAGCATGGAGACCCGGGCGGCGTTGTGGACGACCAGGCTCAGCGCGACCGCGATCAGGGCGCCGACCGCCGCGATCGCGATGCTGATCTTCCAGCGGACGCCCGTCCGCAGGGCCGGGCGCCTCATGCCCTGAGCTTGTAGCCGAAGCCGCGGACCGTTTCGATCCGGTCCTGGCCGACCTTCGTACGCAGCCGCTGGACATGGACGTCCACGACCCGGGTGTCGCCGCCCCAGCCGTAGTCCCAGACCCGTTCCAGCAGCTTGTCGCGGGAGAGGACCGTGCCGGGCGCGGACGAGAACTCCAGCAGCAGCCGCATCTCGGTGGGGGTCAGAGCCACCTGCTCGCCGCCCTTGCGTACCTCCATGCCCTCGGTGTCGACCTCCAGGTCGCCGAAGACGAGCACGCCGCCCTCGGCCCCCTCGGCGCTCTCGCCACCGCCCGCCCCGCTCCCCGCGGCATGGCCGAAGCGGCGGAGTACGGCCCGGATCCTGGCGACCAGGACCGCTCCGTCGAACGGCTTCGTGACGTAGTCGTCGGCGCCCGCCTCCAGGCCGAGCACCACGTCGATCGAGTCGGCCCGGGCCGACAGCATGATCACCGGAACCGTCGACTCGTCCCGGATGCGCCGGCACAGGCTGACCCCGTCCAGGCCGGGGACCATCACATCGAGCAGCGCGATGTCGGGCCTGTCCCTGCGGAACGCTTCGAGGCCGAGGAGGCCGTCGGGCATCGCGGTGACCACGAAGCCGTCCCGCTCCAGCGCCAGCTGGGTGGCCTCGCGGATGACGTCGTCGTCCTCGACGAACAGGACATGGGTCTCGGCCATCGGACTGCTCTCAGTTCTTCGTCGGTTCGGCCGGCTCGGGGAACTCCCCGTCGCCGGCACCGACGGCTCTGTTGAAGTCGTTGTGCACCCGGTCCTGCTCGCTGAACCGGGTGTCCGCCCAGTGGTACGTGATCACTTCCTCGCCCGAGGGGTAGGCGACCGCGTCCTTCTTCCCGTACACCTGCGTCGTCACCACCAGGTCACCTCGGTCGATGGTCCCGTAGACCGCCGGCTGCTCGATGGTGAACACGTTCTCGTACGTACCGTCGGGCCGCGGCCGGTACACATAGGTGCCCACGCCGACCGAGTCGCCGCAGGTCATCACGTTCACCACCACGTCGGCGGACGGGCCGCCGGTCAGAGTGCCGTACGAGGTGTCCACCGGGTACTCGTCACCGGTGCAGGGCCTCAGATCGGTCCTGACCCGCTCGCTCACCCTCGGATCCGCCTTGAGCAGACCCACCGCGTCGACCCGGGGCGTCGGCCTCGCCGTGGACGGGCCCGTGGCACTGGGCGTGACCTGGGCGACCGGCTGGGTGCCCGCCGGGCCCTCGTCCCGGGTGCCGGTGCCCCCGGTGGAGCAGCTGACGGCGAACAGCCCGAAGGCGGCGAGCCCGGCCAGAGCCGTGCTGCTCGCCGCCCATCCGGTCAGCCGGGGTCTCCGCCCGCCACCGGTTCCGTCCCCGGTGGAGCCGGTCCCGTCCCCCGTGGGTCCTCCGGTGAAGGGGCCGCCGCTTCCGCCGCCGCCCTCACCGCTGCCTGTCAGGCCGCGCACCGCTCCCGCCCCCGCTCGTCGTGACGCCCCTCCCGGGGCGCCCCTGCCTGTGCCCGCGACCGGACCGGGGTCCGGGGCGCCGCGACGCGGACATCCGCCACGCGCTCCCCGCCCTCACGGATCCGCTCCGCACGGCTCGCCGCTTCCCTGCTCTCCAGCTCCTGGCGCAGTCGTGCCAGGGCCCGGTGCAGGGTGCTCTTCACCGTACCGGCCGACATGCCGAGCGCCGCGGCCGTCTCCTCCGTGCTCATCTGTTCCCAGTGTCGCAGCACGACCACGCTGCGCTGCTTGGGAGCCAGCACACCCAGGACGTCCATCAGCAGGGCGCGGTCGGCGCGCTGTTCGGTGCCGTCCTCGACGCTGGCGTCGGGCAGCTGCTCGGTGGGGACCTCGTCCAGCTTGCGCGCACGCCACCACTCGGTGCGCGTGTTGATCATGACGCGGCGCAGATAGGCGTCGGCGAGGGACTTGTCGGCGATGCCGTCCCAGCGGCCGTACGTGCGGGCCAGCGCGGTCTGCAGCAGGTCCTGCGCGTCCACGGGATCGGGGACCAGTCGGCGCGCGCTTCGCAGCAACGCGTCCTGCCGGGTACGTACGTACTCCTCGAAACCGAGCACCTCACCCTGCGCCATGACAACCGCCTCCGTCCCCGTGAAACCCCGTAGACCACCGTCAGCCGCCTGGTCGTCGGGCTGACTTCGGTGACGCTACGGAGCTGTTGTCACGAGGCTGTGCGGAGCAGCCGTACGCGGACGCACGGCTGTCCATCGGTTGTGTAACAGCGCAGGAGGAGAGGGACAAAGGGACCGGCGGACCGGAACGCCCCCGTCCCGGTCCATCAGGTCAGCGGCAGCCGGTACTGGCCGCCCGCCAGCGGTTCGACCAGGCCGTCGGCGACCAGGCCGTCCAGCGCGCGGGCCCGCTGCACCGGCTCCTCCCACACCGCGTCGAGTGCCGACTGCGGCACCGGGTTCACCGATTCGCGCAGTACGGCGAGGAGCCTGCCGCGTACCTGCCGGTCCGTGCCGGCGTAGGTCTGGCCGCGGCGCGGGGGCCCCTGGTGCGCGGGCTTCCCGGCCAGCCGCCAGGCGCACTGCTCCGAGATCGGGCAGCGCGAGCAGTCCTCGTTCTTCGCGGTGCAGACGAGGGCGCCGAGCTCCATGGTCGCGGCCGCCCACCGGGCGGCCTGCTCGTCCTCGTCCGGCAGCAGGGCGCGGGCGAGCTTGCGTTCGGCGGCGGTGGTCGCGTTGGGCGGGTACTGGATGCCGGAAGCGGCCCGGGCGAACACCCGGCGGACGTTCGTGTCGAGGACGGCGTGCCGCTGCCGGTAGGCGAACGAGGCCACGGCCGCTGCCGTGTACTCGCCGATCCCGGGCAGGGCGAGCAGCTGGGCGTGCTCGCTCGGTACGTCGCCGCCGTGCCGTTCCGTTATGGCCTGGGCGGCGCCGTGCAGGCGCAGGGCCCGCCGCGGGTAGCCGAGCCGGCCCCAGGCGCGGACCGCCTCGCCGGGCGGTTCTGCTGCGAGGTCGGCGGGTCGCGGCCAGCGGGCCAGCCACTGCTCGTACACCGGGAGGACCCGGTTGACGGGGGTCTGCTGCAGCATGAACTCGCTCACCATCACGCCCCAGGCGCCCGCTTCGGGGCGGCGCCAGGGCAGATCGCGGGCGTGCTGGTCGAACCACCCGATGACGGGAGTGTGGAGGGAGGTGGGGGGCGTCTGTGTCGCAGTCGTGGCAGTCATCGCACCATCGATCCTGGCACGGAAGTGCAGAGAGAGGTCAGGGGCACGGGGGTGTCGCCCCGCATAAAAGCCCTTGGAGTGATAGTGACCCCCGTCTTTCCGTGCCCCGCCGGACCCGCGTTCCGGCAAGTGGCGGCACGTCCCGCGAGCCGTTGCGGCAACTGGCCCATGGTCACCGCGCGGGGTCACGCAGAGCGGTTACGTGATCACGTGAGGTGCCGGTACCGTGCGGGCGGAGCGGGAACGGGCCGCCCCAGGATGATGATCCGCAAAACTTGGACGCCTGTAGCGGCGGGTGGGGCGGGAGTTGGTGCCGTTCTCTCGTACAGTTTGCGCCGTGGGATCTCTGCGTAATCCGATCGGGCCGCTTCCCTCCACCATCTACTGGCGACGGAGGGCGGTAGCGGCGACGCTGATTGCGCTGCTCGCGTTGCTGGTCGTATGGGCCGTCACCAACGGTGGCGGCAAGGGGAATCACGACGACTCCCGGGCTCCCGGCTCCGGTCCCGTGAACTCGATCACGCCAGGTCCCTCCGGTTCGGGCCCGGCGATCAGTGAACAGCCGGGCGGACGCGACGAGTCGGGCGACACCGGTGGCAGCGGCGGGAGCGGCGGCGGAAGTTCGGACGCGGGCTCCGGCGGAACCGGCGACGGAACGGGCGACAGCGGCAACGGCCCGGACACGGAAGCCGGTTCCGGTACGGGCGGTGGCTCCGGCAGCGCGACCGCGGGGCAGCAGCTCCCGCCCGGCTCCTCGCTCCCGGACTGCGCGCCCGCCGCGCTGCGGCTGACGCTGAAGACGGAACTCCGCTACGGGCCCGGCGAGAAGCCGAAGTTCCGGCTGATCGCCACGAACACCTCGTCCACCGCGTGCAAGGCCGACTTCGGCCCGAAGTCCGCGGTGCTCACCGTCACGGAAGCCGGCGGCGGGGACGAGGAGGTGTGGTCCTCCAAGGACTGCCCGCGCGACGCGGCCGCCGTGCTGCTGAAGGTGCCGGCGGGTGCGACCGTCGAGCACGCCGTGGAGTGGGACCGCGCGAAGAGCGCCCCGAAGTGCGCGACGCCGCCCGCGGGGGCCGTGGGCGCCGGTACGTACCTGGTCGAGGCGAAGGCCCCGGGCGAGCCCGTGCAGCGCGCCTCGTTCGTCCTCGCGAAGGACTGATGACGGCGAACCGCTGACGCCGGTGAATGGCTGGCGCGGTGAACGGCGGGCGCCGGTGAACCGCTGACGCCGGTGAACGGCTGGCGCAGCGAATGGCTGGCGCCGGTGAATGGCTGGCGCAGCGAACGGCGGGCGCGGTGAAAGGCTGACGGCAGCGAACGGCCGGCACCAGCGGACAGCTGACGGCAGCGAACGGCCGGCACCAGCGGGGGACGGGGCCGCGCAGGGCCGGGCCGGGAGCGGCCGGAGCCGCGAGCGCGCCCCGCAGGGCTGCCGCTCCGGCTACACGTACCGTTCGAGGATCGACGACTCGGCCAGCCGCGACAGGCCCTCGCGCACGCTGCGCGCCCGTGCCTCGCCGACGCCGTCGACCGTCTGGAGGTCGTCGACGCTCGCGGCGAGCAGCTTCTGCAGGCCGCCGAAGTGCTCCACCAGCCGGTCGATGATCGCCCCGGGCAGGCGCGGCACCTTCGCCAGCAGCCGGAAGCCGCGCGGCGACACCGCCGAGTCGAGCGTCTCCGGGGAGCCGCTGTAGCCAAGCGCCCTTGCCACGACCGGGAGTTCGAGCAGCTCGGTGTGGGACAGCGCGTCCAGCTCGGTGAGCGCCTCCGCCACCGTGCGGGAGCGCTTCGCGGTCGGCTCCGGCACGTAGTCGCGCACGACCAGCTCGCGCTCCGGCTCCACGCCCGCGATCAACTCGTCGAGCTGGAGCGAGAGGAGCCGGCCGTCGGTCCCGAGCTCCACCACGTACTCGGCGATCTCGGTCGCGATCCGGCGGACCATCTCCAGCCGCTGGGCGACCGCCGTCACGTCCCGGACCGTCACCAGGTCCTCGATCTCCAGGGCGGAGAGCGTGCCCGCGACCTCGTCGAGCCGGAGCTTGTACCGCTCCAGCGTGGCGAGCGCCTGGTTGGCGCGGGAGAGGATCGCGGCGGACTCCTCCAGGACCCGGCGCTCCCCGTCCACGTACAGCGCGATGAGGTGCATCGACTGCGAGACCGAGACGACCGGGAAGTTGCACTGCTTGGAGACCCGGTCCGCCGTGCGGTGCCGGGTGCCCGTCTCCTCGGTGGGGATCGAGGCGTCCGGGACCAGCTGGACGCCGGCCCGCAGGATCTTGGTCATGTCCTTGTCGAGGATCAGTGCCCCGTCGAGCTTGGCGAGCTCGCGCAGCCGGGTCGCGGTGAACTCCACGTCCAGCACGAAGCCGCCGGTGCACATCGACTCGACGGTCCTGTCCATGCCGAGCACGATCAGCCCGCCGGTGTTGCCACGGAGGATGCGCTCCAGGCCGTCCCGCAGGGCCATTCCGGGCGCGACGGCGGTCAACGAGGCGCGCATCAGCGCCTCGTTACCGGTGCCTTGGCCGGACTTTCCGGGCGATGCTGCCCGGTCGCTGGCTGCCACTGCACTCCTCCGGTCACAGGTTTGCGGTGCCCTCGGGGCCTCTCGTTCGGATCGATCCCGATCCAGATGAAAGACCCTATGTCCCTCATACCGTTCGTACGGACGGGCGAGACCAGGGCAAAGTCTACCGGCGTGCGCCGTCCTCCTGTGGGGCCTGTGCGCGAGAGCGGCGCGGGAGCACCCGGAGCGCATCGCCCATGTTGGCCACTTCTGTGACCTTCATACCGGCCGGGACCTTCCCCGGATCGGTCGGGACCAGGGCGTGGGTGAAGCCCAGGCGGTACGCCTCGGCCAGTCTGCGCTGGACCCCGGTGACCCGTCTGACCTCGCCCGCGAGCCCCACCTCGCCGATCGCCACCAGGTTCTTCGGCAGGGGTGTGTCGCTCGCCGCGCTGGCTAGGGCGAGCGCGATCGCGAGGTCCGCGGCCGGTTCGGAGAGCTTCACGCCGCCGACCGTGGCGCTGTAGATGTCCCGTTTGCCCAGGGAGCTGATCCGGCCGCGCTGCTCCAGGACGGCCAGCATCATCGACACCCGGGACGTCTCGAGCCCCGAGGTGGTGCGCCGGGGCGAAGGGATCTGGGAATCGACGGTGAGGGCCTGCACCTCGGCGACCAGCGGGCGCTTGCCCTCCAGGGTGACGGTCAGGCAGGTGCCCGGCACGGGCTCGTCGCGGCGGGTGAGGAAGAGGCCGGAGGGGTCGGCGAGGCCGGTGATGCCCTCGTCGTGGAGCTCGAAGCAGCCGACCTCGTCGGTCGCCCCGTAACGGTTCTTGACGCCGCGCACGAGCCGGAGCCGGGCATGCCGGTCGCCCTCGAACGACAGCACCACGTCGACCAGGTGCTCCAGCAGCCTGGGCCCGGCGATCGCGCCGTCCTTGGTGACATGGCCGACCAGCAGGGTCGACATGCCGCGCTCCTTGGAGGCCCGGATCAGCGCCCCGGCCACCTCGCGGACCTGCGCCATCCCGCCGGGCGCGCCCTCGATCTCGGGGGAGGCGACGGTCTGCACGGAGTCCAGGACGAGCAGGGACGGTTTGACCGCGTCCAGATGGCCGAGGACCGCGGACAGATCCGTCTCGGCGGCCAGGTACAGGTGGTCGTTGATCGCCCCGATCCGGTCGGCACGCATCCTGACCTGGCTGGCGGACTCCTCCGCCGTGACGTACAACGTGCGGTGCTCGTCGCTCGCGGCCTTGGCCGCCACGTCCAGCAGCAGCGTCGACTTGCCCACGCCCGGCTCGCCCGCGAGCAGCACGACGGCGCCGGGCACCAGGCCGCCGCCCAGCACCCGGTCCAGCTCACCCACGCCCGTCGAGCGGGCGGTGGCCTGGCGGCTGTCGACCTGGCCGATGGGGAGCGCGGCGGTGGAGACGCGGCCGGCCGCCGTGGTGCGCACCGCGGGGGCGCCGCCGAACTCCTCGACCGTCCCCCATGCCTGGCACTCGGGGCAGCGGCCGAGCCACTTGGCGGTCGTCCAGCCGCATTCGGTGCAGCGGTAGGACGGCCGGTCCTTCGCGGATTTTGTACGGGCAGCCATGGCGCCACCGTATAGGTGGGGTCGGACAGTGCGGCCCGCCGCGGTGCGGGCGCGGGCGGCGGTGCCCGGGCAGGGGCGCGGAATCACGAGTTCCTGTCCCTTATTGAGCGATACGTTCACCCGTAAGGGTTAAATGTGCTCAAGGGGTGCCAGGGCCCTGCCCCGCGCTGCCTACGGTCGCAAGGTGACGAGCAGCAGGCTGGAGACCCCCACGAACGCCCCCGGCGCACACCGGGCGCAGCACCGCGCGCCCCACTCCTCGCCGAAGCGGCCGCCCGCCCGTTACGAGCCGCATCTCGACGGCCTGTTCACGTACTGCCTCTCCGTGCTCTGCGACCACGACGCCGCCACCGAGGCGCTCGGCGGCGTACTGGCGCTGGCCGAGCGACAGAACGGCCGGTGTCCCACCGGCGAGGAGGAGCGCAGAACCTGGCTGTACGCCCTGGCCAGGTGGATGTGCCTGCGCAGGCTCGGTGAGCAGCACCAGGGCCGCAGGGCGCACCGCAGGCCCGACGGGCCGCCGACGCACAGGCAGCCGGCCAGGGCGCAGGACGACCACCGTGGCCCCGCCGCACCGGGGGCCCGCGCCGGACGGCGTGCGCCCGGGGGCGCGCACGCCATGAAGCCGGCGTCCGCACCACCGGCCACGCCCTCCGCGCCCCCGACGTCCTCCGCACTCCGGTCCGTCGCGTCGGCATCCGTCGCACCCGCCTCATCCGTCGCACCCGCCTCGCCAGGCGGCGTACCTGTGGAGAGCCCCGCGGCTGCCGAGGCGCACCGCCGGGAGCTGGCCCGGCTGGCCTGGCCCGAGGCGGCGGGCACCACCCCGGAACAGCGCGAGGCGCTGGAGCTCGCGGTCCGCCACCGGCTCACCCCGCGTGCCGTCGCCGCCGTCCTCGGGCTGCAACCCGCGACGGCCCGGGAGCTCCTGGCCGCCGCCGCCTGCGAGGTGGAACGGACGAGGGCCGCCCTCGCCGTCGTCGAGAAGGGCAACTGCCCCGCGGTCGGCCGGCTCACCGGCGACCACCGTGTGCTGCTCTCCGCCACCCTGCGCCGCGAGCTCGTACGGCATGTGGACGACTGCCCGAGCTGTCGCCGCGCCGCCGAGCGGGCCGGCGCCCAGGGCCCCTGGCCGGGTGCCGCGGTCACGCCCGTGGCCGCGCTGGCGGTCGTCGAGGCGCCCCGCCCGTCCGCCTATGTGGCGATGATGCACGCGCAGAAACATCAGAAGAATCGGTCCGCCACTCCCCGTTTCGACCGGACGGGATTCCCGATGGACCCGAAGGACCACGCCGCGCGCCGGGACCGGCTGCGGTCCAGGGTCATGACGACGACGGTCGTCGCCACGGTCGTCGCCGCCCCCGTGATCGCCCTGTGGTCCGCCTACCGGGGCGCGCCCCTCACCGGCGAGGGGCGCGACGGTTCGGCGGTCACCGCGACCGAGACGGACGACGGCCACGGGAGCGACGACCCCTACGGCCACTACGAGAACGCGGGCAACGCCCGTCCCGAGCCCGGCCCCGGCTTCACGCACGGCGCCCGCGGCCTCCCGGACGTCACCGCCGAGGTCATCAGCGTGGGACCGGACCCGGACGGCGCAGGGGCCACCGCGGGCCGCCTCACCGTCGAGGCCCGGTCCTCCGGCGGCACGACGACGATCACGCTCACCGCGTCGAAGGCGGGCCCGGTCGTCTGGTCGGCCGGCACGGGCCAGTCCTGGCTGCGCCTGAGCAGCACCGCGGGAACGCTCGCGGCGGGCGACAGCATCACGGTCCGCGTCCTCGTGGACCACGCGCGCGAACCGGACGGGTACTGGACGGCACGGATCGCCATCGCCCCCTCGGGGTCCGTCGTGGCGATGCACGGGTACGGCGGGCCGGCGTCGACCACCGGACCGCGTCCGCCGCTGCCGAGCGGCCCGGTCCGCCCGCACCCGCCCGTACCGCAGGAGCCGTCGCCGTCCTCGCCGGACCCCGACCCGACCCCCACACCGACACCCGACCCGACGGACACCCCGACGCCGACGGACCCGGGCTCACCGAGCCCGTCCCCGGACCCGACGACGGAATCCCCGTCCCCGTCGGACCCGGGCAAGGGCCCGAGCACCCCGCCGGCGGCGGACTGACGGGCCCTGGGGCGGGACTCAGGGGCCCTACGCCGGGTTCACCGGATCCGCCGGGTGGGGGGCCATCGGCAGCAGCGAGGAGAGCCGCTCCTCGCACAGCCCGACCAGCCGGTCGTACGCCTCCTTGCCCATCAGCTCCGTGAGCTCCGGCCGGTACGAGACGTACACCGGCTCCCCGGCACCGTGCGCCGATGTCGCCGACGTGCACCACCAGTGCAGGTCGTGCCCGCCCGGTCCCCAGCCCCGTCGGTCGTACTCACCGATCGTCACCTGGAGGATCCGCGTGTCGTCGGGCCGGTCGATCCAGTCGTACGTACGCCGGACCGGCAGCTGCCAGCACACGTCCGGCTTGGTCTCCAGGGGCTCCTTGCCCTCCCGCAGCGCCAGGATGTGCAGGGAACAGCCGGCTCCCGCGGCAAATCCGGGACGGTTCTGGAAGATGCAGGACCCCTCCCAGCGCCGCGTCTGGCGCTCCCCGTCGTCATCGGTCTGGACCCAGCCCGACTCCGTGCCCACGTCGTGGAACTGCCACAGGTCCGGGGTGAGCCGGGCCACGTGACCGGCCACCCGCTTCTCGTCGTCCTCGTCCGAGAAGTGGGCGCCCAGGGTGCAGCACCCGTCGTCCGCGCGACCGGCCTGGATGCCCTGGCAGCCACTGCCGAAGATGCAGGTCCACCTGGACGTCAGCCAGGTCAGGTCACAGCGGAAGACCTGCTCGTCGTCGGCGGGGTCCGGGAACTCCACCCACGCCCGCGCGAAGTCGATCCCCGTCTCGTCGGGCCCCTGGGGTCCGTCTGTCTGCGGCTGCTGCATCTCCTGCTTCGTCTTCTGATTCTTCGTGACTTTGCCCGGCTTCGCCTTTTTCGTCTTTGGCACGCGCCCAGAGTAAGACCGCGGGGCGCATGGGCGGAGACAGTGCGCCGGTCCGCCCCCGCCCGAAGCCGCAGTAGCGTTCTGCACATGAGACTCGGAGTCCTCGACGTGGGGTCGAACACGGTTCATCTGCTGGTGGTCGACGCGCACCCCGGCGCCCGCCCGCTGCCCGCGCACTCGCACAAGGCGGAGCTGCGCCTGGCCGAACTCCTCGACGGGGACGGGGCGATCGGCCCGCTCGGCGTCGACCGGCTGGTGACGACGATCGCCGGTGCGCTCCAGGCCGCCGAGGACAAGGGCTGCGAGGACGTGCTGGCGTTCGCCACCTCCGCGGTGCGGGAGGCGAGCAACGCCGACAAGGTGCTCGCCCGGGTGCGCGACGAGACGGGTGTCGACCTCGCCGTCCTCAGCGGCACGGAGGAGGCCCGCCTCACCTTCCTCGCCGCCCGGCGCTGGTTCGGCTGGTCGGCGGGCAAGCTGCTGGTCCTGGACATCGGCGGCGGTTCGCTGGAGATCGCGTACGGCATCGACGAGGAGCCCGACGCGGCCGTGTCGCTGCCGCTGGGCGCCGGACGTCTCACGGCCGGCTGGCTGGCCGGCGATCCGCCGGACCCGGCGGAGGTGAAGGAGCTGCGCCGCCATGTACGGGCGCGGATCGCCCGCAGTGTCGGCGAGTTCACCCGCTTCGGCCGCCCCGACCACGTCGTGGCCACGTCCAAGACCTTCAAGCAGCTCGCCAGGATCGCGGGCGCCGCACGTTCCACCGAGGGGCTGTACGTGCAGCGCACCCTCAGCCGCAAGGCACTGGAGGAGTGGGTGCCGAAGCTGGCCGCGATGACGGTGGAGGAGCGCGGGAACCTGCCCGGCGTCTCCGAGGGACGGTCCGCCCAGCTGCTGGCGGGCGCGCTGGTCGCGGAGGGGGCGATGGACCTCCTGGGCGTCGAGGACCTGGAGATCTGCCCCTGGGCGCTGCGCGAGGGAGTGATCCTGCGCCGCCTGGACCACCTGACGTCGAGCGAGGACGTGGCCCTCAACTGAAGGGGCCGGCCCTCGGGCGTGTCACCGTCATGGCCCTTCTCACTTTCGGCCGGACGCCCTCGGCGCCGCGCATCGCTGCCCGTACGCTGTCTGCGTGGCAGAACCAGTGGTGCGCATCCCGGATGCGAAGGTCGCCCTGTCGACGGCCTCGGTCTATCCGGAGTCGACGGCGACGGCCTTCGAGATCGCCGCGCGCCTGGGGTACGACGGCGTCGAGGTCATGGTCTGGACCGACCCCGTCAGCCAGGACATCGAGGCCCTGCGCCGGCTCTCCGACTATCACCAGGTCCCGATCCTGGCCGTTCACGCCCCCTGCCTCCTGATCACGCAGCGGGTCTGGTCCACGGATCCCTGGGTCAAGCTCCAGCGAGCGCGCGCCGCCGCCGAGAAGCTCGGTGCGTCGACGGTCGTCGTCCACCCCCCGTTCCGCTGGCAACGCAACTACGCCCGCGACTTCGTCACCGGGATCTGGCGGATGGCGGACGAGACCGACGTGCGGTTCGCCGTCGAGAACATGTATCCGTGGCGCTACCGGGACCGCGAGATGCTCGCGTACGCCCCCGACTGGGACGTCACCAACGACGACTACCGCCACTTCACGGTCGACCTGTCGCACACCTCGACGGCGCGTACGGACGGCATGGCCATGGTCGACCGGATGGGCGACCGGCTGGCCCACGTCCACCTGGCCGACGGCAAGGGCTCGGGCAAGGACGAACACCTGGTGCCCGGCCGGGGCGACCAGCCCTGTGCCGAACTGCTGGAGCGGCTGGCCCGTACCGGCTTCGACGGTCATGTCGTCATCGAGGTCAACACCCGGCGCGCGATGTCCACCGCCGAACGCGAGGCCGACCTCGCCGAGGCGCTCGCCTTCACCCGGCTGCACCTCGCCTCCTCCGCGCAGGTGCCGCGCCCGTGACCCCGGGCGCCGAAGCCCCGAGCCCCAGGCGCCGCGGCCGTCCCGCCCGCACCACGGCGACGGCGGGTCCCGACGCGCGCACCCGCATCCTGGAGGCCGCCCGCGCCGAATTCGCCGAACGCGGCTACGACAAGACGTCGGTCCGCGGCATCGCGAAAGCGGCGGGCGTGGACGCCGCCCTGGTCCATCACTACTTCGGTACGAAGGACGAGGTCTTCGCCGCCGCGATCGAACTCTCCTTCGAGCCCGCCCTGGTGGTCCCGGCGATCCTGGGCAGCGACAAGGACGGCCTGGGGGAGCGGCTGGCCCGCTACTTCATCGCGGTCTGGGAGAACCCGGCGTCCAGGACCCCGCTGCTGGCGGTCCTGCGGTCGGCCCTGACCAACGAGGCGGCGGCGAACGTCCTGCGCGGCTTCGTCCTGCGCCGCCTGCTCGGACGGATCGCGGAACAGCTCGACGTACCCGACCCCACCTTCCGCGCCGAACTGGCGGCCTCGCACATGGTGGGCATCGCGATGCTGCGGTACGTACTCCGGGCGGAGCCCTTGGCGTCGGCGCCCCCGGAAAAGATCATCGCCATGGTGGCCCCCACCCTGCAGCGCTACCTGACGGACAACTCAAGCGATCCGGACCACCCGGGCATTCCAAGCCCCTCCGGCGATTGAGGTGGGGGGGCAGAGCCTCGCCCCCCACGTCCCGCACGCACCCCCACCCCGCCCACCCCCTGAGCACTGCATCCCGCATTCCGGACACCGTGTCCAGATCCTGGCACGGGAGGCGTACGCTCGGAGGCAGTCTTTTCTGTCGAAGGAGCGAGAGACGATGCCCCAGCTGAGGTCCCGCACAGTCACCCACGGACGCAACATGGCGGGCGCGCGCGCCCTTATGCGCGCCTCGGGCGTAGCGAGCGAGGACATCGGCAAGCCGATCATCGCGGTCGCCAACTCCTTCACGGAGTTCGTCCCGGGCCACACCCACCTCGCCCCCGTCGGCCGGATCGTCTCCGACGCGATCAAGGCGGCGGGCGCGGTGCCCCGCGAGTTCAACACCATCGCGGTGGACGACGGCATCGCCATGGGCCACGGCGGCATGCTCTACAGCCTGCCCTCCCGCGATCTCATCGCCGACAGCGTGGAGTACATGGTCGAGGCGCACTGCGCCGACGCGCTGATCTGCATCTCGAACTGCGACAAGATCACCCCGGGCATGCTGATGGCCGCGATGCGCCTCAACATCCCCACGGTCTTCGTCTCCGGCGGTCCGATGGAGGCCGGCAAGGCCACCCTCGTGGACGGCACGGTCCGCAAGCTCGACCTGGTCAACGCGATCAGTGACGCGGTCGACGAGAGCATCTCCGACGAGGACATCCTCCGTATCGAGGAGAACGCCTGCCCCACCTGCGGCAGCTGTTCCGGCATGTTCACCGCCAACTCGATGAACTGCCTGACCGAGGTCCTCGGCCTCTCCCTCCCCGGCAACGGCTCCGTCCTCGCCACGCACACCGCCCGCAGGGCGCTGTACGAGGACGCCGGCCGCACGGTCGTCGAGATCACCAAGCGCTACTACGAGCAGGACGACGAGACGGTCCTGCCGCGCTCCATCGGCACCCGCGCCGCGTTCGACAACGCGATGGCGCTGGACATCGCCATGGGCGGCTCGACCAACACGATCCTGCACCTGCTGGCCGCCGCCGAGGAGGCGGAGCTGGCGTACAACCTCGACGACATCAACGAGGTCTCGCGCCGGGTCCCGTGCCTGTCCAAGGTCGCTCCCAACGTGGCCCCCGGCGGTACGTACTACATGGAGGACGTCCACCGGGCCGGCGGCATCCCCGCCCTCCTCGGTGAGCTCCACCGCGGCGGTCTGCTGAACGAGGACGTGCACTCGGTGCACTCCGACACGCTCGCCGAGTGGCTCAAGAACTGGGACATCCGCGGCGGCTCGCCGTCCCCCGAGGCCGTCGAGCTGTGGCACGCGGCCCCGGGTTGCGTCCGCTCCGCGACCGCCTTCTCGCAGTCCGAGCGCTGGGACACCCTCGACCTGGACGCGGCCGGCGGCTGCATCCGCGACGTGGCGCACGCGTACTCCAAGGACGGCGGCCTCGCGGTCCTCAAGGGGAACATCGCCGTGGACGGCTGCGTCGTGAAGACGGCCGGCGTCGACGAGTCGATCTGGACCTTCGAGGGTCCGGCGGTCGTCTGCGAGTCCCAGGAGGACGCCGTCGACAAGATCCTCCGCAAGGAGATCACGCACGGCGACGTCGTCGTCATCCGTTACGAGGGCCCGCGCGGCGGCCCCGGCATGCAGGAGATGCTCTACCCCACCTCCTTCCTCAAGGGCCGCGGCCTCGGCAAGACCTGCGCGCTGATCACCGACGGCCGCTTCTCCGGCGGTACGTCGGGCCTGTCCATCGGCCACGCCTCGCCCGAGGCGGCGTCCGGCGGCACGATCGCGCTGGTCGAGGACGGAGACCGGATCCGGATCGACATCCCGAACCGTTCGATCGAGCTCCTCGTCTCCGACGACGAGCTCGCCACCCGACGTGAGGCGCTGAACGGCGTGTACGCGCCGAAGAACCGCGAGCGCAAGGTCTCGGCGGCGCTGCGCGCCTACGCGGCCATGGCGACGAGCGCGGACCGCGGCGCCGTCCGCGACGTCTCCAAGCTGGGCTGAGCCACCCGCTTCCGCGGGTCCCCTGCGGGGTGCGGGGTGCTGTGGTGCGGGGTTCCGTCCTCAATCGCCGGACGGGCTTGAGTTGTGCGGGTGCCCCGCGGGGTGCGCCTTGACCCCCGGGTGGGGTCCGGTGCCCCTCCGGGGCGTCTCCTCAAACGACGAACGTTTCCAGTCCCACGCAGCGGACCCCGGTATCCGTTCGTCGTCCTGCGGGGACTCCCCTGCACGGCCCCGGACCGGCCGCCTTGCGTCTGCGACAGCAGTCCCACCGGCGTGCAGACGCAGGCGATGCCGGGTGGGGGCGTGCAGGGGAGTCCCCGCAGAAAATGGCGTACGACCCGGGTCGTTCGCGTACCGGGGTGCACACGCCATTTTTGAGGAGTCTCCCCGGAGGGACCCCACCCCCGCCCACCGGACAGGGGCGCACCCGCACCCACCGGGCGCACCCGCACCCCGCGAGGGGACCCGCACCCACCGGGGGCACCCGCACCCCGCGAGGGGATCCGCACCCCGCGAGGGGATCCGCACCCCGCGAGGGGATCCGCACGGTTGCTCCGGACTTCGCCCCGACCCTGGGACAATCGGTCGCGTGACCGAGAACAGCGACACCCCCGACGGCACGGCTCCCGGCACCCCCGAGTCCGGCGCGACGCCCACCAGCACCCCCGCGACCGCCCCCGGCCCGCAGCCCGAGCCCATCCGCTTCTTCGGCACGACCTGGGTCGCCCACGACGGCAACTACGGGCTCCGCCGGGCCGGAGTCGCCATCGGATCGCTCGCCGCCGCGGTCGCCTCCTGCTTCGTGCTCCGCTTCGCCTACCAGGGCCTGGAGATCGCCGATGTCGGCAGCTTCGTCGGCCTGCTGGTCGTCCTGATGTTCGCCATCTGCAGCGCCGTCGCGTTCCGTAAGACGTGGGAGGGCTTCAGCCGCCGCCCGGCCGATCCGGCCCGCGAGGACACGCTGCGCGGCCTCAAGACCATCGGCTTCATCGGCTCGCTCCTCGCGTACTTCTTCCGTACGTTCACCGAGGCGCCGGGCGAGAAGCTCCGCCGCGCGGAGTACGAGGCGGCCCAGGTCCGGTTCGCGAAGCGCCGTTCCTCCCGGACCGGCAATCCGGCGGCACGCAAGGCGCCCCGGGCGAAGAAGTCCCGGCGCAAGTAGGCCCTGCGGGGCCACGATGGCCCCATGACCGAAACGGACTCCCCGGAACGCGCCGCGCGCCCCTCGCGCGCCCTGTCCTTCGACGGGGCGGCCGCCCAGTACGCCGCTGCCCGCCCCGGCTACCCGGCCGCCCTGTTCGATGCCGTCGAGGAGCTCGCGGGCCTGCCCCTGCGCGGCGCCCGCACGCTCGACGTGGGCGCGGGCACCGGAATCTCCACCCGACGCCTCCATGAACGCGGCGCCCGCGTCGTCGCCGTGGAGCCGGGGCCCGGCATGGCGGCCGAACTGCGCCGGTCCCTCCCGCACGTTCCGCTGGTGCGGGCCGACGGCAACGGCCTCCCCTTCGCCGACGCCTCGGCCGACCTGATCACGTACGCGCAGTCGTACCACTGGACCGACCGCGCCCGCTCCACCCCCGAGGCCCTGCGCGTCCTGCGTCCGGGCGGCGCGCTCGCTCTCTGGTGGAACGTCGCCGACCACGCCGTCCCATGGGTCGCCGACCAGGACACCCGGCTGCGCCGCTTCTTCCGCGACGAAGCCGGGGCCGAGGACGAAAGCGCCCACGGCTCGCCCGCCCGCACCCGCGGTCTGCTGCCCGAGCTCGCCTTCGTGCACCGGCGCATCCCCTGGACCCGGCGCATCCCCCTGGCCACCCACCTCGCCAACCTCGGCAGCCACTCCGCGTTCCTGGTCCTCGGCGCGGAACCCACCCGGCGCTTCCTCGCCGAAGAACGCGAGCGCCTCACGCCGCTCTTCCCGGACGGCGCGGTGGAGGAGGCGTACGTCGTCGACCTGAACGTGGCCGCCCGCTGACCGCCCCACCCCGCCCGGTCCCTTGACGGCGCCGCCTCACCGGGACCAGAATTCATCACATGATGAATTCTTCGGGCGTCGCCATCGAGGCCCGTGGCCTCACCGTCGTACGAGGCAGCCGCACCGTCCTGAAAGGCCTCGACTTCACCGTCGAACCCGGCAGGATCACGGGCCTCCTCGGCCCCTCCGGCTGCGGCAAATCCACCCTGATGCGGGCCGTCGTCGGCACCCAGGCCAAGGTCACCGGCACCCTCGACGTCCTGGGCAGCCCGGCGGGCCACCCGAGCCTCCGCCCACGGATCGGGTACGTCACCCAGGCCCCGTCCGTCTACACCGACCTCACCGTCCGGCAGAACCTCGACTACTTCGCGGCGATCCTCCAGCCGGGCCGCCGGCATCGGGAGGACCGCCGCGCGGCCGTTGCCCGCGCGATCACCGAGGTGGACCTGAGCAGCCACGCCGGCGACCTCGCGGGCACCCTCTCCGGCGGTCAGCGCACCCGCGTCTCCCTCGCCGTCGCGCTGCTCGGCACCCCCGAACTCCTCGTCCTCGACGAACCCACCGTCGGCCTCGACCCGGTGCTCCGGCGCGACCTCTGGAGCCTCTTCCACGGCCTCGCCGCCGACCGCGGCACGACCCTGCTCGTCTCCTCCCACGTCATGGACGAGGCCGAGCGCTGCCACCGGCTGCTCCTGATGCGCGAAGGCGAGATCCTCGCCGACGACACCCCCGAGGCCCTGCGCCGGGGCGCCGGCACCGACACCGTCGAAGAAGCCTTCCTCCACCTGGTCGACGCGGCCGCCACCCGTCAGGAGAACGCCCGATGAGTACGACGACCACCGCCACCCCGCCCCTGAGCGCGGCCCGCACCCTCGCCACCGCCGGCCGGGTCCTGCGCCAGCTGACGCACGACCCGCGCACGGTCGCGCTCCTGCTGCTGATCCCGGTCCTGATGATCACGCTGCTGCGGTACGTGTTCGACGGGAGCCCGCAGACGTTCGACTCCATCGGCGCCTCGCTCCTCGGCATCTTCCCGCTGATCACGATGTTCCTGGTGACCTCGATCGCCACCCTGCGCGAGCGCACCTCGGGCACCCTGGAGCGCCTCCTCGCCATGCCGCTCGGCAAGGGCGACCTGATCGCCGGCTACGCGCTGGCCTTCGGGGCCGTCGCCATCGTCCAGTCGCTCCTGGCCACGGCCCTCTCGGTCTGGGCCCTCGGCCTGGACGTCACCGGTTCGCCGTGGCTGCTGCTCCTGGTCGCCCTGCTCGACGCCCTGCTCGGCACGGCGCTCGGCCTGTTCGTCTCGGCCTTCGCGGCGTCCGAGTTCCAGGCAGTCCAGTTCATGCCGGCCGTGATCTTTCCGCAGCTCCTGCTCTGCGGACTCTTCATCGCCCGGGATCAGATGGCTCCCGTCCTCGAAGCGATCTCGAACGTCCTGCCCATGTCGTACGCCGTCGACGGCATGAACGAGGTCCTCCACCACACCGACGTCACGGGGGACTTCATCCGTGACGTCGTGATCGTGGCCGGCTGCGCCCTCCTCGTCCTCGGTCTCGGCGCAGCCACCCTCCGCCGCCGCACCACCTGACGGGCCGGTGCGAGGATGACGCCACGAGAACCGTGAGCACCGCCCGGAGGGTGAAGCGCATGACCCAGACAGTTGCAGTCCTCGGCACCGGCAAGATCGGCGAGGCCCTGCTCAGCGGCATGATCCGGGCCGGCTGGCGTCCGGCGAACCTGCTGGTCACCACCCGCCGCTCCGAGCGTGCCGCCGAGCTGCACGACCGCTACGGCGTCGACGCGGTCACCAACGCGGAGGCCGCCAAGCGCGCCGACATCCTCATCCTCGCGGTCAAGCCCCAGGACATGGGCCGCCTCCTGGACGAACTCTCCGCACACATCACAGCGGACCGCCTGGTCATCAGCGCCGCGGCCGGCATCACGACCGCCTTCATCGAGGAGCGCCTCACCACCGGCACCCCGGTGGTCCGCGTCATGCCGAACACCCCCGTCCTGGTCGACGAGGGCATGTCCGTCATCTCCGCGGGCAGCCACGCCACCACCGAACACCTCGCCACGGCTGAGTCGATCTTCGGAGGCGTCGGCAAGACCCTGCGCGTCCCCGAGTCCCAGCAGGACGCGGCCACCGCCCTGTCCGGCTCGGGCCCCGCCTACTTCTACTTCCTCGTCGAGGCGATGACGGACGCCGGCATCCTGCTGGGGCTGCCCCGCGCCCAGGCCCACGACCTCATCGTGCAGGCCGCCATCGGCGCCGCCGTGATGCTTCGCGACAGCGGCGAGCACCCGGTCAAGCTCCGTGAGGCCGTCACCAGTCCGGCCGGCACCACGATCAGCGCCATCCGCGAACTGGAGAACCACGGCGTACGCGCCGCGCTCATCGCCGCCCTCGAAGCGGCCCGCGACCGCAGCCGCGAGCTGGCCTCCGGCAACGGCTGACCTACCCCGCGGCAGCGATCAGCTCCGCACTGCGCACCACCTTCGCGAACCCACCGCCGTGCAACGACACGGCGGTGGCCCGCGCCAGCTCCTGCGCACCGAGCGTCCACCCCCACGGACCGGTCCCGTCGAAGGTGTACGTCGCATCGAGCGCGAAGAACACCTCGTACCCCAGGTTCCCCGCCATCCGCGCCGTCGTCTCCGCGCACATATTGGTCTGGATCCCGGCCACCACGATCTGCCGCACTCCTGCGGCGTCCAGCCACGCCCCCAGATCCGGTGTCCCGTAGAACGCCGAGTTCACGCTCTTCGTCACGAACAGTTCCGCTCCGCCGCCCTTTCCCCGCCGCTCCTCCACGTACGGCTTGAAGTCGTTCCCGGGGTATCCCACCCGCAAGGGCGAATCGGGCTTGGGCGAGTCATGCCGTACGAAGACGACGGGCCGACCGCTCGACTGCCAGGCATCGATCAGCCCGGCGATGTTCTCGTCCGCCGCGGGATTGTTCCGCGGCCCCCAGTACTCCTCCTCCTCGAATCCCTGCTGCACATCCACCACGACCAGCGCTGCGTTCTCCGTGATCTCCATGGCTACGATCCTGCCGCCCGGGACCTCGGCCGCCCAGAGGTCAAAAAGCCATCGATCGATGCTTTACTGCCACCATGCAGACGCCCGGGACACCTCGTCCCGCCCCCACCCGGATCGCCCTCGTCTCCTTCCCCGGTGTCCGGGCGTTCGATGTCTCGGTCATCACGGAGGTCTGGGGCGTGGACCGCACGGACCGTGGAGTCCCGCCGTTCGACCTGCGCCGCACCGCGGCCACCGACGCCCCCATCCCGTTGCGCGGTGGCCTCTCCCTGACTCCCGACCGCACGCTGAGCTGGCTGGCCCGCGCCGACCTGATCGTCGTCCCGGGGCTCGACGACCATGTGACGCCGGCCCCGGAACCGGTCCTCGCGGCCCTGCGCCGCGCTCATGCCCGTGCCACGCCCATCGCGGCCCTCTGCGGAGGCGCCTTCACCCTGGCCCAGGCGGGTCTCCTGGACGGCCGACGGGCAGTCACCCACTGGAACCTCACCGAGCTCCTGCGCACCAGTCATCCCGCGGTGACCGTCGTACCGGACGCCTTGTTCGTCCACGACGACGATCTCTGGACGTCTGCCGGCACGGCAGCCGGTATCGACCTCTGCCTCCACCTCGTACGGACGACCCACGGAGCCGAGGCGGCGGCGACGATCGCACGCTCGATGGTCACGGCCCCCTTCCGCACCGGCACACAGGCTCAGTTCATCGAGCACCCCACGCCGCACACCGACCGCGATGCCGACACGCTCGCCGATGTCCGCGCCTTCGCCCTGACCCGCTTGGCGGATCCGCACACGGTGGCGGAGCTGGCCGACCGGGCCGGCATGTCGCCGCGCTCCTTCGCCCGCCATTTCCAGGCGAGCACCGGCACCACACCACTGCGCTGGCTGATCGCCCAGCGCATCGCAGCAGCTCAGAAGCTGCTGGAGCGCACCGACCTCCCGCTGCCCGAGGTCGCCCGCCGCACGGGCTTCGGCAGCGAGATCACCATGCGCCAGCACTTCGCCACCCACCTGGGCACCAGCCCCCGCGACTACCGGCTCGCCTTCCACCGCACCCCGACAGGGACCGGGGTTGACACGCCCACCTCGCATCCGTAGTGTGCTCCGAGTTGTCCGACGTGAGCGCCGACCCCGGTCGGTCCCCGGACAGCCATTCCGCAGTAACCACAACGAGCGAGCGACAGCT
The DNA here is from genome assembly GCF_036195045.1 of Streptomyces sp. NBC_00236. NCBI lineage: Bacteria > Bacillati > Actinomycetota > Actinomycetes > Kitasatosporales > Streptomycetaceae > Streptomyces > Streptomyces sp. NBC_00236. The sequence goes on along the minus strand of NZ_CP108100.1, from coordinate 3,657,901 downwards.
GTCGCCTGCCTCTGCGTGCGCATTCGCGAAATGAGGAATCCGCGTTCGAAGGAACGTGACCCCGATTAGCGTCGGGGCCCCGGATTCCGCTAACGTCTCACTCGTCGGAACGGCCCAACGGCCGCGAGGACAAGCCCCGCTGACTGGGAATCAGGCCCGAAAGGATCTGATAGAGTCGGACTCGCCGGAAAGGGAAAGCGCGAAAGCGAAGAACTGGAAAGCGAAATGCGAGACCCGCTTCGACCGGGAATCGGACACGAAAGAGTCTGATAGAGTTGGAAACGCAAGACCGAAGGGAAGCGCCCGGAGGAAAGCCCCAGAAAATGTTCTGAGGGTGAGTACAAAGGAAGCGTCCGTTCCTTGAGAACTCAACAGCGTGCCAAAAGTCAACGCCAGATATGTTGATACCCCGACCTGTTTCGGCAGGTTCGAGGTTCCTTTGAAAGTCCTAACAAGTCTTCGGGCTTGGTAGGCAATGCACACAGCGAGGACATAGCGAACGGCCGGTCATATTCCGACTTGGTCGTTCCGCTCTCGTGGTGTCTACCCGATTACGGGAAAACATTCACGGAGAGTTTGATCCTGGCTCAGGACGAACGCTGGCGGCGTGCTTAACACATGCAAGTCGAACGATGAAGCCTTTCGGGGTGGATTAGTGGCGAACGGGTGAGTAACACGTGGGCAATCTGCCCTTCACTCTGGGACAAGCCCTGGAAACGGGGTCTAATACCGGATAATACTTTCCCTCTCATGGGGGAAGGTTAAAAGCTCCGGCGGTGAAGGATGAGCCCGCGGCCTATCAGCTAGTTGGTGGGGTAATGGCCTACCAAGGCGACGACGGGTAGCCGGCCTGAGAGGGCGACCGGCCACACTGGGACTGAGACACGGCCCAGACTCCTACGGGAGGCAGCAGTGGGGAATATTGCACAATGGGCGAAAGCCTGATGCAGCGACGCCGCGTGAGGGATGACGGCCTTCGGGTTGTAAACCTCTTTCAGCAGGGAAGAAGCGAAAGTGACGGTACCTGCAGAAGAAGCGCCGGCTAACTACGTGCCAGCAGCCGCGGTAATACGTAGGGCGCAAGCGTTGTCCGGAATTATTGGGCGTAAAGAGCTCGTAGGCGGCTTGTTGCGTCGGTTGTGAAAGCCCGGGGCTTAACCCCGGGTCTGCAGTCGATACGGGCAGGCTAGAGTGTGGTAGGGGAGATCGGAATTCCTGGTGTAGCGGTGAAATGCGCAGATATCAGGAGGAACACCGGTGGCGAAGGCGGATCTCTGGGCCATTACTGACGCTGAGGAGCGAAAGCGTGGGGAGCGAACAGGATTAGATACCCTGGTAGTCCACGCCGTAAACGTTGGGAACTAGGTGTTGGCGACATTCCACGTCGTCGGTGCCGCAGCTAACGCATTAAGTTCCCCGCCTGGGGAGTACGGCCGCAAGGCTAAAACTCAAAGGAATTGACGGGGGCCCGCACAAGCAGCGGAGCATGTGGCTTAATTCGACGCAACGCGAAGAACCTTACCAAGGCTTGACATCGCCCGGAAAGCCGTAGAGATACGGCCCCCCTTGTGGTCGGGTGACAGGTGGTGCATGGCTGTCGTCAGCTCGTGTCGTGAGATGTTGGGTTAAGTCCCGCAACGAGCGCAACCCTTGTTCTGTGTTGCCAGCATGCCCTTCGGGGTGATGGGGACTCACAGGAGACTGCCGGGGTCAACTCGGAGGAAGGTGGGGACGACGTCAAGTCATCATGCCCCTTATGTCTTGGGCTGCACACGTGCTACAATGGCCGGTACAATGAGCTGCGATGCCGCGAGGCGGAGCGAATCTCAAAAAGCCGGTCTCAGTTCGGATTGGGGTCTGCAACTCGACCCCATGAAGTCGGAGTTGCTAGTAATCGCAGATCAGCATTGCTGCGGTGAATACGTTCCCGGGCCTTGTACACACCGCCCGTCACGTCACGAAAGTCGGTAACACCCGAAGCCGGTGGCCCAACCCCTTGTGGGAGGGAGCTGTCGAAGGTGGGACTGGCGATTGGGACGAAGTCGTAACAAGGTAGCCGTACCGGAAGGTGCGGCTGGATCACCTCCTTTCTAAGGAGCATCTAGATTCCGCAAGGAATCCAGAGCCACTACGCCGGCAAATGTTCGGCGGTGGTTAGCTCATGGGTGGAACGTTGACTATTCGGCACGGTTGGCTGGTTTTCGTAAGTACTGCTTCGGCGTGGAACACGTAAACGGGTTGACTGTGTCGGGCACGCTGTTGGGTATCTGAAGGTACGGCCGTCATGGTCGTCCTTCGGTTGCCGGCCCCGGTAAAGCACTGCGTAAGTGGTGTGTGACGGGTGGCTGGTCGTTGTTTGAGAACTGCACAGTGGACGCGAGCATCTGTGGCCAAGTTTTTAAGGGCGCACGGTGGATGCCTTGGCACCAGGAACCGATGAAGGACGTGGGAGGCCACGATAGTCCCCGGGGAGCTGTCAACCAAGCTTTGATCCGGGGGTTTCCGAATGGGGAAACCCGGCAGTCGTCATGGGCTGTCACCCGCTGCTGAACACATAGGCAGTGTGGAGGGAACGAGGGGAAGTGAAACATCTCAGTACCCTCAGGAAGAGAAAACAACCGTGATTCCGGGAGTAGTGGCGAGCGAAACTGGATCAGGCCAAACCGTATGCGTGTGATACCCGGCAGGGGTTGCGCATGCGGGGTTGTGGGATCTCTTTTTCATGGTCTGCCGGCCGTGAGACGAGTCAGAAACCGTTGATGTAGGCGAAGGACATGCGAAAGGTCCGGCGTAGAGGGTAAGACCCCCGTAGCTGAAACATTAACGGCTCGTTTAAGAGACACCCAAGTAGCACGGGGCCCGAGAAATCCCGTGTGAATCTGGCGGGACCACCCGTTAAGCCTAAATATTCCCTGGTGACCGATAGCGGATAGTACCGTGAGGGAATGGTGAAAAGTACCGCGGGAGCGGAGTGAAATAGTACCTGAAACCGTGTGCCTACAAGCCGTGGGAGCGTCGCTGTATGTGCTTGCACATGCAGTCGTGACTGCGTGCCTTTTGAAGAATGAGCCTGCGAGTTTGCGGTGTGTTGCGAGGTTAACCCGTGTGGGGAAGCCGTAGCGAAAGCGAGTCCGAATAGGGCGATTTAGTAGCGCGCTCAAGACCCGAAGCGGAGTGATCTAGCCATGGGCAGGTTGAAGCGGAGGTAAGACTTCGTGGAGGACCGAACCCACCAGGGTTGAAAACCTGGGGGATGACCTGTGGTTAGGGGTGAAAGGCCAATCAAACTCCGTGATAGCTGGTTCTCCCCGAAATGCATTTAGGTGCAGCGTCGTGTGTTTCTTGCCGGAGGTAGAGCACTGGATAGGCGATGGGCCCTACCGGGTTACTGACCTTAGCCAAACTCCGAATGCCGGTAAGTGAGAGCACGGCAGTGAGACTGTGGGGGATAAGCTCCATGGTCGAGAGGGAAACAGCCCAGAGCATCGACTAAGGCCCCTAAGCGTACGCTAAGTGGGAAAGGATGTGGAGTCGCAGAGACAACCAGGAGGTTGGCTTAGAAGCAGCCACCCTTGAAAGAGTGCGTAATAGCTCACTGGTCAAGTGATTCCGCGCCGACAATGTAGCGGGGCTCAAGCGTACCGCCGAAGTCGTGTCATTCCAGCATGTACCCCCAACGGGGGCTGGGATGGGTAGGGGAGCGTCGTGTGCCGGGTGAAGCAGCCGCGGAAGCGAGTTGTGGACGGTTCACGAGTGAGAATGCAGGCATGAGTAGCGATACACACGTGAGAAACGTGTGCGCCGATTGACTAAGGGTTCCTGGGTCAAGCTGATCTGCCCAGGGTAAGTCGGGACCTAAGGCGAGGCCGACAGGCGTAGTCGATGGACAACCGGTTGATATTCCGGTACCCGCTTTGAAACGCCCAATACTGAATCAGGCGATGCTAAGTCCGTGAAGCCGGCCCGATCTCTTCGGAGTTGAGGGTAGTGGTGGAGCCGACGAACCAGACTTGTACTAGGTAAGCGATGGGGTGACGCAGGAAGGTAGTCCAGCCCGGGCGGTGGTAGTCCCGGGGTAAGGGTGTAGGCCGTGTGGTAGGTAAATCCGTCACACATTAAGGCTGAGACCTGATGCCGAGCCGATTGTGGTGAAGTGGATGATCCTATGCTGTCGAGAAAAGCCTCTAGCGAGTTTCATGGCGGCCCGTACCCTAAACCGACTCAGGTGGTCAGGTAGAGAATACCGAGGCGTTCGGGTGAACTATGGTTAAGGAACTCGGCAAAATGCCCCCGTAACTTCGGGAGAAGGGGGGCCATCACTGGTGAGGGAACTTGCTTCCTGAGCTGGGGGTGGCCGCAGAGACCAGCGAGAAGCGACTGTTTACTAAAAACACAGGTCCGTGCGAAGCCGTAAGGCGATGTATACGGACTGACGCCTGCCCGGTGCTGGAACGTTAAGGGGACCGGTTAGCTGACTTTCGGGTCGGCGAAGCTGAGAACTTAAGCGCCAGTAAACGGCGGTGGTAACTATAACCATCCTAAGGTAGCGAAATTCCTTGTCGGGTAAGTTCCGACCTGCACGAATGGCGTAACGACTTCTCGACTGTCTCAACCATAGGCCCGGTGAAATTGCACTACGAGTAAAGATGCTCGTTTCGCGCAGCAGGACGGAAAGACCCCGGGACCTTTACTATAGTTTGATATTGGTGTTCGGTTCGGCTTGTGTAGGATAGGTGGGAGACTTTGAAGCGGCCACGCCAGTGGTTGTGGAGTCGTCGTTGAAATACCACTCTGGTCGTGCTGGATGTCTAACCTGGGTCCGTGATCCGGATCAGGGACAGTGTCTGATGGGTAGTTTAACTGGGGCGGTTGCCTCCTAAAGAGTAACGGAGGCGCCCAAAGGTTCCCTCAGCCTGGTTGGCAATCAGGTGTTGAGTGTAAGTGCACAAGGGAGCTTGACTGTGAGACCGACGGGTCGAGCAGGGACGAAAGTCGGGACTAGTGATCCGGCAGTGGCTTGTGGAAGCGCTGTCGCTCAACGGATAAAAGGTACCCCGGGGATAACAGGCTGATCTTCCCCAAGAGTCCATATCGACGGGATGGTTTGGCACCTCGATGTCGGCTCGTCGCATCCTGGGGCTGGAGTCGGTCCCAAGGGTTGGGCTGTTCGCCCATTAAAGCGGTACGCGAGCTGGGTTTAGAACGTCGTGAGACAGTTCGGTCCCTATCCGCTGTGCGCGTAGGAATATTGAGAAGGGCTGTCCCTAGTACGAGAGGACCGGGACGGACGAACCTCTGGTGTGCCAGTTGTCCTGCCAAGGGCATGGCTGGTTGGCTACGTTCGGAAAGGATAACCGCTGAAAGCATCTAAGCGGGAAGCCTGCTTCGAGATGAGTATTCCCACCCTCTTGAAGGGTTAAGGCTCCCAGTAGACGACTGGGTTGATAGGCCAGATGTGGAAGCCCGGTAACGGGTGGAGCTGACTGGTACTAATAGGCCGAGGGCTTGTCCTCAGTTGCTCGCGTCCACTGTGTTAGTTCTGAAATAACGAACGGCCGTGTTTATTTCCGGTGTTGGTTAATTTCATAGTGTTTCGGTGGTCATTGCGTTAGGGAAACGCCCGGTTACATTCCGAACCCGGAAGCTAAGCCTTTCAGCGCCGATGGTACTGCAGGGGGGACCCTGTGGGAGAGTAGGACGCCGCCGAACTCCTTTTGAATAGTTAAGCCCCGTGCCCTTGTGGCACGGGGCTTTTCTGCGTTCCGACCGTTTAAGGTCATGGCATGCGCTACGAACTGGTCATCTTCGACAACGACGGTGTGCTCGTGGACAGCGAGCCGATCTCCAACACCATCCTGGCCGGCTACCTCACAGAGCTCGGTCACCCCACCTCGTACGAGGAGTCCCTCCGCGACTACATGGGGTCCGCCGTGCACCGCGTGCACGACCTCGTCGAGGAACGGGGCGGGGAGAAGCTGCCCGCGGACTTCGACGACACGCTCCACTCACGGATCTTCGCCGCGTTCCAGCGGGAGCTGGAACCCGTCCCCGGCGTGCAGGAGGTGCTGGGGGAGCTCGTCGCCGACGGGATCCCGTACTGCGTCGCCTCCTCCAGCAGCCACGAGCGGATCCGGGTCAGTCATCACCGGACCGGGCTCGATCAGTGGTTCGAGGAGGAGTGGATCTTCTCGGCCGAGGACGTGGGCCGGGGGAAGCCGGCGCCCGACCTGTTCCTCTTCGCCGCCGAGCGGATGGGTGTCGCTCCCGAACGGTGCGTCGTCATCGAGGACAGCCCGCTCGGCGTGGAAGCGGCCCGGGCCGCGGGCATGGACGTGTACGGGTTCACGTCGATGATGCCGGCGGACCGGCTGGCCGGTGTGACCGGGCATTTCTCCGACATGGGACAGCTGCGGGAATTGCTTGCCTGACGCGTCTACCCATGGGTAGAGACTGGCCCTACGCTCGCGCCCATGACAGACGCACGTTTGCGGCACGGCAGAGCCTCCCTTGCACTGAGCTTCTTCGTGCAGGGCGTCACCTTCGCTCTCCTCGTGACCCGGATCCCCGCCATTCAGGACCGGTACGGGATATCCGACGGCCTGCTGCCCGTGTTCCTCGCCGCCGTGCCGATCCTGGCCGGTGTGGGCAGCGTGGTCACCGAGAAGGTGGTCGCACGGGTACGACCGAGGGTCGTCCTGCGGTGGGCGCAGCCGGTGGTGCTGCTTGCGCTGCTCGGCGTCGGTGCCGGGAGCGAGGTGTGGGAAGCGGCCCTGGCGCTCGGTGTGTTCGGGCTGTCCGTGGGTGCGCTGGACGCCTCCATGAACATGATGGGGGTCAGTCTCCAGCGGGCGTACGGGCGTTCCATCATGCTCGGCTTCCATGCCGCGTACAGCCTGGGCGGGATCGCCGGGGCGTCCATGGCGTGGGCCGGAGCGCACTGGGATCTCTCGCTGCTGGTCTCGTACCTTCCGGTGGTCGTCGTGCTGCTGCCCGTCGCGTTCGTCGGGAGCCGGTGGTACGTCGAGGGGAAGCAGGAGGACGAGCAGCAGCAGGGTGCGGCGCGGGGTGCGGCCGGGGCGGTCTCGTTCAAGCTCCTGATGCCGCTCTGTCTGGTGATGTGTTTCGCGTACATCGGGGACTCGACGGTCTCCAACTGGAGTGCGAAGTACCTCCAGGACGTGCTGGGGAGTTCGGAGCAGCTCTCGACGGTCCCGTACAACGTCTACATGGTGACGACGCTGCTGGGGCGGGCCGTCGGGGACTTCGGGGTGCGGCGGTTCGGTGCCGTGGCCGTGGTGCGGTTCGGGAGTGTGCTGGCCGCTGCCGGGTTCGGGGTGGTGGCCGTCGCGGGTGGGGCCTGGGTGGGGATGCTCGGGTTCACCATGCTGGGGCTGGGGCTCTGCGTGATCGTGCCGCAGACCTTCGCGGCCGCCGGGCGGATGTTCCCCGGGGCGAGCGATACCGCCATCGCCCGGCTGAACATCTTCAACTACGTGGGTTTCCTTGTCGGCTCGCCCCTGGTGGGGGCGCTCGGGGACGCGTGGAGCTACCGGGGCGCGATGCTCGTGCCCATGGTGCTGGTGCTCGCGACGCTGGTGTACGCCAAGTCGTTCGGCCCGGAGCCTGCCCGATACGGTGGCGGGCATGAGCGGCCGCGCACAGTTGATGTGGGATGACGCAGTAACGGGATACGACTTCGGGGACAGTCATCCCATGGACCCGGTCAGGCTCGCCCTGACGATGGGCCTGGTACGGGCGTTCGGTCTCGACCGTGCAGTGGATGTCGTGGCGGCCAAGGCGGCCGGGGACTCCACGCTGCGGCTCGTGCACCGGTCGGACTACGTGGCGGCCGTGCGGGCCGCGTCCGCCGATCCCCGGGCCGCGGACCAGAAGTACGGGATCGGGACGACGGACGATCCGGCGTTCGCGGGGATGCACGAGGTTTCGGCGCTGATCGCCGGACAGTCGGTGGCGGCGGCCGAGGCCGTGTGGCGGGGCGAGACCGGGCACGCCGTCAACTTCTCCGGCGGGCTCCATCACGCCATGCCCGGCGGCGCTGCGGGATTCTGCATCTACAACGATCCGGCGCTCGCCATCGCGCGGCTGCTGGAGCTGGGGGCGGAGCGGGTCGCGTACGTCGATGTGGACGTGCATCACGGTGACGGGGTGCAGGCGGCGTTCTGGGAGGACCCGAGGGTGCTGACCGTCTCGCTGCACGAGCACCCGCGCACCCTGTTCCCGCAGACCGGGTGGCCGGAGGAGACCGGTGCCGGGGCGGGTGAGGGCGGTGCGGTCAATGTGGCGCTGCCGGCCGGCACGGGCGACGCGGGATGGCTGCGGGCGTTCCACGCGGTGGTCCCGGAGCTGCTGGCGGACTTCCGGCCGCAGGTGCTGGTGACGCAGCACGGGGCGGACACGCACTTCGAGGACCCGCTGGCCCATCTCGCCGTGTCGCTGGACGCGCAGCGGGCCGTGATGGCGGCCTGCCACGATCTGGCGCACGAGTACGCGGACGGGCGCTGGGTGGCGCTCGGCGGGGGCGGTTACGCGGTGGTGGACGTGGTGCCGCGGTCCTGGACCCATCTGGTGGGGATCGCCGCGCACGCGCCCGTGGATCCGGAGTCGGTGATCCCGTCGTCCTGGCGCGACGAGGTCTACGCCAGGACCCGGCAGTTGGGCCCGGCCCGGATGACGGACGGGCGTACTCCGTCGTGGAAGGCGTGGGAGGACGGTTACGACCCGGCGGACCGGCTGGATCAGGCGGTGCTCGCGACCCGGCGTGCGGCGTTTCCGCTGCGGGGGCTGCTGACCTGACGGCCGGAACGGTGGCGCGTTCCGGTTACGCCAACTGTGGGGCGGAATCCGGGTTTTGGCCCCCGGGCGCCGGCGGTGGGGGAGCATCGGCAGGGTGTTGAGCACCGGAGCGCTGCGTGCGCATCTGCTGGCGGCCCGGCTGGCCGGGCCCGTGGCCACCTCGCGGGAGACGAGCCTGCGGAGTTATCGGCTGTTCGCGGCCAGGGACCCGCGGGTGACGCTCGGACTCGACCCCGGACGGGGGTGGGGGGAGCGGGACCTGCTGCGGCTCATGGCCGACAAGTGCGGGGTCTCGGACGACCCGGCCCATGTGTCGGGTCCCGACGTGATCGATCCGGAGCGGACGATGGCGGGTCTTGACGCGTTTGCCGAGCGTTTGTCGGACGCGGCGGTCCGGCGGGCGCCGGTGCTGTTCGGGACGGGGCATCCGCATCGGCTGATCGGCTTCTACGCAGCGCTGGCAGACGCGCTGTCGGCGGTCGGGTGTGCCGTACTCACCCCCGCGCAGGGGCGACGTATCGACATAACGACCCGGTTCGGGGTACGCACGTACCACCTCGACTACGTACGGGGAGTCGCGCTGGTGCGCGAACCCGGCGCGCGGGTGCCCGGTGGTGGCACCGGCGCACACACCCACTCACCGCTGCCGCTGAGGGTGGCGCTGGAGGCTGCCGCGGAGGCCCGCGGGCCGCTGCCGGAACTGGTCGTGGGGGACCACGGCTGGGTCTGCGGGGCAGGTCAGCTGGGCATCGAGGCGATCGGCCTGGCGGATACGGACGATCCGGCGCTGTTCGTCGGGGAGGCGGAGGGCCGGGTGGCGGTCGCCGTTCCGCTCGACGACGGCGTGCGGTCCGCGTACTACCTGCCGCTGACGCGCTATGTGCTCAATCGGGCGTGTCTGTCACAGTAGGCGGCCGATCGTCTCTCCTCTTCCCCACTCGCATCACCCGCCCCTAATCTGGGGAGTGAGCGCACAACGACGAAGAGTCACCGGAGGGGAAGCCGGTGCGCGTCTCGTGCGGAAGGTACAGGTGGGTCATGGCTGCTGACAGCGAGAGGCCTCTCAACGAGGTCAAGTTTCTGACCGTGGCGGAAGTCGCCTCGGTCATGCGAGTGTCGAAGATGACCGTGTACCGCTTGGTGCACAGCGGTCATCTGCCGGCGATCCGGGTGGGAAGGTCCTTCCGGGTGCCGGAGCAAGCGGTTCACGAGTATCTCCGCGAGTCCTTCGTGGGGGTGGGGACGGCCTGACGTTCCCCTCGGATTACGTACCTCACGCGGTGGCGGGTAGGCTAGGCCGACGTAGGTCGTGTGGGCCCAGACGCCCCGCACCAGTGAAGAAGAAGTGAGCGAGGGTAGTCGTGGGCTCTGTTATCAAGAAGCGGCGTAAGCGGATGGCCAAGAAGAAGCACCGCAAGCTGCTCAAGCGCACGCGCGTTCAGCGTCGCAACAAGAAGTAAGCGAACGCAGTTCGTGAGATCCGCAGCCCTTTCGCCGATGAGGCGGGAGGGCTGCGGTGCTGTGCGGGCCCGGTACGCGGCGGTGTGGACGGCGGGTGCGCACATTCGGGCCAAGACGCGGGAGAACGCAGCCGCGCAGACGTCACAGGGCAACATCCACCCGCTACGGTGACGACCGGGGGAGTGCCTTTTCGCGGGCGCCCCTTCCACTCACCTCACGGGAGACCGACGGAAGGCGCTGATCTTGGGGAAGGTCGTGCTCGTCACGGGAGCGGCCCGGCAGCTGGGCGGCCGGTTCGTGCGGCGCATCCAGCGTGAACCGGATGTGGACCGGGTGATCGCGGTCGACGCGGTCGCGCCCGGGGACCGGCTGGGCGACGCCGTCTTCGTGCGCGCGGACATCCGCCAGCCCGCCATCGCCAGGGTCCTCGCCGAGCACATGGTCGACACGGTCGTGCACCTGGACGTCAGCGGCAAGGCGCTCGGGGCCCAGGGGCGTACCGCGGTCAAGGAGACCAACGTCATCGGCACGATGCAGTTGCTCGGCGCCTGTCAGAAGGCGCCGTCGGTCCGGCGGATGGTGGTCAAGTCCAGTACGGGCGTGTACGGCTCCGCGCCCCGCGATCCGGCGGTCTTCCACGAGACGACGCCGCCCAAGTCGCTGCCCGGCGGTGGCTTCGCGAAGGACGCGGCGGAGGTCGAGGGGTACGTGCGGGGCTTCGCGCGCCGCAGGCCGGACGTGGCCGTGTGCGTGCTGAGGTTCGCGAACATCCTGGGGCCCGACCCGGACTCGCCGCTCGCCGACTATCTGGCGCTGCCGGTCCTGCCGACGGTGTTCGGGTACGACCCGAGGCTCCAGTTCGTCCACGAGGACGACGTCCTCGACGTTCTCGGCATCGCCTCGGGCGAGCCGCGGCGCGGGACGCTGAACAGCGGCACGTTCAACATCGCGGGGGACGGGGTGCTGCTGCTCTCGCAGTGCGCGCGGCGGCTGGGGCGGCCGACGATGCCGCTGCTGCTGCCCGCGGTCACGTGGGTCGGGCAGGCGCTGCGTACGGTCGGCATGACGGACTTCTCGCCGGAACAGATCCGGCTGCTCACCCATGGCAGGGTGGTCTCCACGGTCCAGATGCGCGAGACCCTGGGCTTCCGCCCGCGGTTCTCCACGGCGGAGACCTTCGCCGAGTTCGCGCGCAGCCGTGGGCCGGGGCTGCTGCCGCCCGCGGTGGTGGGCCGGGCCGTCGACAGGCTGGCCGCGCTGCCGTTCGCCGGGGGGACCGGCAGGGCCCCGGGGAGCAGCGGCGACACACACCCGACTCCGAGCGCCAGGTAGAGGAGCGCACCGACGATGGCGGATGCCAAGGTCATTCCGTTCGACGACGACCGTTCGCGGTCGGGGGGTGTGGCGCGTGCCGCGCGCCGGCGGCCCTCGGGACGCGGCACAGGGTCCGTCAGCGCCCTGCCCGGACAGCCGGGTACCTCGCCGCCACCGGAGGGGCAGGAGGAGGCTGTGGTGGTCTCTGAGGGCCCGGGTGGTGGTGGCTGGGACCGGCGGATCGCGGGCGGGCTCGCGTTCCTGCGGCGGCGGGTCACGGGCGAGTACGACGTCGACGAGTTCGGTTACGACGAGGAGCTCACCGACCAGGTCCTGATGTCGATGCTGCGGCCGGTGTACGAGAAGTACTTCCGGGTCGAGGTGAAGGGCATCGAGAACATCCCGTCGGACGGCGGGGCGCTCATCGTGTCCAACCACTCGGGGACGCTGCCGCTGGACGGGCTGATGCTCCAGGTCGCGGTGCACGACAACCATCCGGCGGGGCGGCATCTGCGGCTGCTCGCGGCGGACCTGGTCTTCATGCTGCCGGTCGTGAACGAGCTGGCCCGCAAGGCCGGGCACACGCTGGCCTGTGCGGAGGACGCGGAGCGGCTGCTGCGGCAGGGCGAGGTCGTCGGTGTGATGCCGGAGGGGTTCAAGGGCATCGGCAAGCCGTTCGGCGAGCGGTACAAGCTCCAGCGCTTCGGGCGGGGCGGCTTCGTGTCCACGGCGTTGCGGGCCGGGGTGCCGATCGTGCCGTGCTCGATCGTGGGGGCGGAGGAGATCTACCCGATGATCGGCAACTCGAAGACGCTGGCGCGGCTGCTGGGCATTCCGTACTTCCCGATCACGCCGACGTTTCCGTGGCTGGGGCCGCTGGGGGCCCTGCCGTTGCCGACGAAGTGGACGATCCAGTTCGGTGAGCCCATTCCCACGGACGGGTATCCGGTGGAGGCGGCGGAGGATCCGATGCTGATGTTCAACCTGACGGATCAGGTGCGGGAGCAGATTCAGCACACGCTGTACAAGTTGCTGGTGCAGCGGCGTTCGGTGTTCTTCTGACGTTGTGCGGGTGCGGTGCGGGTGCCGGTGCGCCCTGGGCGCGGGCTTTGTCCTCAATCGCCGGACGGGCTTGGTTCGTGCCCGTCCGGCGATGTTTATCAGTTCTTGTCGTCCTGGGCGTCGATTCCCAGGCCGCCGATCAGGCCGGGGAGCAGGGGCGGCAGGGTGATGTCCGGCGACGGGGTCGTGCTCGGTGTGTCCTGGGACGGTGTGGTGGCGTCGGGGGACGGCGGGTCGAAGAGGCCGTCCGTGCCGCCGCCGATCAGGCCGTCCGCGGGGCTGCTGCCCGAGCCCGACGGGCGGGGCGAGGAGCTGGTACCCGTACCGCCGTCGTGCGTGCCGGAGGGCGACGAGGGCGACGGGGCGTGCGAACGGGAGGACGGCGCCGAGCCGTTGCCGGTGGTGCCGGACTCCTTGGATCCGCTGTCCGTCTCCGGGGGGCGGGGGAGCAGCGACTGCAGCGGTTCGACCTCTTGGTCTATGGCTGCGAAGACCGAGCTCACCTGGTCGCCGATGTCGGTCAGCTGTACGGGGAGGCGGTCGCGGAGGTTGCTCCAGCTGTCGCGGTGGGTGCGGGAGAACGACTCGAGGGTCTGGATGGGGCCGATCGCGCCGTCGCGTTCGTAGGCGGCGTGGAGCAGGCGGTGGCCCTCCGTGGCGTCGTGGGTCATGCGGCCCAGCGTGCGTCGGACCTCGCCGAGCTGCTCGTGGTCCAGGTCGCCGGAGCGGGCGCGCTCCATCAGCCTGCGGGCTTCGCTGAGCCGGGTCGAGGCCTGGTCCAGGTAGACCTCGCCGCGGTCGGTGTCACTGTCGGCGAGGCCGAGGTGGATGTCCTCCATGCCGCGCTTCAGCCCGTAGAGGGAGTCACCCGGCAGGGCGTCGGAACTGGCAGCGGCCACTCCGCCGAAGGCTCCCGCGGCCACACCGACGGTGAGTCCGCCGGCCGCGAGGCCCTTCGTCCAGCGGGATCTGGGGCGCAGTTTCCGGAGTGGCGAGGCCCGGTGGGCCCCCTTGCCCCGTTGTTCGGGCACCGTAGGGTCCGCGGACGCGCCGCCCTCGGCGAACATGGCCTCCATGGCGGCGACGAGCTGGGCTCGCTGCACCACTTTGACCTCGGGATCCAACTCCGGCTTCGGTAGCTCACCGAGGCCGTTCGCCAGGGCCAACAGCGGTCCGGGGCCGGCCTGTTCGGCCGGGTCCTCGGGCTGTACGGCCGCCGCACCGCGGAGCGACTGCTCCTCCAGGGCCTGGGCGAAGGCGTTCGCCCGCCGGTGTGCCGAAACGTTTGCGATCACTGGCGGCACCTCCTCTCGTCATGACGGTCGACTCCCCTGTGGGTCCGGAAGGTTGCACACCTTGAGCGCATCCACACGATTGAGTGAGTGTCTGCGGACATGGAGTGACGACAGGGAGCCTGCAACCGGCACAACGAGCGGCGCGGCATTGGGGTTACGCACGAAAGATGATCGGACCAGTGCGTGATGAACATGTCGCCGAGAGTGACTCGGTCCGGGGTCGGGTCAGCGGGCATCGTCCGGAAGGAGCCGGGCGAGAGTGCGGACGGCGCGGTACTGCAGGGTCTTGATCGCGCCCTCGTTCTTGCCCATCACCCGGGCGGTCTCGGCGACCGAGAGGCCTTGCAGGAAGCGCAGGGTCACGCACTCCTGCTGCTGGGGGTTGAGTCGGCGCACGGCTTGCAGCAGTGCGGCATTGGAGAGGGACTCCAGGACGGAGTCCTCGGGGCTGCGCTCGACCTCGTTGGCGTCGAGCATCTCGCCGGTGGTCACTTCCAGTCGGAAACGACTGGATTTGAAGTGGTCGGCGACCAGGTTGCGAGCGATGGTGACCAGCCAGGCGCCGAAGTCGCGGCCCTGCCAGGTGAAGGTGGAGATGCGCCGCAGGGCGCGGAGGAAGGTCTCACTCGTGAGGTCCTCCGCCGTCGCCTTGCCGCCCACCCGGTAGTAGATGTAGCGGTACACGGTGTCGCTGTACTGGTCATAGAGGCGGCCGAAGGCGTCAGCCTCACCGGCCTGTGCGCGCTCGACGAGATCCATCATGCGCGCGCTGTCGCTGTCGGCGGTCGGCCGACGAACGGTGGACGTGGTCGTTGCGCCGCGGTTGCTGCGTCTTCCGACCGCCGCGCCGCGTTCGGCCAGGGCGTAGCAGGGGCCGGCAGGTGCAGGGGTGGCAAAGGCGGGTACGGCGTACGCGGTGGGGACGAAGCCGCGCAAGCGGTCGCCGACCGTTGCGCGCAGCGTAGCCAGGCCCGAGGCGTCAACCCCGACGTGTGGGTACACGGGACTCCCAGAGGCAGAGCTTCCATCACGTGCAGTGCGAAACCGTCACTCGTCGTAGTGAGTGGTGGGTTCCGGAATGCGTCTGAGGAGAATAACGCTTCGTACAGGCAGTGCTACACCCAGTTGCTCAAATCATCGATTACGTCGCTTCTGTAGCGACTATTCGACGCATCAAGTAGCACATCGTGACCGGTTATTGATCGGATTACTTCGAGATCTGTCACAGGCCGCGACGGGTTGTGGTCGAGTGCGGGTAACCCGACTGGCCGGAGCGGTCGGTGGGTATGGGGTCCCGATTGGCGGCAGGGGGCCGGGCGTGGCCCGGCCCCGGCGGCCTGCGGCCCCGGTGGCCTGCGGCCCCGGTGGCCTGCGGCCCCGGCGGCCTGCGGCCCCGGCGGCCTGCGGCCCCGGCGGCCTGCGGCCCCGGCGGCCTGCGGCCCCGGCGGCCTGCGGCCGGGGAGGGTCAGTGGCGACGGCGGTGCAGGGGGCCGGGCGTGGCCCGGCCCCGGTGGCCTGCGGCCCCGGTGGCCTGCGGCCGGGGAGGGTCAGTGGCGACGGCGGTGCAGGGGGCCGGGCGTGGCCCGGCCCCGGTGGCCTGCGGCCCCGGTGGCCTGCGGCCCCGGTGGCCTGCGGCCGGGGAGGGTCAGTGGCGACGGCGGTGCAGGGCGACGGCTGCCGCGGTGCCGCCGGCGAGGGCGCCCACGCCGGCGGCGGCCGGGATGCCGACCTTGGCGGCCTTGCGGCCGGTCCGGTAGTCGCGCAGCCGCCAGTCCCGGGCGCGCGCGTGCTTGCGGAGCTTGGTGTCCGGGTTGATCGCGTACGGGTGCCCGACCAGGGACAGCATCGGGATGTCGTTGTGCGAGTCGCTGTACGCCGCGCAGCGGGCCAGGTCCAGTCCCTCGGCCGCGGCCAGGGCGCGTACCGCCTCGGCCTTCGCCGGGCCGTGCAGGGGTTCGCCGACCAGGCGCCCGGTGTAGACGCCGTCGACCGATTCGGCGACGGTGCCCAGCGCGCCGGTCAGGCCGAGCCGGCGGGCGATGATCGTGGCGGTCTCCACCGGGGCGGCGGTGACCAGCCAGACCTTCTGGCCGGCGTCGAGGTGGGCCTGGGCGAGCGCGCGGGTGCCGGGCCAGATGCGGTCGGCCATGTACTCGTCGTAGATCTCCTCGCCGATCGACATCAGCTCGGAGACGCGATGGCCCTTGACGATGGACAGGGCGCTGTCGCGGGCGTCCTGCATGTGTTCGGGGTCCTCGACGCCGGCCAGCCGGAACCAGGCCTGCTGCCAGGCGAACCGGGTGAGCTCGCGGCGCTCGAAGAACTTCCGCTTGTACAGGCCGCGGCCGAAGTGGAAGATCGCGGCGCCCTGCATGACGGTGTTGTCGAGGTCGAAGAAGGCGGCGGCCCGGTCGTCGCCGACGACGGGGAACTCGGGTTCCCCGTCCTGCGCGGCGCCGTCCTCGGCACCGTCGGACTGCTCGGCGGCGAGCGAGGACTTCCGTGCTGCCTCCGCCGCTGCTTCGCCGGCCAGCACGCTGCGTGCTGTCGCGGAACGCCTACGCGGTGTGAGCCATCCAAGAGCGGCCATGCCGTGAGCATAGCCAGTCACCCCGCTCCTTCCCGACCTGCCGGGATGCGGCGGCGTGAACTCTCGGAGACCGACGCGTTAAACGGGCGATTCCCGGGCGTAATGGTTCAAGGCCGGCTCAAGACCGCTTCGGGGCCGGTTCGGGGCCGGTTCGGGGCCGAAGCGGGGCCGGGCAGGGGCCGCGCGGAGGTCGGATCGGGCCCGGGGGCGGCGCAGAATGAAAGGTATGAGTGCCCTGCTGCGTCGTACGAAGAAGAAGCCCGCCGACCGCGTGGTGACCCTGGTCGGGAAGCCGGGGTGTCACCTCTGCGACGACGCCCGGGCGGTGGTGCGGGCGGTCTGCGAGGAGACCGGTGCTTCCTGGGAGGAGAAGGACATCACCCGGGACGAGGAGTTGTACAAGGAGTACTGGGAGCAGATCCCCGTGGTGCTCGTAGATAACGAACAGCACACGTTCTGGCGCGTGGACCCGGCAAGACTGCGCAGCGCGCTGCTTTCCTGAGTGAAACCTGGTTACCATCGTGGGCGTTTTGAGTGGTCTCGGGGGCGTGGCTGTGAGGAGTGTGTTCCGCTTTGCCCCCTTCGGGCCTGCAACGGGCTGATGCGATCCGCGGTTCCTGGATCGCGCGACGAGTGCGCGTGACCCCGGTCACTTTGACCGGACAAAACGGACACCATCTTTGTGCACGCGTTCACAAAGACATAGCCTGCATTCGACGGGGCGGTCTTGGGACATACGGCCGCCTGCAGCCCCGCTCATCCCGCAGGAGCACCGTGGCAACTGGCCGAAATCACCGACCGGCGACCCGTAGCCGAGGAATTCCCGAGGCCACCGTCGCCCGACTTCCGCTGTATCTCCGTGCGCTGACCGCGCTCTCCGAGCGTTCGGTCCCCACGGTCTCCTCCGAGGAGCTCGCTGCGGCGGCGGGGGTCAACTCCGCGAAGCTGCGCAAGGACTTCAGCTATCTCGGTTCTTACGGGACCCGCGGTGTCGGCTACGACGTCGAGTACCTCGTCTACCAGATCTCGCGCGAACTCGGCCTCACCCAGGACTGGCCGGTCGCCATCGTCGGCATCGGTAACCTCGGCGCCGCGCTCGCCAACTACGGCGGTTTCGCCTCCCGCGGCTTCCGGGTCGCCGCGCTGATCGACGCCGATCCCGCGATGGCCGGAACGCCGGTCGCCGGGATCCCCGTCCAGCACGCCGACGACCTGGACCGCATCATCAGCGAGAACGGCGTCTCGATCGGTGTGATCACGACCCCGCCCGGCGCCGCCCAGCAGGTCTGCGACCGGCTCGTCGCCGCGGGCGTCACCTCCATCCTGAACTTCGCCCCGACCGTGCTCTCGGTGCCCGACGGCGTCGACGTGCGCAAGGTCGACCTCTCCATCGAGCTGCAGATCCTCGCCTTCCACGAGCAGCGCAAGGCCGGCGAGGACGCCGCTTCCGCCGACAGCGGACCGGACCCGGCCGCGCCGCCCGTGCGCGCCGCGACCAGCAGCCGGAAGGGACCCGACGGGGACATGCCCGCCGTGATGCCGGCATGAGTCTCCTTGTCGTAGGGCTGAGCCACCGCAGCGCCCCCGTCTCCGTGCTGGAGCGGGCCTCGCTGTCCGCCGACAGCCAGGCCAAGCTGCTTGAGGACACCCTCGCCGCAGAGCCCGCGGTCGAGGCCGCCGTCCTCGCCACCTGCAACCGCATCGAGCTGTACGCCGACGTGGACAAGTTCCACGCGGGCGTCGCCGAGCTGTCCACGCTGCTCGCCCAGCACAGCGGCGTCGGCCTGGACGAGCTCACTCCCTATCTCTACGTGCACTACGAGGACCGGGCCGTCCACCACCTGTTCTCGGTGGCCTGCGGACTGGACTCGATGGTCGTGGGCGAGGGACAGATCCTCGGCCAGATCAAGGACGCGCTGGCGCTGGGGCAGGAGCTCCACACCGCCGGCCGGCTGCTGAACGACCTCTTCCAGCAGGCCCTGCGGGTCGGCAAGCGCGCCCACAGCGAGACCGGGATCGACCGCGCCGGGCAGTCGCTCGTCACCTTCGGCCTGGAACAGCTCGCCGACGGCCGTGATCCCGCGGCCTGGGCGCAGGGCAAGCGCGCCCTGGTGATCGGCGCGGGCTCGATGTCCTCGCTGGCCGCCGCGACCCTGGCCCGTACCGGTGTCGCCGAGATCGTCGTCGCCAACCGCACCCGGGCCCGCGCCGACCGTCTGGTCGAGATCCTCAACCAGGCCGGCGGTACGGGAGTGGCCGCCCACGCCGTGGAGATGGCCGCGGTCTCCGACGAACTGACACGTGCCGACGTCGTCGTCTCCTGCACCGGAGCCACCGGGCTCGTCCTGAGCGCCGAGGCCGTCGCCGGAGCGCTCGGGCTGGACTTCGCCCCCGCGCACGAGGCGCCCGCCGCACCCGCGTCGGCCCCGCTCGCCGAGCCGGACGAGCAGCACGCCGCGTGGGTGGAGAACGGTTCCGCCACCGCGACCGCGCAGGCCCGCGCCGTCCGCCGGATCCCGGCCCAGTCCACCGGGCCCGTCCGGCTCGCCCTGCTGGACCTGGCCATGCCGCGCGACATCGACGGCGGCGCCGCCCGCCTCGACGGTGTGCGCCTCGTCGACATCGAGTCGCTCGCGGAGGCGTCCGCGGACGCCCCGATGGCCGCCGATGTGGACCAGGTGCGCAGCATCGTCGCCGACGAGGTCGCCGCCTTCGGTGCCGCCCAGCGCGCCGCCCACATCACTCCCACCGTCGTCGCCCTGCGCACGATGGCCGCCGGAGTGGTCGCGGGCGAGATCGCACGGCTGGACGGCCGCCTCCCCGACCTGGACGAGAAGCAGCGCGCCGAGATCTCGCAGACCGTGCGCCGCGTCGTCGACAAGCTCCTGCACGCGCCCACCGTGCGGGTCAAGCAGCTCGCCAGCGAGCCCGGCGGCGCCGGGTACGCCGATGCGCTGCGGGAACTCTTCGACCTCGACCCGCAGACGGTCGCCGCCGTCTCCCGGGCAGACCTGAACGACCCGAATCGAGGGCGGTCATGACCGACAACTCACCCCTGGGCGCGGGGCCACCCCAGCCGCTGAGGCTGGGGACCCGGCGCAGCAAGCTCGCCATGGCGCAGTCCGGCCTGGTGGCCGACGCGGTCAGCGAGGTGACCGGGCGCGCCGTCGAACTCGTCGAGATCACCACGTACGGGGACACCTCCCGCGAGCACCTCGCGCAGATCGGTGGCACCGGCGTCTTCGTCGCCGCGCTGCGTGACGCGCTGCTGCGCGGCGAGGTGGACTTCGCCGTCCACTCGCTCAAGGACCTGCCGACCGCGCAGCCCGAGGGTCTCGTGCTGGCCGCCGTGCCGGTGCGCGAGGACCCGCGCGACGCCCTGGTGGCGCGCGACGGGCTGACCTTCGAGCAGCTGCCGTCCGGTGCCCGTGTCGGCACCGGCTCGCCGCGCCGCATGGCGCAGCTCAACGCGTACGCCCGCAGTCACGGCCTCGACATCGAGACCGTGCCGATCCGGGGCAACGTCGATACGCGTATCGGATTTGTGCGAAGCGGTGAACTCGACGCGGTGGTACTCGCCGCGGCCGGGCTCAGCCGCCTCGGACGGAGCGGTGAGGTGACCGATTTCCTGTCGGTCGACACCGTTCTGCCCGCTCCCGGCCAGGGAGCACTGGCGATCGAGTGCGCTGCCAGCAGCGCCGACCTCGCCGCCGCGCTCGCCGAGCTCGACGACCCGTACACCCGGGCCGCCGTGACCGCCGAACGTGCCCTGCTCGCCGCCCTGGAGGCCGGCTGCTCCGCACCTGTGGGTGCGCTGGCCGACCTCCTGGCCGACGGCCAGGCTGTCAACGAACTGCGCCTGCGCGGTGTCGTCGGTTCCATCGACGGTTCCTCGCTGGTACAGATGTCCACCACCGGTCCCGTCCCCACGTCGCACGACGACGCGGCGGCCCTCGGTCGCGAACTCGCGGCCGAGATGCTCGCCAAGGGTGCGGCCGGTCTTATGGGGGAGCGAGCACTTTGAGCCCCACCGGCCACGCCGCATCCGATTACCCGGTCCTGTCCGCAGGGCACGTCACCTTCCTCGGCGCCGGTCCCGGCGACCCGGGACTGCTGACTCTGCGCGCCGTCGAGGCGCTTGCGAGCGCGGACGTTCTTGTCGCCGAGCCGGACGTTCTCGGCGTCGTCCGCTGTCATGCGCGGGCAGGCGTAAGCACGCCTGAGCTGACGGTTGTTGACGCGCAGTCAACAGCCGCCGGTGTTCCCGTTCTCAGGGATGCGGTCAATCTTGTCATGGAGGCCGCGAAGGGCGGCAGGCGGGTCGTCCGTGCCGTCTCCGGTGACCCCGGTCTCGACGGCAACGCGGGCGGTGAGATGCTGGCCTGCGCCGCCGCGGGCATCCCGTTCGAGGTCGTGCCGGGCGTCGCCAACGCCGTGGGCGTGCCCGCGTACGCCGGGGTGCCGCTGCGCGACGCGCAGGGCGCGGACGTCCGCTTCATCGACGCCCGTACCGCCTCGGACCGCTGCTGGAGCGAGGTCGGCGCCAGCGACTCCACGTGCGTGATCTCGACGCAGCTCGACGCGGTGGCCGCGGCCGCCGGCGAGCTGGTCTCGGCGGGCCGCAAGCCCGACACCCCGCTGACCGTGACGGTCGCCGGTACGACGACGCGCCAGCGCACCTGGACGGCGACGCTCGGCACGATCGCCCAGGTCTTCAAGCAGGGCAAGATCCTGCCGTCCCCGGACGGGCACCAGCCCGTCATAGCCGTGGTCGGGGAGCGCAGCTCCGCCGCCCAGCGCGACCAGCTCGCGTGGTTCGAGTCCAAGCCGATGTTCGGCTGGAAGGTGCTCGTGCCGCGTACGAAGGAGCAGGCGGCGTCGCTCTCCGATCAGCTGCGTTCGTACGGTGCCGTGCCGCACGAGGTCCCGACGATCGCCGTCGAGCCGCCGCGTACGCCGCAGCAGATGGAGCGGGCGGTCAAGGGCCTGGTCACGGGCCGCTACGAGTGGATCGCGTTCACCTCGGTCAACGCGGTGAAGGCGGTCCGGGAGAAGTTCGAGGAGTACGGGCTCGACGCCCGTGCCTTCGCCGGGATCAAGGTCGCGGCCGTCGGCGAGCAGACCGCCGCCGCGCTCGTCGACTTCGGTGTGAAGCCGGACCTGGTGCCCTCGGGTGAGCAGTCGGCCGCGGGTCTGCTGGAGGACTGGCCGCCGTACGACCCGGTCTTCGACCCGATCGACCGTGTCTTCCTGCCGCGTGCGGACATCGCCACCGAGACGCTGGTGGCCGGGCTCATCGAGCTCGGCTGGGAGGTCGACGACGTCACCGCGTACCGCACGGTCCGCGCCTCGCCGCCGCCCGCCGACACGCGTGAGGCGATCAAGGGCGGCGGTTTCGACGCGGTGCTCTTCACCTCGTCCTCGACCGTGCGCAACCTGGTCGGCATCGCCGGCAAGCCGCACAACGTGACGGTCATCGCGTGCATCGGCCCGGCCACGGCGAAGACCGCCGAGGAGCACGGCCTGCGTGTCGACGTCCTCTCCCCGGAGCCCTCGGTGCACAAGCTGGCCGAGGCCCTCGCCGAGTTCGGCGCGCAGCGCCGGGACGCGGCGAAGGAGGCCGGTGACCCGGTGACGCGGCCGAGCGAGCGCCGTCCGGGTGCGCGGCGGCGTCGTACGACGACCTGAGCGCACCCGCGGAAGGTCTCTGGGGTCCGGTCCGCTTCTCCGTGAAGCGGCCGGGCCCCTGCCCGTTTTTCCGGCACCAGTGTCGGCAAGAGCGTGATGTGTACGGGTCTAGTCTCGAAGGATGACTGTGTACGGAAACTTCCCCGGCTCTCGCCCCCGACGGCTGCGGACGACCCCCGTCATGCGGCGGATGGTCGCCGAGACCCGGCTCGACCCGGCGAACCTGATCCTGCCCGCGTTCGTGCGCGAGGGCATCGACGCCCCCGTCGCCATCTCGGCCATGCCCGGCGTGCAGCAGCACACCCTGGACACCCTGCGGAAGGCCGCGGTCGACGCGGTCTCGGCGGGCGTCTCCGGCATCATGCTGTTCGGCGTCCCCCTGGACGAGAAGAAGGACGCCCGAGGCACGGCAGGCACCGACCCGGACGGCATCCTCCAGCTCGGACTGCGTGCGGTGCGCGAGGAGGTCGGTGACGATCTCGTCGTCATGTCCGACCTCTGCCTGGACGAGACCACCGACCACGGCCACTGCGGTGTGCTGACCGAGGACGGCCGCGTCGACAACGACGCGACGCTGGAGCGGTACGCGGAGATGGCCCAGGTCCAGGCCGACGCGGGCGCCCATGTGGTCGGCCCCAGCGGCATGATGGACGGCCAGGTCGGTGTGATCCGCGACGCGCTGGACCAGACCGGGTACGAGGACGTGTCGATCCTCGCGTACACGGCGAAGTACTCCTCCGCCTTCTACGGCCCGTTCCGCGAGGCCGTCGGCTCCTCGCTCAAGGGCGACCGCAAGACGTACCAGCAGGACCCGGCCAACCTCCGCGAGTCGATGCGCGAGCTGGCGCTCGACCTCGCCGAGGGCGCGGACATGGTCATGGTCAAGCCGGCCGGCCCGTACCTCGACGTCCTGGCCAAGGTCGCGGACTCCGTGGACGTGCCGGTCGCCGCGTACCAGATCAGTGGCGAGTACGCGATGATCGAGGCCGCCGCGGAGAAGGGCTGGATCGACCGGGACGCGGCGATCCTGGAGAGCCTGACCGGGATCCGGCGGGCGGGTGCGCAGATGATCCTGACGTACTGGGCGACGGAGGTCGCGCAGAAGCTGCGGCGCGCGTGAGCGGTCGCTGAGGCGGGGGCCCGTGGCGAGCGCCGCGCCGCGGGTCAGGTCACCCTCAAGCCCTGGCGGCTCCTACGCGGGCTCCGAGGCTCCACCACCCGAATCAGTCTCCTGGTCGTAGTGGGTGTCGACGCCAACTCCGGCGAAGGGATACCACCGCGCGTAGATCTCGCCCCGTCCCGTGATCGGCTCGCCCAGAGCGGCTGAGACTTCCTCCTGGCTCTGACCGAACCTTTGAGCTCGTCACACGATCTTGTTGGGCGACCCTGGCTGGTCGTGACCCAAATGACGGTTCGGCCGAAGGCGGTTGCCAACCTGGCCGATCAAGGCCGGGAGGGTGGCAGCGCGCCCGGACTCCACACCAGCGGCCGACGAAGCCGGCAAACGGAAGTGTGGCAGCCATGGTCTGGAGGGCACGGAGACGACGTGCAAGGATGCCAGGATGTCTCGCCGATCACGTCTTCTGCCGTGGGCCGCCGTAGCGGCAGTATCTGCCGCACTGCTCGGCCTGCTCCTCTACGCCGTGGACGACAAGCGTGAAAACGAGCTCTTCCCGGCCAGCACGGAAGCCACGTCACCCGCGGTGGCTCGGACTGCGCGTGAGCATCTTCACCTGTCCCGCCCGTCGGGGAAGGAGAAGACGGTGCGGATGACGGTGGACGGCATTCTACGCGAACAGCACTACAACACCATTACGGGCACTCTGGACTTTCTCAACGATGAGGGCGAGGTCGTCGACCGGGTTCCCTTCCATGAAGGGGGTCTCGCCGAAGGGCCGGTAGAGAGCTCGACCAGCGAGCACACTCCGAACCAGCGCGTCGAGGACGCCACTTCGGTCAAGCTTGGACCGGGCCTAAAATTTTCGCAGTGGCGCGACGAGTGGTAAGGGCTTGCCCGGCAAGCCCTTGAGGGGCCCCACGGATTTCAATGGGCTCCATATCAACTCAGGACGCTCCCCGTCCCACAGGAACCTTTCCGCCCACCAGGCCACTGGTCCCACCCCTCATCCGCATGCGCGTGCAGGAAGCATGCTCGCAAGCCGTGGCGGCGAAGAGATCCGGAACGGGCGGGCTGGGGGGCTGCGGTGGAGCCGCCTGGAGAGAGCCTGCGCGGAGTGGCTGCCGGAAATTGCCGGCGAGGACGGCGCCTTCACTCCCGCCGGTGACGGGCTCCTGCGCCCCGGACGATTCCGGGCGGTCGACCGTCCGGGCGGAGGTCGTACGTACCGGGTCCGGAAACCACGACCCGGTGGGCCGCGACCCGCTGACGTACGACGCGGTGGGCCGCGACGCGGCGGCCCACGACGTAAAAAGCTTTTAAGTCCTTTGGGAAGAAGAAATCAACCAAACCCAACCCACCCCGGTGGACCTCTGCGGGCCCCCGCGCGCATGAGTGCGCGTGCGCGTGGCCGTTCGCGGGCCTCGTCACTCGCACGGGTGACATGGCCCAACTGAGCTGGATTTCGCCCCGGTTGCCTGGCATATGCTCACGAAACCAAACTTCAGACTGAGACGGCCCCCGCCGGGATTGCCATCCCGAGCGAGGGCCTGACCGCCGAGGAAGAAGAACCCTTCCCGATGGATACCCAGCAGGTTATCTCCCCCTCCCACGCCCCGTCCGGCGGCGTCGTCCACGTGAAGGTGCGCCACAGCAGCCACTTCACGGTCATCGGCAACCACCTCGCCCAGCACCACGAGCTCTCGCTCATCGCGATCGGCCTCGCCACGCACATCCAGTCGCTGCCTCCAGGCGCGAAGGTCGGCATCAAGTGCCTGGTCGAGCGCTTCCCCGAGAGCGAGGCGCGCATCGCCGCAGCTCTGCGGGACCTGGAGAAGCACGGCTACCTCCAGCGCACCCGCGAGCGCCTGCCGTCCGGCCGCGTCATCACCCGCACGATCTCGTACGACCGGCCCTGCAAGGTGACCCCGGCGGCCGTTCCCGCTCCCGAGTTGCCAGCGAAGCAGATGCGTTCAGCTGGCGCGCAAGCCCCGGACCCCGTCCACATCACGCCCAATCCGCCGATGCCCGCTCCCGGACCGGCGGTGCCGGCGAAGGTGGTGCCGCCGAAGGTCCCGGCGCCCCGGCCGGAGAAGCCGAGCCCCGAGTTGGATCGGATGGCCTCGGCGTTCCTGTTGGACCTGAACCAGCGGGCAACCGAGTTCGAGCTCTCCGAGGACGACATCCGGGAGCTCACCCCCGCCGTCGCCGCCTGGTTCGAACGCAAAGCCACTCCTGCCGCCCTCGGACGAGCGCTTACCACGGACCTGCCGGTGCCGGTGAAGTTCCCGGTGAAGTTCCTTGAGGACCGGCTGACCAAGCGGTTCCCGTCGCCGCTCCCGCCCGCCGAACGGCCCCCGCTCTACGACCCGCTGCAGAACTGCGACGGCTGCGACCGCGCCTTCAGGGCCCCCGAACCCGGAAACTGCGCCGAATGTCGCCGGGAGCTCGCTGTCACGGCGTAGCCGCCGCGGGGGCGTCGGTCGTGCGTCGTTCAGGAGCCGATGTGGGTGGCGAAGGCCGTCCAGGTGGTGGGGGCGAGGGTGAGCGTGGGGCCCTCGGGGTTCTTGGAGTCGCGGACGTGGACGGCGGCGGGGTGGGCGGCGATCTCGACGCAGGCGCCGCCCTCGTCGCCGCTGTAGCTCGACTTCTGCCAGTCGTAGGCGACTTCGAGGCAGGCGCCGCCCTCGCTGCCGCTGTAGCTGGACTTGAACCACGTGTATGCGGTGCTCATTGCTCTCCCAGCAGGCTGTCCAACAGACCCACGGTGTCTTCGGGGTTGAGGGCCTGAGCTCGCAGCATCGCATATTTCTGGGACAGGATGCTGACCTCGTCGGGGTCGGAGACGAGCAGGCTGCCGCGCTGTGTTTCCGAGTAGGCGACGTGCTGGTAGTCCGGTGTCTCCAGCAGGATGAAGGGTCCGTCGAGCCCGGCGTGTGTGCGGTGGCTCAGAGGGAGTACCTGGAGGCAGATGCCGGGGAGCGCGGCGCACGCGCGCAGGTGCCTCAGCTGCTCCGCATGCTCCTCGTCGTCGACGAGTTGCAGTCTCACGACCGGCTCCCAGATCACGAAGCTGATGGTCGGGGGCTGGGCGCGTCGCAGGATCTCCTGTCGCCCCAGGCGCCCTGCCGTCTGGTCCCCGATCTTCTCCTCGCTGAAGACCGGGACCCTGTTGCGGAACACCGCACGTGCGTACGCCTCCGTCTGGAGGAGCCCGGGAACGACCTGGTTGTCGTACCAGGACAGGGCGAGCGCCTCCCGCTCCAGGTCCATGTACTCCTCCGCCCACGCCGGGATCAGGTCCACCTCCGGCATGTTCTCCACCGCCGTCCCTAGCGCCCCCTTCGTCTCCAGCAAAGTGTCCAGGCGGCGCGCCAGAGGCAGTTGGAGGGCGCGTCTGCCCTGCTCGATCGAGGCGATGGTCTCCGGCTGGGTGCACGTCTGTTCCGCCAGTTGACGCTGGGTCATCCCGGCCGCCGTGCGGAACTGGGCAACCAACGCGCCCACCAGCCTCATTGCCGACGCGTTCTTGCGCTGCCGCTTCCTGGGTTGCATACGGTCCCCACTTCCCGCCCGCATTCGTGCTTCACGCGCGCGGGGCCCGTACAAGAAATCCGTACGGGCGCGCGCACTGCGACAGCGTAGTCACTGGGTGTGACGCTCGCCGCATGAACGAAACGATGCAACTCCCGTTGCTGCGCGAGCGGTTCTTCCGGCGGGAGCGCCGGTCGGTCCGGGCGGCCCGGGAGTTCGTACGGAGCGCGCTGGCCGACTGGGGGTTCGGCGAGGTGCGGGCGGACGACGTGCTGGTGTGTGTGAGCGAGCTGGCCACCAACGCGCTGGTGCACGGGGTGCCGCCGGGGCGCGGGTACCGGGTGATGCTGTGGCTGCGGGACGAGGGGCGGGTCCGGGTCGAGGTGCACGACAGCGGCGACGGGGAGCCCGGGGTGCGGGAGCCCGACGGGGAGTCGGGGCGGGGGCTGGTGATCGTGGAGGCGCTGGCGGACCGGTGGGGCGTGGGCGAGCGGGTGCCCGGGAAGGTCGTGTGGTGCGAGTTCGGGTGAGGGTGTTCGGGCGGCCGGTCAGGCCGGGGTCAGGCGGTCGGTGAACTCGACCGCCTCGCGTACGTCTTCGTCCGGGTCCTCGGCCAGTCGTCGGAGCAGCGCGTCGACTCCGGGCGTTCGCCAGCGGGCCACGGCCTCGACCAGGGCCACGCGGACGTCCGCGTCGGGATGGTCGGCGAGGTGGGCCAGTCGGTCGACCGGTCCGCGTCGCCGGAAGCCGAACCAGTGCAGGGTCGCGCACAGCTGTGCGGCGTCGCCGGGGTCGCCCGCGTCGGCGATACGGCTGAGGAGGACGGCGGGCGCGGGTGCCGGTCCGTCCAGCGGGTGCGGCTTGCGGCGGCGCAGGCGCTGGGAACCGTACTCGCCGCGTACCCGGCAGCCGTAACAGGTGCAGGGTGCCGTGCCGTTGGAGCCGGGGAAGTAGCGCCAGCCGGTGACCTGCCGGACCGTGTGCACGCGGTGGACCTCGGACCGGGCCGCGGCCCGTGGGACGAAGACCTCCCAGCCGCGCGGGTCCTCCAGGGCGGCCAGCCGGCGGACCGCTTCGCTTGCCGTGGTGGCGGTGGGGGCGGGGCGGTTGCTGTAGTGGCCGACCGTGACGGGTTCATCGTCCGGCAGTCGTAGGTGGACGGCGACGAGGCCCCGCGGGCCGCCGTGGCGGGCGAGTTCGCGCAGCCACTGGTGGGTCAGCGTGTAGGAGGGCAGGACCGGGAAGCAGAACAGGCCTTTGACGCCTTCGCGGTCATGGCTGACCGCCCGTATCCCGGTCTTGCGGATACGGGCCGCGTTGGCTGCGGGTGTCAGGTGGACGAACATGGCCATGGCGCCGATGGTAGAAGAGCCGGCCGGAGCGTGGCGCTGTGGGCGGACAGGGGCCGCATCCGCGGGTTCTCCGCCGCGTACCCCGGCTGTCTCCCTACGATCGGCGCCATGAGAGCTTCCGGAACCTTTACCGTCACCTCCTTCGTCCCGGCTGACCTGAAGCCCGGTCCCGAGATCACCACCGCACTGCCCGTCGGCGTCGCGACCCTCGTGAAGAGCTTCGAGGGCGAGATCGTGGGCCGTTCGACGACCGTGTTCACCGCCGCCTTCGACCAGGCGGCCGGCGTGGGTACGTACGTGGCGATGGAGTCCTTCGAAGGCGCGGTCGACGGCCGCGAGGGCACGTTCAACTTCGTGCACTCGGCCGCGACGAGCGGCGACGACCGCGCGAACGAGTTCTTCGCGATCGTGCCGTCGAGTGGGACCGGCGCCCTCGCCGGGATGCGCGGGGGCGGCGGGCTGGCCGTTGACGAGGACGGTACGCACCGGATCTGGTTCGACTTCGACCTCGGCTCCGATGCCGGTTGACCCGCGTCACGGCCTTCTGCGGCGGGTACGCGGACGGACCGGCCCTGCCGCACGTGGCGGAGGACCGGTCCGGAGGTGACGGGGCTCAGTAGGTGAGCGCGTCCGCCATCTCGGTCTGCCAGTAGGTGACGAAGCCGTTGTCGTCCCAGTAGGTGTCGGACGGGAGCGTCAGGGTGACCGGGGTGCCCGTGGAGCCCTCGCCGCTCCTGCCGGAGAAGTGCACCTGAAGGCGCGTGGCCTCGCGCGGGGACGGGCCGGCGCCGGGCTCTCCGGTCAGACCGATGCCGGCGTACGCGGACTTGCCCGGGTCGAGCGTCACGACGGCCTGCGGCATGCTGTCGTCCAGGACCGGGAAGGCGGCCTGCGCATCGTCGAAGCGGAGCGCCGGCGCGTAGTACGCGTAGCAGGGGCGGTCACCCGTGTTGGTCAGGGTCAGCAGCAGGTGGTTGAGGGGGCGACTCACCGTGGTGACGGCGGCCCGGGTGTTGGCGCCGTCGCACGTGACGGGGGTGCGGGCGGTGGTGGTGGTGCTGCCCTTGCTGCTGCTGCTGTCTGTCCGGTTCGTGGTGCCGGTGGTGTTCTTCCCGTTGCTCCTGGCGGGGGGAGAGGCGATGTCCTCGGGCCTGCTGCCGGTGCCGGTGTCGGGGGTCTTCTCCTGAGCGGCCGCGGCCGGTGCCGGGGGCAGGGACTGCTTGACGGCCTGGTGGGCGGCCGGAGCGGCCGCTCCCGCCTTGGCGCTCTCGCTGCCGGCGGTCTCACTGCCGCACGCAGTGAGGGAGAGGGCGGCCAGGAGGGCGGTGGCGGCGAGGGTGGTGGTGCGGAAGCGGTTGCTGCGCATGGTGGTTCTCCCCGTGAAGTCGTGAAATCTCAGTGGTCGTGGTCTGTGGCGGGTCAGTAGGTGAGCGCGTCGTCCATGCTCATCTGCCAGTAGGAGACGGTCAGGCTGCTGTCCACGTGGACGCTCTTGGAGAGCGGAACGCTGACCGACGAGCCGGTGTTGTCGGAGTTGCCGTCGCGGTTCTGGAAGCTGACTTCCAGGTCCTTGGTGTCGTAGCCGTTCGAGCCGCTGCCGTCGGCGGACGAGGTCAGGACGCCGGCGTAGGCGGACTCGCCCGGGTTGATGGTCGCCACTGCCTGCGGCTTGCTCTCGTCGAAGGTGTTCGGCACGGACTGGGCCTCGCCGAACTTCAGGTACGGGTAGTAGTAGGCGTTGCAGGCCTTCGAACCGGTGTTGGTCATCGTGAGCAGCATGTGGTTGACGGGGCGGCTCACCTCGGTGATCGACAGCTTGGTGTTCGCTCCGGTGCAGGTCACCGTGACCGCGTCGCCGCTGTCGTCGCCGGTGTCGTTGCCGCCGTTGTCCTTCGGCTTCGTCGTGGACGTGCCGCCGCCGGAGCCCGAGCCGGTGGAGTCCTTGCCCTGGTCGGCATCCGGGGCCGCCGTGCCCTTGTCACCGGAGGATCCGGCGCTCTCGGCCGGGGTCTTCGAGGCCGAGCCGGCGGAAGCGGAGGGAAGGGCGTCGTACGGCTCCGGGTCATCGCCCTGGCAGGCCGTCAGGGACAGCGAGGCGATCAGTGCGACGGCGCCGAGGGCGGAGGTACGGGCGGCGCGGCGGAAGTTGAGGGTACGCATGAGATGGATTTCCGTTCGTCGAGTGTTGCGGTGTGTGGGGCGCCGCTTTGGCGCACCGGGGCCTGACGGATGTACTGGACAATGACGTGTGGTCAGAGGTGCCACAGGAGTGCGATGACGGTCGCGACAGAGGCGATCAGAACTCCTGTGGCGACTGCGTCGGTCAGGCTGAGTTGAGGACGAGTACGCACGGCGGCTCCCGGTGGCGGGCAGAGTTGGTGGGTGTACGAGTCGCGCTGCTCGCCCTTGCCGGGGTGCCGCTGCGGTGTGTTCCACCATCGTGTCGGGCCGTCGGATCCGGTGGCAACGATTGCCGGCGGGTACGGGACGCTGGAACGGAAAAACGGCCTCTGACCTGCGAATACATCACCTGCCTGGGACGCCGTTCCGGGAGGGTAGGAGAGGGGAACGGTCAGGGTGAGCACGGAGATCCAGGACTTCGCGGCATTGCTCAGAGGGCTGAAGGAGCGCTCCGGGCTGAGCTACG
Source organism: Streptomyces sp. NBC_00236 (assembly GCF_036195045.1). Classification (NCBI taxonomy): domain Bacteria; kingdom Bacillati; phylum Actinomycetota; class Actinomycetes; order Kitasatosporales; family Streptomycetaceae; genus Streptomyces; species Streptomyces sp. NBC_00236. Next base: position 3,627,027 of record NZ_CP108100.1, on the reverse strand, counting down.
GAGCGCTCGCCCGGAAGCTCCACATGAGCACCTCCACGATTCACCGGTACTGCAACGGCGAGGCGGTCCCGCACGACTACGCGCCGGTCGAGCGTTTCGCGCGCGTGTGCCGTGCTACGTCTGACGAGCTGGTGGCGCTGCACCGGCAGTGGATCCTCGCCGACGAGGCGAAGCGGCGGGGTGCCCGGAAGACCGAGGCCGCTGGGACGTTCGAGCCGTCGTTGGTGACGTCGGAGCTCTCGGCCCCGCCTGCGGCGGCGGAGCCGGAGCCGGTGAACGGGCCTGAGCCGGAGCCGGGACGCGGATCGGGACGTGGGCCGGAACCGGAGGCGGTGCCGGAACCGGAGGCGGTGCCGGAGTCGGACGTCGAGGACGTGACGCCGGATGCGCGGAGCGCCGGTGCCGCGTCGGCCACGGGCCGGTTGTCCGGCAAGCGGCTGCGGGTCCTGCTCGCGACCGCCGCCGTCGTGGCGCTCACCGTGCCCACGGCGTTGGCGATCAACCACTACTCGGGCGAGCGCACGCGCGAGGAGGGGATGGACACGCCCCGCAGCAGTGCACCGGTCACGCCGAGCCGGAGCGGCAGCACGTCTCCGTCGCCGAGTCCTTCGAAGCCCTCGCCGTCCGCGACCACCGGCTCCGCGTCACCCTCCGCCACGGCCGCGAAGTCCACCGCTGCGCAAGGCGCGGACGGGAAGGGAGAGAAGGGGGCAGCCGGATCGCAGGCCGTGCCGGTGACCGCGACCCTCAGTGCGTACAACTGGGACTGGCCCTGCGGGCAGTACTTCCTGCTCGACCGGGACCCCAAGGGCATGCCGCCGGTGCCCGACGCCGCGGACCGGGCCAGGCGCAGCTGGGCGGCGCAGCTGGGCGGGGTGGACGCGGGCAAGATGCTGCTCGAACTCACCTTGCAGGGGGAGTCGCAGGAGGCGGTCGTCCTGAAGGCGCTCCATGTCCGGGTGGTGAAGCAGGAGCCCGCGACCGACTGGCCCGCGTACTCGATGGGGGAGGGCTGCGGGAGCGGCATCGTGCCGCAGACGTTCAACATCGACCTGGACGACGGCCAGCCCGTGTCGCGGCCGGTCGCCGGTGAGAGCGGAGGCGAGGCTGTAGCGGCGAAGAACTTCCCCTACCAGGTGAGCTCCAGCGACGTGGAGGTGTTCCGCCTCGACGCGCACACCGAGGACCACGATGTGACCTGGTACCTGGAAGTGGAGTGGTCCAGTGGGGGCCGGAGCGGGATGCTGCGCGTCGACGACAACGGCAAGCCGTTCCGTACTTCCGGTATGAGGAACCGGCCCGTGTACGAGTACCGGCGGGACACGGCCGAGTGGGAGGACATCTCGGAGTCGCTGGAGGCGGCGGGCAACTGACGTCGGCCGGTCCGGCGGGCAACCTCGATCGGACTGGACCGGGTGGTCAGGTGGGGCCGTCGAACGGCGGCCCGACGCGAGCCGTCGCGATCCGGGTCGGCACCTTCGACCGGTGACGGGCGGGGGCGGTGGCGGAGACGCCGGGCGGCACTCGTGGCGGAGGAGCCGGGCGCGGTGGATCCGCGCCCGGCGTGTCACACGGGAGGTCAGGCCTGCTTGCGGCGGCGGGCCACCACGACGAGGCCGGCGCCTGCGGCGAGTACGGCCGCGCCGCCGATGACGATCGGGATCGTGCCGTTGCTGCCGGTCGATGCCAGGTCGCCGTCACCTCCGCCGTCGCCGGTGGCGCCGGGTGCGGAGCTGTCGGACGGGGACGGGGTGCCGGGTGTCGCGGACCCGGACGGGCCGTCAGTGGGCGTGGTGCTCGCCGACGGTGGCACCGAGGCCGACGGGGTTCCGGTCGCCGGCGGTGTCGTCGCGGGGGTGCTGCTCGGGGTCGCGCCGGGCGACGGGGTCTCCTTGCCGGGGACCTCGGGGAGGCAGCCGGTGAACGGGAAGTGGTGCGTCTCGGCGCCGCCGGAACCGTGCAGGGAGGCCACCCACACCGAACCGTTGACCGGTGCGGCCGTTCCGAGCTCCAGGTGGGCCTTGGGGGCGAGCACGCTGCCGGGCCAGGCGGCCTGGCTGTTCTTGGTGACCTCGGTGGCGTCGGGGAAGTTCCAGAGCAGACCGGCGCGCACCTTGCCCTCGGACGCGCTCTGCAGCTTGTCGTCCAGGACGAAGTCCTGACCACCCGACAGGAAGAAGCCCGTGGTGCCGGCCGCTGCCATGTCGTAGTCCTGGCCGCTGACGTTGACGATCGTCGTGGCCCCGGCCGGAACCTTGATGAAGACCTCCTTGGCCTTCTCCAGTTGGTCCGCCGGTACCGAGAAGACGTTACGGCCGCTGTCGCCGCCCTCCAGCGTCAGCCGGTTCCCTTCGAGCCGCACCTGGGCGCCGGGGGTCGCGGGCTCTTCGGCCAGTGCGGTGGAGTAGGACCGGAGCCTGGTGAACTCCGCCTCGAAGTCGATGAGGTCGGCCTTCTTCGCGAAGGTGCCCTGGTGCAGTTCGACGGCGCGGTCCTTGACCGTGCCGCCGACGACCGCGTTGCCCTTCATCACGACGGTGGCCGAACCACCGTTGAGCAGGTCGCCGCGTACGACGAGTGCCGCCCGGCCGGGCAGGGCGTCGACCTCGGCGGCCGAGAGCTCGTTGGCGACGCTGAAGCCGCCCCGGAAGTCGGCGTCGCCGCCGACGGCCACAGCGCCTTCGGCGTCGGGGGAGTGGACATCGTCCCCGAGGACGAACTCGCCGTACTTCCCTGCGATTCCGAAGGCGTCGGTGGTGCAGTCCGCGGTACCGGGGGCGGCCTGGGCGGCCGGAGTGACGGTGAGCCCGAGTACGAGGGCGCCGCCGATCGCCGCGAGGGCGGCGGTGGTGGGTATGCGCATGGCGTGTGGTTCTCCTGCGGAGCAGTTATGAAGGTTCTGTGGCAGCTCCGATCATGATTTTCACACATTCGAATATTGGTCAAGACCAATGAGTGAATCCGGTCGGTCGATGTGCGAGTTCGGGGCTCGAACCGCACTCGTCGCCGGACTCCGCGACCTCCTCGGAGCGCCCTGACGATGTGCCGGGGGCTCAGTCCCACCAGAAGGCCCAGGTCTGCTGGTTGAGCACGGCCTTCTCCGCGTACGCGTCCAGGCTGTTGAGCGTGGACTGCTGGATGTTGTCCGGGCAGAACGCGAAGTGCTCGGCGGCCAGGGCCTCGGACTCCGCGATGGTGGTCGGTGGGCGGCTCACCGAGACGACCATCGTGTCGAAGCCGAGCACCACGACCCGTGCCCCGAACCGGTCCTCCCAGGAACGCAGCACCGCGCAGAGCCGCGCCACGTCGTTCTCGTGGTTGAGCGGTCCCGACCAGCCGATCGCCGCCGGTATGTCCGCGCTGCGGCGCGCGGGCACGAGGGCCGCCCGCAGTCCGGTCATCGGCCCGCTCGCATCGGTCAGGAAGTCCGCGAGGCCCGCCGCCGACGTGTCGGGTTCCTCGCTCGCCGCCTCGGCCGGCACGGGGGCGAGGCCCGGCCAGTCGGCCGCGGCCTCGTCGAGGCCGAGCTCCTCGGGGGCGTACGCCTCCCAGATCTGGCTCAGGACCTCTTCCGCGTCGTGGTCGCCGGGGTACGAGGTCCTGGCCGGGCCGAGATCCCATGCCTCGGGCCACTGGTCGCGCATGCCGCCGTCGATCAGGACGGGCAGCAGGCCGACGGGCCGCCCGGAGGCGCGCAGCGCGGCCCAACTGCCGGGGGCGGCGGGTGCGTCCGCGTACCAGAGGAGGGGTTCGTGCCACACCTCGTCGATCGTGGTGTCCACGAAGGTGCCGGGCGGGAGTTCGAGTCCCGCGTCGGCCGGGGAGCGGAGTGGGTTCGGGAGTGTCGCCATGTCGAAACCCTAGGCGCCGCCGCTGACATCCGGGCCGTCACGGTGACCGCCCAGGGCCTGGGTGCCACTCGCGGTGCCCTCCCGAAGGATCGCGTCCCGCATCTCGCGTGCGGCCGCCGCGGCGGTCTCGTGGTCCAGGCCCGGTTCGTTGAGGACGAGCGTGCCGTAGCTGCGGCTGTCGGTCCACGAGCAGGCGGTGTGCGCGCCCTCCGCTTCCGTGTCGGCCGCGTACGAGACGCAGTGCAGCCGGCCGCCCGTGATGCCGGGGCTCGCGTCCCAGCTGTCGTCGATGACCGCGTCGGACTCGGTGAGGCCGAGCCGGGTGCCGTCGGCCACGTCGGGCGGTGCGTCGAGGCCGTCACCGGTCGAGCCGAAGGCGTAGGCGGCGGGCTGGGCACCGTAGGACGCCAGCTGTTCCATGGTGCCGTAGAGGTAGGCGAACGAGGTGTCGAAGGCATTGACCCACATCCCGGCCATCTTCGAGTCGACGCCGTCGACGGCCGGTTGCGCGGAGAGCAGGGGCCGGCCACGGAACGACGTGGGTGCCGGTACCGATGCCGGTCCCGTGCTGTGCGGGTCGTCGGTGTCGGAGGAGGTCACGAGCAACGCGGGGGAGAACAGTGCGAAGGCCCCCAGGGCGACGGCCGTCACGACCACGGCGGCATCGCGGGCGCCGGGTGCGGGGGGTGGCGGCAACAGGGTGTACGAGGGGTCGGTGTCGGCAGGGGGCGGCTGGAGGCGGGATGCGGCACGGGTGCGGGCCCGGTGTTCCAGGGCGCCGAGCAGGCGGTTCGGGATGAAGATGAGCAGGGCGGCGGCAGCGGCCCACAGGGACAGCGGGGACGCGGACCTGGGGATCATGGCCAAGGCCCCCAGCGCGAGGGCGAGGGTCACAGTCAGGTACGGGGCCCGGACCGGTGCCGTGAGCAGCCGGCGGCCCGGGCGGCCGAGGGAGGCCAGGGTTTCGGCGCGGATCAACCGGCGCAGGTCGTACGGGTAGTGCCGGGATTCCTCCTCGGCGAGGCGGGTGGCTTCGGCGAGGTTCGGGGCAGCGGCCAGGGCGGCGCGGACGTCGTGGCGTTGCGTGTGCGCGGCGGAGAGCGGGATGGGCGTGGCGAGTGAGGGCCTGCCGCCGCCCGTCGCCGCCATGAGGCCGCCGATGCCCTTGCTGATCCCGTCCAGGCGGAGCATGTGCGGTGAGTCCGGGGCCAGTTCGCCGACCCGGGCGACGAGGCCGGGGCCGCGGGCGTGGCGGCCGGGGCGGTCGAGCGCGTCGGATTCCAGGCAGAGTTCGGCGTACGCCGTGAGCAGGCCGAGGTCGTCGGGGAAGGCGTCCAGGCCCCGGCGGTAGGCGCGTTCGGCCTCGTCGTCGTGGTCGTCCTCGTTCTCGGCGACGTGGGCCCGGCCCAGCAGTGTGTAGAGGAGGGGATCGGGGCCGTACCGCTCCAGTGCGGCGGTCGCCTGCGCGCGGGCTTCGGCGGGTCTCCGGCCGCCGAGGGCGGCCTGGACCTCATTTGCGGCGGCCGCCTTCTCCTGCGCCGCGACTGCTTCCGGTGCCTCTTCGGGCGACGTGTCGTGTTCGGTGTTCTGCATGAGATCCCCACCCCTGATGACGCAGCCGACGTGGAATCGGCCGCGTCACTATCGCCCGCGGGCCGGAGGCCGGTCAACGGAGATCGGGTGACGATTTCGCAGTTCGGGCCATGTGTACGCGGGATCTTCCGTATGCGTGGGACCTGGCGTGGAGGGTGGGACAGGCGGCGATTGCGCCAACCCCCGGGCGGTATCGCGTCGGTGAGTTGATTTCCACTTGCATTGAACGGAGGTGCGACGCTTAATGGGCCCTTCGCAGCGAGCGGATCATTCGAGGGGGAGCCATGGAGCCACCGGCCATACCACCGCGACCCGTGGGCGCGCCGACGCCGCCCCTGGTGCGCGCGGTCGACCTCAGGGTCAGTAAACGGCTGCTGTGGGTCGGGCCGGCCGCATATCCGCTGGAGAACATCGCCCGCGTGTTCACGTTCGTGCTGCGTCCGCGTCGCAAGGAAGCGCTCATGCTCTTCAGTAAGCGCGTGGCGTTGACCCTCGCGCTGGCGGTGGGCCTGACCGTTCTCATCCTGCTGGTGGACGGAGTGTCGTCCCTCGGCCGGGGAGAGAGCAGCGGTGGACCGTTCATCACCCTCGCGTGGCTCGGGACGGTGGGTGCGCTGATCTTCTACCTGGTGGAGCTGATGCAGGTCCTGTCGGCGCGCCCGCACTTCGTGCTGGCCGTGGAGACGTCCGGGCCGTCGACGGCGATGGTGACCAGCCACGACCCGAACCACCTGATCGAACTCGTCGGTCGGATCGCGTATGCCATCGACCATCCGGAAGCGGAGTTCACTGTGCGGGTGGAGGGCATCAGCGCGAGTCCCCAGATCTACCACTTCGGGGACAACGTGAACATGTACGGCGGATCCGGGAATGTGGGGATAGCGAATTCATGAGCGGCGACAACGTGAACATGTACGGCGGCACGGGGAACACGGGAATCCAGAACAACCACTTCTCGCCTGCGGGCGCCGCATCTGTCTCTCCGGAGCTCCAGGAGGCGGTGCGGGAACTGCTCGGGCTGATCGAGGAGCTGCGGGGTCAGCTCCCTCCCGCCAGCGCCCGGGTCCTGGACGACAACCTGCCCGCCCTCACCGGCGACTCCGACGCGCCGCAGGCACCTGAGGACAGGCATCGCGCGCTGCTGGCGGTCGCCGGTATCGCGGCCACGGTGTCGACGGTCGGGGAGCCGGTCGTCGAGGCGGTCAAGAAGGTGCTCGGACTCCTGGGCGCTGCCTGAGCCGCACCCGGGGCAGTCGGATGTGCGGACGACGACGTCGCGGGAAGGTACCCGGGGCCACGTCCGCGACGCGTGCTTCGCCGGCCTCCCGGGCTTCGGCCGCTCCGGGGGCTCGACCCGTGGAACGGACAAAGCAGGGCCCGGCACACACCGATGTACCGGTGTGTGCCGGGCCCTCAGACGTCGGACCGCTCGGGTCAGAGGCGCTCGGGGGTCCTGATGCCGAGCAGCGCCATGCCCTTGTGCAGGGTGCGGGCGGTGAGCTCGACGAGGAAGAGGCGGTTCTCGACCACCTCGGCCGGGTTGTCGTCGCTCAGGACCTGGCACTGGTCGTAGAACGTGGTGAGGTGCGAGGCGAGCTGGTAGAGGTACGCGGCCAGCTTGTGCGGCTCGTAGCCCGCCGCCACCTCGGACAGCACCTCGCCGAACTGGTCCAGGTGCAGGCCGAGCGCCCGCTCGGCCGGGGCCAGTTCCAGCTCCGGGTGCGCGACCGGCTTCGCGTCGCCGGCCTTGCGCAGGATGGAGCGGATCCGGGCGTAGGCGTACTGGAGGTACACCGACGTGTCGCCGTGCAGCGACACCATCTGGTCCAGGTCGAACTTGTAGTCCCGTACGGCGGAGGTCGACAGGTCCGCGTACTTCACGGCGCCGATGCCGACGTACCGGCCGTTCTCGACGATCTCCTCCTCGGAGAGGCCGATCTTCTCGGCCTTCTCCCGGACGACGGCCGTCGCCCGCTCGACCGCCTCGTCGAGCAGGTCCTCCAGCCGGACCGTGACGCCCTCACGGGTCTTGAACGGCTTGCCGTCCTTGCCGAGCACGGTGCCGAAGGCCAGCTGGTGCGTCGTGACGCCGTCGTTCAGCCAGCCGGCCCGCCGGGCCGTCTCGAAGACCATCCTGAAGTGCAGGGACTGCCGCACGTCCACCACGTACAGCAGGGTGCTCGCCTTGAGGTTCTGCACCCGGTCGCGGACCGCCGAGAGGTCGGTCGCCGCGTAGCCGTAGCCGCCGTTCGTCTTCTTGACGATCAGCGGGGTCGGGTTGCCGTCCGGGCCCTTCACGTCGTCGAAGAAGACGCACAGCGCACCCTCGGAGCGGACGGCGACGCCCGTCTCCTCCAGGATCCGGCAGGTCTCCTCCAGCATGTCGTTGTAACCGGACTCGCCGACGATGTCGGGGTCGTTGATCTCCATGTCGAGCTTGTCGAAGACCGAGTAGAAGTAGATCTTCGACTCGTCGACGAACCGCTGCCACATGGCGAGCGTCTCCGGATCGCCCGCCTGGAGGGCGACGACCCGGTTCCGTGAGCGGTCCTTGAACTCCTCGTCGGAGTCGAAGAGGGCCCTCGACGCCTTGTAGAGCCGGTTCAGGGACGACATGGCGGCCTCGCCGTCGGCCGCCTGGTCGCCCTCGTGGTTCAGCTCGTCGGGGTGCTCGACCAGGTACTGGATGAGCATGCCGAACTGGGTGCCCCAGTCGCCGATGTGGTGGCGCCGGACGACGGACTCGCCGGTGAACTCCAGGATCTGCACCATCGCGTCGCCGATCACGGCGGACCGCAGGTGGCCGACGTGCATCTCCTTGGCCACGTTCGGCTGGGCGTAGTCGATGACGGTGGTGCCGGCGGCGCTGTTGTACGGCACCCCGAGCCGGTCCTCGTCGTCCGCGGCACGGGCGGCGAGGGTCTGGATGATCGCCTTGTCCGAGAGCGTGATGTTCAGGAAGCCGGGTCCGGAGACCTCGATGTCCTTGATCAGGTCGCTCGCCGGGAGGGCGCCGGTGACCTGGGCGGCCAGCTCGCGCGGGTTGCCCTTGAGCTTCTTGGCCAGCGCCAGGATGCCGTTGGCCTGGAAGTCGGCCCGGTCGCTTCGGCGCAGCAGCGGGTCCGCGGTACCGGCATCCGGCAGAGCTGCCGTCAGGGCGTCCGCCAGCTGCTGCTGGAGCGTGGAAGCGAGGGAATTGACCGAGGCCATGAGCTGGCTGCCGTTTCCGTAGGGGTACAAGGGATGGCCCAAGTATCCCACGGGCGTAAAGCGGTTTACGAGCCTCGCTTGACAAGCGCGGCCGCGCGCCCCGTAAAGGCGTTTTCGCGCTGTGGGCGGTACCTGGGAGAATGGTCCTCGCCCCTATGAGTCCTACAAGAGAGAAGGACGTGCCGACCGTGGCTCAGAGTCAGAGCAGCACCGAGACCGACTGGGTCTCCCGCTTCGCGGACGAGGTCATCGCCGAATCGGAGCGTCGTGCGCCTGGCAAACCGGTCGTCGTCGCGTCCGGCCTCTCCCCGTCGGGCCCGATCCACCTGGGCAACCTGCGTGAGGTCATGACCCCGCACCTGGTCGCCGACGAGATCCGCCGCCGCGGGTACACCGTCCGGCACCTGATCTCGTGGGACGACTACGACCGCTACCGCAAGGTGCCGAACGGGGTCGAGGGCGTCGACGCGTCCTGGGCCGATCACATCGGCAAGCCGCTGACCTCGGTGCCCGCTCCGGCCGGTTCCGCTTACGCGAACTGGGCCGAGCACTTCAAGGCCGCCATGACGGCGGCCCTGGACGAGCTGGGTGTCGAGTACGACGGGATCAGCCAGACGGAGCAGTACCTGGCGGGCACCTATCGCGAGCAGATCCTGCACGCGATGCGCCACCGCGCCGACATCGACGCCGTGCTCGACCGCTACCGGACCAAGAAGGACCCGGCGGCCGGCGGTGCCAAGGGCGGGAAGAAGCCGCAGCAGCAGAAGAAGGTCGACGAGGCCGAGCTGGAGGCCGAGGCTGGTTCCGGTGCGGCGAGCGAGGACGACGGCAGCGGCGGCTCGGCCGGCTACTTCCCGTACAAGCCCTACTGCGGCAACTGCGAGAAGGACCTCACGACGGTCACGTCGTACGACGACGAGAGCACCGAGCTGAACTACACCTGCACGGCCTGCGGCTTCGCCGAGACGGTGCGGCTCAAGGAGTTCAACCGCGGCAAGCTCGTCTGGAAGGTCGACTGGCCGATGCGCTGGGCGTACGAGGGCGTGATCTTCGAGCCGAGCGGGGTGGACCACTCCTCGCCCGGGTCGTCGTTCGTCGTCGGCGGCCAGATCGTCCGCGAGATCTTCGACGGGGTGCAGCCGATCGGACCGATGTACGCGTTCGTCGGCATCTCCGGCATGGCGAAGATGTCCTCCTCCAAGGGCGGCGTGCCGACCCCGGCCGACGCGCTGAAGATCATGGAGGCGCCGCTGCTGCGCTGGCTGTACGCGCGCCGCAGGCCCAACCAGTCCTTCAAGATCGCCTTCGACCAGGAGATCCAGCGGCTCTACGACGAGTGGGACTCGCTGGGCCGCAAGGTCGCCGACGGTTCCGTGCTGCCGGCGGACGCCGCCGCGTACGCCCGGGCCATCGGTACGGCCGCCGGTGAGCTGCCGAGCACGCCGCGTCCGCTGCCGTACCGGACCCTCGCGTCGGTCGCCGACATCACGGCCGGGGCCGAGGACCAGACGCTGCGCATCCTCAGCGAGCTGGACCCCGAGAACCCGCTGACGTCGCTGGACGAGGCCAGGCCGCGGCTCGACCGGGCCGAGAACTGGATCACCACCCAGGTCCCGGCCGAGGCCCGCACCGTCGTCCGGGGCGAGCCGGACAAGGAGCTGCTCGGTTCGCTGGACGAGCAGGGGCGCGAGTCGCTGCGGCTGCTCCTTGAGGGGCTGGACTCGCACTGGTCGCTGGACGGGCTGACCACGCTCGTCTACGGCGTGCCGAAGGTGATGGAGGGGCTGGAGGCCGATGCCAAGCCGACGCCGGAGCTGAAGGCGGCGCAGCGGTCGTTCTTCGCGCTGCTGTACCGGCTGCTGGTCAGCCGGGACACGGGTCCGCGGCTGCCCACGCTGCTGCTCGCGGTGGGTGCGGAGCGGGTGCGGACGCTGCTGGGCGCGTAGCGCGTAGGTACGCCTGTACGCCTGTACGCCTGTACGGGGAAGGGCCGTCACCCGGGATCCGGGTGACGGCCCTTTGTGCACCCCCGCGGGGGATGTACGGGGGTGGTGCGGGTCCCCGCGGGGTGCGGGGTTCCGTCCTCAATCGCCGGACGGGCTTGAGTGGTGCGGGTGCTCCGTGGGGGACGGGCTTGAGTGGTGCGGGTGCTTCGTGGGGTGCGTGCCGGACGGGGTTGAGTGGTGCGGGTGCTCCGCGGGGGATGGGGTTGGGTGGTGTGGGTGCTCCGTGGGGTGGCCTGTGGTCAGGCTGCGGGGGCCAGGGAGGTCTGCGGGTCGGAGAACGTGTCGCGGGGGACCCGGGGGACGGTGGCCTTGGCGAGGCCCGTCAGGGTCCTGCCGGGGCCGATCTCCATGAGGCGGTCGCAGGCCAGTTCCGTGGTGAGGGTGTGCAGCGTGTCCGCCCAGCGCACCGGTGCCGTGAGCTGGTGACGGAGGAGTTCCGCCCAGTGCGGCCCGCCGCGGTGGGCGCGGGCGTCCACGTTGGAGACGACCGCGGAGTGGCCCGGCATGAACCGGGCCGTGGCGAGGGCCGCGGCGAAGGGCTCGACCGCTTCGGCCATCAGCGGGGTGTGGAAGGCGCCGCCGACCGTCAGGGCCACCACTTTGGCCGCCCCTGCCCGCTCCGCCGCCCGGGAGCAGCGTTCGACATCGGCCGCGTGGCCCGCGATCACCGTCTGCTGCGGTGAGTTGAGGTTCGCCACCCACACCTGGCCGCCGTCCGCGTGGATCTCGTCGACCACGAGCTGGGCCTGTGCGGCGTCCAGGCCGAGGATCGCGGCCATCGCTCCGTCCGCCCGGGCGCAGGCCGTCTGCATGGCCGCGCCGCGTGCCACGATCAGCCGGACCGCGTCCTGCGGGTCGAGGATCCCGGCGGCGACGAGTGCGGAGTACTCGCCCAGGCTGTGTCCGGCGCAGGCGCCGGGGAAGGCGGCCAGCGGGTGCTGGCGGCGCAGCTCCGTCAGCGCCACCATGGCCAGGGTGAAGGTGGTCAGCTGGGCGTTGTCGGTGCGCCGCAGCGTCTCCGTGCCGGCGTCCAGCAGCAGGGCCTCCATGTCCCGGCCGGCGGCCTCGGAGACCTCGGCCACCACGGACCAGCCGGGGGTGCGGTGCCAGGGCAGGCCCATGCCAGGACGCTGCGCTCCCTGGCCGGGGAACATGAGCGCCAGTCGGGTGCTCGCCATCGTCTTCCGTCTCCTTCCTGCGGCCGGGGCGATATGCCACTGCGTGGTGGGTGACGCGTCACCGTCCACTGACACGCGTTCCCCGCCACTGGCGTCAGTGACTTTCCCATTCCCGGATACCGCGGTCCGGATCGCATTGTTGCGATCCGTTGCTTTCTCCGGTGATGAAACCACTTCAACCACCCTGTAAGGACGCTGCGTTGCACTTGAGTGGTGGCTGAATGCGCCTTTGGGAGGGGGGGTGTTCCTTTGTGTTTCCGGGCCGGTTTCGCGTGTCGATCCGCATATCAGGCGACGGCCTGGCCGAGCAGGGCCAGATGTGCGCAGTGCTGCGTGACCATGAAGAAGCGGTACGGGCGGCGGCGCAGATGGCGGTCGTCGGTGGCGTGGCCCGCGAGCGTCACGGCGGCCAGGGCCAGGCCGCCCACCAGGACCACGCAGGCGGTGGGCAGTTGCTCCGGCGCCCAGCGCAGCGCTCCGGCGGTGAAGAGGGTGCCCACGGCGACGGCGCCGGCCGCGACCAGGACGCGGGTGCGTCGTTCGCCCAGGGTGACGGCCCAGGTCCGGCGGCCGGCCGCGGTGTCACCTTCGATGTCGGAGAAGTCCTTGGCGACCGCGCCGACGAGCGCCATCCACAGGGACATGGCGAGGGCCGTGAGGAACAGCGCGGGTGAGCTGGGCGAGACGCCGAGCGCGAGGGGGCCTGCGGCGTAGGTGAGAAGCCCGGAGAGGAACACGACGCCCATCGCCGCGGGTGTGCTGTTCTTCCAGACGGTGCGGGGTGCGGAGTAGGCGTGCCCGAGCAGGAGCATGGCCGTGCACAGCAGCAGGGGGCCGAACCCGGCGCACGCCGCGGATATCAGCGAGGCGACGGCCGCACCGCGGGCGACGAGCAGTGCGGTGTGACGGGGCAGCCGGCCGCTCGCGATCGGGCGGGCCGAGCCGTTGACCCGGTCCTCGTGGTAATCCGTGCATCCGTTGTAGAGATAGGTGTAGAAGATGGCGCCGAACCATGCGAGGGAGCCGAACACCGCCTGAAGAACCGGTCGGGTGCCGAGGGCCGGATCCGCCGCGAGCGCCAGTGCGATACCGGCGAAATAGCGGAGCTGGAAGGCCATCAGAACGGCGGGGCGGGATTCTTCGATGCAGAGTCGCAGAATGCTTGGAATCCGGTACTTCGAACCACTGGGTGCAGTCACAGGCAGTGGCCGTATCGTCGCCATAGGCATGCCCAGGAGCCTAGGCACGGGCAGGGGTACCTGACTGTTCTGCAAATGAGCCATGCCTACCACTAAAGAGGCATGGAATACCGGCGGGTCGGATTCCGGAATTCCTCCCGTGCCGGAGCGGGCTGTGCCGGAGTCCTATGCCCCTGTTCCGGTAGCCGGCCCATCGCCGGAGTCCTGAGCCTCCGTTCCGGTATGCCGGTCCACCATCGGAGTCCTGAGCCTCCGTTCCGGTATGCGGGTCCACTGCCGGAGTCCCGAGCCTCCGTTCTGGTACGCCGGTCCACCGCCGAAGTGGACCCCCCGCCCGTCTCCCGCCCGCGCTTCGCTGGTGAGCAGGCGGGCGCCGTCGTTTCCGGCACCCCGCTTCCCGTTATGGGCCGTTGGCAGCCCTGGTCCGTTTCCGACCCCGGGAAGCCATCATGCGTACCCTCCTGTCCCCGTCCCTGCCCTCTTCGTCCTCGTCTCCTTTCCCGAGCATCCCGGTTCTCGCGCCGGGGGAGATCCATGTCTGGTCCGTCCCGCTGGACCATGTGCCGCCCGAGCGTGCGGACCTGGTCCTCGATCCCGGCGAACGCGCCCGTGCGGCGCGGATCCGTCACCCCCGTGCGCAGTGGCGCTACCGCCGGGCGCATCTCGCGCTGAGGACCGTGCTCGGCGGCTACCTCGGCGTCGCTCCCGGTCTGCCCCGTTTCACCCGCCGCTGTCCCGAGCCGGAGGTGTGCGGCGGCTGCGGCCGCGGACGGCCTGTGCTCGTGGACGGGCCGTGGCCTGATCTCGGCTTCAGCCTGTCTCATTCCGGAGCCGCCGCCCTGGTGGGCGTGGCCGGGGAGCCGGGCGCGGTCGGCGTGGACGTCGAGCGGCTCCGCGCGACCTTCGACTGGGGGCGTGTGCCCGCGGTGGGGGCGCAAGACCGGATTGCTGGATTCCGCACCTGGACCGCGGTCGAGGCGGTGGGCAAAGCGGCGGGAACCGGTCTGCGGATACCGGTGTCGGTCGGCGCTCCCGGGGCGGGCGGACTGCGGCGCGCGCACCGGTCAGGTGATTCCGCCGACTGGTACGTTCACGATGTGGACTGCCCCGACGGATATGTGGGTTGCGTCGCCACGGCGATGTCAGAGGCTGCGGTAAGCGTTTTCTCGTGGCCGTCACGCAACTTGTCTCAGAACGTGGGACGGGTGGAGTCGTGTTGACATTCCGTAACCGTACGATGATGATCCGACAGTCGGTTTCTGATGAGGGTGGGGGCTCTTTTGATGCATTCCGGTTTTGTTGAATCCGACACGGCCGAACAACTTCTGGGCCGGACGCATGAATTACTGTCCGACTACCGGGGCCGGCTCGAAAAGATCAAAAGCCCCCTGGTCGCTTCCGAAGAGACCTGGCATACCTGCGCCCTGCAGGCCGAACGGATCATCCGGGACTGCGCGGACAGCCTGCGCAACGGCCGGGCCGATGTGCGCGACCGGCTGATCCAGCAGGTCGAGGGCCTGGGTGTGGCGCGGGCGACGCAGGGCATCGACGCCGTCCACTCCATCCGTGCCGGGATGATCCTCTTCGACATCGTCTTCGACGCGCTCGGGAAGGCGATGGTCGACTCGCCCGCCGCGTTCGACGGCTTCCAGGCCGGTGTGCGTACGTTGCAGCAGGGGATCGGCAGACGGCTGGAGGCCGGCGCGATCGGCCACGACACCTATCTGCTGAACACGGTGCGGGAGGTCAACGCGGCCAGCCAGCGCCAGCTCGCCCGCGAGATACACGACCACCTCGGCAACCACGTCAGCCTCGCCCTGCGCCGTATCGAGCTGCACGAACTGACCTGGGAATCCAGCCCCGACGAGGTCGCCGTGCGGATCGGGGCCGTCAAGGACACCCTCACCGAGGCCCTCGGCATCATCCGCGACCTGGTGACCCAGCTGCGCCGTGCCGACCGCGAGGGCACGCTGGAGTCGGCGTTCACCGCGTTCCTCGAATCGATGGAGATCACCCCCTCCAAGGTGCGGATCAAGGTCAACGGCAGTGAGGAGTGGGCCCCGCAGGACGTGCTCGACGAGGTGTTCCTCGTGGTGCGGGAGTGCCTGCGCAACTCCCTGGCGCATGCGGAGGCCGAGCACGTGCTCGCGACGGTGGACATCGCACCGTACAAACTGCAGGCGCTGATCGAGGACGACGGATGCGGCTTCGACGTCTCGGAGGCCGCCACGGCGGGCCGGGCCAACGGGATCGCGTCGTGCACCGAGCGGGTCGAACTGCTCGGCGGCACCATCCTGTTCGCCAGTGCACCCGAGGGAACCCGGGTCACGCTCACGATCCCGCTGATGGACCTCCCAGGTGATTCCGTTGAACGCGCGACCTGAACTGATCCGCATCCTGGCGGCCGACGACCACACGCTGCTGCGCACGGCGCTGGCCGAACTGCTCAACGCTGAGGACGACTTGCAGGTCGTCGCCCAGGCGAGCAGTGGGCGGGGGCTGGTCGAGCTGGTGGAGCGGCACCAGCCGCATGTGCTGCTGCTCGACGTCGAGATGCCGGACCACCACCCCCGGGCGGCCGTGCGCGGGCTGCTGGAACGATTCCCCAGCCTGCGGATCATCATCCTCACCATGTACGACGACCAGCCGCTCGTCCATGAGCTGCTGCAGCTGGGCGCCCGGGGCTATCTGCACAAGAGCGTCTCCCGGGCGGCGCTGCTGAGCGCGGTCCGCAACGCCGCGCGGGACGACGACCAGATCACCATCCTGGTGCCGCGCTCGGGCTACACGGCGGGTGGCGACCAGGCGCACGACCAGGAGGCCGGGCCGGTGTCGCCGCGCGAGCGCGAGGTGCTGACGTGCGTCGCGGAGGCCATGAGCAACCGGCAGATCGCGGCCAGGCTCGGCATCACCGAAGGCACCGTCAAGCGTCACCTGCGCAACATCTTCGACAAGCTGGACGCGGTGTCGCGCATCGACGCGGTGAACAAGGCGCTGGCCCAGAAGCTGATCGCGGCACCCCGGGGCCGCTCGATGCGCTGAGGGGCGCGTGGCCGCTCGACGCTCCGGGGCCCGTGGCCCCGGGCGGAGGGGCCGCCGTACGGGCTCAGCCGCGGCGGGCCTCCTCGTACCGCCGTACGGGCTCAGCCGCGGCGGGCCTCCTCGTACGACGCGCCGATGGCCGCCACGGCCTCGGAGATGCCGGTGAGGGGCAGTGAGCCGTATCCCAGGAGCAGGCCCGGCTCGCCGGGCGGCCCGCCGAAGCGGAACGCCGCGCCGCTGCGGACCAGGACCGAGCGGCGCAGGGCGCCGTGCACCACGGCCGCCTCGTCGGTGCCCGGGGGCAGTACGGCGTAGCTGTGCAGGCCGGCCGCGCAGCCGATGATGCGGGCCTCGGGCAGGGACTCGTGGACGGCCGCGGCCAGCGCCTCGCGGCGGGAGCGGTAGCGGGAGCGGACCCGGCGCAGGTGCCGGTCCAGCAGGCCGCTGCGCATCAGCTCGGCGAAGGCCAGCTGGGTGAGGGTGTCGGAGCCCTGGTCCTGGCGGGAGCGGACCCGCTCCATCAGCGGGTACAGCTTCGGGGGTATCGCCAGCCAGCCCAGCCGCAGACCGGGGACCAGGACCTTGCTCGTGGTGCCCGCGTAGACCACCCGCTCCGGGTCGCCCTCCTGCAGTGCGGTGGGCCTGACCCCGCGGTCGAACCAGAACTCGCCGTCGTAGTCGTCCTCGATGATCCAGCCGTCCCGGGCCCGCGCCCAGGCCAGGAGCTGTTCGCGGCGCTCCGGCGACATCATGACCCCGGTCGGGAACTGGTGCGCGGGGGTGACCAGGACCGCGCGGGCGCCCGAGCGCTCCAGGGCCTCGACGATCAGGCCCTCCTCGTCGACGGGGACCGGCAGGGGTGTCAGCCCGGTGTCCAGGATGAAGCGGCGCTGGCCGCTGTGTCCCGGCTCCTCGATGGCCAGTTCATGGATGCCGAGGCGCTGGAGGGAGTCGGAGAGCAGGGCCAGGCCCTGGGCGAATCCCGCGGTGACCATCACCTGCCCGGGCTCGGTGTGGACCGAGCGCACCCGGCCCAGATAGCCGGAGAGTTCGTTGCGCAGTTCGGCGATGCCGGCGACCGGGGGGTAGTCCATGCCTTCGCGGCCGACGTTCTGCAGGACCTTCGTATAGGAGTTGAGCCACTCCTGGCGCGGGAAGTTCGACAGGTTCGCTATGCCGACCCGCAGATCCCAGCGCGCGCTCGTCGCCGGACGGGAGTCCAGCAGGGAGGTGTCGCCGACGCTGTCGGGCATCTTCCGCGCGACATGGGTGCCCGATCCGCGGACCGCGTCCAGGTAGCCCTCGGCGATCAGCTGCTCGTACGCCTCGACCACCACACTGCGCGAAAGCCCCAGGTCCAGGGCGAGTTGACGGCTCGACGGCAGGCGTGCGCCGGGGTGCAGAACCCGGTCCTCGACCCTGGTCTTGATGGCGTTCTGGAGCTGTGCGGTGAGTGGCACCGCCGAGTCCCGGTCCACTTGCACCGACAGATGCCAGGCCATCTGGTCTGCTCCGTCTCCCCCGCAGTGGTCTGGGTGGTCTCCCTCGCCCACTGGCCTACTTGATCACGCCAACGGCCTTTATTTATAGCACTCAGAGGGAGAACCCCATGGCTGAAATGACTGGCGTACTCGCTCCCGTGATCCATGGGCGGGACGGCGCAAGCGTCTTCGACGAGAAGATCGAACGCCGCACCCTGCGGGTGGGAATCGTCGGCCTCGGATACACCGGTCTGCCGCTCGGTCTCGGCTTCGCCGCGGCCGGCCTCCGGGTCCTCGGGATGGACACCGACGCCGAGCGCGTCGGCCGGGTGGCCCGCGGCAGTTCCTACCTTCCGGACGTGAGCGACTCCGAACTGGCCGCGGTCGGCGAGCGGTTGAAGGCGACCACCGAGTCCGGCGAGCTCGCCGGATCCGACGTCCTGATCGTCTGCGTCCCCACCCCGGTCACCGGTGACCAGCAGGCCAACCTGGACTACGTGGGGGCCGCGATGGACTCGGTGGCGCCGCTGCTGCGCCGCGGGACGCTGCTGATCCTGCAGTCCACGGTCCCGCCGGGCACCACCGCCACCGCGGCGGCCGCCCTGGCCCGCGCCACCGGCCTGGAGCCGGGCACCGACTTCCACGTGGCGATGGCCCCGGAGCGGGTCGACCCCGCCAACACGAGCGGCTGGAACCTGTCGAACACCCCGAAGGTAGTGGGCGGCCTCACCGAGGAGTGCACCCGCCGCGCGGCGGCCCTGTTCGGGCTGGTCTGCGAGACGGTCGTCCCGGTGTCCCGGACCGAGGTCGCCGAACTCTCCAAGGTCTTCGAGAACACCTTCCGGCTGGTCAACATCAGCCTCACGCTCGAACTGTCCGACCTGTGCCGGGCGTTGGACATACCGGTCCGCGAGGTGATCGACGCCGCGGCCACCAAGCCCTACGGCTTCCTCCCGCACTACCCGGGGCCGGGCGTCGGCGGCGAGTGCATCCCGGTCGATCCGCTGTTCCTGCGGGAGGCCGCGCACCGGGCCGGCACCGGAATGGACCTGGTGGCCGCCGCGTTCGAGCGCGTGGAGCAGCGGCCCTGGCAGGTCGTGGAGCGGCTCGCCGAGCTCGTCGAGGCGCGCGGCTCCTCCCTGAGGGGCGCCAAGGTGCTGGTGGTCGGGGTCAGTTACAAGTCCGGCGTCGCCGATCTGCGCAACGCGCCCGCCCTGGACGTCATCCGGGGCCTGCGGGCCGCCGGGGCCGTCGTCTCGTACCACGACCCGCTGGTGCCGGGGCTCGTCGTCGACGGGGAGCCGGTCACGTCGGCCGACTGGGCGGTGGTGGAGCTGGCGCAGCTGGACGCGGCGGTGATGGTCACCCCGGTGCCCGGCCTGGAGCAGGACCTGCTGTGGGGCATCCCGCCGGTCGTGCTCGACACCCACAACAAGCTCACGGCGGCCAGCAATGTGGCGGTGCTCTGATGGCGGCCACCCTGCTCGCCGGCCGTGCGCTCCCCACCGTCACCCGGGACGCGGTCGCGGGTCGTACGGTGTCGGCCGAGGCGGCCCGGGCGGCGGTGGCGGAGCTGCTGGACGAGGCCACGGACGAGGTGGACGCCGCTGCCTTCCTGACCGCGGTCGCGGTGGGCGGGGCGAGCCCGGTCCTGGTGGCGGCAGCGGTGGAGGCGGTGCTGGCGGTGGCCAGGCGGGTCGCCTGGACGGGCCCGGCGGTCGATGTGGTCGGCACCGGCGGTGACGGCAGCGGCTCGGTCAACATCTCCACGCTCGCCGGTCTGGTCGCCGCCTCGGCCGGGGCGACCGTGGCCAAGGCCGGTAACCGGGCGGCGACTTCGCAGTGCGGGAGCGCCGACCTGCTGGAGGCCCTCGGGATCGACCTCGACCCCGGGGAGCGCCTCACGGAGCTGCTGGCCGAGCACCGGTTCGCGTTCCTCTTCGCACCCGCGCTCCATCCGGCGCTGCGGAGACTGGCCCCGGTCCGCCGCCGGCTCGGCTTCCGCACCCTGTTCAACCTGTCCGGCCCGCTCGCCAACCCGGTCCCGCTGACCGGCCGGCTCATCGGCACGGCGACCCGGCAGGACCAGGAGGTGCTGGCGCAGGCCGCCCTGCGGCTCGGCTACCGGCGGACCTGGGTCATCCAGGGCTTCGACGGGATGGACGAACTGACCACCGCGGGCCCCGCACGGGTGCTCCAGGTGGACGGCGGCGAGCTCACCGAGTTCACCGTCGACCCGGCCGGGCTGCCGCTGCGAGCGGCCGGACGGGCCGAACTGGCGGGCGGTGACGCGGCACGCAACGCGGTCCTCGCCCGCCAGGTCCTCGACGGGACGGCCCCCGCACCGTTGCTGGACACCGTCCTGCTGAACGCGGCGGCCGTGCTCCAACTGTCCGGTCACGCCCCGGACCTGGCGTCCGGCGTCGCCCTGGCGCGCAGCGCCGTGGAGCAGGGAGCCCCGGCCGCCCTGACCGGCCGGCTCGCCCGCAGCCGGACGACGAAGGCCGCCCCGGCCCCGAGGACCGCCCGGGCCCCGCAGACCACCCCGATCACTACCCCGGAGACCACCTGATGGCCACGCACCTCGACGACATCGTCGCCGCCAAACGTGCCGCCTGGAGCGGCCCGGCGGCAGCCGACGCCGCAGCCCGCGGCCGCAGGACACCCGCCGTACCCGGCCGGTTCGCCGCCGCGCTCGGCGGCCCCGACATCTCGGTCATCGCCGAGATCAAGCCCGCGTCCCCGTCCAAGGGCCGGCTGCTCGACCCCGCGCTGGCCGTCCCCACCGCCCGCAGTTACATCGAGGGAGGCGCCTCGGCCATCTCCGTGCTCGCCGACTCGCCCTACTTCGGCGGCTCGCCCGAGCTGGTCCGCACGGTCGCGGAGCACCCGGACGTCACCGTCCCCGTCATGTTCAAGGACTTCCTGGTCGACGTCCGCCAGGTGACGCTCGCCCACGACAGCGGCGCCGACGGCATCCTGATCATCGCCCGCGCCGTCGACGACGCGCTGCTGACCGACCTGGTGCGCACCGCGCACGGCCTCGGCCTCGACGCGCTGGTGGAGACCTTCACCCAGGACGAGGTGGACCGGGCCCTGACCGCCGGCGCCCGCATCGTCGGCATCAACAACCGGGACCTGCAGACCTTCTCGGTCGACCTGGACAACTCGGCCAGGCTGCGCCGCGACATCCCGCGCGGCGTGCTGACCGTCAGCGAGAGCGGCCTGTCGGGCCGCCCCGACATCGAACGCATCGCCGCGCACGGCTTCGACGCCGCGCTCATCGGCGAGTCCCTGCTCAGCAGCCCCGACCCCGCCGCCCAGCTGCGGTCCTACACCGGGGTCCAGATTCTGGAGGTGGCCTCGTGAACGGCCGATTCGGCGAGTACGGCGGACAGTTCGTCGCGGAGACCCTGGTGGGCCCGCTTCAGGAACTGGAGGAGGAGTACCAGAAGGCGCTCCTGGACCCGGAGTTCACCGCGGAGCTCGACAAGCTGCTCAAGATGTTCGTCGGCCGGCCCACGCCGATCACCGAGCTGCACCGGCTCGGGGCCACGGAGAACGGCGTCAAGCTCTGGCTCAAGCGCGAGGACCTCACCCACACCGGCGCGCACAAGATCAACAACTCGATCGGGCAGGCGCTGCTCGCCCGGCGCCTCGGCAAGAAGCAGATCATCGCCGAGACCGGCGCCGGCCAGCACGGTGTGGCCGTGGCCGCGGCCTGCGCCTACCTCGGTCTCGACGCCACCGTCTACATGGGCCGGGTCGACGCCGAGCGGCAGGCCCCCAACGTGCAGCGGATGGAGCTGCTCGGGGCCCGCGTCGAGCTGGTCGACCTGGGCACGGCGACGCTGAAGGACGCCATCAACGCGGCGATCCGCGAGTGGATCGCGCGCCCCGACACCACGCACTACCTGCTCGGCTCGGTCGTCGGCCCGCACCCCTTCCCGACGATCGTGCGCAACTTCCAGTCGGTCATCGGCCGGGAGGCCCGCGCCCAGTTCCTGGAGGCGAACGACCGGCTGCCCGACGCGGTCGTGGCCTGTGTCGGCGGCGGCTCCAACGCGGCCGGGATGTTCAGCGCCTTCCTCGACGACCCGGTCCGTCTCGTCGGCGTACAGGCCGCCGGTGAGGGCAAGGGCGGGCAGGGCGGGCACGCGGCGCCGCTGCTCTACGGGGACCCGGGCGTCCTCCAGGGCACCCGCACCTATCTGCTGCAGGACGACGACGGGCAGATCCAGCTCACCCACTCCATCGCACCCGGCCTGGACTACGCGGGCGTCGGCCCCGAGCACTCCCACTACAAGGACACCGGCAAGGTCGAGTACATCTCCGCCTCCGACAACGAGGCCCTGGACGCGTTCGTCGCACTCAGCTCCCAGGAGGGCATCCTCCCGGCCCTGGAGTCCGCGCACGCGGTGGCCGGCGCCCTGAAGGTCGCCCGCGAGTGCGCCCCGGGTTCCACCGTCCTCGTCAACCTCTCCGGCCGCGGCGACAAGGACCTCACCTCCGCCATGGCCGCCCTCAAGCAGCGTGAGGAGAACGCCCGATGAAGCGCATCGAACAGACCTTCACCGACAACCGGACCAAGGACGAGACCACCCTCGTCGCCTACATCACCTCCGGCTACCCGCTGCTCGGCGAGACCGTCGGCCTGATCTCCGCCGCGGTGGAGGCCGGCGCCGATGTGATCGAGCTCGGTGTCCCGTTCTCCGACCCGCTGGGTGACGGACCGGTCATCCAGGCCACCGGCCAGGCCGCCCTGGACACCGGCACCACCGCCGCCGCCACCCTCGACGTCGTCGCCGAGGCGCGTGCCGCAGGCGTCGAGGCGCCGATCGTGCTGATGGGCTACTGCAACCCGTTCCTGCGCTACGGCCTCACCCAGCTGTACGACGACGCCAGGTCGGCCGGCGTCGACGGGTTCGTCGTCCCCGACCTGCCGGTCAGCGAGGGCGCCGAGTGGCTGGCGCACGCCGAGGCCAACGAGCTGGGCCAGACGTTCTTCACCGCACCCGGCAGCTCGGCCGAGCGCATCGCGGCCTCCGCCGCCGCCTCCCGCGGCTTCCTGTACGTGCTGGCCGCCAACGGCGTCACCGGAGTCCGCAAGGACCTGGACCCGGGCCTCGACGCCTACCTGGAGCGGGTCCGCGCGGCCGGCGACACCCCGATGGCCGTCGGCTTCGGCATCTCCCGCCCCGAGCACGTGGCGTCGCTGCACGGCAAGACGGACGGCGTGATCGTGGGCAGCGCGCTGCTCCAGGCCATCGGCGCCGCCCGGGACGCGGCGGGCCGCCGCCAGGCCGTCACGGGGCTGATCTCCTCCCTCAAGGCGGCCACGCGATGAGTGACGCCACCGCCATCCCGTTCTTCAGCGGGGCCGCCTCCGCCCGCCGGGACCGGGACCGACTGGAGGCCATGGTCCGCCAGGTCGCCGCCTCCGGCCGGTTCACCTCGGGCCCGGTCACCGCCGAACTGGAGGCCGCGATCGCCGCGCGCACCGGCGCCCGGCACGCGGTGGCCGTCGCCAACGGGACCGACGCCCTCGTGATCCTCCTCCGGGCGGCGGGCATCGGCCCCGGCGACGAGGTCATCGTCCCCGCGTACACCTTCTTCGCCAGCGCGTCGTGCGTCCTGCACGTGGGCGCCGAGCCGGTGCTCGTGGACGTGCTGCCCGGCAGCTACGCGATGGACCCGGAGCGCGCCGAGGCCGCGATCACCGAGCGCACCAAGGCGATCATGCCGGTGCACCTGTTCTCGCAGATGGCCGACATGGAGGCGCTGAAGGACCTGGCCGACCGGCACGGGCTGCTCCTGCTGGAGGACAGTGCCGAGGGCATCGACATGCGGGCGGGCGGGGTGCACGCCGGCCTGTGGGGCAGCGGCGGGGTGCTCTCCTTCTTCCCCACCAAGACCCTCGGCTCGCTCGGCGACGCCGGCATGCTCCTCACGGACGACGACGACATCGCCGCGTCCGCCCGGCGGCTGCGCCTGCACGGCCAGGGCACGGACGGCGCGTACGACACCGACGGTGCGTACGTCTACCAGGAGATCGGCTACAACAGCCGCTGCGACGAACTGCAGTCGGCGTTCCTGCTGCACCGCCTGGAGCGCCTCGGCGAGGAGATCGGGCGGCGAGCCGAACTGGCCGCCCGCTACGACCGGCTGCTCGCCCCGCTCGCCGGGACCGTGACGACGCCGTGGATGGCGCCCGCCAAGACGCCGAGCAACCAGGTCTATTACGTGTACCTGATCGAGTGCGACCGCCGCGACGAGCTGGCCGCGTACCTGGAGGCCCACGGGGTCGGGACCGAGGCGTACTACCCGCGCCCGCTCACCCAGCAGCCGCTGCTCGCCCCGCTGCCCGGCTCCCGCCACCCCGTCCCGGTGTCCGAAGCGTCCGCGCGGCGCGCCCTGGCGCTGCCCCTCTACCCCGACCTCACCGATGAGCAGGCCGACCGCGTCGCCGCCCTCGTCCACGCCTTCTACGGAGCCGCATCGTGACCACCGTCATCCCGTACTTCGACTGGCCCGCCCGCTCGGCCGACTGGGCCGACGACCTCGTGGAGGTCTTCCAGGAGGTCGCCGAGAGCGACGAGTTCATCCTGAAGTCCCGGGTCGAGCGGCTGGAGGCGGAGATCGCCGCACGCACCGGGGCGGCGCACGCCGTCGCCGTGGCGAGCGGCACCGGAGCACTGACCGTGGTCCTGGCCGCGCTCGGCCTCGGCGACGGGGACGAGGTCGTCACCCCCGCGTTCTCGTTCGTCTCCACCGCCTCCACCGTCGCCCTGCGCGGAGCCCGCCCCGTCTTCGCCGACGTCGAGTACGAGACGGGCCTGCTCGACCCGGCCGCCGCCGAGGCCGCCGTCACCGACCGCACCCGGGCGCTCCTGCCGGCCTATCTGTTCAGCGGCTCCCCGAAGATGGGCGCCTTCGCGGAGATCGCCGCCCGGCACTCGCTGCACC
This sequence comes from Streptomyces sp. NBC_00236, assembly GCF_036195045.1. Lineage (NCBI taxonomy): Bacteria > Bacillati > Actinomycetota > Actinomycetes > Kitasatosporales > Streptomycetaceae > Streptomyces > Streptomyces sp. NBC_00236. Next base: position 3,602,501 of record NZ_CP108100.1, on the reverse strand, counting down.
TGGTCGAGGACAGCGCGATCGCGCTGGGCGCCGAGGTGGACGGCAAGCCCGCCGGCCGGCACGGGCACGCCGGGGTCTACTCCTTCTTCCCGGCGAAGCCCGCGGGCGGCATCGGCGACGCCGGGATGATCGTCACGGACGACGACGACCTGGCCCGTACCGCCCGGATGCTGCGCAACCACGGCCAGCCCGCCGGCAAGCGCTTCTACCACGAGCTCCTCGGCTTCAACTGCCGGATGGACGAGCTGAGCGCCGGCTTCCTGCTGCGCAAACTCCCGCACCTGGACCGGCTCCTGGCCAGGCGCCGCGAGATCGCCGCCGTGTACGAGGAGGGCCTGCGCCCGCTCGGACCGGCGCTGCTTCCCCCGCCGGCCGGGTTCGAGGGCCGCTCCGTCTACACCTACGTGGTGCGCGCCCAGCAGCGCGAGGAACTCCGCGCCCATCTGGCCGGCCAGGGCATCGAGACGGCCGTCTACTACCCGCGCCCCCTCCACCTCCAGCCCGCCTTCGCCCACCTCGGGTACGGGCCCGGTGACTTCCCCGTGGCCGAGCAGCTCTCCCGTGAGGCGCTCGCACTGCCCCTGCACCCGGACATGGCGCCGGGGGCTGCCGAGCAGGTCGTGGCCGCCGTCAGCCGCTTCTACGCAGCGGGGAGGTGAGCGCGGTGTCTGTGCCGAACCTCCTGGGCATCACCGCGGACCGGCTGTGCGGCATCGGGGACGAGGCCGCCCCCGATCTGGCAGGCCAGCTGGCCATCCACCACGAACTGGGCATGGACGCCATCGAGTTGCGTACCGTCGACGGCCTCGGACTGCACGAGCTGCCCGCCGGCGACGCCGCCGACCTGGCCCGGCGCACCATCGTCGCGGGCCTGCGGGTGCCGGTCGTGGACACCCCGGTGGGCTCCTGGTCCACCACCGTCGCCACCGGAATGGACGGAGAGCTCGCGGCGCTGGAGCGCTCCGCGAAGGCGGCGGCGCTGCTCGGCTGCGACCGGCTGCGCGTCATGTCGTACCCCAACGACGGCCGGCCGGAGCGCGAGTGGCGGACCGAGTCGCTGCGCCGGATGCGGACGCTGGCCCGGGAGGCCGAGCGCCTCGGTGTGACCCTGCTGCACGAGAACTGCCAGGGCTGGGCCGGGCAGAGCGCCGCGCACACCGTGCACATGCTGGAGGAGGTCGCGAGCCCTCGCCTGCGGCTGCTGTTCGACACGGGCAACGGGCTCGCCTACGGCTACGACTCCCTCGACTTCCTGCGCCGGGTGCTGCCGTGGGTGGAGCACGTGCACATCAAGGACGGGATCCGCTCCGGCGGACAGGCCGAGTTCACGATGCCCGGCGAGGGCACGGCCCACGTCGCCGCGTGCGTGCGGCTGCTGGAGGAGCACGGCTACCGCGGCTACTACAGCCTGGAGCCGCATCTCGCCCACATCCCGCACCTCGGTCTTTCGGGCGATCCGGCCGCACTCGCCGACGGCTACCGCACGTACGCCCGGCGCTGCGCCGCGCTGCTCGGCATCGACATCACGGACAGCCGTACGTACTGGGAGGAGAGCCACCATGGCTGAGACGGCCCGCACGACCCGCACCGAGGGCGGCCTCGCGGCCGCGGACCTCCAGTGGCTGACCGAGCTGATGGCCGTCGACTCGGTCTCGCCCCTGGAGGGCGGCCCCCTGGACGGAGCGGCCCGCGCGCAGCGGGTGTTCCTGGCCGGCGCCGCCGAGCGCGGCTTCCGCACCGCACTGCACGGGCCGCCCGCGGCCGAACTGCTGGAGCGGCCCGAAGTGCCGGCCACGGTACGGGAGGTGGCCGGCCGGGACCTGTCCGGGTTCCTGGACGGACAGCCCTCCGTGGTGGTCGCGTACGGATCCCCGCAGCCGCAGGAGCGCCGGCTGGTCGTGAACTTCCACATGGACACGGTCGGCCCGCACGTCCCGCCGCGCCTGGAGGGCCGGGTCCTGCACGGCCGGGGCGCCGTCGACGACAAGGGCCCGGGTGTCGCCGCCGCGGCCGGGATCGCCGCCGCCTTCGCCGAGGACCCGGGGCTCGACGGCCGGATCGAGGTGCAGATCGCGTCCGTGCCCGGTGAGGAGGGCGGCGCGATGGGCACGTACGGGACGCGGGCGCTGATCGACGCGGGCCACACCGGCCGCCTGATGGTGTTCGCCGAACCGACCGGCAACACCTTCATGGACGGGTGCACCGCCGCGATGACCCCGCGGATCACGGTGGCGGGCCAGGACTCCACCGACGACCACCCCGCGGACGGGCACAACGCCACCGTGCTGCTGGGCTTCCTCGCGGACTTCCTCGCCCGCCGGCTCGGCCCGCTCGCCCACGGCATGGGAGCCAAGCTCTGCGTCTCCGGCCTGCACACCGGCAACGCGCACAACCGGGTGTACGGATCGGGGCAGTTGCTCCTCAACATCGCCTACCCGGCGACCGAGCAGGCCGAGCTGCTCGCGGCCTCCCTCGAAGTGCTGATCGAGGAGGCCCGTACCGAGTTCTCCCATCTGCACGCCCATGACCCGTTCAGCCGCCGCACGGTGAAGGACTGGCGCCGGATCGTCCGCCTCGACTGGCTGAAGCAGGGTCTGCCCACCCTGAACAACCGTGACCCCGAGGCCGAACTCCTGCTGAACGAGGCCGGGTTCGTCCGGCACGACGGCCTCGCCGACGGCTCCGCCTTCACCTGCGACGCCATCTGGGCGCCGGGCCCCGGCCGCTATGTCGTCGCCTGCGGCCCCGGCCGCCTCGACGCCAACGGGGCGCACACCGCGGACGAGTTCGTGCACCTGGACGACCTGGACACGTACGCCCTGCGCATCAAGGACCTGGTGCACGCGTTCGCCGCGCACACCGCCTGAAAGCCAATTCACCCACAAGACAGAGGACTTGCCATGACCGTTCGTGTTCCCCTCGCCGAGCTCACCGCCTTCGTCCGCAACGTCCTCACGGAGTGCGGCCTGGACGCCGAATCGGCACGTACCGCCGCCGACGTCATCACGTACGCCGACGCGAACGGTTTCACCACGCACGGCACCAACGGGCTGGTGAACATCTACGCCCCCCGCCTGCTCGACGGCCGGATCGACGCGGGCGCCGCACCGCGCATCGTGCAGGAGACCGCCGGGGCCGCCCTGCTCGACGGGGACCGCGGGCTCGGCCTGGTCACCATGGACCTGGCCATGGACATCGCCATGGCCAAGGCGCGGCAGACCGGCATCGGCATGGTCGCCGTACGCAACAGCACCCACTTCGGCAGCGCCGGCTACTACACGCAGAAGGCGGCCGCCGCCGGGCTGATCGGCCTGGCGATGACGAACTGCGGCGCCCAGGGCGTCGCCCCGCCGCTCGGCGGCACCGTCCGGATGCTCGGCACCAATCCGCTGAGCGCGGCCGTCCCGGTGACCGAGGGCGCGCCGTTCGTCCTCGACATGAGCACCACCGTGGTCGCCACCGGAAAGATCAAGGCCGCCCACCGGGAGGGCCGGGAGGTCCCGCAGGAGTGGCTGGTCCGCCACGACGGCACCCCGACCTCCGACCCGGCCGACTTCATGGCCGAGGAGGCCGACGTCGCCTGGCTCGGCGGGCCCGCCGCGACCGGTGGCGCCAAGGGCTTCGGGCTCGCCCTCCTGGTGGACCTGCTGTGCGGCCCGCTCTCCGGCGCGGCGTACGGCCCCCGGCCCGGCGTGCTGAAGGGCGAACCGGCGGGCGACGACAACGTCGGCCACACCGCGATCGTGATCGACCCGTCGGCGTTCGGCTCCGCGCACGCCATCGCCGCCGAGAACCGGATCCTGCTCGACACGGTCGCGAACTCCCCGGCCGCCGCGTACGCGACGCGGGGCGTCACCTACCCGGGCGCCCCCGAGGCCCTGCGGTACGCGCAGTCGCAGCGCGAGGGCGTGGAGCTGCCGGGACCGGTGGCCGAGGGCCTGGCGGCGCTCGCCGAGCAGCTGACGGTCCGGGCGCCCGAGGCACTGACCGCACGCAGCCTCCAGCCGGTCGCCTGAAGCGCGCCGCACGCAGCCTCCGGCCGGTCGCCCGACGGCAGAGCCGCGCACCCATCCGCACACCCATCCACGCAGCACACGGAGAGGACCGAACCATCATGCGTATCGGAGTCATCGGAGTGGGCGTCATCGCGCCCTTCTTCCTTCAGGCCATCGAGGACGACCCGGAGCTGCGGCTGACCGCCGTCTGCGACCTCGACCAGGCGAAGCTGACCGGATTCCCGCCGGGGACCGTGATGTTCACGGACCACCGCGACCTCCTCGCCTCCGGGCTGGTGGACGGTGTCGTGGTCACCCTGCCCAACCACGCGCACGCCCCGGTCGTGGCCGACGCCCTGCGGGCCGGTGTGCACGTCTGCTGCGAGAAGCCGCTGACCGTCCACGCCGCGGACGCCCACCGGCTGATCCAGCTGGCCGACGAGCACGGCACGACCCTGTTCACCGCCTTCCACCGCCGCTACAACACCCATGTCCAGGACCTGGCGGACCGGCTGCCGGAGCCCGAGCTCATCTCGCACGTCACCAGCCGCTACCAGGAGAAGATCGAGGAGCACACCGGCGCCGACCGCTGGTACCAGGACCTCGACCGCTGCGGCGGCGGTTGCATCATCGACAACGGCCCCAACGCCCTGGACGCCCTGGAGACCGTGCTCGGCCCCCTCACGCTGACCGACGCCACGATCGGGGACGTCAGGTCCGGCGTCGAGTTCGTCGCCGAACTCACCCTGGCCACCGCCGGCGGCATACCCGTCCAGGTGGACCTGGACTGGGCCCTGGAGACCGGTGAGCGCAAGGACATCACCGTGCACCTCAAGGACGGCCGGGAGCTGCACGCCGACATGCTGGACGGCTTCGAGGCGTTCAAGTCCTCCCTCGACCACGAGTACGCGGGCATCATGGCGGACTTCCACCGCGTCGTGCGCGACGGACGCAGCGGACCGGACCGGGGTCCGCACATCGTCGACCTCGTCGAGGAGGCGTACGGCATCGGGCGGACCAAGGAGCAGCGGCTGCGGATGTCCGCCAAGGAGCCTGTTTCGGCCCACTTGGTGAAGCTGCTGTTCCACCGGCGCACGGACCGCGGGATGCGGCTGTCGCCCTGGCAGTCGCGCTGCGTGCGGGCCGGCGACGTCCACGAGCTGGTCACCACCACCGACCGGCCCTCCGCCACCGGGGACCGCGTCGACCACGTGGGATTCCTGGGCTTCGCCGAGTTCCCCTCCGGCACGGTCATCGACCGGGGCGACGTGGTGTCGGGGCCGGACGGGCCGATCGGACGGGTGGCCGGATTCGACGAGTGCCACGCGCCGAACCACTACAACATCCTCATCGACACCGAACGCGTCCTCACGGCCGAGGACCTGAACCTGCATACGCTGGACACCTTCACCTTCTCCGGAGGAACCCGATGACGACCCCCACCTTCCGCAAGGTCGCCGTGACACCCGAGGCCCGCGCACTCGTGCCCGGCGTCCAGGTGCTGACCCTGGAGGCGCAGATCCCCGCCGCCGGCCCCGCACCGGCCGACGACGTCTGGGCCGAGGCGCACGCGCAGTGGACCGGGGCGAGCCGGGCCGAGGTGCGCGCGGCCCCGAACGTCGCCGCCTACCGGGAGTTGAGCCGCCTGATCGGCAGCCACCCCGACAAGCGGCCGCCCTCCGTGCAGGCGCTGATCGACCGGGGGCTGCGGGCCAAGCCGCTCGGCGCCTGGCCGAGGATCAACCCGGCCGTCGACGCCGTCAACGCGGTGGCGGTACGCGACCTCGTCGCGCTCGGCCTGTTCGACCGGGACATGCTGGAGGGTGAGGTCGCGCTCCGACTGACCGACGGCACCGAGGAGTTCATCGCACTCGGCGCGGACGGTCCGGTGACGCTGGAGGCGGGCGGTCTGGTGCTCGCCGACGAGAAGCGCGTGCTCTCGCAGTTCGCCCACCGCGACGGCGTGCACCAGGCGGTGACCGCGGAGACCCGCCGGGTGCTGCTGCTGGCCTGTTCGGTCCCCGGCGTCGACGAGGACTCCTGCCGGGACGCCCTGCTGGCTGCTGCCGCACTCCTGGGCGGAACGGTGCGGTAGCGGCCCCGGGGGTCTCCCGGGCAGCGCGGTGAAGTGGTCCGCCGCCGGCCCGGAACAGTGGACTGCCGTGCAGGTACGCGCTGTTGGTTGGCTGGGATCGAGCCGCTGACCGACCCCCGTACCGAAAAGAGACCGCCCGCGATGACCATGACCGCCGTCGAGCCCGCCGCAGCACCACCCGGGGCGGTCGCCGAACCCCTGCGGGTGACCGTGGCGCGCACCCCGTTGCCGCCGCACCCCCCGCTCGCCCTGGGCGCCGAGCTGCGCCGGCTGCTCGGTGAGGACCAGGTGTTCCTCTTCGAGAGCCTGGCCGGCCCCGACGAGGACTGCCGTTTCGCCGCGGTCGGCGCCGAGCCACTGGCCCGGATCACCGTGCGGGACGGACGGATCGGCCTGGACGGCGTCCCGGAGGTCGTGGAGCGGCTGCGTCCGCTCACCGACCGCGCCCGCCAAGACGTCCGGCACCTGCTGGAGGCCGTGAACGGGGCCTTCGCCGTGGAGACCGACGTACCGCTGGACACCTACGCCTTCGGGTTCCTGGCCGTGCTCGGCTACGAGGCCGCCTGGCACCTGGAGCAGCTGCCGCCGCTTGCCCCCGGCCACGACCCGGAGATCACCCTCACCCTCTTCCGGTACGTCGTCACCTACAACCTGGCGACCGGTGAGAGCCACCAACTTCTTTCGGACGCACCCGAGTTCGGGGGCCCCGGCATTCTGGGTGCCGATCTCTCCGCGCTCGTGGCCACCCTGCCGCCCGAGCCGGCGACGGACCCCGTGCCGCCCGCCCCGCCGGCGTACAGCGTGCGCCGCACCGTCCGACGGGACGAGTTCACCGACCGGGTGCGCCGCTGCCTGGAGCACATCAGGGCGGGCGACGTCTACCAGATCCAGATCGGCCACCGCATCGAGGTGAGGACCCCGCTGCCGGCCATCGACGCCTACCGCCGGCTGCGCCGGAGCAACCCGTCGCCGTACATGTACCTGGTGCCGTGGGCGGGCCGCACCCTCGTCGGGGCCAGTCCCGAACTGCTGCTGCGGATCGAGGGCCGGACCCTGGCGATGCGGCCCATCGCCGGCACGACCGCCCGGGCCGCCGACCCCGCCGAGGACGCCCGCCGGGTCGCCGCGCTGCACGCCGACGAGAAGGAACGCGCCGAGCACATCATGCTCGTCGACCTGTGCCGCAACGACGTGGCCCGGGTGTCCGTGCCGGGCACTCTCGCCGCGGAGCGGATGATGGCCGTCGAGCACTTCGCCCAGGTCCACCACCTCGTCTCCACGGTCCGCGGTGAACTGGCCGACGGCGCCGACGTGTGGTCAGCCCTGCGCGCCACCTTCCCCGCGGGCACCATGACCGGGGCGCCCAAGGTCCGCGCCATGGAACTGATCCAGGAGATCGAGGGCCGGCCGCGCGGCGCCTACGCGGGCGCGCTGGGCCTGATCGACGTACGCGGGCACGCGGCGACCCTCGCCCTGTGCATCCGTACCGCCGTCCACGACCCCGACACCGGGACGTACGCGCTGCAGGCGTCCGCCGGCGTCGTTGCCGACTCCTCGGCCGACGGCGAATGGCGCGAGACCCTGATCAAGATGAGCGCGGTGTACGCCGCCCTGACGGGCGAGGTGCTGACGGCATGAGGATCCTGCTCGTCGACGCACGCGACAGCTTCGTCCACATCATCGACCACTACCTGCGCGAGCAGGGCGCCCGCACGGACGTCGTCACCGCGCTCACGCACTCCCCGGCCGAGCTGGACGCCCGCCGCCCCGACGCGGTGGTCCTCGGCCCCGGCCCCGGGCACCCGGCCGACTCCGGCCACCCGGAACTCGTACGCCACTTCGCCGGACGGGTACCGCTCCTCGGCATCTGCCTGGGCCACCAGGCCATCGGGCTCGCCTACGGCGGCCGGATCGAACGGGCGGCGCGCACCGTGCACGGCAAGACCAGCCGCCTCGACCACGACGGCTCCGGGATCCTCACCGGACTCGCCGACGGCACCGAGGTCACCCGCTACCACTCACTGGCCGTCGCCGACCCGCTGCCCGCCGAACTCCTGGTGACCGCACGGGCCCGCGAGGACGGCTGCGTGATGGGGCTGCGCCATCGCCGGCTGGCCGTCGAGGGCGTGCAGTTCCACCCCGAAAGCATCACCACACAGACCGGATCCGCGTTCATCGCCAACTTCCTCGAAGGGATACAGCCATGGTCGACCACGGTCCCTGGGCGTCGATAGCCGCCCTGAACGGCTCCGAACGGCCCGACGGACTCACCGGAAGGGTGCTGCGCATGCTGGCGGCCCAGGCCGCCGAGCACGGGGTGCACCTCGATGTGATCCCGCTCGCCGAGTACGACATCACGCCCTGCGGGCCGTGCGGCGACTGCAATGTGCGCCCGCTGCCGTGCGCCCTGGACGACGACGTGCCGGCCCTGGTGGACCGCCTCGTGCGGGCCGACGGGGTGCTGTACGCGGCGCCGGTGCACGGCTTCGGTCTTGCGGGCGTCATGCAGAACTTCATCGAGCGGGCCGGGGTCGGCCATCTGCGCTTCGACCGCCCGCTCGCCAACAAGGTGGCCGGCGTCGTGGTCACCGGCCGCCGCTACAGCCACGACCGGGTCTACGGGCAGCTCATCGACAACGTCCTGCTCAACCGGATGATCGTGCCGGGCAGCGGCTTCCCCGCCTTCGTGCACGACCAGTTCGCCCCGGGCGAGGACCAGGAGGGCCTGGCCGCCGCACGCGGACTGATGGACCGGATGATCGACCTGATGCGGATCCTGCTCCTGCCGCACGGCGGTCGCGGCGACACCGCCCGGCTGCTGTCGCTGCCCCGCAACGAAAGGGCCGGGCTGCTCAGCCCCGCAGGGTGAACAGCCCGGCCCGGACGCATGGTTCAGGATGCGGGCGGTGCCACCGGGCCCGCCGCGTGGCGCCCGCCGACCAGCACCGACCGCAGCGCCCCCTTGTCCTGGAGCACCGTCAGGTCCGCCGCCGGGTCGCGGTCCCACACCACCAGGTCGGCGAGGCGGCCCGCCGCCACCACCCCGGCGTCCGCACCGCGTCCGGCGAGCTCGGCCCCGTTGGCGCAGGCCCACTTGATGACCGTCTCGGGCGCGATCCCGGCCCGCTCCACGTACATCACCAGCTCGTCCGCGTACGTACCGTGCGGGGTCCAGGCGAAGCCGAAGTCGTCACCCGGCACGATCTTCATGCCGCGGCCCTCGGCCGTCGGGAGGAAGCGCAGGGTGTTCTCGATCTCGTCCCGGAAGTCCAGCGACTCCAGATAGTCGGGAGCCTTGCCGAACCGCTCCCCGAGCGCCAGCAGCCGGTCCGGCTGGAACAGGCTCGGCACCACGAACACGCCCCGCCCGGCGATCTCGTCGAGCGCCCGGTCGTCCGCGTACGTGGCGTGGTCGATGACGTCGACCCCGGCGGCCAGCGCGTTGCGGATGCCGGCCAGGCCCCGGGAGTGGGCCCGCACCCGGGCGCCGCGCCGGTGCGCGGTCTCGACGACGAGTGACAACTCCTCACGGGTGAAGAGGAGTTCCTCGGAACGGGCGTTAGGGAACGTGTCGTCCCCGGAGGAGAACACCTTGATGATCTCGGCGCCCTCGTCGATCTCCTCCTCGGTGTACTTCACCAGATCGCCCAGGACGTCCACGACCGGCATCAGCTCGCGCGGCATCCGCTCCTTGAGCTCGGGCGAACGCCGTCCCGGCGGGCCCGACACCATCAGGTCGCGGCTGCACGGGGTGATGCGCGGGCCCGCGATCACGCCGGCCTCGATGGCGTTCTTCAGCGCCATGTCGATCCCGGCGACCGATCCGGCCCCGACGAACGCCGTGTAACCGCAGCTCAGCAGGTCCGCCGCGTGCCGGGCGGCATGCAGCGCGACCTCGGGCACCCGGTACTTGAACAGCGTCTCGCGGCCGGTGGTGACATTGACGTACGCGATGTGGGTGTGGCCCAGCGTCATGCCGGGGAGCACGGTGGCCCCGGCCAGGTCCCAGCGGACGAAGTCGCCTTCGGCGGGAGCCTCCGCGGCCGGCAGCACGGCCTCGATGCGCTCGCCCGACACCAGCACGGAGCGGGCGGGCAGCGAGGCGCGGCCCAGCCCCTCCTGGACGGTGACGTCGTGCAGCAGCAGTCGGCGGTCAGTGGTCACGGCCGGCTCCCCACGGACGGCCGGGCACCCTCGGAGCGGGCGAGTACCGCGGGCCCGAACACCATCCACACCATGGGGACACCCGGCCGTGAGACCTGGAACTCCAGCTGGTGCCGGGCGCGCCCCGGTTCGTTGGTGACGGCGGCGTCCGCGCGCCCCTCGGCGACGAGCTGGGCGGCGTGGATCGTGGACTCGGCGGGCACCCAGGCGATGTCGTACCCGCCCCGGCCCCCCTCGGCCCCGTCGAGCAGCTCCACCAGACGGCGGGTCTCGTGCAGGGTCGCGAGGCGCAGGATGCCCTCACGCAGCCCCGAAGGACCGGAGGCGATGCCGTACTCGGGGGTCGGTGAGGAGAAGGTGGCGTCCAGCCGCAGCCGGGGCGACCAGAAGAAGCGGGTCGCGCACTCGGCGGCCCCCGGCACCAGGGCGTAGGCGGGACCACCGCGGCTGCCGACGGCGGCGAGCAGTTCCTCGAAGGAGTCGTACGGCACGGGCTCCACGACGGGGCCGCCGAGGTGGGCCAGCCGGTACCCGAGACGGGAGAGGGCGACCATCGACGTGGTGCCGTCCGGGCCGAGCGTGCCGACCCGCAGGGTGCCGGGCCGCAGCAGCGGCGAGTGGGGTATCCGGGCGGGCTCCCACAGGATGGGGAACGGCGTCGTGTCGGCGTCGGAGTCGGCGCCGAGGACGTCCTGGGCGCGGAGCAGGGGCTCGGTCATGCGCGGTGCCCCCGGGCCCCGGCGAGCCGGCGGGCGGCTGCCGTCTCGTGGTCGATGGGCGCACGCCGGTCGTGGATGCGCGCCGCCTTCCAGCTGACGAAGGCGCCGGTCGTGGTGACCGGGTCCAGTTCGCTCGGCAGCTCCACCCGGCAGCGCACCCCGAGCGCGTCGGCGACCCGTGCCGCGTGGGCGGCCTCCAGGCCCTGTACGGAGTTCCCCCGCGGCGTCACGGCGTCCGGCACCGCCGCCTCCGGCGTTGTCGTCAGTCGCGAGGGCTCCGCCATCACTCCCTCCTCCGCCTTGGATCCGACGGCACCGGACACCGCTCCTTCTCCCGCGCTGGAACTCCGTACAGGACCTGGCCCCTGCACGCGCCCGTCGGGCAGGTCGAGCCGGACGGTGATCAGGTCCTCGCCGTCCTCGGCCCGGTCGATGACGACCTGGTAGCCGTAGCTGTGGTCGATCCGGCGCAGGACGGCCTGCTCGATCTGCCAGGCCTGGAAGCTGTGACCGCCGAGCACGATCCGGTCGCGGGTGCGGCCGACGACCCGCATGACGGGGCCCCGGATGCCGCAGCCGCACACGTTGTCGGAGAGCTCGACCAGGTCGCCGGTCCGGTAGCGGATCAGCGGCTTGATGCCGTCGATCAGCATGGTGACGACGAGCTCCCCGGTACCCCGGTCGCCGAGTGCGGCGCCGGTGTCCGGATCGACGAGCTCGGCGATGTAGTTGGGCCGGGCCAGGTGGAGCCGGCCGTGTGCGCAGGCCGAGGCGATGACCAGGGTCTCCTGGGAGCCGTAGAGCGCGTTGTACGTCCGCGCGCCCCAGGCCTGGTCGATCTGGCGGGCCAGGTCGGGGGTGCACATCTCCCCGGTGACCAGGAAGACCTTCACGGCGAAGTCGCGGCGCGGGTCGAGCCCCTGCTCACGGGCGGCCCGCGCCAGCGAGAGCGCCACGTTCGGTGTGCAGAACACGACGTCCAGGGCCAGGTCCCGCATCAGCTGAAGGGCCTTGGGGAAGCCGATGACGGGGGAGTACGGCCAGATCTTGGCGACGGCCGAACCCACGTTACGGGCCACGTCACCCAGGGTGTCGCCGAGCGAGTGCACCTCGGTGGGACCCATCACGCCGACGCGCGGGGCCCGGTCGCCGAAGACGTCCGTGAAGATGTTCCGCCAGCTCTCCGTCACATGGGCGTTGGAGGCGATCACCTCGCGCGGGTCACGGGGACAGGGCGTGGCCGGTCCGGTGGTGCCGGTGGTCTCGTAGAAGAAGCAGGCCTCGTCGAGATCGCGGCTCAGGACGTCGGACATGGCCGTGCGCAGGTGGTCCTTCGTGGTGAAGGGCAGCGAGCGCACGTCGTCGAGGGTGAGCCGGCCGGCCGGCACGCCGGCCAGGTGCCGTGCGTAGAAGGGCGAGCCCTCCTGCGCGAGCGCGACGACCGCGCGCAGCTGCCGCTGCGCCCAGGTACGCCACTCCTCCTCGCCGAGTTCACCCGCGGTGTACCGGTCGTGCAGCGTCAGATAGCGCTCGATGAAGTCGCGGTGCTTCCCGGATGTGGGCAGCCACATGGATCCCCCAGGTGATTCGGCGGGTGCGGTGGACGTCAGTGCCGTGCACCGGGCACGTGGCCGGGTGCGCCCGTACGCGTCCGGGAAGCGGCAATCCGATACTGCGGTCCGCACCGATGCGCCCTCAATTAGCCTTAGGAGACAGTCCCTCCGCACTTGGTGGCAGTGCCCGGCGGGCCGCGTGGGTCATGCCGCCGCCTTTTTGGCCGCGGCCACGAACTGCCTGATCAGCTCCGGGTCCTTGACTCCGCGGGTGCGCTCGACGCCGCTGGAGACGTCCACTCCCCAGGGCCGCAGGCCGGCGACGGCCCCGGCGACGTTGTCCGGGGCGAGACCGCCGGCGAGGAGCCACGGGCCGGTGGGGGAGACGCCGAGCGCGGCCGGGTCCCAGCGTTCCCCGGAACCGGGCCGGGGTGAGTCGATGATCAGCAGGTCCTCGCCGTACGCACCGGTCTCCAGCGGTGCCCCGCCCTCCGGCGAGGTGGCCCGGATCAGCCGGAACCCGTCGGCGCGCAGCGCGGCGAACGCCTCGGGGGGCTCCGCCCCGTGCAGCTGCACGGTGTCGACGCCCGCCTCGGCGGCGGCCCGGCGCACCTCGTCGAGCGGCTCCCCGCGGAACACGGCGACCGTGGCGGTTCCCTCCGGCACCAGCGCGGCCAGCGCGCGGACGTCGGCGGGGGCGACCTGGCGAGGGCTCGGCGTGAGGACGAAGCCGATCGCGTCGGCCCCGGCCTCGACGGCGGCCGCCACGTCCTGCGGGCGGCTCAGACCGCATACCTTGACGTACATGTCTTCTCCTGGATCCGGAACGGGGACGGGAACGGGGACATCGATGCTGTCGGGATCATCAATGCTGTCAGGCCGGGCTGCTACGAGCGGACGGCGGTACGGGAGCACAGGAAGACCACCGCCGCCGCGGTCAGCCCGCCCGCCGTCAGGGCCAGTGCGGTCCGCGGACCGGCCGCGGACGCGAGCAGCCCGCCGAGCAGCCCGCCCACCGGGATCACCGCCCAGGTGAGGAACCGGAAGGTGGCGCTGACCCGGCCGATGAGTTCGGGGGGCACGGTGGCCTGGCGCAGCGTGATCGAGTGGATGTTGAAGATCGCGATGCCGAAGCCGTTGAGGACGTAGCTGATGCCGAGGAGCGCGTATCCGGCCCCGGTGCCGGCACCGGCCGCCAGCGGCAGCAGCAGGGTCGCCGAGGAGGCGACCGCCATGCCGGACACCATCGCGCGGCCCACCCCGAGCCGCTTCCCCAGCCGGCCCGCGGACAGTGCGCCGCCGAACGCGCCGATACTGCCGACCGCGATGACCATGCCGAGGCCGGCCGGGCCGAGGTGCAGGACGCGGAGGGCGTAGAGCGGGAAGACGACCAGGACGACGTCCCAGAGCAGGTTGTACAAGGAGGCGTGCAGCATGATCACGCGCAGCAGCCGGCTGTTCAGCGTCATGCGCAGCCCCGCGGCGATGTCCTTGCGCACCGAGGACCGGCCACCGGCCGCGCGGACCGGCCGGGTCTCCGGGGTGCGGATCCGCAGCAGCATGGCCGCGCCGAAGAGATAGCCCAGGCAGTCGACCAGGATGGCGACGGGCGCGGTGAGCACCTGGATCAGTGTCCCGCCGAGTCCCTGCCCGGCGGTCTCCGCGACCGAACGGCTGGCCTGGAGCTTGCTGTTGCCCTCGACCAGCTGCTCCTTGGCCACCAGGGACGGCACATAGGCCTGGTACGCCACGTCGAACAGGGCGGTGAGCACCCCGGTCGCGAACGCCACGGCACACAGGGCCCAGATGCCGAGCCCGCCCAGCCAGGCGAGCAGCGGCACCGCGGTGAGGATCGCGGCCCGCCCGAGGTTGGCGGTGATCAGGAGCGGACGGCGGCGCACCCGGTCGGCCAGCACCCCGGCGAACAGGGTCACGCACAGCACCGGCAGGTACTGGGCGCTGTTCAGCAGTCCCAGCTGGGCCGGGCTCGCGTCGAGCAGCACGATCGCGGTGACCGGCAGGGCCAGTTCGGTGACCCGGGAGCCGAGCAGGGAGACCGTCTGTCCGGCCCACAGCCTGCGGAAGTCCCGGTGGTGCCAGAGTCCGCGGGGCGGCGGTTCTGGGGCCGGGGGTCCGGCCCGGTCGAGGAGCTCAGCCGACGACATGGACGGCCTCCCGGCTTGCCGGGCCCCGGGCGTCGGCCGGCTGCTCGCCCTGCGGGTGCCAGTCGAGCCGGTAGGCGGCGAGCGTCTGCCGGATGGCCTCCTCGACCTGCTCCGAGCGCTCCGCCCGGTAGCGGAACGTGCCGGCGGTGTGGACGGCGCCGCCGTTGCCGCTGAGCACGGTGCCGGGCGGCGGCAGGGTCTCCGAGCAGAGCGCGGGCACCTGGCCCACCAGCGAGGTCACCGCGTCCACGACGGCGGGGCGTACGGGAGGCTCGGGCATCATCAGATACCCGGCGACCGGACCGTCCAGGTCCATCGGCGCGATCGTCACGTCGTCGCCGAGCTGCACCCGTGCGGAGGCGGCGACCAGATCGACCCCGTAGACCTCCTCCCAGATGACCCGGACCTGACCGCCGCCGGCCCGTGCCCCGATCTCCAGGAACACCAGGTCGTCGCCGTCGCCCGAGGGCCGCGGGGCACGGAAGACCTCCAGGTGGAAGACGTCGTCGGTGAGGTCCAGGGCGGCGCAGACGCGCTCGGCGAAGTCGGTCACCCGCTGCTCGAAGTCCCGGTCGTCGTTGGCGACCGAGCTGAAGGCCGTGCCGGTGGCGAAGTCGAGGCAGCTGCCGCCGCAGCGCCAGGCGCGTGAGGTGAGCAGCCTGCCGCCCTGCACCACCCCGTCGATCTGGTAGAGCGCCCCGTCGATGAACTCCTCGCACTGGGCGTCGGCGAGCCCGGCAACGCTCAGCAGGGTGTCCAGCTGTGCCTCGGAGCGCACCACGTGCACGCCCTGGCTGTCGGCGCCCGCGCGCGGCTTGAGGACGAACGGATAGCCGTGCCGTGCGGCGAACTCCCGCACCAGACCGGCCGTGGGCGTCTCCGCGAAGGCGGGCACCCGCAGGCCGGCCGCCGCGACCAGGCCCTTCATCACGACCTTGTCCCGGACGGCGGCGACCTCCTCGGGGCCGCGGCCGGGGATGCCGAAGTGCCGGCGGATCTCGCCCGCGGGCTCCAGGTCGAACTCGGAGAGCGCGAGGACATGCGTGAACGGGCCGTACTGCTCGACGAGTTGAGTGGTCTGTGCCAGGACCTCGGCGGTGTCGGAGAGATCGGAGAGCACACGGATGTCCTCGGCCAGCTCCTCGTCGAGCGGCGGACGGCCCGCCGCAGTGGTCAGATAGGCGACGCGATCGGCGGTGTGGTCGAGGTAACGGTGGTACTCGGCAAAGGAGTTGGTCCAGCGGTTGATGATGAGGACATGGCGGTTCATCGGGTCTCCGGATGGTTCGTGGACAGGTGCTCTGGATGGCTCGGACGGCTCAGCTGAAGGTCACGGCACGTTCGGCGCGTCGCAGCACGCTCGCCGTCTCCCGGTACGAGGCGCCCGCGGCGAGCACGTAACCGAGCCGGCCCGCCGAGCTGCCGGGATCCGGCAGGGCGCTGCCCGGCGGCAGGAGGACACCTATCTCGCGCACCCGCGGATCGGACTCGATCACCGGGTCGACGCGGAACTCGCGGTAGGTGTCGAGGCCGGGACGCAGGAAGTAGCGGATGCCGGCCCGGGCGCCGGTACGGGACACGGCCGGTTCGGGGTTGGGCAGGCCCAGGTAGCAGCGCAGCATGATCTCGTACAGATCGTGGCCGCAGGCCAGGCGCAGCAGGTCGGGGATGCGGTCGCCGGGCAGCCGGGCCGCGACCTCCATCAGCAGCGGGCCGCGCGCGGACATCCGCAGTTCGGCGTGGAAGGGCCCGATGCCCAGGGCGACGGCGTCCAGCACGCGGGCGATGTAGGTCCTGATCTCCCGGGCCGCCGTCGTCCTCAGCTGGGCGGGCACGATGTGCCCGACCTCGACGAAGTGCGGTTCGGCCCCCAGGATCTTCTCGGTGATGCCGAGGATGTGCACCTGGCCGTCCTCGACGTACCCCTCGACGCTGTACTCGGGCCCCTCGACGTACTCCTCGACCAGCACCAGTCCGAGACCGCCGCGCGAGCCGTCGGCCCGGCCGGAGCGCAGCGCCCTGCGGAACGCGGCCACGGTCTCCGCCCCGGTGCCGGCCCTGCGGACGTCGAGGCTTCCCGACTGGTCGACCGGCTTGACCACGCACACCGGTCCGAGTTCCGCGTAGGCGGCGGCGGCCGACCGTGCGCCGGAGACGATCCGGTACCGGGGCTGGTCGAGGCCCGCCGCGTCCACGGCCCGGCGCATCCGGTGCTTGTGGCGCAGGAACTCCACTCCCGCCGGGTCGATGCCGGGCAGGCCGAGCGCGGCGGCGGCGTGGGCGGCGAGCGAGACGAAGTGCTCGAAGCCGGGCAGGACGGCGTCCAGCGGCGTCTCGGCGTGCAGGGTACGGATGAGGTCGAGTACGGCGGCCTGGTCGGAGGTGTCGGCGGTGATCACCCGGTCGGCCTTCGCCGGGGCGCTGCCCGGCCCGAGGCCGGCGGTCAGTACGAGGGCGGTGTGCCCGAGTTCATGGGCGCGGGTGACCAGTTCCAGTCCGGAGGAGCGGGGCTCGATGATCAGAACGGTGCTCATGCTGCTTCCTGCGGGGCCGGGGTGCCGGAGTCCGCGAACGCGGCGGCGCGGGCGGTGTCGAGGAGTTCCATGGACTCCAGGTGCAGGGCGAGATTGCTGCGCGGCGCGGGGGCCTCGCCGCGGAAGTGGGCGTACGCCTGCTCGATGAACCGGGTCAGCGGGGCGTCCTGGACGACCTTGCGGACCGGCCGTCCGGCGATGCGGACCTGGCCGAAGTCGTCGTCGCCGGAGACGGGGTAGTCCGCCACGAGCGTGCCCTCGGTGCCGTGGATGTGCAGCCGCCGCCGGCGTACCGGCGAGGCCAGATCGGTGTACAGCGTGGTCCGTACGCCGGAGGTGTGCCGCAACGTGACCTCGGCACCGCCCAGCCGGGCCAGCCGGCCGGACGGCAGCGGCAGGTCCCAGCCGCGCGAACCGGTGACCTCCGCGACGGGCCCGGCGAGATGCAGGGCGAGCAGCAGCTGGTGCGGCAGCTCCACCTCGAAGGCACTGCCGTGCCCCTGGGTCTGCAGCGAACGGCGGAAGCGCGGCTTGCTCTGCTCCATGTGGTACGAGACCGGCTCACCGATCGTCCCAGAGGCGACGAGCTCCTCGGCGGCCTCGGTGACCCTGCTGGCCGGCCAGACGCTCATCGGCAGCACCACGGCCCCGGTGGCCTCCGCCAGGTCCACCAGGTGGGCGGCCTCCTGGACGGTGTGCGCGATCGGCTTCTCCAGGATGAAGCGCTGCGCCCCGGCGTGCAGGAGCTGCTCCAGGCAGTCCCGGTGGGCGTCGGGCGGCACCGCCACGTGGAAGACGGCGTCGGCGACCCGGTGGCCCGCCGCCCACAGCGCCGTCACGGCGCCGCGGACGTCCGGCACCCATTCCCCTCCCGCCACCTCGGCGGGGCGGGGATCGACGGCGATCACCGTCGACCGGCCGCCCGTGATGTCCCGCAGCGCGCGATGGTGCAGATCGCGGCCCGCGTGTCCGTATCCGACGATGACGGAAGGTGAATTGCCTTTCTTCCTCATCTGTTTACCGCCCTTCGCTGTCGTAGTGAAAGGAGCTTCGCAGCGGGCCGGGAGAGACTTCCAGGCCAATTCCGCGGACCCCCGGCGGACCACTTGAAAGGATTTCCCGCGGCCGGCGGTGCCTGTTCGTGCCTCGAAAGGAACAGGTGCGGCTGCCGAGGTGGTATCGGTCGACGGCATGGTCAACAGGCATGCTGGATAAGGTTGTTCGACGTATTCGGAATTTCGGAACACATTGCGGTACGCATCCGGTTCACCTGGAGAAGGAGTCAATTGATGAGCCTCGAAGGCCGGGCCGCCCTGGTCACCGGTGGTTCCCGCGGCATCGGACGGGCCATCGCGCTCCGTCTCGCGGCCGACGGTGCCGCGGTCGCCGTGAACTACCGCTCCCGCAAGGACGAGGCCGAGCGCACGGTCGAGGAGATCACCGCCCTGGGAGGGCGGGCGATCGCCCTTCAGGCCGACGTGTCGGACCCGGACGCCGCCCAGCGACTGGTGGACGAGACCATGGCGGGGCTCGGCGGGCTGCACATCCTGGTGAACAACGCCGGAGTGGCGCAGGACGGGCTCATATTCGACCAGTCGCCCGAGGACTGGTGGGAGGTGCTCAAGGTCAACGTCGGCGGCGTCTACCACTGCACCCGGGCCGTCGCCGGCCACTTCATGTCCCAGCGCGAAGGCAACGTCATCAACATCTCGTCGGTCATGGGCGAGGGCGGCTGGGTCGGGCAGTCCAACTACTCCGCCTCCAAGGGCGCCGTCAACGCGTTCACCCGCGCCGCCGCCGTCGAACTGGCCCGCTTCGAGGTCCGGGTCAACGCGGTCCTCGCCGGGTTCACCACCACCGACCTGATCGGCGGACTGCTGGAGAAGGACGGCGGCAAGGCCATCAAACGGCAACTGCCGCTGCGCGAGTTCGCGACCCCCGAGCAGGTGGCCGGCGCGGTGTCGTTCCTGGCCGGCGAGGACTCCACCTACATCACCGGTGAACTGCTGCGCGTGGACGGCGGATGGGCCGGCCAGCTCGGCCTCGGCCGGGCGAAGTAGTCCGGCGGCACGGCGCGGGAACGCGGGAAGCCCCGGGGAGCATCTCCCCGGGGCTTCCCGCTCTCCTTCCATCAGCCGATCCGGGCCAGCCCGCGGGCGCCCTGCCGGCCGGAGCCGCGGGAGACGGCCAGCGGGTCCCAGCCCTCCGCACGCTCCGGCAACAGGTCCGGGTCACCCAGGAGCGCGCCCCGGTGGACCTCGGCCATCAGGCCGCGGCCCAGGAGCTGACCGGCCAGCGCCATTCCGCCGGCCGCGGAGCCCGTGATGCCGGTGCCGTGCCGGGTGTTGGTCCCCACCATGTGGAGGCCCTCGATGCTGGTGCGGGTGTCGGGGCGGCTGCCCGTACCGCCCCACTCGGCCAGCCCGTACGGGGTCCCGCCGGTGGCGAGCGTGTAGCGCTCGTGGGTGATGGGGGTCGCCGTCTCCAGGTGCACGATGTTCTCCCGGAACGGGCCGAGCGCCTCCTCCGCCGTGCTCAGCATCGCCTCGGTCAGCTCCGCCTTGCGCCGCTGGTAGCCCTCGTTGCGCCGGTAGCGCTCACCGGCCGCCGGGCCCTTGTCCACCCCCCAGTAGTCGTATCCGGGCGGACACAGCGTCATCACCTGGAAGTTGCTGTGCCCCGGCGGGCAGACGGCCGCGGTGCCCGGGTCCTTCAGCGAGGCGAACGACGCGAAGAGGAAGGGAACCGGACTGATGGTCTCCTTCGCCACCTGCTCGTAGTAGGCCTCGATGTCGTCGTCCCGGTACCACCACAGGTTGGCGTTCGGACGGGCCGGCAGCTCCTTGTCGGTGGCGATGTAGAGCGTGGCGAGCGGCAGCGCCATCTTCGCCTGCCGGGTCCTCGACACCACCCTGCGGCCGAAGTGCTCCTCTCCCACGAGGTCGAACACGGTCCGGGAGTAGTCGGCGTTCGACACCACCAGGGGAGCGCTGTGGACGTCGCCGCCCGTCATCCCCACCCCGGTGACCCGGCCGTCCTCGACGAGGATGCGCTCCACCCGGCTCCTGGTCCGCAGCTCCCCGCCGTGCGCCTCCAGCGCCTCGACGAGCGCCGCGGCGAGCACCTGGCCGCCGCCCTCGGGGTAGTAGGCGCCCCGCAGATAGTGGTCGGTGACGGCCGCGTGGGTGGAGACGGTGGCCTGGCGCGGCCCCATCCCGTAGTTGGGCGACTGGGCGGCGAGCACGGTACGGGCCCGTGGGCCCAGCCCGCAGTGGTCGAACAGCTCGGAGAGCGTTCGGCGGCCCCACTCGGCGGTGACCGGGGTACGCGCCAGCAGGTCGGCCAGCGACGGCTCACCGTCCGACAGCATCATCGAACGGGTCTCCGCGCCGACGGCGGCGCAGATCCGGGTGAACCGCTCGATGCCCTCACGCTGGGCGGGCAGCGCCGCCGTCAGCCGCTTCGTGTACGCCTCCCAGCCCACGGGCACGTCGACCGTGAGACCGGGCAGCACGATCCGGTCGAAGCCGCCCCGGTCCATCTCCCGGTAGGTCACCCGGCCTTCGAGCCCCAGGCCGGAGAAGATCGCCGGCAGCAGCCCGCCCGGACCGCAGTCACCGAGGTAGTGGACGCCCACGTCGAACTCGTAGGCCCGGCGGCGGCGGAACACATGACTGTTTCCCCCCGCCACGTCGTGCTGCTCCAGTACGAGGACGCGGCGGCCGCTCACGGCCAGGTACGCCGCACACACCAGGCCGCCCATGCCGCTTCCGACGACGATGGCGTCCCACTCATCCCGCTTCACCATGCGGCTCAACCGTCCTGTTCCTGTCGGTCCTGTCCGGAGTTCCGCCGCTTCCTCTCCCGCGCTGGAACGCCGGACAGGACCAGGGCGGGGCTGACGTTCCTGTCGCGGGTCAGACCCGCTCGCGCACGACCAGCGCACCGGCGTTGCCGTCGTGGCCGACCGAGGTGATCAGGCCGATACGGGGCTTCCCGCCGCCCGGTGAGTCCTGCCAGCGGGCGAGGAGCGCCGCGAGTTGCATGGCCCCGCCGGCGCTGTACGTCTCGCCCAGTACCTCGGTGACCCGCACCGGGTCCGGCAGCCGGCCCAGGGCGAGCCGCACGGCACGCTCCTCCACCCGGTCGAGCCCGATGTGGTCACCGGCCCCCAGGGACACGTCGGCCACGTCCTCGGCCGCCACCGCGCTGCGCTCCAGGGCTCGGTTGATCGCGGTGACCAGGCCGTTCGTCAGACCGCGGCCGAGCCCGGCCCGCCGGTTGACCCCGGTCCAGCCGAAGAAGCCGACCTCGCAGGCCAGCAGCTCCGCGAGGACCGGCTCGCCGGCGGACTCCTCGGCCCTGACGACGAAGACGGCGCTGCCCTCGCCGACCGGGGCGGCCTCCCGCAGCGTTCCCGCGTGGTGCCAGGCCCAGGCCGTCGGGGCGCTGAGTTCCTCGGCACCGCCGACGAGCAGTTCCTCGGCACGCCCCGCCGCCATGGCGAGCCTCGCGTGCCGGAAGGCGTAGAGGCTGGCGCTGCGGCCGCCGGCCACCGTGGCGTTCAGGCCCTTGAGACCGTGCCGGATGGCCATCTGGCCGGCGCTGCAGTTCATGACGCTGCCCGCGAACTTGCCCGGGTTGATGAGGTAGGGCTTGTCGAGGGTGAGGGTCTCGTACAGCAGGTCGGAGTAGCCCGCGATGGAGCCGGTGTTGGTGGCCAGCACCACACCGGTCCTGGCCGGGTCCGTGCCGGCCGCGGCCGGTCCCGCCGCTTCGAGGGCCTGCTTGCAGGCGACCAGGCTCAGTTGGGCGAGCCGGTCCAGGTTCTTGATGCCCTTGCGGCCCAGGTGGTCGGCGGCCCTGAAGCCGGGGACGGGCCGCAGCGGACGCGGCGGGTAGGCCGCGTCCGCCCCGGCGGCGGACTCCGGCGACGCGTCCCGGGCCGGCGCTCCGGCCAGGGGCGCCAGCCCGTAGCCCGCGCTGGAGACCACTCCGGCGCCGACGACCGGCAGGGGCTGCACGGGCGCGGCCGTGGTCACAGGTACCTCCCGAGGATGGTGATGACGTTGTTGCCGCCGAAGGCGAAGCCGTGGTTCTGGACGATCTCCACCCGGGCGTCCCTGCCCCGGCCCGGGACACAGTCCACGCCGGGCCCGAGCTCCGGATCCGTCTCGACCAGGTTCGCGGTCGGCGGCAGGAAGCCCTGCTCCAGGGCGGTGCAGCAGGCGATGGCGCCGAAGCCGCTGGCCGCGCCCATGGTGTGGCCGAGCATCGACTTGATCGAGCTGATCGGTGGCAGCCGGTCACCGAAGACCTGGCGGACGGCCCGGACCTCGGTCGCGTCGTTGGTCGGCGTGCCGGTGCCGTGGGCGCAGATGTAGTCGATCTGGTCGGGGACGACGCCCGCGTTGCGGTGCGCCGCCTTGATGCAGTCCGCGATGCTCGTGGCGTCCGGGTGCACCATGTGGGAGGCGTCGCAGTTCGCCGCGTAGCCGAGCACCTCGGCGTAGATGCGGGCACCGCGGGCCAGGGCGTGCTCCAGCGGTTCGAGCAGCAGGGCGGCCCCGCCCTCGCCGGTGATGATGCCCGAACGGTTGGCGTCGAAGGGCTGCGGCAGGTCCTGGGCCATGGCGCCCAGGGCGTAGAACCCGGCATGGGTCAGCCGGTTCACGGAGTCGGCGCCGCCGGCCAGCATGAAGTCGGCCTCGCCCAGGCGCACCATGTCGAAGGCGTACCCCAGCGCGTAGTTGCTGGCCGAGCAGGCGGTCGGGATGGTCTGCGCGTCACCGCTCAGGCCGAGTTCGGCATTGACGGCGCCCGCGATCTGGCCCGCCGGCAACTGGCCGACCAGGCGGGGCTCCAGGCCCTTCAGGCCCTGGGTGACCCACTGGCCGCCCAGGCTCTGGGCCACCGCGGACTCGCCGCTGGTGGTGCCCATGATGGAGCCGGACCGGCCGGCGGAGAGCAGCAGGGGATCGATGCCGGAGTCCTCGACCGCGAGCCGGGAGGCGGCGGCGGCCAGGAGCGCGCTGCGGCCCCAGCGGTCGGGGTCGAGGTGGTGCAGGAGGGCGGCCGGGTCGAAGTCGTCGACCTCGGCGGCCTTGCGGCTGGGGAAGGGGGTGGCGTCGAAGCTGCGGGCCGGCCCGATGCCGACCCGGCCCGCCCGGAGGGAATCGGCGAAGTCCCGCACGCCGATTCCGACCGGGCTGACCGCTCCGAGCCCCGTGATGACGACTCGGCGCAAGGTCGGCTCAGGCATTCCGCGCGCATCCCTCGACGGCGAGAAGCAGCGTGCGGAGCGTGGTCAGGGACTCCAGCTCCTCCTTGGGAAGGACGAAACCGAGTTCCTTCTCTATTCGGGAGACGACGGTTATCAGCGTGAGCGAGTCGCTGTCGTAGTCCTCGATGAACAGACCGTCCTCGGTCAGCTCACCGTCTTCCAGTTCCAGTTCCTCGTTGACGATGTCGATGACGCGGGTCCGCAGCTCGGCATCCAGTTCCACGGTCTGCACGGTCATGGTGGGTCCTTTCGTAAGGAGCGAACGTGAAGGGGTGGCGCGACAGGTCTCAGGAAAGGGGCCGGAAAGGCCGGGCGGGTCAGACGGCGGCCGGGGTCGGCGGCACGAGGGTGATGGCGCCGATCTGCGTCAGCAGCAGCAGGTCCTGGCGGAAGCCCCAGTGCTCGACGACCTTGCCGTTCTCGATCCGGTAGATGTGGGACTGCTCGACGTCCACGTCGCGCCCGGTCGGCGCGATACCGAGGAAGTCGCCGGTGTGCTTGCCGGTGAAGCGCAGCCGCAGGACGGCGCGGTCACCCTCGGAGAAGCTGTCCAGGTGCTCCCACTTGGCGCCCTCGAACGCGCTGTGCACCCAGCGCGCGGTGCCGAGGTAGCCGTACGGGCCGTTCGGGACGCCGGCCTGGGCCTCGTAGTCGACGAAGTCGTCCGCGACGTACTTGAGGGCGGCCTCCTCGCTCAGGTCGTTGAAGATCAGGCCCATGTTGATGGAGAGGTCGAGTGCTTCGGTGCTCATCTGATGACTCCTCGAACGGTGGGGAGGGAACCCGGGGAGATACCCCGGAAATCTTCTTTTCGCTGGCCCGGCGGGGCTGCTCAGTGCCCGGCGCCCAGACCGCCGGTGACCGGAATGACCCCGGCGGTCACGTACGAGGCGTCCTCACCGGCGAGGAAGCGCACGGCCGCGGCCACCTCCTCGGGGGTGCCGGTGCGGGCCAGCGCGGTCCTGGCCAGGGCGGCCTCGCGGCGCGCGTCGGTGACGTGCTCCACCATGTCGGTCTCGATCATTCCGGGAGCCACCACGTTCACGGTGACGTTGCGCCGGCCCAGCTCGATGGCCAGCGAGCGGGCGAAACCGATCAACGCGGCCTTCGCGGACGCGTAGTTGGTCTGCCCCGGCGCGCCGGACATGCTGTTGATGGACGACATGTAGATCAGCCGGCCCCAGCGGGCCTTGATCATCGCCGGGACGACCTCGCGGGTGACGGTGACCGCGGCCTGGAAGTTGGTCTCCATCACGGCCCGGAAGTCCTCCTCCGGCATACCGATCAGCAACTGGTCGCGGGTGATGCCCGCGTTGGAGACCAGGACCTCGACGGCCCCCTGCTGGACGGTGACCTCCTCGACGGCGGCCTTCACCTGCGCGGGGTCCGTCACATCGCACCGTACGGCGAAGAAGCCGGGCGGGGGCGGCGTGCTGTGGTAGGTGACGGCGACCTTGTGTCCCTCGGCCGCCAGGGCCCGCGCGGTGGCGAGCCCGATGCCCCGGTTTCCGCCGGTGACGAGTACGGAGCGGCTCATATGCACTTCCTCCTGGTGGGGTGCCGCGGTCCGGCCGGACGAGGCCGGACCGCGGTCGGGGGCGTGGTGGTGGCCGGGGCGGGCGTACGGTGCGTCACGCGAAGTCCTCCCACAGGGAGGCGAGCCGGTCACCGGCGCTCTCGGCATCGAGGAACAGCACCGACTGCCAGCCGGCCGCCTCGGCACCCGCGCAGTTCTGCGCCATGTCGTCCACGAGCACACAGCGCTCCGCGGGCACACCCGCCCGCCGCGAGGCGAGCTCGAACATGCCCGGTGACGGCTTGCGGTGGCCCACCTCGAACGACAGGATCACGTCGTCCCAGAGCCCGTCGGGCTCGATCATGCGCCGCCAGTACGGGTCCCAGGCGGGCACCATGTTGGAGAGCATCCCGACGAACGCCCCGCGCTCCCGCGCCTTGCGCAACTGGGCCACCCAGGCGTGGTTGGTCTCCCGCCCGTCGAACCAGGCGTCCGCCATCGTGGTGAGGCGGAGCGTGACGCCGTGCTCGGCCTCCAGCACATCGCCGATCTCCTGGAGCCACGCCTCCTCGGTCACCACCGGGGTGTCGATCGGCTCCATGATGTCGCTGGTGCCGTAACGGGCCGTGACCGTGGCCAGGGCGCGACCGAGGACCTGCTGGTCAAGGCCCATCGAGGCGCAGAACGTCTTCATCGTGTGGGCGAGCGGAGGGGTGAGAACCCCGCCGAAGTCCGACCAGACGGCCAGACGCGGTGGTGTGGTGTCAGGCATGCCGGCTCCTGGAGGATCCGTCGAGGTGGGAGACATCGGCCACGGCGACGGTGAGCTCCGCGATCTCAGCTGCGTCCTGATGGAAACGGATCCGCACCGCGTGCTGCCCGGCACCCGCGGGAGCCGGCGTCGCGGTGGCCGTCAGGGGGATGTCCAGCTCCGCGAAGCGCTCGAACCCGCCCTCGTAACCGATGGCACACAGCGAGCCCGAACCGGACGCGGCGGCCCGGCCGGTACCGGCGGACGCCACCGTGAGCAGCGCCAGCTGGCGGGCCGCCTCCACCAGCGTCATGGCCGGCAGATGGTCGTAGACGTGGTCGAACAGCGCCGGGTTGTCGAAGCGCGGTGCGACCCGGGCCGTGACGGAACCCTCGGTGAACTCCGGCTCCGTGAGCACGACGTTCAACGGGTTGTCACGGCCCACCAGCTCCGGCGCCACCCGCTCGACGTCACCCGCAGCCTCGGTGAAGTCCGAGCTGAGCGGCGCGGGCGTACCGCGCTGCGCGTGGCGCAGGATCTCGTTCTCGTCCCCCTTGAGGAAGAGCACGTCCATGGAGTGGTCGGCGACATGCACGTCACCCATGAAGATCCGCTGCTCCAGCCGGCCCTTGCGGTAACGCCCGCTGTGCCGGGCGGTCTTGCCGAAGAAGTCCGTGTCGACCCTCGGCGGCCCCGGCTCGCCGCCGATCCGCAGCGCGTGCAGGTTCCGCAGAGAGAACTGGAAGGCGTGCACGATGGCCATGGTTCCCGCCGGAACACCGGCGTTGGTGTGGGACCCGGCGATCGCCGACTGCCGGCCCGCCTCCAGCAGCAGCAGGGAGTCGTGCAGCTTCGGCCGCTGCCGGTGGTCGCTGTAGTAGAGGTGGGTGAGCGGCAGGTGGATACCCGCGGTCACCGCCATCGGCCGCAGACTCCTGACGTCCGTGACGAAGACCTCGGAGATGGCGGAACGGTGGGCGAGCGAGCGCTCGATCGTGCGGCCGTACTCGACGGCCGGAGCCACGGGCGTCGTGGCGTCTTCCAGCACCTGGGTGGTCATCGGTTCCTCCGAACCAGTTCTCGGGGTGGTCTGCCGGGCCTCGGACCGGTCAGCCGACCGGGACCGACACCGCGTTCTCCTCGGCCGCCTCGTCGCCGGCCCGCTCCGCACTGCGCCGGATGAACATGCCGCTCACCGCGCCGATCATCACGACGGCCACACCGATCCACAGAGCGGCCTCCAGACCGTCGGTGAACGCCGCGGCCGGATCGCCCGAGGTGTTGTCGGCGAACTGACGGCTGAACACGGTGGTCAGTGCCGCCACACCCAGCGCGCCACCGAACTCACGACTGGTGTTGTTGGCACCCGACGCCTTGTTCTGCTCGTTCTCCGGCACCGCCGAGATCACCGTGGCGGGGTTGCCCGCGAAGACCAGGCCCATACCGATACCGGCCAGCGCCAGCGCCGGCACCATGGCGCCGTACCCGACGTCCGGCGTCACGACCAGGGCGATCCAGCCCAGGCCGACGCCCTGAAGGGCGCAGCCCGCCGCCTGCAGCACTCCGCCGCCGATCCGGTCCACGAACTGGCTGGCGACCGGCACCACGAACATCGGCGCCAGCGTCCACGGGATGGTGCGCAGACCCGCCTCGAACGGGGAGTAGCCCATCGGGCCCTGAAGGAACTGCGTGAGGAAGAAGATCGACCCGAAGACACCGAAGTACATCGTGATCGAGACCACGTTGCTCAGCACGAAGGCCGGCGCCCGGTACATGTGCGTCGGAATGAGCGGGTGCCTGCTGTTGCGCTCGGACACGATGAACGCCACCGCCAGAACCACCGTGAGGGACAGCCCGGTCAGCGTGGTGACGTGCGTCCAGCCGTGGTCGGCCGCCGACACGATGCCCCAGACCGCCGACACGACCGACGCGGTCACCAGCACCATGCTCGGGACGTTCAGGCTCCGCTCCTTGCCGCGGCTCTCGCTGACCGCCCACAGGGCGAGCGGCAGAGCGATCACACCGACCGGCACGTTGATCCAGAAGATCCAGCTCCACTCGATCTTCTCGGTCACCAGACCGCCCGCGAGCGGACCCGCCGCGATACCGAGACCGTTGACACCGCCCCACACACCGACGGCCAGGTTCCGCTGCGCCCGCGACACCGCGCCGACGGCCAGCGTCAGCGAGACCGGAAGAATGGCCGCCGCGCCCGCACCCTGGAACACCCGGGCGATGACGAGCGTCACGACCGAACCGGCCATCGCACACGCCACGGAGGACAGGGTGAACAGGGCGATGCCGCCCAGGAACACCCGGCGGCGCCCGAACCGGTCACCCAGCGCCGCACCGGCCAGCAAGAGACCGGCGAAGGCCAGCACGTAGCCGTTCATCACCCACTGCAGCTCCGACTGCTTCACGTCGAAGTCCTGGCTGATCTCCGCCAGCGCGTTGGTGACGACGAGATTGTCCAGCGAGACCATGAACATGGGCAGAGAGGTGGCCACCAACGCCCAGAGAACGCCTCGGCTCTTGGTTGTCGTCATCGGATGATCCCCTTGCTGCTCGTGGAGTTGCTGCTCGTGGAGTGCCCGTGGCGCACCGGGCCCGGGCAGGGAAGGCGACGCAGGACGATCCGGTCCGAGGTCTCCCCGACCAGAACCGTCCCCACCTCACCGCTGAGCACGTAGTCGCCGTACGGCGTCACCGCCACCGTCGTGGGGCCGCCGACGGGCCACGGGTCCACCCGCGAGCGGACCGACGCGCTGCGCCATCCGTCGCGCGAACCCACGACCTTGACGGCGTCCACGCCGCCCGGCGCGCCGACGGCGGCACCGATGGAGTTGGTGACGACGACCAGGGAGCCGTCGGGACGCAGTCCGAGCCCGTCCGTACCCACCAGCGGCTCAGCGAGGTCCACCTCGGCCACCTTGCGGCCGGCCGGGGCGTCGGGACGGATCTTGAACATCCGGCCGTCGTCGTAGCGCACGGCCAGCAGATAACCGTCCGGATGCCACACGATGCCGTTCAGACCGACGATCTGCGCGGCGAAGCGGGGGTCGCTCACCACCGGGGTGACATGGCCGGCGAGGTCGATCCGCTGCAGGGTCTGCGACACGGAGTCCGTGACGTAGACGTTGCCCTGCGGGTCGAAGGTCAGGTCGTTGGCGAACGTCCGGGGAAGCCCCTGGGCGACGTCGATACGACGCTGCAGCTTGCCGGTGTCCAGGGCGAAGACGGCCACACCCGAGGTCGGGGGCTGATCCCCGACCTCCAGGCGCTGACGGATCCAGAAGTCGCTGTACGCGACGAGGATGCGATTGCGCGCGGTGTCCACCCGGACACCGAGGGTGGACACCATGCCGATGCTCGGCGCGAGCTCCTCGACGGTGCCGTCCAGCCGGATCACCGAGAGGGTGCCCTTCAGGGCGGAGCCGACCAGGAAGGCGCGGCGCGTGGGGTCCCAGGCGACGCCCTCCGGGTAGACGTCGGCCGCCCGGGTGTTGATCACGTCCGGACCGGTGTGTCGGCCGGCGACCGAGGCCGCCGGGGCAGGCGAATTCGCCAGGGCGGGGGCCGGGAGGGCAATCGGCGCGATCGCCGTGAGAACGGCCGCGGAGGCGAGCACGGCTCTTAGCGGAAGGGCGCGGGACACGGTGTTCCTCTCATGGTGGGTCGGCGGGATCCGGACTCCGTGAAGTGAGGGGAAACGGGTGCACGGAGCATGCGAATTCCGGCGGCGCAACGAACGGTGCGAGGTCGATTGATTTCCGTGCCGCGTGAATGGGCGGGGGCGCGTCCACTGCGGCACACCATCGAATCTAGGTCGGCCGCCGCGCGATATGTAGAGGACCTAGGACGCACCGGGAATGCCTCTTTCGAAACATTCCCCGACCGCGTCGACCCGCGTGGACCTGGCCAAACGCGCACGACTGAGGGCCGCCACCCCGGTGATGCGGGTGGCGGCCCTCAGCCGTTTTCGTCGCTGTTCCTGTGGTTGTCCTTTTCGCTTCCCGCCGTCGCCCTATGGCCCGATCACGCGATGTGGTCGGCCTCGAGTTCGGCGTGGTACCGGTTCTTGAAACCCTGGATCAGCTGGCGGAGCAGGGCCGCACTGCGCGGATGCCGCACGTTGTGCCCGTCCGACAGATGTATGTCGAGGACCTCGATACTGGGATACGTGCTGTGCTGGGTCACGAACGCGGCGAAGACCTCGTACGCGATCTCGCTGAACTCCGCGTCCTCCTGCGCCCACTCCTCGGCCCACTCGTCGGCGGCCTCGACGACGGCCTTCGGCTGCTGCTCCTGCACCGGGAACTGCTCCTGCACGGGCCCCTGGTCCTGCCCCGGAGCCTCCTCGGCCTCGGGGGCCATCGGCATCTGCTCCGTACGCTGCCCGGGCACCCCACCGATCGTGCCGACGTTGCCCAGCGGCCGGGTGCGGCCCCCGGGACCCGACGGGATCATCACCGGGGTGGGCTCCAGGCCCTCGACGTACATCGGGTTGTACGAGCCCTCGTACGCCCCGTCCGGCACCTGCGCCGCGAACCACGGGCTGTCGTGCGAGCCGGGCGGCCCCTCCGCCGGCTGCTGCTCCTCGGCCCACTCGCCGGGAACCGTCTTGGCGTACTGCTCCTGCTGAACCGGCTGCTGCTGCCGCGCCTGCGGGTCCTGCTGCGGTGCGTACGCGAGCTCCGGCTGCGGGGCCGTCTCCACGGCGGCGGCGGCCTGGGCCGTCGGCTGAGCGGGGGCCGGGGGCAGCAGGGCCGGTTCGATGCCGGCCGCGGCGAGTCCGGCGGGGCCCGTCTCGGCGAGCGGGACGCCGTACTTGGCGAGGCGGAGCGGCATCAGGGACTCGACGGGGGCCTTGCGGCGCCAGCTGCGGCCGAAGCGGGCCTGGAGGCGGGCCTGGTAGATCAGCCGGTCCTGTTCGAGCTTGATGACCTGCTCGTACGACCGCAGCTCCCACAGCTTCATCCGCCGCCACAGCCGGAACGTCGGCACGGGGGAGAGCAGCCAGCGGGTGAGGCGGACACCCTCCATGTGCTTGTCGGCGGTGATGTCGGCGATCCGGCCCACCGCGTGGCGGGCGGCCTCGACGGAGACGACGAACAGCACCGGGATCACGGCGTGCATGCCGGTGCCCAGCGGGTCGGGCCAGGCGGCGGCACCGTTGAACGCGATCGTCGCCGCGGTCAGCAGCCACGCGGTCTGACGCAGCAGCGGGAACGGGATGCGCAGCCAGGTCAGCAGCAGGTCCAGCGCGAGCAGGACACAGATGCCGGCGTCGATGCCGATCGGGAAGACGACGGAGAAACTGCCGAAGCCCTTCTGCTCGGCGAGCTCGCGCACGGCCGCGTACGAGCCCGCGAAACCGATCGCCGCGATGAGCACCGCACCGGCGACCACGAGCCCGACGAGTATCCGGTGAGTGCGTGTCAGCTGCATCGCGGCCACCCGCGACCCCTCCCCAATTCTTTGTCCCCGACGTCCGTTCCAGCGGGACGACTTCGAGATCCGGCGGGCACAGCCTGGCACATGCCGGAGCGTGGTGTTGCGCGGGGAGGGGCGAAGCCCGGTTCTCGGGCGAGGACCGGGCTTCGTGGCAGGAGAGGGCCGGGGGTGGTCAGCCCGTCTTCTTGACTGAGGCCGAGCTCTTGGCCGAGCTCTTGGTGGAGCTCTTGGACGAGGCCTTCGTGGACGCCTCGGCGGAGGCGGACCCGGCGGGCTTCGGCGAGCCGCTCGGCTGGCCGGCGTCGTTGGCGGCGGCCACCGCGGCGACCGCCTCCTTGGCGGCCTTCTGGGCACCCTTCAGGATGTCCGAGGCGGACGGGGTCTTGGCGCCCGCGTAGCCCGCACCGTTGTAGTTGACGGTGACGACGACGTTGCCCGTACGGGCGATGACCGTCGCGTACTTGAAGTCCTCACCCGTCTTGGTGAGGTCGTACGTGACCGTGGTGGCCGCTTCGTCGATCGAGCCGGCCGGGGCGGGGGCGGTGGCGAGCTTCTTCGCACCCTCGGCCGCCTGGGCCTTGGCGACCTGCTTCGTGTAGTCCGCCTCGGCCCGGTCCGCGCCGCTGCCCAGGGCCTGGTCGGACGCGAAGCGGGTGAAACCGACGTCGAGCCAGCGGTACTGGGAGCCCTTGACGCCGTTGTCGTCGAGGCCGTTCCAGGAGCAGCCGCCGCGGGCGGCCGTGTCGCTGGACTTGCCGCGCGTACCGCTCTTGTTCTTGGCCGAGGGGACCAGGGACTTGACCGTCTTCGCGGTGATCGACTTGCACGGGTCGGGCAGCGCGGCGAACTTCGCCGGTGCGACGGCCGCTTCGGTCTTCGTCGCGTCCGGTGCGGCGGACGACGAGGAGGCGCCGTCCTTCTTTCCGTCGGAGTCCGACGAGCAGCCGGCGACGACGAGCATCACCGGGACGGCGGCGCAGGCGAGTATGCGGGTGAGTCGCGGGGCTGATCGGTGCATGGTTCCTTCACTCGGGTGGCGCGGCGGTCGGGCGGGTGGTCCGGAGGGCCACGGTACGACGGACGGGTCTCGGATGCCGCCTCGGCCGGGAGTCCCGGGGGCGGCCCGTGGCGGCCGGGGGCGGGGCTACTCGCTGAGTCCGTCGACCAGCTTCTCGCCCAGTGCCTGGGCCTTCTCCTGCAGTTCCTTGCTGTCGGGGACCTCGGTGGAGAGGGCCGGCTGCGCGGTGTACCGGATGGTGACGATGACGTTCGATGTGCGGAATACCACGCTCACCGTGCGCTGCTGCGCGGCGGAACCTGCCGGGGTGAGCAGATCGTCCAGAAACGCACTGTCTCCGAGCGTGTCGAGGACCCGGGGCTGGAGGTTCTCGGCGGGGCTGCCCTCGGTGCCGCCGTCCGCGGTGTCATCCGTACCGCCGTCCGCGTCGCCGCCGCTCGTGCCGGCGTCCGCATCGGCGCCCGGGCTGCTCTCCGGGTCGGCGCCGGCGCCCGGCGTCGCGTCCGTCTTCCCGTCGGCGCCCGCCTTCGCGGTCGGGGAGCCCTCGGGCGAGACCGGGTCCTTCTCCGTCTCCTTCTCCGTGTTCCCGGGCGGCACGGAGGGCGCGGGGAGATCCGCGGCCTCCTCCTTCTTCGCGTACACCTCGCGGGCGCGGTCGTCGTCGCTCACGGCCGGGTCGTACGACACGACGCGCTCGAAGTCGATGGTGACGCCGCGGGAGGCGTCGGCCGCCTCGGACTTCCAGCTGCAGCCGACGCGGCGGTCCGTGTCGAACGTTCCGGCGGGCGTGCCCTCGTACACCTGCTCCTGCTGGGCCTCGGGCAGTTGCGCGGCTCCCGGCAGCAGGTCCTTCAGCGTGGCGAGCGGGATGGCGCGGCAGGCCTCGGGAAGGGTGCGGTACTTGCCCGGGGGTGCGGCGGAGGCGGACAGGGTGCCGGGCTTGCTGTCGGTGGCGGATGCGTCGCCCTCGGTGCCGGCACTGCAGCCGGCGACGAGTGCCGCGATCAGCACGGCGCCGGGTACGTACGCCATTCGTCGCACGGTCCTGGGCTCCCTTCGCGCGAAAAACGGTTGCCGCTCGATGGCGGCCGGTGGACACAATGTGTATCGCACGCGCCGCCGTGAATGCCGGTCGGCCGACTCATTTGCCGATCTTGGCACCGGTTTTGCGCTTTCAGTCTTTTCGGGGGAATCGAGGGGTTATGTCGTATGTAGAGGTACCGGGTGCGAAGGTCCCCATCCGTATGTGGGCCGATCCGGCTTCGGTCGAGGACGTCGCCATGCAGCAGCTGCGCAACGTCGCCACCCTGCCATGGATCAAGGGCCTGGCCGTGATGCCGGACGTCCACTTCGGCAAGGGAGCCACGGTCGGCTCGGTGATCGCGATGCACGGAGCGGTCTGCCCGGCGGCGGTGGGCGTGGACATCGGCTGCGGCATGTCCGCGGTGAAGACGTCGCTGACCGCCAACGACCTGCCCGGGGACCTGTCCCCGCTCCGGTCGAAGATCGAGCAGGCCATTCCGGTGGGCCGGGGGATGCACACCGACCCGGTGGACCCGGACCGTCTGCACGACCTCCCGGCGGCCCGTTGGGACGACTTCTGGGCGCGGTTCGACGGGGTGGCCGATGCGGTCAAATTCCGTCAGGAACGTGCCACAAAGCAGATGGGAACGCTCGGCGGGGGAAACCATCACATCGAGGTCTCCCTCGACGAAGTCGGCGCCGTATGGCTGACCCTGCACTCCGGGTCGCGGGCCATCGGCAAGGAGCTCGCCGACTTCCACATCGGCCAGGCGCAGCAGCTGGCGCACAACCAGGGCCTGGTCGATCGCGACCTGGCGGTCTTCCTCGCGGACACCCCGCAGATGGCGGCCTACCGCAACGATCTCTTCTGGGCGCAGGAGTACGCGAAGTACAACCGCGCGACGATGATGGCGCTTCTGAAGGGCGTGGTGCGCAAGGAGTTCAAGAAGGCGAGCGTGGCCTTCGGCCAGGAAGTCAGCTGCCATCACAACTACGTGGCCGAGGAACGGTACGAGGGTATGGACCTGCTGGTCACCCGCAAGGGGGCCATTCGGGCGGGCAGCGGCGAGCTGGGGATCATTCCGGGCTCCATGGGCACGGCCACGTACATCGTGAAGGGCCTCGGCAACGAGAAGGCGTTCAACTCCGCCTCGCACGGGGCGGGCCGCCGCATGAGCCGTAACGCAGCCAAGAAGCGGTTCTCGACACGTGACCTGGTGGAGCAGACTCAGGGGGTGGAGTGCCGCAAGGACTCCGGGGTCGTGG
The DNA here is from genome assembly GCF_036195045.1 of Streptomyces sp. NBC_00236. Lineage (NCBI taxonomy): Bacteria > Bacillati > Actinomycetota > Actinomycetes > Kitasatosporales > Streptomycetaceae > Streptomyces > Streptomyces sp. NBC_00236. The sequence continues at coordinate 3,567,965 of NZ_CP108100.1, read as the reverse complement.
ACGAGATCCCCGGTGCGTACAAGCCCATCGAGCAGGTCATGCAGCAGCAGCGCGACCTGGTCGAGGTCGTCGCGAAGCTGAAGCAGGTCATCTGTGTGAAGGGCTGAAGCGTGGGCGGTGGGTCCGCCTGTTGGAGTGGACGCCTCAGGAGGGCCTCCGCCCACGCCCGGTCACTGGCTGGGCGTCACGTCTGCGGGCGCTGGGATCTGGCCGGTTTTAAGCCGCCACAGCCGGACCGAGCAGCTCGCCACGCTTCGGTCGAGCTCGGGTGACGCGCTGTCGGCGCTGTCGAGCCGGAGGAGGACTTCGTCCTCCCAGGGCTTCCAACGCCGGTTCTTCCCACGGGGTTTCACGCCCGGAGGGCGTTGCCAGGCGAACACGCTTTCTGCGGCCTTCTGTTTGCGGTGCAGCGCGAGGGAGCCTGGGTAGTAGAGGTGCTCGGCCAGTCGGACCGCGGCCTCCATGGTGTACATGACGTTGTAGATGCCGTCACGGCTGTTGCGTTTGCTGTAGCGCTGGGCTCCGGTCACTTGTTTCGCGTAGAAGCAGAGGTAGGCCCCCACGGCCGTGCTGGCCGTGGTCAGGGAGACGAATGGGAACCCCTGTCCGGTGATGCCCACCGAGCCGTCGGCGTCGATGACTCCGCGAAGGTAGTCGCGGGCCGAGAAGTCGACTCGGGGCGGTGTGATCCGCCGTGACTTGTGTCCGTACGGGATCCCCAGCTCATTGATCAAGGACCTGGCTTCGAGGGAGCAGACGGTCCAGATCGCCGAGTGATGGCGTTCGGAGAAATTGGTGGAGCGAATGCGCTCCGTGATGCTGCTGTTGTACGGGGTCAGCTGCTGGAACTCGCGAAGGATCGCGATGTCCCGCACGTTGATCTCCACACTCAGGCGGCCCTTCCGGCCCGGCCCCGCGGATAGGTGCCCGTCCGCCTGCACGAAGCCGAACATGTAGGCGTACCGGGGATCGGTGAGGTCCATGTACCCGGTTGAAGGGGCCACGAGAGCGTCGACTTCGAATAGCGCGGGGGCGTTAGGGTCGTGCTCAGCCACGGGAAGCTCCACTTCCTTGGTGGTGAGGCTCTCGGTCCGGACTGCAATCCGGCCGGGAGCCGTTCTGTGTTCAGTTGTGATCAACCGTAGGACGAGAGCGCGAAAGGCGACCCGGCGATCGTGCGGGTTCCCCCGGACGGGTGACGACCGTATCGGCCCTCACACCGTCCGGTGGACCTTCGAGTTGGAGGCCTGGGCGCGGGGGCGGACCACCAGGAGGTCGATGTTCACGTGGCTGGGGCGGGTGATGGCCCAGGTGATCGTGTCGGCCACGTCGTCCGCGCTGAGGGGGGCGTCGACGCCCGCGTACACCTTGGCGGCCTTCTCGGCGTCGCCGCGGAAGCGGGTGGTGGCGAACTCCTCCGTCTTGACCATGCCGGGGGCGATCTCGATGACGCGGACCGGGGTGCCGACGATCTCCAGGCGGAGGGTCTCCGCCAGGACGTGCTCGCCGTGCTTGGCGGCCACGTAGCCGCCGCCGCCCTCGTACGTGGAGAGGCCCGCGGTCGAGGAGAGGATGACCACCGTGCCGTTCCCGCTCGCGGTCAGGGCCGGGAGCAGGGCCTGGGTGACGTTGAGTGTGCCGATGACGTTGGTCTCGTACATCTGACGCCAGTCCGCCGGGTCACCGGTGGCCACGGGGTCGGCCCCGAGCGCGCCGCCGGCGTTGTTGACGAGGACGGCGAGGGTACGGAACGCGGTGGCGAACTCGTCGACCGCGGCGCGGTCGGTGACGTCCAGCGCGTAGGCCGTGGCCTCGTGGCCCGCCTCGGTGATCTCGGCGGCGAGCGCCTCGATGCGGTCCTTGCGGCGGGCGGTCAGCACCACGCGGAAGCCGGCTGCCGCCAGCTGCCGGGCGGTCGCGGCACCGATGCCGCTGCTCGCTCCGGTGATGACGGCGATGGGGGATGCGGCGGCCATGGCGGGCTCCTCGGACAGCTGATCGGTACGGGCTCAGGATAGGCAGGGGCGCGGTCAGTGGTTGCGGGGGGCGTACATGATCACCGCCATGCCGGCCAGGCAGATCAGCGCACCCGTCACGTCCCAGCGGTCGGGGCGGTAGCCGTCGGCGGCCATGCCCCAGGCGATCGACCCGACGACGAAGACCCCGCCGTACGCGGCGAGCACCCGCCCGAACTCGCCGTCGGGCTGGAGGGTGGCGACGAAACCGTAGGTGGCCAGCGCGATGATGCCCCCGCCGATCCAGGCCCAGCCGCGGTGCTCCCGGACCCCTTGCCACACGAGCCAGGCGCCGCCGATCTCGAACAGCGCGGCGACGACGAAGAGGGCGATGGAGCGGATCACGGACATGGGGGGAAGGGTGCCATGCCCGCGTACCCAAGACGCGCCGAACCAGTGGGTAAATATGGATAATTCGTGATGATCTGTATCTTCAGGGCATGGTAGTGACGCGTAAGGCTCTGCTTGGGGTGGCCGCTGCGGCGGCGATGGCGTCGATGGTGACGCTGGGTGTGGGCGGGACGGCCGCCGCCGTCGGCGCGCCCTCCGGTACGCCTCCGGCGCGGAACATCGCGCCGGAGGCGGATGTATCGCACCACGGACATGTCTCGCTGTGGGGTACCGGGCTCGGGATCTGGCTGCGCAGCGAGAACCGCGGGCCGTCGGATCTGGACGGAACGACCGTGCGGCTGCGGATCTCCGTACCGCTGGCGGGCCGTCAGCGGTTGCCGCAGGAGTGCCTGCGGGCCGACCTGAGGACCGTGCTGTGCCGGACGGGCGCGTTGCACGCGGACGGCTCCGAGCAGCGGCAGCTCGCCCTCGAACTCCGGCTCGCCGGGCGGCCGGCCGAGGTGGTCGTCCGGATCGACACCGTGTGGAACGGCGGGGCGACGGACCGGAACGCGAAGAACAGTGAGCACGAGGTGCTGGCTCTCGCGACGGGGGACGAGTACGTGTTCTGAGCCGCGGGCGGGCGGAGCCCGGGGCAATGTCTGCTCCGTACACTTTCTGCATGCCGCAGAAGTCGTCCTCACCCCGTCGCAGCGCCCTGCTGGCCGAGCTGGCCGTCACCTCGCGCCGCTACATGGCCTCCTACGCCCTGTTCAACCAGGCCGTGGCCGACCATCTGGGGCTCCATCCCACCGACCTGCAGTGCCTCAACCTGCTGGGTCTGGAGGCCGGGCCTGTCACCACGGGCCGCGTCGCGGAGCTCACCGGGCTCACCACGGGCTCTGCGACCCGGCTCGTCGACCGGCTGGAGCGGGCCGGTTATGTGACCCGCGCCCGGGACACGGCCGACCGGCGGCGGGTGCTGGTCACGACCGTGCCGGAGCGGATGGCGGGGTTCGGCGCGGTCTGGGAACGGCTGAACGGCGGCTGGGCGGCGCTGTTCGAGGCGTACGACGATGATGAGGTCGCCTTCCTCATCGCCCATATGCGGCGGACGGCGGAGCTGAGCGCCGCGCAGGTCGAGCGGTTGCGCGACGGCGACGCCCCCTGACCCGGCGTGCGGGCTCAGCCGCCCGACGGGCCGGGTCCGGCCAGGGCGTTGCCGAAGTCGCGGACGGCTTCGGTGACGATCGCCTCCAGGCGGGCGTGGTGGGCGCCGCGCCAGTAGACCCGGTCGCACTCCGTGCACTGCGCGAAGACGTCGTAGGACTGCTGTGTTCCGTGCTCGAGCTGCCCGCTGACGGAGTCCTTGTCGGCTGCCGCCAGCGGTCCGTTGCACGCCGTGCACCGCGTCCACGGGGCGAGGTCCGGCGCGAACCGCTCCAGTACGTCGCGCAACTGCGCCTCGGGGCGGTCGCTGTAGACGTACGCCCCCGCCCAGATCTCCCGCCGGTGCAGCAGTCCCCGGTCCCGGGAGAGCAGGACCCGCCGCTCCTGGGCCGAGCGGGTGGCCAGTGCGGGGTCGCCGATGTCCTCGCTCTCGTACGCCGCATCGACGCCGAGCAGCCGCAGTCGCCGCGCGAGGGTGCCGAGGTGGACGTCGAGGAGGAAGCGCAGGGGTGCGCCCGGTACGTGCTGCGGGCGCTGGACGGCCCGGACCTCGACCTGTTCGCCCGCCGCGGGGATGTGTGACACGGGCACGGGGTGTCCGTCGACGAGGAGCTGCCCGGCCTCGGTGAGCGGGACGCCGAGCGATTCCACGACGTGGCCGAGGGTGGACGAGCCGTCGGTGGTCACGGCCGTCCGTCCGCTGCGGCGTTCGTGCGCGACGAAGAGGCGCAGCTCGGGGGCGACTTCCAGGTGGATCTCGGGTCCGTTCACCCGGTCAGGATGCCATCGGAGCGGGGGCCGAAGCCATGGGATTCGGTCGGGTCACGCGGGCGTCAGGCGCGGAAGGCGGCGGCGTGTCCGGCAGCCCAGGCGGCGAACGTACGAGGCGGACGGCCGGTCAGTTTCTCCGTGTCACCGGTGACTTCGTCTGCGGAGCCGTCCGTGGAGGCCCAGTAGTCGAGCAGTCCCTCGGCGATCTCCTCCGGCATGTAGGGGGAGACGGTGGCCTTCCAGTCGGCCCTGCTCACGGTGCGGACCGTGACGGGGCTGCCGGACGCGGCGGCCAGGAGCTCGACCTGCTCGGCCGCGGTGAGGGATTCGGGGCCGGTCAGGTGGTACGCCGAGCCCTGGAGCCGCGCGTCGGTGAGGACGGCGAGTGCCGCCTCGGCGATGTCGGTCTCGTCGATGGGGCTGGTCCCGCTGTGCGGGTAGGGCAGTTCGACGGGGCGGCCCGACCGGATGGACTCCGACCACTGGTAGGCGTTGCCGGCGAAGGCGCCGGGGCGCAGGAGGGTCGTGGTGAGGGGTGAGTCGGTCAGCGCCTGTTCCACCGCGTGGTGGAGGGCGGCGATCGGGTTGGACCCGGCGTCCGGGTCGAGGACCGAGCTGGAGGAGAGCAGGGCGATGTGTGTCACGCCCGCGGTCTGCGCGGCGGCGAGGAACTCGGTGATGTGGGACGGCTCGGCGTAGAGGAAGACGGAGTCGACGCCTTCCAGGGCGGCCGCGAAGGTGCTGGGGTCGCCGAGATCGCAGGCCACGGACGGAACTCCGGCCGGCAGCGAGAGTCCGGCGGGGTTGCGGGAGCCGGCGCGCACGGCGTGGCCGCCCCCGTGCAGGAGCGATACGAGTGCGGAGCCGACGCGGCCGCGGCAGCCGGTGACGAGGGTGAGCATGAAGAGGTCTCCTGGGTGAAGGGCCCGGATGGATGATCACGGGCCGAATATTACCTGTGATACGCATAAGCTGTGTCGCGCAGATAAATATCCAGGAGGCGGCCGCACCCGTCAAATCCTTAACGCGTCCGCGTCCGCGTCCGCGCTCCTCGGCCCGTCAGCGGCCCGGTCGACGGTCCGTCAGAAGTCCGGTCCTCGGCCCAGCTGGCGGCCGGTCGGCGGCCGGTCAGCGGTCCGGGTGGAGGTCCAGCCGCCAGTCGTTGGTCAGCAGTGGGTGCCCCGGTGGGTACTCGATCTCGCACTCGCCCATCAGCAGGAATCCCGCCCTGCGGCACACCCCGTTCGACGCGGCGTTGTCCACGGACGGGTAGGCGTGCAGATAGCGGTGTTTGCGCGCGGCGCGCGCCTGCCCGGCCACGGCCGCCGTCGCGGCCGATGCGATGCCCCGGCCCTGGAACTCCGCGAGGACGGCCCACCCCGTCTCGTACACCTCCCGGCCCTGCCAGGTGCGCTCCCAGAACCCGATGGTGCCCACGGCCTCGGCCACGCCGGGCAGCGCGATGCGGTACATCCTGCCCCGGCCCGTCCGGTCCGCGCTCAGCGCCACGTAGCGCCCGTGACGGCCCATGAGCTGCTCCTCCGACTCGGGGCCGCCCAGATGGTCCATCAGCTCCGGTGCGTTGGCACGGCGGAGCAGTTCCAGGTCGCTGTCCGACCAGGGCTCGATCCGTACGGATGGTGCTTCGGTGCGCTCCATGCCGGAACTGTAGGACGGGGCACTGACATTCAGCGGCGCCGCTCCTTACCGGGCAAACCCTGGCTGACGCGGCACCAGCACGGTCGGCGGGACGCCGACCGTCGCGGTGAAGTCTCTGACCAGGTGCGCCTGGTCGCTGTAGCCGAGATCCGCGGCGAGTGCCGCCCAGTCCACCGCCGGGTCCGACTCGGCGCGTTCCAGCGCCTCGTGGATGCGGTAGCGGAGGATGACCCACTTGGGGCCGACGCCCACGTACGTGGCGAAGAGCCGTTGCAGCGACCGCACCGACAGTCCCTCGGAGCGGGCCAGTTCGCCGACGCGGCGGACCGTGCGGTCGGTGCGTACGAGATCGACCAGGGCCATCGCCCGCTCGGCCTGCGGATCCGGCTGCGGGCCGAGCGCCAGGAGGTACGCGTCGAGCGCGGCGACCCGTGCGTCCTCCTGTCCGGGGTCCAGTACGGCCGACGGCGGGGCGGGCGGCGCGAAGACCTCGGCGGCCGGGACCCGGCGGCCCGTCCAGTCGGACACCGGCCGGTCCGGTGCGAACGGCCGGAAGCCGCCCGGCCGGAACTGCACACCGCAGACCCGTCCCCGCCCCTCCAGCTTCTGCGTGAAGAGCTCCAGGCCGATGCCCGAGACCTCCGCGAACCCGGCGTCCTCGTCCCCGCAGCCCGCGTACCGCTCGAAGACCAGGTTGACGCTGGGGTGCGGGACCAGATGGGAGGCGTACGGCTCGCGCAGGTCCCAGTCGATCAGCCAGTAGTGCTCCAGGTAAGGCCGCAGCGCGGGGGCGGGCTCGCGGCGCCGGAAGCGTACGTGTGTGAACAGCTCGGGGGCGTCGACGATGCCCCGGGTGTCGCGTCGGGGACCTGGGGAGCCGGGCATGGCTGCCGATCCTATGACGTGGTCCGCTTTCGCGTCCCGGCTGTCGCGTTTGTTCAAGACCCCGGCCGTCACCGGATGCATGGTCGAAGCATGAAGAGGATCAGTGAATTGCTCGATGCCGCGGCCGGCCGCGCGCTGCCCGTGGTGCGGGGGATCGACGACAGCCGGCTGGGCGACCCCACACCGTGCGCGGAGTACGACGTGCGTGCCCTGGTCTGTCATCTCTCCCAGGTGGTCGTCAACTTCACCGCGCTCGCGGCGAAGCGGGACACGGAGCTCGGTGAGTCCCCGGACGCGGTGACCGGGGACTGGCGGGAACGATTCGGCGAGGAGACGGCCGCGCTGGTCGAAGCGTGGGCGGCGCCGGGTGCGGAGGAGGGGACCACGGGCGCCATGGGATTCCCCGCGCGGACGGTCGGGCACATGGTGCTCGGCGATCTGACGGTGCACGCGTGGGACCTGGCGCGGGCCACCGGTCAGGAGTTCGTGCCGGACGCGGACGTGGTGGACGAGATCGGGCCCGCCATGGCGGGGATGGCTCCCAAGGCCCGGGAGGCGAAGGTGTTCGGCGAGCCCTTCCCCGTACCGGACGGGGCTAGCCCCTTTGCGCGGGTGCTGGCGCTGACCGGTCGTGATCCGGGCTGGCAGCCGCCCCGGGCGTGATGCCGGTGGCCGGAATGCGCGTGTCCGCCGCCGTCGGGCCGTCGTAGAGCGTGCCGAGACTCGCGTAGGCGCCGTCCACGATCTGCTCGGCGTCCACGAGCATCGCGCGCTCGGCGAGCCGGGCGGCCTGGTGGGTGTACGGGGACGGCGGCGCCGGGTGCCTGCGCCGCCACCAGGTATCGCATGCCGCGTAGATGCCGGAGGCGAAGACCAGCAGGGGGATGGACAGTGCCAGCAGAGTGTCGCCCATGGCAGGCCTCCTTCAGCGTCGATGCCTCCTGCATCGGCAGGTTCGGCATGTCTACTGAAGATCATTCTTCGGCCAATGAATGGCTGGATAGGGCTGGCTGGCGGACGCCCTTCGTGCAGGACGGCACCGGGGGGTGACGCGGGCTGGGCCGTGTGTTCGGCGGCACCCCGCTCAGCGGGGTGCGTGTTCGGCGGCTGTGTGTTCAGTGCGGGAGGGGGCGCTCTGAAGGGGGTGCGCGGGTTCGGCGGGGGAGCCGGACGGTGGGGGGTGCGGCGCCCGGAAGGTGAACGCCTCAGGCCCTTCGCCCTTCTCGCGGATCAGGGCGATGCGGCCCATCGCCTCCTCCATGCCCGGACGGTGCCCTGCGGGGACCCACCACAGCGCGACGGAGACGCCGGCGAGGCGCTCGAACCAGTCCCGGCGGCGCGCCAGCACCTTGAGGTGGTCGCTGCGGTACGTGTAGTTCCGCAGCGCTTCGACCGATTCCCAGACCGAGCAGTTGATGAGGAGCAGGTCGTCGTCGTGCTCGGGGCGCAGGTTCGTCGCGTCGGCTCCGCTGTCGTCGACCATGCGCCAGATGAAACCGGGCGCCTGGTCGGCGACGGCGTTGATCTCCTGGAGCTGGTCGACGAAGCCGGCCAGCTGAGGGCTGTCGAGTGGGGCGAGCATGCGCCCGACATTGACTTGGGCAAGGTGGAAGTCGCTCACGGGGGCAAGCATGCCCGGGCGAACCTTCTAAAGTCAACGAAGTTTTGTTTTAGACATCGGTTGCGGCCCCGGGCGCTCCTTCCGCGGTTTCGAGCGCGACGCAGCAGCCGTGCGGAAGGGGGGCCATCGCCGCGCTCCAGTCCTGTCCGCCCGGCAGTCCCGCGAGCAGGCCCTCGATTCCGGCCAGGTTCATCCCGCAGACCAGGGCGGGGAACTGATCGGCCAGCGCATGGAAGGGGCAGTTGTTCAGTCGGAGCGTCCCGTCGTCCCAGAACGGCTCGTAACCACGTGCCCGCAGGAGCTCGACCGGATCCGCCTCGCACCCCGGGTCACGTCCCGAGGCCTCCCCGGCCGCCCGTGCCGCCGACTGCAGTTCCCCGTCGAGCCCGGCCCGCTCCACCACCTCGGCCAGCAGCCGGCTCGCCGTGTCGTAGGACCGGGGCGGCACCGACACGGTGCGCTCGCCCTCCGCTCGCCGGTACAGCTTCGAGGGCCGCCCGGACCCCGGGCCGCTGCGGCCCGAAAGCCGCCGGAAGCACACTTCCAGCAGCCCGGCCTCGACCAGTTTGTCCAGGTGGAACGCGGCCAGTGAACGGGAGACCCCGACCGCCTCGGCCGCCGCGTCCCGCCCCACCTCGCCCGGTGTCCCGCTGACGTGCCGATACAGTCCGCGCCGCACCGGGTCCCCCAGTGCGACCAACGCCTCCAGGGCGGCATCCTCGCTGCTCACGGCTCAATTCTATAACTAACAGCGATTGACGAAGGGGTGGCTTCGATGGGACGGCTCGGGCGGGGCATCCGCAAAAGAGCGCGTCAGGGCCAGACCAGGCAGTAGGCCTGATGCCCCGCATCGTGCAGACGGTGGCTGAAGTCCTGCCACTCGTGCAGCAGCTGGTAGACGTTGAACGCGTCGCGCGGACCGCCGCGGTCCGGAACCGTCGACCAGATGAAGGCCGCGGCCCCCACGGACTCCTCGCCCACGCCGCGCAGCGGGTCCACCACCGTCATGGGGAGCTTGACCACCGCGTAGTCGGGGTGCAGCACGACCAGCTCCAGCGGCGGGACCTTGTGCAGGGGTATGCCCTGTATGCCGGTGAGGACCATCGCGGCGACCGTCTCCGGCTTGATCTTGGTGAACATGCCGCCCATGCCCAGCTCGTCGCCGCCGAGCTCCTCGGGCCGCATGGAAATGGGCACACGTGCGGCAGTGGCGCCGTCCGGGGCCCCGAAGTACTTGTAGGTCACCCCCATCCCGCCACTGCTCCTGCTTCCGGCTCCGACCTGCGCACCACCGGCCTGTATGCCCTGCTTGCGCTCAGCCTCGCGCCGGTGCCGACCCCGCCGGGCAGGCTCGGGCCCCAGGTCGTCGGTGCCTTCGCCCACTTCGCCACCGCGATGCATATCTCATCCACCCGACTACTAACTAGGAGACACAGCCCCCGCCGCGCAACCCGATCATCGTGTCAGTGACCTCCCCCATGAACGTGCGGTGAAACACCTGTCCGCAAGACCGTCCGTGGCTCTGACACCATGGCATGTGTGAGCTTTCCCTATGACGCCCCAGTTTCGCAGACGCTTTTCGACCGCGCGTCCCTCGTGACGCCCGGTGGCGTGAACTCTCCCGTACGTGCCTTCCGGGCCGTGGGCGGTACGCCCCGCTTCATGGTCTCCGGTACCGGTCCGTACCTCACCGATGCCGACGGTCGCGAGTATGTCGACCTCGTGTGCTCGTGGGGGCCGATGATTCTCGGCCATTCCCACCCCGATGTCATCGCCGCCGTCCAGGAGGCCGTCGCCCGCGGCACCTCGTTCGGTACGCCCGGCGAGGGCGAGGTCGCACTCGCCGAGGAGATCGTGGCCCGGGTCGAGCCCGTGGAGCAGGTACGGCTCGTGTCGTCCGGCACCGAGGCGACCATGTCCGCGATCCGCCTCGCCCGTGGCTTCACCGGCCGGGCGAAGATCGTGAAGTTCGCCGGCTGCTACCACGGCCACGTCGACGCGCTGCTCGCCGCCGCCGGGTCCGGTCTTGCGACCTTCGGCCTGCCGGACACGCCGGGGGTCACCGGCGCCCAGGCCGGCGACACGATCGTGCTGCCGTACAACGACCTGGAGGCCGTGCGGGCCGCCTTCGCCGCGCAGCCCGGCGAGATCGCCTGTGTGATCACCGAGGCGTCGCCGGGCAACATGGGCGTCGTGCCGCCCCTGGACGGTTTCAACGCGGGGCTCAAGGAGATCTGCGCCGCCAACGGTGCGCTGTACATCTCCGACGAGGTCATGACCGGGTTCCGTACGTCGAAGGCCGGCTGGTTCGGCGTCGACGGGGTGCGGCCCGACCTGATGACGTTCGGCAAGGTCATGGGCGGCGGCTTCCCGGCCGCGGCGTTCGGCGGCCGCGCCGACGTGATGGCGCACCTGGCCCCCGTCGGCCCCGTCTACCAGGCGGGCACCCTCTCCGGTAACCCGGTCGCGACCGCCGCCGGTCTCGCCCAGCTGCGTCTGCTGGACGACGCCGCGTACGCGAAGGTCGACGCGGTCTCCGCGGAGATCCGGGGGCTGGTGAGCCGGGCCCTCGACAAGGAGGGGGTCGTGCACACCGTGCAGGCCGCGAGCAACATGTTCTCCGTCTTCTTCACCGACGGGCCGGTCCGCACCTACGACGACGCCAAGCGGCAGGAAGCTTTCCGCTTCACCGCGTTCTTCCACTCGATGCTGGCGCAGGGGGTCTATCTCCCGCCGTCCGCGTTCGAGTCGTGGTTCGTCTCCACCGCCCACGACAGCCGGGCCGTCGAGCGGATCGCCGCCGCGCTGCCCGCCGCAGCCCGAGCCGCATCGGAGGCCACCGCATGAGCGAGACCAGCAGTACCGGCACCGGACGCCGGGACATCACCGTCGTCCACCTGATGCGCCACGGAGAGGTGCACAACCCGGAGGGCGTGCTGTACGGGCGCCGGCCCGGCTACCACCTCTCCGAGCTCGGCCGGCAGATGGCCGACCGGGTCGCCGAGCACCTGGACAAGCGCGACATCACGCATGTCGTCGCCTCCCCGCTGGAGCGGGCCCAGGAGACGGCGACGCCGATCGCCAAGACGCACGGCCTGGACCTCGCCACCGACGAGCGGCTCATCGAGGCCGCCAACGTCTTCGAGGGCAAGACCTTCGGTGTGGGCGACGGGGCGCTGCGCAAGCCGGACAACTGGAAGCACCTGACGAACCCGTTCCGGCCGTCGTGGGGTGAGCCGTACATCGAGCAGGTCGTACGGATGATGGGCGCCCTGGACGCGGCGCGCGACGCGGCGCGCGGTCACGAGGCGGTGTGCGTCAGCCATCAGCTGCCGATCTGGATCGTCCGCAGCTTCGTGGAGCGGCGGCGCCTGTGGCACGACCCGCGCAAGCGTCAGTGCACGCTCGCCTCGCTGACCAGCTTCACGTACCAGGGCGACAAGATCGTGTCGGTCGGGTACTCGGAGCCGGCCCGGGATCTGGTGCCGGCGCATCTGCTGGCGGGGGCGAAGCCGGTGAAGGGGGCGTCGAAGGGGTTCGGCGCGTAGCCGGCCGTTGGGCCGGGGGTTTCGGTCCGGGCCCGCCCCGGGTGGGCCGGGGATGGGCCCGGGTGCGACCAGGTGGCCGTTTTGTCCTCAATCACCGGACGGGCTGGATCTGGGCGTTGCGGTCCGGGATGTGACCGTCTCCGGCTCGTGCTGATCATTTCGTAGGCCGACCGGGCGGAATTTCGCCGTCCGGGGTTTCGGCCTGCCGGTTTTCTGGGGGTTCGGGGTCGCTCTCGCGTTCGGGCATGGCTGGGGTCTGGTTCCGTAAAGAATTGTGTGCTAATTCGAGGAACCCTCGTGTTGCTTCACCCATCTAAGCCTTTGCCAGTTTGTATGGACTTGAGGCAAAACGACCGCAGATGGGAAACAGCATGCGCGACATCAGCCGAAGGGGTTTGCTCGGAGCCGGACTTGGGGCCGCGGCCGCCATCGGGATGGCGGGCTGCAGTTCCTCCGGCGGTTCCGATACGGGTGGGGCGGGTCCGGACAAGGGCGCCAAGGGGGAGAAGGGTGCCGACGGCGCGGTCAAGGGCAACGGGCCCGCGAAGAAGGACGTCCGCGCCATCGGTGACGGTTCCACCGCCGACACCGGGAAGCAGCCGCACCAGCCGTCCACGCCCGTTCCGCTCGAACCCGGGCAGAAGCCGCCGCAGTTCGTGATCTTTTCCTGGGACGGGGCCGGCGAGGTCGGCAACGGGCTGTTCCCGCGCTTCCTGGAACTCGCCAGGGAACACGACGCGAAGATGACCTTCTTCCTCTCAGGTCTGTATCTGCTGCCCGAATCGAAGAAATCCCTCTACCGTCCGCCGGGCAACCCCATCGGCGCCTCCGACATCGGTTATCTCACCGACGATCACATCAAGGAGACGCTGAAGGGTGTGCGCCAGGCCTGGCTCGACGGCCATGAGATCGGCACGCACTTCAACGGGCATTTCTGCGGCGGCTCCGGATCGGTGGGCAACTGGTCGCCCTCCCAGTGGCAGAGCGAAATCGATCAGTCGATCTCCTTCGTCACCGAATGGCGCACCAACACCGGCTGGACCGACCTCGACCCGCTGCCTTTCGATTACCGCAAGGAACTCGTCGGCGGCCGCACCCCCTGTCTGCTCGGCCAGGACAATCTGCTGCCCACCGCGAAGAAGCTGGGCTGGCGCTACGACGCCAGTTCGCCCGGTGGCACCCAGGTGTGGCCCACCAAGCGCATGGACGTCTGGGACCTGCCGCTCCAGGGCATCCCGTTCCCCGGGCACAGTTTCGAGGTCCTCTCCATGGACTACAACATCCTGGCCAACCAGTCGCAGAATTCGACCAAGGGAATGCCGTCCCGGTATCCGGGCTGGCGGAACCAGGCCACCCAGGCGTACCTCAGCGGTTTCCAGCGTGCGTACGAGACGAACCGTGCGCCGTTCTACATCGGAAACCACTTCGAGGAGTGGAACGGCGGCATCTATATGGATGCGGTCGAGGACGCGCTCAAGCACATCGCGGGGAAGCCGGATGTGCGCCTCGTCTCCTTCCGGCAGTTCGTCGACTGGCTCGACGTCCAGGACCCGGCGGTGCTGGCGAAGCTTCGTACGCTGGAGGTCGGTCAGGCTCCCGAAGGCGGCTGGAACGCGTTCTTTAAACAGGCCTGACAACGGGCTTTACGGGCACCGAGGGGGGTGCCCAAGATCCCCGAAACCGTCATGCGAAACTTTTCACATGAGCTATGGCCGCGCATACCGACGCCGCTTCACCCTGCTCGCCGCACCCGCGGCGGCCGTCGCGCTCGCACTGACGCTGAGCGCGTGCGGTTCGGGCGGCACGACCGGTGGCGGTGGCGACACGAACTTCGTCACCGGCAATGGCGGGATCTCGACCGCGGCCAAGGGCGAGCGGGCCGACGCGCCGAAGCTCGACGGCAAGAGCCTGGACGGCACGAAGCTCGACCTCGCCGACTACAAGGGCAAGGTCGTCGTCCTCAACGCCTGGGGCTCGTGGTGCGCCCCCTGCAGACTGGAAGCCAAGTACTTCACCAAGGTGGCCAAGGCCACCGAGGACCAGGGCGTCCAGTTCATCGGGGTCAACACCCGCGACCCGGAGCCGGCCCAGGCCATCAGCTTCGAGAAGGACTTCGGGGTCACCTACCCCAGCTTCTACGACCCGACGGGGAAGCTCCTGCTGCGGTTCCCCAAGGGGACGTTCAAGCTGCAGTCCATCCCTTCGACCGTCGTCATCGACCGGCAGGGCAAGCTGGCCGCCCGCTACGTGGGCCCGCTCGACGACACCCGGCTGCGCGAGATGCTCGACCCCCTGATCGCGGAGAAGTGATCAGGTGATCGCCCTCGCCGCCGGCCCCAACGAGACGGTCCTGAGCGGGGCCCTGCTGGTCGCCCTGCCCATCGCCCTGCTCGGCGGGCTCGTCTCCTTCTTCTCGCCCTGCGTCCTGCCGCTCGTCCCCGGCTACCTCAGTTACGTCACCGGGGTCAGCGGCGCCGATCTGGCCGACGCCCGACGGGGACGCATGGTCGCGGGCGCCTCGCTGTTCGTGGTCGGCTTCACCGCCGTGTTCGTCTCCGGCGGCGCGCTCTTCGGCTACTTCGGCGACACGCTCCAGGAGAACAGCGGGCCGCTCACCAAGATCCTCGGCGTGCTGATGATCCTCATGGGGGTCTTCTTCATGGGCCTGATGCCGTGGATGACCCAGCGCGAGTTCCGCATCCACAAGAAGCCGGTGACCGGCCTGGTGGGGGCACCGCTGCTCGGAGCGCTCTTCGGGATCGGCTGGACTCCGTGCCTCGGCCCGACGCTGAGCTCGGTGAGCATCCTCGCGATGGACCAGGGAACCGCCGGACGCGGGGCGATACTGACCGTCGCGTACTGCCTCGGCCTCGGCATCCCCTTCGTCCTCGCGGCGGTCGCCTTCCGCAAGGCGCTCGGCGCGTTCGGCTGGGTCAAGCGCCACTACGCATGGGTCATGCGCATCGGCGGCGGCATGATGATCGTGACCGGTCTGCTCCTGCTGACCGGTGTGTGGGGCAGCATGATGCAGGAACTACAGGGCTGGTCCGCCGGCTTCACGGTGGGGATCTGAGTACCGATGAGCAACACCAAGTCCAACCCGTCCCAGGAGCGCGAGCGTCCCGATGAGCGGGAGGTGCGCGCGGAGCAGGACCGGGAGACCGCCCGGGAGCTCGGCGCCGCCGGCTCCCAGCTCTCCACAGCGCCGCGCGAGGAGGCCATGGCGAGCCTTCCCGCCATGGGCGTCATCGGCTGGGCGCGCTGGTTCTGGCGCCAGCTGACCTCCATGCGGGTCGCGCTGATCCTGCTCTTCCTGCTGTCGCTCGGCGCCATCCCCGGCTCGCTGATCCCGCAGAACAGCGTCGACGAACTGAAGGTGCAGACCTTCAAGGGGCTCCACACCACCGTCACGCCGATCTACGAGAAGCTCCAGTTCTTCGACGTCTACAGCTCGGTGTGGTTCTCCGCGATCTACATCCTGCTGTTCATCTCCCTCATCGGCTGCATCGTGCCGCGCACCGGCACGTTCATCGGCCAGCTGCGCAGCCGCCCGCCGGGCGCCCCCAAGCGCCTGACCCGGCTGCCCGCGTACACCACCTGGCGCACCGAGGCCGAGCCCGGGCAGGTCCACGAGGCCGCGCTCGCGATGATGCGCAAGCGCCGCTACCGGGCCCACGTCGACGGGAACGCGGTCGCCGCCGAGAAGGGCTATCTGCGCGAGGCCGGGAACCTGATGTTCCACATCGCGCTCATCGTGATGCTGGTGGCCTTCGCCTGGGGACAGCTCTTCAAGTCGGAGGGCGCCAAGCTGGTCGTCGAGGGCGACGGGTTCTCCAACACGATCACGCAGTACGACAACTTCAAGTCCGGCTCGCTCTTCGACGACGACTCGCTGTCGCCCTTCAGCTTCACCCTCGACGACTTCATCGGCACGTACGAGCGCAGCGGCCCGCAGGTCGGTACGCCCCGGACGTACGAGGCGCACGTGACGTACTCCGACGGCGCCTACGGCAAGCCGAGGAAGAAGGTCATCAGGGTCAACGAACCGCTGGTCGTCGACGGTACGAAGGTCTATCTCAACGCCCACGGCTACGCGCCCGTCGTCTCCGTCAAGGACGGCAGGGGCAAGGAGGTCTACAAGGCCGCCGTGCCGCTGCTGCCGCTCGACAACAACGTCACCTCGTCCGGTGCGATCAAGGTGATGGACGGCTACCGCGACAAGAACGGCAAGAAGGACCAGCTGGGCTTCCAGGCCTTCTTCGTGCCGACCTTCGCCGGCAGCGGCAAGGGCACGATGTTCTCGCAGTTCCCGGCCGCCGACATGCCGGTCCTCGCGCTCAACGGCTACCACGGCTCGCTCGGCGTCGACTCCGGACTGGCGCAGAACGTCTACCAGCTCGACAAGTCGAAGATGAAGGAGTTCAAGGACTCCGAGGGCAAGCAGCTCAAGCAGCGGCTGCTCGTCGGCGAGACGATGAAGCTGCCCGACGGGGCCGGCTCCATCACCTTCGAGGGCCTCCAGGAGTGGGCGAGCTTCCAGATCTCGGAGCAGCCCGCCAGCGGCTGGGCGCTCACCGGAGCCATCGGCGCGATCGCAGGGCTGGCCGGTTCGCTGTTCATCCAGCGCCGCCGGGTCTGGATCCGCGCCGTGCGCGGCGCCGACGGCGTCACCGTCGTCGAAATGGCGGGGCTCGGCCGCAGCGAGTCCGCGAAGCTTCCCGAGGAGCTGGCCGATCTCGCGGTCACGCTCAACGCCGTCGCGCCCACGGCGCCCGGCCCAGACACCGACCCCGACACCGATCCGGACCCCGGCACCCCTGTCGCCGCCGCGTCCTCCGCAGAACCTTCCGAAGGGGCTGAGAAGTGAATCTCGCCGCCGCAACCAACGAGAACCTGGCACACACCAGCAATGTGCTGATCTACTCGTCGATGGCCGTCTACACCCTGGCCTTCTTCGCGCACATCGCGGAGTGGGTGTTCGGGTCCCGCAGCAAGGTCGGCCGTACCGCCGCCTCGCTGACCACCGAACAGGCCGCCGCCGGCACGGTGAAGGTCCAGGTCGCGCAGAAGGGCGGGACCACCGCCGTCCTGGAACGGCCGAAGATCGTCACCCGGTCCGCGGCCGGATCACGCGACGTGCCGGACGGTCCCGGCGCCGCGGGCGGCACGTTCAAGGGCGACCTCTACGGGCGGATCGCGGTCTCCATGACCGTGCTCGCCTTCCTGATCCAGGCGGGCGGGGTCATCGCCCGCGCGCTGTCCGTGCAGCGCGCCCCCTGGGGCAACATGTACGAGTTCTCCATCACCTTCTCCACGGTGGCGGTCGGCGCGTACCTGGCCCTGCTGGCCCTGAAGAAGAACGTCCGCTGGATGGGTCTGATCCTCATCACGGCCGTCCTGCTGGACCTGGGCCTCGCGACCACGGTGCTCTACACCTCCAGCGACCAGCTGGTGCCCGCACTGCACTCGTACTGGCTGTGGATCCACGTCTCCACCGCCATCATCTGCGGCGCCGTGTTCTTCATCGGCGGCATCGGCACGCTCATCTACCTCTTCCGCGACAGCTACGAGAGCAAGATCGCCAACGGTGGTGAGCCGGGCTCGTTCGCCCACTCCGTGCTCTCCCGGATGCCGTCCGCCTCCAGCCTCGACAAGTTCTCGTACCGGATCAACGCGGCGGTCTTCCCGCTGTGGACGTTCACGATCATCGCGGGCGCGATCTGGGCCGGCGACGCCTGGGGCCGCTACTGGGGCTGGGACCCCAAGGAGGTCTGGTCCTTCATCACCTGGGTCGCGTACGCCTGCTACCTGCACGCCCGCGCGACCGCCGGATGGAAGGGCCGCAAGGCCGCCTACCTGGCGCTGATCGCCTTCGGCTGCTGGATCTTCAACTACTACGGCGTCAACATCTTCGTCACCGGCAAGCACTCCTACGCCGGCGTCTGAGCCGCCCGCACCAACACGGCTGCCCGTCCCCGCTCCGGCAGGGAGGGGCAGCCGTCCGCGTTCCCGGCTCAGGGGGCCGACGACGGGGGCAGGCACTGCTCCTTCGGCGGCGCGCCCTCCGGCCACGCCAGGGCCGAGAACCGCTGGTGCGGCGGGTCCGGTGCCAGCTCCACCACCGGTACGGCCTTGTTGTACGGGTTGCCGTGGTTGTCCAGGCAGATCCAGCCGCTGGCCCCCCGCACCCGCAGCGATCCCTTCACCCGGGGCCACTGGCCGCCCACGTCCTCCAGGCCCGGCAGCTCCTTCCCGTCCGTGGTCGCCCGCCGGATCCCCGCCACCGCCAGCGTCATCGCGTCATGGGCGATGATCAGCTGGCCGTCGGTCAGGTCGTCGTGCGCGGTCGGCCCGATCGGGCCGACCGGCTTCTTCCCCACCTCGGCCAGCAGATCGGTGAACGCCCGGTAGTCCTCCGCCGAACCGCCGGTCGGCTGCTTCTTCCCGGCCGCCACCGCGGGCCAGGCGTCCGGATGCGCCAGCGAGGCGTAGCGGACCGTCACCTTGCGCCGCAGCGCGTTGCGGTCGAGCTTCTTGTCGTCGCCCAGATAGGAGCCCTCGTCACCGGTGAGGACCGTGAAGCGGCGGCTCTGACAGCCGCGCGCGCCCAGCGCGTTGACGAACTGGCGCAACTGGACATGGCGTCCGGCGAAGAACACCGTGTCCGCGTCCGTGTCGCAGATGAGATGGGTGATCTGCTCGAAGGTGTTGGCCGTGGTCCCCTCGTCGTACGGATCCTTCCGCGAGGTGAACAGCTCCGGTTCGTACTTCGAGCCCTTCAGCAGCGTGCTGAACGCCGACTTCAGGGTGTCCGTGTAGTGGTCGCCGCTGCGGGTGTCCTGCACCAGCAGCGCCTTGTCCGCCTCGACCTCACCGAACGAGGCGAGGGCGCGGGCCTCGTCCCGGTTGGTGGGGGACACCCGGGCGAGGCCGGGGAACGGGTCGCCACCGGGGCCGTTCGCGAGGTCGTCGGCGGTGATGGTGGAGCCCACGACCGGAATTCCGGCCTTGGTCAGCGCCGTCACCGCGTCCTTGTTCTGCCGACTGCTGATGGCCACCCCGGACACCGCGCGCAGCTGGTGCGGGGCCCCCGTCATCTTCAGCAGCCGGTCCACCACGGGCTGCCACTGCCGGCTGTTGCTCCCGGTGTTGGCGAGCACCACCCGGATCTGCGGGACCTGCCCGTTGGCCCGGTGGTTGGACCGGTACTGCGCGGCGAACGCGCCCTGGAGCTCGTGCAGCACCTTCGTCCGCATGGACGCGTCGGTCGAGGTCAGCGGGAGCAGCAGCGCGACCGTCGCGTACCGGCCCGCCTTCAGTGAGCTGTTCTCCCTGCCGATCGCCGCGGCGACCGCGGTCAGCTGCGACTGCCCGAAGTCGTAGCCGTCCCCGGACACCCCGACGCACTCGTCGCTGCCCGGCGGGCGGGAGACCCCCGTCGCGCAGGACCGGTCCGCGGGCTCGGTCAGCCGGTCCGCCCCGTACCAGCCGGCCGTGACCAGCAGGGAGCCCACGACAACCGAGGTGATGATCTTCTGCCGGGTGGTCCACCACAGGCGGTACCGCAGCGGGTTACGCATCCGGACCACCCTCCCCCGGACGGGCGGGCACGGCTGCGCCCGGCGGCATGGACAGCGCCCGCCAGTCCCGCAGGTCGCGCGGCCAGTGCGTCGCCGCGTCCCAGAGCACCGCGTGCCCGGTGGGATGCCTGCCGGACAGCTGCCGCAGCTCGTGCGCCATCTTGTCGATCACCTCTTCGTCGGGCAGGGCCAGCGGATCGGACAGCAGCCAGACGGCGTGGAGCAGCCGCCGCAGCTGCAACTGGAGTTCGGCGGCCCGTTCGTCGAGCCCGGCGAGCGCGTCCCGTTCCTCGTCGGAGGCGGTCGCCCGACCCAGCGCGACGGCCCGCCGCGGATCGGGGCCGGTGCTGCCGGGCGGGCGGGGGCAGGGGGCCGAGGCGATGAAACGCAGCGCGTCGAGCCAGCTCAGCACGTCGGGCCGGGCGAACTGCACCCGCAGATGCGTCACGCAGTCCTCCGCCGCGCCCAGCACCAGCTCCTGGTGCAGCCGGTGCGGTTCGCTCGGGCAGCTGCCCCCGGCGGCGTACGCCGACCGCAGCGTCTCGTGCACCGCGCGCCACACCGCGTAGTACGGCGGGTCGTCGTCCTGGAAGCGCAGCCGGTGCAGCAGCAGCGACCGCAGTAGCGGATCGGCGACGAAGTGCTCCGGCCCCACCGGCCAGTCCTCCGACCGCAGCGCGTCCCGCACCCGCAGCGCCACGTCGCCGTCCAGGGACTCCCCGCGCAGCCGGGTCGTGGCCAGCAGCCGCGCCGAGTCCTCGCCGTGCGCGGCGGCCAGCACGCTCAGCACGTCCGGGCGCTGTCCGGGCAGCAGCCGTTCCAGCAGTTCGTCGGCCACCCGGACCGGCGGCCGGTCCTCCCGCAGCTCCACCGTGCGCTCCAGCAGCGACCCCGGCACCAGGCCGCCCGGGTCCGGCGACTCGCCCGCCGCCTGGGCCAGCAGGGCCACCCCCAGCGGCCGGCCGCCCGTGAGCCGGTGGACCCCGCGCGCCAGCCCGGCCGGGGTGCGACCGTGCGGATCGTGCCGGTCGAGCGCGGAGCGCACATGTCCGGCGTCCAGCGGGGTGAGGCCGACGGCCAGGATCCCGGACGTCACCTCGGTGCCCCGTACCCAGTGCGAGGCGTGCGCCACCTCGGGCAGCCGTCGGCGCACCGCGTGGCTCAGGCCCGCGTGGTCATGGATGCGCGAGGACGCGAACACGGCGATCTGGTCCCGCACCCCGCCCGCGCGCTGCCGCAGCAGGGGTTCGACGAGCTGCCGGCCCAGCGGGGTGTGGGCGTTGTCGAGGAGCAGGACCGGGCGGCCCCGCCGGGCGCCGCGCGCCATCCCGCGGTAGGCCCGGACCAGGTCCTCGACCAGGGCCAGCACCAGGTGGTCCTCGGCGCGACGGCGCAGGTCGCCGCCGCGTTCGAAGTCGACGGCCAACTGCCGCAGGCCGATGCGCCCGTTGCCGCCCGCGTGCGGATACGTTCCGTACCAGTCCGCCGAACGCCGCTGGAACCGGCTGAACGTCTCCTCCAGCACCGTCTCCACGGTCGCCTCGGCGACCATGCCGGCCATCGGCGCCATCGAGTCGAACGCCCCGGCCGCGAGCTTCGTCAGGACCTTGGTGACCCAGCCCGTCGCGGTGTCGGCCCGGGTGTCGAGCGTCGCCAGTACCGGCCCGAGCGACTGGAGGTCGCGCTGGGCCCGTGACTCGTCCTCCCGCCGCCAGGACACCGAGGCCACCGCCACCAGACCCAGGCTGAGCCGGGGGAACTGCACCGGGCGGGCCGCGTGCACCCGCGCCGTGAGCTGGGTGGCCAGTTCGGGCAGCACTCCCGTCACGGGTGTCCAGCCGGGGCCCGGGTCCGCGGGCGGCCGTACCGCCTCGCAGTCCACCAGGGCGACCGGGGTGATCTCCCGGTACAGGCTGCGCAGTTGCTTGAGCACGGCCGTCTTGCCCATGCCCCGGCCGCCGGTCAGCACCGCGACGGGCGGGTCGTCACCGTGTTCACAGCTGACCCGCCGCGAACCGTGCGGGGTGAGACCGGTCAGGCGCGCCGCGAGTCCGTCGTCACCGAAAATTGCCTCGCGCCCGTACAGGTCTCGCTCCACAGCACCCCCAGCGCCGCCGCCCGCCCTGATCTGTCACTCCGTCAACACCAGGATATCGGCCGGGTGTTGGAGGGGGGTGAAGATTTTCGAACGATCGCGATCGGGCGCTGCGGTGTGCCCGGGATCAGGAAGCGGGCGGGGTCGACTCCGGCCCGCTCTCCCGCCGCTTGAGCTCGTCCTCGCGGCGGCGCAGGTCCGCCTCCCAGTCCTTGAGGACGGCCTCGTCCTTCTCGTTCTCGTCCTTGAGCGACTTCAGGAAGTCGGGGTTGTCGTCGGGGGCCACCCACTGCTGACGGTGGTTGCGGTGCCATTCGGACGGCGTACGGCCCCCGTCGGGCACCTGGCGCAGCTTGCCCGCGGCCAGCCACACGATCGGGCCGACGATCCAGAACAGCAGGATGATGAAGACCCAGGCGACCTTCGGCAGGTGCTTGGCCTCGTCCTCCGGGGTGTTCAGGCAGTCGATGAACGCGTAGATCGTCAGCGCCAGAGGCAGGAGATAGATCAGGGCCCGGAGCATGGTGGAGAGGTCCCCCCGAGGAGAGTTGGCGGGGCGACGCCCCGCCCCGGTGACGCGCCCAGAGTAGCGGGTGTCCGTTACGTCCTCGGGGGAGCGGGTCCGGGGACAGGTCTGTCCGGCCGTGACCGTGCGGCGGCTGTCCGGGGACAGGTCTGTCCGGCCGTGACCGTGCGGCGGCTGTCCGGGGCACGGCCCATTCCCCGCTCTTCTCCCCGAAGGGACTCATCGCGCCTCCCGCGCGGCCCGACTGCACAGGTGGCCGTCAACTCCCGCATGAAGCAAGGGCGTTGTTGGCGGATCGCCGCGAGTGCGACGGAGTGATTCCGGGTGGTGCGTTCTCTTGACGGAGACCCCGTCCCGAGTATGGTCTAGACCTAAAGGTGAGCCCCGGTCGACAGTGCGTGGCCGGCGGCGCGCGAAGGGTCTGCGGGGCGGCGCCCCCCTCGCCACCGGCCGCACCCGTGTGTTCACCGTGCCCGGTACGCATCACGCCACGGGACCACGCCGGTGCGGGCGCGTCCTGATGCTGCCGTTGCCTTCGGCAGCCCCTTCAGCGAAGGAGTTGGCATGAACGCCAAGCGAAAACTGGCTCTCGTGATCGGTGCGGCGGTCGCCCCCCTCATCGCGGTGGCCCTGCCCGCCACCACAGCGAGTGCGCACGGCTACATCTCCTCACCTCCGAGCCGCCAGGCCCAGTGCGCCGCGGGCACCGTCCCCTGTGGTCAGATCAAGTACGAACCGCAGAGCGTCGAGGGCCCGAAGGGCCTGCGGAGCTGCAGCGGCGGAAATTCCCAGTTCGCCGAGCTCGACGACGACAGCAAGGGCTGGAAGGTCACCCCGGTCGCCGGTTCGGCCAACTTCTCCTGGACGCTGACCGCCCGGCACGCCACGAGCACCTGGCAGTACTACGTCGGCGGCACGAAGGTGGCCGAGTTCAACGACGGCGGTGCCCAGCCCGGCGCCACAGTGACCCACAACGTGAACTTCGGGTCCATCTCGGGCAAGCAGAAGGTCCTCGCGGTCTGGAACGTCGCCGACACGTCAAACGCCTTCTACGCCTGCATCGACGTGAACATCGGTGGCGGCGGCACCGACCCGGGCGACCCCGGCGATCCGGACCCGGGCGACTGCGCGGCATCGGCCTGGGACGCCGGACGCGTCTACAACGCCGGGGACACCACCTCCCTGAACGACCACACCTGGCAGGCCAAGTGGTGGACGCAGGGCGAGCGGCCCGGCACCACCGGCGACTGGGGCGTCTGGAAGGACCTCGGCGCCTGCTGACGTCCGTCGCACCTGCCCGGCCCCGCAGCCGGCGCCACCTCTCCGCAGGACACCGCGGAGAGGTGGCGCCGACGCGGGGGAGCCCCGGCAGCCGACGGCAGGCGGGATGTCAGACTGGACGGCATGGCTTACGACGATCTTCGTTCCCTCCTCCGGGCCCTGGAGCGCGAGGGCGAGCTCAAGCGCATCAAGGCCGAGGTCGACCCCTACCTGGAGGTCGGTGAGATCGTCGACCGGGTGAACAAGGCCGGCGGGCCCGCGCTGCTCTTCGAGAACGTCAAGGGCTCATCCATGCCCCTGGCCATGAACGTCTTCGGCACCGACAAGCGCCTCCTCAAGGCCCTCGGGCTGAAGTCCTACGCCGACATCAGCGACAAGATCGGCGGACTGCTCAAGCCCGAACTGCCGCACGGCTTCGTCGGCGTCCGGGAGGCCTTCGGCAAGCTCGGCACGATGGTGCACGTACCGCCGAAGAAGGTGAAGTCCGAGAACGCCCCCGTCCAGGAGGTCGTCCTCACGGGCGACGACGTGGACCTGGACCGGCTGCCCGCGCTGTTCACCTGGCCCAAGGACGGCGGCTCCTTCTTCAACCTGGGGCTCACCCACACCAAGCACCCCGAGACCGGCGTCCGGAACCTGGGGCTCTACCGCCTCCAGCGCCACGACCGCCGCACCATCGGCATGCACTGGCAGATCCACAAGGACAGCCGCAACCACTACCAGGTCGCCGCCAAGCGCGGCGAGCGGCTGCCGGTCGCCATCGCCTTCGGCGCACCGCCCGCGGTCACGTACGCCTCCACCGCCCCGCTGCCCGGGGACATCGACGAGTACCTCTTCGCCGGGTTCATCCAGGGCAAGCGCATCGAGATGGTCGACTGCAAGACCGTGCCGCTCCAGGTCCCGGCCAACGCCGAGGTCGTCATCGAAGGCTGGCTGGAGCCCGGCCAGATGCTCCCCGAGGGGCCGTTCGGCGACCACACCGGCTTCTACACGCCGCAGGAACCGTTCCCCGCACTGACCATCGACTGCGTCACCATGCGCAAGCGGCCGCTGCTCCAGTCCATCGTCGTCGGCCGGCCGCCGACCGAGGACGGTCCGCTGGGGCGGGCCACCGAGCGGTTCTTCCTGCCGCTGCTCAAGATCATCGTGCCGGACATCGTGGACTACCACCTGCCCGAGTCCGGTGGTTTCCACAACTGTGCGATCGTCTCGATCGACAAGAAGTACCCCAAGCACGCCCAGAAGGTGATGAGCGCGATCTGGGGTGCGCACATGATGTCGCTGACGAAGCTGATCGTCGTCGTGGACTCCGACTGCGACGTCCACGATCTGCACGAGGTGTCCTGGCGGGCGCTGGGCAACACCGACTACGCACGTGACCTCACCGTCGCCGAGGGACCGGTCGATCACCTCGACCACGCCTCGTACCAGCAGTTCTGGGGCGGCAAAGCGGGCATCGACGCGACGAAGAAGTGGCCCGAGGAGGGCTACACCCGGGACGGGGGCTGGCCGGACATGGTCGAGTCCGACCCGGAGACAGCCGATCGGGTGACGCGGCGCTGGAAGGAATACGGACTGTGACGGCCAGGCTGATGCTGGAAGAAGACACAGCGGTGGCGGGGATTCTCCGCCGCTGCGGAGGTGAGCCGGCCGATCGCCGCCGGAAGGGATACGGCCTGTGAGCGCCTCGGCCGCCGCTGTGCCGCAACCCCGCGGGAAGTCCCGCGCGTTCCTGCGGCTCGTGATGATCGAGCACTCGGTCTTCGCGCTGCCCTTCGCCTACATCGCCGCGCTGACCGCGATGTTCCTGGATGACGGGTCGGTCCAGTGGGTGACGCTGCTGCTCGTCACCGTCGCGATGGTCGGACTGCGCACGTTCGCCATGGCCGCGAACCGGATCATCGACCGCGAGATCGACGCCCGTAACCCGCGCACCGCCGGGCGTGAGCTGGTGACCGGCGCGGTGTCGGTGAAGTCGGCGTGGACCGGCGCGCTCGTCGCCGTCGTCGTGTTCCTCGGGGCGGCGGCCCTGCTGAACCCGCTCTGTCTGGTGCTGGCGCCGGTCGCCGTGATCCCGATGGTCGTCTACCCGTACGGCAAGCGGTTCACGAACTACCCGCACGCGATCCTGGGCCTCGCCCAGGCCATCGGGCCCGTCGGCGCCTGGCTTGCGGTGGCGGGCAGCTGGTCGTGGGACGCGGTGATCCTGGGCCTCGCCGTCGGTGTCTGGATCGGCGGCTTCGACCTGATCTTCGCCTGCCAGGACGTCCAGGCCGACCGCGCCCACGGGGTGCTGTCCGTCCCGGCGCGCTTCGGTGTCCCGGCGGCGCTGTGGGGCGCGCGCGTCTGTCACGTGGTGACGACGGGCCTGCTGGCCTGGTTCGGACTGGCCACGGAGGCCGGGCTCTTCTACTGGGTGGGCATGGTGATCGTCGCCGTGGCCTTCGTGTACGAGCACCGGGTGGTGCGGCCGCACGACCTCTCCCGGCTGAACCGGGCGTTCTTCCAGGTCAACGGCTTCATCGGGATCGCACTCTTCGCGTGCGCGCTGCTGGACCTGCTGGTGCGCGGCCTAACGGTGTAGTACCCGTCAGGGCCTCGAACTCCTGACACATCGCCGGACCGGGGTGCCGGATAGGCTCGGGGGTGTGGATTCCAGGACTTCAGTGAGTCAGCAGCAGCGAAAGCCTTGGATTGTCGGGGTTTCAGGCGCTTCGGGCACCCCATTCGCCGCCTCCGTGCTGCGCGGCCTGCTGGCCGCGGGGGAGAGCGTCGATCTGGTGGTGAGCCGGGCCTCGCGCCTCACGCTGCTGGACGAGACCGGGATCGCGTTCCGCGACGCGCACTGGCGGGAGGACCTGGCCGGCTGGCTGGCGCGGGGGGCGGACGGGAAGCCGCACACCTTCGACGTGGACGTGTCCGGCGTACGGCACTGGGCGGCCGGCGATCTGGCCGCGGGGCCGTCCTCGGGGTCGTACCCGGCGAAGGGGATGCTGATCGTGCCCGCGTCGACGGCCTGCGTGGCCGGGGTGGCGCTCGGGCTCTCGAAGGACCTGCTGCAGCGGGCCGCGAGCGTGACGCTCAAGGAGCGGCGGAAGCTGGTCGTCGCGGTGCGCGAGACGCCGCTGAACGGCCAGACGCTGCGGCACATGGTGGCCCTGGACGAGGCGGGCGCGGTCGTGCTGCCCGCCTCTCCGGCGTTCTACGCGGGGGCGACGCACATCCAGGATCTGGTGGATTTCGTCGCGGGGCGGGTGCTGGACGCGGCAGGGGTGCCGCACCAGCTGTACCGCCGCTGGGAGGGAGAGCTGGGTGGCTCTCGTGGCTGACCCGGGTGGGGTCAGCGCTTCTTGGGGGCGCGCAGCTTGCGCGTCCGGCCGGCCCGGTGGGCCGTGGTGGGCTGGTGGGCACGCGAGCGGTTGGCCAGGTCCTGCAGCTCGCGCATCCGGGCGTAGGCCATCTCGATCGTGTACACGGTGTATCCACTCCTGAAGATTCGAAAGCATTTTTTGGAAGTTCGGAAAGATTTGCAGGCCCTGAAGCCTGCATGCCTTAGATTCTACACGTAGACTCGCGAAACTGCTGAACAATGGAAGGTTTCAGTCACATGGACGCGGTGGACAGGCAGCTCATTCAGGCCCTCAGGGAGAACGGCAGGGCCTCGTACGCCGAGCTGGGACGGCTCGTCGGGCTCTCCGGGCCCAGCGTCACCGACCGCATCAACCGGCTGGAAACCGCCGGTGTCATCACCGGTTACCGCGCCACCGTCGACGCGGCCTCGCTCGGCCTGGGGGTCACGGCCCTGATCGGCATCTCGCTCTCGGACGCCGCCGACCACGAGGACGTGGCCCACCGGCTGAAGGACCTCGCCGAGATCGAGGACGCCTGGTTCATCGCGGGCGACGACTCCTACATGCTCAAGGTCCGGGTCGGAGACGTGGACGGCCTGGAGAAGACCATCCGCCGGCTCAGCGGTACCAAGGGTGTCTCGCGGACGCGTACGACGATCGTGCTCTCCACCAAGTGGGAGAACCGGGTCGGAGACCTTCCCGAGGAAGGCTAGGGCCTCTCGTTCGGATCAGGCCGGGCTCGCGGGGTCCGGCACGCGCATCTGCGGCGTTGTCGTCCATCACCATGGCTCCGCCATGCCTCAGTCCTCCGCCTTGCAGCTGCACGCACCACACCCCGCTCCCTGACCCGCCCTGATCCGAACGAGAGACCCTAGGCGTACGGTGATCTGAGTCGGTTACGGAGAGAAATGGGAGGTGCCCTAGTGGACGCGGGACTCAAGCGCGAGCTGGAGCAGAAGGTCCGGGACGGCGAACGGCTGTCCCGCGAGGACGGGATCGCGCTCTACGAGTCCGACGACCTGGCCTGGCTGGGCGGACTGGCCCACGAGGTGCGTACGCGCAAGAACGGCGACGTCGTCCACTTCAACGTCAACCGCCACCTCAACATGACCAACGTGTGCACCGCCTCGTGCGCGTACTGCTCCTTCCAGCGCAAGCCGGGGGAGAAGGACGCGTACACGATGCGCATCGAGGAGGCCGTCCGCCTCGCGAAGGCGATGGAGGGCGAGAGCCTCACCGAGCTGCACATCGTCAACGGGCTGCACCCCACCCTGCCGTGGCGCTACTACCCGCGTTCGCTGAGCGCGCTGAAGGAAGCGCTGCCGGAGGTCTCCCTCAAGGCGTTCACCGCCACCGAGATCCACCACTTCGAGACCATCTCCGGGCTCTCCGCCTCCGAGATCCTCGACGAGCTCATCGAGGCCGGTCTGGAGTCGCTGACCGGTGGCGGCGCGGAGATCTTCGACTGGGAGGTCCGCCAGCACATCGTCGACCACGCCACCCACTGGGAGGACTGGTCGCGCATCCACCGGCTCGCGCACGAGAAGGGTCTCAAGACCCCGGCGACGATGCTGTACGGGCACATCGAGGAGCCCCGTCACCGCGTCGACCACGTGCTGCGGCTGCGTGAGCTCCAGGACGAGACCGGCGGCTTCCAGGTCTTCATTCCGCTCCGCTACCAGCACGACTTCGTGGACATGAAGGACGGCAAGGTCCGCAACAAGCTCCAGGCGCGGACGACGATGGCGACCGGCGCCGAGGCACTGAAGACCTTCGCGGTCTCCCGGCTGCTCTTCGACAACGTTCCGCACGTCAAGGTCTTCTGGGTGATGCACGGCGTGCAGACCGCCCAGCTCGCCCTCCAGCACGGTGCCGACGACATGGACGGCTCGGTCGTCGAGTACAAGATCACGCACGACGCGGACAACTACGGCACGCCGAACAAGCTGGGCCGTGAGGATCTGCTGGACCTGATCCGCGACGCCGGCTTCCGGCCCGTGGAGCGCAACACCCGGTACGAGATCATCCGCGAGTACCCGGGCCCGGACGCGGACCGGCGCGAGTCGCCGCAGCCGATGCGGGTCTGAACCGGCGCGCGCCCCGTCGCGCGCGCAGCGCTGAACGAAAGCTCCGGCCGCCGTCCCCGGCCGGAGCTTTCTCGCGTTCCGGACGGTGGTTGAGCAGGCGGCGGGTAATGGTTAATCTGCACTCATGGCGCTTACATTTGAGCTGGATCCGAAGTTCGACCGGTCGGTCCGGGACGGCATAGCCGAGCTCTGGTCCGATGTGTCCAACGCGGGCGGCGCGGTGGGCTTCGTGCCGCCCGTGACGGCCGAGGACGTACGGCCCGCACTGGTCAAGCACCTCGTGTCCATGGCCGAGGGCCGCACCCGGATCCTCGTCGGCTACGACGAGGAGGGCGCCATCGCCGCCACGGCCTTCCTCACCCACAACACGCACCGCCTGATGGCGCACTGGCTCTGGATCTACACCGTCATGGTCCACCCCCGCCACCAGGGCCGCGGCTACGGCCGCGACCTGATGGCGGCGGCCGCCGACGCCGCCCGCTCCATCGACGGCATCGAGGCGATCCGCCTCACCTGCCGCGGCGGCACGGGCGCCGACCGCTTCTACAGCGCCTGCGGATACAAGGAGGTCGGGCGGGTGCCGGGGGCGATCCGGGTGGCCGAAGGCGACGACCGCGACGACGTCATCATGCTCCTGCCGCTCGGCTGAGCGCGCCCCGGCGCGGTGGTAGCCGCAGCCCTCCGAACTGATCGATTGTGGGGCATGCTTCACTGGTCGGGCAGGACTGTCGTACGTAGAGAGAAGGCCAGCTGTGTCCGCTGCCAAGCCGAGCGCAACCGTCCGGTACACCGCGATGCGTCTGAGCATCTTCGTCGGCTGCCTCGTCGTCGCCGCCATCGCCGTCAACTTCGGGCTCATCCCCTCCGGCGCCGGGGGATCCAACATCGTCTGGGTCGTCCTGCTCGCGCTGGTGCTCTCCGCGCCGCTCAGCTACGTACTCCTGCGCAAGCAGCGTGACGAGATGTCCGAGCAGATCGTGTCCTCGGTCGACCGCGCCAAGGCGCGTCTTGAGGCGAACCGCACCCGCGAGGACAGCGTCACCCAGTGATGAGCGAGTGAGGGCGACGTAAGGACTTTGTAAGCTTCCTCACACCCCTCGCCTTTCTTCTCGAAACCCCAGCACCGGAGCGAGCGCTCCTGTACTGGGGTTTTCGCGTTCCCCGGGACCGGGAAGCGGGTCGTGGCCCACCCTTCGGGCCCAAAGAAGACCTTTGAGGTTCTCAAAGTTCAAGTGTTAACGTGTTCGACATGAAGACAGCTGTGCGCCTCCGACCTGCCACGAGCATCCCGCTCGTGGAGCGCCTGCATGTCGATCTCTGCCGCTGTATGTCCGCGGTCTGTTGCCGCAACGTCTGATACCGGCATCATGCAGCGGCGCCGCCCCTGACGCGGGCGCCGCACCCCCGTCCCCTCCGCACACCGTCCCCGTGCGTCCCGATGCGTCACATCTGGAGTGTGTCCGTGTCCGCGAACCCCGCGTCCACCACCACCGATGAGCCCTCCGGCTCCGGTTTCCGCATACCCAGGATCCCCTTCTGGGCCCAGATCGTCGCCGGCCTCGTGCTCGGCGTCCTGCTCGGCTGGCTCGCCCGCAGCCAGGACATCGACTGGCTCTACACCACGCTCGACAAGGTCGGCCACATCTTCGTCCAGCTGCTGAAGCTGGCCGTCGCGCCCCTCGTCTTCTTCGCGATCCTGGTGTCGATCACCAACCTGCGGAAGGTCAACAACGCCGCCAGGCTGGCCACCCGCACCCTGCTCTGGTTCATGATCACCTCGCTCATCGCGGTCGCCATCGGCCTCGCGATCGGCCTGATCACCAACCCGGGCTCCGGCACCGGCCTCACGCCCAAGGACGGCAAGCTCCCGGAGCACGCAGGCTCCTGGCTCGACTTCCTGACCGGCATCATCCCGGACAACGTGATCACGCCGTTCACCGAGCTGAACGTCCTCCAGATCGTCTTCATGGCCGCCGTCGCCGGCATCGCCGCCCTCCAGCTCGGCGAGAAGGCCCAGCCGATCCTCACCCTCAGCGAAGCCGTCCTGGAGCTCCTCCAGAAGGCGCTGTGGTGGGTCATCCGCCTCGCCCCCCTCGGCACCGTCGGCCTCATCGGCTACGCCATCGCCGACTACGGCTGGGACCTGATCGGCAAGTACGCCACGTTCACCGCCGACGTCTACATCGGCTGCGCCCTGGTGATGTTCGGCGTCTACCCGCTGCTGCTCGCCACCGTCGCCAAGGTCAGCCCGCTCCAGTTCTTCAAGGGCGCCTGGCCCGCGATCCAGCTCGCCTTCGTCTCCCGCTCCTCCGTCGGCACGATGCCGGTCACCCAGAAGGTCACCGAGCGCCTCGGCGTCCCGAAGGAGTACGCCTCCTTCGCGGTCCCGTTCGGCGCGACGACCAAGATGGACGGCTGCGCCGCGATCTACCCGGCGCTCGCCGCGATCTTCATCGCGCAGATCTTCGACGTGCAGCTGGGTGTCGGTGACTACATCCTCATCGCGTTCGTCTCGGTGATCGGCTCGGCGGCCACCGCCGGTCTGACCGGCGCCACGGTCATGCTGACCCTCACCCTGTCGACGCTGGGCCTCCCGCTGGAGGGTGTCGGTCTGCTGATGGCCATCGACCCGATCCTGGACATGATGCGGACCGCCACGAACGTGGCCGGCCAGGTCGTATCACCGTTGATCGTGGCAGCACGAGAGGGCATCCTCGACCGCGACAAGCTCAACTCGGCCTCGGCCTCCCCGGTCGAGGAGCCGTCCGAGCCGCGCGAAAAGGTTGCGGTCGCCGCGTAACGTCGGCGCGGAACACCTCGTTTCAACGCTGAAGAATCCCTCTGCCGCGCTGGTGGGGGGATTCTTCGTGTCTCGTCGATCGCAGAGTGTGTCCAATGATCGAGGTTCTGGGCCTGTGCCCTTCGTGGCGTGCCTCGTCCGCAGCGAGGGCCCTGCGTGGATCGGGCCACGGAAACTACTCTGCCTCCTCATCGGAATCCCCGACGGGGGTCACCTTGATCGAATCCAGTTCGGGTGGCCTTCGGCGTCCGCGGCCGATGCTGAAGACTTCGACCGTCTCGATCACCTGCGCAACGATCGCCCGTCGTCGGTCAAGGTTCTCGGCCGAGTCGTTCCACACAGCCAATGCGTCAACCACGCGGCGCGACTGCCTGACGACCGTTGCCGCCTCGCGGGTGCGTAGGGCCTGCAATTCGCCGCGAATGTGGCCGAGCGAGTCGAAGTAGTCCTCGTCTGTCATGTTGTCGTCCTTCCACCGCTGGCGCAGGTTCCTGATCCGCTCCTCCTGCACTGCAATCGGCCCGGACAAGTCCATGGCAGGTACCTCCTGCGGCTGCGGCCGCCGCGATGCCAAGGCTGCTTCGACCACCTCGTTCAACTGCTCCTCGATCCAGGCGTACGACCGGCTCACCTTCCCGCAGCCCAGTTCACCGTTGTGGCCCACCTGGCCCGAGTGGCAGAGCGTCCGTCGGAACGTCCGGCCCTGGATCGTCGCCCACTGAACACGCATGATCGACTGGCAGTGTCCGCACTTGAGGAAGCCCGAGTACAGGTGCTTGCGCTTGCCGGACCCCTGCGCGGCGGGAGTTGCCCGACCGTTCAGAACCGTTTGGACGTTGTCCCACTGTGTGCGGGTGAGCGGGTGGGGATAGATGCTGTCTCCGATGTCCTGCCCCTTGTACGTGATGATCCCGCCGATCCGTTCGGACCGGTACACCCGCTTGACCTTCTGGATCGACCAGGCGGTTCCGCCGGGAGATCGGGCGCCCGCCTCGTTCCAGAGACGCGCCACGTCTCCGGGCGTCTTTGCCGGGACGCTCATGAGCATGTCGTACCCTCGCACGATCAACTCCGCCTCCTCGGGAACGACCTGCTGAAAGCCCGAGTCCGGGACGAACCCGAAGACGCGGGGACCGCCTGCGTGTGGCTTGCCCTTTTCGCGCCGCTGAAGCAATGAGCCGTTAATGCGCTCCGACATGCGTTCTGTCTCCTGCTGAGCGACGGCACCCTTGATCGTCAGAATCATGCGCCCGTTGGCCGTATCGGTGTCTTCGCCCTCGGTCGTGGCGAAGGCGAAGCCGTGCTCCTTCTGATCTTCGAGGAAACTGGTCAATTCGGAGATGCGACGAGTCAGGCGGTCGATGGAGTAGACGACGATCGCGTCCACCAGCCCGTCACGGGCGTCGCGCAGCATCTCCGTGTACGCGGGGCGCTTGCGCTTGCTGGTGGTGGAGGCGGATGTGTCGTTCTCGGAGTAAACCTTGTAGAGGGTCCACCCGAGGCGGGCGCACAACTCCCGGCACGCGTTCTCCTGGCGGTTGATGCCGAGTTCCTGACCCTTGCGGTCCTTGCTGATCCGGACATAGATGGCCACACGTTGCGGCTTGGACATGGAACCCTCCGACTGTCATACCGCGCTGTACAACATGCATACATGTCAAACAGTTACGAATGGTGCCGGTCAAGCTGTTGTGCCGGTGCTCGTCTCGGCTCGCGAGAAGGTCCTCGACCGTGACGCCTGCAACCGGTCTCGGCTCGTCCGCTGTGGGCCGGGGGCGCTTCCGTGCGTCGTGGGGTACGACTTCCGGCCGCCCGGGCCGGGTGAACCCCGCTCCGTACGACGGCGAGGCGCCCCGCGCCGTACGCTTACCGAGGAGTAGCGCATCGGGGGTGGGAGGAAGTCGACGTGGGTGCTGTGAAGAGCAAACGGATGCCGCGCGCGGTGCGTGAGCAGCAGATGATGGACGCCGCGGTGCAGATCTTCGGGCAGCGTGGATTCCGTGCGGCCTCGATGGACGAGATCGCGGAGCTGGCCGGCGTGTCCAAGCCGTTGGTCTATCTCTATCTGAATTCCAAGGACGAACTCTTCTCCGCCTGTATCGGGCGTGAGGCGAAAGCGCTGGTCGCAGCCGTGCAGGCGGGTGTTCAGCCGGGGCTTCCGGCGGACCGGCAACTCTGGGAGGGGCTGCGGGCGTTCTTCACGCACACCGCGGAGAACCCGGACGGCTGGGCGGTGCTCTACCGGCAGGCGCGGACGCACGGGGAGCCGTTCGCCGGTGAGGTGAACGTGATGCGTGAGGAGATCGTTGCGTTCGTGACGGGTCTCATCGGCGCCGCGGCGCGCGAGGCGCACCATGATCCGGCGCTCCCCGACCGCGATGTGACGGGGCTGGCGCAGGCGTTGGTGGGCGCCGCGGAGGCGCTCGCCGGATGGGCGAACGAGACTCCGGGTGTCTCGGCCAAGGAGGCGGCGGCCACCTTGATGAACTTCTCCTGGGCCGGCCTGGAGAACCTCATGAACGGCCGTCCCTGGCAGCCTCCGGGACAGTCCTCGCCGTCGTCCCGGTGAGGTGGACGCGCCCGCCGTCGCCGCGCAGCTGGAAGGCGGTGCCGTCCGAGGCGTAGGTGACGGTGCCGGGCAGCAGGACGGGGGCCCTGAAGTCGGCGCGTACCGAGTGGGCCCCGTGCGGCTGCGGGGCTTCGGCGAGGCAGCGGGCGACGGTCCACATGCCGTGGGCGATGGCGCGGGGGAAGCCGAACAGCCGGGCGGTCAGCGGGTACAGGTGGATCGGGTTGCGGTCGCCGGAGGCGGCCCCGTAGCGCCGTCCGAGGCCGGCGGGCAGCCGCCAGTCGGTGACGGCGGGGAGTGCCGGTTCGGGCGCGGGTGCGGAAGTGGTCTCGGTACGTGTCGCATGGCGGGACAGGTAGCCGCTGCGGGACTCCCACACCAGCTCGTCCGCCAGCCTCGCCTCCGTGACCACGGTGACCTCGGTGCCGCGCCGGTGCGGCGTCAACCGCTCTGCGTACACCGTGAGTTCAAGAAGGTCGGTGGGGTGCAGCACCCGGTGGGCGGTGATCTCGATCCAGGTGTGGACGAGTCCGGTGACCGGCAGGGGGAAGCGCCGCCCGGTCATCAGCCGCATGGCGAGCGGGAAGGCCAGGACGTGCGGGTAGGTGGCCGGGAGGGGGCCGGTCTCCGGGAAGGCGCAGATCCTGCGGTACGCGGCCAGGGGCCCGGGGGCGATCGGTGCGGCCGGCCGGTGGTGGCGGTCGGGCGGCAGGGTGGCGTCCGGCCTGCCCGCGCGCTTGAACGGGGAGGTGACGGCGCCGCGCGCCAGGGACAGCAGCAGGCTCGGCATCCGGGTCACGCTCCCAGCAGGCTCTGGCCGCAGACCCGGACGATCTGGCCGTTGACGGCACTCGACGCGGGCTGGGCGAACCACGCTGTCGTCTCGGCGACGTCGACCGGGAGGCCGCCCTGAGAGAGGGAGTTCATGCGGCGGCCCGCCTCGCGGATGAAGAGCGGGACGGCCGCGGTCATCTTCGTCTCGATGAAGCCGGGGGCCACCGCGTTGACCGTGACGCCGTGGTCGGCGGCGGCGCGCGGGGCGAGTGAGCGGACGAGGCCGATGATGCCGGCCTTGCTGGCCGCGTAGTTCGTCTGGCCGTTGTTGCCGGCGATGCCCGCGATGGAGGCCGTGGCGACGATCCGGCCGCCGCGGTTGACGGTTCCGGCCTTGAGCAGCGCGTCGGTGGTGCGCAGGACGCTGTCGAGGTTGACGTCGATGACCGGGGCCCAGCGGTCGGCGGGCATGTTGGCGAGGCGGCGGTCGCGGGTGATGCCGGCGTTGTGGACGAGGATGTCGAGGCCGTCCGGGGCCGCGGCGGCGATCCGTTCGGCCGCGTCGGCGGCGGTGATGTCCAGCGGCAGGGCGGTGGCGCCGAGCCGGTCGGCGGTGCGGACGAGGTCTTCCCGGGCCTGCGGGATGTCCAGGCAGATGACGTGGGCGCCGTCCCGGGCGAGGACGGAGGCGACCGAGGCGCCGATGCCGCGGGCGGCGCCGGTGACCAGTGCGGTGCGGCCGGTGAGGGGGGCCGCCCAGTCGGCGACGGGGTCGGGAGCGGCGTCGGTCACCTCGATGACCTGGCCGCTGATGTACGCGGACCGGGGTGAGAGCAGGAAGCGCAGGGTGGACCCGGCACCGGCGACCGAGCCGGGGGCGATGCGCACCAGTTGCACCGTGGCGCCCTTGCCTATCTCCTTGCCCAGGGAGCGCACGAACCCTTCGAGGGCCTGCTGGGCGGCGGCCTGGTGGTGGTCGTCCGGGGACGGGCGCACCCCGAGGACGACGATGCGGCCGCCGGGTGCGAGCGAGCGGACGACCGGGTGGAGTGCGGCGTGCACGGCTGCGAGGCCGGCGGCGGTGTCGACGGCGGTCGCGTCCAGGACGATTCCGGCGGGCCGTTCGGCGTGGGCCACGATCTCGGGACCGCAGGCGGCGAGGACGGTGCCGAGTGCGTCCGTGACGGCGGAGTCCCCGGCGGTGAGGTGGAGGACCGGGCCGGGCAGTGTCGGCGTCTCCAGGGTCCAGCGGCGCAGCCGTGCGGGCTGGGGCAGGCCGAGTCTCCGGGTCAGGAATCGGCCGGTTGTCGTGCTGGTGAGGTGCAGATAGCGGTCGGCCATTGTCCAGACTCCCTGCTCGGTCGTAGATTTACTCTGGAGTAAGGTTACTCAAGAGTCAGGAGTTGGTCGAGATGAGTTGGTCGAGTTGATCCCCCTCGCACTCCCGCAGCCCCGCAGGGTCGCGGTCATCGGTGGCAGCCGTATCCCCTTCGCACGCTCCGACGGGCCGTACGCGCAGGCCTCCAACCAGCAGATGCTCACCGCCGCGCTGGACGGTCTGGTCGAGCGCTTCGGGCTCCAGGGACAGCGGGTCGGCGAGTTCGCCGCGGGCGCGGTCCTCAAGCACAGCCGGGACTTCAACCTGGCCCGGGAGACCGTGCTCGGCTCACGGCTCGACCCGCGCACCCCCGCGTACGACGTCCAGCAGGCGTGCGGCACCGGCCTCCAGGCCGTGATCGCCGCCGCCAACAAGATCATGCTCGGCGCGATCGACTCCGCGATCGCGGGCGGCGCGGACACCACGAGCGACGCGCCGCTCGGCGTCAACGACGAGCTGCGCAGGCTGCTGCTGTCCGCCCGGCGTGCGAAGTCGACGGGCGGGAAGGCCAAGGCCCTTGCGGGCGTACGTCCCCGGCACCTCGTCCCGGACATCCCGCGCAACGCCGAACCCCGCACCGGCCTCTCGATGGGCGACCACGCGGCGGTCACCGCCCGGCAGTGGGACATCGGCCGCGCGGAGCAGGACCTGCTCGCCGCCACCAGCCACCAGCGGCTCGCCGCCGCGTACGACCGGGGTTTCCTGGACGACCTCGTCGTCCCGTACCTGGGCCTGGAACGCGACCAGAACCTGCGCCCGGGCTCCACCGTGGAGAAACTCGCCACGCTGAAGCCGGTGTTCGGCGCGGACCACCCGGACGCGACGATGACCGCGGGCAACTCGACGCCGCTCACGGACGGCGCCGCGACCGTACTCCTGGCGAGCGAGGAGTGGGCCGAGCGCCACGGTCTGGAGCCGCAGGCGTACCTCTCGCTGTACGAGACGGCCGCGGTCGACTACGTGGGCGGCGAGGACGGGCTGCTGATGGCGCCCGCGTACGCCGTGCCGCGGATGCTGGAGCGGGCCGGGCTCGGCGTCCGGGACTTCGACCTCTTCGAGGTCCACGAGGCCTTCGCCTCCCAGGTGCTGGCCACGCTGGCCGCCTGGGAGAAGCAGGGGCTGGCGCCCGTCGACCGGGAGAAGCTCAATGTGGCCGGGTCCTCCCTCGCCACCGGGCACCCGTTCGCCGCGACGGGCGCGCGGATCGTCGCCACCCTGGCCAAGCTCCTCGCGGAGCGCGATGCCCCGGGCCGCGGGCTGATCTCGGTCTGTGCGGCGGGCGGCCAGGGGGTCACGGCGATCCTCGAACGCGTCTGACCGGTAGAGAAGTTGAGCACGGTCCGGCGCGGGCATCAGGGCCCGCCGCCGGACGGACCAGGTGAACCGCCCGACCCCGATGCCGAGGAGCCTCACGTGTCCACGCGATCCGCCCCATCCACCGCCCCGTCCACCCCCGTCCTGGTCGAGCCGACGAAGGTCAGGGCCGCCGACGGCACCGTCCAGCAGGTGTCCGTCCCGGCGTTCGCCCAGCCGGTGCGCCGTGGCTCCCTCGCCGAGATCCCGTTCGACAACGCCCGCGAGGCTCCCTCGGACGCCGTCCTCAGCCGTAAGCAGCCGGACGGCAGCTGGCAGGACGTGACGGCGACGGAGTTCGCGGCCGAGGTCCTCGCCGTCGCCAAGGGCCTGATCGCGGAGGGCCTGCGGGGCGGCGACCGCATCGCGATCATGGCGCGTACGACGTACGAGTGGACGCTGCTCGACTTCGCGTCCTGGGCCGCCGGTCTGGTCACCGTCCCCATTTACCCGACCTCGTCCGCCTTCCAGGCCCGTTGGATACTCCAGGACTCCGGTGCGGTCGCCTGCGCCGTCGAGACGGCCGAACAGGGCCGCATCATCAGCCAGGAACGCAAACAGCTCGGCGACCTCACGCATCTCTGGCAGTTCGACACGGGCGCGCTGGGCCGGCTGAAGAAGCTCGGCGAGAACATCCCCGACGACGCCGTGGCCGCGCGCCGCGCCACCCTGGAGCCGGAGACCCCGGCCACGCTCATCTACACCTCGGGCACCACGGGCCGCCCCAAGGGCTGTGTCCTGACGCACGGGAATTTCTTCGCCGAGGTCGACAACGCCATCGAGCTGCTGCACCCGGTCTTCAAATCCGTCAGCAAGTACCCCGCCTCCACCCTCCTGTTCCTGCCGCTGTCGCACGTCTTCGGCCGGATGGTCGCGATCGGGTGTCTGCGCGCCCGGGTCCGCCTCGGTCACGCCCCGTCGATCCGGACCGAGGACCTGCTCGCCGACCTGGCCGGCTTCAAACCGTCGTTCCTGCTGGCGATCCCGTACGTCCTGGAGAAGGTCTACAACACCGGCCGGGCCACCGCCGAGAAGATGGGCCGCGCCTCGTCCTTCGACCGGGCCGCCCGGATCGCCCAGCGCTACGGCCAGGCCGTCGAGGCAGCCGAACACGGCACGGGCCCCGGCCCCGGCCTCGGCCTGCGGGCGGCCCGCGCGCTCTACGACCCGCTGGTCTACCGCCGCATCCGGGCGGCGCTGGGCGGCCATGTCCGCTACGCGATCTGCGGCGGCTCCCCGCTGGGCCGCCGGCTCGCCGCCTTCTACGCGGGCGCGGGCATCGAGATCTTCGAGGGCTACGGCCTGACGGAGACCACGGCCGCGGCCACCGTCACCCCGCCGCTCAAGCCCCGCCTGGGGACGGTGGGCTGGCCGATGCCGGGCACCGCCGTACGCATCGGGGAGGACGGCGAGGTACTGCTCAGCGGCGGCCAGGTGTTCCAGGGCTACTGGGACACCGAACGCGGCGCGGCCGTTCCGGCCCTGGACGGCGGCTGGTTCGCCACCGGCGACCTGGGCGCGCTCGACGAGGACGGCTACCTCACGATCACCGGCCGCAAGAAGGACATCATCATCACGTCGGGCGGCAAGAACGTCACCCCGGCCCCGCTGGAGGACTGGCTGCGCGCGCACCCGCTGGTCAGCCAGTGCATGGTGGTCGGCGACAACCGCTCGTTCATCACCGCCCTGATCACCCTGGAGCCGGACGGCCTGTCCCACTGGCGGCAGATGAAGAAGAAGCAGGACGTCCCGATGCGCGAACTCGTCCACGACGAGGACTTGCGCGCGGCGCTCCAGCGCGCGGTGGACGAGGCCAACCGTCTGGTCTCGCGTGCGGAGTCGATCCGTAAGTTCACGGTCCTGCCGGTGGACTTCACGGAGGACGGCGGGCACCTGACGCCGTCCCTGAAGCTGAAGAGGGACGCGATCGCGCGGGACTTCGCGGGGGAGATCGAGGAGTTGTACCGGAGGTAGGGCGGGGCGGCGGCCGGGGCGGTGACTGCTGCCCGTCCTCCGCCGCCCGCCCGGGCGCGGACCGGTGCGAGTGAGTACCGCTACTCAGGCGCGGCGCCGTGAGGGAGAGCACGCTTCCTGTATGAAGGTAACGGGGGAAGACGCGGCGCTGGCGTTCCTGACGGCCTTGGTGGTCTGGATCTTCGGGACTCTGGTGAGCTGGCGGGTGGTCGGGGCGAGCCTCTCCGGAGGTGACTTCCCCCGGACGAGCCCGGGGGAGTGGGCGGTGACCCTGGGGGCGACAACCCTGGTGGTTGCCGCGCCGGCCCTGGTCATCCGGCCCGCCTGGAAACTGCGGCTCTGGCTCACGGTGGCGGTCAACACGGTGCTGTTCCTCACCCTGTCCGGTCTGGCGCTGTGGTGGTTCGCCGTGGTGCTCCCCGCCTGACCGCCGGGTCGGGTTCCCGTCGGCCGAGTCGAACGCGGGCCTGGAGGTCGGCGGTCCTCCGGTGATCCCCTGAGCCCCTTCTCTCCGGAAGCCCTTGCCTGATGGAGCGTCACGTACGACGATGACCCCGCTCGCAATATGACGATCCGTCAGATTCGGGCGCCGTCATGCCAGGCCGTTCCAGGGGAAGGAGGCCGTTCGGTGCCGATATCGCCCGCCGGACCGCTGTCGTACGGGATGCAGCTCCCGATCCAGTCGCAGAGCGCCATCTACGCAGAGCCGTGGGAGGCCGGGGCCACCCCGGCCGACCTCGCCGAGATCGCCCGCACCGCCGACCGGGCCGGGTTCACCTACCTGGCGAGCTGTGACCACGTCGCCATCCCCCGCAGGCTCGCGGGGGCGATGAGCACCGTCTGGTACGACCCCGTCGCCACGCTCGCCTTCCTCGCGGGGATCACCGAGCGCGTGCTGCTCATGAGCCATGTGGCCGTCGTCGGGCTGCGGCATCCGCTGGCGACCGCCAAGCAGTACGCCACCCTCGACCACCTCAGCGGCGGCCGGCTGATCCTAGGGGTCGGCGCCGGGCACGTGCGGGAGGAGTTCGAGGCGCTCGGGGCGGACTTCGACGGGCGGGGCGGGGTGCTCGACGAGAGCATCGACGCGCTCAAGGCCGCGCTCGGGCCCGAGGAGTACCCGGAGTTCGAGGGGGAACGGTTCTCCTTCAGCGGGCTCGGGCAGCTGCCCCGGCCCGCCCAGGAGCGGGTGCCGGTCTGGGTGGGCGGGTCGTCGCCCGCGGCGGTGCGCCGGGCCGCCGTGCGGGGGGACGGCTGGCTGCCGCAGGGGGACCCCCGGGAGAAGCTGCCCGCGCAGATCGGGCGGCTGCACGCACTCCGCGAGGCGGCGGGGGTGGACAGGCCGATCGTCGTCGGGGCCATCACCGAGCCGCTGTACGTGGGGGAGCCGGGCTGGTCCGTGGGGCGGCGCACGCTCAGCGGGAAGCCGGAGGCCCTCGCGGAGTCGCTGCGGGAGTACGGCGCGATGGGGGTGCACCAGATCCAGGTGCGCTTCCGCAGCCGCAGCAGAAGTGAACTGACCGATCAGATGGCGGCGTTCGCCGCCGAAGTCGCACCGCACCTCGGAAACCTCGACAACCTCGACAGGTAGGAGTCAGGCCATGGGCAAGCTGGACGGGCGGACCGTACTGATCAGCGGCGCGGCGCGCGGGCAGGGTGAGCAGGAGGCGCGGCTCTTCGTCGCCGAGGGTGCGCGGGTGGTGATCGCCGACGTGCTCGACGAGCAGGGCGAGGCCCTCGCCAAGGAGCTGGGGGAGGATGCCGCGCTCTTCGTGCACCTGGACGTGAGCCGGGAGGAGGACTGGCAGTCCGCCGTCGTCGCCGCCAAGGACGCGTTCGGGAAGATCGACGGGCTGGTCAACAACGCGGGCATCCTGCGCTTCAACGAGCTGGTGTCCACGCCGTTGGAGGAGTTCCAGCAGGTGGTGCAGGTCAACCAGGTGGGGGCCTTCCTGGGGATCAGGAACGTCGCGCCCGAGATCGAGGCGGCCGGTGGCGGGACCATCGTCAACACCTCCTCGTACACCGGTCTGACCGGCATGGCGTTCGTCGGCGCGTACGCGGCGACCAAGCACGCGGTGCTGGGGCTGACCAAGGTGGCGGCCGTGGAGCTGGCCGCGAAGGGCATCCGGGTCAACGCCATGTGCCCCGGCGCCGTGGACACCCCGATGACCAATCCGGCGGCGCTGGACCCGGACGCCGACCCGGTGGAGACGGCGGAGGCCGTGGGGGCCCTGTACAAGAAGCTGGTGCCGCTCGGGCGGATCGGCCGGCCCGAGGAGGTGGCGGCGCTCGCGCTCTTCCTGACCTCGGACGACTCCTCGTACATCACCGGTCAGCCGTTCGTCATCGACGGCGGGTGGCTGGCGGGAGTGAGCCTGTTCTGACTGTTCCGGGACCCGGGGATCGATCCTGACGGGGCATCAGGTATTGACGGGTCGGGGTGTCGGTGGAACAGTCGGACGCATCAGAATCTGACGGTGTGTCAGAAACGATTGAGGACGGTGAACCCCCTTGGAATTCGGGCTCTTTGTACAGGGGTACGTGCCCGCCGCGCGGGCCAAGGCCGACCCCGGGGCAGAGCACAAGGCGCTGATCGAGGAGACCGAGTACGTCATCCAGGCGGACAAGTCCGGCTTCAAGTACGCCTGGGCCTCCGAGCACCACTTCCTGGAGGAGTACTCGCATCTCTCGGCCAACGACGTGTACCTGGGCTATCTCGCACACGCCACGGACCGCATCCACCTCGGATCCGGCATCTTCAACCCGCTCGCCCCGGTCAACCACCCGGTGAAGGTGGCCGAGAAGGTCGCCATGATGGACCACCTCTCGGAGGGCCGCTTCGAGTTCGGCTCCGGCCGCGGGGCGGGCACCCACGAGATCCTCGGCTTCATGCCGGGCATCACCGACATGAACCACACCAAGGAACTCTGGGAAGAGACCATCGCCGAGTTCCCCAAGATGTGGCTCCAGGACGAGTACGTCGGCTTCCAGGGCAAGAGCTGGTCGCTGCCGCCGCGCAAGATCCTGCCCAAGCCGTACGGGAAGTCGCACCCGGCGATGTGGTACGCGGCCGGCTCGCCGTCCTCGTACGCCATGGCCGGGAAGAAGGGCCTCGGCGTGCTGGGCTTCAGCGTGCAGAAGGTCTCCGACATGGAGTGGGTCGTCGAGTCCTACAAGAACGCGGTCAAGGACGCCGAGCCGATCGGTGACTTCGTCAACGACAACGTGATGGTCACCTCGACGGCGATCTGCGCCGAGACCCACAAGAAGGCCGTCGAGATCGCGGTGGGCGGCGGGCTGAACTACCTCCAGTCGCTGCTGTTCCGCTACCACGACACGTTCCCGCGGCCGGAGGGCATCCCGGAGTGGCCCGAGCTGCTGCCGGAGTACTCCGAGGAGATCATCGAGCTCCTGATCGCCGAGGAGCTGATGATCTGCGGCGACCCGGACGAGGTGCTGGGGCAGTGCCGTCGCTGGGAGCAGGCGGGAGCGGACCAGCTGAGCTTCGGGCTGCCGATCGGTCTCAGCCCCGAGGACACGCTGAACTCGATCAAGCTGATCGGTGAGCACGTGATCCCGAAGATCGA
The DNA here is from genome assembly GCF_036195045.1 of Streptomyces sp. NBC_00236. NCBI lineage: Bacteria > Bacillati > Actinomycetota > Actinomycetes > Kitasatosporales > Streptomycetaceae > Streptomyces > Streptomyces sp. NBC_00236. Next base: position 3,524,609 of record NZ_CP108100.1, on the reverse strand, counting down.
CACGGATCCGGTCCACCGGACGACCCGGTTCCGCGACGCGGCATGAAATCAGGCCCCTCCGGCGATTGAGGAGCGGGGGTCCGGGGGCAGCGCCCCCGGCCACACGGGCGGCGTCTTCCCGGACCGCCGCTCCGCGAGCCGGGGTGCGTACCGCGGCCGTACGCACCCCGGCGCAACAGAACCGACCATGGAGAAAGGGACCCCGTCATGCTCGACCACCTCATCCGCGGAGCGACCGTCGTGGACGGCACCGGCGGACCCTCCTACCGTGCGGACCTCGGCATCCGGGCCGGCCGCATCGCCGTCATCGCGGAGCCCGGGACCGTCGCGGAGGAGGCCGTGACCTCCGAGGACGCCACCGGTCTCGTCCTCGCGCCCGGGTTCGTCGACCCGCACACCCACTACGACGCCCAGCTCTTCTGGGACCCGTACGCCACCCCGTCGATGAACCACGGCGTCACCACCGTCGCCGGCGGCAACTGCGGGTTCACCCTCGCCCCGCTCCACCCGGACCGGCCCGAGGACGCCGACTACACCCGGCGCATGATGTCGCGGGTCGAGGGCATGGCCCTCAAGGCCCTGGAGGAGGGCGTCGACTGGAGCTGGTCCAGCTTCCGCGAGTACCTCGACGCGCTCGACGGGCGGATCGCCGTGAACGCCGGGTTCATGGTCGGCCACTGCGCCCTGCGCCGCCACGTCATGGGCGCCGACGCGGTCGGCGGCCAGCCCACACCCGCCCAACTCGACGCCATGCTGGCCCTGTTCCACGACGCGATGGACGCCGGGGCATGGGGCCTGTCCACCACCCAGTCCTCCACCCACTCCGACGGCAACGGACAGCCGGTCGCCTCCCGCCACGCACTCCCCGAAGAGCTCCTCGCGCTGTCCCGGGCCGTCGGCGAGCACGAGGGCACGCAGATCGAGGCGATCGTCGCCGGCTGCCTCGACCAGTTCTCCGACGACGAGATCGAGCTGTTCGTCGACATGACGGCCGCCGCCGGGCGCCCGCTCAACTGGAACGTCCTGACCATCGACGCCGCCGTCCCCGAACGCGTACCGCGCCAGCTGATCCCCAGCGAGCGCGCCCGTCGCGCGGGCGGCCGCATCGTGGCGCTGACGATGCCGATCCTCACCCCGATGAACATGTCGCTCGGCACGTTCTGCGCCCTCAACCTGATCCCCGGCTGGGGCGACATCCTCGCCCTGCCCGTCCCCGAACGCATCGAGCGGCTCCGGGACGCGGACACCCGTGCCGAGATGCTGCGCCGCGCCGACAGCAAGGAGGCGGGCGTCTTCCGCCGCCTCGCGAACTTCGGCCGGTACGTCATCGGTGACACGTACAGCGAGGCGAACGAGGGCCTCAGCGGCCGGGTCGTCAGGGACATCGCGGCCGAACGCGGCCAGGACGCCTTCCACTGCCTGGTCGAGATCTGCGCGGCCGACGGCCTGCGTACGGTGCTGTGGCCGATGCCCACCGACAACGACCCCGAATCCTGGGCGCTGCGGCAGCGCACCTGGGAGCACGAGGACGTCATGCTCGGCGGCTCCGACGCGGGCGCCCACCTGGACCGGATGTGCGGCGCCCCGTACACGACGCGCTTCCTCGGCGACTGCCTGCGCGGCCGCAGGCTCATGCCGCTGGAACGGGCCGTGAAGATGCTGACCGACGACCCGGCCCGCCTCTTCGGCCTCCGCGACCGCGGCCGCGTCGAGGAGGGCTTCCACGCCGACCTCGTGCTCTTCGACCCCGAACGCATCGACGCGGGCCCCGCCACCCTCGTCCACGACCTGCCCGGCGACAGCCCCCGGCTCGACTCCAAGGCCCTCGGCATCGTGTCGGTCCGCGTCAACGGGGTGGAGACCCTGCGCGACGACAAGGTGACCGGCGCGGTCCCCGGGACGGTGCTCCGTTCCGGCCGCGACACCCGGACGGTGAGCACGGTATGACCCCGACCCCGCAGCGCCTCTTCATCAACGGCGAGTGGACCGAACCCGCCGACGGCCACTACGAGGTGGTCGACCCGGCCACCGAGGAGACCGTCGGCCTCGCCCCCGAGGCGAGCCGCGCCCAGGTGTACGAGGCTGCTACCGCGGCCCGCGACGCCTTCGCCACCTGGTCCCGCACTCGCCCCGAGGAGCGCGCCGCGATCCTCGACCGCGCCGCCGACCTGATGCAGCGCGACTTCCTCGCCAACGCCGCCCTCGCGCAGGCGGAGAGCGGCGCCACCACCGGTACGGCCCGCGGCATGCAGGTCGCCGTGGGCGCGGCGCGCTACCGGCGGTACGCGAAGGGCGCGCTGGAACCGGTCGAGGAGGCCATCGCGCCGCAGATCAACGAGGCGGGCCCGATGGGCCGGGCCGGGATCTTCGGGGCGCTCGCCGTCCGCCAGCCGGTCGGCGTCGTCACCTGCATCACCTCGTACAACAACCCCTGGGCCAACCCGGCCGGCAAGATCGCGCCCGCGCTCGCCATGGGCAACACGGTCGTCGTGAAACCGGCTCCGCAGGACCCGCTCTCCGTCTACCGGATGGCCGAGGCCCTCGCGGAGGCGGGCGTACCGGCCGGGGTCGTCAACGTCGTCAGCGGTTCGGCCCCCGGAGTGGGCGAGGCCGCCGTCGACTCGCCCGCTGTCGACATGGTCAGCTTCACCGGCTCCACCGCGGTCGGGCAGCGCATCGCGGAGGTCTGCGGCCGTTCGATGAAACGGCAGCTGATGGAGCTGGGCGGGAAGGGCGCCGCCGTCGTCCTCGACGACGCCGACCTCGACTCGGCGGTCGCGGGCATCGGGACGACGTTCTCGTTCTACAGCGGTCAGATCTGTACGGCTCCGACCCGCGTCCTGGTCCAACGGGCCGTGCACGACGCGCTGATCGAGAAGCTCACCGCGTACGCCGGGTATCTGACGGTGGGCGATCCGACGGCGAAGGGCACGGTCGTCGGCCCGGTCATCTCCGCCGCGCACCGCGACCGCATCGAGTCGTACGTGGAACTGGGCCGCAAGGAAGGGGCCCGCGTCGTCACGGGCGGCGAACGCCCCGACCCGACCGGCCGCGGCTTCTACGTCGCGCCGACACTGCTGGCCGACTGCACCAACGACATGCGGGTCGTAAGGGAGGAGATCTTCGGCCCGGTCGTGGTCGTCGTCCCCTTCGACGACGAGGAGGAGGGCATCGCGCTGGCCAACGACAGCGACTACGGACTGATCGACTACGTCTGGTCCGGCGACGTGGCCCGCGCCTTCCGCGTCGCCCGCCGGCTGCGCGCGGGCGGGGTCGGCGTGAACACCATCGGCCGCAACATGGAGGCCCCGTTCGGCGGGTTCAAGCGGAGCGGGGTCGGGCGGGACGTCGGCTCGTACGCGCTGCACGCGTACAGCGAACTCCAGTCGATCGTCTGGCCGGGCTGAGGGCTGCCGAGCGGCCCGGTCCCCGCACACGAGCCCCCTGGGGGCCGGTTCTACTCTGTGCCCACGCGTCCGCGCCGGATCCGGTGCGGACGGTGAGGAGGAGGGGACATGCGAAGACATGTGCTGTGGGGCACGGTGGCCGCTTCGGTGGTCATGGCCGTGCTGGGGGCGTCACCGGCGCACGCAGAGGGGCGGGGCGACATCAGGGTCGTCAAGGCGGTGGCCAACAACGGCAGGAGCGTCGTCGTCGGCATCCGCGGAGCGGTGACCTTCCCGGTCAAGCTGACGATCAAGGACAACTCGGGCGTCAAGGGGGTGGGGGATCTCGACGCGCACAGCGCGAACACCGCCTACGGCGCTCCGGCCGAGACGGTCGGGGTCACCTGCAAGAAGCTGAGCAGCACCACCTCGGACTGCACGGGGACGCTGCGCTTCGATCCCGCCTGGTTTCCCGGGTACAGCGAGCGCAATGCCAACGAGGGGGCCGGTGGCTGGGACGTCTACGGCATCGTCAACGCCAACGACAGGGACTACTGGATCTACGATGCGCTCGCCCCGTTCACGTTGAAGCGAGCGGCGACGCTGAAGGTGTCCGCGACGCGGCCCGACCTGTTCGGCACCAGCAAGCAGGTCAAGGTCACCGGAGCGCTGGCCCGCGCCGACTGGGAGGCGCTGAAGTACCGCGGCTACGGCGGCCAGAGCCTGAAGCTGCAGTTCAGGAAGGCCGGGGCCGCCTCGTACACGACGGTGAAGACGGTGAAGACGAACAGCGCGGGCCAGGTCAGTACGACGGTGACCGCGTCCGCTTCGGGCACCTGGCGCTGGTTCTACCCGGGCACGTCCACCACCGCGCAGACCGCGTCCGCGGGCGACACCGTCGCCTTCGGGCCCATGGTCATGCGCTCCAGTGCGGCCAAGTCGCCCCTGCACAACGTCTCGGCAGGGTGAGGGACCGCGCCGCTCGCCGCCCGGCCGGGGTGGCGAGCGGCGCTAGTTGCGCCGTGCGCGGGCGATGAGCACGAACGCGATGACGCCGACCACGATCACGGCCAGCACGATCCCCACGATCAGCCCGCCGCCGAACCCGCCGGAGCTGTGCTTCCGCTTGCTCCTGCTCTTGCCCTTTGTCTTGTTCTTGCTCTTGTACATGTGCACGGCCTGGCGCACACCGGTGTGCGCGGACGCCGCCCCGTCCACATGCCCCGGGGCCTGTACCGAAGCGGTACGGGAGGCGGCGGACACGGAAGCGGGCGTGGCGGCGGATGCCGCAACGGGTGCGCCGCCTACGAGCACGCCCGTCAGGAACAGAGCGGTGAGAGTGGCGCGGGTGCGGTTGCGGACCATGGTGAATGACCTCCCCCGAAGTCGCCGAAGTCTCGGCTTTGCGCACGGTACGGCATACGTTTGAGCCGCCACCAGACAACGACGGAGGTGTCTTTCGTATGCGGATCGCCACGACGATCTTCCTCACCGACGAAACGATCACACCGGTGCGGCTCGCGCACCAGCTTGAGCAGCGGGGATTCGCCGGGCTCTACCTTCCGGAGCACACACACATCCCGGTGAGCCGGGAAACTCTTTACCCGGGAGGCGGCGAGCTGCCGCCCGAGTACGGCCGCACCCTGGACCCGTTCGTCGCCCTCGCGCAGGCCGCCGCGGTGACCGAACGGCTGGAACTGGGCACCGGGATCACGCTGGTCACCCAGCACGACCCGATCGATCTGGCCAAGCAGATCGCGACCCTCGACCACGTCTCGGGCGGCCGCTTCACGCTGGGTCTCGGGTTCGGATGGAACGTGGAGGAGGCGGCGGACCACGGGGTGAACTGGTCGACGCGCCGGGAGCTCGGCCGTGACCGGATGGCACTGATGCGTGCGCTGTGGTCTGCCGAACCCACGGCGTACGAGGGCGAGTTCGGCTCGGTCCGGGCGAGCCATGCCTACCCGAAGCCGGTCCAGAAGCCGCGCGGTCCGGTCGTGGGCCCGCGCACCCTGATCGGCGGCGCGGCGGGCCCGAAGCTGTTCGCGCACATCGCGGAGTACGCGGACGGCTGGATGCCGATCGGCGGCCGGGGCCTCACGGAGTCGGTGCCCGTCCTCCGTACGGCCTGGGAGTCGGCGGGCCGCGACCCCAAGGACCTTCAGGTGATCCCGTACGCGGTCCTGCCGAGCCCGGGCAAGCTGGCGCACTACGCGGACCTGGGCATCGAGGAGGTCGTCCTCCAGTTGCCGCCTGCTGCCGAACCGGAGGTCCTGCGGACGCTCGACGCGTTCGCGGAGTACCTCTGAGAGCCGCGTACCTCTGAGAGCCGCGTACCTCTAGGGCACCGGCTCCCCGGCCGCGGCGATCAGCTCGTACATCGTCGCGACCGGCAGCGCCGGATTCGCGGCAGCCCGGTGGGCGAGCTCGGGGTCGTCGAGGAGCGCCGCGATGCGGTCCTGTGGCAGTCGCGGGTGGCGGGCCGCATCCTCGCGGACCTGCGGGTCGGGGTCACGGGTGAGCCGGTCGGCGGTCTCCGCCGGGATCGCCGGGTCGAGCAGGGCCAGCCGCCGGACCGCCGGATCCTCGTCGCCGGCGAAGCGGGTGAGCCCGGAACGGGGGAAGTTGCCGTCACGGGTCACATGCCACCGGTCGCGGCCGGTGTGCTCCAGGAAGCAGCGGAGCAACAGCGCGGCCGGGGCGTCCGGATGGTTCTGGCCGAGCAGGACCCGTACGCCGAGGTCGGTGTCGTCGGCCAGGAGCGCGACGAGATCGGCGGGGAGACGCGGCTCGCCGGCGGCCCGTCGACGCAGGAGCGGGTGTGCGGACAGCGCGTGGGCGCGGACGAGCTCCAGGTCGGGCACCGACTCCGGGTCGTACACCGGCCAGAGGCAGTACGCCTCGTCCTGTTCCACCTCGTAGTCGATCGCAGCCCGTTCCGCCTCACTCAGCGCCGGATGCACGGAGAGCGCGAGCCGCACCCCCGGGTCGGGGTCCACAGCGAGTGCGCGGCGCTCGGCCGTCCCCAGGTCGGACCGGACGGCGACCTGGGCACGCACCTCGGGGTCCGGGTGGGCGGCCAGCAGGGCCACGGTCTCCGGCGGCGTGCTGTCGTTGAAGGCGATCGACCACGCATTCTGCGACAGCGCCTCCGCCACGACATCCGGGGCGAGCGCTCCGTACAGCAACAGGTGAGTACGCGCATGGCAGTGGTGCGCGGGAAGGTCCTCCCGCACCGCGTCCGGATCGCGGAGCCGTTCGTGCGAGCGTCTGTTCGCCTCGGCTGCCTTCCGTACCCCCGGGTCCGGGTCGGCCAGCAGGGCGGCCCGGATGTTGGGTGTCAGGGACGTCCAGGAGAGGCGGCTGATCCCCATGCGGCGGACCTTCGGTGACGGGTGAGTGGTCATCGCACGTTGCAGACCGGGTGAGACCAGGCGGTTGAGCTCCCACAGGTGGTCGCTCTCGTACGTCTCGATGATCCGTACGACGGTCCGGTCCGGCAACGGCCGGGGCGCGCACACATCGTCGGCGGCCCGGGGCTCCCGGGCCAGCCGCCCCCGTACGTGATACTCCGGATCGTCCACCAGCCGGGCCCGCTGCTCCGGATCCGCGTACGGGTTCTCGGCGAAGTAGCCGCGCGTCCACTTGTCCGGGTGTGCCACGACCGCGTCCACCACGGGACCGGGCAGCGCCCGGTCCCGGCACAGCGCCGCCCGCACGGCAGCGGACTCGCTCGCGAGCAGCCGCAGCAGGACGTCGACGGGCGCGGCCGGGTTGAGTGCCAGGCCGGCCAGCCGCCGTTCGTCCGGTCCCGCTGATGCGGATATCTGTTCAGAAGTCACGGCGGAATGCTCGCATGTGCTTCCACTCAGGCGCGGCCTCTGTCGCGGGCCCTTTTCGGCCGCGTCCGGCTTGCGCTTTACGTTGCGTCAACTCCTACGGTCATGTGTGTGGCCGGAGGAACCGGCCCGGTGAAGGGAGTCGCGGCCATGGCCTGGTCGATCGCGGAGGTGGTGCGGATGTCCGGGGTGACGTCCCGGACGCTGCGGCACTACGACGAGATCGGCCTGCTGCCGCCCGCGGGGATCGGGAGCAACGGGCACCGCTACTACGAGGAGGCCGGACTGCTGCGCCTGCAGCGGATCCTGCTGATGCGGGAACTGGGCCTGGGGCTGCGGGAGATCCGTCGCGTACTGGACGAGCACACCGACCCGGTGAGCGCCCTGCGCGAGCACCACAGGCGGCTGCGCGAGGAGCGTGACCGGCTGGACACGCTCGTCCGCACGGTCGAGCGGACCATCGCCGAACTGGAGGAAGGAAAGGACGACGACATGGCGAAGATCAACAGGCCGGAGAACCTGTTCGAGGGCCTGGAGCACACCGCTGAGGAGGATTCCGAGGTACGCGAGCGCTGGCCGGAGGCGTGGGAGGAGTCCCGCCGGGCCAGGGACACGATGACCGATGCCGACCAGGAGGCGTGGCAGCGCGAGGCCACCGCGCAGATGATCCGGCTCGCGGAGTTCATGGTGGCGGGCACACCGGCCGACGACCCCGCGGTGCAGGCCGAGACGGAAGCGCACTACCGGGGCGTCTGCCGGTTCTGGACGCCGAACGCGGAGGCGTACAGGGGCCTGGCCCGGACCTACGTGGACGACCCGCGGATGCGCGCCAACTTCGACCGGATCGCCGAGGGCCTGGCCGCGTACCAGCACGACGCGATGGTGGCCTACGCCGCGGCCCGCCTGAGCTGACCGGCCAGCCGGCACGGCCGGGGCGACCCGGGGGGCTGCAGACCCCCGACGTCCTACTTGGCCCTCGCTCCGTCCCACGCCTCGCGCCCGGGGAGTAAGTGCCGTACACCTCCTGTGCCTCCCAGCGGTGGGAGTTCTCCGAGCGTTCGGCTCCCGGCGTGACGCGCTCCGATATCGGCTATCGGCCCGGCAACGGCAACGGCAACGGCAACGGCCCCGACAACGGCCCCGGTCCCGGCGTACCGCTCCCGTGGGGATCGCCTGCCCGGGCGACGATGCCCGTCCGCACCCGCTCAGCCGCTCACCCGCTCAGCCGCTCACCCGCTCAGCCGCTCACCCGCTCAGCCGGCCGAGGTGTTCCGTGTCGCCTCGCGTGCCTCGGCGAGGGCGCGCTGTCTGATGTTGACGAACAACCGCATCCTGGTGGCGGCCATGACGTCATCCCGGCCGACGGTCCGCCGGGGCCCACTGCGGACGGACAGGGCCCGGAGGGATTCATCGAGCAACGGGAGCGGGGGCGAGGTCTGTTCGCCCGGCATCACGAGGGCGACCGTGCCGAATCGTCTGGCCCCGTCCTCGCGGACGACCATGACCGCGTCCCGGGCGAGGTCAGTCAGGAACGCGCTCGCGATCCCGTCCAGGTCGCGCACCATCGCCGGGACGGCCGTCACCCCCTGGCTCCGCAGCAGCTTCCTGACCCCGGCCTCGAACCGGTGGGAGCCGGCCACGGCACTCGGTCGGCGCGACCTGCTGCGCCTGGGCACAGGCACGATGGCGCCCGTGGCGTCGTGCACGACACCGTTCAGGCCCTTGAACGTCGGGCTGTAGCCGAACCACACGCCACCCACCTCGAGCTCGACGTTCCGGTCGATCGCCGAGATGAAATCCCTGGGCAGCAACTTCTTCCGGACCTCCTCCGCCGCCGCCTTCCTCGCGGCGGCGATGATCTCCGACAGCACGGTCCGCGTCACCGCCCCGGCGGCTATCGCGGCCGACCGGGAGACGTGCATCGTGGTTACGTCCCTGAACACCGCTTTGACGAGAGAGGGCGTGAACGGCAAGTCGTTCACCGAGGCGGGTTCGCGATCGCTGCGCTCAGGGCGTGCAGGGCTTGCGGGCTGTGCGGGCATCGGTAGGGACGCTCCCTGTTGACGGAGTTGGCGGAGTTTCCGGGAGCCTGGCCGCGGCTGCACAGCCGCCTCTGGGAGCGAGACGGCGACACACTTCGCGGACGGCAGTGAGTGCTCACTGTGCGAGTTCGATGTGGGGGTGGGAAGGGTCGGCGGGGCAGGTGTGGAGTTGGAGGGTGGAGCCGTCGGCGATGTTGATCCTTGTGAAGTTCGCCGGGGGGTAGCCCGCGGGGAGAGGCGTGGGGTTGGTTCGTTCCTCCTCCGGGGCCCAGCTCTTGCTGCCGTGGTCCCATTCGGTCGTGGCGATCGACAGGAGCGGGAGTGCCTCGGTGCCGCATGCGGGGCAGGGACGGGGCCTGGGGTCGCTGAGGCCCCAGGTGGACCAGCCGCCGGTCTTCCAGCCAGGGGCGTAGGCGAGTTCGTTGCGGTAGAACTCCTGGAGGTCGGCCGCGTCCGAGGTGTCCAGGGCCCATCCGGCTGCGTGCCACTGGCCCGGGTCGCCCAGCTCCTGTCGCAGCTCCTCGTCCAGCTCCATGTAGTGGGGGTATTCCGTGATCCGCTCGGGTGCGAGCAGGCACGGCTCCGGAAGATAGCTCTGGGACCGGATCGCGGTCGGCTCGGGGGGCGTGTCGAGTACATCGGTGACGGCGGCGGCGGAGCGCCAAAAGAGGGCGGTGCGGGGGTCGGCAGGGTGGTTGAAGGGGCACCACAGGACCTGGAGGAGGTCGGCGCCGTCAGGACCGGCCGGAGAGTGGCCATCGCGGGCGTAGAGCTGGGCGACGGGGAGCAGGGGGATGGGGCCCTCGGGCCAGGGGCGGCCCTGGAGGACCCGCTCCGCGTCCGCCAGCTCCTCGGGCGTGGGACGAGAGGCCGGGCGGCCGAGGTGCCGCCGGGCCGCGATCGCTACGCGGTTGCGGCGGAGGAGGCGGACGTCGTCCGGTGAGAGGACTGCCGAATCCGTGTGCCTGTCGTGCGGTTCGTCGCAGTGGGGCCACGGCTCGTCGGCGGGCCACAGGAGCGGTCCGCCGACGGAGCTGTCGTGCACGGTCGGCGACCCGGGCCGCGGGTGCAGCCGGGTCGCCGTACGGGCCAGTGGGGCCAGTTGAGGAAAGAGCGCAGTCACGTCGAACGGCCGTGGCGGGGTGGTGAAGGTGGCGTCCATGGTGGTGATGCTGCCAGTGACGTCTGACAACGGGCAGGTCAGCCCGTCGCGGTTCGTTGTACTGCGCCAACCAGCAGCCGTGCCCGGCGTGGCAGTTTCTGGCGGGAGCGCCCGACCCCGAACGCAGCGTGCTGCGGCGAGACTTGACGCCTGAGTGATGCGAGTCAGCTCCTTCGTATCGAGAGGAGTACACGTACTCATGGGCGTGTCGGCGCGCGGCTCTACGTTGACGGCATGCCTCGAATCGCGCACGCCACAGCCGCCCTTGCCCTGGGCGCACTCACCCTCACCGCCTGCTCCAGCACCACCCAGGCCACCACCTTGAAGGCGGACAAGGCCGCCTCCGTGCCCGGGGGCACAGGCTCCGACGAGCCGTTGGTCGACTTCATGAAGCTGTCCCTGAGGATCACCGCCGCCTGCCCACCGCTGGACGAGAGCAAAGTCGGCGAGCCCCTCGGCCCCGACGACGTCCCCACCGATCCTCAAGGCTCCTCCAGCAGACCCACCGGTAAGCCCGGCGACCGCCTTCCCGTGCCCGCCGATCCGCCCGCCACCGACGACTCTGCGGCGCCCACACCTGACGGGAACCTCCTGGAGCCCGTCACGCTCACCAAGCCCGAGAACTGCTACGCGGACAAGTTCGCCGCGCACGTCACCACCGCCCTCAAGGGCACGGGCGACAACGCCACCGAGGTGCGAACGGCACTCAACCGCGCCGGATACCCGGACGAGTTGATCGTGGGCATGAAGCCCGAGGGTGGCTCCCCCCGCGTGCGGATCGACCTGCGCGAATGGGACACCCGCGTCGCCCTCCAGGTGGTGCACGCAGGCACCGGGGGCACCGTCGTGGACAAGTTCGGTGCACAGTCCGGGGCGCCTCTCGCGGGCGTCCGGTACACCCCGCAGAGGTGATCCGCGCTCCTCAGGGGCGCAAGGCATCGAGTTCGGTCGCCCGGCGGAGATCCTTGGGGCGCCCGAGGGCCCGCCTCATACGGATCAGGTCGTCCAAGTCGACGTACCTGACATCGAATCCGGCCGGGTCACGGGTGCTCACGGCCCCCGCGAGGCAGGCCGTGACATCCATGTCGCCCCAGGGGAGAGCGGGCGTGCACAGATCGCCGCTGACACCGGGCACCCGGTAGGCCACCTGCGGTTGGTCCAGAGCGGGCAGGGCGGCCGTGCAGCCTGTGGCGGCCAGGGCGGCATGAAGGGCGCGCCCCTCTTCTGGCGAGCCGTCCCACAGGAGGTCGAGGTCGCCCGTCAGCTCGGTCGAGCCGTGCATGATCCCGGCGACCTGGCCGATGACCACCGCGTGCGAACCGGCCTCATGCAGGGCCCGCAGAAGAGGAAGCGGATCGAATCCGAGCGCACCGTCCGTGGAGTACGTGCCGGCGACGTCATCGGCATCCTCCGGACCGCGCCCCGTGGCCGCACGGTCACGGGTTCCCTCCTGAGTACGGCGGACGGCCTGGCGGAGGAGGAGCGCTGCGGTCTGGTTCACCGGCCCATTCAAGCGCAGCTGTTCGGCCGCTTCGCATGCGCGGCCTCATTGCACTCCTCGCAGTTGCCCGGCTCCGGCGCCCTGAACGCCCGGTCGCAGCCGTCGCAGTTCTGCATCGGCACGGGCCGGAAGGCGGCAGGCAGGGCGCGTCCGGAAGGCAGCGAGACGGTGAGCCGGTGCCTCACCAGCTGTGCCGGGAACCGTACGGGCCGGGGCAGGTCCTCGGTGAGCGCTTTGCGTACGGCGGCGGGCGACGCGTCCCGCTCGAACCATGCCGCCACACCGGGAGCGAGGAAGTCGATCTGCTCCTCGGTCAGGACGAGTTCGGCGTCTTGATTCTGGAGCCCGACGAGGAGGAGCGCGGCGGCCCGGAGAAGCTGCGGCCGGGGATGGACCGGCTGGGGCAGGGGTGGACGCGGGGGCTTCTTGGCGGTGGGCGCGGGGGAGGGGTGCGGGGTCGGGCTCGGGCTGTGCAGGGGGCGGGGGCGCCGGTGCGGGAGTGGGCGCCGGTGTCCGGGCCGGGCGGGGCTTGCGGGGCTTGGCGCCCTGCGGCCGGGCCCGCGTCTGCGTCCGCGCCTTGTCGAGGGCGGCCGGGTCCGGGTGGTTGTACGAGACCGTGCGCGTGTAGACCCTGCCCTCCGGCGAACGTACTCGCGTGCGCTTGAGGTACCCGTGCTCCTCCAGCTCCCGCAGGGCCTCGGCGATGCGGTGTTCGCTGTCGGCGGGCAGACGGGCGGCGAGGACCTTGATGCCGACTTTGGCGCCGGGCGGCAGCGACTGGATGTGGAGGGCGAGACCCCGTGCGGCAAGCGAGAGTTCGGGGTGCTGGCTGAGGTGATTGCCCACGACGGTGAAGCGTTCGGTGTGGCGGACGTTGACATGCTCGACGCCAGAGGGCGGGACGTAGGGGCCCGCGATATTCTGCGAGGTAGCCATCAGGAAGGGGTTCACTTCCGTGTTGGTCAGGCCCCCGCTCGGGATTGTCGTCCCGGCGGGGGCCGTCAAAGTCTGAAGTTTGGTGCGGCGAGCATATGCCACGCAACCGGGGGCAAATCCAGCCCAGTTGGCGAACCTCACCCGTGCGGGTGACGAGGGCTCCGGGCGGGTTGGGTGGGTATTTAGTCCTCTTCCAAGAGGCTTTAAAAGCCTTTACGTCGTGCGCCACCGGGACGCGGAAATCCACGACGTGGGTACCGGGTCGCGCATTCCCGCGACCCGGTGACCCACGTCGGGGCGAGCTGATTGCGTCGCTGTGGCCCAGGCCGCAAGCGCTGGGAGGCGACCAACGGAACGCCGAGCCATCGGCGCCGGTTGAGGACCCCCGGGGATGTCGGTGTCTGGTGACAGGATCACCGTGGCGATGACAGGTGTGAACGGCGGAGGTAGCTCATGGCGGCAGACGCGAACGCGGGTTCGCTGGACTGGGCGAGGGCCTGGATGTGCGTCACCTTCACCCGCGGTCTCGCCCCCGGGGAGGTGTTTGCCCGCTACGGGGCCGATCCGGAACAGGCGCGCCTGCTCGGCTGGGATGCAGCCTCGGATCTGACCTCGGGTGAGTCCGGTGACGGGACGGTCTCGCTGCTGCGGGCCGGCAGGATTGGTGAATGGGCCTTCTGCGTCGAGGAGGACGGCGGCATCGGCTTCGGGGAGCTCGCGGAGTTGTCTCGGGGAACCGAGACGTACAGCGTGGCGACGACCGAGGGGATCGACGTCTTCCAGCACTGGCGCGACGGCGGATGCATCGAGTACTTCGAGCCAGGCCTGGAGCACACCCGGTCCGAACCGCTCGGCCCCTGGTGGGATCGAGTGGAAGAGGCGCTCGCCGCACACGAGGGCGAGGGCGAGGGCGAGGGTGCCGGGATGGCGCCGGTGGTGGCCCTCGTCCTCGATCACCTCGGCATCACTCTGAGCGATGCAACTCTCGCGGGGCCTTGGCCCAGCCTGACGCTCGCCGAGGACGAGGCACCAGCGGCACCGCTGGGCAATACGTATGCGGGTGAGGGGCCACTCCCGCCCGCGGTCGTCCTGGACTTCGGACCTTCAGGCGGACCGTCCTGAATGGCGGCCGTGCAGGGTGAACGAGCAGGTGCTTGGTGCAGTGGTGGCGACGAGTTGAGAGCGAAGTGGGTGTGGTGCATGGGGCCAGGGGCCGCATGCTGCACCCACACCGCTCTCAACTCTCGCGATCAGGCCCGGGAGGCGTGGGCGACGAAGGCGGACCAGGCTGCGGGGGCCACGTCTACGTGGGGGGCCTGGAGGTTCTTGGAGTCGCGGATGTGGACGGTGGCGGGGGAGGTGGCTACCTCGACGCACTCGCCGCCGCCGCCGCTGCTGTAGCTGGACTTGCGCCAGTCGTAGGCGACCTCGACGCAGGTTCCGCCCTCGCCGCCGCTGTAGCTGCTCTTGAACCAGTGCAGTTGCTCGGTGTTCATAGCTCTCCCAGCATCTTCTCGATTGCGGCCAGCGACTCCGTCGGTGTGAGGGCTGCGGATTGGATGATCCCATAGCGCACAGACAGCACACGGACCTCCTCCAAGTCCGTGATCAGCCGTGGGTAGGTGTGGATCTCCAGGTACGCCACCTGCTGCCGCCCCTTGGGGGTTACCAGGGTGAATGGCCCGTCCAGGCTCGGCTGTTCCGTCCGGTTCAGGGGCATCAGTTGAAGCTGAACCGTTCGGAGGCCACCGATGTGCAGGAGCTTCTGCAACTGCTCCCGGTGCACGTCGCGTCCGCCGATAGGGCGGAGCAGGACACTCTCGTCCAGGATGAAGTGGAACGTGGGTGACGGCCAAGGGGCGAAGATCTGCTGGCGGGCGAGCCTGTCGGCAATCCTCTTGTCGATGGTCCCCTCGCCCAGGAGCGGCTGCCATTGGGTGAACAGCGCGCGTGCGTAGGCCTCGGTCTGAAGCAGCCCAGGGACGGACTGGTTGGTGTAGACGTAGATCTGAACCGCTTCTGCCTCCAGTCGCGCATAGTCGCGATACCACTTCGGATGTCGAGTGCGAGCCGCCTTTTGCGCCTCAAGGACATCGGGAATGGCCGCTTTGAGTACTCCCTTTGCGTCCAGAATCTCGTCCACACGCTCAAGGAAGTCCGGCTGAGGCGTCCGTACCCCCCGTTCCACCGCCGACACCAGGTCCTCGCCGCAATGCGTCGCGAGGCCCAGCTCCCGCTGGCTCATGCCTGCCCGCTCGCGCAGGACCTTGATCTGTCTGCCCAGCGCCCTGAACAGGTGCGCCGTACCGTCCGACTCGGCCGGCCGCTCGGGCCGTTCCTCGCGTTCTGCGTTCGCCATCTTCCCCGTACCGCCTCTGTCCGTCCGGTCGCGGCCCGACACACCCGTACAGCCGCCAGGGAGGACCCGTACAGCTTCACGGCGTCGTGGTGTCACTCCTGAGCGTACGAGTACGCGGACACGCTGAGTCACATGAACACCGAAATCACCCTTGCGGACGCCGAGTTCGTCCAACGCTTCAGCTCCACCCGCCGCGGCGCCCGGCTGGCACGTCGGCTCGCGGTGCATCAGCTGGACGCGTGGGGAGTTCCGTACGGGAGTGAGCTGTCCGACGACGTGGCGCTGATCGTGGCCGAGCTGGCGGCGAACGCGGTGGTGCACGGATACGTACCGGGGCGGGACTTCGAGCTGCGGTTGAAGGCCCTCGGCGCGGATGGGCTCCGGATCGAGGTGTCGGACGCGCGGGGGGAACGGTGGCCGGAACTGTGTGCGAAGGCGATCGACGCGGAGGCGGGGCGCGGACTCCGGATGGTCGAGGCGCTGGCGGCGAAGTGGGGCGTGGCCGAGCGGGTGGTCGGGAAGACGGTGTGGGCGGAGATTGCAATCGGGAACCGTCGCGACGCGTTCGTGCGTCCCGGTGGTTGCCGTGAACATTTCTTGACCTAGGGGGAGCCTCCATGAAGCAGTCCAGCGGAAGTCGGATCGTCGTGCGAGCAGCGGGGGCGTTGCTGGCGGTGGCGTT
This sequence comes from Streptomyces sp. NBC_00236, assembly GCF_036195045.1. Classification (NCBI taxonomy): domain Bacteria; kingdom Bacillati; phylum Actinomycetota; class Actinomycetes; order Kitasatosporales; family Streptomycetaceae; genus Streptomyces; species Streptomyces sp. NBC_00236. The sequence continues at coordinate 3,508,702 of NZ_CP108100.1, read as the reverse complement.
CGCGGCGGGTTGTTCGGCGAGCGTGGGCTCGAAGGAAGTGAAAAAGGACGAGGTCGCGAAGCAGGCGTCGACAGCCCTGGGCAAGCAGGTCGGGCGGGAGCCGGATGACGTCACGTGCGAGGACGACCTCAAGGCCGAGGTGGGCGCGACCGTTCGCTGCGAGCTCACCGCCGACGGCAAGAAGTACGGCGTGACGGTCACCGCGAAGTCGGTCGACGGCGACAAGGTCAACATGGACTTCAAGGTCGACGACGCCGCGGGTGCGGGTAGCTCCGCGGATCCGGAGCCGACCGACGCGGCGAGCACCGGCAGCGACACCGGTGCCGCCGGTCAGTCCGTGGGCAAGGCGGAGGTCGCCCGGCAGGGCAAGGCCGCGCTGACGGCCCAGGTCGGCAAGGCGCCCGACGCCTTCTCCTGCGCCGAGGACCTTCCGGCCGAGGTGGGTGCGACTGTCCGCTGCCAGCTGGCGTCGGAGGGCAAGCTGTACGGAGTGACGGTGACCGCGAAGTCGGTCGTCAACGGCAAGGTCAGCATGGACTTCAAGGTCGACGACACCGCGACCGGCTGATTCCGGGGCGTTCGCGCCGGTCGGGGGCGGCAGGCCGTGCCGCCCCCGACCGACCGACCAAGCGGCCGGGTGTTCCGCCGATGAGTTCACCGTCCTCGAACGGTCTACCCAGCGACACGACCGTTCTTGACAGGAGTGCCATGTCGACCATCCAGCCCGTGATCCTGACTGCCGACCAAGACGTTCTGCTCGGCTTCTACACGAAGTTGTTCGGCGCTGAGGAGATCTTCCGCGTACCGGCGAAGGGCCCGGCCTTCTACCGAGGCCTGCGCATCGGCGACACCGACCTCGGGCTGGTGACCAAGAAGGATGCGGGGGACGGGGCGGCTCCGCGGATCCTGCTCAGCATCGGTGTCGACGACGTCGACGAGACGCTCGCCCGGGTGGAGGCGCTCGGTGGCTCGGTCGGCGGAGGCGCCAACGACATGCCGTGGGGGCAGCGCGTCGCCCACATCAAGGACCCCGACGGCAACGCGGTGAACCTCACTCAGCCGATCCCGGCCCGGTGACGCGGGGTACCGTCGCGCCTGCCGTCGGCAGGGCATGCCTGACTCGGAGTGCGTGGTCCCGTCCCCTCCGTCCACCCGCGCCTGCGTCATACTGAGCCGCTGGAACACAGGGGGGCGTGCGGCGCATGGGGTACGGGGCGGACGGTGTGGACCTGCCGGCGAGTGTCGGCGGGTACGCCGTGGAGCGGCAGTTGGGCGCCGGCGGGATGGGCGTCGTCTATCTGGCGCGTTCACGCGGCGGGCGTGCGGTGGCCGTGAAGGTGGCGCGTCCCGAGCTCGCGACCGACCCCCACTTCCGGGAGCGGTTCCGCGCCGAGGTCGAGGCCGCGCGCAGCGTGGGCGGCTTCCACACGGCGCAGGTCGTGGACGCGGACCCGGCAGCGGCGGCGCCCTGGCTGGCCACGGCGTACATCCCCGGGCCCACGCTCGGCGCGCTGATCGAGGCCGAGGGGCCGATGGGTGAGGCGCGGCTGCGGCAGCTGGGTGCGGCGCTCGCCGAGGCGTTGGCGGCGATCCACGGTTGCGGGCTGGTCCACCGTGACCTGAAGCCCGGGAACATCATCATGGCCCCGGACGGGCCGAGGGTCCTGGACTTCGGCATCGCGCGGGCACTGGAGTCGACCCGCCTGACGGCCACCGGAGTCGCGTTCGGGACGCCTGGGTTCCTGGCGCCCGAGCAGGCGCAGGGTCTCGAAGTCGGGGGCACGGCCGATGTGTTCGCGCTGGGGTCCGTGCTCGTCGCGGCGGCGGGCGGCAGTGCGTTCGGGGCGGGTACGCCGATGGGGCTGATGTACCGGTCGGTGCACGAGGCGCCGGATCTGGCCGTGGTGCCGGAGGGCCTGCGGCCGATCGTGGCGTCGTGCCTGGCCAAGGAGCCCGGCGAACGGCCCACACCGGAAAGGCTGTTGGACCTGTTCGTGCCGGGTGGAGCGATGCACTCCCCGACGTACACCCCCACGGTGGCGGTACCGCCTCCACCCTCCTACGCGCCGGCCGCCGCCGTCCCCTTCCACCAGGCTCCGACCGGCTTCGGGCCGCCGAACTACGTGGAGCCCGACACCCGGGCCGACGTGGACTTCATGGCGGTCAGCGCGGACAGCTTCGTCCTGGTCGATGCCGTGGGGGTCGAGCTCGGGACGCCGCTCGGTGAAGTGCGGTTCACCTGGGCCGACATCAGTACGGTCGAGTACGCGGCCACGAGCCCGAAACACCTCGGGGTGACCGTGCGGCTGCGCAACGGTGCCGCCTATCCGTGCGTGATCGCCGCCCGGAAGCGGGCCCGGCTGCGTGAGTGGCTGGAGGACCTGCCGCTGGTCCTGGAGTGCTTCAGGTAGGGCGGAGAGCCTCGGTCACGTAGCGCATGTGCACGGGATCGCAGGCGATCAGGACGTCAGCCTGCCCGTCGCGGCATTCGGCGAGCTGCCAGTACGGGCGGATGGTGCGCGGATCCGTCCGTGCCCGGCCGCGTATCCGCTGTACGGCGATCCGCTCGGCCGGCAGCGCGCGGCGGCGGAGATCCTTCACCTCGGTGGGCGACACGTGCAGCGCGGTCCGGGAGGCGGAGAGGAAGACGGGTACGGGACGGCAGTACGGGCGGTCGCCCAGGACGTACGCCTCGAAGGTCACCTCGCCGCCGTCCGCGAAGGCGCGCTCCTGTGCCCGCTCCCGGCGTCGTCGGCCGGGGAGCGCCGGGGTCAGTAGCTGGTCGGCGAGGAACGAGGTCAGGAACGTGATCATTTCTGTGCGGGCTCCCACCCACGTAGGCAAGCGAGGTGTCTGAGCGTGCTCCCCGGCCGGTCCGGCCGGGGAGCACGCGTCGAGGAGCAGGCTCGGAGTTCTACATCGAGTGCATCACTCGCGGGAACGCCGAGTGCAGCACGCGGGGTTGAGTGGCGACATGGTCCCCGCCCGACGACGACGCCCCGGAGGTGGAGTTGCCGTAGTACGTCCACCGCCACGTCCCCGGCCCGGTGGCCTTGACCGTGGTCCTGAGGGACCCGGTCGTACTCGATACCGCGGTCCTGACCGTCTTGTACGAGGAGGCGCCCACCGGCTTGAACTGCAGGCTGACGGTACGGCCCGCGTACCCCTGGTACGTGTGGGTGTCCCAGTTCGCCCGGGTGAGACGGCCGGACACGGTGATCGTCTTCCCTGTCGCAACGGGCTCCGGCGAGGCGTTGACGGTGAGGCGTGTGGCGCGCTGGATCTGCACCGGGATATTCACGTCGTCGACGTCCTGGGAGTCGCCGGGGAAAGAGACTCGCCCAGCAGTTCGCCAGGTGCCTGCGTCCTCGTTCCCGACGTCGATGTGCCGCGGGTCGAAGTACAGCCACTCGTCGAAGTCGCAGATCCCCTTCGCCCTGTCCACGACCTTGCAGTCGCTGCCGATCATGGCGTTCTGCATGGTGTCCATATTCTCCGTCGTCCCCCGGTAGGGGAACACCCACACCCCGGAGTCGTATCGGAGCGTGGTCGTCATCCGGAAGGTCGCATGCACCTCCACCACGTCCTTGACCCCGATCACGATCGGCTTCCCGCCGTTCACGGAGACCCTGCTGAAGGCGACCCCGCCCTCCGCCGCCCCGGCCGGCACCGCGGCCATGCCCGTGAACACGAGCGCGGCTCCAGCGGCGACCACCGCTTTCCACATCGTTGTCCTGGCCATCCGTGAGCCCACCCCTTCCCCTGAGGCCCGGGCCGAACGCGTAGCGCACCGGCCGGAGGCCTGTCCTCTCGGCTGACTGTGGGACAAGAGAGGGCCGTGATCGGTTGTACGCGGTGCGGCAACGATTCGATCACCACCGGCTTCGCCGGGGGCTGCTGTCAGCCGGCCGTGACGCGTACCTCCGCCGGCCCAACTTCCGTCAGACGACGTCGAATTCGTTGCCCTCGGGATCCTGCAGGGCGGCGGCGTAGAGCCCCGTGCCCGGCTCGTTGCTGATCCGCAGCACGGTGGCACCGGCGGTGACCAGCCGCTCCACCGTGGCGTCGACCCGCTGGGCGCGGACGTCCAGCGGGACGTCACGGCCCCCGCCGACCTTGAGGTCGAAGTGCCAGCGGTTCTTGGCGGACTTCGCCTCCGGGACCTGCTGGAACCACACCCTCGGGCCCCGCCCCTCGGGATCGATGATCGACTCCGGGATGTCCCCGGCGCCGGCCGGCAACTCCGCCTCGGGCACGCCCATCGCGGCCCAGTAGGCGCGCCACGTGGTGTGCCCGGCCGGCGGAGGCTCGGGAACGTACCCCAGGGCCTCGGCCCAGAAGGTCACCATCCTCTGCGGATCGGAGCAGTCGATCGTCAGCTGTACGGTCATCTCCATGCGCGGAGCATCCCAGGCAGGTCTGACAGACGGTCCGCTTGCGCAGCCGGACCGGCCGAGTCAGGGCCCGCCGGCTACCGCACGCCGTTCAGGAACGCGATGACTCGCCCGGTCAGCAGCTCCGCCGCCGCCCGGTCGTAGGACGGCAGCGAGGAGTCCACGAACAGGTGCTGCTTGCCGGGGTAGAGGAACAGCTCGGCCCGGTCGGTGGCGGCGGTCAGCTCCCTGGCCGCGTCGAGGTCTCCGCCGTCGGCGAAGAACGGGTCCTCGTCCATTCCGTGCACCTGCGCCGGGACATCGGCCGGCCATGCCTCGCTGAACTCGGAGACCGGCATGCAGGCGTCGACGAGCAGCGCGCCCTTGGCGCCGGGACGGGTCTGGGCCAGGCGCTGGGCCGGTATGACGCCGAGGGAGAAGCCCGCGTAGACCACCTCGTCACCGAGCGACCGGGCAGCGGCGATCCCGCGCTCCGCGATGGTGCCGAAGCCCGTCTCGCTCGCGTAGCCGATGCCCTGATCCAGGGTCTCGAAGGTGCGCCCCTCGTAGAGGTCCGGCACGTGAACGGTGTGGCCTGCCCTGCGGAGTTCGGCCGCGAAGGCCTCGACTCCGAGGGTCAGTCCCTGAGCGTGATGGAACAGCACAACCTCGGCCATCGTCTGCCCGCCTTCATCTCGCTGAACGATCCAAAGTTTTGGAACAATCGGCGATGCTAGTCTAATCCAATTATGTCGAGCAATACTCCGGACTACGAACTCGACGAAACGATCGAGCTCACCACCGCCGAGCAGGTGCGGGCCATCGGCGACCCCCTGCGCACCACCCTCCTGGGTCTGCTGCACGAGCGCGCCGCGACGGTCACGGAGCTCGCCGCCGCGGTCAAGCGGCCGAAGAGCACCGTCGCGCATCATGTCGGGGTCCTGACCAAGGCAGGTCTGCTGCGCGTGGTGCGGACCCGCAAGGTGCGGGCGATCGAGGAGCGCTACTACGGCCGTACCGCGCGGATGTTCTTCGTCGGCCTCGGCCGGCAGGCGCCCGGCGGCGGAGCGCTGCCGCCCGACTTCAACGACTTCGAGGTGGCGGCGAGGGAGTCAGCCACGGCGTACGAGCTCGGTCAGCTGCGTGGGTTCATCCGGCGGGCCCGGATCTCCGAGGAACAGGCGGCCGCGTTCTGGGAGCGCATCGAGCAGGTGATCCACGAGTTCGACACGCTGCCGCGCACCGGTGACACGGTCCACGGCTTCGCCGTCGGTGTCTATCCGATCCCCGACTACCCGACCCTGCCGCCCACCCCGCCCGCCGGGGAACAGGACTGACGTCTCCGCTCGCCCCTCCCGTCGGATGCGATCAGGCGGCTGCCCGAGGCCCTGTGCCCGGGAGCCGGACCGTGACGAGGAGGCCGCCCGCGGGGCGGGCGACGAGGTCGAGGGTTCCGGCGTGGGCGCGGACGATGCTGTGCACGATGGCCAGACCGAGCCCGACGCCCGCGTGTTCGTCCGTGCGGACGCGTTCCGTACCGCGCTGGAAGGGTTCGGTCAGGGTCGGTACGAGTTCCGGGGGCAGCCGGCGGCCCGTGTTCTCGACCCGCAGCACGCTCGTGGCGCCGCGCGTCTCCGTGTGGACCGTGACCGTGCCGCCCGTGGGGAGGTTGTGGACGACGGCGTTCTGGACGAGGTTCGTCACCATCCGCAGCAGGAGCTCCGCGGAGCCGCTGGTCCGGGCCGCCGTACCGGTGACGTCGAGGGCGATCCCGCGCCCTTCGGCGAGCGGGAGCAGGGTCTCGGCGGTTTCCTCGGCGAGGAGGGAGAGGTCGACGCTCTCCTTCGTGAAGGTGGAGCGGTCGCCTCGGCTGAGGAGCAGGAGCGCCTCGGTGAGGCCGATGGCCCGCGTGTTCACCTCGTGCAGGCGGTCGATGAGTTCGTCCCGGTCCCGTGTGGGGTCCTTGCGGGCGACGTCGAGGAGCGTGCGCGAGATCGCCAGGGGGGTGCGCAGTTCGTGGGAGGCGTTGGCGGCGAACCGTTGCTGCTCGGCGACGTGGGACTCGAGTTGTCCGAGCATCGCGTCGAACGTGTCGGAGAGCTCGCGGAACTCGTCCTGCCGCCCCTCCATACGGATTCGGTGCGACAAGGACCCGGACCCGGCCAGCCGTGCCGCGTCCGTGATCTGCGTGAGCGGGGCGAGCATCCGGCCCGCCAGGAGCCATCCCCCCACGAGGCCGAACACGAGCAGCGCGGCCATCGCGATGGCGGCGGGCGGCGCGAACGTGTGGATGAGGAGGTAGCGGTTGGGCGAGATCCCGAGAAGGCCCTGCGGATTGTCGGGTACGTAGCGCAGCAGGTAGACCCACACCACGGCCAGCAGAAGGGCGCCGGCGACGGCGAGGAACGCGGCGTAGCTGAGGGTGAGTTTCAGGCGGACGCTGAGCCCCGGGCGTCTACGCATGCGGGTTGCCGGGGGCGGGAGCGGGGGTGCCCGTGTCGATCCGGTAGCCGACACCGGGCACCGTGGCGATGAGCCACGGTTCGCCGAGCCGTTTGCGCAGGGCGGAGACGGTGATGCGTACGGCGTTGGTGAACGGGTCCGCGTTCTCGTCCCAGGCCCGTTCCAGCAGTTCCTCCGCGCTGACGATGCCGCCCCCGGCGGCGACGAGGACCTCCAGCACGGCGAACTGCTTACGGGTCAGCGCGACGTACCGGCCGTCGCGGAAGACCTCCCGGCGGAACGGGTCCAGCCGGAGGCCCGCGATCTCGCTGACCGGGGGCCGGGCGTACGCGCGCCTGCGGTCGAGCGCCCTCAGCCGCAGGACCAGCTCCCGCAGCTCGAACGGCTTGGTGAGGTAGTCGTCGGCGCCGAGCCCGAACCCGGACGCCTTGTCGTCGATCCGGTCGGCAGCGGTCAGCATGAGGATCGGGATGCCGCTGCCGGAGGCGACGATGCGCCGGGCGACCTCGTCGCCGGAGGGGCCGGGGATGTCGCGGTCGAGGACCGCGAGGTCGTAGGAGTTGACGCCGAGCAGTTCCAGGGCCGTGTCGCCGTCGCCCGCGATGTCGGCGGCGATCGCCTCCAGCCGCAGCCCGTCACGGACGGCCTCGGCCAGATAGGGCTCGTCCTCCACGATCAGTACGCGCATGGCTGAAGCCTAGGACCGGCCGGCCATGGCGGGGTGCAGCCGGTCCGCGGGCGCCTGGGCCGCCGTACGCCACCAGCGGCGCGAGGCCAGCCCGGCCAGTACGGCGCCGGTGGCGTTGACCAGGACGTCGTCCACGGAGGACACCCGGTCCAGCCGGCAGACGTACTGCGCGATCTCGACCAGGGCCGAGCAGCCCGCCCCGAGCGCCAGGATCCGCGGCACGGACGCCAGTGCCGCGAACCGCATCGGGGCGAAGAAGCCCAGCGACGCGAAGACCAGCAGGTTGCCGGTGATCCCGAGCGGCCCCATCGTGACCAGGTCCCGCAGCGGCACCAGGCTCACCGCGCCGGCCGCAGTGCCGGGCTCGGCCCCCGGCATCAGGGTCATCCACAGGAACGGCGCCGTCCCGTGGACCATGCCCACCTCGGCCAGCGACATCCGCCACGGCGAGGTTCCGTCGGCGGCACGCCGGGTCCGTGCCAGCACCCACACCACGAGCAGGGACAGCGGCAGCGCGACCAGCGTCATGAGCACGAGGCCGTTGAACGTGTCGTAGCAGCCGTGCCACCGCCCCGCCATGCACCGCGGCGCGGCCATCATGAGCATCCGCCGCACGGGGAACAGGGCGCCCGCCAGGGCGAGGACCGCGAGGCCGGTGAGCACGATCCCGCGCACGCGACGGGGCGGCGCGGGTGGGGAGACGTTGTGGGTCATGGCTCCATTGGGGACGGGGCGCGGTTGCGAGGGCGTATGCGGATTTCGATACGCCCGCGATACACGGCATCCCGGCGGAGCGAGGGAGCGCCGGCGCCGGGCGCTGCTAGCTTGCGGCGATGGATCTCTTCTCCCGCTCATGGGCAGCGCTCCGTACCGCGGTCGCCGACCTTCCGGACGAGGCCTTCGCCCGCCCGTCCGGCTGCACCGGCTGGCTCGTACGGGACCTCGTGTGCCACCTGGTCATCGACGCCCAGGACGTCCTGATCACGCTCGCCACGCCCGCCGCTGCGGAGCCGACGCGGGACGCGGTCACGTACTGGGAGGTCTCCACGACCCCGCCCACCGGCGACGACCCGCTCGACGCGCTGACCGTGCGTCTCGCGGCGGCGTACGAGGAGCCTTGGCTGCTCCGGTTCCACCTCGACGACGTGGGCTCGGCGGCGGGCCGGGCCGCGGCTCTCGCGGATCCCGCGGCCCGGGTCGGCACCCGCGACGAGGTGTTCACGGTCGACGCGTACCTCACCACGTACGTCCTGGAGTGGACGCTGCACCACCTCGACCTCATCGCCCACCTCCCGGACGCGGTGGACCCGCCGCCGGAGGGCCTCGCCCGCTCGCGGGAGCTCCTGGAGTCGATCGTCGAGGCGGCGTTCCCCGCGTCGCTCTCCGACCGGGACGCCCTGCTCATCGGAACCGGGCGACGGGCCCCGACCGCGGCGGAGACGGCCGAACTCGGCACCCTGGCCGGGCGCCTGCCGCTCTTCCTCGGGTGAGGGGTCTCGCGTGACCGGGCGGTGACGGTCAGCCGACGCGACCCAGGTGGATCACGATGACGGTGACTTGGGCGTTCTGGATTTCGTACATCACGCGGTAGCGGCCGACGTGGATCCGTCGAAGCGTGGGGGAGCCATACGGCGTGGAGCCTTTGGGGAGCGGGTTCTCGGCGAGCAGGTCGACGGCGTCCATCAGGAGCCGCAAGCCGTCGGGGTCGTCCTTGAGGAACCGGGCCGCCTGATCGATGGCGTGCTCGTCCCAGGTGATCAGATACGTCAACGCTGCTCCAGGCCGAGACGCGCGCGCACCTGGTCATGGGGAATCGTTACGACGGTGCCGGATGCCTGCCGTGCCTGGTATTGGGCGAGGGCCAGTGCGTCTTCGAGTTCAGCGAGTTCCTGCGGGTTGATCAGTATGGCCGCGGGCTGGCCGTGGTCGGTGATCGTGATGCGCTCCCGCGCGTTCGAGGCTCTGCGGACAAGGGAGCCGAAGCGTGCGCGGGCCTCGGTGATCGGCAGTGTGTCACTCATGTAATGAAGTGTACACTTGATCACCATTCTGTGCGGTGCGCGCTTTTGGTTGGGAACTTTTCGCTACGGCCGTTGCGTAATGCCTGTGGCGGCGCTACCTTCGTTTTACGAAACGGTCGTAGCGAAAAGGGGTGGGTCCGTGGAACCGGCAGTCCGGCGTGGTCGGCCGCGCAGTGAGGAGGCGGACGCCCGCCTCACCGGCGCGGCCCTGGAGTTGCTGCTCGAACGCGGCTACGACGCCTTCTCGGTCGACGAAGTGGCGGTGAGGGCCGGGGTCGCCAAGACCACGCTGTACCGGCGGTGGCCCACCAAGGACCACCTCGTCGTCGCCGTCGTGGCGCGGATGCAGGACGAGGTCCCCGTCGAGTACCGGGGCGACGTACGCACCGATCTCACGCGCTACCTCAACGCGATCGTCGACGGCCTCGACCGGATGCGGCTGGCCGGGCGCCCTGCGGCGTCGGGTGACGCGTCCGCCGGGCTCGTCGCGGAGGTCGCCGCCGCTGCCGCGCGCCACGCGGACATCGGCGCTGCGGTGCAGGCCATGTTCGTCCGGCGCAACGCACTGGTGCTCCGACTCATCGAACAGGCCCGGGACGCGGGGGAGTTGCGTGAGGACATCGAGCCCGAGGTGCTCTTCGACCAGTTGGCCGGCGCCCTGTACTACCGGCTGCTCATCACCGGCCGCCCCCTCGGCACCGTGTACGTCGACCGGCTCGTGACCAGTGTGCTGCGGGGCGCCGCCGCCTGAGGCGGGCCGGGCCCCGGACCGAGTAACCCCCTGACGAGAGGAAGTACGACGATGACCCGCGCCTTACCGTCCGCTCCGACCGCTGGACCCACGGATCCGGCTCCCGTTCCCCCCCGGCGCCGCAGGCGTCGCGTACTCCTCGGAGCGGGGGCGGCGCTCGTCGCCCTGCTCGGCGGGTACACGGTGTGGAGCAACACCCACCCCGTCCGGCTGACCACCTCCATCGAGATGGAGGCGTCACCCGACGAGGTCTGGCAGGTGCTGACCGACCTGCCCGCCTATCCGCAGTGGAACCCGTTCCTCATCTCGGCGCGGGTGACGTCGGAGGGCGGCCGCCTCGAAGAGGGCGCGACCCTGCGCAACGTGATGCGCGACAGGACCGGGGACAGCACCTTCACCCCGGAAGTCCTGACCCTGGAGCCGGGCCGGGAGCTGCGGTGGCTCGGGAAGATGGGGCCCGGCTGGATCGCGGACGGGGAGCACCGGTTCGTGATCGAGGAGATCGGGGGCGGCCGGGTCCGCCTCACCCAGAGCGAGTCCTTCACCGGGGTCGCGGTGCCGTTCTACGAGGGGAGGTTGAGGAACGACACGCTGCCGCAGTTCCGTGCGATGAACGAGGCGCTGGCCCGGCGGGTCGAGGCGTTGGGGCGTGAGTGACGTGCGCCCCGGTCCGCCCCGACGCGCGGGGCCGGGATCGTCATGGCAGTGGGCCGTCCAGGATGCGCCCCACCAGGTCGGCCACCGCCCCCTCGGAGCAGGGTGCCACCACGATGTCCGCGGCTTTCAGGACCTGGGGATGGCCGTCGCCGACCGCCGCGCCGAGGCCCGCGAGGCGGATCATGCCGGTGTCGTTGGGGTTGTCCCCGATGGCGGCGATCCGGGCGAGGTCCATGCCGTAGCGGGCGGCCAGTTCCCGTAGCGCGGCCTCCTTGCCGGCGCCGGGGGGCAGGACCTCCAGGTACGTGTCCTCCGACTGGACGAGCAGGGCGTCCGGGCAGTGGCGGAGCACCGAGTCGGCCAGGGGCGCCGGGTCCCGGCCGTCGGAGATCAGCATCACCTTCGTGGGCGGTCCGTCCGGCGGGCCGGGCAGCAGCGCGATGCGGTCGCGGCGGGCGTAGTCCGTCAGGGCGGGGGCGTCGCGCAGGATGTGGGCGTCGCTGCCGCTGAAGGCGACCGCGCCCACGCCCTCGGGGAGCGCGGGCACCACCAGGTCCCGGAGATGGGGCCAGAGGGGGCCCAGGTCCAGGTCCAGGAGGTGGTCGCCGGTGCGGGGGCCGGTGATGCGGGCACCGTTGTAGAGGATCATCGGGGTGTCCAGGCCGAGTTCCCGGTGGTACGGGGTGGCGGACTGCTCGTTGCGGCCGGTGGCGATGAAGACCGTGCCGCCGCGGTCCCGGTAGCGGTTGAGCGCCTCGACGCTGCGGGGGACGAGGCGGAGGTCGCGGTCGACGAGGGTGCCGTCCAGGTCGGTGACGATCCAGGAGTGGCTCAGGCCGGCGGCGCGGGGGGCGGTCATCCGTTCGCCCCGGAGGCGGCCCGGCCGGTGTACCAGGTGGTGAACTCCCTTAGCGCGGTGGGCTCCAGGTCGCGGGTGTGCGCCACGTAGCAGGGCTGGTCCCAGCCGGGGGCCCCGCCGAACGGGACGTACGTGCCGCCCGCCCGGTCGACGAGCATATGGGCGGCGCAGATGTCCCACGCGTTGACCGTCGTGCCGAGCGCCGCGTCGCACCAGCCCGCGGCCACGTGGGCGAGGGTGAGGGCGGCGCTGCCCGTGCGGCGGACGGTGCCGTAGCGGGAGACGAGGCCGGCGAACCGCACCGGAGACTCGGGGTCACCGGACGCGAGCTCCCTGCTGTTGGGGAAGCCCGTGATGAGCAGGGCCCGGGACTCGTCCGTCGTGCCCGTCGACTCCAGCGGGCGGTCGCCCAGCCAGGCGCCGGAGAGGTCGGCGGAGAAGACGTGGCCCGCGATCGGGTCCACCACGGCGGCGGCCACCGGGCGGCCGTCGATGACGGCGCCGATCGCGGTGCAGAAGAACGCCAGGCCGTGGGCGAAGTTCGCGGTGCCGTCGATCGGGTCGACGTACCAGGAGACGCTGCCGCTGCCGTCCTCGCGGCCGCCCTCCTCGCCGATGACCGTGCTGTCGGGCACCTTGCCGAGCAGGGCGTGCCGGATGCGTTCCTCGGCGCGCCGGTCGTGCTCGGTCACGGGGTCGTGCTCGTCGCGCTTGAACTCCACGTCCATCCGGCCGCGGAACGCCGCCCGCAGGTCGGGTGCGACGGCGAGCGCGGCCTCCACCGCCACCGTGCGCAGGTGGGCGGAGAGTTCTTCGGTCTCGGTCATGCGAGGTCCCCTCGGTCGGCGGTCTCGTTCACGTGTGGTCCCGTCGCTCGGCGGTCTCGTTCATGTGCGGTCCCGCTGCTCGGCCCGGTCGTGCGTGTGCGGTTGCGCTGCTCGGCCGTGTCGTTCATGTGTGGTCCCGTCGCTCGGTCGTGTCGGGCCCGGTCAGTGCGGAACGGAGGAGTTCCAGGAGCCCTTCGCCGTCGTGGACGACGGTGTCGGGCTGCGGGTGGGCGGTGGGGTCGAGGCGGTCCTCGGGGCGCATCAGGACCGTGCGTCCGACCCCCGCCCGGATTCCGCACACCACGTCGCGGTCGTAGTTGTCGCCCACGTACCAGCAGTCCGCCGGGTCCGTGCCGAGCGCCCGGGCCGCCAGCAGGAGCAACTCCGGGCCGGGTTTGCGGTGTCCGGTCTCGTCCGAGTAGACCTGCACGCCGAGGTGGGGTGCGATGCCCGCGGCCGCCGCCATCTCACGGTTGAGCGCGCCGACCAGGGTGTTGCTGACGATGCCGGTGCGGATGCCGTGCGCCTTGCAGAGGAGGAGCACGTCGGTCATGGCGGGGGCGTGGGCCTTGTCGCTCTCGGCGAGGACCAGGGCGCGGCACAGCCCGGTCGCCTCGGCCGTCACGGCCGCGCGGGCCGGGCCCGGCCAGTCCGCCGCGATGAACTCCGCCCACAGCTCCCGGTGGGTGACCTCGCGCGGGGCGGTGGAGCGGGCGCTGCCGTTCTTCCAGTTCCCGTACGCGGCCCGGCCGGCCCGGATGTCGTGGAGCACGCGCTCCCGGTCGAGGCCGGTCAGCCCGCCGGCGAGGGCGAGTACCTGGTCGGCGAAGGCGGGCAGCCGCTCGGGGCGTTTGACCGAACGGACCAGGACGCCGCCGTGGTCCAGGAGCAGGGCGCGGGGCGGGCCGCCGCGCGTGCCGGGGCTACGCTCCATCGTCCGGCCCCGGCTGTGCACACGCGGAGGTCAGCAGGTCGCGGAGTCCGTACGGGTCGGCGACCACGGCATCCGGCTCGGCCCGGACCACGTACGGGCGCTCGTACGTGCCGCGGGCCTCCATCAGGACGGTCGCGCCGACGCCCGCCCGGCGCCCGCAGAGCACGTCCCGGTCGAAGTTGTCGCCGACGTACCAGGTCCGGGCGGCGGGGACGTCCAGGGCCCTGGCCGCGAGGTGGATCATCTCCGGGTTGGGCTTACGGACGCCCGCCTCGTCGCTGTAGACCTGGAGGGCCAGCCGCTTGTCCAGGCCGGTGTTCCGCAGGTAGTCGCGGTGCACGGAGCCGCTCAGCGCGTTGGAGACGACGGCGGCCGGAATCCCGAACCGGTCGGCGGCGTCCAGGAGTTCGACCGTGCCGGCCCGTGTCTCGCGGTCCTGGCGAAGCTCTCCCTGGCGGTGGCAGAGCACCTGGGCGTGGGCGGTGACGAAGGCGCGGGCGGCCGGGGGCCAGTCGGCGGCGACGAACTCCGTCCAGTAGCGGTGGGCGGTCATCTCGACGGGCGCGGCCGGCCGGGACATCGCGTTCTTCCAGTGCGAGTCGGCCACGGCCGCCGCCTTGAGGTCGCTGACGATGTCGTCGTGCGTCAGCTCGTGGCAGCCCGCGGCCATGAGGTCGTGGTGCAGCTCGCCGGCCAGCTCCTGCGGCCAGGACGGGCGGTTGGTGGTGGCGACGACGACTCCACCGAAGTCGAGCAGCAGGGCTGCGGGGCGGATCAGCTGGTTCACGGTGCGGTGTACTCCTTGGAGGGCGCGGGGACGGCCGAGGGCTCCGGGAGCCTGGCCCCGTCGCTGTCGAACAGATGCAGGTCGCTCAGGTCCACGGAGCAGCGGACGGTGTCACCGGGGGCGGCGGTCACGGCCTTGAAGGACACCAGGTACAGCTCGGTGTCCGCCGCGTCCAGCGACACCGTGGTGCTGGAGCCGGTCGGCAGCACGGTGGTGACGGTGGCGTCGAACTCCAGGACGCCGTCCGGCGCGGGGCCGGGGGACGCGGGCCGGGCGGCGAGACGTATCGCCTCCGGGCGGACGCCCACGGTGCGCAACCGCCGGTTGAGTGCGGGGCGTTCGGCCACGATGCGGTCGTGGACGCCACCGCGGAACGGGCCGTCGTCGTCGGTCCCGACGTCGAAGAGGTTCATCGGAGGGCTGCCGACGAACTGGGCCACGAACGTGTTGGCCGGGCGGTGGTAGACCTCCAGGGGCGGGGCGAGCTGCTGTACCTCCCCCTTGTTCATCACGACCACGTGGGTGGCCATCGTCATGGCCTCCAGCTGGTCGTGGGTGACGAAGACGATGGTGTGGCCCGTCTCGTCGTGGAGCCGTTTCAGCTCGGCCCGCATCTCCAGCCGGAGCTGGGCGTCCAGATTGGACAACGGCTCGTCCAGGAGCAGCACTTCGGGGTTGATGACGAGCATGCGGGCCAGCGACACGCGTTGCTGCTGGCCACCGGAGAGCTGGGCGGGATAGCGGTCGGCGGCCCAGTCGATCTGCATCATCTTCAGGGCCTTCAGCGTGCGTTCGGCCCGCTCGGCCGGGCGGACCTTGCGGACCCGCAGGCCGAACTCGACGTTCTTCGCCACCGTCAGATGCGGCCACAGGGCGTAGTTCTGGAAGACCAGTCCCATGCCCCGTTCCTCGGGCGGCACGAACACGCCCTGTTCCACGCTGTCCCGGACCCGGCCACCGACCTCGATGGAGCCGGCGTCGAGGTGCTCCAGGCCCGCGATCATGCGCAGTGTCGTGGTCTTTCCGCAGCCGGACGGGCCGAGCAGACAGGTGAAGGACCCGTCGGGGATCTCCAGGTCGAGATTGTCGATGGCGGGGGGATGGGAGCCGTAGCTCTTCCGCACCGCGGTGAGCGCAATGGTGGGCATGGCGTCAGCCTCCGAGTCCCGAGGACAGGTTCGTCCTGGTCAGGCGTTGGGTCAGGTACGTGGCGAGGAAGGAGATCAGCGAGATGACGAGCACCACCGCGTTCGCCATCTGGTCGTAGGCGTAGTCCACGAGGTTGATGGAGAGCGTGGTGAGCAGCTGGGTGCCCGTCGTGGTCAGCATGATCACGATGCTGAGCTCCTTGAGCCCGGAGATGAACGGGAGCACCACGCCGGTCACCAGGGCCCCGCGCTGGATGGGGATGACCACCTTGCGCATGCGGGTGAACCAGCCGGCGCCGGTCACCTGCGCGGCCTCCTCCGGCTCCGGTCCGAGCTGCATCATGGCGCTGATGCCCGACCGCGAGGAGTACGGGAGATGGGTCACGGCGAGCACGATGACGAGCAGGGTGATCGAGCCGTACAGGGCCGGAACGGGCCCCCGCTGTACGGCGAACAGGGTGAGGAACGCGGCGGCGAAGGCGATGCCGGGGACCATGTAGGGCAGGAAGCTGATCTGGCGCAGCGCGGTGCCCATCCTGCTGCCGCCCGAGCGGACGACGACGTAACCGATCAGCAGCCCGACGGCCCCGCAGATCAGCGAGGCCAGCCCGACGATGCGCAGGCTGTTCCAGGCGGCGTCCCACAGCTGGGTGCCGCGCAGTACTCCGTGCGGGAAGCCGGGGGCGCCCGCGATGTGCTCGCCGATCCAGTACTTGAGCGTGAAGTTGTCGAGGCTGAACACCCCGGGCGTCTTGCTGACGGTGGACAGCGCCAGGGTGGCGACGGGGACCACCACACCCACGGCGAAGATGGAGAGCGCGACGCCCAGCGCGGCCGGGCGCCAGCGGCCCAGCGGACTGATCCGGTCCATCGCCCCCTTGCCGCCGACGGTCACGAACCGGCGCTGCTCACGCACCAGCCGGGTGTCGATGATGATCACGACGATGCCGATCGCCACGATGACGCCGGCGAGCACGGCGGTGACGCCCTGCTGGTGGTCGTGGACGGCGCGGAACAGGGAGGTCGACAGCAACTCGTAGTTGACCGGCAGCCCCAGGATGTACGGCGTACCGAACGTGCCCAGGATGCGGCCGAAGACCAGCAGCACGGACGAGGACATGGCCGGCAGCATCAGGGGGAGCGTGATCCGCCCCAGCACGGTGGCGCGTTTTGCTCCCAGGACCCGTGCGGAGTCCTCCAGTTGACTGTCGATGCGCCGCAGTGCGTTGCCGAACAGCAGGAGGACGAACGGGTAGTAGTGCAGCCCGAGACAGATGATGATCGGGACGGCGCCGTAGGCGAGCCAGTCGGGCGTGTGGACGCCCCAGGCCTCCAGCAGGCCGATCTGGCCGCCCGAGCTGTCGTTCTTGAACAGGGCCAGCCAGGCCAGCGCGAACGTCCAGGACGGCAGCATGTAGGGGACGACCAGCGCGGTCGACAGCCACTTGCGGCCGGGTATGTCGGTACGGGTGAGCAGCCAGGCCGCTGCGCCGCCGAGGATCACCGCGAGCAGCGTGACGCCGAGGGCGACGACCACGGTGTGCCGCAGCGGCTCCCAGAAGAGGATGTCGCTGACGGGCGAGCGGAAGACGCGCCAGAAGTAGTACCCGGTGAGCGCGCCGATCGACTGCCCGGACTTGCCGTCGTCGCCGACCTGGACCCGTGCGGCGTCGGAGAGCACGGCGACGAGCGGTGCCACCACGAGGTAGGCGAGCAGCAGGACGAGCACGCCCCCGACCAGGTAGGTCGGCTCGTGGCGCAGCACGTTCAGTCGGTAGCGCAGTCGGTTCAGCCGTCCGGAGCCGCGCTTCCCGTTCGGGCCGCCTCCCCCGGCGGGGTCGGGGGAGGGGCGGGGCGGATCGGCTGACGGGGCGGGGGCGGAGTCGGGGTCGGCCACGGCCATGGGCGTTCTCCAGGAGAGGTGTGCGCGGTCCGGCCGGCCCGTCGGGGGAGGCCGGGCCGGCCGGAGGAGGGGTACGGGAGAGGGGCCGGGGAGGTCAGCTGTGGCTGATGCGCCACAGGTCCTGCATGGCCTCGGTGTCGGCGAAGTCCTTCGCCAGGTACTTGGGGTCGAAGGTGAACAGCTCCTTCTTCCAGTCGGTCAGACCGGGCGGGCTGAAGGAGCCCTGCTTGACCGCCGTGCTGCCGGGAATCCCGCCGGCACCCATCTCGTGGCTGATGCCCTCCTCGGTGAGGACGAAGTGGGTGAAGAGCTTCGCGGCGTTGGGGTGCTTGCTCTTGGTGGCGATCGCCGAGTACTTCGGGTAGAGGTATCCGCTCCACGGCTTGAGCGTGTCGCAGACCCGCATCGAGTAGTTCTTCTCCTCGACGTCACGGAACTTGGCGTTGGAGACGAGCCCGATGCGCGGCTGCTTCTGGTTGGGCGAGGCCACGGCTGCCGCCACGTCGTCATCGGCGGAGGTGAGGACGGGGGAGTTCTTCGCCAGTTGGACGACCCATTCCTCGGCGGCCGTCTTCTGCGTGGTCTTCAGCTCCTGGCCGGGGTGCGCGGCCTCGTGGGCATCGCGCAGGGCCTGATCGGCGCCGTTGGACAGCTGGTTGAACCACTCGATGATGTTCGGCTTGCCCAGCGGGTCCTGGAGGGCGACCTTGCCCTTCCACTCGGGTCCCACGAGGTCCCAGACGTTGTCGACCGGGCAGCCCTTGGGGAAGAGCTTCGGGTTGTACACCCAGACGTTGGCCTTCTGCAGGACGAGCAGCGGGCTGCGGTTCGCCTCCGGGACGCCGTCCGCCAGGTCCGCGGGTATCCAGGTGTGGACGACCTTCTGCGGCAGCAGCTCGCCGACGAGGCTGGGGCCGTCCTCGTACAGGGTCATGTCGATGGTGACGTTGTCGGCCTGTGCCTCCCTGGTCATCTTCTCCAGGGTGTCGCCGACCTTGTTCTTCACGCCGGTCGCCTTGATGCCGTACTTGGCGGTGAAGGCCGTGGCGACCTTGGTGATGTCGCCCGAGCTGTCGTAGACGGTGATCGACCCCTCCTTCTTCGCGGCCGCCACCAGGGCGTCCAGATCGAAGTCGGCCGCGGGGTCGATGACGGCGGACGGGGCGGCGCTGCCGGGGGCGGCGTCGTCACCGGTCTGGCTCGACGGTGCGCAGGCCGCTGCGCCGGCGAGTACGGCAATTGCGGCTGTGAGAGCGATTCTTCGGGCCGGCCGCTGTGCGCCACCGGTGCCACGAGTGCTGCTGGACAATGCCTGACCTCCTGCGTGGGCCCGGCGGAGCCGGGCTGCTCCTGAGTGGGTCGGCCTTCTCCACAACGGGTCGGGGCGACTTGGGGAGCAGCTTCCGCCCGCCTTCTTCACTATGTCAAGACATGCTGATGTAACTCTGTGGAAAAGCATGGAGGTTGGCGCATCCGTGAAGCGCTCATGTCCGCAGCCTTTTATGTCAGCACATACTTATGTACTGTCCTGGCCATCCCGCACCGCCCAGCCCACTTCCGGGAGGCACGATGCACCTGTCCAGACGTTTCACCACGGTCTGTCTGGCGGCGGCGACCGCCGCACTGATGGCGACACCGGCCAACCCCGCGGCCGCCGCGAACACCCCCTCCGTGTACGCCGTCAGCGAGACCCCCGCCCAGTTCGACGACGCGGCCGGCGGCGACGCCAACGCGGACGACCCGGCGATCTGGTTCAACGCGGCGGACCCCGAAGCCAGCCTCGTCATCGCCACCGCCAAGCAGGGTGGCCTGCGCGTCAATGACCTCGGCGGCAACGAGATCCAGTCGATCCAGGCGCCCGCCGCCCCCGGCCCGGACAACGAGCCCGGCCGGTACAACAACGTCGACCTGCTGTCCGGCCTGAAGATCAACGGCAGCCGCACCGACATCGCCGTCGTCTCCGACCGGGGACGCGACCGGCTGCGGATCTACGGCATCGACCGTCACCACCCCGACGCGCCGCTCACCGATCTCACCGACCCCGCCGCGCCCCGGGTCTTCAGCGCCACCGAGGCCGACGTGGACGAACAGCAGACCGCCTACGGGCTCGCCACCTGGCGCAACGCCGCCAACGGGCGCTACTACGCGCTCGCCAGTCAGCGCCACACGACGGGCCTGGCGCTGATGGAGCTCACCGCGACCGCCTCCGGCACCGTCACCTACCACCGGATCCGGACCCTGGACCTGCCCTCCTCGTTCGACATCGGCAACGGCACCGTCTGGACCCCCTGCGACGAGCCGGGCCGCACCCCCCAGGTCGAAGGCATGGTCGTGGACGCCGAACGAGGCGTCCTCTACGCGGCCCAGGAGGACGTCGGCATCTGGCGGATGCGCGCCGACCTCACCGGAACGCCCCGCATCGTCGACAAGGTCCGCGAGTTCGGGATCCCCGGTACCTACGACCCGGTGGCCGACGAGTGCACCGCAGGCGCGGACCCGGGCGTGGGCGGCAAGCGCATCACCGCCGACGTCGAGGGACTGACGATCTACCGCGAGGACGACGGCGAGGGGTACCTGCTCGCCTCCAGTCAGGGTGACAACACCTTCGTCGCCTACGAGCGCGAGGACGACAACGACTACGTCGGCAACTTCCGGGTCGCCCCGGCGGCCGGCGCCGGCGCGATCGACGGCTCCGAGGAGTGCGACGGCGCGGCGGTGCTCAACGCTCCGCTGGGCGACGGGTATCCGCACGGTCTGCTGGTGGTCCACGACGGCTTCAACGCCCCGGACGTGACCGGCGAGGACGGAGAGGTCCGCACCAACACGAACTTCAAGTTCGTCGACTGGGACGACGTGGCCGACGCGCTGGACGACTGACGGCCCACGGGGCGGCGTGCACACCGGTCACCGGGTGCGCGTCGCCCCCACCACGTGAGGTAGTACCTTCCTTGACCACCACTGTCGCGCTCTTCATCACCGCCGTCGCCTTCGTTCTCGTCTGCGGTGCCAACGACGGTGCCTCGCTGCTGGCCATGGCCGTACGCCACAGCAGCGGTTCGGCCGTTCCCGTACTGCTGATGCTGACCGCCGCGGTGGCGGCCGGGCCCGCCCTGTTCGGGGTGCGGGTGGCCCGCACCTTCACCGAGGGGCTGATACCCGGGGACGCCGCTCACCCCGCGCTCATCTTCCTGTGCGGCGCCGCCGCCGCCCTCGTACTCGTCCTCCTGCTCACCTGGCGGGGCATCCCGACCTCGATCACGCTGGCCGTACTCGGCGGCCTGGCCGGCGCCGGTTCAGGACTGGGCGAACGGCCGCACTGGGCCCGGCTCGGTCTGGTGCTCGGGATCGCCGCGGCGGCCCCGCTGATCGGCGCCGCCGCCGGGTTCGCCCTGGGCCGGGGCGCCCGCCGGATGCCGACGACGCCCGGGATGCCGCGCCTGGTGCACGGCGCTCACGTCGCCGCCTTCGGCTGCCAGTGCCTGGCCTACGCGGCCAACGACGGCCAGAAGATGTTCGCCGTCGCGGCCGTGGCGTCGGCCGGCCGCGTCGGCGGCAGCCTGGACACCCCGCCCGGCCTCGCACCGGCCGTCCTGGTGGCGCTCCTCTTCGGGGCGGGGGCCGTCCTCAGCCTGCGGAGGGTGTCCGGCGGGGCATCGGTCCGGCTGCTGGCCGCCCGCCCCTGGCAGGTCGCCTCGGCGGAGATGGCCTCGTCCGCCACGGTGCTCTCCAGCGCGGCGCTCGGCGCACCCGTGAGCATGACCCAGACGGTGATCGGCGGACTGGTGGGCGCGGGGGCCAGCGAGGGCGGCCGCCGGGTGCGCTGGCAGTTCGCCGTCCCGCTGGTCACCGCATGGGGTGTGACCCTGCCCGCCGCCTACGCGGCCGGCCTGCTGGCCGGCCTTCTCGCCAGAGGAGTGACCGCATGACCTTCCGCAGAATCGTCGACGACCTCACCGGCCGGTCCCACCATCAGCTGACGGACCTGCTCGCCACCCAACTCGACGCGGCCATCGAGGGGGTGGGGCTGGCATCCGCGATGTCCGAGGGCACGCTCACGCCCGCCGAGGCCCGTGAGGCCATGGTCGACGTCGAGCACCGGGGCGACACCGGACGGGCCCGACTGGTCGCGGAACTCGCCGTCGCCCTGACCACGCCGATCGACCGCGAGGACCTCTACCGGTTCTCCCGCTGCGTCGACGACGTACTGGACAACATCCGCGACCTGGTGCGGGAGACCGACCTCTACGGTGCCGAGGGGCAGCCCGCCGACCTGCCCGCGCTGGCCGGGGTGGCGGAGGGCCTGGCCGCCCTGCGCGGCGCGGTCCGGGGGCTGGCGGACCGGCCGGGGGAGGTGGACGCGGCCACCTCGGAGGCCCGCAAGGCCGCCGGGCAGGTGCGCAGGCACTACCAGTTGGCGATGGCCGAACTGCTGCGGCAGGACGTCGGCGCCGACACCCTGACCCGGCGCGAACTGCTGCGCCGGCTGGACGTCGTGGGGCTGCGGCTGGGGGAGTCCGTGGCCGCGCTGTCGGACGCCATGCTCAAGCGCAGCCACTGAGCGGACGGGCCGGCGCGCGTCCGCCCGCCGGGCCGTTCAGTGTGCGGTCAGCGTCATCTCGAAGGAGTACCGGGACGCGCGGTAGAGGTGCGAGCCGAACTCCACCGGACGGCCCGCGTCGCCCTGGACCGTACGTTCCATGGTGAGCAGGGTGCCGCTGCGGCCCTCGCCCAGCAGCCGTGCCTCCGCCGCCGTGGCCCTGCGGGCCCCGATGTTCTGGCGGGCGGTGCGCAGCGAGACGCCGGCCCGCTTGAGGAGTTCGTAGAGCCCGAACTCGGTGAGGTCGTCCACGGTGAGGGGCAGCAGGTCCGCCGGCAGGTGGTTGTGCATGACGGCTATGGGTTCGTCGTTCGCGTAACGCAGCCTGCGCAGCTCCACGGTGGGCGTGCCGGGTTCGAGTTCGAGTGCGACCGCGACGGGTCCCGCGGCGGGCACGGTCTCCAGGGAGAGCACCTCGGTACGGGGCCGGCGGTCGTCCCGCTTCAGGTCCTCGAAGAGGCTGGTCAGCTCGATCTGCCTGCGCACCCGGTTGTTGACGACCTGCGTGCCGACGCCGCGCTTGCGTGCGAGGAGCCCCTTGTCGACGAGATGCTGCATGGCCTGGCGCATCGTCGGGCGCGAGAGGCCGAACTTGTCCGCCAGCGCGATCTCGTTCTCCAGCCGGGTTCCGGGCGCCAACGTGCCCGATTCGATGAGCTGTTGGAGCTGCTGCGCGACCTGGAAGTACAGCGGCACGGGACTGCTGCGGTCGATGCTTATCAGCCTGGTGATCGATTCCATGGGGACTCCTCGATGCGTAGAACCAGGCGTTCAGTATGCCGCACAGTTCGACTCAAGCTCTGTACGTATATATGTCAGAACAAATGCTTGACTCGTTGTGAGTGCCGAGGATACAAATCAGGGGCAGGGATCAGACAGGAATCCACTCCTCCTCGAACCGGAGGCATTCGCGCATGCGCATCGGACTCATCGGTACCGGCCGGATCGGCACGTTCCACGCCGAGACCCTGATCGGACTGCCCGCCGTGAAGCGGGTCGTCCTCCACGACGCCGTCGAACGCCAGGCGCACGAACTGGCCGTCAAACTCGGTGCCGAGCACGACCCCGACCTCGACAACCTGCTGGGATCCGGCCTGGACGGCGTCGTGATCGCCGCCCCCACCGCGGCCCACGCGGACCTCGTACGGGCCGCGGCCGGCGCCGGAGTGCCCGTCTTCTGCGAGAAGCCGATCGCCGACAGCCTCGCCGGTACCCGGGCCCTGCTGGCCGAGCTCGACTCCACCGGCGTCCCGCTCCAGGTCGGCTTCCAGCGCCGCTTCGACGCGGGTTACACCGCGCTGCGCGACACCGTGGCCGCCGGCGAACTGGGCTGGCTGCACACCGTCCGGGCCTGCACCGCCGACCCGGCACCGCCACCGGCCGGATACCTGCCCGCGTCGGGCGGCATCTTCCGCGACTGCGCCGTGCACGACTTCGACATCGTGCGCTGGGTCACCGGCCGTGAGGTCGTCGAGGTCAGCGCCACCGGCTCCAACCGCGGCGATCCCTGCTTCACCGCCGCCGGGGACGTCGACACCGCCGTCACCGTCCTCACCCTCGACGACGGCACGCTGGTGACGTGCACCGCCACCCGGTACAACGGCGCCGGTTACGACGTACGGATGGAAGTGGCCGGCTCCACCGGCACCCTGGCCACCGGCCTCGACCCGCACGCCCCCCTCCGCTTCACCGCCGGCGGGCCGCAGCCGGGGGCCGTCTCCCACGACGGGTTCCTCAGCCGTTTCCACGACGCGTACGTCGCCGAGCTGACCGCCTTCACCGAAGTCGCCGCGGGCACCCGCCCCAGCCCCTGCACCGGGGACGACGCGCTGGCCGCCCTGCTGGTCGCCGAGGCCGCCGACCGTTCGTGCCGCACCGGCCGACCCGTACGAGTAGAGGAGGCGGGCCGATGATCCGCGTCGCCGGAGCACCCATCTCCTGGGGTGTGTGCGAAGTCCCCGGCTGGGGACACCAGATGGCCCCCGAGCGGGTCCTCGACGAGATGGCCGCCGCCGGTCTCGCCGCCACCGAGTTCGGGCCCGAGGGGTTCCTGCCGCCCGACCCCGACGCCCGCGCGGAACTGCTCGCCGGGCACGGACTGGCAGCCGTCGGCGGGTTCGTGCCCGTCGTCCTCCACGACCCCGGCCGCGACCCGCTCCCCGAAGTGCGGCGGGCGCTGGCCGGATTCGGCTCCGCACGGACCCTGGTCCTCGCCGCCGCCACCGGATCCGAGGGCTACGACGCCCGTCCGGAACTCGACGACCGGCAATGGGACGCCCTGCTGGCCAACCTCGACCGGATCGCCGCCCACGCCGGCGCCGAAGGCGTCACCGCCACCCTGCACCCGCACATCGGCACGATGGTCGAGGGCCCGGACGAGGTCGAACGCGTCCTCACCGGCAGCTCCGTCCCCCTCTGCCTGGACACCGGCCACCTGCTGGCCGGCGGCAACGACCCCGTGGAACTGGCCCGCCGGGCCGCCGGCCGCATCGCCCACGTCCACCTCAAGGACGTCGACGCGGCGCTCGCCGCCCGGGTCCGGGCCGGGCACGTCACGTACACGGACGCCGTCCGCACCGGCCTCTACCAGCCGCTCGGCCAGGGCGACGTGGACATCTCCGCGATCACCACCGCACTGGACGCGGCCGGCTACACCGGGTGGTACGTACTCGAACAGGACACCGTCCTCGACGCCGAACCAGCGGTGGGCGAGGGCCCGTTGGCCGATGTCGTCGCCTCCCTCGCCCATCTGCGCAAGGTGACGTCGTGAGCGCCCCCGCACCCGCCCCCGAGGTCCTGGTCATGGGACGACTCGGCGTGGACCTCTACCCGCTCCAGCAGGGGGTGGGCCTGGCCGACGTCGACACCTTCGGCAAGCACCTGGGCGGCAGCGCCGCCAACGTATCCGTCGCCGCCGCCCGGCACGGCCGCCGCACCGCCCTGATCAGCCGCACCGGACAGGACCCCTTCGGCGACTACCTCAGGACCGAGCTGCGCGGTTACGGAGTCGACGCCGCCCGGGTCCTCCCCGTCGCCGGACCCCCGACCCCGGTCACCTTCTGCGAGGTCTTCCCGCCCGACGACTTCCCCATCTGGTTCTACCGCCCGCCCGGCACCCCCGACCTGCGGATCCACCCCGGCGAACTGGACCTGGACGAGGTGCGCGCGGCCGGCCTGCTCTGGATCACCGGCACCGGGCTGTCCGCCGAACCCAGCGCGGCCGCCCACCTCACCGCCCTGAACGCCCGCGACCGGTCGGGGATCACCGTGCTCGACCTCGACTACCGGCCCGGACTCTGGCCCTCCCCGCAGGCCGCCGGACCCGCACTGCGGGCCGCCCTCGCGGGGGCCACCGTGGCCGTCGGCAACCTCGACGAGTGCGAGGCCGCCGTCGGCGAACGCGACCCCGACGCGGCGGCCGAGGCGCTGCTGGCCACCGGCATCGGACTGGCCGTGGTCAAACAGGGACCCGCGGGGGTGCTGGCACGCACCGCCGAGGAGCGGGTCGAGGTCGCTCCCCACCCCGTCGAGGTCGTCAACGGCCTCGGAGCCGGCGACGCCTTCGGCGGCGCCCTGTGCCACGGCCTGCTCGCGGGCTGGCCACTGGAACGGACCCTCCGCTTCGCCAACGCCGCAGGCGCCTTCGTCGCGGGGCGGCTCTTCTGCGCCCCCGACATGCCGACAACCCTCCAGGTGGAAGACATGATGGAACACCCCCACATCCCCGAAGCGGCTCCGCATGCGTGACGGAGCACTGCAGACCCTGAGGGAGACCCGGGCCCGGCGGCCCGAGGCGATCCTGGAGGCGGCCCAGCGGCGCAGCCGGCGCCCGATGATCCAGCCGTCCGGCCGGCTGATGCTGGTGGCCGCCGACCATCCGGCCCGCGGCGCCCTCGCCGTCCGAGGCCGGCCCGACGCCATGGCGAACCGCGCCGAACTCCTCGACCGCCTGCTGACCGCGCTGGAACGCCCCGGCGTGGACGGAGTGCTCGGCACCCCCGACGTACTGGAGGACCTCCTGCTGCTCGGCGCCCTGGAGGACAAGGTCGTCATCGGCTCGATGAACCGCGGCGGCGTACCCGAGACCGTCTTCGAGATGGACGACCGGTTCACCGCGTACGACGCGGCCACGATCGAGGAGATGGGCTTCGACGCCGGGAAGATGCTCCTGCGCATCGATCCGACCGACGCCGCCACCGCCTCCACCCTGGCGGGCTGCGCGGACGCCGTGTCCGCGCTCGCGGACCGCCGGCTGACGGCCCTGGTCGAACCGTTCTGGGTCAGGCGCGGGCCGGACGGACGAGCCGTCAACGACCTGCGCCCCGAGGCCATGATGCGCGCACTGTCCATCGCCCAGGGCCTCGGCCGCACCTCCGCCTACACCTGGCTGAAGGTTCCGGTGGTCGACCACATGGAAGCGGTGATGGAGGCGTCGACGCTGCCCGCGCTGCTGCTCGGCGGGGACCCTCCGGGCACCCCCGACGAGACGTACGCCTCCTGGGAGAAGGCGCTCCGGCTCCCCACCGTGCGCGGCCTGGTCGTCGGCCGGTCGCTGCTCTACCCGCCCGACGACGATGTGGCCGCAGCGGTGGACACCGCCGTCGGCCTGCTGTGAGAGGAGACGCCATGGACGGCCATCAGCCCGCGGGCAGCACCGCACACGGCCCCTGGACCGTGGACACCGGCATGCGCCACACCGGACTGCGGGTGCTGGAACTCGGCCCCGGCGGCTCGCAGTCCTTCGGTACGGAGGAACGCGAGGTGATCGTGCTGCCGCTGTCCGGCTCCTGTTCCGTGCGCTGCGGAGCCGAGGAGTTCGAACTGGCGGGGCGCCCCGGGGTCTTCGAGGGCGTGAGCGACTTCGCGTACGTCCCCCGGCGCAGCGACGCCGTGATCAGCAGCACCGGCGGCGGCCGGTTCGCGCTGGCGAGCGGCACCGCGCGGCGGGACCTGCCGTTCCGCCGCGGTGATGCCGGGGGAGTCCCGGTCGAGACGCGCGGCGCGGGTTCCTGTCTGCGTCAGGTCCACAACCTGGCCAGTGCCGACGGCTTCGCGTGCGACCGGCTGATCGTGGTGGAGGTCCTCACCCCGGACGGGAACTGGTCCAGCTATCCGCCGCACAAGCACGACGAGCACACCGCGACGGAGTCGGAGCTGGAGGAGGTCTACTACTTCGAGATCGGCCGCGGCGGCTTCGGCCACCACCGGCTCGGCGGCAGCCCGCCGGGCCCCGCCGGTGAGACGGCCGAAGTCCGCACCGGGGACGTCGTGCTGGTGCCGGACGGCTGGCACGGCCCCTCCGCCGCCCTGCCCGGCTACCCGATGTACTACCTCAACGTGATGGCCGGCCCGCACGACGAACGCGCCTGGCGGATCACCGACGACCCGGCGCACGCCTGGATCCGCGAAACCTGGAGCTCCACTCCGGCCACACCGCCCGAGGAAGGGACATCATGATCCGGCTCACTGTCGCCCAGGCGCTGGTGCGCTTCCTGGTCGCCCAGCACACCGAACGGGACGGGGAGAGCCGGCGCCTGTTCGCCGGCTGTTTCGGCATCTTCGGCCACGGCAACGTGGCCGGCCTGGGACAGGCGCTCTGGGAGAACCGCGACCTGACGTACTACCAGGCGCGCAACGAGCAGGCGATGGTGCACACCGCCGCCGCGTACGCCCGGATGACCGACCGGCTCTCGACGTTCGCCTGCACGGCGTCGGTCGGACCCGGCGCCACCAACATGATCACCGCCGCCGCCGGGGCCACCATCAACCGGCTCCCCGTCCTGCTCCTGCCCGGGGACACCTTCGCCACCCGCGTCGCCGAACCGGTGCTCCAGCAGCTGGAGACATCGTGGGCGGGCGATGTGACGGTCAACGACGCCTTCCGGCCGGTCTCCCGGTACTTCGACCGGATCGCGCGCCCCGAGCAGCTGATCGGTGCCGCCCTGGCGGCCGTGCGCACGCTCACCGACCCGGTGGACACCGGCGCGGTGACGCTCGCGCTGCCCCAGGACGTGCAGGCGGAGGCGTACGACTGGCCCGAGGAGTTCCTGGCCCACCGGGTGTGGCGCATCGACCGGCCGGCCCCGCAGGCCGAGGTGCTGGCCGACGCCGTCCGGATGATCCGCGCCGCCCGCCGCCCGCTCGTCGTGGCCGGGGGCGGCGTCGTCTACGCGGGCGCCACCGAGGCGCTGGACGCCTTCGCCCGCGCCACCGGAATCCCGGTCGCGGAGACCCAGGCGGGCAAGGGCTCGCTGCGGCACGGCCACCCGTCCTCGGCCGGTGCGATCGGGCACACCGGCACCACGGCGGCCGACGCGCTGGCCCGCGAGGCCGACCTGGTGATCGGCATCGGCACCCGCTACAGCGACTTCACGACCGCCTCGCACACCCAGTTCGCCGACCCCGGTGTCCGGTTCCTCAACATCAACGTGGCCCGGCTCGACGCGGTGAAGCACGCCGGACTGGCGATGGTCGCCGACGCCCGTACCGCCCTGGAGGCGCTGACCGCCGCACTGGCGGACTGGCAGGTGCCCGGGGAGCACCGCGCGCGGACCGTCGCCCTGGCCCGCGACTGGGACACGGCCGTGGACGCGGCGTACCACCTGCAACACACCCCGAAGCCGGCCCAGTCCGAGGTGGTCGGCGCCGTCAACGAGGCGGCCGGCGAGGACGGTGTGGTGATCTGCGCGGCCGGTTCGCTCCCGGGCGACCTGCACAAGCTCTGGCGGGCGGCGGACCCGAAGCAGTACCACGTCGAGTACGGGTACTCCTGCATGGGTTACGAGATCGCCGGCGGGCTCGGCGTGAAACTCGCCGCCCCGGAGCGCGAGGTCTTCGTCATGGTCGGCGACGGCTCCTACCTGATGATGGCGCAGGAACTGGTGACGGCCGTGTCCGAAGGGGTCAAGCTCATCGTGGTCCTGGTCCAGAACCACGGCTTCGCGTCGATCGGCGCGCTCTCCGAGACGGTCGGCGCGCCGCGCTTCGGCACCTGGTACCGCTACCGCGACCAGGACAGCGGGGCGCTGGAGGGCGACCGGCTGCCCGTCGACCTGGCGGCCAACGCGGCGAGCCTGGGCGCGGACGTCCTGCGGGTCGCCACGACCGCCGAACTCCGCAAGGCACTTGCCGAGGCCCGGGCCTCCGACCGGTGCACGGTGATCCACATCGAGACGGACCCGCTGGCCCCCTCGCCCTCCTCCGGAGCCTGGTGGGACGTGCCGGTCGCGGAGGTCTCCGACGCCCCGGAGACCAGGGCCGCCCGGGACGCGTACGTGAAGGCCAAGGCCGCCCAGCGACCGTACCTCTGAGGGGAGCGCCGACGGCCGGGCACCCCGCTCGTGGCGGGGCCCGGCCCGGACGCGCCGGACACCCCTACAACGCCCGCAACGCCCTCGGCCGCCGCGGCTCCGGCGCGTCCGGCACCTTGCTCAGCAGGCCCGGGAGCTCCGTCAGCGCGTTGATGCGGAAGTCGGCGGTCTCCACCACGTCCGGGTGGTCCGCCCACCAGTACCCGCACGCGCCCCGCCGGATGTGCGCCGCCCGCAGCCCCGAGGACTTGGCCGGGAACAGATCGCCCGCCGGATGGTCGCCCACGTACAGCGTCCCCTTCGGGTCCGAGCCGGACACCTCCAGGACGCGGGCGAAGAACTCCGGGTCCGGTTTGGCGACGCCCCACTCGTCCGAGGTGACGATCACATCCGCGGGCAGGTCCAGCGCCCGCAGCAGTTCCCCGGCCCGCACCGTCCCGTTGCCCGCGACCACCACCCGTACGCCCAGCGCACGCAGTTCGGCCAGGGCCGGGCGGACGTCCGGGTAGAGGTCCGACTCGTCCAGGTGCTCGCCGCGTCCGGCGGCGGCGCGTGCCTGCGAGGCCTCCGCGACGTCCATGTCGGGGCGCAGCATGCTCAGCGCGTCCGCGCTGTCCCGGCCCTGGACGACCGCGGCCCCGACCAGCGCACTCAGCGTGTGCGGCGGGACGCCGAGCCAGTTGGCCCAGGACGCCCAGTAGCGGTCGTCGCGGATGAGTGTCTCGCCGATGTCGAAGACGATCGTTTCCATCACCGGGCCGAGCCTACGGGTCGGGGACCCTTGCGCGGCCGAGGCGCCAGGGGCGGGGGTGACCTGCGGGAGATCCGGCCGGTCACCGGGCGACTACTCGCTCGTATGCTCGGGTCATGACCGATCCTCAGCGCGGACGCCCCACCACCAACTCCATGCGACGTGCCCTCAAGCGTGCCAGAGACGGGGTCGCCCTCGACATGGCCGAGGCCGCCGTCCTGCTCCAGGCGCGCGGCGACGATCTGACGGATCTCGCCGCCTCCGCCGCCCGGGTGCGGGACGCGGGTCTCGCGGCGGCGGGGCGGCCCGGTGTCATCACCTACTCCCGCAAGGTCTTCATCCCGCTGACCCGGCTCTGCCGCGACAAGTGCCACTACTGCACCTTCGTCACCGTCCCCGGCAAGCTGCGGCGCGAGGGCCACGGCATGTTCCTGTCGCCGGACGAGGTCCTCACCATCGCCCGTGAGGGTGCGGCCATGGGCTGCAAGGAAGCGCTGTTCACGCTGGGCGACCGGCCGGAGGACCGCTGGCCGGAGGCCCGGGAGTGGCTGGAGGCCGAGGGGTACGACGACACCCTCGCGTACGTACGCGCCATGGCGATCCGCGTCCTGGAGGAGACCGGTCTCCTCCCGCACCTCAACCCGGGCGTGATGACCTGGACCGACCTCCAGCGCCTCAAGCCGGTCGCCCCGTCCATGGGCATGATGCTGGAGACGACCGCGACCCGCCTGTGGTCCGAGCCCGGCGGCCCGCACCACGGCTCCCCGGACAAGGAACCGGCCGTCCGCCTGCGGGTCCTGGAGGACGCGGGCCGCTCGAACGTCCCCTTCACCACCGGCATCCTCATCGGTATCGGCGAGTCCTACGAGGAGCGCGCCGACTCCCTCTTCGAGCTGCGCAGGACCGCCCGCGCCTACCACGGCATCCAGGAAGTCATCATCCAGAACTTCCGCGCCAAGCCCGACACGGCGATGCGCGCCATGCCGGACGCGGAGCTGGAGGAACTGGCCGCCGCGATCGCCGTCGCCCGCCACATCCTCGGCCCGTCCGCCCGCATCCAGGCCCCGCCGAACCTCGTCGACGCGGAGTACGCGCTGATCGTCGGCGCCGGGATCGACGACTGGGGCGGCGTCTCCCCGCTCACCCCGGACCATGTGAACCCCGAGCGCCCCTGGCCGCACATCGACGACCTCGCCGCTCGAACCGCCGAGTCGGGCTTCGACCTCCGCGAACGCCTCACCATCTACCCGGAGTTCATCCAGCGCGGCGAGCCCTGGCTCGACCCCCGCCTCGTCCCGCACGTCCGCGCCCTCGCCGACCCGGAGACCGGGCTCGCGAAGGAAGGCGCCGTCCCGGTCGGCCTGCCCTGGCAGGAGCCCGACGAGGGCTTCAACGCCTCCGGCCGCACCGACCTGCACCGCACCATCGACACCGAGGGCCGCACCGGCGACCGCCGCGACGACTTCGACGAGGTGTACGGGGACTGGGAGGCACTCCGCGAGGCGGCGGTACCCGGCATGGTCCCGTCCCGCATCGACACCGATGTGAAGGGCGCCCTCAGCCAGGCCGCCGCCGACCCGACGAAGTTGACCGACGCCCAGGCGCTCACCCTGCTGCACGCGGACGGACCGGCCCTCGACGAGCTGTGCCGGATCGCGGACACCCTGCGCCGTGACGTCGTCGGCGACGACGTCACGTACATCGTCACGCGCAACATCAACTTCACCAACGTCTGCTACACCGGCTGCCGCTTCTGCGCCTTCGCCCAGCGGCGCACCGACGCCGACGCGTACACCCTCTCCCTCGACCAGGTCGCCGACCGGGCCGCGCAGGCCTGGGACGTCGGCGCGGTCGAGGTCTGCATGCAGGGCGGCATCCACCCGGACCTGCCCGGCACCGCGTACTTCGACATCGCGCGGGCGGTGAAGGAGCGCGTGCCCGGCATGCACGTCCACGCCTTCTCGCCGATGGAGGTCGTCAACGGGGCCACCCGCACCGGCATGTCCATCCGCGACTGGCTCGTCGCCGCGAAGGAGGCCGGGCTCGACTCGATCCCCGGCACGGCGGCGGAGATCCTGGACGACGAGGTCCGCTGGATCCTCACCAAGGGCAAGCTGCCGACGGCGGACTGGCTGGAGGTCATCAGGACCGCCCACGAGGTGGGCCTGCGCTCGTCCTCCACGATGATGTACGGCCACGTCGACCAGCCCCGCCACTGGCTGGGCCACCTGCGCACGCTGGCCGACCTCCAGCAGGAGACGGGCGGCTTCACGGAGTTCGTGACGCTGCCCTTCATCCACACCAACGCGCCCGTCTACCTGGCCGGCATCGCCCGCCCCGGCCCGACCGACCGCGACAACAGGGCGGTGACGGCAATGGCCCGCCTGCTCCTCCACCCGCACATCACCAACATCCAGACCAGCTGGGTGAAGCTGGGCACGGAGGGTGCGGCGGAGATGCTCCGCTCGGGTGCGAACGACCTGGGCGGCACGCTGATGGAGGAGACCATCTCCCGGATGGCCGGGTCGAGTTACGGCTCCTACAAGTCCGTGCAGGACCTGGTCGCGGTGGCCGAGGCGGCGGGCCGGCCGGCGAAGCCGCGTACGACGCTGTACGGGGAGGTGCCGCAGGAGCGCGTCGCCGCCGCGGCGGCCTCGGACGGGCATCTGCCGGAGCTGCTGCCGGTGTTGCCGCAGTAGGGGGAGGGCGGGCCGCCTCCGGAGCCGTGCGGTCGGGCTCCGGAGCGGCCGCTCGCGGCTGCCGTTCCGCCTGCGTCACCCACATGGGTGAAGCGGCTCTTCGAGCCAGTCCGGGCAGCCCCTGCGGACATATGCTCCTGGCAATAACGACCCCGAGTTCGGGGGATGTTCGGGCGCCACCCGTCAGGTCCCTCGCAGGAGTTCCGCATGGTCAGTGCGCCGCATGAGGCGATGCACCGCATCTTCCAGGAGTACCCGGGCCTGTTCTCCCGTGTCTCGGAAGTGCTGGGGATCACGATCCCCCCACCCGTCTCGGTCACCGTGATGCCCACCGACCTGACCGAGAGCCGTCCCGTCGAACGGCGGGTGGACACCCTGCTGCGCCTGGACACGGAGGACGACCAGCCGTTCCTCCTGGCCATCGAAGCCCAGGGCAAGAAGGACCCGGACAAACCGGCGAGCTGGGCCTACTACCTGTCCTACCTGTACACGAAATACCGGCTCCCGCCGCTGCTGCTGGTCGTCT
Organism: Streptomyces sp. NBC_00236; assembly: GCF_036195045.1. Lineage (NCBI taxonomy): Bacteria > Bacillati > Actinomycetota > Actinomycetes > Kitasatosporales > Streptomycetaceae > Streptomyces > Streptomyces sp. NBC_00236. Next base: position 3,475,408 of record NZ_CP108100.1, on the reverse strand, counting down.
GTCAGGACCGCGCGACTGCGGAATGGGCCTCCCGTCCGGTCTCCATCGGGCCCCGTCAGTGGCCCGCAATGACCCAGCGCCCGCTCGTCGCGGGCCCGCACAACATGCCGGTGATCACCAACGTCGCAGACGCGCGCAAGGACCTGGCACTCACCACTCTGGCGGCGATCACACATGCCGCCGATCCGGACATCGGTGCCATACTGAAGACGCTGTCGACCGCTCTGCGGGACGTACCGGAAACCATCGCCGATCCCCTTGTCGAACTCACCGCACAGGGCCTGGGCAACCGCCCGGCCGCACAACAGTGGAGGAACCTGGTGGCCGTGGACCTCTCTTTCTACAAGTCCTTCATGGCGGAGGAAATCCGGGACGAGGGCCGGACCGAAGGCCGGACCGAAGGCCGGACGAAAGGCATCGCGCAGGGCATCCTGCTCTTCCTCGCTCAGGCGGGCGTCGACGTATCGGACGAGGCCCGCGAGCGGATCACCACGTGCGGCGATATCGACACTTTGAACCGCTGGCTCCTGCGCGCCCCCGCCGCGCGGTCGGCCGAGGACGTCTTCGCCGGGGAGTAGGCGGCTCTTCGGCCGGGGCGTCCTTCCCGGGCGGCTTCACGAACTGACCGTCACCGGTACCCCGTCGCATCCGCCGGCTTCCCGGCGGCGTCGACCTCGACCAGGTAGCGCCAGCAGTCGGGCCGGGAGCCGTCCAGATCGGTGAAGCCGTACTCCAGGGCGAGCTGTCCGCTGGACAGCGACTGGCCGTTCCGGCGCGCGAGGCCCGCGTCACCGGCCAGAGCCGCCACTGCGCGCCCGACGTACGCCGGACTCTCCGAAATGCAGAAGTGCGGCACCGTGCTCAGCGCGTCGCGCCAGTTCTCCTCGGTCACACCGAAGGCGTCCAGCATCATCTCCGAGCGCAGCCAGCCGGGCGTGAGCGCCACCGCCGTACCGCCGTGCGGCTTCAGTTCATGGGCCTGCACGAACGCCATGCGCAGCACACTGTTCTTCACCAGGTCGTAGAAGTAGGAGTTGCGGTAGTTCGCGCTGTTGTACGCGGCGGTCCCGTCGGTCATCTCGACCACGAGCCCACCCGGCTGCCGCACCAGCAGCGGCAGCAGGAAGTGGCTGGTGATCGCGTGCGTCTCCACACCCAGCCGGAGCAGCCGCAGCCCGTCGTCGAGGTCGTGCTCCCACACCGGCTTGTCGAACGCGAACAGCCGCTCGCCGCCCCAGATGTCGTTGACGAGCACGTCGAGCCGCCCCTGTTCGGCGTCGATGCGCTGGGCCAGCGCACGGACCTGCTCGGGCACCAGATGGTCGGTCGGCACTGCGATACCGGTTCCGCCCGCGGCGGTGACGAGCTCCGCGGTCTCCTCGATCGTCTCCGGCCGGTCGTACTCCGAGCGCCGCTCCCGTGTCGTGCGGCCGGTGACGTAGACGGTCGCACCCGCCGCGCCGAGCTGGACGGCGATGCCGCGCCCGGCGCCGCGGGTGGCGCCCGCGACCAGGGCGATCTTTCCGCGGAGTGCCGGTGCGGGTGCCGGTGTCGGTGCCGGTGCGGGTGTCGATGTGTCGGGCATGCGTCCCCTTGAGAGTCGTGGCTGTTCCGTGGCCCCCGGCCCCCGCATGGCATCGCGATGGCCGGTGGCTCCATGCTCGACGCGAATCCAGACACCTCGTGTCGTGTTTCCTCATCCGACACCAGGTGGGGAGTGATGTGTGGCTTGCCGACGCCTCCGAATGCGCCTCAGCCGTACCCGTAGCGCGCCCATCGCTCTCAACTTCCACGAAACAGTGAGAAGGCGGAAGCGCTCGTCGGCCGGTGTCAGTGCCTGGCCGCGTACTCCACGAACGCGGACCAGGAATCCGCCCCGAAGACGAGCGCGGGCCCGGTGGGGACCTCGCTGTCGCGTACGGGGACGAGGATGGGGAAGGTGTCCGAGACCTCGACGCAGTTGTTGTCGCCCCCGTCGCTGTAGCTGGACTTGCGCCAGGTCGCGGTGGCGAGGTCGGGGATTCGGCTCATGATCTGTGTTCCTCCAGGACACCCCTGATGAACGCGGTGGACTCCGGCGGGGGCAGCGCCAGATCCCGGAGCCGATCGTAGGACAGCCGATAACGCGTCACAGCGGCCGGATCCTCGATCGATCTGCTGCGGATCGCGCACGGCCGGGGGCACCGGATGCAGCGGCAATCTCCGGAGAATGCCGCGCAAAACTGAACCGAACCAGCTACTTCGTACATACCGTTCTGCCCCGTTGGCAGCCCGCTCCGTTCGATTACAGTGCTGCGCAGTTACCGCGCAGTCGCACACGGGAACAGACCGGACGACCGACGGGAAGGGGCACGGTGAGCTCAGCGACCACAGCTGTCTGGGGCCGTGCCGAGCAGCAGGACTTCCGCAGCCGGGTACGCGGAGCACTGCTCGGCGGAGCCATCGGTGACGCGCTCGGCGCGGGTGTCAGCGGGCTCACGCTGGAGGAGATCCGCGAGGCCCACGGGGCCGACGCCGTCACCGACCTCGTCCCCGCGCACGGCGGGCGGGGCTGCGTCACCGCCGTCACCCAACTCACCCTGTTCACCGTCGACGGGCTGATCCGCGCCCAGGTCCGCCGCGACACCGGCGCCTGGCACCCGCCCACCGATGTGCACCAGGCTCACCTGCGCTGGGCCGCCACCCAGCACGACTGGGGGCCCGACGAGCGGCGCAAGGACAACGGCTGGCTCGCCGCGCAGGAGTGGCTCTACAGCCGCCGCGCCCCCACCCGGGAGTGTCTCGGCGGCTTCGGTGACACCGTCATGGGGACCCTCGACCGGCCCAAGAACCCCACCGCGCACGACTCGGCCGCGCTCACCCGCTCCGCCCCGTTCGGGCTGCTCGTCGGCTGGGAGCCGCAGCTCGTGTTCCAGCTGGCCGTCGAGTGCGCCGCCCAGTCCCACGGCCACCCCACCGCCCTGCTCTCCGCCGGCGCCCTCGCCGTGATCGTGCACGGGCTGGCGCGCGGCGAGACGCTGGACGGGGCCGTGCAGCACGGGCTGGCCCTGCTCGCCGAGCGGCCGGGCCACGAGCCCGTCACCGAGGCGCTCCAGCAGGCCCTCGGCACCGTGCGCCAGGGCATCCCGGGCCCCGCCCTGATCGAGTCGCTGGGGGCCACGGACTCCGCCGAGGAGGTCCTCGCGGTGGCCGTGTACTGCGCCCTGGTCGGCGAGGACATCCGGCACGGCTTGCGGCTGGCCGTGAACCACGGCGGGCCGTCCGCTGCCACCGGGGCCCTGTGCGGGGCGCTGCTCGGCGCGCTGCACGGCGAGACCGCGCTGCCGCCCGCCTGGCTGGCCGAGCTGGAGGGCCGCGCCACCCTCCTGGAGCTCGCCGACGACTTCGCCATGGAGATGACGCAGGGGCCCGCCCTGCACAGTCCCGCCGCCGCCGCGCCGGGCTGGCTGGCCCGCTACCCGCGCGGCTGAGTCCGCGAACGGACGCGGGGCGTGGTCACGGAAGCCGCCGCATCCGTGACCCCGCCCCGCGTCTGCGTACAGCCGCAGGCGTCAGTCCTTCACGCCCTCCACGGCTGCCACGTCCTCGGGGCCACGCTGGGGCGGCAGGGGCGCACCGGTCGCCGAGTCCCCGCCGTCCGTGTTGATCCGCTCGATGATCGCGTCGCGCTCCGGGGTGTCCTCCGGCTTGATGAAGCCGATGACGACGTAGAGCACCAGCGAGATCGCCAGCGGCAACGCCACCTGGTACTGCAGGGCGACGTCCGTCTTCACCGAACCGTCGAAGTTGTAGTTGGTGAAGTAGAACGCCAGCAGACCCGCCGCCCAGCTGGTGAGCGCCGCCGTCGGTCCCGACTTACGGAACCTGCGCAGCAGACCCAGCATGAACGGGATCGCGATCGGACCCATCAGACCGGCGACCCACTTGATGACGACCGAGATGATGTCCTTGAACGTCGGCGAGTTGATCTGGGTCGCCAGCGCCATGGACAGGCCGAGGAAGCCGAGCGTGGAGAGCCGCGCGGCCAGCAGGCCGGCCCGGGCGTTCCAGTTGCGGGCCGACTTGGAGAGGACCGGGGCGATGTCGCGGGTGAAGACCGCAGCGATGGCGTTGGCGTCGGAGGAGCACATCGCCATCGTGTGCGAGAAGAAGCCGACGACGACCAGGCCCAGCAGACCGTGCGGCAGCAACTGCTCGGTCATCAGCGCGTAGCTGTCCGAGGCGTCCGGCTTCTGCGCGTCGACGAGCAGCGGCGCGCACCACATCGGGAAGAACAGGACCGTCGGCCAGACCAGCCACAGGATGGCGGAGAGCCGCGCCGAGCGGGTCGCGGAGGCGGGGGAGTCCGTGGCCATGTAGCGCTGGGCCTGGTTCCACATGCCGCCGTTGTACTCGAAGGTCTTGATGAACAGGTACGCCAGCAGGAAGGTCACGGTGTACGGACCGGCCGTCGGTTCCGTGTGGCCCTCGGGCAGCTTGTCCCAGACCGTCCACAGGGTGCTGAAGCCGTCGAGCTTGCTCATCGCGGTGACGAGCATCGCGATGCCGGCGAACAGCTGGATGATGAACTGCCCCAGCTCGGTCAGCGCGTCGGCCCACAGGCCGCCGACCGTGCAGTAGACGGCCGTGATGAGGCCGGTGATGAAGATGCCCTGGGTCAGGCTGATGCCCGTGAAGACGGAGAGCAGGGTGGCGATGGCCGCCCACTTGGCGCCGACGTCCACGATCTTCAGCAGCAGACCGGACCAGGCGAGCGCCTGCTGGGTCGGGACGTTGTAGCGGTTCTTCAGGTATTCGAGCGGTGAGGCGACGTGCAGTCGCGAGCGCAGCCGGTTGAGCCGCGGGGCGAAGAGCTTGGCGCCGATCCCGATGCCGATGGCGATGGGGAGCGACCACGTCACGAAGGACGTGACGCCGTACTGGTACGCGATGCCGGCGTAGCCGGTGAACATCACGGCGCTGTAGCCGGACATGTGGTGCGAGATGCCGGAAAGCCACCACGGCATCTTGCCGCCGGCCGTGAAGAAGTCGCTGACGTTGTCGACACGCTTGTGGGACCAGAGTCCGATCGCGATCATCACGCCGAAGTAGCCGATGAGCACGACCCAGTCGAGACTGTTCATGTGCCCCCTCCTGGGGTCCGCCTTGTGAACGGGGTACGCACTTCGTCAGTACGGCCGTTCAGCGGCGCCCCCGTGCGGGAACGGGGACTTCGGGGATTGAACCGCCTGTTCGGTACCTCGGTCAAGGTCTTCAGCGGTCAGGGATGTGAACGCGGATCAGTAAGCCGAACGATTTTACTTGTTCTTGACCCACGAAAGCGTTGTCGTGCACGTGACGGGGGCCACACGATGAGCGGGCACTTCGTCAGGCTGTGCAGAGAAACAAAGGAACGTCCAGGAGCGCCGAAGAGCAACGACAAGACCGCACGGGATGCGGGTCCCGTGCGGCCGAGAAGGAGGAGAACTGACCTTGCCGAACTCCCTGCGGAGCGCGCCCGCGCGTCAGCGCATCAGCTCGCCGGCGTTGACGAGCAGGGACTGCCCGGTGATCGCCCGTGCCCGGTCGGAGGCCAGGAAGACCGCGGCCTCCGCCACATCGCCGTCCGTCGCCAGCTCGGGCAGCGCCATGCGATCCGAGAGCCTTCCCAGCACCTCGGACTCGGGCACCGCCTCGGTGTGCGCGGTGAACTGTACGTAGGCCTGCACCGGCGGTCCCCACATCCAGCCCGGCAGCACGGTGTTCACCCGGATCCGGTGCGGTCCGAACTCCCAGGCCATGGAGTACATCGCCGAGGTGAGCGCACCCTTGGAGGCCGCGTACGCCGCCTGCCGCACCTGGGACGGTGCCGCCACCGCGGACTGCGTGCCGATGACGACGACCGAGCCGCCGCGCTCCTTGAGGGCGGGCAGGCAGGCGCGCGTCATCCGCAGGGTGCCGAGCAGATTGACGTCGACGACCGCCTTCCAGGTGTCCAGATCGGCGTCCTCGACCCCGCCGAAGTAGCTGTCCCAGGCGGCGACATGGACCACCGCGTCGATCCGTCCGAACCGCTCGACGGCCAGCGCCGCGAGTGCCTCGCACTGCGCCTCGTCGGTGATGTCGGTGGCCAGGTGTGCGGTGTGCAGCCCCGCCGGGTCGATCTCCGCGGCCGACTTGGCGAGATTGGCCGCGGTCCGCGCCCCGAGGACGGCGTTGCCCCCGTCGCGCACGACCGTGGCCGCGATCTGATGCCCGAGCCCGGCGCCCACCCCGGACACGATGACGGTCTTCCCCGCGAGCAACATCGACGCCTCCCGGCTCTGGAACTTCTTCTGACGGGGCGTCAGAGTAGGTCCCTCCGGCGGAGTACGGAAGGGGAACGGCATGGGTGAGGGAACGAGGCCCGGACAGGAGCGGGGCGGCGGGACGCGGAGTGACACGTACGCCGAACTGGCCGCGCTGGGGCCGTACGGAGTCCATCCCGGGCACGCGCTGATCACCATGGTGGAACCGCACCCGGGTCATGAGTTCGCGTACAACCGATGGTACGAAGATGATCATTACTATGCGGGCGCGATGGCGATGCCCTGGATGTTCTCCGGCCGGCGCTGGGTGGCCACCCGGGAGCTTCAGGAGCTGCGCTACCCGGACAAGTCCGCGATCGCACAGCCGGTCGGCGCCGGGTGCTATCTGTCCACGTACTGGGTGACGGACGGGCGCTACGACGACCACATGAAGTGGACCGTCGGCATCAACAAGCGGCTGAACCGCGACGGCCGGGTCTACCAGGACCGCACCCATGTCTTCACGGCGTTCCAGGACCACGAGGCGACGGTCTACCGGGACGGGGCCGCGGGGCCCCGGGACTTCCACGCCCTCGATCATCCCTATCGCGGACTGGTGCTGGAGGTGATCGACGCCGAAGGGCCCGGACAGCGGGCCGAGTTGCTGGAGTGGCTGCGCTCCCGGCATCTGCCGAAGCGGCTGAGCGGGTCGCCCGCGGCGATGGTGACCGTGTTCCGTCCCACGCCGTTGCCGGGCGACCGGATGACCTATGTGAAGCAGGTGGAGGGCGTCGACACCCGGCTGACCCTGCTCTGGTTCCTCCAGGAGGATCCGCGAGCGTGCTGGGCGGAGCACTTCGCCGGGCTCGACGCGACGGTGGCGGAGTCGGGTCTGGGACGGGTGGAACTGGTGGCGCCGTTCATCCCGACCGTGCCGGGCACGGACCGGTACGTCGATCAGCTGCGCTGAATCGGGCGGCGGGTGGTGCCGTGCGGCGGCCGGGCTCCCCGCATTCGTGCGAGGAGCCCTCTCGGCCAGGACGGCGAACCGGACGAGAGGGCTACCGGCTGCACTTGCGTCGGTGCGGCGGTACGGCGCGCAAGGGAAACACGGTCAGGCGGTGATGGAGCCCTTGGCGACATCACGCACGAACGTGTTCCAGGCGCCGGGGACGAAGGTGAGCGAAGGGCCTTCGGGGGCCTTCGAGTCACGCACCGCAATCGCCTGCACAAGAGGGGACTTGACTTCGACGCAGGCGCCGTTGCCCCCGGAATACGACGACTTCGTCCAGTTTTCCGTAGCACCCTGACGAATGGCCATGTTCACTCCGGTTCAGAGAGTTGTGTGAGCGCCAGCGGATTACCCGGTGGCGTGATCGACGCTACTCGCCAAGCTCCCCGAGTGAAGGGGCCGTTCACTCGACCGGATGGTATATACCATGCAGGTCTTCCGCTGCGAGGTGGCGACGGTGTACCGTGCCGTCGCCTCACTCGTAACATCACTTCATTTCTCTCATACCGGACTTTGCGCTCTGGCTGGTTTACATGCCCCTCCAGCCGGAGTTCACCCCGTGTTCAGGCGGGTGTACTCCTTCGCGATCCCGTCGATGAAATGCCGGGTCTGCTCCACATTCAGCGCCTGTGCCCTCAGGTGCTCGTACATGACGCTGTACCGCTGCACGTCATTCGCCTTCTCCAGATAGAGGTCGCTGGTGACGCCCTCGATATAGACGACGCTGGAATCCGCGGCGTCCGGGAATTCCAGAATGGCGTACTGCCCGTTGATGCCCGGGTGCGCCCCCATGTCGAACGGCAGCACCTGGACGGTCACATGCGGCAGGTGCGACAGCTCCACCAGCCGCTCCAGCTGCTCGATCATCACCTGCTTGCCGCCGACCAGCCGGCGCAGCGCGGACTCGTCGATGACCGCCCACAGCCGCAGCGGGTGCTCGGGGGCGGTGATCCGGTCCTGGCGGCGCGAACGGACGCTGACGCGCTTGTCGATGTCCGAGGGCGGGGCCTCCGGCAACGCGCCGTTGATCAGCGCCTCGGCGTACTGCCGCGTCTGCAGCAGTCCGGGGACCACCTGGGGTTCGTACACCCGCAGCGACTCGGCATCTGTCTCCAGGCCGATGTAGACGCTGTACGGGATGTCGCCGAAGGCGTGCCACCAGCCCTGCTGGCGGGAGTCCTTGGCCATCTGCATGAGCGAGTCGACGATCCTGACGTCCTCGACCTCGTACACCCCGCAGAGGTCGCGTACGTCGCGCTGGCTGATCGAGCGGCGGCCGTTCTCCAGGCGGCTGATCTTGGACTGCGAGACCAGCAGCCGCTCCGCCACCTCCTCGGCCGTCATGCCCTTGATCTCGCGCAGTCGGCGCAATTCCTGACCCAACCGGCGTCGCCTGACGGTGGGATTGACGTTGGACGGCACGGAAACGGCACCTCCGGCTATGTAGCTGTGCGTATCTACTGCTCAGCAGATTGCCACCCGTGGGCCCGGCCGCGCTGGGAAACGGCCACACGCAGCAACGCGGGGCAGCCGGTGGTACCGGCTGCCCCGCGCTTGGTGCGGCTCCCGAACCGGGTCTTTGGGGACGACGGTGCGGCGGTATTCGGTTGTTGCGGTGGTGCGTTGTGGTGCTCGGTGGTGCGCGTGATGCCGGGTGGTGCGGGTGCTGCCTCGACGCCCGTGCGGCCCTAATGAGCCACGGTGTGCGCCATGCTGTCGCGGCGTGACTGCGACTGCACTTGCTGTTGCAACGGAACGCCGGCCGCCTGGTTGCGGCGCGGTTGTGCGACGGCCCCGTTCTGGACGTCCATGACGGCGTGCGCCACGAGACCGCCCATGGGGTCGTGTCTGATCAGGTCCCGGAGCCGGGAGCGCGACGAGCGCCCCTCGTTCCCGGGGTACAGGTGCTTGCCGAGTCCGACCGCGTGGGCCAGTGCGGCGAGCGCCGCGGTCCGCGGGTCCGGCGGTACGCCGGTGCGGATCGCACTGTCCAGCCTGGCTCTGATGTCCCGGCTGATTGCCGTGTCCGTCGCCTGGTAGCGAGTCGTCGGCAGCACTCCGCACATCTGGCCCGCCACGGCATGCACCATGCCGCACCGCTCCAGATGAGCGAGGTAAATCTGGCGGAGCCCCAGCCGGGGTCCGCCTATCCAGTGGACGGCCCGGACCGGGCTGCCGCGTCTGCGCAGCAGTTCCAGTGCGGAGTCCAGGGTCGGATCTCCTGTCGGCCGTGGCATCACCACGGCGATACGATCCCCATCAGGGGCTATCCGTCCTGCCAGAGCCAGCTCTACTAGCTGTGCCCCGGCCAGGCCGAGGTCGAGCGACTGCGGCTGCGCTGTGGTACCCGTGGTCGGGTCCAGAGCGAGCAGCAGAAGCTCCTCCGGAATTGTTCTGCGGCTCCTGCCCATCCATGCCTCCCCGCGTGGATGAGTGACAGGGTGACCCCTCTCACATCTGTCTGTCGAGGGTGCCTGGGTGCTTTATACGGGAACCAGTAGGTATGTCGTTCTCGTCTAGCAGCCCGGCCGAGGGTTCACACGGGACACTGGTAGATGGTTCGGACAGCGCGGGGATGTCCCGCGCCGCATGGAGGAGGCATCGGTGGCGGGCGAGTCCCCCGACAAGTCGGAGCAGCAGAAGTCGTCGGGAACGACTCGGAGCGAGACCGATCCGCGTCTTGCTGTGTTCCGCGAACCCGCCTCTCCGGCGGAGTCCGGAAGCGGTTCGGACACGGCGACAGCAGTTTTCCGCACGCAGCGGACCGAGCCGGCGGAGCCGGACGGCGCCGACGGCGGTGACGGCGGTGACGGCGGTGACGGCGGTGACGGCCGTGATGGCGGCGATGTGGATGAGGCCGGTGTCGCCGGTGGTGGTGCCGGAGCCGACGAGTCCGCTGACACGTCCGCTGGCGCGTCCGTTTCGGATGGCTCCGTTTCGGACGGCCCCGAGGATGCGGACGACTCCGTTTCGGACGACGCTGAGGATGCGGATGACTCCGTTTCGGACGACTCCGGGGAATCGGATGCGGTGCCTCCACAGGAGCCCGAGGCAGGCGAGGCCGCCGAAGGGGCCCCGGAGGCCGTAGGAGGCCCTGAGAGCCCTGCGGAGGCCCCCGAGGCCGGTGCGGACGCCGCGGAGGCGCGGGCGGAGACCGTGGAGCCCGTGGAGCCTTCGGAGGACGCGCCCGTCGAGCCTGTGGAGGCCGCGAAGGGCAAGTCCGACGAGCAGCCGGCTGAGGCCGCCGGGCCCGTGGAGGGCGATGCGCGGCTGCGTGCCGCCGTCGCCGCGTGGGTGTCCAAGGACGAGGACGCGGCCGATGGCGCTGCGGAGTCGAAGGAGTCGAAGAAGCCGGACGGGTCGGAGGAGCCGAAGGCGCCTGCGGCGCCGGACGGTGAAGACGCTGCGCCCGAAGACGACGGGACGCCGACCGACACCGACACTGACGACGCTGCCGACACCGATGGCGACGCCGACGCAGCCACCGACGACGCTGCCGACACCACCTCCGACGTGCGCGTTCCCCGGACCCGTGAGGAGTCCGGCAAGGAGTCCGACGACGAGGCACAGCCCGCCGCGGACACGCGCGGAATCGACCAGGCGACGGCCGTCTTCAAGGCGCCGAGGCTGCCCCGCGTCGACCAGCCGACGACCGCGCTGAAGATCACCCCGCCGCCGGCGGAGCAGAAGCCGAAGCCCGGTCCGGAGACCGGGTCGAGGCCGGAGGCCCCTGCCGAGCGGACCAGCAAGTTCGTGAAGCTGCGTGCGGACGACGTACGCCCGGCGCCCGCACCCCGCACCCCGGAGGCACCCGCCCCCGCGGCCCCCGGCGCCGCTCGGCAGCAGCCCGCCGCGTCGCTCAGCGGTGCCGAGCGGACCCGGCAGCAGCCGATGCCGCCCCGGCCGCCGCTCGACCTGCTGGCGGAGCTGACGAACACCCCGCCGCCGCCGGAGACGCCGGTCCGCACCGCCGTGCGCCGGGTCAAGATCTGGACCCCGCTGGTCCTTCTGCTGCTGATCATCTTTGCAGTCGTGCAGATGGTGCGTCCGTTGCCGGCCCCGGTGCTGACGATGACGGCGCAGTCCGCGTACACCTTCGAGGGTGGCGACCTGAACCTCTCCTGGCCCGAACAGGGGCAGTCGGCGGTCACCGTGGACGGTGTCGGCTCGCTCGGTTCGGCGGGTGCGCAGAAGCCGGCGCCCATCGCCAGCGTCGCCAAGATCATGACGGCGTACGTGGTGCTCAAGGAGCACCCGCTCACCGGCAAGGAGCAGGGCGAGAAGATCACCGTCGACCAGCAGGCGGAGGACGAGTCCAAGCTGGGCGACGAGTCCACGGCCCCGATCAGCAAGGGGCAGCAGTTCACCGAGAAGCAGATGCTGCAGCTCCTGATGATCCCGTCGGGCAACAACGCCGCACGCCTCTTCGCCCGCTGGGACTCGTCCGAGGCGGAGTTCATCGCGAAGATGAACGCCGCGGCCAAGAACCTCGGCATGACCGGCACCACGTACACGGACCCGAGCGGGCTGAAGAAGACGACGGTGTCCACCGCCGCCGACCAGCTCAAGCTCGCCAGGGCCGTGATGCAGAACGAGGTGTTCCGGGAGATCGTCGACACCCCGCAGATCAACATCGACGGGGTCGACGGAACGATCTACAACAACAACACGATCCTGCTGGAGCCGGGTGTGAGCGGCATCAAGACCGGCTCCTCCACACCGGCCGGCGGCAACCTGGTCTGGTCCGCCAACACGGTCGTGGACGGCAAGACGCTCTGGATCTACGGCGCGGTCATGGGCCAGCAGGCGGGTACCGGCCAGCCGTACGACAGCCTCGTGATGTCGCTGAACAACAGCCTCAAGCTGATCAAGGACGCGCAGAAGGCCGTGACGTCCGCCACGGTCGTGAAGAAGGGCGATGTCGTCGGGTACGTCGACGACGGGTTCGGCGGCCACACTCCGCTGGTCGCGACCGGTGACCTCAAGGCGAAGGGCTGGGCGGGTCTCAAGATCGAACTGTCCGTGAAGGGCAACGGCGAGGAGATCTCGCGCAGCATGAAGGCGGGCACGAAGGTCGGCGTGGTGACCGTGGGGACGGGCCCCGGAAAGGTCAGCACCCCGGTCGCCCTCCAGGCGGACCTGAAGGACCCGGGCTTCGGCCAGAAGCTGACCCGCATCGGCTGACGCTCCGCCGCCCCCGGCCCGGAGAGGGCCGGGGGCGGCGGGGAGAGCCAGGACCGGGGAAGCGCCAGGGAACGCCCGGGTGCGAGGCATCTCACGGGCCTTCCCGGACCTTCCCCGGCCCCTTTCCGGGCGGTGACGAGAAGGTGCGTGTTAGCGTCCCGGGGGCAACGCGTGGACCCTGGAACGCGTCTTCCCGCCCATGAGACCCGAGCAGGCAAGCCGGCGGTTCCAACGCGTCCGGGGAGGGACGGGGAGAGTCGCAGTGACCACTGCCGAGCCGACACGGGCGAGCAGCACGGCTTCCGCGAGCGCCGCGGGGAGCACCGGCGGGGCGGACGGGCCGGGTGGACCGGACGGCGCCGGAGGGCCCACCGGGAGGTTCGACGCTCTCAAGGAGCGGTGCCTGAGGCATCCGGTCCTGCTGACGACCGCGGTCGCGGCCGTCGCCCACATTCTCTGGTTCCTCTTCTTCGCCAACAGCGGCGGTGACATCGCGGCCCAGGACGCCTGGGCCGAGTTCGTCGGCCGGCATCCCGGGACGGCGTACAACCTGGCCTGGTACGGGGGCATGCACCCCGTCTCGTACAGCGTCGTCTCGCCGTATCTGATGTCGCTGGTCGGCGTACGCACGACGATGATGATCGCCGGAACGGTCTCGGCGGGCCTGACCTCCCTGATCCTTTACCGGGTGAAGGCGGTGCGCAATCCGCTGGCCTGCTCGATGGCGGGTGTCTTCGCGTATCTGTGCAACGCGCTGTCGGGCCGGGTGACGTTCGGGCTCGGCATGATGTTCGCGATCGGCGCGACGGCGGCGGTGTTCTGCTGGCCGTACCGCTGGCGGTACAAGCGCTGGGCGAAGGCGGCCGTCGCCGCACCGCTCGCCGCCCTCGCGACGGCGAGCAGTCCGGTGGCCGGGCTCTTCCTCGGAGTGATCGCGGCCGCGCTGTTCCTGAACAAGCGGCGCCCCGGTGCGTACGCCCTCGGGCTGGCGCCGGTCGTGGTGGTGGCGCTGTCCGCGTGGCTGTTCCCGTTCTCCGGTACGCAGCCGATGTCGGTCGCGACGCTGTCGGGGCCGTTCGTCTTCGCCTGGCTCGTCTTCTTCCTGGTGCCGCGCGACTGGCGCACGGTGCGCACCGCGGCCGCCGTGTACGGGACCGGGACGCTGCTGACGTATGTGATCGACTCGCAGATCGGCTCGAACGTCTCGCGGATGGCGATGCTGTTCGCCGGGGTGGTGCTGCTGGCCGCGCTGCCGTACACCGTGCCCCGTTCCCGTAAGTGGTACGCACTGGTCCTCGCGTTCGTCGGACTGAACTTCTGGATCGGGTTCAAGGGCGTCGACGACATCGTCCGGACCGCCCCCACCGCGTCCTGGACGCGGGCGCTGGCGCCGCTGGTCGATCAGCTCCAGCAGGTCGGGGCCGACCGGGGCAGGGTCGAGGTGGTCCCGCCGAGCAGCCACCGGGAATCGGCCGCGATGCTGCAGCACGTCAACCTGGCCCGCGGCTGGAACCGGCAGGCCGACATGGAGCGCAACCCGCTCTTCTACGACGACACCCTGAACCCCGTCAACTACCGCCAGTGGCTCGATCGCTGGGCCGTCCACTACGTGGTGCTGCCGAAGGGCGACCCGGACTCCAGCGGCGCCGCCCAGGAGACGGAGCTGGTCGACAAGGGGCTGCCGTACCTCAAGGCGATCTGGTCCGACGAGAACTGGCGGCTCTTCGCGGTCGAGGGCCCCGTGCCGATGGCCGATCCGCCGGCGACGGTCGACAAGGCCGAGGCCGGGGAGCTGACCATCCACGTGAAGGAGGCGGGCCGGGTGCTGATCCGTATCCCGTACTCGCCCTGGCTCGCCGTCGTGGACGAGAAGGGCAAGAGCCTGGAGCGGCCGCAGGAGACCGAGGCGTCCAAGGAGCGTGCGGACAAGGACACCCCGAAGTCCTTCGTCAACACGAACGGCTGCCTGATCAAGATGGACGAGGACGAGTACGGCGACGAGTGGACGGAACTGCTCGCCCCGCGCCCCGGCGTGTACCGGCTCGGCGCCCCGTATCAACTGCAGCCCGGGACTCCGTGCCCGGACGAACTGCGCTGACGCCCGCCGCCGGTCCCGCGCAGCGGTGGGGGACCGGCGGCGGGCCAATTCCGTACGATCCCTCCCTGCGGGGACGCGGCACTGGCATGGTGTGCTGCCATGAGGTGCCAACAGTGCGGCGGTCAGCGACGTGGTGCGCTGCCCGGTATGAGCTGTCCCGACTGTGACTCGGTGACGCGGGCGGGCGGCGGTGACGGTGCGTGGATCGCCCGGGAGACGCTCGCGGGCCGGATGTCGACCCTGCCGGCGAGCCGTAAGGCCTGGCTGGCGGCGGGGGTGGTGGTACTGACGGGCGCGCTCGTGACGGCGGTGTCGTTCCTCGCCTCGGCGGGCGGTGAGACCCGGACCGGGGCGGTCGGCCGCCCGGGCCCCGGCGCCGGCGACCGGGCCGGCGGCGCCCCCACCCGCATCAGCCCCTCGGCTCCCGCCTCCTCCGCGGCCTCCCCCACCACGCCTCCCACCGCGTCGGCCCGGCCCGGCTACCGCTTCACGGCGTGGGCGGGCCCCGGCTGCTCGACGGGGGAGTACCGCGAGTACGGGCGCTTCGAGAACGGGGACGCGGGCTGGTACACGGTCGACTCGGGCGGCTTCCAGGGCAGTTCGTGCGACGGCCGGTTCAGCGCCGTCCCGATGTCCGGCAGCCCGGACGAGGACCGGGGCTCCACCGCCACCTGGTCCTGGCACCTGGGATCCGGGTTCCGGGAGTGCGCCCTGACCGTCTTCGTCCCGCGCTCGGACCGGGACCGGGACGTCGCCGGAAACCCCACCGTGTACCGGGTGCTCTCCGACCCCTTCGACTCCGACTCGGCGTACACGGGCTTCGCCGTACGCCAGACCGTGCACCGGGGCAGCGCGGTCGACGTGCACAGCTACCCGGTCAAGGGCGACATCTTCGCGGTCCAGCTGATCGACCGGGGCCGGGACTGGGGCAGCACCCAGTTGGTCGGCGCGCATCATGCGGCGGCGCAGCTGAGGGCTTCCTGCCGCTGAGGTGACGGCGGCCGGGCACAGCGGACACATCTCGTTCCAGCCACGACCTACGAGCTAGAAGCTAAGAGCTGCGACCCACGAGCTACGACCTACGACAGAAGGCAGATACGCCCATGCCGGCACCTTCCGGCTTCAGCTACGCGGTCCGGGCCGACGGCACCGTTGTCATCACCCACCGCGACCGCAGGGCCACCACGTTGCGCGGCGACCGGGCGGCCAAGTTCCTGGCCGAGGCGGAGTCCGGCGATGCCCAGGCCGTGATGGCCCGCTGGACGGGCGCGTACAAGTTCGGCAACGAGCGGACGGCCCGCAACCACCCCCGGAACAAGGGCGGGACACCCGGGAACCGGTGAGCCTTCCCGGTCGCGGCACAATCGTGTTGACCGCCCCGGAGGGCGGTGCTTGAGTCGGCGTGTGGACAGCATTCCCGCCAACCGGCGGTTCTGGAACCGGATCAGCGGCGACTACCAGCGGAAGCACGACCCGCAGATCGGCGCGACGCCCCGGCTGTGGGGGACGTACGCCATCCCCGACGCGCACCTGAACGCCCTGGGTGACGTCACCGGCAAGCGCATCCTCGAACTCGGCTGCGGCGCCGGCCAGTGGTCCAGGGCGCTCGCCGCTGAGGGCGCCACCGCGGTCGGGATCGACCTGTCCGAAGCCCAGCTCGCCGCGGCGGCTCGCGCGATGGGAGCGGCCCGCTACCCGCTGGTGCAAGGCGCCGCCGAACAGCTCCCGTTCGCCGACGACAGCTTCGACGTGGTGTTCTGCGACTACGGCGGACTCAGCTGGGCGCCCCCGCGCCTGGCCGTCCCACAGGCCGCACGCGTCCTGCGTCGCGGCGGGCGTCTGGTGTTCAACGTCGCCAGCCCATGGTTCGAAGCCTGCTACGACGAAGCCGCCGGCCACGCAACCACGACGATGCGGCAGGACTACTTCGGGCTGGACGCCATCGCCGAGGGTCAGGACGCGGTCAGCTACCAGCTCACCTACGGCGACTGGGTCAGGGTCCTGCGCGGCGCGGGTCTCGTGATCGACGACCTCATCGAGCCGCGGCCCGACCCCGGAACGGCCAACGGCTACAACCGGACCGACCCGCCCGACTGGGCACACCGCTGGCCGGCGGAAATGCTCTGGGTGACCCACAAACCGTAGGCGCCGCCGCACCGTCTGTGCGCCGCACAGGCATGGCACGGCAGGATGCCCTGCCGCCTTCTCCGACGGCAGGGCATCCGACCCCTACCAGGGGCCGGGGATCAGGACGCCGCACACGAGGCCGTCGGAGGAGGCGTGCCCGCCGCCTCCGACGTGCTCGCGAGGAAGCCGAACGTGGTGCTCGCCCCCGCCGTCAGCGTGCCGTTCCACCCGGCGTCGCGCACCGTCGTCCCGGTCAGCGCACCGTTCCAGACCTGGGTGAGCCGGCTGCCCGCCGGGAGCCCGAGGGTCACCGTCCAGGCGGAAGTCGCCTTCGTGGCCGAGGTGTTGGTGACCTTCACCTCACCCTGGTACCCGCCCTGCCACGCCGACACCGTCCGGAGGACCGCCGAACACCCCTGGTCCCCGGGCTCCCCGGGCTCCTCGGGATCCACCGGGCCTCCCGGGGTGAGCAGGGCCGACAGGGCCGGATACCAACGGGCCGCCATCTTGGCGTCCCCGGAGGCGTTGGGGTGGACGCCGTCGTAGGTGTCGGTGGCCGTGTCGAAGCCCGTCCACTGGTCGACGACGGTGACCGGCGACTGCGCGGTGGTGATGCCCTGGGCCCAGGCCGGGATGCGCTGGTTGAAGGCGACCGTACGGGCGGCGCACTCGGCGCAACTGCTCGGATTGACCGGGATGATCTGGGCGACCAGCACCTTCATCGCCGGGTTGTGGGCCCGCATCTGGCCGACCAGCTTGGTGTACGCGGCGAGAACGGTGTCCGGCGCGATGCTGCTCCAGACGTCGTTGGTCCCGAAGTGCATCACCACGATGTCCGGCGCGGTCGCCGCCAGCCACCCGGGCAGCAGGTTCTGGTCGGCGGTGGTGGTGGCCAGGAAGCCGCCGTGGCCCTCGTTGTCGGCGTCGTGCGTGAGGGCGCAGCTCTGGGCGTTCAGGGTGCCGACGAAGTCGATGTCGGTGTAACCGGCGTTCTCCAGCTGGTCCCAGAGGAGGGAACGCCAGCAGCCCGGGGAGCCGGTGATGGAGTCGCCGAGCGGCATGATCCGTACCGGATCCGCGGCGGCAGCGGTGGTCGCGGCTGCGGTGGCGGACGGGGCGCCGGCGAGACCCAAGCCGGCTACGAGGACGAACAGGGCGGCCAGGAAAGCGGCGAGGCGGGGACGGTGTC
Source organism: Streptomyces sp. NBC_00236 (assembly GCF_036195045.1). NCBI lineage: Bacteria > Bacillati > Actinomycetota > Actinomycetes > Kitasatosporales > Streptomycetaceae > Streptomyces > Streptomyces sp. NBC_00236. The sequence continues at coordinate 3,457,532 of NZ_CP108100.1, read as the reverse complement.
TGCTGCGCACGGGGTGTCCTTCCCTAGGTGGGGCGGAAGCTGAAGTGCGGGTACGCGTGGGACGTGGGAGCGCTCCCATGCCCGCGTACCGCTCATCAAGCCACGGTTGGCGCTGACACGTCAATACCGGATTCGCTGGTGCCTCACTGGACCGCGGGCCACGGCGGCACAGCCGCGAGCGGCCGTCGGGAGCTCCGCCCGGCGACGTATCCCCCGATCCCCAAGCCGGTCCCGATCAGTGTCAGCAGGATCCCCAGGGCTCCGAGCGCCCCCGTCGCCGCCGGCACGGCGAGCCCCTGCACTCGCCCGCGCACCCCGGAGACCGCGACGCTGCCCGACTGCTCGTCGAGGTGGAAGCGCGAGTCGTTCGAGTTCCCTCGGTGATCGCCCAGGAGGAACAACCGCCCGTCCGGCACCCGCACGTCGTACGGTTCGGCCGCCGGGTTCACCTCGCCGCGCATCACGTACGGTTCGTCGACCGGCTTCCCGTTCACGGTGATCCGATTCCCGTCGCAGACCACGTGATCGCCGCCCATCCCGAGGACCCGTTGCAGGACCGGACGGCCTTCGTAGCGGCTGGGCACCGCGACGAGTACGACATCACCCCTGCGGAGCTCGTCCGCGTCGATGTCCTCGACGATCAGCCGCTGGCCCTGACGGAACGTCGGCTCCATCGCCTCGCTCATGACGGTGACCCCTTGGTAATGCGTGAAGAAGTACCCGATGCCGCCCACCGCCAGGATCAGCCCGAGCGGTACCAGCACCCAGCCCGCGAACCTCAGTCCGCTGCCCGCTCCCCGCTGCCTCATGAACACCCTCTCCCGAAACGCCCGAGGCCGGGCGGACCAGCAGAGACTAATCGGTCGCGCGTTGGAAGCGCAGCGCACTTCACCATCGAGGCTGGCCGCCCCCGCTCCCGCGACGCGTGGAGGAGTCGGCGAGCTGCCCAGTGACACATGACCACCCCCCCCCAGCGCTCTTCCACCGGGAAATCGAGAGCGGCCTTCCGAATTGAGGAGGTCTGTTCCCTTGCGCATCCATAAACGCACCGCCATCACGTTGGCAGCGGCACTGATCGGCGCACGGCCCGGAGACGGCCCAGAGCGGCGGCGCTGACGACGCCGCCCCTGTGTCGGAGCGGGGGGATACGGTGCAGCGACCAATTGAGCATTGCGTTTGAGGAGGGGCCTTGGGAGCCAAGACCGGTCTGCTCGTGTACGCCGACGACGATGTGCCCGGCCTGCTGCAGCAAGTGGGAGCGGCGGACTTGGAGCAGACGTCCGTCATGATGCGGCGGCTTTATCCGAGCTGCGAGATCGAGGACACGGATGGCTCCGACCTGTATGAGGGCGTGTATCCCCCGGATGGAACAGCCTATGCCGGGAGCTGGCCCGGCGTGGAGATCATCTGTGATCAGCGCGTGATGATCGATTTCCCGTCACAGCTCCCCCGGCATCTCGTCGCGGCGAGCGCCGGCCGACGGTTGGTCCTGCACGCCATGCACAGCGTGGTCGACTGGTTGGCGTTCGCTGTATGGGAGGACGGACGTCTCATTCGGTCTCTGAGCCTGTCGCCGGACCACGGGATCATCGAGAACATCGGGGAACCGCTTGCCTTTGAACTTCCCTACTGGGCTGGGGGCCGTCCGGCGGACGTCATTCCGTGGTCAGGTGAAGAGGAGGAACCGTACGCCCTGCCCTTTCATCCTCTTGAGCTCGGCGAAGACGCACTGCGTGCACTCTGCGGCTTCATCAAGGAGGGCATGCCGGAGCCAGGGGACGTCGATGCGGAGAACATCGAACTCCGTGGCTTTCGCGTGAGGGACCCCAACGGTTCTGATCTCGCCGAGAAGGAAGCGGAGCTGCGGAGGGCCATGGAGGCGATGGGGCCGCCCCGGTTCTTCACGATGGGCCCAGACGGCTTGTTGGTCGAACAGGGCGGCTTCTAGCTCCCGCAGGGCTCGAGTGAGGCCAGGCCGCTACTTCCGGCTTCACGACGCCCGGCACGGTCCGGCCACCCTCTTCACGGCAGCCGGGGTCGCCCCTCGCGTCGTGATGGAGATCCTTGGGCACTCCCAGACCAGCATCACCATGGACGTCTATACGCACGTCGTGCAGGACACGCAGCGGGAGGCCATGAGCCACAGGGACCGCCTGTTGAGGAGTCGCCGCCGTCAGTAGCCACCTCAGATGTCCGCTGTGAAGCCCCCGGCCCTTTCAGGCTGGGGGCTTCCGCTTGTGCCCGTCGAGGTTTAGACGCACGATCTCGTAGAGCGCAAAAGCTGTGGGCGGATGATCAACGAACGAACCAGTTCCACGCTCCCAGTGCATAAGCCGATGCGGTGCTGACGAGCGCCAGCAGCCCGTACGGGATGCGCTCCACAGTCACACGGACGCCACCGCAGCGGAGATCGAAGATGGGCCTTGTCGAGACAGCCGCATCAGAGATCGGATGCTGACCACCAGCTGGTGTCATGTGGTGTTCGTCTACGTGGCTAGCCACGAGACCTCCTCTTCATCGAAACGCATGACGTAGCGCCGCACCCATGGGGGTGGTGTGCGCTTCTGGTTGTGCTGACTTTGAGGGAGGAACTACTTAGCCACGCAAGTTGGTTCGCGGGTCAGCGCTACTTGCTACAACAGGGGAACCAGGGCCAACCGGTGGAGTCATGCCTGACTGACCTGCGGCTACGCTCCTCTTTCTCGGGGTTGGAAGAGAGAAACCGACTGCCATCCAGCCGCGGGCGTTTGATCGCTAGTTCCGAACCGGCAACCCTGGTTTCCGTCGAGTGACAACTATGATTGTCACTGTGGAGCGACAGGAACCCGTTGGTGACGATGCGCCGGTAGGCGACGTCGACAGGCTGCGTGACCCGGCATGGCGCGAACTTGACGATCGTGAAAGCGCTGAGCTGTGGGATCAGATGCGCTCCGTGGCCCATGCTCTGGCACGGCGTATCTCTGCGCGGAGTCGAGAGTGTATGGACAACGGCCACACTGCTCCGGCCGCCGTGACTCAATACGCTGACTGGCAGCTTGCCCAACTGCGTGTGCTGCGGTACATGCAAGAAACCGTTCAGGAGCTTGCAGCGGACACTGTGCAGACTGCTGGCGAAATGGGGGCTAGCTACGGTCGAGTTGGAGAGGCCTGGGGGATTTCACGGCAGGCTGCTCGGAAGAAGTGGCCCCAAGCGGGTGACAACGGTGATCCCTCGTCGGGGACGTTCTCTGTGGAGAGGTATGGAGGAAGCGCGGAAGTCAGCCGCGTGCCAGGGCAATCTTCGTGGACGTGGACGGGGCATGGCTGCGATGGCACCGATCAGCAGGCAGCTCAGAGCTACGACAGTTCGTGGGCGGCCCTGACCGCAGCTGACGCTTTCCTGCGAGACCACTTCGTGGCGCTTGGGTGGCGTGACGGCGTCGACGTGCCGTTCGCCCTGGCGGTCGCTGATCGTGAGACTTGCTGGTGTGCCGACACGACGACTGATGCTTGCCGTGAGTGTCATGGGTGACTCGGCTCGACCCTGTTCTGGGGCCTCTAGTGCACAGCGCGAGCCCATGAGCCACGTGGAACGGTTCTTGCGGGGATGCCTAGGTCGTCAGTGACCGCCGCCGTTGATGTCGGACGTGGATGTCAAAGGCCCCGGACCATGATCGGTCCGGGGCCTCTTCGCTTGTGCCCCCGGCAGGATTCGAACCTGCGACACCCGCTTTAGAGCTCATAACACGATCATGGCGAGACGCGGTCTACCCTTGTTGGGGTGTCGTCCCTCGCTGTTACTGCTTCTTCGCACACGTCGGCGTCTGCCGCCATCGTCTACGCGGCGCTCCTGGATGCAGAATCCTGGCCGTTGTGGTCTGCCTACACCGACGTCGAGTGGGATGTGCCTGCGGGAATCGACCGACCGGCACGCGTGAATGACCTGCGCACCATCCGTTCCCGCGCTGGACGTGTGTGCTGTCGCCAGCGCGTCGTCGAGATGGTCCCCGACCAGCGGTTCAGCTACGAACAGGCCGCAGGGCTGTTCACATCTCATCGAGGGTCTGTGGACCTGGCCCTAGCCCCCCATGGCGGCACCGACATCACCTGGTCAGCGACCTATCGGCACACCCTCCCTCTCTTGAACATGCTCAGGAGACGGCGCCTGCAGGTTTTGGTCCACGATCTCGCGTCATACGCCAACTCGATCGTGAGCCGTAACGCCTAGGACTGCAGCGCAGGTTCAAGATCCAACCTTCTTCAGGCGTCTCCAGTAAATGAGGCTGCAGCCCAATGAGACCAAGGCGTCGTGGAGTTCAAGGCGTCGTTCCCATCGCACGGCGAGGCGTTTGAACTGGTGGAGCAGGGCGAAGGCCTGCTCGACGACGTAGCGGATCTTGCCCAGGCCCTTGATGTTCGGGGCGCCCTTGCGCGAGATGACCGGCAGGATCCTGCGCGCCGCAGTTCCCGGCGTACGGCCTTCGAGTCGTACGCCTTGTCGCCCAGGACGGACTCGGGGCGCCGTCGCGGTCGGCCGGGCTGGCCGACGACGGGCGGGATGCCGTCAACCAAATTTAGGGTCTGGGTGATGTCGTTGACGTTCGCCGCGGTGGTGATGACTTTGAGCGGGGTGCCGCGTCCGTCGCAGATCAGGTGATGGTTGCTGCCCGTTTTCCGCCGGTCGACCGGCGACGGACCGGTGTCGGCGCCCCCTTTTTCGCGCGGATGTGGGAACCATCCATGCAGGCCCGTGACCAGTCGAGCTCGCCGACCGCGTTCAGCTCTGCGAGCAGGACCTGGTGCAGACGGTCGAAGACCCCCGCCTCCTGCCACCGGTCCAGACGCCGCCAGCACGTCTGACCCGAGCCGAACCCCAGCTCCAGTGGGAGGAGCTGCCACGCTATGTCGTTGTAGAGGACGAACAGGATGCCCTGGAGACAGGGCCGGTCCGGCACCGGTCTCGGCCCCGGCGACCGCTCCGGCCAAGGCGGCAGGAGTGGCTCAATCAATGAGCTTTTTCAGAGTGGCCACTGATCGAGTGATAGCTGGCCGAAGCACGCTGGTTGTCACATAGGCAGGCTTGCTGTCGCTGTGGCCGGGCTGCATGCGTTGGAACTTGACCAGTTGAACACCGTTGTCACCGAAGCTGAGGCGGCCAGGGGTTGTCAGTGGCTGGTGACAGGATCACCGGCATGGTTTTCGTACGTACTACTCCGCCGCGGCCCGTGGACGTGACCGCGGTCTTTCCCGAGCTGGCGCCGTTGGCACGTCCTGCGATTCGGCTGCACCCGCGTCCCGGGTCGCCTTCGGTCGGGGAGAGCTCGGTCGGGGGGCCGTTGCTGTGGCCGGCGGAAGAGCCATGGCCACACTGCGAAGCCTCGCACCTGCACGTGGACAGCGGGTTCCGCCAGTCGCCAGCCGACGTGCGGCTCATGAGACGCATGCAGGCCCGGCGGCACCGCGATCACAATGGCCACGGCGGGATGACGCCCGAGGAGGCGGCGATCAAGGAGCGGAACGCCGCGAGGCTCGCGGAGCGATTCGCCGCTGGCCCGCCGCCCGCGGACTGCCCGGTCCCCATGCTGCCCGTGGCCCAGCTGTATCTGCGCGACATACCCCTGCTGCAGCCGCCCGGACAGGCCGATCTGCTCCAGGTTCTGTGGTGCCCCTACGACCACGATCCGCATCACAAACCGTCTACCGCACTGTTCTGGCGGTCCGCCGCCGAGGTCGTCGACATCCTCGCCACGCCGCCCGAACCGTACGAGGTGAACGATGACGGCTATCTGCCGGAGCCGTGCGTGCTGGCACCGGAAGCGATCACCGAATACCCCAACAGCCTCGAACTGAGCCCGCAGATGCTGCTGATCGTGGAGGACTGGAGCAGATGGCAGGCAGCCGGCGCCGACGTGGACAGCTCCTACGCGGACTATCCGCGCGACTTCTATGACCCCCATCTGGCAGGCGCGCCCGGATGGAAGGTCGGCGGCTGGCCTCCGTGGGGCCGCACCGACCCCAACCCCCGATACTGCACTGTCTGTGATGTGCGGATGGTCCCGCTGCTGACCATCGCCTCATCCGAATGGGACGGTGGTGAGGGACACAGTTGGGCGCCTTGCGAAGAACAGGCCGCCGCCTACGCCGCCAACACCGTCGGTAGCTGCTGTGGCCAGGGCCCCTCGCAGCCGACCAAGGTCGAAGTCGGCAGCACCGACAACATGCAGCTCTACATCTGCCCAGCCTCCCCCGAGCATCCGCACACCGACCTGATCCAATGAGCTGCCGGGCCTGTCACACACCCTCCCGCAGTCGCTGGCAGAAGTGCCGCCGCGTCAGGGTGTGTGACAAGCCGTTTGCCCCACGGCGACGGGACCCGCAACGCACAAAGCTCCTGTGTAGTTGGGGAGGTGTTCGAAGTCCCAACCCGTCGGCGCAGGAGCCTTGTTGGTTCCCCACCCTGCCGCACTCGACCTGCCGCACGCGCTGGTCGAGTGGGTCACCATGCTCATCGTCACCCGTGAGGGTGACCGCCGCTGCAAGCTCCCACCGCACCAGCGCGCGCTGGTCGCCTTGGTGTACCTGCGCAAACACGACACCCTCGCGCAGATCGCCGCCGGCTTCGGCATCTCGGTGGGCACCGCCCACGCCTACACCCGCGCCGTAGTCGACATGCTCGCAGCCAGAGCACCGGGCCTGCTCAAAGTCCTGCGTGAAGCTGACCCGGACTTCGTCCTGCTCGACGGAACGCTTGCCGCGTGCGACCACCTTGGCGACGGCCGGGCGGACTACTCCGCCAAGCACCGCCGCCACGGCGTGAACGTCCAGGTGGTGACAGACCCGGCCGGACCCATGACCTGACCGCGGCCCGCACGCACGGGATCATCCGCATCTGCGAACGCCAGGGCGTCCCGGTCCTCGCCGACCGCGCCTAAACCGGCGCCGGCCCCTGGGTCACCACCCCGGCCAGACGCCCGCCCCGCCGCGACCTGTCACCAACCCAGCGCACCCTCAACCGCGCGCTCTCGGCAACACGGGCACCGGTCGAGCGGGGCGTGGCCCGCCTGAAGTCCTGGCGGATCTTCCACCAGGCACGCTGCAGCCCGAATCGAATGTCGTCAATCGCCGCTGCCGTCCTCACCCTGGAGCGGCAACGCTGAAAGAGCTCAATGCCCAAAAGTCGTCGTCCACGATCCACGGCCGAGTACTCACACCGTCACAAACGGCTCAATCCTCACACTGGTCACGGCCAACCAACACGTGTAGCCAAGATCGTGTTACGAGCTCTTAGGAGTGGGGGCTTGCTGCCTCGGCACGGTCGAGAGTATTTCCGGCTCGACGCGAGCGTGTAGTCGAACCTATCTGCCGGGTAGGCGCGTCCGCGTAAACCCGGATACATAGTCGCTCTCCGATAGTTCCTCTTCTGGCACCGATTTCCGGCGCGGTGGTCCGGGACGGACCGCACGGTTGAAACGGTATGCGCCGAAAGATTCTCGGATTTGGTCGGTGATGGGACGAGGTGCGAACGTCCCACCTTCTTCGATGGCCTGGCGGCGGCGTGTCCACCACTTGGACACCCAACGGGCCAAGCCGGCTACGAGGAGAAAACTCACGGCCAGATAGATCAATGTCGAGGTTGATGGGGCCTGTGGCAGGGGACCTCGTGGGCTGCCTGCTGGGAGCTGCACCTTCCTGAGGGCGCGACTTCCCGCCATGCAGAAGACCGTGACGCCCACTACCAACAAGGCAGCCAGATGGACCCGGAGTGCCGCTACCGCGCGCACTACATGAGTAGCGACCGTCCCCGGCTTCTTCCTCATCACCTCGGCTGTCTCGGCTTGCGTGTACTCCAACGCTTTGGCTGCCCACACAGCCGTCCGCTGCTGCGACGGCAGGTCTTGCAAGGCTTTGTACACGGCCAGGCGATTGGCGATCAGGTCGCTGAAGTCCGCGACGTGCCCATCTGCTGGCTGGGCCTGGCAAGCAGCCGTCGAGGCCAAGACCGCTCGCCTTCTGTCTTGTCGGCTTGCGGCTCGTACGTCGTTGCGTATCACGGCATAGAGATAGGCACGGGGATCGCGAATCTGAGAAGGGGCGCGAAGAACCTTGGCGAAGGCGCTTTGCACCACGTCGTCGGCGGATAGCGCGGACTCTGGCAGCCGCTCGTCGGCCAGCAGTCGGCGCGCGAACCCTTCCATTTCCCGATGATGATCCCTGTACAGCGCGCCCAGGGCCTCAGTTGCCAAGGCGTCGGATGTCTCAGCCACGAGTCTGACCCCTCATGCCGGTGTGCTGCGTGCTTCCATCGCCATCCTCTTGGCCACGCCGGGCCCGAATTAGGGCTGCTCTGGCCTGCGCCCGATTGCGGTAGGACACGCTGTCCACCCACCCTTTCAGACTTGGAGCCAGGACGACGATGATGGACAACAATGCGCCCGCGATCTCCACGGAGCACCTCCCCATAGTTGGCGGCCTTCCGCCCTGCGATCCAGGGCAGAGGCTGTATACGTCTGAAGAGGCGCGGCAGGCTCGATCTCATGACAAGGCCGAAGAATCTTTCCACTTGATCGGCTATGAGCTGCCCTGAGTTTCCTAGCGGCGGGTCTGCGGTTGCAGGCGGTGTTTGTGGTCGCCTGGGATCGGTGGTGCTGGTCCTCGAGTTCTTCGGGTGGGAGGTAGTCGAGGGCGAAGTGCAGGCGTTCGGTGTTGTACCAGCCGACCCACTGGACGACTGCCCGTTTGACCTGGTCAGCGTCAGGCCAGGGGCCGTGGTGCTCGATCAGTACGGCTTTGAAGGAGCCGTTGAGGGCCTCGGCCATCGCGTTGTCATAGCTGTCGGCGACGGAGCCGACGGACGCGGTCGCGCCGGCCTCGAGCAGGCGCTTGCCGTAGCGGATGGACACGTATTGGGCAGAGTTCCCCGCAAGAGTTGGACAAGATCCGCCCGATGAGTGAACAGGTGTGGGTCGTCGAGAAGCGGGATACAAGCGGCTATGGCCGCTTCTCGTGCGTGCGGATCGGGGTCGCTGAGGCAGCGGGAGACCCCGGCGAAGAGCAGGGGGCGAATCTCGCGGGTCTGGACGAACGGCGGATAGTCCTCGGGTGGGAACCCGTACTGGCGGCTGATCGCTGCGGCTTCGTCGGTGACCTCGTTGGCGGCCGAGTTCAGCCAGCTCAACAGTTCGGCGCGCAATGGCCTGGGAGAGGTGCGGGGCGTTGCAGCGACGGGCACAGCGGTACGTAGGTTGGCGAGGATGCCGGCCACGTAGAGGGCGGCAGGTGCCCCTGGTGGAGGACTGCGTAGTCGAGGTGATCCAAAGCCCCTGATCGCACGCCCTGGTCGGGATCCAACAGTGCGACGAGCTGGGCGGGCGTGTCCTCCGCCGTCCCGTAAGCATGCTCCAGGGCGCTCCAGTCGGTCGCGGCCAGCACCACGGTGGGGTCGGGGAGGGAAGTCAGGCTCACTGGTGCTCTCGCCAGGCTTGCTCCGTGGCCTCGGCTGTCGCGTCCTCGGCAAGCTGCTCGATCTCCGAGGGCACATCCCGCTCGTCGAGGACGAAGAGCCGGCCGCCCGCGAGCGTGGTGGTCGGATTCCATCCGAGGCGGCGGCCCGCCTCGCGAGCAGCACGCCGGACGTCCTTCAGCTCGCCCATCTCTTCGAGGTCGCTGCTGCTCAGGACGAGCTGCCCGTAGTACCCCTTGTACTGGGGCTTGAGGCCGGCCTTCATCAACGATTCCAGGCGGTCGACCATGTTCTGGTACCGGCGCCGGGCCAGTTCGTCCTTTATGGGCATCGACTGCCGCTTCCCAACGCCCGCGCGGGCCATGTGTGCCATATATGTGCTGCGAGACCAGAGGCCCTGCCGCCCATTAGGACGACAGGGCCTCTGACCTGCTGCTTCTCTGTGCCCCCGGCAGGATTCGAACCTGCGACACCCGCTTTAGGAGAGCGGTGCTCTATCCCCTGAGCTACGAAGGCGGGGCTTAACCGCTGACAGCCTAGCGGATAGGGGTTACGGAGGTCGCCCCCGTTGGCGTCGAGCGCCGGCGGGGTTCGTCTCAGGCCGTCTGACCTGGGGCGTTTCCCCTGGGATGTATGGGTCCGACCGGCCTCGGGCCGGTCATCCCAGCGTGCCCTGTGCCAGCTGCGCGGCCATGTGGGTGCGGGCGGGCTTGCCGCTTGCCGTTCGGGCGACCGCGCTGTGCGGCACCTCCAGTACGCGGTCCGGGGCCATGCCGAAGTCGGCGGCGATGCGGGTGGCTACCTGGGCCGTGTCGATGTGCCGGGACCGTTCCGGTACGACGACCACGGCGAAGGATTCGGCGGACGGCAGGACCACGCACTCGGCGACGCCGGGGACCGTTGCCGCGATCTGTTCGATGTCCGTGGCGAAGACGTTCACGCCGCTGACGGAGATGCGGTCGCCCCTGCGGCCGCTCAGGTGGAGGCGGCCCGAGCGCAGGCCTCCCAGGTCGCCCGTGTCGAACCAGGTGGTGCGGTGGTCGGTGGTTCCGTCGTAGCCGTCGAACAGGGTGGCGCCGCGCAGTTGCACCGCGCCGACCTCCGCCTCCGCGCAGTCGAGGCCCGACTCGTCCACGATGCGCAGGTCCAGGCCGGGCATGGTGCGGCCGAGGCAGGCGGATGTGGTGGGGCCGTCCGTCCGGAAGCTGGTGGCGGCGTCCACGTAGCGGTGCGAGGTGGCCATCAGGGCCGCCTCGGCGAGTCCGTAGCAGAACACCAGGGCCGTGGAGTCGAATCCCCAGGGGCCCGCGGCGTCCAGGAAGGTGCGCACGGACTGTTGGCGGATGGGTTCGGCTCCGCAGAACACGGTGCGCCAGACGCCGAGCAGCTGCGGGTCGACCGATTCCTGGGCCGCGGCCGCCTCGTCGATCCTGGCCGCGAGGTAGCGCAGCATGAAGTCGGGCAGGGCGCTGTGCACGCTTTCCGCGTCGCGCATCAGCCGCAGAGCCGCCATGGGTCTGCGCAGGAAGGTGCCCGGGTCCTCGACCACCAGGTCGATGCCCTGGACCAGGGAGGTCAGTACGCCGATGAGGCCCATGTCGTGGTGGAGCGGCAGGGCGATCAGGCCGGCGTGGCCCGGCTTCATGCCCGCGACGATGCGGATGGCCTGGATGTTGCCGAGCACGGCCCGGTGGCTGAGCGGGATGGGGCGGGGCATTCCGGTGGAGCCGCTGGTGTACTGGATGAACGCGAGGCCGTCACGGTCCCCGGGGGCGGGTTCGGGCGTCGCGCCGGGGCGGAGGACCAACTGGAGCTCGTTCAGGCCATGTCCGGCGATGCGGAAGGCGTGGCGCACGTGCTGCTGGTGCGTCACCCGCGCGAAGTACTGGGCGGTGATCGCGCCCGGGACGCGCGGCTTCACGGAGACGGGGATCGCGCCCATGTGCATGAGGCCCAGGAGGGCGAGTACGCCCTCGCGGGAACTGCCGATGCGGATCATCACCCGGTCCCCGGGGCGTACCCCCTGCTGGACGAAGCCGCCGGCGGCGGCCGCGATCTGTTCGGCGAACGCGGGATAGGTCAGGCGCTCCCGCTTGGCGGAGGTGCCGAAGGTGACGGTCGCGTCGTGCCGGTGGGCCTGTCCGGCGACGGCTTCCTGCAGCGTGTTCGTGGTCATGCCACCCTCCCGGGCGTTCTCAGCAGTGCCTGGAGGTCCGCCCGGTGGATCTGCTTGGTGTCGCGGTCGACGAGCCCCAGCCGGACCTGGCCCCGGGCGACCACCGTGCCGTCGGTCCGTTCGATGTCCTGGCTCAGCGTGAAGCTGTACGAGGACTGGCCCGCCAGGGACGTACGGACGACGAGGCGGCCCACCGGGTCCCAGTCGACCGTCTTCAGGTAGTCCAGCTGGAGCTGGAGCACGACGGCCACCAGGGAGCTGTCCCGCAGGTCGGCGCCCAGGGCGAGCCCCCACTGCCAGCGGCCCGACTCCAGGAGCTGGACGTGCACGCTGTTGTTCAGGTGCCCGGCCCAGTCGAAGTCGTTGGGGCGCAGGGCGACTTCGCAGGTGTGCTCGAACTCCTGCGGTGTGACGGCGTTCATGGGGTCCGGTCTCCACTCCGTGCCGGTCCGGCCAGGAGGACGACCACCGCACCGGCGAGATCGCCGGTGTGGCTGATCGACACTTCCACGGCGAGGTCATGCTGCAGGCGCCACTGGGCGATCGGGCCGTGCAGCTGGATCCGGGGCTGCCCGGAGGGGCCGTGTACCACCTCGACCTCGGGAAAGGTGTGGGCCGGTGCGCCGCCCAGGGAGCTGACGGCCTTGATGAACGCCTCCTTGGCCGAGAACAGCCCGGCCAAGGACGCGTACGGGTCGGGCCGGGAGTGGCAGTGCGCCAGCTCGCCGGCCGTGAACAGCGCGCCGCTACTGAGCAAGTGCCGCTTCGCGCGCAGCTCCGTTACGGACTGCAGATCGAATCCGGTCGACATCGTTCGTGCGGAGACTGGCGAAGTAGGCACGCTTCAAGTCCTCATACGATTGGGTCTGGATGCCGGTCACCTCGCGGACCAGGGCGAACACGCTGGTCAGCTTCTTCGCGTGCACCGACCCCTCGTGCAGCGCGTCGTCGGCGAGGGCGAACTCCTCGTCGCCGGAGCGGGTCCGCTCCCACCAGTTGACGTGGCCCTGGCGCTCGGTCTGGGCCTCACGTGCCGCGCCGAAGGTCTCGCCCCCGTCGGGGCGGACCCAGGTGTACGCCATCGACAGGACGTCCTTCACGGGATAGACGCCGGTGTCCACCAGGGCCTTGGCGAAGGACGCGAAGTACTGCCGGTGCTGCACCTCGTCCTTCATGACCGTGTGGAAGACGTCGCGCACCAGGGCGTCCTCGGTGGCGCGGGACTGCCAGCCGTACGACACACAGGCTTCGATCTCCACGCAGGCCTGGAGCATGCAGACGCGCACGTAGTTGTCCATCGGGAGCTCGCCCCGGCACTCGATCACTTCGTCCTCGTCGATGGGGTCGATGCCCGCCATCTCCATGAGCCGGCCGAAGGCGATCTCGTGGTGAGCCTCCTCCTCCAGCCAGTAGCGGGCCGACCAGGCCGCGGCGATGTGCAGGACGTCGGCGCCGAGCGGGTTGGACTCGCGGATCTCGTTGGCCAGTTTGACGCCGTCGACGGCCAGCCGGAGGCCGGCCGGCTGGGTGGTCAGTTCGGCGCGGGAGGCGTGCCACAGCGCGGCCTTGTCGCCGGCGCGCGGCCGGTCGAGGCGGCGGCCGTCGAAGAGGCTGTCCGTTCCCCAGCGGCGCTGCTCGTGGTAGCTCTGCTGCACGCGCAGCACATCGGTGATGGTGGCCCCGGCGCGGAGCTCCTTGACTATGTCGGTCATGATCAGCACGGTTCGCGCCTTCCGGTTCAGGAGGAGGTGGTGGCGAGCTGCTTACCGAGGGCCGACACGACTTCCTCGGCGGTGTGATCGAGGGTCATCGTCGGCAGTTCGACGTCGTCGTCGACACCGACGTCGGCGAGCGCTCCGGCGAACGCGTCCAGCAGGTCGATGGAGTTGATCGCACTCGGCGAGGCGACCAGGACGGCGGAGAGCGGCTGACCGGCGAACACCTCTTCCTCGGTCAGGCCGAGCCGGCGTGCGACATGCGTTCTGAGGTCGGCGAGCATGCGTGTCTCCCTGTGGATGTCGGGGCGGGTGCGGGGCGGGGCTCGATCGGGGTTCGGTCCGCCGTGCCGCTGAAGGGTGCGTGCCAGGCGTCGCCGAGCAGGCGGGACTTTCGGAACACGCCCTAGCGGGGAGCCGGGGCGGACCAGTCGGGCGAGCGCCCGAGCGTGGTCAGGACCAGGTCGAGCGAGTGCGCGCCGGGCGCGGTGGGCAGGGCCGGGCGGAACTGTGCGTCCGGGCCGAGCCGTCGTTCGTCGTCCGGCACGCGCAGGGCGATCACCAGCGCGGCCTCGGTGGTCCCCTCGTCCAGGTCGAGGCTCACGCCGAGGGTCCGGGCCAGGTCCCAGCCGTGGACCACGTGGTCGAGGAAGTGGAACCCGATGGCGACCGTGGCGGGGAAGCGCCGCGTCTCGCTGATTTCGGGGAGGCTGAACTCCCGGGTGAGTACGGCCTGTTCGGCGAAGGCTTCGAGAGCTGCCTCGGCCGCGGTGCGGTAGGTCTTCAGCGGATCGTCGCCGAGTTCGCCGGGGTGCCAGGCGGCGAGGCGGGTCCTGATTCCCGCGGCGGCGGCCGCGAAGCCATGGTGCTGGGCCGTCATGTGGGCCACCAGCTGATGCAGCGTCCAGCCGGCGCACGGGGTGGGGCGGTCCCAGTCCTCGGGTTCTGCCTGCTCCAGGATGCGCAGGGTCTCCAGCACGGCCGCTCGGTCCAGCTTCCGGATGTCCATACGGATCCTTTCGGCGAGTGTGGGCACACGCAGCCGCCTCCCCCGGTGGAGTGCGCGAGCAGAAAAACAATAGCACGACCGTACGTTTAGTTAGTGTGTTCGGGGACGGGAAGGGAAGCGCGTGTGCCGTGGTGCCGGGGGCGAGGGGGAGCGCCTGCCGGGAGAGGGCTTCGGGCCGGGGGCGGGTGCCGCCGGCGCCGAGGGGGAGGGGCTCCCGCCCGGTGGGGAGAGGAGCGGCCGGTGCCGGGAGTGCCCGGCCGCTCCCGGATGCGGTGCCGGGGAGAGGTCTGTCGGAAGAGGTCAGGAAGCCACGGGGCGGATCCGGCAGCGCGCCGTACCGTCGACGCGGAGGCTGATCCCTGCGGCGACCGCGAGATCGGTGTCCACGGCCTCGAACTCGTACGCCCGCAGGACCATCGCCAGCGCGATGACCGCCTCCAGCATCGAGAAGTGCTGTCCGATGCAGGCGCGCGGGCCCCCGCCGAAGGGGAAGTAGGCGTAGCGCGGGCGGGTCGCCTCCGCTTCCGGGGTGAACCGGTCGGGGTCGAAGCGCTCCGGGTCCGGCCAGTACCGCGGGTGGCGGTGGGTGGCCCAGGGGACCAGCATGATGTCGGCGCCCGCCGGGACGGTGTGGCCGTCGATCTCGCTCGCTGCGACCGCGCGCCGGCCGGTGACGGGAGCCGCCGGGTAGAGCCGCATCGCCTCCTTGAGTACGCGCATGAGGTACGGGAGGCGGTCGAAGTCGGCGGCGTCGGGCGTCCGGTCGCCGAGGACGCGGCCGATCTCGTCGCGGGCCCGGGCCTGGATCTCGGGGTGGGTGGCCAGCAGATGCAGGGTGAAGGCCATCGAGGTGGCGGTCGACTCGTGCCCGGCGAGCAGGAAGATCAGCATCTGGTCGCGCAGTTCGGTGGCGTCGAGCTCCCCGTCCTCCTCGTTCGTGGCGGCGGCGAGCAGCGACAGCAGATCCTCGCCCTGGGGGGCCGCGGTGCTGCGCCGCTCGGCCACGATCCGGTCGCACACCCCGTACAGCTCGTTCACCGCGGCGGCGGCCCGCCGGTTGCCCGGGGTGGGCCACTCGCGGGGGAGGTTCGCGGGGGAGTAGCCGCGGCGCATGGTGTATTCGGTGATGACCGGGAAGCACCGGTCCACCACGTCGATGGTGGCCTCGACATCGGTGCCGAACAGGATCCGGGCCACCGCACGCAGTGCGAGGCGCATCATCTCGTGGGAGAGCTCGACGACGCCGTCCGGCGCCTGTTCCCAGGAGGCGAGGGTCGCCTCGGTCTCGGTGACGACGGCGCCCGCGTACCCGTCGACCCGACGCTTGGTGAACAGTGGTTGAACCAGGCGCCGTTGGCGCAGGTAGTCGTCGTCCTGGCTGGTCAGCAGGCCATTGCCGAAGGAGTCCCTGATCTCCTGGTAGAAGTGGTTGTCCTTGCGGAAGTTGGCCGCATCGGACCCCAGTACCTGGTGGACGCCTTCCGCCGAGAACACGCTCGTCATCTCGGCGCGGAGGCCGGGCGGGCCCGCGGTGATCCGGACGACGTCGCCGTGCGCGTGCATCGCGCGTACGTACGTGCCGAGCGAGTCCGACCGCATGTCGAAGAGCGAGCCGAGCAGCGGGACCCCGGCGAGCTGGGGGATCCCCGCGGGGAGGTTCGCACCGGCGGCGGTGGGCGGCTCCGGCGTCCTGGGAGGTTCCGGCGTCCTGGGAGGTTCCGGGCGGGGACGGGCGTCCGACGCGTCGGAGTGCTGTCGTTGTCTCATACCGATTCGGCTCCTTGTCTCAGGTGATTCCGTCGTCGGTGCTGTCTCTGTCGTGGTCGGGCCGGTGAAGGGAGAGGGGGGCAGGCCGGCGCAGGGAGGGCGGGAAGGCGAATGTGGGGGCCGGAGCGGCGGAGGGAGGGGCCGGGCCGGCTCGTGGGGCATGGCGGACCGCCCCCTCCCTCCGCCTCGGTCCCGCCCCCTCCTCCGCCTGGGTCCGCCGGTCCCTACCGGCCCGCCTGGCCGGTGATGAACGCGGCCAGCCTGCGTACGCCCTCCGAGATCTGATCCGGAGTCAGAGCGCTGCATGACAGCCGGAGCTGGGTGCTCCCGCCGCCGTCGAGGTAGAAGTCGCTCATCGGCGTCCAGAGCACCCCGAAGTTCCGTGCCGAGTGTTCGAGTGCCTTGGTGTCGGCGAGGAACGGGACGGTGACGACGAGGAAGAACCCGCCGTCCGGCCGGTTCCAGCTGACACCGAGCTCGCTCCGGCGCGCCGCCGGGAAGTGCCGCTCCAGCTCGTCCAGGAGGGTGTCCAGATTGGTGCGGTAGAAGGCGATGGCATCGGCGTTCGCCGCGCGGAGCCGGCAGTCGGACTCGATGAGCAGCCCGCCGATGACGGCCTGGCTGATGGCCGAGGTGTTGACCGTCGTCATGCTCTTGATCTTGGACAACTGGTCGGCCAGTAACGTGCGTTCGCCGGCCGGCCCGATGACCTCCTGATCGGCGACGACATAGCCGACACGTGCGCCGGGCAGCGCGGTCTTCGCGAACGATCCGAGGTGCAGGACCCGCCTCTCGCGATCCAGGGCCTTGAGCGTGGGACGCGAGGACCCTTCGCGTACGAAGAACCCGTAGGGATCGTCCTCCAGGATCAGCAGATCCTCCTGTGCGGCGATCTCCAGGAGCTGTTCGCGGGCGGCGACGGTCATGCTCGCGCCCGACGGGTTGGCGAAGTCCGGCACCACGTACAGGGCACGGGGCCGCCCGCCTGCCGCCCGTGTCCGGCGTACGCCGGCCAGGATCGCCTGCGGGTCCGGTCCGGCGGCTCCTTCCTGGACGGGGCAGAGCGCGATGTCCAGCAGCCGGGCCGCACCGGTGACCCCGACGTAGCAGGGAGAGCTGACGAGCAGGGTGTCCTCGGGCCGGGCGAACAGGGCGCGCAGGGTGAGCAGCATCGCCTCCTGGCAGCCGGTCGTCACGACGACCGACTCCGGACTGACGTGAATGCCCTCGTCGTTGGCCAGGGTGCGGGCGATGAGGTCGTGGATGATGCCGTTGGTCCGGCCGTACTGGAACAGCTGAGTGCGCACCCGGTCGTCGGACCAGCCGAGTCCGTACTTCAGATGGTCGGTGTAGGTCTGGAGGTAGCGCGCCGGATCGTCCGTGGCGAACGTGCCCTCGGACGGCCTGCCGGGGGCGAAGGAGAGGGCGTCGGGGAAGCGGGAGACGACCTCGTTCAGGAAGTTCATCGCGTCGAGCACCGGGTCGGTGAGGGACGCGTGCAGTTCGGTGAGGTCGAGGGCCCGGGCAGTCCGGGTGGCCGGGGCGGTGCTGTCGCCCATGGGTCAGCCTCCCGTCGGGGCGTCGGCGAAGGCCCTGCGCAGGTAGGCGGCGGCCTGTCCGATGGCGCGGCGTCCCGCGTCCAGGCTGCCGGCCATGGCGAAGAAGCCGTGGGCCATGCCCGGGTAGCGGGTCGACTCGACGAGGACGCCGGAGTCGCGCAGCCGCGCGGCGTACTGCTCGCCCTCGTCGCGCAGCGGGTCGTACTCGGCGGTGATCACCAGAGCGGGCGGCAGACCCGAGTGGTCGGGTGCCCGCAGCGGTGAGACGAGGGGGTGGGCGCCGTCCTCGGGGGAAGCGAGGTAGTTGTCCCAGTACCACTGCACGGACTTGTCGTTGAAGAGCAGCGGGTCGGTGTTCTCCCGGCGCGAGAGGGTGTCCGCGAGGTGGTCCGTGTTGGGGTAGACGAGCAGCTGGGCCAGCAGGTCCGGGCCCTGCGCGTCCTTGGCCATCAGGGTCACCGCGGCGGCGAGGTTGCCTCCCGCGCTGTCGCCGCCGACGGCCACGCGGGTGGTGTCGCCGCCGAACCGGCCGCCGTGCTCGACGGCCCAGCGCACCCCAGCGAAGCAGTCGTCGGGGGCTGCGGGGAAGGTGTGCTCCGGTGCGAGCCGGTAGCCCACCGCGATGGTGAGGCAGCCGGCGGCGTTGGCCAGGCTCCGGCAGATCGCGTCACTGGTCTCGATGGATCCCAGCGTCCAGCCGCCGCCGAAGAAGTAGACGAGGATGGGCAACGGGCCCTCGCCGGCGGGGCGGTAGATCCGGACGGGAAGCGGCCCGGCCGGACCGGGTATCGACTCGTCGATCACCTCCCGCACCGGTTCGGGGGTGCCCGCGTCGGCCTGGATGGCGGCGAGGTCGGCTGCCCGGGCCTCGTCGAGCGTCATCGTGTAGAGCGGCCGGACGCCCTGCGCCGCGCGCTGGTCGTACAGGGCCTGGAGCTGTGGGTCGAATGGCATGGTGCCTCCGGGACATGGTTCACGGTCCGCGGGACCGCGGACGGTGTCAGGGTCTGTCGGGCAGCAGCGAGGGGTCCGTCGTCACGCCGTGCAGGCGGGTCAGGATGCCGTTGGCTGCCCTGCTGTAACAGGCGAAGTTGTTGTGCAGTACGGATTCGGCGTTGGCCATCTCCAGGAGCGCGACGAGCTCGAAGGCGAGCTGGGGAATGTCCGTGTCGTCCCGGACCTCGCCCACCTGCCGGGCGTCGTCGATCGTCTGCTCGACGAAGGAGAACCAGTTGCTGTGTGCTGCGGCGACCGTGTCATGCACCCTGCCCTCGCGGGCGTCGTACTCGGCCGAGACCGAGTAGAAGAAGCAGCCTCCGGGAAAGACGCGCTGCTCCGAGTAGGTGAGCCACCTGCGGCAGAGCAGCAGGAGCCGGCCGAGACCCGCGGGCAGTTCGCGGGTCGGCTGCACCACGTGCTCGATGAGGACCTTGATGGCGGCGTGCACGGTGGCGACCTGCAGCTCCTCCTTCGAGCCGAACAGGGCGAACACCCCGCTCTTGCTCAGCTTCAGTTCATTGGCCAGTCGTCCCAGGGACAGCCCTTCGAGACCTTCGACCGATGCGATGCCGACGGCGTGCTGCAGGATCAACTGCCGTGTCTGGTTGCCGCGTTCGATCCGTCCATCGGGGCGCGCCAGAGTCACGCGACACCTCCTCATCTCCCCTGCGGGGGTCACATCCCCGTGCGGCGGGCCCGCCCACTGTACTAAGTGGACGACCGTGCGGTCATTGTGCAAGAGTACATTTACCGTACGGCCGTGCGGTTAGTTGTAACGGGGGGATGCAGAGTGGCGGCGTTGGCGTTACGCGACTACGAGGCTTCGGCCAGGGAGCGACTGTCCGGCCCGGTGTGGGACTTCCTGGAGGGTGGCAGCGGCACCGAGTCGATGCTGTCCGCGGGGCGTGACGCGCTCGACCGGCTGCGGCTGCGCCCCCGGTGCCTCGTCGATGTCTCGGCGTGCGAGCCCGGAACGACGCTGCTCGGGGCGCGGTTGGCGGCTCCGCTGGGCATCGCGCCCGTGGCCTACCATCAACTCGCGCATCCCGAGGGCGAGGTGGCGACCGCACGTGCCGCCGGCGCCGTGGGGGCGCTCTTCACGGTCAGCATGTTCGCCAGCCGCAGCATCGAGGACATCGCGGCGGCGGCGACCGGCCCGCTCTGGTTGCAGCTCTACTGGCTGAAGCGGCGCGCGCTGCTGGTCGACCTGATCCGGCGCGCGGAGGACGCGGGCTATCGGGCGCTGGTGCTCACGGTCGACGCTCCGCTGGTGGCGCATCGCCCGAGGGACGCGCGGAACGGTTTCGCCGTTCCGGCGGGAATTCGTGCGGTGAACGTAGACTCTTCCGTGATGTCCGTCTCGTACGAGGCGGAGGCGGGGGAGTCCGCTATCGCGCGGCATTCGAAGGAACAATTTGATCCTTCTATTACCTGGGCGGATCTTGAATGGCTCCGTGAGCGCACCTCGCTGCCCGTGGTATTGAAGGGTGTCCTCTCGGGCGAGGACGCCGGCCGGGCCGTCGAGTGTGGAATCGACGGGATTGTCGTCTCGAACCACGGTGGGCGGCAGTTGGACTTTGCGCAACCTGCCGCCGACGCCCTCCCGGAGATCGCCGAAGCCGTCGGGGGGCGCTGTCAGATCGTCCTGGACGGGGCGGTTCGGTATGGCGCCGATATCGCGAAGGGTCTGTGCCTGGGGGCGGACGCCGTCTTCGTCGGGCGACCGGCTATCTGGGGACTTGCGCATTCCGGAAGTGACGGGGTCGAGTCCGTTCTCCGGACTCTGATGGACGAGTTCTCCGAGGTCATGGCGCTGATGGGCGCCCCCCGGGTCGGCGATTTCCAGGGTTCGGGAATTGTTCGTCACTGAACCGGTTTGAGCCGGTCCGAATCACACGCATATGGCGATCACGTCGAACCCCATTCATTTATTGTTCATCAATGAATGGGGACTTTCGGCGTACCCGGAAAGGGCTTTCCGGGGCCGTGACCGGGCTACCCATGAGTATTAATTCACATCAGGCTTTGCTTGATTACTCACTGGTAATCCGCAAGCATGAATGTGTCGCCGAGGAAATGCGGTGGCACCGCACGTCCGCTATGCCGATGGACAGAGTCGTCCGATCGCAAGTCGGGTCGTTCCGCAATCTGTGATAGGTGGGGATTCCTGTGGGGGGAACGGTGCCCAGCGGGCCCGTTTGCGCCGAGGGCGCCTGGGTCGATGAAATATTACTTCAGGGGGATGGGCGGGATATCGCCCTCCATCTGGGTGAACCCGTGAGCCGGGCGGAGCTTCGGCGGCTGGTCGAGGAGCAGCAGCAGCGCCTCGAAGCGGCCGGCCTGGTCGCCGGAGGCACCGTCGCCGTACGGCTGCCGCCCTCGCTCGGCTGTATCGTCGCGATGCTTTCCGGGTGGCGTGCCGGCGCCCAAGTGGTTCTGCTCGACTACCGGTTGACGACGCATGAAGTCGGCAAGGCGGTCGCCCGTCTGGCGCCGCAGCTGGTCGTCGAGCCGGTTACCGACGTCAGCGGGACACTGCGCGGATTCTTCGAGGTCGACACCCGTGTCACCCCGCTGCGCGGTGGCCGGCCGGCCGCCACGGATCATGTGCTGCTGCAGCTGAGTTCGGGCTCCACCGGACCGTCCAAGGTCATCGGCCGAACCGCCGGCAGTCTCCTCGCGGAGATCGACCGGTACGGACGGCTGGAGGGATTCCCGCGCCGGGGCGAACGCACCGTGGTGCTGGCCTCGATCGTCCATGTGCTCGGCCTGGTCGGCGGGTTGCTCTACGGACTCGCCAGCGGAACGCAGGTCGTGCTGCCCAGGCGGCAGACCGTCGACGGCATCCTCAAGGCCGTCGCGGCGGGCAGCGAGCCGACGACCGTCCTCGGCGTCCCGTCCCAGGCGGCCGTGCTCGCCGCGGCGCAGACGCCGCCACAACTGCCCCAGCTGCGGCGCATGATCACCGGAGGCGAGCTGGTCAAGACGGCTGTCCGGGACCGGTTCACCCAGGGCTACGGCGCCGAACTGGGCGTCATGTACGGCATGACCGAGGTCGGCGTCATCGCCACGGACCTCACCGGGGCCACCCGTCCCGGGCTGACTCCGGCGCCCGGTGTGCGGGTACGGGTCGAGGACGGCGAGATCCTGCTCGGCCTGCCGGCCACACCGTACGTCGGACTGACCGACCCGAGCCGGTACGTGGACGGCTGGCTGCGCACCAAGGACGCGGGGAGCTTCGACGAGGCGACGGGCCTGCTGACGGTCCATGGCCGGCTCGACTCCCAGGTGTCCATCGGCGGACTCAAGGTGGACCTCTCCGAGATCGAGGCGTCCATCTCCGCGCTGCCCGGCGTCACCGATGCCGTGGTCGTGCACGGCACCGGGATCGAGGCGTTCGTGACGGTCACCGAGCAGGCCGCGTTCGACGGCCTCGCCGCCTGTCTCGCGACCCGCCTGGCGCCGTACAAGCGGCCGCGCTCGCTCAACCTGCTGCCGGAACTCCCGCGCACCGCGACGGGGAAGCCGGTGCGGAACACCGAGATCCTCCGAGCCGCCGTACGGTCGGCGGCCGCTGTGTGACCAGGTCAGCTGTACGCGACGGGGGAGACCTGATGAACCCTGAGATGTACGGCACCGGGGCGCGGCCCGCTCCCGGTGCCACCGTGCCGGGCGACACCGATGACAAGGCGTCCGCCCCCGACGACGGCGGCCGCGGACGTGATCCCCGGATCGCCGGGCAGCGGCCGCAGTACCGGCGGTCCACCCGCGACGGGAGGCCAGGGCTCCGGCAGCGGAACCCGGCGGCTCATGCCTCCCCGGCGCAGCCCCCGGCCGAGCGCCTTGCCGACCGACTCCTTCTGCGTCCACAACCACAGGAAGGCGGCTGACCGGTCCTCCTCGGGCAGACCCGCCACCCAGGCCGCCTCGACCGGGGCGAGCCAGGCCCGCGCCATCGCCTCGGCCCGTAGCCGGCGGACGACTTCCACATCCACACCCACAGGGGACCCGCCGGTCAGTGCGACGGCCAGTGCCCCGCGCGCATGAGTGACGCTGACCCGCAGCGCCCCGCCGGCGCCGCCGAGAACCGGGCGGCCGTCCTCCCTGTGCGTCAACCAGAGCTCGGATAGCGGGACATCGAGCATGTCGGCTGCGGTCCGCACCAGCAAGGTGTGCGCCTTCCGACGCTCGTCCCCATCCGTGGTGCACCACAGCACCGTCACCGTGTCCGGGGCCAGTCCCGGGTGCATGTCCATGAAGAGGAGTCAATCAAATGTCCACTGAGGTCGAGAAGTTCATCATCGAGGCCCTGGCGAACATGAACTACGACGTTTCGGATGTCACCGGCGACACCCCGCTGGGCCCGGCCGGGCTGGACCTGGAGTCGCTCTCCGTCGCCGAGGTCGCCATCCAGGTCGAGGACACGTACGGCGTGAAGTTCGAAGAGGACGAGATGGAGACCGTCGCGCTGCTGACGGTCGCCGGCCTGGTCAAGGAGATCGTCGACCGGGTGTCCGCCGCCGCCGCGGCCAAGTGAGTCCACGGCCGGTCCCGGCGCGGGAGCCGATCCCTCCCTGCCCGCTCGCCTCCGGGCACGGGTGGGAGGGGGCGGCACGGGATCGGCAGGCGCGGCAGCAGGGCGCGGGCTAGCCCACCCAGGGCCTCTCGTTCGGATCAGGCCGGGCTCCCGGGCCCCGGCACGCGCATCTGCCGCGTTGCCGTCGGTCGCCCATGCTCCGCAGCGACTCCCTCCTCCGCCTTGCAGCCGCACGCACCGGAACCCGCTCCCGTAGCCGGCCACACCCGAACGAAAGTCCCCGTCCCGCAGCGCGTCGTACGCGAAGAGTCCGATTCAGAAAGTGGAGACACCGAGGAATGAATCCGAAGAACGAGCGCGTGGAATTCGCGGCCGATCAGAGGCTGGGCGTCGGCAACGTCGTGACCACACTCCTTGAGCGGGGCACCGGCCTCGACGCGCCGACCCTGACCTTCGACACCGATGTGGACGGGCACCCGGCCTGGCAGGCCCTGTCGCTGGCCGAGCTGGGCGACCGGGTGGCGGCCCGGGCGGCCGCGCTGCACGCACTCGGCATCAAGCCCAGGGACCCGGTCGCGGTCTTCGTGACGACCGCCGCCGACCAGGTGCTCAGCTATCTGGCGCTGGCGCGCCTCGGCGCGATCCCCGCCCTCGTCAACGGCAGGGTGCCCGCCGAGCTCGCCGTCGAGTACATCAAGCGGCTGCGCGCGGTCGGCGTCATCGCCGACACCGCGCACGGGGACGCACTGTCGTCGGCCGGGTCCACGACCCCGCTGCTCGCGGACCCGGCCGACCTCGGCAAGGGCGACCCGAGCGCGGCCCCGAAGCCCTACCGGCACCACGGCAGCGAGCCCGTCGTCATCACCCACTCCTCCGGAACCACGGGCCTGCCCAAGGCGGTGACCCACACCCACCACAGCCTCTTCGCGGCCATCCGGCACCGTCTGACGCTGCCCAAGGGCCAGGGTGTCGACCGGATGCTGGGCGTCCTCCCGTCCGCACACGCGGCCACGGTCATCGCCGTGAACCTGGCGCTGACCAACCGTGCCCAGCTGGCCGTCCTGTCGCAGCAGACCGCGGGTCCGGTACTCGACGCCATCGAGTCCTGGCAGCCGCACAGCGTGCTGGGCTTCGCCACCACCTGGTCCGAACTGGCCGGCATCGACCTGTCGGCGCGCAAGCTGGACTCCGTCAGCACCTGGTGGAACACCGGTGACTGCGCGCACGAGGCGCACATCCGCAAGCTCATCGCCGTGGGCAGCCGGGAGTCCGTCACCTCGCAGGGCCGCGTCCGCCGCCCCGGTTCGTTCTTCGTGGACGGTCTCGGCTCCTCGGAGATGGGGCACTCCCAGTTCTTCATCACCCACACGTCCGACACCGCCCGGTACGGACGGTGCATCGGCAAGCCGCACGCCTTCTCCGAGGTGGCGGTCATCGATGACGACGGCGAGAAGCTCGGCACCGGACAGGTCGGTCAGCTCGTCATCAACGCGCCCACGCTGTCGCCCGGTTACTGGAACGACTCCGTGACCACCTACCGCACCCGCCGGGACGGCTACTTCCTGACCGGCGACCTCGTCTTCCGGGACGGGGAGGGGTACTACTACCACGTCGACCGCGCGGTGGACGCCGTGGACCTCGGTGAGGGCAGGAAGCTCTTCACGATGCTCTGCGAGGAGCAGGTCCTCGCGCAGTGCGAGGACGTGCGCGAGTGCACCGTCGTCGCCCTGCGGACGGAGGGCCGGGTCGTCACCTCCGTCCTGCTGATCCTCGACCCGGCGGCGGACCAGGAGGCCGACCGGACCGAGGAGGTGCTCGCCGCCCTCGAACCCCATGTCGGCCGCACCGTCGAACGTGTGGTGGTCGTCAGCCCGGAGAGCATTCCGCTCGGGACCACCGGGAAGGTCCGCAAGATCCTGCTGCGCCAGCGCTTCCTCGACGGTGAGCTTCTCGGTACCGAGAAGAGCGCTGAGCAGGTGGGCGTATGAACGGGCGCACCACGGAGTCGGCCGCCGTCATCACGGGCATCGGCACCTTCAGCTCGCTCGGCCGCGGCGCGGCGGACACCTTCGACGCGCTGTGCCACGGCAAGTCCGGCCTGGTCAGGCCGCCGGCGGGGCACCTCCTCGACGGAACCGTTGACGTGGCCGGCATCGCGCCGGACATCGCGGCCGGTGAGGTGCTGCCGCCGAGCGAGGGCCGGCTCGTCGACCGCTACGCCCTGATGGCCCTGGCCGCGGCGGACGACGCGATGGCCGATGCGGGCCTGGTCGTCGGGCGCGATGCCGACCCGCACCGGGTCGCGGTGATCATCTCCAGCGGGGCGGGCGGTCTGACCACGTACGAGGCGCAGGCGCTGGCGCGTGCGGAGCGCGGCCCGACCGCGGTCAGCCCCTATCTGCTCCCGGGCATGCTGCCGAACATGGCGGCCGCCCGGATCGCCATCAAGTACGGGATACGTGGCTGGAGTTCGGCCATCGCGACGGCGTGCGCCGCCGGTGCCCACGCGGTGGCGGAGGCGGCGCGGCTGATCCGGTACGGCGAGGCGGACGTGGTGGTCTGCGGCGGCTCCGAGGCCCCGCTCAACCCCACCTCCGCGCTGGCGTTCGCGCACGCCCGGGCGCTGTCCCACGACTGGGACGACCCGGAGGCGGCCAGCCGCCCCTTCGACCGGCGCCGCAACGGGTTCGTGCTGGCCGAGGGCGCGGGCGTGCTCGTCGTCGAGCGTGCCGGGCACGCGGAGGCACGCGGTGCGGCGGGCTATGCCGATCTCCTCGGCTGGGGCGCCACCACCGACGCGTACCGGCCGACGGCACCGCGCCCCGACGGTGAGGGCGCCGCGATGAGCATGCGCGGCGCGCTCGCCACGGCCGGGCTCGGCCCGCAGGACATCGGCTACATCAACGCGCACGGCACGGCGACCAAGCTGGGCGACATCGCCGAGACGAAGGCCGTGCACGCCGTCTTCGGGGACCGCTCCCCGGCCGTCAGCAGTACGAAGTCGATGACGGGCCATCTGCTGGGCGGTTCCGGCGCGCTGGAGGCGGCCGTCTGCGCGCTGGCGATCTCGCAGGGCCGGATGCCGCCGACGCACAACCTCGACGAGGTGGACCCGGCCTGCGATCTGGACCATGTGCGCGGCGAGGCCAGGCAGCAGCGGATCGAGGCCGCGATCTCGAACTCGTTCGCCTTCGGCGGCCACAACGTCAGCCTCCTGCTCGGTGCGGCGAGCACCCCCAAGAAGCGCTAGAGGAAAGGGAACAACGCGTGAACATCGGAGCCGTGGACCATATCGAGTTCTACGTAGGGGACGCCCAGCAGTCGGCGTTCTACCTCTGCACCGCGTTCGGATTCCGTGTGTGCGGCCAGGCCGGTCCCGAGACGGGGCAGGCCGGCCGGCGCTCCCTGCTGCTGAAGCAGGGAGGCATCAAGGTCGTGCTGACCTCCGCGCTGAGCGCGGAGCACCCGGCGGCGGCCTATGTGGCGCAGCACGGTGACGGCGTGGCCAACATCGCGTTCGAGGTGACCGATGCCGCCAAGGCGTTCGCGCTCGCCGTCGAGCGGGGCGCCGTCGCGGTCGAGGAGCCGAGGACGCACAGCAGGGACGGTGCCGAGGTCGTCACCGCGTCCGTGCTCGGCTTCGGCGACGTCGCCCACCGGTTCGTGCAGCGCACCGGGGACCCGGAGCAGTTCATGCCCGGTGAGATGGACATCATCGCCGAGGACCCGGACGAGGGCGCGCACCTGCTGAGCACGGTGGACCATGCGGCGATATGCCTGCCGGTCGGCCAGCTGCGTCCCACGGTCGCCTTCTACGAGAAGGTCTTCGGCTTCAGCCAGATCTTCGAGGAGTTCATCGAGGTCGGGGAGCAGGCCATGGACTCCATGGTGGTGCAGAGCCCCTCGGGGAAGGTCACCTTCACCCTCATCGAGCCGGTGGCGGACCGCAAGCCCGGCCAGATCGACGGTTTCCTGGAACGTCACAACGGTGCCGGTGTGCAGCACCTCGCCCTGCTCACCGACGACATCGTGGCGACCGTGCCGGCGCTGGAGGACCGCGGGGTCAAGTTCCTCGGGACGCCCGACGCCTACTACAGCGAGCTGGAGGAGCGCCTCGGCAGCCCGGACCTGAGGATCGAGGACCTCAGGCGCACCAACGTCCTGGTCGACCAGGACCACTGGGGCCAGGTCTTCCAGATCTTCACGCAGTCCGTGTACGTGCGGAAGACCTTCTTCTGGGAGGTCATCGACCGGCACGGTGCCCGCACCTTCGGCAGCGGCAACATCAAGGCCCTCTACGAAGCGGTCGCCCGCGAGAAGGCGACCGCCTGACCTACGGGGCCTCTCGTCCGCATCATGCCGGGCTCGCGGGATCCGGCCTGATCCGAACGGAAGACCCAGGCGTGGTCTGCCGCGCGCAGAGCCGCCACTCCCGAACGAATTCGTCTCACTTGTACCGAAGGAAGACCGTGACTGTTCAGGACGCCTCTCTGTTCACCCTGACCGAGGAGGAGCGGGAGCTCCTTCCCTCCGACGAAGACGTCGCCTTCTACGCCGAGCACGGCTGGTACCTCTCGAAGAAGCTCTTCACCGACGAGGAAGTGGATCTCCTCGAGTCGGCCAGTGAGCGCTTCTACGCCGGCCACCGCGACCGCACGCTGCCGGTGCGCCCGTCCAAGCTGGCGTACTGGGAGCCGGAGCACGGCGATGTGCAGCGGCACAACGACTACATCCACTACGAGGACGACACGATAGGCCGCATCCTGCGCAAGCCACTGCTCGGTGCCGTGGCCGCGCGGCTCGCCGAGGCCGAGGAGATCCGGGTCTTCCAGTCCACCCTGATCTTCAAGCCGCCGGTCGCGGAGGAGCAGTCGAACATCGTGCCCTGGCACTTCGACCGTCACTACTGGGCCACGTCGACGTCCGAGCGGATGCTGACCGCGTTCATCCCCTTCCACGACTGCGGCGAGGAGATGGGCACGATCACGATGGTGGACGGCAGTCACCGCTGGAAGGAGACAGCCGACAACGATGCCACGTCGCTGCACTTCGCCGAGCGCGACCGCAGCGAGCTCGACCTCATGCTGGAGGAGAACGCCCAGTACAACGGCGTCGAGGTGAAGAAGATCCCCGTGCACATCCCGAAGGGGCACGTGAACTTCCACCACTGCCGGACCTACCACGGCAGCGGTCCGAACGTCAGCGACCGTCCGCGCCGCGCCATCTCGTTCCACCTGCAGGACGGCGAGAACCGCTACCGCAGTTTCCTCCGCTCGGACGGCACCCAGGTCGCGTACAACCACGACGAGCTGGTGCGCAGGACCGCGGAAGGCACGCCCGACTACAGCGACCCGGAGTATCTGCCGGTGTTGTGGAGCAGCCGCTGATGCGCAGTGCCGCAGTGGTCGGAACCGGCCTGATCGGTACGTCGATAGCCCTGGCCCTGCGGGGCCGGGGCGTGGCCACCTACCTCATCGACCAGGACCCGGAGGCGGCCCGCACCGCCGCCGGTCTCGGCGCGGGCCTGGTGGCCGTTCCGCCGGTGCCGGTGGACCTGGCGATCCTCGCGGTTCCTCCGCAGCACGTGGCCTCGGCGCTGCGTGAGCACCAACTGCGGGACCTGGCGCATGACTTCACCGATGTGGCGAGCGTCAAGGCCGGGCCGCAGGAGGAGGCGGCGAAGCTGGGCTGCGACCTGAGCCGCTATGTGGGCGGGCATCCCATGGCCGGGCGCGAGCGGTCGGGTCCGCTCGCGTCCCAGGCCGACCTCTTCCAGGGCAAGCCCTGGGTGGTCACGCCGGGCCCGGGTGCCCGGCGGCAGGCGGTCGAGCGGGTGACGGAACTCGCCGAACTCTGCGGTGCCCGCCCGGTGGTGATGAGCCATGCTGAGCACGACCGGGCGGTGGCTCTCATCTCGCACACCCCTCACATGGTGGCGAGTCTGCTGGCCGCCCGTCTGCTTGACGGGGACGAGTCCCAACTCCAGCTCGCCGGGCAGGGGTTGCGGGACGTGATCCGGATCGCCGCGGGGGACGCCGAGCTGTGGACCGACATCCTCGGCTCCAACGCGACGGCCGTCGCCGACGTCCTCGCGGAGCTCGCCCTGGATCTCCGCGAGGTCGTGGACGCCCTGCGCGACCTGGGCGCGGCCGCTCCGGAGCGGCACCTCACCGGCAGGGCGCACCTGACCACGGCCCTGGCCCGCGGCGTGCAGGGCCATGGCCGGATCCCGGCGCGGACGCCGGGCGGGATGCGACTGAGCAGTGCGGCCGCGGGCAAGTGAGGCGCGGTCACCCCGTGGGCCGGGTGGTGGGCCCGCAACGACTTCCGATCCAGTGGAGAGACCGACCATGACCTGCCGACCGTTCGACGTCCGCCTCGCCGGGGCCGGCGCATGACCCGCGGGGCGCCGGCCGCGGGTGCCGTGCTGAACGCCCTGTCCGGGCCGGCTCCCGGTCTGGCGGGCCGTGCGGTCTTCTCCCTCTTCTGTCATCCGGTCCGGCGCGGCAAGGTGCTGCCCCGCGAGCAGGCCGTTCACGAGCGGGCGGGGACCGAGGAACTGACCGTCGGCGGGCAGCGGGTGCGGGTCTATCGCTGGGGCGACGGCGAACGCCCCGTCCTGATGCTGCACGGGTGGCAGTCGAGGGCCTCCCGGTACGCCGGCTTCGTGCCGCGGCTGCGGGAACTGGGCCTGACGCCCGTCTCCTTCGACGCCCCGGGGCACGGGGAGTCGGGGGGCCGGGGTGCGACGATCCTCGAGTACCGCGAGATCATCCGCCGGCTCCAGGACGAGTACGGCGCCTTCCACTCGGTGATCGCCCATTCGCTCGGCGCCACCAGCGTGCTCCTCGCGCTGCGGGGCGGCACCGAGGCGGGCCGGCTGGTCACGGTCGCCGCGGTGAAGGACTTCGGCCACTTCCCGGACAAGTTCGCGGAGATCCTGGGGCTCCGGCCCCGGCTGCGGCAGGACCTGCGCGACCGGATCGAGCACCGGCTGTTCGCGGAGGTGCCCCGTCCGTGGGAGTTCTTCGACGCCACCCGCAGGCCCGACGAGATCAAGGTGCCGATGCGGATCATCCACGACGAGGACGACGAGATGGTCCCGGTCGAGCAGGCGTACGCGCTCAAGGCGGCGTACGGGGACCGGGCGGAGCTGGTCATCACCGCGGGGCTCGGGCACCGCAAGGTCCTCGGTGAAGCGGCGGTCATCGACTCCGCGATGGACTTCATCGCCCGTCCGGTGCCGGGGGAGTGACCGCTTCGGACCCGCGCCCGCCGTCGTATCGGCCTTTTAAATGCACGCACGGTCGTTTAGTTTTATCCCTGGGTCCAACGTCGTGGACCCCTTGACGAAGGGACCACGCATGACCACCGCTTCACCGCAGTCACCCGGGGCGGGCCGGGCTGACGTCGCGGCGTCGGCCGGGGAACAGGCGCCGCAGGGCTCAGCGGAGGCATCGGCCGCCTCGAAGCTGGCGCTGTTCGTCGCGTCCGGGGCGACCTTCCTCGCGGTCCTCGACACCACGGTCGTGAACATCGCGTTCTCCGACCTGCGCGTCGACTTCCCCGACGCCTCGCTGTCCCAGCTGACCTGGGTCGTCACGTCGTACACGGTCGTGTTCGCGGCACTCCTCGCCGTCGCGGGCCGGGTCGCCGACGTCATCGGACGCAAGCGGCTCTTCCTCTGGTCCACGGTCCTGTTCACCCTCGCCTCCGTGCTGAGCGGGTTCGCCACCGGGGTGCCGATGCTCGTCGGCGCCCGTGCGCTCCAGGGCGTGGCGGCGGCCGGAATGATTCCCTCGGCGCTCGGTCTGGTGCTCCAGCACACCCCCGCGGCCCGCCGCCAGGTCGCCGTCGGTGTCTGGGGAGCGGTCGGCAGCATGGCCGCGGCCGTGGGGCCGAGCCTCGGCGGTCTGCTGGTGGACGTGTGGGGCTGGCGCAGCGTCTTCCTGATCAACCTGCCGATCGGGCTGGCCATCGTGGCGATCTCGGCGCGGCTCGCGGGTGATGCGCCGAGCGGCCGCAGGCTGCCCGACCCGGTCGGCACCCTCGCCCTCGCCCTGGGCATCGGCGGCGTCGTCTTCGGTGTGACCCAGGGAACGGACTGGGGCTGGGGCAGCGGACGGGTCCTCGCCCTGCTGGGCGGCGGCGCCGTACTGGTGCTGGTGGCCCTGCTGCTCTCCCGCCGGCACCCCGCGCCCGCCATCGAGTGGGACCTGTGGCGCAACCGTGCCTTCGCCGCCACCAACGTCTCCTCACTGCTCTTCGGTGCGGCCATGTACTCCTACCTCCTCGGCTCCCTGCTCTTCCTCAACGCCGTGTGGGGGTACTCGGAGTTGAAGGCCGGCCTGGCCGTCACGCCGGGGGCCTTCAGCGCCGCGGTCGGCGCCCTGGTGGTGGGGCGCCGGGTCGCACCCCGGGCCCAGTGGGCCGCGGTGGCCGTGGGCGCCGGGCTCTTCGGCGTCTCGTGCGCGGCGATGTACCTGCTGCTCGGCACGGAGCGGCAGTACGCGGCGGTCTGGCTGCCCATCGGAGTCGTGGCCGGTGTCGGCATCGGCGCGGCCCTGACCGCCATCTCGAACGCGGCCACCGCCTCGCTGGAGCCGCAGCGCTTCGCCTCCGGTACCGGACTCCTCATGACGACCCGCCAGATCGGCGGTGCGCTCGGCATCGCCGCCCTCGCGGCCATCCTCGAACGCCACAACGTCCTGGACGACCAGGGCTATCTGCAGGTGTTCCTCGCGTGCGCCATCGGGTCCGTCGCGGCCGCGGTGGTCGCGCCGGTGATCCGGGCGAGGTCCCAGCGGCCCTCGTAGGGCACAGCTCCACGGAACCCCGGCAGGGATCCGCAGCGGTGGGCCCGCACGGGCCCACCGTCTGCCCCCCGGGCCCGCCCGACCTCCTTCCCTTCCTGACGAGACGAACAGAGAGCGCAATGCCACCCAGCGACCTTTCAGGCCGTCCCGACCCTTCGGACCGTTCCGCAGCACGGGCCGAGAGCTCCCTGCTGGCCGAGCTCCAGCCCGTGGTGGAAAGCAACCTCCACCGCCACCTCGACGTCGCCAAGGAGTGGTTCCCGCACGAGTACATCCCGTGGGGCCAAGGCCGGGACTTCGAGGGCCCGCTCGGCGGTGAGGCATGGACCCAGGACGAGGCGAAGCTCCCGGAGGTGGCCCGTACCTCGCTCGTGGTCAACCTCCTGACCGAGGACAACCTGCCGGGCTACCACTTCGCGGTGGCCGAGTTCGGCAGGGACGGGGCCTGGGGCAACTGGGTCAACCGCTGGACGGCCGAAGAGGCCCGGCACGGCATCGCCCTGCGCGACTACCTCCTCGCCACCCGGGCCGTCGACCCCAGGGCCCTGGAGCGGGCCCGGATGGCACACATGTCGGCGGGATACGACCGCCCCGACGGCTTCAGCGCCCTGCACGCGATCGCGTACGCCTCCTTCCAGGAGCTCGCCACCCGGATCTCGCACCGCAACACCGGCCATGTGAGCGCCGATCCGGTCTGCGACGCACTGCTCGCCCGGATCGCGGCGGACGAGAACCTGCACATGGTCTTCTACCGGAACCTGGTCGACGCCGCGTTCGAGCTCGCTCCCGACCGGGCGATGGAGGCCGTACGCGATGTCGTGACCGGGTTCGAGATGCCCGGCTCGACGATCAGGGACTTCGGGCGCAAGTCCGCGGAGATCGCCATCGCGGGCATCTACGACCTGCGGCTGCACCACGACAGCGTGGTGATGCCGATCCTGCGCAATCTGCGCGTGTTCGAGCGGGACGGGTTCGGCCCGGCCGGCGACGCGGCACGCGAGGAACTCGCCGCGTTCGTGGCCCGGCTGGACAGCCAGGCCACGTCCTTCACGGACCGGCGCGAAGGCATCCGGGCCGCACGGGCCAAGCGAGCGGCGGCCGTCGCTGCCTGACGGAGAAGATCCGGGACCGGTCGCGCCCGGAAGAAGCCGGTGTGCCCAGCGCGGCACCCGCTCAAGACCAGGGGGAAGTCATCAGTACCGAGAACGTGCGGCTGTCGCCGTATCAGCGTGACATCTGGCTCGCGGAGTCCCGGACGCCGGGCACCCCGCAGTTCAACGGGGCCGTCTTCGAACGGTTCACGGGCGCCATCGACGGCGAGCTGCTGAGGGCGTGCTTCACCCGGGCCCTGGAGCGGCACGACGCCTTCCGGCTCAGATTCGACGAGTTCGACGGCGTTCCACGGCAGTGGATGGCCGAGGCGCTGACCGACGACGCCGCGCCCGCGGTCGACCTGGTCGACCTCTCCGCCGCACCCGACCCGGCCGCGGCGTGCCGGGCCTGGCGCGAGCAGGCCATGGCCACCCCGTTCGAGCTGCGGCGCCGCAGGCTCTTCCGCGCGGTCCTGCTGCGGGAGAGCGCGGACGCGCTCCAGCTGTTCCTGATGGGGCACCATCTGCTCGTCGACGGACGGGGCGCGGAGATCCTGCACACCGAGGTGATGGAGGACTACGCCCGCCGCTCCCGCGGCCAGGAACCCCGCGACCGGGGCGCCGCCCCGTCGGTGCTCACCGCGGTCACCGGCCGGGACGCCTACTTCGGCTCCCCGGAGCAGGAGGACGACCGGGCCTTCCACCGCGCCGAACTCGCTGCTGCGGAACCCCGATTCTTCGCCCGGCGCACCCAGGACGGTGTGCCCGCCACCGGACTCCACACGTTCACCCTGCCGGGAGCGGTGGCCGACCGCATCAAGGAGAGCGGCAGCACCCCCTTCGCCTTCTTCGCCGCCGCGCTCGGCACCTGGCTCGCCCGGGTGCACCGCACCGAGCAGGCCGTGATCGGTGTGCCGCTGCTCAACCGGCGCAGCAGGACGGAGCTGACCGCGGTCGCGCAGTACGCCAACACGCTGCCCCTGCGCATCGAGGTCCCCGACGGGAAGTCCCTGGCCGGGATCGCCACCGACGTCCAGGAGGCGGTGGGCCTGCTGCAGCAGCACCAGCGGCTGCCGATCGGGGACGTTCTGCGTGAGCTGCCCGCCGACGGCTCCCGGCAGCGCCGGCTCTTCGACGTCACGCTGACCTACATGACCCTGCGCAAGCCGCTGGACCTGGACGGCGTGGTACGCGGGGGAGCGGCGTTCACCGCGCCTCCGCACGACGACGAGGCGCTGGTCGTGAGCGTCGTGGGCACCCGGGGCCGGTCCGAGCTCCAGGTCGAACTGCGGTACGCCACCGATGTGTTCGACGCCGATCTGCCCGTCTCGTCCCTCGTCGAGCACCTCACCTCGCTGATCGCCCACGGGCTCGACAAGCCCGAACGGCCCGCCGGCGAACTGCTGATGCTCAGCGAGCGCGAGCAGGACCGGATCCAGGACTTCACCCGCGGCCCGCGCATCCCGTTCGCCGACGACACGACCCTGCACGCACTGTTCGAGGAGCAGGCCGCCCGGTATCCCGGCAGGGCCGCCGTGCACGGAGCGGAGGGCCGGGACGTGCTCGGCTACGCCGAGCTCGACGCCCGGGCCAACCAGGTGGCGCGGTCACTGCGGGCGCGGGGGATACGCGTCGGCCACCGGGTCGCCGTGCTGATGGAGCGCGGCCCCCGGATGCTCGCCGCCGTCCTCGGCATCCTCAAGTCGGGTGCGGCATACGTTCCGGTGGACCCGGGACATCCCGCGCGGCGTATCGCCTTCGTCCTGGAGGACAGCGCGGCCAGGGCCGTCGTGACGGACTCGGCGGACAGCGGGGTGCCGGTGCCCGAGGGCACCGAGGTGTGCCCGGTCGGCGAACTGCTGCAAGGCCCGGCGGACGCGGTGCGGGCCGGGGCAGGCGCCCGCGACCTCGCCTACGTCATCTACACCTCGGGGTCGACGGGCCGGCCCAAGGGCGTGATGGTCGAGCACCGGTCGGTGGTGAACCGCCTGGCGTGGATGCAGCGGGCGTTCCCGCTCGGCGCGGACGACGTCCTGCTGCAGAAGACGCCCGTCTCGTTCGACGTATCGGTGTGGGAGCTGTTCTGGTGGGCCGTCGAAGGAGCCTCGGTGGCGCTGCTGCCGCCGGACGGCGAGAAGGACCCGCGGCAGATCCTGCACACGATCGAACAGCGACAGGTCACCGTCGCACACTTCGTGCCCTCGATGCTGGGCCCCTTCCTCGACCTGATCGAGGAGTCGGACCGGCTGCGCGCGCGGGCCGGTTCGCTGCGCCACGTCTTCTGCAGCGGCGAGGCCCTGACCCCCCGCCACGTGGAACGGTTCCACCGGGTCTTCGGTGCCGCAGGCGCACCCGTCCTGGTCAATCTGTACGGGCCCACCGAAGCCACCGTCGACGTCTCCGCGCAGATCTGCCCCGCGCCGGACGGGCAGGCCGCCGGGCGGGTCCCCATCGGGCGGCCGATCGACAACATCGAGCTGCACGTCCTGGACCGGGGCGGCGAGCCGCAGCCCGTGGGCGTGCCGGGTGAGCTGTGCATCGGCGGTGTCGGCCTGGCCCGCGGGTACCTCGGCCGGCCCGAGCTGACCCGGGAGAAGTTCGTCGACGCGCCGTTCGTCGACGGCGGCCGGATGTACCGCACCGGCGACCTCGCCCGCTGGCTGGGCGACGGCACCCTGGAGTACCTCGGCCGCATCGACGGGCAGGTGAAGATACGCGGCAACCGCATCGAGCCGGGCGAGGTCCAGGACGCGCTGGCTCGCGTTCCCGGCGTGCGGTACGCCGCCGTCACGGACCACACGGAGCCGGGGCGCGGCACGTTCCTGGTCGGCCACTACGTGTCCGAGAGCGAACTGGAGACGGCGTTCCTGCGCGGCCGGCTGGCCGAGGAACTCCCCGAGGTCATGATCCCGGGGCGGTTCCGGCGGATCGACGCGCTCCCTCTGACGCCCAACGGCAAGCTGGACCGGAGCAGGCTCACCGCCCCGGACGCCGAGCCTGCCGGGGAGCCGGGCGCGGCACCCCGCAACGGCACCGAGGCGGTGCTCGCCGCCGTCTGGGCCGAGGTGCTCGGGCTGCGGCAGGTCGGGATCCACGACGACTACTACGCCCTCGGCGGCGACTCCCTCCTGATGCTCCGCATCCGCGCGCTGGCCGAACGGCAGGGCATCCACTTCTCCCTGAGCGACCTCGTGCACAACCCGACGGTGGCCGCCCTCGCGGCGCACACCACGGAGGAGTCCCGGCCCGCGGACGGCCTGGCCCCCTTCGCGCTCGTCCCGCACGTGGACCGGGCGCGCCTCGGGGACGCGACCGACGCCTGGCCGCTGACCCGGCTGCAACTGGGGCTCGTCTACCACAGCCGCCGGGACGAGCGCTCCGCCGTCTACCACGACGTCTTCCGGTACCGCCTGGCCATGCAGTGGGACGAGGCACGCTTCCAGGACGCCTTCGCGCGTCTGGTCGCCCGCCATCCCGCGCTGCGTTCCTCGTTCGACCTCGGCGGGCTCACCGAGCCGCTGCAGATCGTGCACACGAGCGCGCCGGGGGGCCTGGAGATCGCCGACCTGCGGGGGCACGGGGACGCCGACGCGGAGGCGGAGATCCGCCGGCACATCGAGGAACGGCGGTTCCACCCGTACGCGTTCGGCCGGCCGCCGCTCTACTTCTTCCGCGCCCATGTGCGCGACGACGCCGTCGACCTGGTCCTCAGCTTCCACCACGCGCTGCTCGACGGAGGCAGCGTCGCGAACCTGCTGCGGGAGCTCCTCCAGGACTATCTGCACACGCTCGGCGCGGACATCGCCCCGGTCCAGGACGGTGTACCGCCCACCGCGGCCCACCATGTGCGGGGTGAGCGCGAGGCGCAGGCGGACCCCGCCGCCCGCGCGTACTGGCAGCAGCGCCTGGCGGGAGCGGAGGTGCTCCGGCTCGACGGCTTCGCACCGTCCGAAGCGCCGCGCGGCGAGGCACAGGTGGTGCATCAGCTGGTGCTGCCCGACGGGCTGACCCGGCAGGCCCGCTCCCTGGCCAGGGAACACGCGCTACCGCTGAAGTCCGTGCTGCTGGCCGCGCACTGCCTGACGCTGCGGCTGTACTCCGGGCTCGACGACTTCACCACCGGCGTGATCACGCACGGACGGCCGGAGTACGCCGACGCCGAACGCATGGTGGGCCTCTTCCTCAACACCGTCCCGGTACGCCTCGGTGCCGACGGCGCCGGGGGCAGCCTGCTCGATGTCGTCCGGGAGCTCCACCGGCAGGAGACCGAGGGCCGGGCCCATCAGCGCTACCCGCTGAGCGCCATGCAGGCGGACCACGGCGGCCCGGTCCTGCACACCGCGTTCAACTACGTGCACTTCCATGTGCTCTCCGACGTGCTGCGTCTTCCCGACGTACGCCTGGAGGAGTTCACGACCTGGGAGGAGACCGACTTCCAGCTCCTGGTCAACGCCTTCCTGCACCCGCAGGACGGCACGATCGGACTGCGCATCGACGGTGACGGCCGCACCATCACCCCGGCCCAGGCAGAACTGTTCGGGGAGACCTACACCGAGGTGCTGCGCCGTCTCGTCACCGGACCGGGGGAGCCGCCCGGCTCCGCCTTCCCCGCCGGCACGCGGCAGAGCGCCACCCCCACCGCCGACGCGTTCACCGACGACGTCGTACGGCTCTTCGACCAGCAGGCCGACCTGACCCCCGACGCACCCGCCGTCACCACGGGCGAGCGCACCTGGACCTACCGCGAACTGCGGGCGTCCACCGAGCGGGTGGCCCGCCGGCTGACCGCTCTCGGCGCCCGCCCCGGCGCCCGGATCGGCATCGCGATGGACCGTTCACCGGAGACCGTCGCCGCCATCCTCGGCACCGCCAGGGCCGGCGCCGCCTGCGTGCCGCTGGACACCGCCTACCCCGAGGCGCGGATCGCCGCGATGGTGGAGCAGGCCGAGCCGTTCCGGATCATCGCGCGCACGGCGGACGCCGCACTCCTGCCGGACCCGCACCTGCTGCTGGCCGCGGAGTCGCTCTTCGGCCCGGAGCCGGCAGCCGCGGCGGGCGGGCGGCCGAGCGCGCTGCCGGACGCCATCGGCCCCGACAGCACCGCGTACATCCTGTTCACCTCGGGCTCCACGGGCCGGCCCAAGGGTGTGGTGATGCCCCACCGCTCCCTGGCCGCCCTGACCGGCTGGCAGATCCGGGCAGAGAGCGCGTCCGCCGGCCGGACCACCGTGCAGTACGCGCCGCTCAGCTTCGACGTCTCCTTCCAGGAGATCTACTCCACGCTCTGCGCGGGCGGCACGCTGCGCCTGGTCACGGAGGAGGAACGGCGCGACATGCCGGCGTTGCTGCGCCTGCTCGACGAGGCCGGCGTCGAAAGGATCTTCCTGCCGTACGTGGCGCTGCAGCAGCTGGCCGAGGCGTCCGGCGCCCTCGGCATCGTCCCGCGAGCTCTGCGCGTGATCGTCTCCTCCGGCGAGCAGCTGAGGGTCACGGACGAGATCCGGGCCCTCGTGGCCGCGCTGCCGGGAGCGATCCTGGAGAACCAGTACGGCCCCACCGAGTCGCACGTGGTGACCCGCCACACCATGACCGGGGACCCGGCCGGCTTCCCGTCGATCGTCCCGATCGGCACCCCCGTCCCCGGCGCGGAGGTCCGGGTCCTCGACCCGCTGGGCCGCCCCGTCCCGACGGGCGTGAAGGGCGAGCTGTACCTGTCCGGACCGGCGCTCGCCGACGGCTATCTCGGGGCCGCGGCACAGACCGCCGAACGGTTCGTGCGCCTGGACGGTCCCGACGGCGGGATCACCGCCTACCGGACCGGTGACCTGGGCCGCGTCCTGCCCGGCGGCGTCCTCGCCTACGCGGGCCGGGCCGACACCCAGGTGAAGATCCGCGGCTACCGGGTCGAGCCCGCCGAGGCGGAGGTCGCTCTGATCGGCCTCGCGGCACGCCATCCGGGCATCGACGTCCAGCAGGCCGCGGTGGTCGCCCGGAGCGGGACGGACGGGCGCACCGCACTGGTGGCCTTCCTCTCCGGCGACGCCGAGCGGACCGACCTGGACGTCCTGCGCACCGAACTGCGCGCGGTTCTGCCCGAGTTCATGGTCCCGCAGCACTTCGAGTGGCTCGACGCGCTGCCACTGACCCCGAGCGGCAAGCGTGACGACAAGGCACTGCGGGCCCGGCCACTGACCCGGGCGACCACCGGGGACGGCGACGAGCCCCGGGACGCGTACGAAAGAACCCTGGCGGAGATGCTCGGTGAACTCCTCGGCCTCGAACGGATCGGTATCCATGACGACATCTTCACGCTGGGCGCCACCTCCCTCACCACGATGCGGCTCGTCGTGCTGATCGAGCAGCGGTACGGGGTCCCGATCCCGATATCCGCCTTCATCACGGCACCGACGGTGGCGGCCGTGGCCGGGCTGCTGCGGAAGGGCGGAGCCACGCTCGCTTTCGACCCGCTGGTGCCGATCCGCCGCGCCGGCAACAGACCGCCGGTCTTCCTGGTGCACCCCATGGGCGGCAACGTGCTCTGCTACGTACCCTTCGCCCGCCATCTTCCCGACGACCAGCCGCTGTACGCCTTCCAGGCGTCCGGCGGCGACCTGGGCACCGAGCCCCTGCGCACGATGCGGGCGATCGCCGCGCACTATGTCGCCGCCATGCGCCGGGTCAGGCCCGAGGGCCCCTACGTCATCGGCGGCTGGTCCTTCGGCGGCTTCGTGGCCTTCGAGATGGCGCGACAGCTGCGGGCCGCCGGACAGGAGGTCAGCCGGGTGATCCTCCTGGACACGGTTGCCCTCGGACCGGCGGATCAGCACAGGGCGTTCACCGACGAGGCGCTGCTCGGCTGGTTCTTCTGGGAACTGCTACTGCTGGGCCGTGGCGGCGACTCGCCCCTGGAGGCCATTCCCGCCGAACTCACCACCCTTGAGGAGAAGTTCGACTTCATCGCCCAAGTCGCCGCCGACGAGGGCGTCCTGCCCGCCGACGGCGGGGGCTCGCTCGTCGGGCGCCTCTTCGGGGTGTACGAGGCCAACTGGCGCGCGACACAGCACTACCGGCCCGGACCGGTGGCGGACGACGTCACCCTGATCCGGGCCGTGGAGCCGCTGCCGCAGGTCCTGCACGCGATGCACGGCGCGGGCAGCACACAGCACAAGGACCCTGCCAACGGGTGGCACACCATGACCACCGGCCGGGTCGAGGTCATTCAGGTGCCGGGCGACCACCTCTCCCTCATGGAGGAGCCGTACGTGGCCGAAGTCGCCCGCATAGTCGGCGAGCTGGCGCGAACCGAGGGTGACGGCGATCCGCACCCCGCAGGCCCGCCCGCTCCCCGCACCGCAGAGAAGGGACACTGACGTGGCACAGCGAACCAGCCCCCGGGCCATCGTGATCGGAGCCGGGATCGGAGGGCTCGCGACCGCCGTGGCCCTGCGCCGGGTCGGCGTCGACGTGGAGGTGTACGAGCGCGCGCCCGATCTGCGGCCCGCGGGATTCGGCATCTCCGTGATGAGCAACGCCGTGGCGGCCCTGCGCGCCCTCGGGATCGACCTCGGTCTGGAGAAGCGCGGACAGACGATCCTGCACACCGGGATCATGACCGACAAGGGCCGGACCCTGCGGTCCCTGCCGGTCGAGACCGCCGGTGACCGGCTCGGTGCCCCCAGCGTCGCGATGTACCGGGGCGACCTGCAGGCCGCCCTGCTCGACGCCCTCGGCGGGATGCCCGTCTCGGTGGGCGCGGCCGCCACCGGGTACGAGATCACCGGGGACGGCGTACGGGTCCGCTTCGAGGACGGCAGGGAAGCCACCGGCGACCTCCTGATCGGCGCCGACGGCATCAACTCCGCGGTCCGCCGCCGCCGTACGGGCGATGACAGCGGCCCGCGGTACGGCGGATTCCTCTGCTGGCTCTCCGTCACCCCCTTCGCCCACCCGAAGATCACCAAGGGGTTCAACGCCCACTACTGGGGCCTCGGGAAGCGCTTCGGCATCCATGACGTGGGCCAGGGGCGTGCCTACTGGTGGGGCACCCTGAACATGTCGGCCGAGGCGGCCGGCCGCTGGGACGGGGACAAGGACCCCATCGTGCGCGCCTACGCCGGATGGGCGGACGAGGTGTGCGAGGCCATCTCGACCACCCCGGCCGAGGACATCGTCGCCGTACCGGCACAGGACCGCCCGTTCCTCGAGAACTGGGGCGAGGGCCCGGTGACCCTCCTGGGCGATGCCGCGCACCCGATGCTCCCCAGCCTGGGCCAGGGCGGCAGCACGGCCATCGAGGACGCCGTGGTGCTCGCCCAGTGCCTGGCGGCGGGCACGGACACCGTCGCCTCGCTGCGCAGGTACGAGAACCTGCGGCGCGAGCGCACCCGGGAAATGGTCGAGGTCTCCCGCAAGTTCGGCGGCTTCGAGCAGCTGGAGAACCCCGCCCTGCGCGTCGTGCGCGACCTGTACCTGCGTCACGCACCCCAGTCCGTGCTGTTCAAGCCCTTCCAGCGGGCCCTGACGCCGCAGTTGCTGGATGACACCCCGGCGAACTGACGAAGCTCCCGCCCCCCCGTACGACAGATCAGCGACAACCCGAGGAGAACCGATGACCCAGGCCGCCGAACGAACCCAGGAAGACCTCGACGCCAAGAGCGTGGTGCACCGCTACCTCCAGGGCCTGCGCGAGCGTGACGCGGCGGTGATCACCGGCGTCGTCGCCGCCGACGCCGTCTACCGCATACCCGGCAGCCATCCGGTGGCGGGGACCTGGACCGGGCTGGGCGAGATCGCCGAGAGGTTCCTGATCCCCATGGGAGAGCGCTTCGACCCGACGGCCGAGTACGCGGTCGACATCCTCCACGTGATCGCGGAGGGCGACGAGGTCTCGGTCGAGTGCGTCACCCGGGCCACGACCCGCGACGGTGCCCCGTACGTCCTGGACATCAGTGCGCAGTTCACCGTCCGGGACGGAAAGATCCGGAGCATGCGGGAGTACTTCGACACCGAGTACTTCGGCCGGACCCTCTTCGGCTAGGACCTTCCGTCTGGATAGGCCCGGCCTGATCCAAACGGAAGGCCCCAGGCGTGAGAAGCACCCGCTGCGGCCCGGACCACCCGGTCCGGGCCGCAGCGGACTGCCTCGGCCTCGTCACGGGCGGCGGGCCGCGATCAGCCGGATGCCGAGGGAGTGGTCCTCCCACGCCGTGCGGACATGGCCCAGGCCCGCGGCCCGGAGCAGGCCCTCGACCTCACCGTCCGCGGGTGCCGTCCCGCCCGTGAC
Organism: Streptomyces sp. NBC_00236; assembly: GCF_036195045.1. Classification (NCBI taxonomy): domain Bacteria; kingdom Bacillati; phylum Actinomycetota; class Actinomycetes; order Kitasatosporales; family Streptomycetaceae; genus Streptomyces; species Streptomyces sp. NBC_00236. Next base: position 3,415,141 of record NZ_CP108100.1, on the reverse strand, counting down.
GGCCAGGCAGAGGCGTGCCGCCGCGACCCCGAGCGCGCGCTTCGGGAGGAGCGGGCACGGCAGGACGATCCACCCGCCGGGCATCAGCGCGGCGGCGCCGGCGGCAACGGACCGGCGCAGCCCGTCGCCCGGCACTGCGCCGACGGGCAACCAGACGAGCGCGAGCCGGTCGTCCTCCTCGAAGCCGGCCGGATCAGCGACCCGCACCCGTACCGGCCCGTCGGCCGTGGGCACGGGCAACTGGCGGGGCTCCAGCGCGAGTACCGGCAGTCCGGGCATCTGGCGCGACAGCGCGACCGCGGACCGCCCTCCGTCACCGGCCGCACAGCCGACCCGCGCGCCGGGCAGATCCAGCATCGCGGGCAGTCCTTCCAGCCGGCCCAGCAGGGAGTCGACCAGCGCCTCCGCGAGCGCCGGCGCCTCGCCGCCGCATCCGGGAGCAGGCTCGCCCTCCGGGGCTGCCGCGGCCCCGGACCGCAGCCGGGCGCCCCCGGTCACCGCGCGCCGCAGCCGTGCGGCGAACGCGGAGGCACGCGGGCCACCGATGAGCACGCGTTCCAGGCCCTCGGTGGCCACGTAGCGGCCCTCGCCGTCCCGCCGTACCAGTGCGGCCTCCGCGAGAACCCTCAGCAGCCCCTCGGCAAGGTCCACGGGCAGTGTGCCGGCGGCCTCCTTCGCCGTGCACGGCCCCAGCAGCCGGGCCAGCAGCCCGGTCCGTTCCGCGACGGCACACGCCAGCAGCGCCCATGCCTGCGCGGCCACCGGTGCGAGCGGCCCGTCGAGGAGATCCGCCGGCCCCTTCGGCAACGCGTCGGGCGCCGCCCCGGAACACACCGCGGCCCACAACGTGTGGGCGCGGCCGAGCAGCGCGTCCGCCTCGGCACGGGGACCCGGACCGATGGATGCGAGGCCGGCCGCCGACAGCACCTCGCGCACGGGGCCCGCCGGTTCGCCGGGACGCTCGTCCGCGACCGCCGCGTGCAGCGCCCACCAGGAGTCCGCCAGCCGGGCGACGACGCGCTCGGCGGCCTCCTGACGCACCCGCTTTCCCTCCAGGCCGACGATCGAACGCTGGCCCAGCTGGATGAGGAGTGTCTCCTGGGAGCCCTGACCGGAGACCAGACCCAGGACGTCACGCATGAAGCGTTCCCAGGGGAACGTGGCCATGTACGCCTCGCCGCCCTGTAGCCCCATCACCAACTGGCCCACACGCAGGGCGCTTTCGGCGGTCCGGTGCTTGGCGACGGTGGCGAGTTCGTCGAAGTGCGGGTCGCGGTCGGCGGAACGGGTGCCGTCGAGCGCCCGGTAGACGCTCGCCCGGGCGCTCTGCAGCAGCACGTGCATCTCGCCGACCGAGCGCTCCACATTGGTGTAGTCGAGGACCGGGCGCCCGCCGCGTCTGCGCGCGGCCAGTGACTCCACGCAGTTCTCCACCACCGCGTCCAGGGCGCCGAGCACCCCGCACGCGCTCATCGTGCGGCGGATGCGCGCGTACGTGTTGAGTTCGCTGAGCGCGTCGGCCCGCCACACGAGCCGCCACGGCGGCAGACGCACGTCGTGCAGGAGCACCTGGCCCAGGCCCATCGTGTGCAGGCCCATGGTGTCGAGCGGCACCGGGGTGACACCCGGATCGTCCTTCTCGACCACGAAGGCGAGCATGTCGTTGGACGCCTCGTCGCGCAGGAACAGGATGAACAGGTCGGCGAACGCGGCCCCGGCGAGGAACCGCTTGGCGCCGTTGAGCACCCAGGTGCCACCTTCGAGGCGTGCCGTGGACGTGTAGTCGTACGGGTCCCGGTTCTCGTAGGCGCCCTGCACGCCGAAGCGCCGGCCGGCCGCCAGGTCGGGCACGTAGCGCTCGATCAGTTCCGGCGTTCCGCTGGACAGGATCAGCTCGGTGATCTCGACGGTGATGTCGAGCAGCACGGCGAATCCCGGATCGCGCGAGAGACGGGCGATCTCCTCGACCACCACACCCCAGGCGAGCTTGTCCCGCCCGTCGCCCCCGGCCTCGGCCGGCAGGGAGAACCGCATCAGACCGAGCTCGCCCGCCTGCTCGAACACGCGGGTGTCGAGCGGCCGGCGGGCGTGGTTGCGGAAGTGCGAGCCGGGGTTGGCGACGTCCGACACGAAGCCGGCGAACCGGCGCCGGGCCTCGGACCGGACCTCCTCCACCTCCGCGTCGAGCGTGCGGTGCGGCCCGTGGCGGTCCGCACCGCCCCGGTTCATGACATCGGCGGCGCGGGCCCGGGCCGTCACGCGGACGCCCCGGCCGCCGGGGCGTCCGCCATGGCCCGGACGATGTCGTCGAGGGTCTCGTCGCCGAGGAAGCGGGTCAGCGGCACATGGACACCGGTGCGTTCCTCGGCCTCCACGGAGAGCTGGGCCGCGGTGAGGGAGTCGATGCCCAGCTCGCCCAGCGGCATGCCCGCCGGGAACGGTTCGTCGAGGCCCAGCAGGTCGGCGATCAGCGACGACAGCCAGGTGCCGAGGGGCTCGGTGGCGGGGTCCGCGGGGTTGGTGCGCGCGGTGGTGATGGCGTACTCCTAGGGTCTTTCGGCTGGGTCGGGCCGGGTCAGGGAGCGGGGGTGGGCGCGTGCGGCTGCAAGGCGAGGGGAGTCACTGCGGAGCATCGGCGACCGACGACAGCGCGGGAGGGGGCCCCTCCCGGGTCCCTCCCGGGCCGAGCGAAGCCCTTAGCTTCGTGCGGGCGAGGGATCACGGTGCTGCGGTGCGAGCCGCATCGGTACGAGGGAGAACGCCCGGTCCGTGTCGTCGAGTTCTTCGAGCCGGCGCACGAGCAGGTCCTCGGCCTCCGGGTCGGGCGGGACGGGCAGGCCGAGCCGTGCCACGACCCGGCGCAGCGCGAGCGAGAGCCAGGCCCGCTCGGTGGCCAGGCCGCCGAGCGCGGCACGGCGCTGGAGCCAGGTGTGGATGCAGCAGGCCGCCGCGTGGACCAGGCAGTGCCGCCGGGCGGCCTCGTAGGCCTCGGCCGTCCGCAGGGTGCCGAGACCGGCGAACGCCGTCCGGGTCTCGTCCCGGACCCGCAGGAGCGTGCGGGCCAGGGCGGCGAACCCGGGGTCGTCGGCCAGTTCCTCGACCGCGTCGTCCAGGAGGTCGACGACCTCGTCGGCGCCGCCGAAGGTGAGCGAGGGGCGCAGGTCCCGCGGTGCGGGCGACACCACCGGCTCGCCGAACCCGAAGAGCAGCGGGAGCGGCAGCGTCGCCGGCGCCCGGCGGCGTCGGGCCGCACCGCTCAGCTGGGCCCGGACCGTGTCCAGCTGGACCAGTTCGGTGCCCTCGAAGACCGGGGTGACCGCGACATCGCGCAGCAGCTTCTGGAACGCGCCGTCCGCGACTCCCCGGCGCAGGTGGGCGCGTGCGCTGAGCACCTCCGCGCAGGCGGTCACGGTGTCCACGGACAGCTGCGGCACCACGTACTTGGCCACCGCGGACCAGAGCGCCATGCGCTGCCGCGCCACGTCGAGCCCGCGCGCGGCGGACAGCTCGGTGCACTCCGCGACCAGCAGATCGGCGAAGCCGCGGGCGAGCAGGGAGCGGACCGGGGCCATGGCGAGGGCCGGCCGGCCGTAGAGCATCCGCCCACGGGCGTGGCGCAGCGCGATCCGCAATGCGGTGTCGGCCGCGCCGAGGCTGCTCGCGCCGACCAGGGTCCGGGTGAACTGCAGCATGCCGGAGACCATCTCGATGCCGCGGCCGGGCCGGCCGAGCACGGCCTCGGCGCCGACCGGGCAGCCGCTGAGGGCGAAGCCGCTGAGATCATGGCCGCGCAGCCCGTGGGTGCGTACCTTGTCGAGCCGCTTCACGGTGCTGCCGTCGAGGGCGTCGAAGTCGAGCAGGAACAGTCCGTACGAGGGATCGGATGCGGCGAGGACGGTGGCGAACGAGGAGCGGCGGCCGTTGCCGACCAGCCACTTCTCTCCGTCGAGCACATACCCGCCGGGGGCCGGGACGGCGCGGGTGCCGGTGGCGAGCAGGTCGCTGCCCGCCGCCTCCTCGCTGATGCCGGCGGTGCCCCAGGCACGGCCGAGGACGAGCTCGGCGACCCTGCTCCGCTGGGTGTCGTCGCCCCAGGCCCATACCGGGGTCGCGGCGAGGAGCGTCGACCCGAGACCGACGGAGACCGCCAGGTCGCGCCGCGAGGTCGCGCGCACCACGCCCGTCAGCGACTCGAACGAGCCGAGCCGGCCGCCCTCGGACACGGGGACCAGATGTTCGTGCAGGCCGGCCGACCAGGCGGCCTCGTAGGCGGCGGTGGGCTCCGCCTCCAGCTCGTCGGCCCGGACACCTCCGGCGAGCGATATACCGCTGTCCGGGTCGAAGGGGCAGCCGAGCGCCTGCTCCAGGCGTGCCGCGGCGTCGAACGTGGACGGTGTGCCCGTGGGTCCGGCCGGGGAGGTCATATGCGCTCCACCACGACGGCGTACGGCCCGCCGTCCTCGTTCACGTGCCCGCCCTCGCCCTCGTTCCCCGCGAGCCACAGCTCATGGACGAACGCGAGCTCGTCCCCGACCTGATGGGCGCTCGTGCGGACCTCGAACAGATCCCGGAACTGGCCGGCGCGCAGCCAGGTCACGTCCACCCGGCGGAGCGGCGCGGCCAGTGCGCGGCGCAGCCCGGGAAGCGTCCTGCCGTGCCGCATCACGAGCTCCTCGCGGGCGCCGGCGGCGAACCCGAGCGTCTCGGCCCAGTACCACTGGTCGGCGACTTCGCAGTGGTGCCGGTGCACCCGGAAGCGCGCGCTTCCCGAGGCGAGCTGCTCGCCGTCCCGGGCGAACCCGGCGCGCATGGCGCGGATCCGCGAACGGTGCGGGGTGAGCTCGGTCTCGTCCTCGTGGAAGGCACCGGCGAGCGCGCCCGGCAGCGGCCCGGGTGCGCCGGAGAGCGCCTCGTCGCCGCTGAGCCGCAGCGGCACGGAGGCGGCCCGGGTGCGCACCGCGACACCGGCCGGGCCTTCGAGGGTCATCTCCACCTCCAGCTGCGAGGCGCGCGGGCCGCGGACGCGCGCGGTCACCTCGACGCGTGCCTCGTCGGCGTCGAGGAACCGCAGCGGGTGGACGTACTCCAACTGCCAGGACCACAGCACGAATCCGACCCGGTGCTCGTGCACCAGGGTGCGGTGGCTGCACACGTGGTCGCGCATCCAGCGGGTGCCCGCCTGGAAGGCGAGCCGTCCGACGGCGGTGGGCTGCAACTGGGCCGGGGTGAAGAGGCTCGCGTCGAGAACGGCCTCGTACGAGGAGCTGCGTGGCAAGGCGCTAGCCTCCGGAGACCGCGGTGACGATGTCGACCCGGTCGTCCTCGGCGGCGGCGCGCTCCAGTTCGTTCCTGGTGAGCCGTTCGCCGTTGAGGGCGATCAGATGCGTCGGGCGTACCTCTCCCGTCCGGTCGAGCAGCACCTCGCCGAGGCGGGGATAGCGCTCGGTCAGCGCGGTCAGACCGGCCCGCACGGTCCCGCCGCCGACCTCGATCTCGTTCTCGTACTCCGTGAAGCGGAGCAGGACGCCCCTGACCTTGATGATCACCGGCCGGTCCCTTCGTGGGTGTGGTTGCTGTCGCTGTTGCGGGCGGGGGCCTGCCAGCGGGCGAGTTCCTGGAGTTCACCGGCGAGGTAGGCCCGGCGGGCCAGCCAGCGCTGTACCTTTCCGCTGGAGGTCTTGGGGATGCTGCGCGGCGCCGTCAGGACGACGGCGTGCGGCGGGACGCTCAACTCCCGTGACACCGCCCGCCGGATGCCGTCGACGGCCGCCCGGTACCCCGCCTCGTCGCCGGCGTCGGCCTCGTAGACCACCACCAGCCGCTCGGTGCCTCCCGCGGTGTCCTCCACAGCGAAGGCGGCTCCGCAGTTGCGGCGGATGCCGGGGACCTCGGATTCGCAGACCCGCTCGATGTCGACCGGGTCGAGGTTGCGGCCGTTGACGATGACCAGGTCCTTCAGGCGTCCCGCCACGAAGAGCTCGCCGCTGCGGACGAACCCGAGGTCGCCGGTGCGCAGGTACGGGCCGTCCCCGGCCGCCGTCGTCGCGCCGAAGGTCTCGGCGCTCTCCTGCGGGCGCCGCCAGTAGCCGTCGGCGACACCGGGTGAGTCGACCCAGATCTCGCCCACCGCGCCGTCCGGCAGCGGTTCCCGGGTGGCCGGGTCGGCGATCAGCAGCCGGGTGTCGGGGCCGGGGTGACCGCAGCCGACCAGCGGACGGGAACTCTGCGCCGGCCCGGCAGGTGTGGCCGTGCCCCGTGTCTCCAGTGCGTCGCGGTCGACCTCCACCGAGCGCCAGCCGTCCAGCGGCTTGCCGCCGGTCACGAACAGGGTCGCCTCGGCGAGGCCGTAGCAGGGGTAGAAGGACTCGCCCCGGAAGCCGCTCGGTCCGAAACGCTCCGTGAACCGTGCCAGCGTCTCGGGGCGCACCGGTTCGGCACCCGTGAAGGAGAGCTCGACACCGGACAGATCGAGGCCCGCCACATCGGCGTCCGTCGCCCGGCGGACACAGAGGTCGTACGCGAAGTTCGGGGCGCCGGTGATCGTCGCGCCGTACCGGGACAGCATGCGCAGCCAGGCCAGTGGACGGCGCAGAAAGGTCACGGGCGACATGAGCGTCACGGGTATCCCGGCGTACAGCGGGGTGAGGAGGCCGCCGATCAGTCCCATGTCGTGGTACGGCGGCAGCCAGAGGCCTCCCGAGCTGCCCGGGTGGATTCCGAACCCGCGCTCGATGTCCCGGCAGTTGGCCAGCAGCCGGGCGTGGCTGAGCATGACGCCACGCGGGAGCGCCGTCGAGCCGGAGGTGTACTGAAGCAGTGCGAGGCGGTCCGGAGGGATCACCGGCTGCGGCCCTTCGGCGCCGGTTCCGGCGTCCGCTCCGGCCGGTGCGTCGGTCGTGATCAGCCGGGGGGCGCGGCCGTCGAGCGTCGTCGCGAGCCAGTCCGTCATCAGCGGTGCGATGTCCGAGGTGGTCAGGACGACATCGGATCCGGTGTCCCGGACGATCGCGGCGAGCCGCGGCAGCGTACGTGCCAGGCGGGCCGGGTCCGGCGGGAACGCGGGCACCGCGGGCACGCCCGAGCAGAAGCAGCCGAACAGGCCCGCGAGGTAGTCGAGGCCCGGTGCGAAGAGCAGCAGCGCCGGGTCGGGCCGCCCCCGGGTGGCCTCCAGAAGGCGTGCCGAGACCCCCAGGGCCCGCCGGTGGAGCTCGCCGTAGGTGATCTCCTCGGCCGATTCGTCCTCGGCGACGAACCGGTAGGCGACGGCATCGGGTTGCTGCCGTGCCCGTTCGCGGAGCAGCGAGGCGAGGTCGTGGTCACCGGCCGGGAACACCGGGAGCCTGTTCCGCCGGGAGCGACGCCCACTTGCCGGGCCTCCCCAGCCACTCCTCGCCGTCGGGCAGAGGTTCCACGCGCGTGGTGGCCAGGGGGAGTTCGGCCGAGAGCCGGGCGTTCCACTCCAGGGCCGGCATGAGCTCGGGGGGCAGTTCGTCCTCCGGGTAGATCGCGTCGGCGGGACACGCCTCCACGCAGTTCCCGCAGTCGATGCACTCCTCGGGGTCGATGACGAGGAACGTCCCGCCTTCACGGAAGCAGGCGACGGGACAGTAGGTGATGCACTCCGTGAACTTGCAGTGGACGCACTCCTCGGTGACCACGTGTGTCACGGCAGGTCCTTCACGTTCGCGCCCGGTATGCCGGCCTGCCCCGTGGCCGCCCGAGTGAGCAGTCCGGCATGCCGGTCCAGGAAGAGGTGCCCGGCGTCGAGACCGAGTTCATAGGCCTTGACCAGGCCCTCCGGGGTCGCCGCGGCGTAGTCGACACCCAGCAGCTTGAGGTCGTCGTCCGGTTTGATCACCAGGACCCGGGCCTCGTCCAGGACGGAGCCGTCGGCGATCTCCTCGGAGGCGTAGAGGTCGCGGAAGAGCGGGAACGGGTCGCTGCCGATCGCGATGAGCACGTCGACGCCCTTGGCCGCGACCTCCCGGGCCGGACAGGCGCACGTGTACGACGCGTCGACGTAGGCCTCACCGTCGACCTCGGCGGGCACGGCCCAGGCGTGCAGCATGCGCGTCGAGGCGTAGGAGACGGCTTCGTAGTTGTCGGCCGTCAGCCGGAACTCCTCGCCGCCGGGCGCCGCGTGGGAGGAGAACACGGCGGCGGCCAGGTTCTTCTCGACCCAGCTCCGGTCCCCGGTGAAGATGTTGCGCAGGAGCTGCTTGCCGAGTGCCTTGGCCTCCGGGCCCTGGGTGACCTCCGCCGCCTCCGCGGTGGTGACCTTGCTGGTGGCGAGGAGGAACTCGGGGGCCCCGGGGCGGAAGAGCCCTTCGCGCATCGCGGGGCCGTGCTCCTTGATGCTGTCGAGCGCGACGCTGCTCATGCCCTTCTCGGTGGCCGCCCGGGCGGCGCCGAGCCAGTAGTCCACGCCGACCTCCACCGCCCGGCCGGTCGCGGCGAGACCACCGGACAGGCCGGAGGACGAGGCGGTGCCGTACACGTCCGCGCGCAGCCCGCGTGCCTCGAAGGCGGACAGCACTCCGTGGCTGTACACGCCCTTGAGCATGCCCGAGGCGACGGCGATGCCGATGCGCTCCGTGGTGTCCGTGCCGGTCATGGCAGCAGCCCCTTCTCGAGCTCCGGTGTGGTGGCGGGGACGGGCGCGGGACAGTCCTTGAGGAGCTGCGCGTCGATCAGGCCGTCCAGATGGTCCTTGATCCACTGGTTCGGGCCGGGGCCCGTGTCGATCACTTCGCCCGTGCGGGGAGAGGGGTGCGGGAGCGTCATACCGGCCTCCAGGAGGGGGAGTGGACGGAGCAGACGTTAGCACGACCGTCCGTGCAGTTTTCTAGTCCCGCGAAGGCATTGGTGCTAAATGTGAGCGAACGATCGTGCTAACATCTCGCCGCACGATGACCGATCTGGAGGGCGTGGAATGGATCCCGCAGCCGTAGGCGCGGCCCTGAGCGACAGGGGTGAGGAGGTCTTCGACCTCTTCCGGCGGCCGAAAGGGCGCAGCAGGACCCGGCCCGACGAGCGTGCGGCCATCGAGAGCGCACGGACGAGCGAGCTGACCGTCAACGGCAAGGTGGCGGTGGTCTACCGCTGGGGCGGCGGCGAGCGCCCGGTGCTCCTCGTCCACGGCTGGGAGTCGCGGGCATCGCGCTACGCGAAGGCCGTCGCCCGGCTGGTGGAGCTGGGCTACAGCCCGGTGTCCTTCGACGCGCCGGGCCACGGGGAGGCCACCGGAGACTCCACGACCCTGCTGGAGTACCGCGACATCATCACCGAACTCCACCGTGTGCACGGGGATTTCGAGGCTGTCGTGGCGCACTCCTTCGGTGTCACCGCGACCTTCTTCTCCCTGCGGTACGGGGTGCGGACCGGCCGGATCGTGGCGATCAGCACGGTCCCCGACTTCACGTACCTCGTCGACGCGTTCAGTGCCGGGATGGGCCTCGAACCGCGGCTCAAGGAGGAGCTCCGGGGGCGTATCGAACGGGATGTGTACCCGGGCGAGGCGGACATGTGGACCCGCTTCTCGGTCTTCCACGAGGCGGCGAACGTGCAGATCCCGCTCCTCGTCATCCATGACGAGGAGGACGGCATGGTCGACGCCGGTCAGGGGAGACGGGTCGCCGAGGCCTTCGGTGACCGCGCCCGCCTGGTCACCACCCGCAGGTTCGGGCACCGGCGCATTCTCGGCTCGCCCCAAGTCGTCGACGAAATAGCGAACTTCATGACCTCCGATGTCACGGAGGCCGGACGGAAGACCGAGGTGGCAGCGGGATGAGCGGAATACTCGCGGGCAAGCGCGTTCTGGTGACCGGAGTCCTGATGGAGTCCTCGATCGCCTTTCACACCGCCCGGCTCGCCCAGGAGCAGGGCGCCGAGGTGGTCCTCACCGGGTACGGCCGGCTGAGCCTGGTCGAACGCATCGCCAAGCGGCTGCCCCGGCCGGCGCCGCTGGTCGAGCTCGACGTCCAGGACAAGGGGCATCTCGACAGCCTCGCGGACCGGATCAGGGAGAGCGTCGGTCAGGATGCCCGCCTCGACGGTGTGGTGCACTCCATCGCCTTCGCGCCGCAGGACGCGCTCGGGGGCAACTTCCTGGAGACCGGCTGGGATTCCGTCGCGACGGCCGTCGAGGTGTCCGCGTACTCGCTGAAGGCGTTGGCCGTGGCCTGTCTGCCGCTCATGGAGGAGCGGGGCGGGTCGATCGTGGGGCTGGACTTCGACGCGCAGACGGCCTGGCCCGCGTACGACTGGATGGGGGTGGCCAAGGCGGCCCTGGAGTCCACCTCGCGCTATGTCGCCCGGGATCTCGGGCCGCGCGGCATCCGTTGCAACCTGGTCGCGGCGGGGCCGATCAAGACGATGGCGGCCAAGTCCATCCCGGGGTTCGAGACGTTCCGCGAGGTGTGGAACACGCGCTCGCCCATCGGCTGGGACCTGTCCGACCCGGAGCCGGCCGCCCGTGGGGTCGTCGCGCTGCTCTCGGACTGGTTTCCCCGGACGACGGGCGAGATCGTGCACGTCGATGGCGGGGTGCACGCCATCGGGGCATGAGGCCGCCCGCGGCGGCCCCTCCTCGCCCCGCCGCCGCCACGGCGGGGGAGGGCCGCCGTGGCATCAGGAGGCGGGAAGCACCGATGCGTCGGTGGCCGCGACGCGCAGACGGTTCAGGATGCCCTTGGACGCCTTGTCGTAGCAGGTGAACTCGTTGTGCAGGACGGATTCGGCGTTCGCCATCTCCATCAGCGCGACGAGCTCGAACGTGAGCTGGGCCGCGTCGGTCCCCTCCTCGACCTCGCCCGACTGCTGTGCTTCGCGCACGGTCTGTTCGACGAAGGCGAACCAGTTGGCGCGGGCCGAGGCGAGCGTGTCGTGGACCTTGCCCTCGCGGGCGTCGTACTCGGCCGTGACCGAGTAGAAGAAGCAGCCACCGGGGAACACCCGCCGCCGTGAGTAGTCGAGCCAGCCGGTGCACACCTGCCACAGGCGGTCGAGCCCCGGGGGCAGGTCGCGGGCGGGCTGGACGACGTGCTCCAGGTAGACCTTGATGGCCGCCCGGACCGTGGCGAGCTGCAGGTCCTCCTTGGAGCCGAACAGGGCGAACACCCCGCTCTTGCTGAGCTTCAGTTCGGTGGAGAGCCGTCCCAGCGAGAGGCCCTCCAGGCCTTCGACGGAGGCGATCTCCACGGCACGCTTGAGGACCAGCTGACGTGTCTGGTTACCGCGCGCGATCCGCCCGTCGGTGTGTGTCTCTGCCATGCCCTCTGCCAATCCCCTGGGCCAGACCCTCTTGGTGCCGCCGCCGAGAGTCCATTGTACCGATTAAGTAGACGATCGTGCGGTCAGTATGTAAGGGTGTAGATGGACGAACGATCGTGCGATCAGTTCACTGTCCGTGCCGTGCTGGGGGAAGGACAAAGGATGGCCGGGCCGGTCCGTTCCATGGTCGACGTGCTGCTGGCGCAGGCGGCTGCGCAGCCCGAGAGGGTCGCCTTTCGCTTTCTGGCCGACGGGGACTGCGACGGCAGGACCGAGGAATGGACCTACGGCCGGCTGGCCCGGCGTTCCCGGGCCATCGGCGGCCGGCTTCAGGAGCGTGGCCTCGCCGGCACCCGGGCCGTCCTGCTCTACCCGCCGGGCCTCGAGTTCATCGCCGCCTACCTGGGCTGTCTGTCGGCCGGGGTCGTCGCGGTGCCCGGGCTGCCACCGCAGGGCCGGTCGCAGAGCCGGCGTGCCCTCGGGCGGATTCGGCGGCTGATCGCCGACGCGGACGCCAAGGTGATCCTGGGCACCGGACAGATCCTCTCGGCGCTCGGCGCCATGGCCGAGCAACTGCCGGAGCTCGACACCGCGTTCCGCATCGCGACGGAGGACATCCCGGACGAGGCCGAGGCGTCCTGGCGGGAGTGCGACATCGCACCGGACTCGGTGGCCTTCCTGCAGTACACGTCGGGCTCCACCTCCGCGCCGCGCGGGGTGATGGTGACCCACCGGAACCTGATGGACAACCAGCGCGTCCTGTCCCGGGGCATGGGGCACACGCCCGAGACGGTCGAGGAGTGGGGAGGCGAGCTCTATGTCAGCTGGCTTCCCGTCTACCACGACCTCGGGCTCATCGCTCCCGTGCTGAACAACCTCTACATGGGCGGGACTTCGACGCTCTTCTCCCCGCTGCACTTCCTCCAGCAGCCCGAGCGCTGGCTGACCGCGATATCGCGGTACCGGGCACACACCAGCGGCGGCCCCAACTTCGCGTACGAACTGTGCCTGCGCGATGCCACCCCCGAGCTTCTCGACCGCCTCGATCTGAGCCGCTGGCGGGTGGCGCTCAACGCGGCCGAGCCGGTGCGGGCCACGACGCTGCGCCGGTTCGTCGGCACCTTCGCCGCGGCCGGGTTCCGCCGTGAGGCGCTGCACCCCGGCTACGGGCTCGCCGAGGCGACCCTGATGGTGAGCGGCGGGCCGGTGGGGCGGGAGCCGAGGACGGCCGGGCGGCCCGGGTCCGAGGCGCCGTCGGGCGGTGCGACGGGCGGGGACCTGGTGAGCTGCGGCCCGCCGGGCGCGGGCCTGACGGTGGTGATCGCCGACGGCGAGCGGCAACGGGAGTGCCCCGAGGGCGAGATCGGAGAGATCTGGGTCGCCGGGGAGAGCGTCACCGGCGGCTACTGGCGCAACGCCCGGGCGACCCGCGAGGTGTTCGGAGCCTCCCTGAAGGACGGCAGGGGCGGCTTCCTGCGCACCGGTGACCTGGGCTTCGTGCGGGACGGGGAGCTGTACGTCACCGGGCGGCTCAAGGACCTCCTGGTGATCGACGGGCGCAATCACTACCCGCAGGACCTGGAGCTGTCGGTGGAGACGGCCCATCCCGCGATCCGGCCGGGCTGCATCGCGGCGTTCTCCGTCGAGGACGGGACGGGCGGCGAACGCCCCGTCGTCGTGGCGGAGACGACGGCGACGACAGCGTCCCGGTACGCCGAGATCGAGGCGGCGGTACGGGGTGCCATCGGTGCGGCCCACGGCCTCTCGCTCCGGCAGGCCGTCCTGATCCGTCCCGGCACCATCCCCAAGACGTCCAGCGGCAAGATCCAGCGCAAGGTCTGCAGGACGGCCTACCTCGACGGAACCCTGGACACCGTCGGTGAGCCGCTGCCGGCCGCGGGCCCGGCCGGCCCGGTGTCCTGACCGGTGTCCGTGAGCTCCTGTCCGGCCCGCGGCGCCGGCACGCACTGAAGAAGTCCCGAGACCGAGCCTGCGAAGACGGGTGCCCAGATGCCTGCGAACGAGTCTGTCGAATCCCCGGCCGGAGCACCGCCGGGGACACCGCCCGGCACCTCGGCCGGCAGCGTGTCCGACGCTTCGGCCAGCGCTTCGGCCGATACCTCGGCCGATACCTCGGCCGACACGGACGTACGCCCTCTCACCGACCCCACGCCCGAGGACGTCGAGGCATGGCTGGCGGAGGCCGTCTCCCGCACGGCCGGCATCGAGCCGGCCCAGATCGGGCTGGACCGGCCGGTGGCCGACTTCGGCCTCGGCTCACGCGCGTTGATGACACTGGGCGTGCGCCTCTCCCGGGCTCTCGGCCGAAAGCTGGACCCGACACTCGTCTACGACCACCCCACCATCACGTCGATCGCCCGGGCGGTGTCGCAGACCGGCCCCGGCCTGCCGTCCGCAGCCGGGCCGGTGCCCGCACGGGAGACCTCCGCAGCCGGGCCGGCCGCCGCGCGCGAGTCTGCCGGGCGGGCGTCCTCGGAGGCCGACGCGGTGGCGGTCGTCTCGATGGCCTGCCGCTTTCCCGGCGCCGAGGATCCGCAGGCGCTGTGGCGGCTGCTGGACTCCGGTGCGGACGCCCTCTCGGATGCCCCCGCCGGCCGATGGGACACCGAGGCGCTCCACGACCCCGACCCGGAGGCCGTGGGCAAGGCGTACTCGCTGCGGGGTGGCTTCCTCACCGACATCGACCGCTTCGACGCGGAGTTCTTCGGCATCCCGTCGCAGGAGGCGGCCGCGATGGACCCGCAGCAGCGGCTGCTGCTGCAGACCGCCTGGGAGACGCTCGAACGGGCCGGGATACTGCCCGCGTCCCTGAGCGGCAGCTCCACCGGCGTCTACGTCGGCCTGTACGGGAGCGGATATCTGGGCGCGGCCCGGATGGAACAACTGGACGGGTACGTCGGCACCGGTACGTCGTCCGCCGTGGCCTCCGGCCGGATCGCGTACCAACTCGGCCTGCGGGGGCCGGCCCTCACGGTCGACACCGCCTGTTCCTCCTCGCTCGTGGCCCTGCATCTGGCAGCGCGGGCGCTGCTCGACGGCTCGTGCGACCTGGCCCTGGCCGGCGGTGCGACGCTGATGGTCAGCCCGCGTGGCCATGTCGAGTTCAGCCGGCTCGGCGGGCTGTCGGCGTCCGGGCAGTGCCGGCCGTTCGCCCAGGACGCCGACGGCGTCGTGTGGGGCGAGGGCTGCGGCCTGGTGCTGCTGAAGCGGCTCGGTGACGCGCGACGCGACGGCGACCGGGTGCTCGCGGTCATCAGGGGCTCCGCCGTCAACCAGGACGGCCGCAGCCAGGGGCTGAGCGCCCCCAGCGGGCCGGCGCAGGAGCGAGTGGTCCGGGCCGCGCTCGACGCCGCCGGTCTGCTCCCCGGTGACCTGGACTACGTCGAGGCGCACGGCACGGGCACCGCGCTGGGCGACCCCATCGAGGGCCGGGCGCTGGCCCGGGTCTTCGGGCCCGGCCGCCCCGCGGACCGGCCGCTCGCCGTGGGGTCGCTGAAGTCCCAGATCGGCCATGCGCAGGCCGCCGCCGGCATCGGCGGGGTCATCAAGGCGGTGCTGTCGCTGCAGCACGAACGGCTGCCGGCCTCGCTGCACGCCGAAACCCCGACCGAGCAGATCGACTGGGCGGCCGGTGGCCTCGAACTGTGCAGCCGTCCACGGCCCTGGCCGCGCGGTGCCCGGACCCGCCGCGCGGGGGTCAGCGCCTTCGGGATCAGCGGCACCAACGCCCACGTGATCCTCGAAGAAGCGCCGGACGCCCCGGCCCTGTCCGGTGAGGCCCCGGGTACCCCGGCCCTGTCCGGCGAGGCCCCGGGCACCCCGGCCCCGTTCGGTGAGGACCCGGGCACCCCGGCCGCCCTGGACGGTGACGACTCGCAGGCCCTTGAGCCGTCCGTCGCGCTGTTCCCGCTGTCGGCCCGCACCATGCCCGCGCTGCGCGGACAGGCCGAGCGGCTCCTCGACGCGCTGACGGCCGATCCCCGACTGCCGTTGCCTGCCCTCGCCCGGACCCTCGCGCACCACCGCACGCACTTCGAGCAGCGCGCGGTCGTCGTCGCCCGACGGCGGGAGGAGCTGCTGAGCGGGCTGCGTGCCCTGGCCGCCGGAGAGCCCGCGCCGGAACTGGTCAGCGCGCCCCGGCAGCCGCTCACCCGGGGCAAGGTGGCCTTCGTCTTCCCCGGGCAGGGCAGCCAGTGGACCGGGATGGCACGCGATCTGCTCGACCGGTCCCCGCTGTTCGCCGACGAGATCGACCGCTGCGACGCCGCGCTGCGCCCGCACGCCGGGTGGTCCGTCCTCGCGGTGCTGCGCGGTGACGCCGGGGCGCCGTCCGTGGACCGGGTCGATGTCGTCCAGCCGACGCTGTTCGCCGTCATGGTGTCGCTCGCGGCGGTGTGGCGGGCCCGGGGGGTACGGCCGGACGCCGTCATCGGCCACAGTCAGGGCGAGGCGGCCGCGGCCTGCGTCGCCGGAGCGATCGGCCTGAACGACGCCGCGGCCGTGGTGGCGCTGCGCGCCCGGGCGCTGACCTCGCTCGCGGGGACGGGCGGGATGGCCGTGGTGACCCTGCCGCAGGCAGACGTCGAGGCGCGCCTGGCGGAGTGGGCCGGGCGGCTGTCCGTGGCCGCGGTCAACAGCGGTACGTCGACGGTGGTGGCCGGTGACACGGAGCCGCTGGAGGCCCTCCTCGCCGGGCTGGAACGGGAGCGGGTGTTCGTCCGCCGGCTGGCCGTCGACTACGCCTCGCACAGCGCGCGGGTCGAGCCCGTGCGCGCGTCCCTCCTCGCCGATCTGGAAGGCATCACCACCCATGCCACGCCCGTCGCCTGGTACTCCACGGTCCTGGCCGGACCCGTCCCCGACGAGCCGCTGGAAGCCGACTACTGGTACCGCAACCTGCGCGAGCCCGTCCAGTACGCCCGCACCGTCGCGCGCATGGCGGCCGACGGATACCGCCACTTCGTCGAGCTGAGCCCGCACCCGGCGCTGATCACCGCCACCCGGGCCGTCGTCGAGGAGACCGGCCGCGACCTGCTCGCCGTCGGCTCCCTGCTGCGTGACGAGGACGGACCCGCCTGCCTGGACCGGGCCGCGGCCGAACTCCACGCGGCGGGCGGGGAGATCAACTGGCGGCGCCTCGTGCCGGGCGGCGGTGCCCCGTTGGACCTGCCGACGTACGCATGGGACGCGCGGCGCCACTGGACCGAGGCCGCACCGTCCGGGCCGGCCGGCCGGAGCGGGACGCCACTCGTCGACGTACACGTCGAGTCCAGTGACGAACCGGACCGGCACCTCTTCGACACCCTGGTCGACCTGCGCGACCCGCGGTTCGCCTATCTGACCGATCACCGGGTCGCCGGGACGGTCCGGCTGCCCGCTGCCGCCTTCCTGGAGATGGCGCTCGAAGCGGTGTCCTCGCTCCAGGAGACGGATGAACTCCATCTGGCGGACGTCGTGTTCGAGGAGCCGCTCCCGTTGCCCGCCGACCTCCCCGTCCGGCTGCAACTGGTCCTGCGACCCGCCGACGCGCACGGCGTCCGGAGCTTCACCATCGCATCGCGGCGGACCGGTGACCGGCGGACGCCCTGGGTCCGGCACGCCGTCGGCCGGGCCGTCCCCCTGACCGCCGGGGACGGGGCGGACGCCGCCGTGCCCCTGTCCGAGCTGCGGGAACACTGCACCGACCCGGCGGACGTACCCGGCGCCTACACGGGTCTGGCGGCTCTCGGGATCGACTACGGGCCGGCCTTCCGCCTTCTGGAGGAGGGCTGGAGCGGACGGTCCCGGGCGCTCGGCCGGCTGGCGAGGACACCCGGCGCGGGGCATCTGCTGCACCCCACGCTCCTGGACGCGGCCTTCCACACCGCCGCCCTGGTGGGGGACGCCCCCTCGGGCCGGGCCTTCGTACCGCGCAGGACCGGGCGGCTGCGCTTCACCGGACGGCGTACCGCGCCCGTATGGGCGGCCTGCCGGCTGCGTGCCGTGGACGGGGACACCGTCACGCTCGATCTGCACCTCCTCGACCGGGACGGGCAACCCGTCCTGGAGATCGAGGAGTTCGAGCTGGCCGCACTCTCCCCGCTGGACGGGGCGCTCTTCGAGGTGTGCTGGCAGCCCCGGCCCGCCGCTCAGGAGCAGCCGGTCAAGGGAAGCTGGCTGATCCTGGCCGACGACTCGGGCGTGGCGGACGACCTCTCCCGCCGCCTCGGTACGACCCCGCACGTGGTCGCTCGTACGGGCCGGACCTATGCCGTCGACGCGCCGGGACGCTACACGGCCGACCCGCAGGATCCGCGGCAGCTGGCGCGCCTGCTCGACGAGGCCTTCGCCGCGGGGCCGCCGGAGCGGGTGGTCCATCTGTCCGGCCTGGACGCACCGTCGGTCGACTCGGCCGAAGCGGCGGCGGAGGCCGCCCGGCTGTGCTGTGTCAGCACCCTGAACCTGGTGCGGGCGCTCGTCGACCGTTCGCACGGCCGGTCCCCGCGCCTCTTCATAGTGACCCGCGGCAGCCGGCCCGCCACCGGCAGCGAGGACGTGACCCACCCTCAGCAGGGGCTCGGCTGGGGTTTCGGCGCGACCGTGGCCCAGGAGCATCCGGAGCTGGACACCACGCTGATCGACCTGCCGGCCGCCGGGGGCGAGGACGCGCTGTGGACCCAGCTGTGGCACGCCGACGACGAACGTCTCGTCGCCCTGCGGGACAGCGGCCGGTTCGTGCCGAGGCTGGTGCACACGAGCCCCGACCGGTCGGGCCCGGGAGCGGTCCGGCCCGACGGCACGTATCTGATCACCGGTGGTCTCGGCGGCCTCGGCCGGGTCGTGGCGGGCCGCCTGGTGCGTCAAGGGGTGCGCCGGCTGGCCCTGTTGAGCCGTGGCGCACCCGATGCGGAGGCGGCACGGTGGATCGCCGCGTTGCGGGAGGACGGGGTCACCGTCCGGCTCGTACGGGCCGATGTCGCCGACCGGGAGGGCCTGCGGGCGGCTCTCGACGCGCTGCGCACGGCCTGCGGTCCGGTCACCGGTGTCATCCATGCCGCCGGCGTGCTCGACGACGCCACGCTGCCGGGGCTGACGCCGGAGCGCATCGGGCGCGTGCTGGCCCCCAAGGTGCTCGGCACCGTGCTGCTGACCGAGCTGGTTCCCGAGGTGGAGTCGTTGGTCCTGTTCTCCTCGGCCGCCGGCCTGCTCGGCTCGGCCGGGCAGGGCCCGTACTCCGCGGCGAACGCCTTCATGGACGCCTGGGCGCACCATCTCGCGCTCGCCGGCCGTCCGGCCCTGAGCCTCGACTGGGGCACCTGGGCGGAGGCCGGCCTGGTCGCCGCATCGACGACGCGCACGGCCGCGGCCGGCGGGTCGGGGCTCGTCGCCTTCACCTCGCAGCAGGGCGGCGAGCTGTTCGACCGGGTGCTGCCCACGGCCCGGCGTCAGCTCGTGCCGCTCTCGCTCGACCGAGAGGCGTTCGTCCGTGACCCGGACCTGGCCCGCTCACGTCCGCTCCTGCACGGCCTCGTCGCGCGTCCCACGGGCGCGCAAACCGCCTCCGGGCTGTTCGGCCAGGTGATGGCCGCCGGGACTGAGGAGGAGCGGATCGCCCTCCTCGAATCCCATGTGCGCTCCAGAATCGGCGAGTTGACCGGCCACGCCCCGGCGGACGTCCCGGCTGAAGGCCTGAAGGAACTCGGGCTCGACTCCCTCATGATCGTACGGCTGCGCAACACGCTCAGCCGTGAGGCGGGTGTCGAACTGTCCGCCTCGGCGGTGTTCTCCGCGGCCGACAGTCACGGTCTCGCCAAGGAGCTGTACGCGGCGCTGGCCGGGCGGACCACCTCCCCGGAGCCCGCCGGGCGGACGCCGGCAGGCATGGGACAGGCGGTGCCCGAGGCCGAACTGAAGCCGGTCACCCGTGATGTGGTCCGGCTGCTGCGCGCGGGCCGGCACGGCACCCCGAGCGCGGCGCACTCCATAGGCCTCGCGTTCCGGCTCACCGGGCCGACCACCCGCCGGCAGCTCACGGACATCCTCGCGCGCCTCGCGGGACGCCATGCCGCGCTGCGTACCGCCATCGTCAACGGACCTGGTTCCGAGCGGCGGTTGCGGGTGGAGCGGGCCCCGGACCGTCCCCTGCTGCGATGGTCGGAGCAGGCGCCCGGAGAGGAGGGGGAAGCCGGGGAGCGGCTGCACGAGTTGCTCGCTCCTCCCTTCGATCTGACGGCCGCCCCGCTGTGGCGGTTCGAGCTGATCGATCGTGCCGGCGCGGAGCAGACCCTGCTCATCGGGGCCCACCACGCGGTGAGCGATCTGCAGTCGCTGCTGCTCGTGGCCGCCGAGATCGATGCCGAACTGTCCGGTACGCCGCTCGGCGACGAGGTCTCCAATCGCGATGTCGACCTGCTGCTCGCTGCGCAGCCGGCACCCCCGGACGCGTCGCGGTCCGGTGCCCGCCCGGACGGTGCGGCGGCGGCCTGGCGGGACGCGTTCGACGGCAGCCGCCGGCTCGATCTGACGCTCACCCGGGCCCGGCCGGATGCGCGCTCCTTCCGGGCGGGCAGTCTGACCCTGGCGATCCCCGAGGGCCTCATGGACCGGGTGGGATCCGGGGCGCGACGGCTCGGGATCACTCCGGCCGCCTTCTGCCTGGGCGCCCTGACGGTGCTCCTCGCCCGCAAGCAGCAGCAGGACCGGTTCGTGCTGGCCGTCCCGGTCGACACCCGCATCCACGTCGACGCGGCCGGCGCGGTCGGCTTCTTCGGCGTGCCGGTGCCGTTCCCGGCCGAGGCCCTGCCGGGTGAGCGGATCGACGAGGTGCTGCGCCGCACCGACGGCCGGCTCGAACGGGTCCTCGCGAAGGGCGCCATGTTCTCCGACACCCTGCCGGTGCTCGCCGCGCAGGGACTGCACCGGGAGAACGCCCCGATGGTCGAGGTCTACTTCAACTACGTACGGTCCACGGCGGAACTCGGCCGCCTCGAAGTCCTTCCGGCCGGCACCGGCCACTCCGACCTCGACCTCATGATCATCATGATGCCGGACGCCGGCCGGCTCCGCTTCGACCACAACCTGGACATCATCGACGGGGCGGCCTGCGCCGGGCTCGCCGCCGACTTCCTCCGGCTGCTCGACGAGGCGGCCGACGACCCTGCCGCTCCGGCCCGGGCAGCGCTCCCGGCGCCGGCCGCCTCCGCACCCCACGCGCACGCGGCAGCACCGACGGAGGCCGGGGACGAGACCGGGGACGAGACCGGGAACCGGGCGGGGGAAGCGACCGGGAACGGAGCCGGGTCCTTGCCCGAGGGCCCGCCGCCGGTGCGGCCCGGCTCGCTCGCCGTCGCGGCCACCTTCGCCCTCGGCGACCTGCCGCTGCTGTGCGAGGCGGCCCTGGCCGACTGTGTGTCCGACGCCCCGCAGGCCACCGCGCCCCGCGTCGCCGAGGCGCCGTACCACCATGTGCTGGCAGCCCTCAAGGACCCTTCCGGCGTCTTCACGGAGGCCTCGACGGAGATCGGTGCCGTGCTGCTGCGGGCAGCCGACCTGGAACGGTTCGGGCCGGTGAACGACGCGCTGCTCGACGAGCTCCGCACGGAGTACGCGGCCGCCCTGCGGGCACTGTCCGAGCGGACGAGGCTGCCGTTGATCGTCGGGTTCCTGCCGTCCGCCCGGCCGGACGACCGCCACGAGCGGTGGCAGCGCGAGGTCGCCGCCCTGCTGTCGGACCTGCCCGGCATCGCGGTCCTGCACCCCGACGACTGGACCCGCCACCATGCCGTCGAGGACCGGTTCGACGACAGGACCGACGAGCTGGCCCACCTGCCGTTCAGCCCCGAGTTCCAGGCGGCCGTGGCCCTCACCGTGGCCGACGTCGCCACCGCGGTCCGCCGCCCACCGCCCAAGGTGATCGCGGTGGACGGCGACGAGACGCTGTGGGGCGGGGTGGCCGGGGAGGGCGGACCGGAGAGCGTGGACCTCGGCGGCGCCCGCGCGCTCCTGGCCCGCAGACTGCTCCGGTGGCGGGCGGCAGGGGTCCTGCTCGTCCTGGTCAGCAACAACGACGAGGACACCGTGCGTGCCGTGCTCGAACGGCCGGACAGCGTGCTGCGGGCGGAGCACTTCAGCGTGCTCGACGCCGGATGGGGCCGCAAGGCAGACCGGCTGGCGGCGGCGGCACGGTCCCTGAACCTCGGCCTCGACAGCTTCCTCTACCTCGACGACAACCCGGCCGAGATCGCCGCCGTGCGCTCCGCCCTGCCCGAGGTGCTCTCCGTCTCCTGCCCCGCCGCCGGCGAACTGGAGGCGTTCCTCGCCGAGTTGTGGCCCCTGGTGCCCGCGGCGGCCACGGCGGAGGACGCGTTGCGGGCGGGCTTCTACGAGCAGGAGCGGGCCCGGGACGCTGCCCGGGAGCAAGCGGGCTTCGAGGAGTTCCTCGACCAGCTGGAGCTGGACCTCGACATCCGGCCCCTGGAAGAGCCCGACGGCCTGCGGGCCGCCCAGCTCATCCGCCGTACCAACCAGTTCACCCTGCGCGCGCGGTCGGCGGACGGGGGCGACCTCGGGCGGTGGCGGGAGCAGGGCGAGGTCTGGACCGTCGCGGCCCGCGACCGGTTCGGCGACTACGGCCAGATCGGTCTGCTGGCCCTGCGCCCGGACGGCGACCGGCTGGAGGTCCTGGCCTGGCTGCTCAGTTGCCGGGTGCTCGGCCGCGGAGTGGAGGAACGGGTGCTCCAGTGGCTGGCCGGCCGTGCCGAGGGGCTCGGCTGCACCACCGTCGGCATGGCGGCGGACCGCACCCCGCGCAACGTACCGGCGCGCCGCCTGGTCGCGGCGCTGGGCGGAGGCGACCCGGACGGCCACCCGGAGGCCCGAACGACCCCGGAGCGGCTGCGGACGTTCCGGTCGTGGCGGCAGTGAGTCGTGGCGGCAGCGAGTCATGGCGGCAGTGATGACCCGAGCCAGTGCACATCTGAGAGGCGCACCATGGGCGAAGTGAACGAGGACGTGCCGCCGAGCCGCCCGAGTACCGGGCAGCAGCGGGCGGGTGAGGCGGCCGAGCGGGGCGGAGGCCGGCTGACGGTGTCGGGCCTGCTGGCCAGGGTCCGGCCGGCGACGGCCCCGGCCGCCTCGGGGCCGACGGCCGCCGGGCCGGAAGCCGGTGGGGAGGCGGTCGGCGGGGAGCCGGCCCGGCTGGCCGAGATCATCGCGGCCGAGGCAGCCCGTCTGCTGCCGGGCGGGTCGATGGGGCCCGACACCGACTTCTTCGACGCCGGAGGAACGTCGGTCGACGCGGTGGCGCTCGTCGCCAACCTGGCCCGGGACTCCGGCCTGGAGCTCAGCCTCGACGACGTGTTCGCCGACGCCAGACCGCGCCGCCTCGCCGCACGCGCGCTCGCGGCGGACGGGGGCCGGCCACAGGCGGTGCCCGCCCCGCACCGCGGTGCCGGAACCGGTGTCGCAGCGACCGCTGACACCGACCTCGAACTCATCCTGGCCGACCTCGCCCGCGCCGACGGGCTGCCCTGGGCCCGCCGGCCGGAGGCCGCCCCGCCCCGCAAGGTCCTGCTGACCGGGGCGACCGGCTTCCTCGGCGGCCACATGCTGCTCGATCTGCTGCGCCACAGCGACGCGCACGTGTTCTGCCTGGTGCGCGCGGACGACGCGGACGAAGGCACCGAACGGCTCGGCGCGGCGCTCAAGCGGTTCTCCCTGCCCTGGTCCGGTGAGATCCGCAGAAGGGTGACGGTCCTGCCGGGCGACCTCCGCCTGCCGCGCCTCGGACTGGTGGACGAGCGCTGGAACGAGCTGGCCGGGGAGCTGGACTCCGTCGTGAGCGTGGCCGCGGCGGTCGACTTCCTGCGCGGCTATCCGTCGTTGCGGCAGAGCAACGTGATCGGGCCGCTGACGCTCGCGGAACTGGCGGCCACCGGACGGCCGAAGCCGCTGCACCACATCTCCTCGATCGCGGTCTTCAACGAGATCGGCATCGAGTCCATGGGCGAGGACGACCCCGTCGCCCACATCGACGGCCTGGTCGCCGGGTACGACAAGTCGAAGTGGGCCGCGGAGGCCGTGCTCCGGCGGGCCCGCGAACACGGTCTGGTGGTCACCCTGCTGCGGCCGGGCGGCATCGGTGGGCACACCAGGACGGGGGCGAGCAACCCGCAGGACCTCAGCAGCGGCATGATGTCGGTGTTCAGCCGGTTCCGTACGGTGCCCGCGTTCCGCCACCTCAACGCCGCACCGGTGGACTGGGTGAGCCGGGTGGCGGTGGCCGCGATCTGCGAGCCCGAGGCCTGGGGCTACAACTACCACCTCAGCGGTACGCCGAACTCCCTGCCGGACGTGGTCCATGACATGAAGCTCGGCGGCATGAACGTGCGCGTCCAGGACTGGGAGGAGTGGCGGCTCGACGTCATGGCCCGGCTGCGGGACGAGCCGGTCGCCGAACTCGACTTCCTGGCACGGGTCCTGGCGAGCCCCACCGCCGTGAAACTGTGCGAGGCGACCCTGATGGGCCCGGCGGCCACCGGTGAGCGCACCGAGGCGTTCGTCGCCGCACAGAACCTGCCCGCCTCGACCCGGTACGGCATGCAGGAGCAGCTGAAGACCTTCGAACGGCTGGCCGGGGACGGCCTTGCCCGGCTCCCGCAGCGCACCGACCAGCCCTATCTGTGGTTCCCCGAGACGATGCGGGGCGGCCTGGGCCCGGCCGGCGGCCCCGCAGACACCCCGTGCGCCGCTTCGTTCACCCTGTCCATCGTGAGCATGTACCAACTGGTCAAGGAGCGCCGGGTGGACGTGCGGGGCGAGCTCTCCTGCACCCTCCTGCACCCCGACCCCCTCGTGGTCGAGCAGGGCGATGTGTGGGTCCGCCCCGAGGAAGGCATCCCGCTGGAGCACGGGGTGCACCATCCGCTGCTGCGATACCGGCTGCGGCTGCGTGACGCCGACGGCGGCGGGTGGTGGCTGGAGGGCAGGAAGTCCGCCCACGCGCGGCGTGACCTGTGGCGCCAGACGCGCGCGCTGACGGTCGAGCTCGGGCGCGAGGGCGAACCCGCGACGCTGGAGGGCGAGATCGTCGTGCCCTCCGACAGTTACGTACGGGACCAGGTCGACGGCATCCGCGTCGATCCACGCCTGTCCGGCCAGGAGAAGCGGCTCGCCAAGCTGAGCTGGCTCGCCTGGTTCGGCCTGGAGATCGGCCGCGGACTGCTCGGCCCGTTCGCCCGGGTCGGCGCGGACCTGCTCGACCTACGCCGGCACCCGACCCTGACGGAGCGCAAGCGATGATCCTGCGGCCCCTGTACACACGCCTCGACGAGACCGTCGTCGAGGAGATCCCCTTCCGGGCGGGCGACGGCACCCGGCTGGGGCTCACCCGGGTCGGGACCGGCCGCGGGGACCGGCCCGCCGTGCTGCTCCTGCACGGCCACACGGCCTCGTCGGACATGTTCCTGCAACCGGAGACCCGCAATCTCGTCGACGTGCTCCTCGACGAGGGGTACGAGCCGTGGCTGCTCGACTGGCGGG
Organism: Streptomyces sp. NBC_00236; assembly: GCF_036195045.1. Lineage (NCBI taxonomy): Bacteria > Bacillati > Actinomycetota > Actinomycetes > Kitasatosporales > Streptomycetaceae > Streptomyces > Streptomyces sp. NBC_00236. The sequence goes on along the minus strand of NZ_CP108100.1, from coordinate 3,390,331 downwards.
GCAGCTGCCGGCTGCCGTACAACGAGACCGGTCGCCGCTACACGTACGACGACGTCGCGCTGTACGACATCCCCGCAGCGGTCACGTACATCCGTCAACGGCTGGGCGGCCGACCGCTGTTCGTCGTGGCGCACTGCATCGGCGCGCTCTCGCTCTCGATGAGCATGACCGCGGGACTCGTGCCGGGCCTGGCGGGCGTGGTCGCGCAGGGGGTGTTCCTGACGCCCAAGCTGGCGGCCCGGACCTCGCTGAAGATGACGATGGCCGGCGAACTGTTCCGGTCCCGCTTCGACCACATCCCGGTGGACTTCCGCAAGGTCGGGTTCTGGTCGCGCTACACCCCGCTGTTCGCCCTGGCGTCGAAGGGGGCGAGCTGCCCCGACCCCACCTGTCAGATCCTGTCCAACTCGGCCTGGTGTGTGGGTGCTTCACTGTTCGTGCACGAGAACCTGTCGGACGCCACCCATGAACGCCTGGCGCAGCTCCTCGGCCCGGCACCGCTGTGGATCCTGCCGCATCTGCGGCGGGTCGCGCTGGCCCGCAGCGTGGTGCGCTGGAATCAGGGCGACGACCGTTACCGGGCACTGCCCGAGAACGCCCTGGACCGGGCCGGCCGGATCGACTGCCCCGTCCTGCTGGTCTCCGGCAGCGAGAACGGCATGTGGCTGGACTCCCAGAAGCTCTGCCACGAGGTGCTCGCCGCCCGGCAGCCCCAACTGGACGTGCGGTACGAGGAGATCCCGGGCTACGGCCACTTCGACGCGTTCGTCGGCCGGGGCGCCGCACTGGACGTGTTCGGGCACATCGTGGACTTCCTCGACGCGCACGCGTAACGGCGGGCGCGGGCCCCGGCGGCCGTGCGGGCGGCGGCGTCAGGGGCCGGCCCGCACGGCCGCGATCACTGGGTGGCGGCCGCCTCGCTGGCCGCTTCCGCCTCGGTGGGCGCGTCCGCGGAGCGGTCCGGTCCGTGCTCGACGAAGTCCAGCACGGTGCGCACGACGTCCGCATCGCCCAGGATCCGGCGGTGCCCGAGTCCGCTCGTGATGATCAGCCGCGCCTGACCGCCGAACGCGGCGGCGAGCCGGCGCCCCTGCTTCACGCTGATCCTGGTGTCGTCCTCGTCATGGATGACCAGGAGCGGGGGCTCCAGGTCCGTCACCGTGTTCACGGCGGAGAACGGCGTCAGCTCGGCCGGCATGCCGGGGAAGAGGTTCTTCGCGACACGCTGGTGCAGCTGAGCCTTCAGCGGGCCGCGCAGCTTGAGCGCGGAGGAGAACTCCTCGATCAGGTAGTCGTAGTCGCAGACCCCGCTGATGGTGACGATCCTCTTCGCCGTCACCCCGCCCTGCAACGCGAAGAACGAGCCGAGGGCGCCCAGCGAGTGTGCGATCACGGCCTCGAACTCGCCGTACTCGTTCTGGAGTCCGGTGATGATGTCGCGGTACTCGAGAATCGTGGTGCTGCGCCCGGTGGCGTCGCCGTGGCCGGGCGCGTCGAAGGTGATGACGCTGTAGCCCCGGTCGAGGAGGCCGGGGACGAAGTCCGCGAGGCGCGAGCCGCGCGACTGCCAGCCGTGCACCAGGAGGACGGGCCGTTCGCCGTCGCCCCACCGGTAGGTCACCGCGAGTTTGCCGTTGACCTTCAGCCGCCCGGTGTCGGCCTTGCCGAACAGCTCCCGTTCCGAGTTCCGCATTCTGCTCCGGGCCAGTGGCATGTGGAACAGCGTGTAGGTGCCCGCACCCGCGAGTCCGCCCGAGACCCGGGACACGGTGTTGAGCGCGGCGCTGGCGAGTGTCTCGGTGTGGACCATGCCCAGTACTCCTCGATAGGTATCCGGAGCATGATAAGTTAGCACGAACGACCGTGCTTTTATAGGTGGGGGGAGTCCGCCGCTCCGCTCTCACGAGGAGAAACACCATGTCGGCCACCCTCTGGTTCACACCGTGGAAGCCCGGTCCCGCGGCGGACGGCGCGGCCGTCGTCAGCGTCACCGAGTTCACCCCGCACCGGCCGTTGACCGCGTTCGGCGTCACCGTCGAGGGGATCGCCCTCCGGCGGATCTGGCAGGACCTGGAGGGCGCGGTCGGTCTGTGGCTGTGGGTGGATCCCGATCCGTTCCGACCGCGGTCGGGTTCGGTCTCCGTCTGGCGTACGGAGCGGGATCTGCACGCCTTCGTGGCGCGCCGCGACCACATGCGGATCGTGCGCTCCTACCGGGACCGGGGCAGCATGCGCGCGACCACCTGGCGGACCGACGGCTTCGACATGGACGCCACCCGGGAAGCCGCCCGGGCCCTGCTCTCCGGCCGCTCCGCGTGGCCCGACTGACGCCAGGCCCGGCGCCCCGCGCGCACGCTCGGTGCGATCAGGGCGCGGTCGTCAGGGAGGCGGCCTCCCAGCCGAATCCGTCCGGGTCGGTGAAGGCGCCGGAGTCGCCCACGAGGGCCAGGCGGTGGGAGCCCGTGCCGTCGACGGGGACGCCGACGTCCTTGGCCAGGGCGCGGCGCCCGTAGAGGGCGAGCTTGACGGGGCCGTCCTGGGTGTCGAACTCGACGTACTTGCTGCCGAAGCTCTTGGCCACGGTGAGGCCGCGCCCGACGTAGAAACGCTTGCTCGCGGTCACACTGTCGACGCCCAGCAGGAGAATCAGCTGGTCGATCCGTCCGGTGGCCGGGGCGGTGTCCTTCTTCGCGGAGGTCGCGATCTTCCAGATCGTTCCGTCCGGGGACCGGACGACGCCGCCGTAGCCCCAGAAGGACTTCGAGGCGGGCTTGAGCGCGGTGGCGCCGGCGTCGACGGCGGCGTCGACGAAGCCGCGGACGTCGGCCGGCTGGGAGACCGTGAGCGACAGCGAGAAACCGCGGAATCCGGTGGTGGGCGCGTCCGAGGCGCGCAGGCCCACCCGGGTGTCCAGGCCGAGGGCGGTGTAGAAGCGGTGGGCGGCGGCGGTGTCGGCCACCTCGATGGTGAGGGCTTCGATGAAGGTCATGTGCTTCACGTTATGGGCGGCTCCGCCACCGGTGCTTCTCGATTCCTGACCGGTTCGCCCGCCGGCCTCGCGGGCACGTCGCCGATGGTGACGGGGGAGCGGCGCCGACCGTGCCCGTCGCGTACTCCTCGGCTTACGGAGCCGATGAGGGGCCGGCGGGCGGTGCCTTGACGGGGTGTGAGGGCGGGCCTAACGTCGCCAAGATCGTGAGCATGCGCCCAGAAAGGCCGTTCGTGCCTCATCCCGGTCGGACCCCGGTCACACCTTCCTCGCCTCCCTCGCCTTCCTCGTCTCCCTCGTCCGAGACCGAATCCGAGGCGGCGGCCGGGGCTGCGGCCCGTGTGCATGCCGCACTGGCCGGTCCCGGCGGCCCGTTCGCCGTGGTGCGCGCCGAGGACGGACCGCAGGCGGGCTCACTGATGTACGCGGACGGGCCCAGGACGCTCCGTGAGTTCGTGGAGACCACGTGGGCGTTCGGGGACCGGCCGTTCCTGATCGCGGGGATCGCGGGGGAACGCGGCTATGCGTACGGGGAGTTCTTCGCCGCCGCGTCCGCGCTGGCGTGCCGGCTGAGTGATACGTACGGGCTCCGTCCGGGCGACCGGGCCGTGGTGGCGATGCGCAACCGTCCGGAGTGGCAGATCGCGTTCTGGGCCGCCCAGCTGGCCGGGCTGGTCGCCGTTCCGCTGGACCCGCGGTGGACGGAGGCCGAGTTCGCGTACGCGCTCGACGACTCCGGACCCCGGGTGCTGCTGGTGGACGGCGAACGGCTGCCGCCGGTCGCGGACTGGGCGCGGAAGGCCGGGGCGCGCGTGATCGTCTTCCACGGCGAGGACCACCCCCGCGCTCAGGAGGACCGCGTCGAGCGGTACGAGGACCTGCCGGCGCCCGATCCGCTCGCCGCGCCGCCCGACGTCGAGGTCCGGCCCGAGGACGACGCGACGATCCTCTACCCCCCGGGCGTCACCGGCAGGCCCCGGGGCGTCGTCGCCACCCAGCTCGCCCAGGCGGGCGCCGCGCGCAACCCGCGGTTCCACGCGGCCGCCTCCGCACTCGCCCGGGGAGCCGTCCCCGGGCAGGAGCCCGCGCCCGTCACGCTGCTGACGTTCCCGTTCTTCCACGTCGCCGCGCTCAGCTGCCTCCATGCCGCGATGTCGGCAGGCGGCGCCGTCGTCCTGATGGGCGAGTGGGACGTGCGGGAGGCGCTGCGGCTGATCCGGGAACACCACGTCACGAGCTACGCCGGGACGCCGGAAACCGCCCTGGACCTGCTGGCCGAGGCCGACCGGACGGGAGACCGGCCGACGAGCCTGCGGATGCTCGACACCGGCGGGTCCGCGCCGTCGCAGGCCCTGATCGCGCGGCTGGCCGCCGGTCACGGGGAGCGGATCGAGCCGCACGGCGGGTACGGGACGGCCGAGACCGGCGGCGGCGTCATGGCGAACACCGGCGCCGAGTACCGGCTCCATCCGGGCAGCGCGGGGCGCCCGACGCCGAGCACCGAGGTGCGGATCGCCGGTCCGGCGGGGGAGGCGCTGCCCGACGGGGAGACCGGCGAGCTCTGGCTCCGTGGCCAGGCGCTGGCCCGTGGGTACTGGCAGGACGAGGAGGCCACGGCGCAGGCGTTCGCCGGCGGCTGGTTCCGTACCGGGGAGCCGGCGGTGATCCGTGACGGGCGGATCGATCCGGTCGGCCGGGACGCTGGTACCCCGACCGGGGCGCGCGTGGTCAGAGGCGAGTGATGCGTACCCGGTAGTCGCCCTTGGAGTCCTTGTCGAGCACCGAGATGCTGATCCCGTTGGCCCGGTCGGTGAAGGACTGGCCGGGCCGGAACGGGGCGTCGGAGAGTTCGGCGTGGACGTTGGGCAGCCGGGTGCAGCCGCTGCTGTCCTTCGTGCTGTCCGTGACCGACACGGGCCCCTGGCCGGTGTCGACGTCCGAGCTCACCTTGTAGATCAGCACGCCGGGCCGGCACACCTCCTGGTCGTTGCCGGCCTGGGTCCGCACCTCCACCGCGTAGCCGGACTCCGCGGTCAGCGGGACGAAGGCCAGCTTCGTGCCGCCGTGGGTGGCCAGCGGCTCCAGGACGTGGTCGCTGGTGCCGGGCCGGGAGGCGCAGCTGATCTGGTTGTTGTCCAGCCAGCCGAGCTTCCACTTGTGCCAGCCCAGCAGGTCGTTGTTGGCGCCCCAGTCCTCGGACATGATGTCCCAGTGCCCGACCGAGCCACCGCCCTCCATCGTGTAGAGGTCGGGCAGGCCGAACACATGGCCGTTCTCGTGCGGCAGCACGCGGTAGCCGGTCTGGGGGTACGAGCCCGAGCCGTCGTCCTGGCGGCTGTAGACGAAGGACGTGTTGGAGAGCGGGACGCCGTCCGCGTACGGGGCGTCGTCGTTGCCGGAGAAGGTCACGGACAGCACCGTGTCCAGGGCCGAAGGGCCGGCGTTCGGCGTGACCAGGACGTTGACCAGGTCGTATGCGGTGAAGTCCACCTTCGGGTCGGCGGCGGCGACGATGTCCCGGACGAGGTGGCGGTAGCCCGGTTCATAGGGTGACCCGCGCTCGATCCCGTACTCCGCGAACGGCAGCGGCATCCGCAGCCAGGTCTTCACCGGCGCTTCGGGCACATAGGTGAGCCGCCCGTACGAGCTGGTGCGGAACCAGTCCGTGGTCTGCGGGAAGAACTCCGCGAGCCGGTCCATGGCCGGCTCCTCCCCCTGCGCGTCGGGGAAGTCGATCATCAGGTTCAACGCGTGGACCTGGCCGGTGGAACGGGCGTAGCCCGGCTGCGTGGGCATGCCCTCCGACATCTGCACCCCCATGGTCGCCGCTATCCGGCACGGGCCGAGCCCCGCCGCCTGGCTGGTGGTCATCGGGCCGGCGGAGGCCCGGCTGGGCAGGGGGAGGGTGCTGCTCGCCGAGGCGAGGGAGGCGATGACCAGGGCTGTTGCCGCGCCGAGTGCGACCGGGTGGCGGTGCTTGCGTATCCGGTGGCGGGGCTGCTGCATAGAGGCGCCTTCGGGTCCGCGGCAGCCGGCCGACCCTGACTGCGCTCTGTCGATCAGCATTGGCCGGGCGGTGCGGGGCCGCGCGTTGGGTGCGCCGATCGGTTGGTTTTTCCCTCTTCAGGGCCTGTGGCGCAGGTCACATCGGCCCGGGAAATAACCGGGGATCGTTTCCCCGTTTGCACCGGTGTCCCCGCGAAACGGGGAGGCGGTCCCCGGTTACACGGAGGGGTCGCCGGAGTTACGAACACCGGAAGAGAAGGAGCGCCGCCGTGGACACCGTCACCCGCACCGCAGCCGGAACCGCGCAGCCGCGTACGCCCCGACCGAGGGCCGACGCACTGCGCAACCGGGAGCGGATCGTGACGGCGGCGCGCGAGATGTTCGTCGAGTTCGGCCCCGATGTGCCGCTCGACGAGGTCGCCCGCCGCGCCGGCGTCGGCAACGCCACCCTCTACCGGAACTTCCCCGACCGGGCCGCACTGACCCATGAGGTCGTCCTCGCGGTCACCTCCCGCACCACCGAACGTGCCGAGGAGGCCGCGAACGAGGAGCAGGATCCCTTCGTCGCGCTCAGCCGCTTCGTGCACGCGGCGGCCGACGAACGGATCGGGGCCCTGTGCCCCATGCTGTCCGGCGGCTTCGACAACGACCATCCCGAACTGCTCGCCGAGCGCCGGCGCCTCGAAGAGGCCGTCGAAGGGCTCGTCGAGCGCGCCATGTCCGCGGGGCGCCTGCGTACCGACATCGCCGTCGGCGACGTACTGGTCGCCCTCTCCCAGCTCACCCGGCCGCTGCCGGGCACAGCCTGTCTGAACATCGACCGGTTCACCCACCGCCACATCCAGCTGTTCCTGGACGGACTGGAGACCCCGGCCCGGTCCGTACTCCCCGGAACGGCGGCGACGTTGGAGGACCTGCGGCGCCGGACCTGACCAGCGCACCGGGCTCCTGAACGGGATGCCCGGCCGCGTGTCCGCGACACCGCGACCCCCTCCTCCCCTTTCTTCCTGACCACAGTTCTCTTCCCGACCACAGTCCAGCCGGTCCGACCCTCGCTTCCGCCCGGCCTTCACCGAACGCACGGTTCACGACCTCGCGCGCTCTCGCGCGTCCTTAGGTGGCTACTCCCATGTCAAAAACAGCTGATATCCGACTCCCGGACCCCAGTCGCTGGAAAGCGCTGGCGTTCATCGCGCTCGCGCAGTTGATGGTCGTGCTCGATGCCACCATCGTGAACATCGCGCTTCCGCACGCCCAGACGGACCTCGGCATCACCGATGCCAACAAGCAGTGGGTCATCACGGCCTATGCCCTCGCCTTCGGCGGTCTGCTGCTCTTCGGGGGCCGGATCGCCGACCTCTGGGGCCGCAAGCGCACCTTCGTCGTCGGTCTGATCGGCTTCGCGCTGGCGTCCGCCCTCGGTGGCGCGGCGCAGAACCAGGGCATGCTGTTCGGCTCCCGCGCCCTTCAGGGTGTGTTCGGCGCGCTGCTCGCCCCGGCGGCCCTCTCGCTGCTCGCGGTGATGTTCACCGATGCCAAGGAGCGCGCCAAGGCGTTCGGCATCTACGGGGCGATCGCCGGTGGCGGTGGCGCCGTCGGCCTGATCCTCGGCGGTTTCCTCACCCAGACGCTGAACTGGCGCTGGACGTTCTTCGTCAACATCCCGTTCGCGATCGTCGCCGCAGCCGGTGCGTACTTCGTGATCCGCGAGCCGGCCGGCAGCCGTAACCGCTCGTCGCTCGACATCCCCGGTGTCGTCCTGTCCGCGCTGGGTCTGGTCGCGCTGGTCTACGGGTTCACCCGCGCCGAGTCCAGCGGCTGGTCGGACACGCTGACCATCGGCACGTTCGTCGCCTCCGCCGTGCTGCTGCTCGCCTTCGTCCTGGTCGAGTCCAAGGTCAAGTCGCCGCTGCTCCCGCTGCGCGTCGTGATGGACCGCAACCGCGGTGGCGTCTACCTCTCGCTGGGTCTGGCCATCATCGCGATGTTCGGCCTGTTCCTGTTCCTCACGTACTACCTGCAGGTCGTCAAGGGCTACTCGCCGATCAAGACGGGCTTCGCCTTCATGCCGATGATCGTCGGCATGATCACCGGTTCGACGCAGATCGGCGCCCGGCTGATGACGCGGGTCCCGGCCCGCATGCTCATGGCTCCCGGCTTCCTGGTCGCCGGCGTCGGCATGCTGCTGCTCACCCAACTGGAGATCGACACGTCCTACGCGGCGGTCATCCTGCCCGGTCAGCTCCTGCTGGGTCTGGGCATGGGCACGGCGTTCATGCCGGCCATGTCCCTGGCCACGCACGGCATCGAGCCGCGTGACTCGGGAGTCGCCTCCGCGATGGTCAACACCTCGCAGCAGGTCGGCGGTGCGATCGGTACGGCGCTGCTCAACACCATCGCCGCCTCGGCCGCCACGGCGTACGCCACCTCGCACGCCGCTCTCGGTGCCACCGACCCGGAGCAGCTGAAGCTCCAGTCGATGGTGCACGGCTTCACCGGCGCCATCTGGTGGGCCGTCGGCATCCTGGTGGTGGCCGCCGCGATCGCGGGGACCTTCATCAACGCCGGCCGTCCGTCGGCCACCACGACGTCCGGGGGCACCGGCTCCGGTGACGCCGAGGGCGTCGAGGACGAGTTCAGGATCCCGGTCGTCGCGCACTGAGCGCCCGTCCGTGAGGTTCTGTCACTGCCGTGACGGGGCGTGAAGCGAGTTCTGCCCCGGTTCCGTGTCCACGGAGCCGGGGCAGAGGCGTGTGCGGGGTGTGCGGGGGTGTGGTCAGCGGAGCCAGGGAAGGTCCGCGTCGGTGCCCTCCGGCTGGAGCCCGGCCGCCATGACCTGCATGATCTCGCCGAGCGTGTGTACCTGCTCGGGGGTGAGCCGGTCGAACATCGCCTGGCGTACGGCGCTGACGTGCCCGGGGGCGGAGCGGCGGAGCATCTCGTAGCCCTCCTGGGTGAGGACCGCGTTCTGGCCGCGCTTGTCGGAGGGGCAGTCCTCGCGGCGCACCCAGCCGCTCTTCTCCAGCCGGGCGACGGCGTGCGAGAGCCGGGAGCGGGTGATCTTGGCGTTCCTGGCCAGTTCGGTCATCCGCAGTCGGCGGCGGGGTGCCTGGGCGAGCTGGACGAGCAGCCCGTAGTAGATGTGCGGCATGCCGGCATCACGTTGCAACTGGCGGTCGAGGTGATCCTCCAGGAGCGTGGTGGCGTGGAGATACGCACGCCAGACGCGCCGTTCTTCGTCGGTGAGCCAGCGCGGCCCACCGGTGGATGCCGTGGTCATGTACTCCACTGTACGACCTTTTCTTGAAAGTTGAACTAGATAGAGCTAAGGTCTCCAGGGATCGGAACTTGAAGTTTAAAGAAAAGCTCCGTCGAAGGCCCGGTGGATCCCGGTAGAAGACTTACCTTGAGTAGCAGTGGATGGGGAGTGTCATGACAGTCACAGCGGAGCGCATGCCCGCCCTCTATCTCTCCCACGGCGCACCGCCGCTGGCCGACGACCCCGTCTGGCCCGGCGAACTGGCCGCCTGGTCCGCCGGGCTGCCGCGCCCCACCGCGATCCTCATGGTCTCCGCCCACTGGGAGGAGGCCCCGCTCGCGCTGGGAGCCACCGAGACGGTCCCGCTGGTCTACGACTTCTGGGGCTTCCCCGAGCACTACTACCAGGTGCGGTACGCCGCGCCGGGCGCCCCCGCACTGGCCGAGAGCGTCCGCAAGCTGCTGCGCGGCGCCGGTACGCCGGTCCAGGACATCCCGGACCGCGGGCTCGACCACGGGGCGTACGTCCCCCTGGTGGAGATGTTCCCCGGGGCCGACATCCCGGTCCTGCAGATTTCCATGCCGACGCTGGACCCGCAGAAGCTGATGGACATCGGGCGCAAGCTCGCGCCGCTGCGCGACGAGGGCGTCCTGATCGTCGGCAGCGGCTTCTTCACACACAACCTGGCCGCGCTGCGGCACACGGGCGGCGGCGTGCCCGGCTGGTCCGCGGAGTTCGACGACTGGGGACAGCGCGCGCTCCAGGCGCAGGACATCGACGCGCTGCTGGACTTCGAGCACAAGTCCCCGGCCGGCCGCCTCGCCCACCCGCGCACCGAGCACTTCGCCCCCCTCTTCGTCACGCTCGGGGCGGCGGAGGAGGAGCTGGGGCAGGGACGCAGCGTCATCGACGGGTTCTGGATGGGGCTGGCCAAGCGCTCGGTGCAGTTCGGCTGAGGCGCGCGCTCCCGTACTGAGGCGCGCCCACCCGTACACGCCCCCCGCTCAGAATGCCGACGGGTTCAGCTCCACCGACCGGAGCGCGGCGGCCAGCGCGGTCGCGTCACCGACGTCCAGGGCGGTGTCGGTGAACTTGATGGTGTGGTCGTCGCCGTGCGCGGCCGCCCGCGCGAAGACCTCTTCCGGGGACAGCCCGCCGGACACGGCCGCGCGCTCGGCGGGCCGGGCCGGGGAGTACGCGGCCGTGACCGCCGCGCTCGCCGCCCAGGCGGCCGCCAGGCTCGGCGTCCACAGCTCGCGGGGGAGCGCGGGCAGGGCCCGCAGCACGGCGTTGGGTGCGGTGGCGGCGTGCACCAGCATGATCGGCTCGCCGTATCCGTACGCCGCGTAGCGGTGGGTGGCGGCCCGCACCAGTTCCTCCAGCCGGGCACGAGCGGCTTCGGGGCCGTCCACGAGCTGCCCCGGCCACGCCGGGAACGCGGTCAGCTGGTCCAGCCGGTGCCGGATGCCGCCGCTCTGATCGGGGACCGGTGCCACGGCGTCCAGTGCGCCGGCGGCGTTGGCTGCCGGGGCGAGCGGGGACAGCGGGGGCAGCGGCTGGTAGCGGGCCGCCCAGTAGCCGAGCGCGTGGGCCAGCTCGGTCACCCGGGGCGCGGTCTCCGGCGCGCCCAGCAGGGTGCGCACGCTGTGACCGACCCGGATCACCGGGTGCGTGGCCCCGGCGGCGATGCCGGGCAGCAGCCGCGGCCACCACTCGGCGAGGACCTCGCGCCAGGGCCGGTCCGCCGTCTCCCGCTCGAAGTACACCGCCCAGTCGGCGATGCGCCGCGGGTCGCCCAGCGCCTGCCGCCAGTTGTCCGGGGTCACCTCGGCGACCCGGTCCGGCATGTCCTCCAGCTTCGCCCGGTAGTGGTCCAGCCAGCGGTGCACTCCGGGCGCCCCGCCGTGGCGCACCAGCGCCTCGACGGCCATCGGGGCGTGGTTGCTCAGCCAGCCGCCGCGCTCGGGGCCGAAGGCGTGAAGCCGCTCCAGTGCTTCGTCGAGGGTTCCTGAGGTGTCGGGCGGGGTGTGCCTCGTGAGGTCCATGCCCCGTCACACTAGGCGGGTCACGGGCGTCCGGTAACGGGCTGCGGTCCCGGACGGGGCGGGCGCCGGGACTAGGTCTGCGGTCCCAGTTGTTTCTCGTACCAGGCCACGTCCCAGTACCGGTCGAACTTCCGGCCGACCTCCGTGTACGTGCCGATGGGACGGAACCCGAAGCGTTCGTGCAGCCGGACCGAGGAGTCGTTGGGCTGGGTGATGCCCGCGTACGCGCGACGCAGGTCCTCACCGGCGAGGGCCTCGAAGAGTGCCGTGTAGAGGAGAGTGCCGATGCCGCGGCCCGTGGCGTCGGGGGAGCAGTAGACGCTCACCTCGACGGAGGTGGAGTACGCCGCCTTGGGGCGGAACGCGCTGCTGGTCGCGTAGCCCAGGATCCGGGCCCCGGCCCCTCCGTCCGCATGGCGGACGTCCTGGGCAACCAGAAGCCGGTGCGGGCCGTCTTCAGGATGGGAGCGCAGCCACGGCAGGCGCTGCTCGGGGGTGAAGGGGGTTACGTCGAATGTGAGGGCGGTCTCACGTACGTAATGGTTGTAGATGTCCGTCAGAGCGCCCAGATCGCTCTCGACGCCCGGCCTGACCTGCACTTCCGTGCCCAGCTGTGTCATGTGCCCTCCCCTGTCGGCGCGACAGGGTACTGCATGATCGCGAAAATGAATGCCGGTCATGGGAATTCTGTCCGGATTCCAGTCGTTGTTTCCATCGGATGCAGGGCACCCGAAAGGGTGTCGCGACCTACTCAGCAAGGGAGCACGCATGGCAACCCGTGCCGTCGCCCGACGTTCGTCCGCCACCGGCGGGACCAACCGGGCAAGCAGTGTTCGCGCCGCGGGCGGGGAGATCGCCGATCGCGACCTGGTCGGCATGTACCTGGACGAGATCGCGCGCACGCCGCTGCTCGATGCCGCCAAGGAGGTCGAGCTGTCGCAGACGCTGGAAGCAGGCGTTTTCGCGCAGCAGGTCCTCGACGGTGCGGTGGAGAGCGAAGCCGGCGGGGCCTCGCGCGAGGAGCTGGAGGCGCTGGTCGCCGAGGGCGAGCGCGCCAAGGACATATTCATCCGTTCCAACCTCCGACTCGTCGTTGCCGTCGCCCGCCGCTATCCGAGGGCCGGGCTGCCCCTGCTCGACCTGATCCAGGAGGGCAACGCGGGCCTGGTGCGCGCGGTCGAGAAGTTCGACTACGCCAAGGGCTTCAAGTTCTCCACGTATGCGACGTGGTGGATCCGGCAGGCCATCACCCGTTCCATAGCCGACCAGTCCCGCACGATCCGGCTCCCCGTCCACCTGGTGGAGGAGCTCGGCCGGATCCGTCGTGTCCAGCGCGAGTTCAACCGTGAGAACGGTCGCGATCCCGAGCACTCGGAGATCGCCGCCGAGCTGGACTCGACCACGTCGCGGGTCAGCGACGTCCTGGACTGGGCCCGTGACCCGGTCAGTCTGAACATGTCGGTGGACGACGCCGGCGACACACAGTTCGGTGACCTCCTGGAGGACACCTCCGCGGTGTCGCCCGAGCAGTCCGTGATGACGCTGCTGCGCAGTGAGGAGCTGGAGGAGCTGATCGGCAAGCTCGACCACCGCACCGCATCGATCATCCGTATGCGGTACGGCATCGAGGACGGCCGTGAGCGGACCCTGACCGAGGTGGGCAAGCAGCACGGGCTCACCCGCGAGCGGATCCGCCAGATCGAGAAGCACGCACTGCTCGAACTGAAGCGAATGGCTCACGACACGGGCTTTGACGCTGCGGCGTGAGCCCGAGTCCAGTAACCTCCGAATTGGGCCGCTTCACATCGGCGGCCCCCTGAAGCTGAGTCCCGGCGCCCACCCCCCCCTGGCGCCGGGGCTCATCCTTTTTCCGGACCGCGAGAGCGCGGGCCCCTATGAGCCGGGCGCCGCCGCGCGGGTGAGCCTGCCGCCCAGGTCGTTCAGATACGTCACCAGCTGAGGCGGCCGGTGCGCGGTGAACTCGCAGTCCACCAGTGCGAGGCGCAGGGCCACCCATTCCAGCGAGTCGGTCAGCACCGCCCGCAGCCGGCAGCCGTGCTCGCCGTTCTGCTCCAGCGGACCCATCGAGGCGGGCAGCCGTGAGGCGACGAACTCGGCGGGGGCCGCGAAGCTCACGTCGACCTCCAGCTCCGGCTGGAGGCGCGCCATGGAGCGGCTGAGGAACTCCGCCGCATCGCCGGTGGGCAGCTCACGCGGTGTGAAACGGGCTCCTGTTGCGAACGGGTCGCTCACCCGGTCGACCCGGAACGTGCGCCAGTCCTCCCGCTCCAGGTCGTACGCGACGAGATACCAGCGCCACCCCGTGCTGACCAGGCGGTACGGCTCCACCTGCCGTCGCGTCTCCGCGCCGTCCCCCGCCCGGTACCCGAACCGCAGCCGCTCCCGCCCGGTGACCGCCGACGCCATCACGGTCAGCGTCTGCGGGTCGATGGTCGAGCCGTCGCCCCGGGCCAGCGGCATCGTCGCGTTCTGCAGGGTGGAGACCCGGTGGCGCAGCCGTGAGGGCAGCACCTGTTCCAGCTTGGCCAGCGCCCGTACGGAGGCCTCGTCGACGCCCTCGATGGCGTGGCCGGCCCCGGCCCGCAGTCCCACCGCGATGGCCACCGCCTCCTCGTCGTCCAGCAGCAGCGGCGGCATCGCCGTACCGGCCACGAGGCGGTAGCCGCCGACCGAGCCGCGCGAAGCCTCGACGGGATAGCCCAGGTCACGGAGCCGGTCGATGTCGCGGCGGATGGTGCGGGCGCTGACGTCGAGGCGGTCGGCGAGTTCACTGCCCGGCCACTCGCGCGGCGTCTGGAGCAGTGACAGCAGATTCAGCAGTCGTGCCGGGGTGTCGGTCATGTCACCCAGGATGCCCGTCCATTGGGTCATGACCTGACCTAATGGACGTTTAACTTCTTCATATGACTTCTTCCGCATCCCAGCCGTCGCCGACGGCCGTTCCCACGGCGTCCCCGGACCCGTCGGACCGCCGACGGTGGTTCGCGCTGGCCATCGTGATGACCGCGGCCTTCATGGACCTGGTCGACGTCACGATCGTCAACATCGCCATCCCGAGCATCAAGGCGGACACCGGAGCCTCGTTCAGCTCGATCCAGTGGATCACCGCCGGGTACGCCCTGGCCTTCGCCGCCGGTCTGATCACCGGTGGCCGGCTCGGTGACATCTACGGTCGCAAGCGGCTCTTCCTCATCGGGATCGGCGGCTTCACCGTGGCCTCCGCGCTCTGCGGATTCGCCGCCAACCCGGAGATGCTCGTCGCCTCGCGCATCCTCCAGGGCGGCACGGCCGCACTGATGGTGCCGCAGGTGCTGTCCATCGTGCACGCCACGTTCCCGGCGCACGAGCGCGGCAAGGTCTTCGGCCTCTTCGGCGCGATCGTCGGCCTCGGCGCCGTGTCCGGCCCGCTGCTCGGCGCACTGCTCACCGAGTGGAACATCGCCGGTCTGGAATGGCGCCCGATCTTCCTGATCAACCTGCCGGTCGGCATCGCGGGTCTGATCCTGGGCCGCAAGTTCATCACCGAGTCCAAGGCGCCGCAGGCGCTCCGCCTCGACCTGGTCGGTGTGGTGCTGGTGACGCTGGGGATGCTCATGCTCATCTACCCGCTGACCCGCGGCGAGGAACTGGGCTGGCCGCTCTGGGGCTACCTGTCGATGGCCGGCAGCATCGTGGTCTTCGCCGGCCTCGTGCTGTTCGAGCGGGTGAAGGCGCGCCGGGACGGTTCGCCGCTGGTCGAGCTGTCGCTGTTCCGGGTCAAGAGCTTCGCCGCGGGCATCGCCGTGCAGCTGACCTTCGGCATCGGCCTCGGGATCTTCTTCCTGGTCTGGACGCTGTACATGCAGGAGGGGCTCGGCTGGAGCGCGCTGCGGGCCGGTACGACCGGTATCCCGTTCTCGATCGCCGTCTCGTTCGCCGCCGGTATCTCCGTGCAGAAACTGGTGCCGCGCTTCGGTCGCAAGGTGCTCCAGGCGGGGGCGCTGCTCATGATCGCCGGTCTGCTGCTCTACATCTGGGAGTCCGGCCGCTACGGCATGGCGATCACGTCCTGGCAGATGGCGCTGCCGCTGGTGGTCATGGGTGTCGGGATGGGGCTGATCGTCGCCCCGCTGGCCGACGCGGTGCTGTCCGAGGTGCCGAAGGAGCACGCGGGATCGGCCTCCGGACTGTTCAACACGGTGCAGCAGATGGGCAACGCGCTGGGGCTCGCCCTGGTCTCGGTCGTCTTCTTCGGGGCGATGGGCGACAAGCTGACGCCGCCGGAGATCGGTCCGGCGTTCGCCGACGCCTTCGAGCAGTCGCTGTGGTGGGTGGCCGGTGTGCTCGCGGTGATCTTCCTGGTGATGTTCGCGCTGCCGGCCCGTCCGAAGCAGCACGTGGAGGGTGGCGACGAGAGCGCCGAGCCGTTCGAGGAGCCGGCCAAGGAGCCGGTGCTGACGCACTGAGCGGGCGGAGCGGAAGCGGAAGAACATGACGGTGCCCGCACCCCGGCCGGGGTGCGGGCACCGTCATGTCCGGACGGGCCCGGGCCGCCCGTCATACGGGGGCCGGGCCGCGCGCGTCAGCAGATGCGCGTGCGGCTCTCCATCGCGCCGCGCGCGGCCTCCTCGTCGCCGTACACCTCGCACATGTGACGGCCGTCCGGCGTCGCCGTGTGCTCGACCTCCCACAGGCTCGTCTCGCTGCCGTCGAGCAGCAGGAAGGCGTGCTCGTACAGCGTGAACCCCGCGTCGCGCCCGTCCACCTGGCACTGCCGGCCGAAGATCTGGGTGATGTGGTGAGCGAAGGCCGCCCGCAGCAGGAGGGCCGTCTCTTCGCCCGGCCCGTTCCGGTTCTCCGCCCGGCGCAGCACCCGGCGGGCGTGGTCCGCGGAATTGTCCGGGGCGTACATCCGGGGCAGCGGGGCGGGGGGTGCGGCCAACAGGGCGTCGATGATCTCCAGGTCGGCCTGCGGTCCGTCGTGCCCGAAGACCGGGCCGTCGCAGAAGCCGCCGGTCAGCCGGGCCGCCGCGATGTGGGCGTCCGCCTCGTCGTCGTACAGCTCGTGCTGGAGCGGGCCCGGCTCCGCGCCGTGCCCCGGGCCGCGCGGGGCGGCGGCCTGGCGCGGGCCGCTGTGCACAAGCTCCCACACGGCGAGCGGCGTGCCGTCGGCCAGCAGATAGGTGTGCCGGTAGGTCTCGCGGTGCAGGGAGGGACTGTGGTGCGAGGAGTGCAGGGAACTGCTGTGGGCGAGTGCGGTGCCGAGCCGCTCGACCGTGCGGTCGGGCAGGTCGAACGAATTGAGAGCCCGTCGCAGGATTCGCTCGAGGTGCTGCTCGGTTGTCTCGTACGGATCGCTCAAGGTGCTGTCTCCAGGCCGTCGCCGCGTGTGACTTGGTGCGTGCTCAACGTAGTCCCTGGGTCTGACATCGTGACCGGGGTTGGGAAAAACGTACGGTGCACGCAGAAGGTTCCCGCTGTTCGCCCGAACTTCCCTAACTGGACGGCGAGTCGGCTCCGCGCCCCGTATTGTCCGGTGGCCGCGCCGATTGCCGTGGTGTGTCGTAGAGGTCGCCGTACGCGAGGTATGTGCCGCCGCCGGCACGGCCGTTGACGCCCGTGGCCGCCCGTACCGCCTTCACGACGGCCCGCGTCACGGCCTCCGCACCCGCCGCCAGCAGGTCGTTGACGGCGAGCGGGTTCGCCGGATCCAGTGTGCGGACGCCGGTGGCCAGGGCGAAGACGGTGTCCCCGTCATTCATCAGGTGGACGGGCCGGACGGCGCGCGCCAGCCCGTCGTGGGCCGTCCCCGCGAGCTTCTGCGCCTGCGCGCGGCCGAGGTCGGCGTCCGTGGCGACGACGGCGAGCGTGGTGTTGAGCGGGGGGCGCGTGTTCGCGTCGTGCGCCTGCGCCAGGCGCCGTTGCGCCTCCTGGTGGATCTCCGGCGCGGGTGCGAGGGCCGGCTCGGCGCCCCCGTACTCCCCGTACAGCACCCCGGTGCGGGGATCGAGCACGGAGCCCGCCGCGTTCACCACCGCCAGGGCGGCCACCGTGATCCCGGACGGCAGCCGGACGCTCGCCGTGCCCACCCCGCCCTTCAACTGCCCGGCGACCGCACCCGTGCCCGCGCCGACGCAGCCCTCCGCGACCGCGGCCCCGGCCTCCGTGCGCGCCGCGTCCTCCACCGCGGCCCGGCCCGTCGAGGCGTCCGGGCGGGCCCGCCAGTCGCCGCCCCTTCCCAGGTCGAAGACGCAGGCGGCGGGGACCACCGGAACCACCTGGGACGGATCGGCGCCGACCCGCACGCCGCGCCCCTGTTCCTCCAGCCAGGCCATCACCCCGGACGCCGCGTCCAGGCCGAACGCGCTGCCGCCGGTGAGGACCACGGCGTCGATGCGCTGCACCAGATTGCGCGGATCCAGCGCGTCCGTCTCGCGGGTGCCCGGTCCGCCGCCGCGTACGTCGACGGCCGCGACCGCGCCGCCCTCGGGCGCGAGGACCACGGTGGTGCCGCTGAGCGCCCCTTCGCCCGCGACCCGCGCGTGCCCGACGCGGATCCCGGCGACATCGGTCAGCGCGTCCCGCCGGTGCGGTGCGGGTGAAGGCGGTGATGCGGGGGCTGGGGTGTCCTGGCCGGTCATCCGGTGCTCCTCGGGGTGACTCTTCTCGGGGGCGCGCATCGTGAACGTACCCGCCGGACGGTGAGGGGAAGCAGGACGGACCGAAATATTTGTGAATGCATTCACAAGCGAACGATGGTCCAAAGTCCCGGAAGAAGTCCCAGCTCGGACGGTGTACGCGTGCCGCCTGCCGGCTGCCGACGGGACCAACGACACTTCGCTGAGGACCAATGCGGGCCGCCGGACGTGCTGATCGGGAGTGCAATGGACGCAGCGGCGAAGAAGACGCGCGGACGACAGCGGAAGGTGCGGGCCATGACGGCGACTGCGGCAGAGGCGACCACGGACAGCGGAGCCTGGGACGGCTTCAGGGGCGGACTGTGGCGCGACGCGATCGAGCATCGCCGGTCTCTCGGTCGCCGCCGACTCGCTCTCCGCCGTCAAGTACGCCCGGGTGAAGGTGATCCGCGACGAGACCGGCCTGGCGACGGACTACGAGATCGAGGGCGACCACCCGGCGTACGGGAACAACGACGAACGGGCCGACGCCCTGGCGCGAGGCATCGTCCGCGACTTCATGGAGAAGATCCGCAAGCACCCCACCTACCGCGACGCCGTGCACACCCAGTCGGTCCTGACGATCACCTCCAACGTGGTCTACGGCAAGAAGACCGGCAACACCCCGGACGGCCGCCGTTCCGGCGCCCCGTTCGCCCCCGGCGCCAACCCGATGAACGGGCGCGACGAACACGGTTACATCGCCTCCGCCCTCTCGGTCGCCAAGCTGCCGTACGACGACGCGGAGGACGGCATCTCGCTGACCCACACCATCACGCCCGACGCGCTCGGCCGGACCCCGCAGGAGCGCGTCCGCAACCTCGCCGGTGTGCTGGACGGATTCACGGCGAGCGACGGCTTCCACATGAACGTCAACGTCCTCGACCGGGCCACCCTCCAGGACGCCATGGAGCACCCGGAGAACTACCCGCAGCTGACCGTCCGGGTTCTCCGGATACGCGGTCAACTTCACGCGGCTGACCCGCGAGCAGCAGCTCGACGTCATCAACCGCACCTTCCACAGCTCACTCTGAACCCGGCTCGGGGACCGCCGAAGCGGCGGCCCCCGAGCCCCTGAACCGCGCGGCGCCGGGTGCCCACCCCCCGTAATGGCCCCGGCGTCGCGCGCTCCCCTCGGCGGCCCCAGCCGGCCGCAGACCCTCCGCGAAGAAGGTCCCGTCATGGCCGTCCTCCTCGACCTCACCGACACTCCTGCCTCCCCGGTCGCCCCCGCCACTCCGGCGGGCGCGGTCACACAGCGGGCGGTCTCCGGCTCGGTCCACTCGTGGGACCTGTCGACGGGTGTCGACGGTCCCGGCACCCGCTTCGTCACCTTCCTGGCCGGCTGCCCGCTGACCTGCCTCTACTGCCACAACCCCGACACCATGCGGATGCGCAGCGGCACCCGGACCTCGGCCGACGACATGGTCGCCGAGGCGGCCAAGTACACGACGTTCATCCGTGCGGCCGGCGGCGGAGCGACCATCAGCGGCGGCGAACCCCTGCTCCAGCCCGTCTTCGCCGGTGAGCTCCTGCACCGCTACAAGCACGAGCTCGGGCTGCACACCGCACTGGACACCTCCGGCTTCCTCGGTGCGCGCGCCACCGACGCACTGCTGCGCGACGCCGATCTGGTCCTGCTCGACATCAAGTCCTGGGACCGTGCCACCTACCGCGAGGTCACGGGCCGGCCGCTGGAGCCCACCCTGGACTTCGCCCACCGCCTCGCCGCTCTCGGCAAGGAGGTGCATGTCCGCTTCGTGCTGGTCCCCGGACTGACCGACGACCCGGCCAACGTCGACGGTGTCGCGTCCTTCGCCGCCTCCCTCGGCAACGTCTCGCGCGTCGACGTCCTCCCCTTCCACAAGCTCGGCGAGGCGAAGTGGCAGGCGCTGGGCAGACCGTTCACCCTCTCCGGCACCCCGTCACCCACTCCCGGGCAGGTCGCTGCCGCCCGCAAGATCTTCACCTCGCACGGCTTGTACGCCGTGTGAGTGATCGTCCGGCTCGTCGCCGGAGACCGACGAGCCACGACGCGCTCACCCCGTAAGGACATAAAACAGGACTAATATCCCCATACGGTCCTACGCTGACGTGGTGACCGAGCCACCAGAAGCCTCTGCCGCAGCAGCGCAGCCCGCCCCCGGTGACCCCACCGGTTCCGCCGGCGCGGCCGTCGACCCGCCGCCCGCCGGCGGATCCGCCCGCTCCGGCGCCGCCGTCCCCCGGTCCGTCACCGCCCGCGCGACAGCGGCCGGTGTGATCGTCTCCCTCCTGCTGATCGTGGCCATCGTGCTGGGCAGCAGATTCCTGGAGAACTTCGACTCCGCGCTGCTGCCGTACGCCGTGGCCACGGTTTTCCTCGCCTTCGGCGTCGCCTACCGCTACACGGTCTGGGTCTCCGCACCCGGCGCCCGACGGCTGTTCAAGAAGGGCTGGGGGAGCCTCTTCTCGGCCGAGAACTTCCGTAAGGCGCCCACCGCCCTGCCGAAGATGATCGCCACCTACCTCGGCTTCCAGAAGTTCCTCGGCGCCCGCTCCCACGCCCGCTGGGCCGCCCACCAGCTGATCTTCTGGGGGTGCATCCTCGCGTCCCTGATCACCTTCCCGCTGACCTGGGGCTGGTTCACCTTCACCTCGGGCACCGGATCCGGACCCGGTTACGAGATGCGTATCTGGGGCTTCAAGATCATCGGCTTCGACTCCCTGGACATCCTCGGCTGGCTGATGTTCCACGGCCTGGACATCGCCGCCGTCCTCGTCATTCCCGGCGCCTCCTACTTCCTGTGGCGCCGGATGAAGGACCGCGGCGCCATCACCGGCCAGCGGTTCGGCTACGACCTCGTGCCGCTGATCGCGCTGATCGTCATCTCCGTGACGGGCCTGCTCCTCACCTTCTCGTCGATCTTCCTGCACGGCGGCGGCTACGAGTTCCTGGCGATCCTCCACATGGTCTCGGTGGTCTTCACCCTCATCTACATCCCGTTCGGGAAGTTCTTCCACATCGTCCAGCGCCCCGCCGCCGTGGGCATGCAGCTGTTCAAGTACACCGGCCGGCAGGACCAGGAGGTCTTCAGCTGCCGCCGCTGCGAGGAACCCATCGACACCACCCCGTACGTCGAGAACCTCCGCGGCACCATGCGTGACCTCAGCCTCGACTTCGACGAGTGGGCCGAGTACTGCCCGCGCTGCAAGCGGGTGCTGCGCGGCAGCGCCTATCTCTCCCAGGTGAAGAAGGGCTTCAAGTGACCGCGGACCCGCGAGCAGCCGACACCCGTGCGGTCGTCCCCCTCGACCCCTCCCTCGCCCCGCCCGGCACCCGCGCCTTCCGGGACGCCGGCGGCATCCCCGCCGACAAGTGGCACGCCGACCAGAACGGCGAGACGCTCGTCCCCACTCACTGCTGCTTCTGCGGAGTGCAGTGCGGGATGTATCTGCGCGTCGACCGCGGCGGCAAGGTCTTCGGCGTCGAACCCCGCAACCACGACATCAACCGGATGCGCCTGTGCCCCAAGGGCATCAACGCGTACCAGCAGGTCAACCACCCCGACCGGCTCACCGCCCCGCTCATGCGCCGCTCCCGCGACGAGGAGTTCCGGGAGGTCTCCTGGGACGAGGCGCTCGACTTCACCGTCGCCGAGATCAAGCGCATCCAGCAGACCTACGGCAACGACGCCTTCGGGCTGCTCGGCGGGGCGAGCCTCTTCTCCGAGAAGACCTATCTGGTCGGCAAGTTCGCCCGGGTCGCCCTCAAGACCCGGCACGTCGACTACAACGGCCGGCTCTGCATGGTCAGCGCGGCGGGCGCCAACAAGCTCGCCTTCGGCATCGACCGGGCCGGCAACCCCTTCTCCGACATCCTGCTCACCGACTGCCTGCTCATCGCGGGCTCCAACGTCGGCGAGTGCTTCCCCGTGATGACCCAGTACGTGTGGGGCGCCCGGGACCGCGGCGCCAGCCTGATCGTCATCGACCCGCGCGAGACGGCCATCGCGCGGACCGCCGACATCCATGTCGCCCTCAAGCCCGGGACCGACGCGGCGTTCTTCAACTCCGTGCTCCACGTGATCATCGAGGAGGGCCTCACCGACGAGGCGTACCTCGCCGCCCACGCCACCGGCTGGGAGGAGGTGAAGGCCAAGGTCGCGGAGTACCCACCGTCCCGGGCCGCCGAGATCTGCGGAATCCCCGCCGAACAGGTCGTCCAGGTCGCCCGCACCTTCGCCCGCGCGCCCAAGGCCATGGCCTGGCACGCCCGCGGCATCGAGCACCACTCGCAGGGCGTCGAGAACTGCCTCACCGTGATCAACCTCTGCACCGCCACCGGACACATCGGCAAGCCCGGCTCCGGCTACGGCACCATCACCGGACAGGGCAACGGACAGGGCGGCCGCGAGCACGGTCAGAAGTCCGACCTCCTGCCCGGCGGCCGCTCGATCATGAACGACGAGCACCGCCGGCAGATCTGCGAGATCTGGGGCATCGAGGAGTCCGAACTCCCGCGCGCCGGCACCTCGATGATGGAAATGGTCTGGCAGATGCAGCGCCGCGAGATCCGCGGCCTGATCGGCATCTGCAACAACCCCTTCGTCTCCCTGCCCAACTACAAGGTGGTCAAGGAGGGATACGACACAGCTGAGTTCCACGCTCAATTCGACTTCTTCCTCTCCGAGACAGCGGCCAACGCGCATGTGGTCTTCCCCGTCACCACCTGGGCCGAGGACGAAGGCGTGATGGCCAATGCCGAGGCCCGGGTGGTCAAGCACAACAAGGCCCAGGACCCGCCCCCCGGCGTACGGACCGACACCTGGGTGATGTGCGAACTCGCCAGGCGTCTCGGCGCGGGCGACAAGTTCGCCTTCGCCGACTCCCGCGAGGTCTTCGACGAACTGCGGACCGCCTCCGCCGGCACCGTCAACGACTACTACGGCATCACCTACGAACGCCTGGAGGAGACCGGCGGAATCGCCTGGCCCTGCCCCTCCACCGATCACCCCGGCACCCCCCGGCTGTTCGAGGACGGCAGGACCTACCACCCCGACGGCAAGATCCACATGCAGGTCGTCGAATGGCACCTGCCGATGGACCCGTACGACGACGACCACCCCATGTCCCTCACCACCGGCCGTACCGTCGCGCACTTCCTCTCCGGCAATCAGACCCGCCGCCTGGGCGCCCTCGTCGAACAGACCCCACGCCCCTGGGCCGAGGTCCACCCCTCCCACGGCTTCCGCAACGGCGAACCGGTCCGCGTCGTCACCCGGCGCGGCAGCGAGGTCTTCCCCGCCCTGGTCACCGAGGCGATCCGCCCCGACACCGTCTTCATCCCGTACCACTGGCCGGTCCCCACCGCCGCCAACGCGCTGACCATCGACGCCCTGGACCCCCGCTCCAAGATCCCCGAGTACAAGGTGTGCGCCTGCCGCATCGAGCACGCCGAGAAGATCGACGAGGTACCCGCGCCCCCGGTCGCGCCGGGCCACGTCGCCTACCCGGAGACCCAGGTCTCCCGCACCGACCCGCTGCCCCCCACGTCCCCGCAGGGCCGTGGCACCTCGGAGAGGAGCTGATGCCCGCATGATGGGCAGAACGATCTTTATCGACCCGGGGCGCTGCATCGGCTGCCAGGCCTGTGTCTCCGCCTGCCGGGAATGCGACTCCCACCGCGGCAAGTCGATGATCCACCTCGACTACACCGACGAGGGCCAGTCCGTCGCCTCCCTTCCCACGGTCTGCATGCACTGCGAGGACCCTGTCGCCCCCTGTGCCGAGGTCTGTCCCGCCGACGCGATCCTGGTGACCGCGGACGGGGTGGTGCAGCAGGCGGACACCACCCGCTGCATCGGCTGCGCCAACTGCGTCAACGCCTGCCCCTTCGGCGTACCGAAGATCGACCTCCAGGCGAAGCTGCAGATGAAGTGCAACCTCTGCTACGACCGCACCGCCTACGGTCTCGCCCCCATGTGCGCCACCGTCTGCCCGACCGGGGCGCTCTTCTACGGAACGGTCGAGGAACTCCAGGCCGAACGCCCCGGCGTCCAGGTCGCCGACACCTTCGTCTTCGGCGAGACCGAGGTCCGCACCGGAGTCGCCATGGTCGTGCCCGCCGACCGGGTCCAGTGGCCGGTGCCGGGCGGCCTGCCCGTCGTGGAGATCAACGGGAAGGACGTCCGCCGATGACCGTCACCGAACAGCCGCCCCCCGGGGACCCGCGGCAGCCGTCCTCCGGGGACCCGCGCGAGGCCCTCCACGACCGGATCGCCGCCGACTCCCTGACCACCCGCCGGGACTACCTCCGCATCGTCGCCACCGTCTCCGGCGGCCTCGCGGTCGGCGGACTCGGCGTCGCGGCCGGCATGCTCCCGCGCCACGGTGACCCCGAGGACGACAAGGCACCGGCACCGAAACGGATCAGCTCCCAGCTGCTGCCCGGGGAGTCCCTCGCCTTCAGCTACCCGGAGGAGGAGGACAAGGCCGTCGCCGTCCGGCTCGATGACGGCACCCTCGTCGGCTATTCGGCGATCTGCACCCACCTGGCCTGCGCCGTGCTGTGGCGGAAGGACCGGGGTTCCGAGGGCGAGCTGTACTGCCCCTGTCACGAGGGCGTCTTCGATGCCCGCACCGGCGAGGTCACCGCCGGCCCGCCGCCCCGCGGGCTGCCCAAGGTCGTCCTCACCGAGCAGACGGACGGCAGCATCTGGGCCGTCGGCACCACCCGCTCCGGCGAGAGCATCGAGAAGGGGCTGTGCCGCCAGCTCGGCGACGACCGCCCGGACCTCGCCTCCCGGATCGGCTGCCCCGGAGTCCGCGGGGGCGCCGAAGCCCCGGAGGCCGCCGGCAGCTCCCGTACCGGAGCCACCCGGCCCGAGACCCCCGGCAGGCGGACATGAGCGACGCGCAGCAGCCTCCCGGCCCGCACTACCCGGAGTACCACCCGGGCAGCGCACGGCCCGAACTCAACCGGCCCGTCCACGAGCGCTACCCGCAGATCCGGTCCACCAGCGGCTACGGCGACCCGCGCGTCCGCCACACCGGGCCCGGCCCGGGGGCGGGCACCGACCAGGAACCGGAGCGGTCCTCGAAACTCACGGCACGGCTGACCCTGGCCATGACCGTCGTCATCGGGCAGCTCTGGGGGCTCACGGTCATCGTCGACGAATACATGGAGGGCAACACCGGCACCGCCTGGTGGGGGGCCGGATTCCTCTGCCTGTCGTTCCTCGTCGCGCTCGGCCTCTGGTGGCTCGACCCCAAGGACCGCTGACCGGGCCGGTGCTCCGGGCAGGGCACCCCGCCCGCGCCCGGAGGCGGGCTCAGGGTGTCCCCGCCTCCGCAGGGCGGCCGTACCCTGGGAGGTATGAGTACCGCCCCCGCCCCCGGACCGCGCGATTCGAAGCCGAGCGAGCCGGACCGGCCGAAGCCCAAGCCGGCACTGATCTTCGACGATCCGCTGGACCAGCAGTCCGCGGACGATACGGACCGGGGGTGGGGTGAGCGGGCCCCCTCCGGTGGCAGCGCCGCCGACCTGGCCCGCTTCCTCGACGAGAAGCCGCCCCACCACGTCTGAGCCCGCCCCCGCTAGGCCCGCGGCGCTACGTCAGGTCGCCCCGCCCCGGCTCCTCGCCGCGGTTCCCCTCCACTGAGCCGCTGCCGCTGCCGCCGCTGCCGCTGCTGCCGCCGCTGCGCTGCGCGACCAGAGCGTCGCGGATCTCCTTCAGGACCTCCAGCTCGCTCACCTCCATCGTCTCCTGCACGCCTTCCTTCGCCGCCTGCATGGCAGCCCGCTTGGCGAGGTACTTCGCCATCGGGAGCACCATCAGGAAGTAGACGACGGCAGCGGTGATCAGGAAGCTGAGGGTGGCGCTGAGCACCGAGCCCCACAGGATCCGGATGCCCTCGGTCGCCTCGCCCGTCTTCGGGTCCGTCACACAGGGGCCCTTGAGACAGGAGCTGTAGTTCTCCAGATCCTGGGTGCCGAACGCACCGACGAGCGGGTTGATGACGCCCTTGACGACGGCGTTCACGATGTTCGTGAACGCGGCGCCGATGACGACGGCCACCGCCAGATCGATCACGTTGCCGCGCGTCAGGAAGGCCTTGAAGCCCTCCAGCAGACTGACTTTCTTCTTCTCGCTCACGCCCGAGCCGTCCTTCGTATGTGCCGTAAGAGGAGCAAACTGTTCCGCAACCTACGGCAGTACAAGGGGAATCCACCCCATCCACGGCTGATGTCAGGTGACGTGATGGTTCGTCAGTGCGAATCAACACAGGATCACCGCAAACCCGCCTGAGATTCCCGCACCGGCCAGCGTCGTGGCCGTCGCCCGCGGCACGGAGAGCACGATCAGCGCCCCGTTCTCCGTGGAGCCCTCGGCGGACGCCGCCGGCACCCGGGTCACCCGCGCCCCCTTCGCCAGTACCCGCGAGCCGGCTCCGGTGCCTTCGGACGCGATCACGTCGACCCGGTCTCCCGGGCGCAGCAGCCGGACGGTTTCCGCATCGGCGATCCGGACGGGCGCGGAGACCAGACGGACCGGCGGCGGCACCCGGCGCGAGGCGGTTCCGGCTGCATCGGCCGCACCGCGCCCGCTGATCTGCCCGCCCCCGCCCCCGCCTCCGCCCCCGTCCCCGCTCCCGGCTCCGCCACCGAGCCCCGAAGCGGCCAGTGCGGCAGCCGTCAGGGCCAGCCCTGCGGCCATCGCCCGCCGCTGCCGCCACACCGCCCGCCGCAACCGCCGGCCGCTGCCCCCGCGCACCCGCAGCGGGGGGAACGGCGGCACCCCGCCGGGCGGCGGAGCGGACGGGGGCGTGGAGAGGGGAGAGGGGGAGCCGTACGGAGACATGCCAAACACCGCCTGCGGTAGGGGAGTTCAGGGACAGGGGAACGCGTGCAGATGAATCGGATCGAGCGGTCCGGCGGCCGGAGAGGACCGGCCGCACAGCACCCACGATTCACCACCCGCGAGATTCCCGCTGAGCCCTGTGGACGGCCCACACGATGTGGAAAACTCCCTCACCCGCTCAAGCGACCTTGCCCGCTCACGAGACCTCGCCCGCTCACGAGACCTCACCCGCTCACGAGACCTCACCCGCTCAAGGAACCTCACCCGCTCACGAGACCCCAGGCGCTTTGAGCGACCCCAGGCGCCGAGCGCCTACGGCAGCTCGATCCCCGTCTCGATCCCGTCCAGCGCGTGCGCGCACGGACAGCTCCGGTCCGCTTCCGCCGGCAGCGCGGCCACCGCGTCGAAGAGCACCGAACGCAACCGGTCGACATTGGCCGCGAACACCTTGAGCACCTCCTCGTGGGAGACGCCCTCGCCGGCCTCCGCGCCCGCGTCCAGGTCCGTCACCAGTGTCATCGTCGTGTAGCAGAGGCCCAGCTCACGGGCGAGAACGGCCTCGGGGTGACCGGTCATGCCGACCACCGACCAGCCCATCGCCGCATGCCAGCGCGACTCCGCACGGGTCGAGAACCGCGGCCCCTCGACGACCACGAGCGTCCCGCCGTCCACCGCTTCCCAGTCCCGTCCGCGAGCCGCCGCGAGGGCGGCCTTGCGCCCCTCGGGGCAGTACGGGTCCGCGAAGCCCAGGTGCACCACCTTCGGCGCCACTCCGTCCGGCCGGGTCTCCCCGTCGTAGAACGTCTGGACACGGGTCTTCGTACGGTCGACCAGCTGGTCCGGGACGAGCAGCGTCCCCGGCCCGTACTCCGGCCGCAGTCCGCCCACCGCGCACGGGCCGAGCACCTGGCGTACGCCGACCGAGCGCAGCGCCCACAGGTTGGCGCGGTAGTTGATGCGGTGCGGCGGCACATGGTGGCCGCGGCCGTGACGGGGGAGGAAGGCGACCCGGCGGCCGCCGATCTCACCCAGGAAGACGGAGTCGCTCGGCGCTCCGTAAGGGGTCTCCACGCGTACCTCGGTGACGTCCTCCAGGAAGGAGTACAGCCCCGAACCGCCGATCACACCGATCTCTGCGTTCACCATGCGGTCACAGTAGGCGTTCGCCCGGCGCGCGAGGCAGCCGGGCGGGAAACGCCGAGGACCCCACCGAGTGAATCGGCAGGGTCCCGGTGAAGCCAGGTGTGACGGTCGGACAGGCGCCTCAGGCGGCCGACGAACCGCTCGACGAGGACGAAGAAGAAGAGGACGACGACGAGGAAGACGCCGTCGAGGAGCCGGACGAACCGGAGGAGGACGTCGACGACGAGGACGACGACTTCGCGTCCGATCCCGTCGAGGACGACGATCCGGAACCCGAGGCCTTCGCAGCGGCCGGGGCCGGCGTGCTGCTCGACGAGGATCCGCGGCTGTCATTCCGGTAGAAACCGGAACCCTTGAACACGATGCCGACCGCCGAGAACACCTTCTTCAGGCGTCCATCGCAGCTCGGGCACACCGTGAGGGCGTCATCGGTGAACTTCTGCACCGCTTCGAGGCCCTCGCCACACTCGGTGCACTGGTACTGATAGGTCGGCACTTGTTCCTCCTGGCACTCTGACTCGATGAGTGCTAACGACGCTCCATACTGACGTATTCCGCTGGATCAGTCCACCGTGACCGGTCCGCGGTGACCGATCCCACGTGCCACGGTCCGCCCCGAAGACCTCGGGAGCAGCCGCGAGCGCAGCGCCACCAGCGTCACCAGAGCCAGCACCGTGCCCACCAGCGGCACCAGGAATCCGGTGCTTGCGCCATGGGCGTCCGCGAGCCTCCCGGCCACCGTCACCGCGGCCGCCTGGCCGAGTGCGACCGCACCCGTCAGCCAGGTGAACGCCTCGGTCCGTGCGGAGCCCGGCACCAGGGCCTCGACCAGGGTGTAGCCGCTGATCAGGGCGGGTGCGATGGAGAGGCCGACCAGCAGTCCGAGCCCGGCCAGCAGGGGCACGGAGTGCACCGCCCACAGGCCCGACGCGGTGAGGGTCAGGGCCGCGTATCCGGCGATCAGCCGGCGTCGCGGGCCGGTCTTCCAGGCGATGGCGCCGCAGGCGATCCCGGCCAGCATGTTGCCGGCCGCGAAGATCCCGTACAGCAGACCGTTCGCCCCGGGGCTGCCGATCTCCTCGGCGAAGGCGGTCAGCGAGACCTGCATCCCGCCGAAGACCGCGCCGATCCCGAGGAATGCCACGGCGAGCACGCGTACGCCGGGGATGGAGAGCGCGGAGGCGTGCCGCTGCGAACCGGCGGGGCCGGTGGTGCGCACCGAGGGCTGAGTGGCACGCTGCGCGGCGAAGAACAGGCCGCCGAACAGGGTCAGGGCGGCTTCGGCGATCAGGCCCGCCGCCGGGTGCACTCCGGTGCACAGCGCGGTGGCGAGGACCGGACCGATGACGAAGGTGAACTCGTCCGTCACCGATTCGAAGGCCGCCGCGGTCGACATGAGCGGCGACGCCTCCCGGCCCGGTGCCGCCCCGAGCACGGCGGCCCAGCGGGCCCGGACCATCGGTCCGATCTGCGGGACGGAGGCACCCGTCGGAACGGCCGCGGCGAACAGCGCCCACATCGGGGCGCCCGCCAGCGCCAGCGCGGTCAGGCCCGAGACGGACGCCGTGTGCACGAGGACGCCGGGCAGCAGCACGGCGCGCTGCCCGAAGCGGTCGGCGAGCTTGCCGGTCTGCGGAGCGAACAGGGCCATGGAGACCCCGGTCACGGCGGCGACGGCGCCGGCGCTGCCGTACGAACCGGTGGTGTGCTGGACGAGCAGGACGATGCCGATGGTCAGCATCGCGAAGGGCTGCCGTGCGGCGAAGCCCGGCAGGAGGAAGGTCCACGCACCCGGAGTGCGCAGCAACTGCCCGTATCCGGGGCGGTCGGAGACCGTGGATGCCACGGTCCTTGCCTTTCTGCCGCCTGGTGGCCGTGCCCCTGTAGTACCGGCAGGCACGCGTGTGTGCCGACCCGGTCAGGAGCTGCCGAGAGCTGTCCTCTTCGCGCGGAACTGCGGTAGATGCCGGGCGCTCGCAGAAGGCGGAGGACGCCACGACCGCCATACGGTCGCGCCAGCTCTGCGTCAGGCAGAGTTGGTGGATCAAATAGGTCGATCTAGGTTTTCTTTATGCTACAGGCAAAAGCCCTGGAGCACCTGTGATTGTGTCCAACTCGACCCTTTTGACCTGTGAACGCGGGTGTGTCCTCAGTGGTGCGCCTTGGCATCCCGGGAGGTCCGGCCGTCGTGCTTCCGATGGTCGTCCGTCCTGCCCAGCTTCTTCACCGCTTTGAGCGCGTTGGCCACGTTCGGTCCGGCGAGGGTCTCGTCCGCGGCGTTCCCGCCGGTTCCCAGCCAGCCGGCCAGCTTGCCGCCCTCGCCGATCGCGCGCAGCCGGGCCTCCGTCGCGTCGCGTACGGGGTCGGTCGTCACGACCAGCAGTTCGTCGCCGCGGCGCAGCACGGTCGAGGGTGCGGGCACGAAGCTCTTGCCGTCCCGGACGATCAGCGTCACCGCCGCTCCGGCGGGCAGCCGCAGTTCGCCGACCTCGACGCCGTGCATCTTCGACTTGGCGGGGATGGCGACCGAGAGCAGATGACCGCGCAGCCGTTCCAGGGGTGCCGACTCGATGCCCAGGTCGGCCGCCTCGGACGGGTCGTCGGCGATCTTGAGGGCCTTCGCGAGCCAGGGCAGCGTCGGTCCCTGGATGAGGGTGTAGACGACGACGAGGACGAAGACGATGTTGAAGACCCGGGTGGAGCCCTCGATTCCGGACACCATGGGAATGGTCGCCAGGATGATGGGCACCGCGCCGCGCAGGCCGGCCCAGGACATGAGGGCCTTCTCCTGCCACGGCAGCCGGAAGGGCGCCAGCGAGATGAAGACCTCCAGCGGGCGGGCCACCACGGTCAGCACCAGTCCCACCACGACGGCGGGCCAGAAGTCGTCGATCAGGTCGTGCGGGGTGACCAGCAGCCCGAGCAGGACGAACATGCCGATCTGGGCCAGCCAGCCGAGCCCGTCGGCGAAGCCGCGGGTGGCGGGCCAGTGCGGCAGCTTGGCGTTGCCGAGGATCATCGCGGCGAGGTAGACGGCGAGGAATCCGCTTCCGTGGAGCATCGCGCCCGCCGCGTACGCGGACACCGCGATGGCCATCACGGCGATCGGGTAGAGCCCCGAGGCGGGCAGGGCCACATGCCTCAGTCCGTACGAGCCGAGCCAGCCGACCGCGATGCCGATCGCGGCGCCGATCGCCAGCTCCAGGGCTATCTCGCCGACCAGCACGTACCAGTGGTCGACCGGTCCCACGGTCGAGAAGGCCACGACGAGGATCACCACGGGGGCGTCGTTGAAGCCGGATTCGGCCTCCAGGACGCCGGTGATCCGGGCGGGCAGCGGCACCTTGCGCAGGACGGAGAAGACGGCGGCGGCGTCCGTGGAGGAGACGACCGCGCCGATGATCAGCGCCTGCCGCCATTCCAGGCCGACCAGGTAGTGCGCTCCGGCCGCGGTCACGCCCACGCTCACGCCGACGCCGACGAGCGAGAGGACGACGGCCGCGGGCAGCGCGGGTTTGATCTCTTTCCACTTCGTGCCGAGGCCGCCCTCGGCGAGGATCACGACCAGGGCCGCGTAGCCGATCACCTGCGTCAGTTCGGCGTTGTCGAACTTGACGTCGAAGAACCCGTCCTGCCCCATGGCGATCCCGATGCCGAGATACAGGAGCAGGCTGGGGAGCCCGCTGCGCGACGAGATGCGTACCGCCGCCACCGCGACGAGCAGGACAAGCGAGCAGACGAGCAGGAGTTCGTTGAGCGCGTGGACAGTCAGTGGCCGGTCCTTCCCTGCGTACGCCTGCCGGATCGACTTCCGGTAGCACGGTGGTACTTCGTTACCTTACCTAATCTTTAACGTTTTCTTGATGCCTTCGAGTGTTCGTGCGATCGCTACGCAATTCGAACGATCCCCATACCGCGTCGGACCGGCCTCGACGCTGCGCCTATGGTTGCTCCTGCACTCCCAGGACCACCCTGCCCCTCGAAGGACAGCGATGCCCGCCAACACAACCGCCTCTTCCGGCTCCACCGGTTCCGCCGGCGGCGGGCCGCGCAAGAAGAAGGGGCGACGCGCCCGCCTGATCGTGATCGTCCTGGTGCTGGCGCTCGTCGCGGGTATCGGTTACGGAACGTACTGGTCCGTATCCACTGTGCGAGCCTCGTACCCGCAGACCAACGGGACGATCCAGCTCGCCGGACTCGACAGCAACGTCGAGGTCAAGCGCGACAGCTACGGAATCCCGCAGATCTACGCGGACTCCGACGCCGACCTGTTCCGCGCCCAGGGGTTCGTCCAGGCGCAGGACCGCTTCTGGGAGATGGACGTCCGCCGCCACATGACGGCCGGCCGGCTCTCCGAGATGTTCGGCTCCGGCCAGGTCGAGACCGACTCCTTCCTTCGCACGCTGGGCTGGCGCAAGGTCGCGCAGGAGGAGTACGACACCGTCCTGTCGGACGAGACGAAGAAGAACCTCCAGTCGTACGCGGACGGCGTGAACGCCTACCTCAAGGGCCGCGACGGCAAGGACATCTCCGTCGAGTACGCGGCCCTCGGCTTCACCAACGACTACAAGCCCACCGAGTGGACCCCGGTCGACTCGGTCGCCTGGCTGAAGGCCATGGCCTGGGACCTCCGCGGCAACATGCAGGACGAGATCGACCGTTCGCTGATGACCAGCCGGCTCGACGCGGACCAGATCGAGGACCTGTACCCGGCCTACCCGTACGACAAGCACAAGCCGATCGTCAGCGAGGGCGGGATCTCCCCGGCCACCGGGAAGTTCGACCCGGAGGCGACACCGTCGGACGGCATCGGCTCGGCGACGGCCGAGGGCGCAACCGAGGGCCTCACCTCCCAGCTCGGCGCGCTCTCCGACACCCTTGACGAGATCCCCGCGCTGCTGGGCCCCAACGGCAACGGCATCGGGTCGAACTCCTGGGTCGTCGCGGGCAAGTACACGACCACCGGCAAGCCGCTGCTCGCCAACGACCCGCACCTGGCGCCGCAGCTTCCCTCGCTCTGGTACCAGATGGGGCTGCACTGCCGCGCCGTCTCGGCGACCTGCAAGTACGACACCGCCGGCTACACGTTCTCCGGTATGCCCGGTGTGATCATCGGCCACAACCAGGACATCGCCTGGGGCTTCACCAACCTCGGCGCCGACGTCACCGACCTCTTCCTGGAGAAGGTCTCGGGCGACGGCTACCTGTACGACGGCAAGGTGAAGCCCTTCACCGTCCGCGAGGAGACCATCAAGGTCGCGGGCGGCGACAGCCGGCACATCACCGTGCGCGAGACCAACAACGGCCCGCTGGTCTCCGACCGCAGCGGCGAGCTGGAGAAGGTCGGCCAGAAGGCCCCCGTCAGCAATGCCGCCCCCGACCGGGCGGACGGCTACGGAGTGGCCCTGAAGTGGACCGCGCTGGAGCCGGGTCACTCCATGGACGCCGTCTTCGAGCTGAACCGGGCCAAGGACTTCACCTCCTTCCGCGCCGCGGCCCAGCACTTCGAGGTTCCCTCGCAGAACCTCATCTACGCCGACACCGAGGGCCACATCGGCTACCAGGCGCCGGGGAAGATCCCGGTCCGCAAGTCCGGTGACGGCACGATGCCCAGCCCCGGCTGGTCCTCGTCGTACGGCTGGAAGAAGGACCCGATCCCGTTCGACGAGCTGCCCTACGAGTACGACCCGGCGCGCGGCTACATCGTCACCGCCAACCAGGCCGTGATCGACGAGGACAAGTACGAGCACCTGCTCACCAAGGACTGGGGCTACGGCAGCCGCAGTCAGCGGATCAACGACCTCATCGAGTCGAAGATCAAGGGCGGCGGGAAGATCTCGACCGAGGACATGCAGAAGATGCAGATGGACAACACCAGCGAGATCGCCGCGCTGCTGGTGCCCGAGCTGATGAAGATCAACATCTCGGACAAGGACATCCGCGAGGCGCAGAAGCTGCTGGAGGGCTGGGACTACACCCAGGAGGCCGACTCGGCGGCCGCCGCGTACTTCAACGCGGTCTGGCGCAACATCCTCAAGCTGGCCTTCGGTGACAAGCTGCCCAAGGAGATGCGCGTCGAGGGCGAGTGCCTGAACGTGCCCCCGGCCAAGAGCTCGGGTCCGGTCGACGAGCAGGACCGGCTGGTACGCGAATGCGGCCAGCGCGACGCCGACTCGGCGCAGCCGGACGGCGGTGACCGCTGGTACCAGGTGGTCGCCAACCTCATGGACAAGCCGGACAGCGCCTGGTGGAAGGCGCCCGCGAACCGCAAGGACCGGGCGACCGACAACCGCGAGGAGCTCTTCGCCCGCGCCATGGAGGACGCTCGCTGGGAGCTGACCGCCAAGCTCGGCAAGGACATCACCACGTGGAGCTGGGGCCGGCTGCACCAGCTGACCCTGAAGAACCAGACCCTCGGCACCGAAGGTCCCGGACTGCTCCAGCGGGCGCTCAACCGCGGCCCCTGGAACCTCGGCGGCGGCGAGGCCGCGGTGAACGCCACCGGCTGGAACGCGGCCGGCGGCTACGAGGTCGTCTGGGTCCCGTCGATGCGGATGGTCGTCAACGTGGGGGACTGGGACAAGTCCCGCTGGATCAACCTCACCGGCGCCTCCGGGCACGCGTTCAGCGCGCACTACACCGACCAGACCGACAAGTGGGTCAACGGCGAACTGCTCGACTGGTCCTTCGGGACGAACGCGGTGGCCGGGGCGACGAAGGACACGCTGACGCTGAAACCGTAGGGGCGGGCCGCGGGGCTCCGGGGGCTTGCTCCGGAGCCCCGCGGCCCGGCCGGTGTCCGCAGCCTTCAGCCGTCGGCGAAGCGGCGCGGGCCGGCCGGTGTCACGACGGCGTCCACGGGGTGGTCGTGCGGTTCCTCCGGGACCCGCGCGGTCACCTCGTCGTCGTACAGCAGGACGATCAGAGCGGGGTGCGCCCCGGCCGCCGAGAGACGGGCCAGCACCCGGTCGTAGCTTCCGCCGCCGCGGCCGAGCCGCATTCCGCGGCCGTCCACGGCGAGGCCCGGCAGCAGCACCACGTCGGCGGCCAGGACGGCGTCGGGGCCGAGCGGTGTCCCGGCCGGCTCCAGCAGCCCGCGCCCGGCCTTCCTGAGGCTCTCCGCTCCCTCGTACGGCGCCCAGTCCAGGTCGTTGTCCGCCAGGAGCACCGGCAGCAGGACGCGAACGCCCCGCGCGCGCAGCACGTCCAGCAGGGCGCGGGTCCCCGGTTCGCTCCCCACCGAGACGTACGCGGCGACGGTGCGGGCGCCCGCGACCTCCGGGAGTTCGAGTGCGCGACGGGCCAGAGCCGTGGCGGCCCGCTCGACGGCCTCACCGGTCAGAAGACGTCGTGCGGCGAGCAGTTCACGCCTCAGTAGTGTCTTTGCGGACATGTCGGTGTTCAACGGGGCACCCATAGATCTCTTGTACCGTCATATTTGAGTACAAAGTTAACCGGAGCCTCATCTTCCGCCCATGCGTGACCGTTAAGGTTCTGCGCATGACTCAGTCGAACCACGGGATCAGCAAGGCTGTCATCCCGGCGGCGGGCCTCGGCACCCGCTTCCTGCCGGCCACCAAAGCCACTCCCAAAGAGATGCTGCCTGTCGTCGACAAGCCTGCCATCCAGTACGTCG
The DNA here is from genome assembly GCF_036195045.1 of Streptomyces sp. NBC_00236. Classification (NCBI taxonomy): domain Bacteria; kingdom Bacillati; phylum Actinomycetota; class Actinomycetes; order Kitasatosporales; family Streptomycetaceae; genus Streptomyces; species Streptomyces sp. NBC_00236. The sequence continues at coordinate 3,354,733 of NZ_CP108100.1, read as the reverse complement.
TCGAGGAGGCGGTCGCCGCCGGACTCTCCGACGTCCTGATGATCACCGGACGCAACAAGCGTCCCCTGGAAGACCACTTCGACCGCAATTACGAGCTGGAGTCCGCGCTGACCCGCAAGGGCGACGCGGAACGGCTGCGCAAGGTCCAGGAGTCGAGCGATCTCGCCACCATGCACTACGTCCGCCAGGGCGACCCGAGAGGCCTCGGCCACGCGGTGCTGTGCGCGGAACCGCACGTCGGCGACGAGCCGTTCGCGGTCCTGCTGGGCGACGACCTGATCGACCCGCGTGATCCGCTGCTGTCCCGGATGGTGGAGATCCAGGAGCGCGAGGGCGGCAGCGTCATCGCGCTCATGGAGGTCCCGCCCGAACTGATCCACCAGTACGGCTGCGCGGCCGTCGAGCCGACCGCCGAGGCCGACGTGATGCGGATCACCGGCCTGGTCGAGAAGCCCGAACCGGCCGAGGCGCCCAGCAATCTCGCCATCATCGGCCGCTACGTCCTGGACCCCGCGGTCTTCGGCATACTGCGCAGGACCGAGCCGGGCCGCGGCGACGAGATCCAGCTGACCGACGCCCTCCAGCTCCTCGCCGAGGACGAGAAGGCGGGCGGCCCGGTGCACGGCGTCGTCTTCAAGGGCCGCCGCTATGACACCGGTGACCGGAGCGACTACCTCCGTGCCATTGTCAGACTCGCGTGCGAACGTGAAGACCTGGGCCCGGACTTCCGGACCTGGCTCCGCAGTTACGTCACCGAGGAGATGTAGCACCTTGAGCAGCACGATCTGGTCGGTGGACGAGCACCTGGAAGACATCCTCGCCGCGGTGAGGCCGCTCGAACCCATCGAGCTGCAACTGCCCGAGGCCCAGGGCTGTGTCCTGGTCGAGGACGTCGTGGTGGAGATCGCCCTGCCGCCCTTCGACAACAGCTCGATGGACGGCTACGCGGTCCGCGTGGCCGATGTGGAGGGCGCCACCGAGGAGTTCCCCGCCGTCCTCACCGTCATCGGGGACGTCGCGGCGGGCGACGCCGGACTGAGCGGCGACCAGCGCGTGGGGCCGGGGGAGGCCGCCCGCATCATGACGGGCGCCCCGCTCCCGGCCGGCGCCGAGGCCGTGGTCCCGGTGGAGTGGACCGACGGCGGCACGGGCGAGGGCCCCGCCGCCACGATGCGCGCCCACAGCGACGCCCCCGAGGGTGCGGCGGGCGAGGTCCGCGTCCACCGCCCGGCCGGGGCCCGCGCCCACGTCCGGGCCCGCGGCAGCGACGTACGGCCGGGCGACCTCGCGCTGCGCGCGGGGTCGGTGATCGGGCCGCCCCAGATCGGCCTGCTCGCCGCGATCGGCCGGTCGACGGTCAAGGTGCGGCCCCGGCCGCGCGTCGTCGTCATCTCCACCGGCAGCGAACTGGTCCAGCCCGGCGTGGAACTGACCGGCGGCCAGATCTACGACTCGAACAGCTTCGCGCTGACGGCCGCCGCGCGCGAGGCCGGAGCGATCGCCTACCGGGTCGGCGCCGTCTCCGACGACGCCGAGACGCTCCGGGCCACGATCGAGGACCAGCTGATCCGCGCGGACATCGTCGTCACCACCGGCGGCGTCAGCGTGGGCGCGTACGACGTGGTCAAGGAGGCCCTGTCCTCCGTCGGCGACGAGGACGAGCCCGGCGGCGGCGTCGACTTCCGCAAGCTCGCCATGCAGCCGGGCAAGCCCCAGGGCTTCGGCTCCATCGGCCCGGACCACACCCCGCTCCTGGCGCTCCCGGGCAACCCGGTCTCCAGCTACGTCTCCTTCGAACTGTTCGTACGACCGGCGATCCGCACCCTGATGGGCCTGCCCGACGTGAACCGCCCGACCGTCAGGGCCTCGCTGGTCACCGACAAGCCCCTGTCCTCGCCGTCCGGAAAGCGGCAGTTCCTGCGCGGGACGTACGACGCGGAAGCGGGCACCGTCACCCCTGTCGGCGGCTCCGGATCCCATCTCATCGCGGCTCTCGCCCAGGCGGACGCGCTGATCGTGCTGCCCGAGGACGTCACCTCCGCGGAGCCCGGCGCGGACACCGAGGTGATCCTGCTCCGCTGACCGGCGCCCGGTGGCGGTACGGTATCTGCCGCTGTGCCTTCCGGGGGACACCCCCCGGACCCCGGACCTGCACCCCGGTGCAGCACCGGGGCAACCGGCGCCCTACCGCTAGGCGGAGTTAGTTGAGTACGCAGAACAGGCTGACGCACATCGACGAAGCGGGGGCCGCCCGCATGGTCGACGTCTCCGCGAAGGACGTCACCGCGCGCGTCGCCCGCGCCAGTGGCCGGGTCCTCGTCTCGCCGCGTGTCATCGAGCTGCTCCGGGGCGAGGGGGTCCCCAAGGGCGACGCCCTCGCCACCGCGCGCATCGCCGGGATCATGGGCGCCAAGCGCACCCCGGACCTGATCCCGCTCTGCCATCCCCTCGCCGTGTCCGGCGTCACGGTCGATCTGGCCGTCGCCGACGACGCGGTGGAGATCACCGCCACCGTGAAGACGACGGACCGCACGGGTGTGGAGATGGAGGCCCTGACCGCGGTCTCGGTCGCCGCGCTCACCGTCGTCGACATGATCAAGGCCGTCGACAAGTCCGCGGTCATCACGGACGTCCGGGTCGAGGCGAAGTCGGGCGGCAAGTCCGGCGACTACCGGCGCACCGTGCCCGGCGGGGCCGACGCATGAGCGCCCCGCAGCCGGATCGTGGCTACCGCGCCCTCGTGGTGACCGCCTCGAACCGGGCCTCCGCCGGGGTCTACGAGGACAAGGGCGGACCGCTGATCGCCGAGGCGCTGTCCGGGCTCGGCCTCACCGTCGACGGGCCGCGGGTCGTGCCCGACGGCGACCCGGTCCAGCAGGCGCTGCGGGACGGGGTGGCCGCCGCGTACGACGTCATCGTGACCACCGGCGGTACGGGCATCTCGCCCACCGACCGCACCCCCGAGGCCACTCTCGCCGTCCTGGACCACGAGGTCCCCGGCATTCCGGAGGCGATCCGCGCGGAGGGCCGTGACAAGGTCCCCACGGCCGCGCTGTCACGCGGGGTGGCCGGGGTGGCCGGACGTACGCTCATCGTCAACCTGCCAGGCTCCACCGGCGGGGTGCGTGACGGACTCGCGGTCCTGAGCCGACTCCTGGTGCACGCCGTCGACCAGCTCCGCGGCGGCGATCACCCCCGACCGGGGAGCCCGAGCTGAACGTCCCGACCTGGCCGGTGATCCTGGTGGACGGCGACGTCACCCTCCGGCCGATAAAGATGCGCGACCAGCGCATGTGGCGCGAGGTCAACCGGCGCAACCGGGACTGGCTGCGCCCCTGGGAGGCGACCGTGCCCCCGCCCGCGCCCGGCGGACCGGTCGCCCAGCGCCCCACGTACCGCCAGATGGTCCGCCATCTGCGTTCGGAGGCCAACGCCGGCCGGATGCTGCCGTTCGCCATCGAGTACGAGGGCCGCCTGGTCGGTCAGTTGACCGTGGCCGGGATCACCTGGGGCTCGATGTGCTCGGGCCACGTCGGCTACTGGGTGGACCAGGAGGTGGCGGGCCGGGGTGTGATGCCGACCGCGGTCGCCCTCGCCGTCGACCATTGTTTCCGGGTGGTCGGACTCCACCGCATCGAGGTGTGCATTCGCCCCGAGAACGGGCCCAGCCGGCGGGTCGTGGAGAAACTCGGATTCCGCGAGGAGGGGATCCGGCCCCGCTATCTGCACATCGACGGCGCCTGGCGGGACCACCTGATCTACGCGCTCACCGCGGAGGAGGTGCCCGACGGCCTGCTCCGGAGGTGGCGCCGGTCGCGTCCGGAGCGCCCCGAGCGGCCGGAGTACCGCTAGGAATGAAATATCTGTTCGAAATTGATCGGGCGGCGACCGCTAACGAACGCGCAAACACCGACTGTTGATCCGAACAATCACAAAAAAAGTCCGTGATATCAGCCGGATCGTGCGACACACCGTGCCAATTGGCGGATGCCTCCACGCAAACCCCTCTACGGTGTGAGATGTGAGCAGCAGCGGCCTCATCTACGCAGTCATTGTCGGGGCCTGGGCCGCCTACTTGGTACCGATGTGGCTCCGCAGGCAGGACGAGCTCAACGAAGCCCGTCCGACGGAACGCTTCAGCACCGCCATCCGGCTGCTGTCCGGACGGGCGGCGATGGAGCGCCGGTACGCCAAGGAGCTGCGGGAGCGCACCGACGAGGAGGCGGCGCCCGACGCCGACCCGGACGAAGTCACGGACCGAATGGATTCCGTCGACGTCCGGGCCTTTTCCGCGCCTCCGGCGCACACCGAGGCCCGGGTCCACGACCCGGCTCGTACGCCGGAGCACTCCGCCCAGGAGCGCGCGGCGCAGAAGCGCCCGGCGCGCGACCGCCCCGAGCCCTCCCTCGATTCCGCCGCCTCCGCACCCGCCTCCGCCCGGCGCCCGCGCCCCGGTGGAATCGACGCGGAGCGCGCCCGGCGTGCGCAGCGCCTCCAGGTCCTCGCGCGCCGCCGACGCACCACCGTGGTCCTCTTCCTCGGCTTCACTCTCGGCGCGGTCGTCGCGGCGGTGGGAGGCCTTCGCTTCCTCTGGGCGCCCGCGGTCCCCGCCGTGCTGCTGAGCACGTACATCGTGCATCTGCGCGCGCAGGAGCGTCGCAGGTTCGCCTTCACCATGGACCGGCGCCGGGCGGAGGTCGCCGCGCAGCGGCTCCGCGAGAGCCGCCCCCGCCGGCACCAGCCGGCCGCGACGGCCCCCGCCGACGCCGACGAGGACCCCGAAGCCCGCCACCCCGCGCCCGAGCCCACGGTCTCGCCGCAGGAGGCGGGCCGCCGCGCCCTGGTCGAGCAGACGGACCACGCGGAGTGGGTCGACCAGCAGCGCGAGCGCGGCCGGGTCCAGGGCGACAGCTGGGAGCCCGTTCCGGTCCCGCTGCCGACCTACGTCACGGCCCCGGTCGCCCCGCGTGCCACGGGCGGCATCGAGGTCGGCAACCCGGAGACCTGGAGCGCGGCCCGCTCCTCCGCCGCCGAACCCGCCCAGCCGGCCACCCCGCAGCCCGCGGCACCCCCGGTGGACCCGGCGCCCCGCCAGCGCTCCGCCCAGTCCCGCCGCGCCCGCGACCGGGGCCGGACCCCGCTCTTCGACCAGTACGACGAGGACGACCGGCCCCGCGCGGCCAACGAGTGAGACGGCCACTCCGCCCGCTGCGACGCCGACTCGGCTGACCAGCACGGAATGGATTTCCGAGCACCCCGGTCGGGGTGCTAAAGTTTCACTCGTTGCAAGGGCCTGTGGCGCAGTCTGGTAGCGCACCTCGTTCGCATCGAGGGGGTCTGGGGTTCAAATCCCCACAGGTCCACCTGCGACTGTTCTTGAGTCAGCTCAGGAATGGTGACGAGATCCCGTCCGATCGAAAGATCGGGCGGGATCTTCGCGTTGCGCCGATGGCTGACCCTGCGCCCGGCGCTGGTTCGATCGATCAGCCGGGAGGGGTGTGAGGTTGCGGCGCGCCGGGCAGGCGCAGTCGGCCGTGGATGTCCAGAGCGGCCGTGGAGTGGTTGAGGGTGATGTAGTGCAGCCCCGGCGCCTCCGCTTCCAGGAGGGTCTGGGCGAGGCCGGTGGCGTGGTCCACCCCTATGCGGTGGGCCAGGGCGGGATCGTGGCGGGCCGCGTCCAGGCGGGCGGCGAGGTCGTCGGGGAACGTGGCGTCGCTGAGTTCGGCGAACCGGCGGATCTGGCGTACGTCGGTGGCGGGCATGATCGCCGGGATGACCGGGGTGTCGCAGCCCGCGGCCAGGAGCCGGTCGCGCAGGCGGAGGTAGTCCTCGGCGCGGAAGAACATCTGCGTGAGGGCGTAGTCGGCGCCTGCCCGGCACTTCGCGGTGAAGTGCCGGATGTCGTCGTCCCAGCTCCCGGAGCGGGGGTGGCGCTCCGGGAAGGCCGCCACCCCGATGGAGAAGTCGCCGCAGGTACGGATCAGCCGCACCAGGTCGGCGGCGTGCCGGAGTCCCCGCGGGTGCGGTGTCCAGGTCCCGCGCGGGTCACCGGGAGGGTCACCGCGCAGGGCGAGGATGTCCCGGATGCCGGCGTCGGCGTAAGCGCCGATGATCCGGCGGAGCTCGGCCACGTCGTGGCCGACGGCGGTGAGGTGGGCGACCGGCCGGAGCGTGGTCTCCTCCGCGATGCGCCGGGTGACGTGGACGGTGCGGGCGCGCGAGGAGCCGCCCGCGCCGTATGTGACCGAGACGAACGAGGGGTGCACCGCCTCGACGCGGCGTAACGCCTCCCACAGGAGGCGCTCGCCCTTCTCCGTACGGGGCGGGAAGAACTCGAAGGAGTACGAGCGCACTCCGGCCGCCAGGATCTCCGCCACGGACGGCCGGGCCCCGGGCGATGCGACGACGGGTGGACGGGCAACGGCCGCCGGGGCGGTGGTCATCGCGCTGCTCCCGCGACCGGCGCCGCCGCGCCGGGACCGCTGCGGGCCGGGGCCGGTGCGGTCTCCAGCAGGCCGGGGTCCGGCTCGTACGTCTGCGGTCCCAGGTTCCGCAGGGCGAGGGTGGCCAGGGCGGATCCGGCCCTGGCGGCACCCACCGCGTCGTGCCCGCGGCCGGTCGCGGACAGGTACCCGGCGCGGAACGCGTCACCGACACCCGTGGGGTCCACGGCCTTCGTGGTGGGCACGGCCTCGACCTCGACGGTGGGCTCGCCGCGGCGGTCGATGCGGCTGCCCTCGGCGCCCCGGGTGGTGATCCAGGTGCCGACCCGGTCCAGGACGTCCCGCTCGTGCCAGCCGGTCTTGTCGAGCAGGAGCGCCCGCTCGTACGCGTTGGTGAACAACAGCTCCGCGCCGTGGACCAGTTCGCGGATGGTGGGGCCGTCCAGCCGGGCCAGTTGTTGTGAGGGGTCGGCCGCGAACGGCATGCCCAGCGTGCGGCAGGCCCGCGTGTGGCGGGACATCGCGGCGGGGTCGTCGGCACCGATGTGCACGAAGTCGATCCCGGGGTTGCCGCGCAGGACGTCGGCGAGGTCGATGGCCGAGGCCTCGGCCATGGCCCCGGCGTAGAACGAGGCGAGCTGGTTGTCCGAGGCGTCGGTGGTGCAGATGAACCGTGCGGTGTGCCTGCTCTCCGATACGCGGACCGCGGCCATGTCGACGCCCAGCGAGGCGAGATGGGCGTGGTGTGCCTCGAAGTCCCGGCCCACCGCCCCCACGAGTAGCGGCCGGTGGCCGAGACGGGCCAGGCCGTACGCGATGTTGGCGGCCACGCCGCCGTGCCGGATGTCGAGGGTGTCGACGAGGAACGACAGCGAGATATGGCCGAGTTGGCCGGCCAGGAGCTGCTCCTCGAAGCGTCCGGGGAAGACCATCAGGTGGTCGGTGGCGATGGAGCCGGTGACGGCGATCCGCATGTCACAGCCCCGCAGCCGTGCGCAGGGCGTCCGTCCGGTCCGTCCGTTCCCAGGTGAAGTCGGGCAGTTCGCGGCCGAAGTGCCCGTACGCGGCGGTCTGCGCGTAGACCGGGCGCAGCAGGTCGAGATCGCGGATGATGGCGGCCGGGCGCAGGTCGAAGACGTCGCCGATGGCGGCGCCGATCCTGCTCTCGTCCACCGCGGCCGTGCCGAAGGTCTCGACGAAGAGCCCGACCGGTTCGGCCCTGCCTATCGCGTACGCGACCTGTACCTCGCAGCGTGTGGCGAGTCCGGCGGCGACGACGTTCTTGGCGACCCAGCGCATGGCGTACGCGGCGGAACGGTCCACCTTCGAGGGGTCCTTGCCGGAGAAGGCGCCGCCGCCGTGGCGTGCCATGCCGCCGTACGTGTCGATGATGATCTTGCGGCCGGTCAGTCCGGCGTCGCCCATCGGCCCGCCGATCTCGAAGCGGCCGGTCGGGTTGACCAGCAGCCGGTAGTGGTCGGTCTCCAGCTTCGTGCCCTGTGCGGCGAGCTCCGCCAGGACCGGCTCCACGACATGGTGGCGTACGTCGGGGGAGAGGAGCCCGTCGAGATCGACGCCGGCCGCGTGCTGGCTGGAGACGACGACGGTGTCGAGCCGGGACGGGCGGCCCTCCCGGTACTCGATGGTGACCTGCGTCTTGCCGTCGGGCCGCAGGTAGGGCACGGTGCCGTCCTTGCGCACCTGCGTCAGCCTGCCCGACAGCCGGTGGGCGAGCTGGATCGGCAACGGCATCAACTGCGGTGTCTCGTCGCAGGCGTAGCCGAACATGAGGCCCTGGTCGCCCGCGCCCTGGCCGTCCAGGTCATCGGCCCGGCCGTCCTTCACGTCGATGCCGAGGGCGATGTCGGGCGACTGCGCTCCGATGGAGACCGAGACCCCGCACGAGGCGCCGTCGAAGCCCTTCGCGGACGAGTCGTAGCCGATCTCGAGGATCTTGTCGCGGACCAGTTGCGCGATCGGCGCGTACGCCGTGGTCGTGACCTCGCCGGCCACATGGACCTGGCCGGTGGTGATCAGGGTTTCCACGGCGACCCGGGAGGCCGGGTCGCTGCGGAGCAGCGCATCGAGAATGGTGTCGCTGATCTGGTCGGCGATCTTGTCGGGGTGGCCCTCGGTCACGGACTCGGAAGTGAACAGACGACGGGACACAGTGCTCCCTCGGGTTGCGGCGGCTACCGGCTCGGACGGGGTGGGGCGGGAGGGGCGGGAGGGGCGGGACGGGCGGGGGCGGCGCCCGGTGGGACGCCGGATCAGGCCGTCGCGCGCGGGCCGCCGGCCGTGGATACGGTCGGCGGCCCGCGCGGCGGCTCCGGCTGGAGGGCTCCGGTTGAAGGGCCCGGTTCGCGGCTCCGGCTGGAGGGCTCCGGTTGAAGGGCCCGGCTGGAGGCTCCGGTTGGAGGGCTCCGGTCGAAGGGCCCGGCTGGCGGCTCCGGCTGGAGGGCTCCGGCGTCTCAGCTCTCCGGGTGGTGCAGCGCGTAGACCGTGTAGGCGTGCGCGTCGGGCTTGGCAAGCTCCGCCGCGCGCTCCCGGACGGCCTGGATGTCGGGGTCGCTCAGCGCCGCCTTGATGTCGGCCTTGCTGCGCCACTGCGCGATGTAGAGGAGCCGCTTGCCGTCATTGCTGGTGAGGAGGTTCACCGAGAGGCATCCCGTGTGGTGCCGGATGTACTTGTCGGCGCACTCGCTCATCAGCTCGGCGAGTTCCTTCTGGTTCTCGGGGGCGACGTCGAAGACGTTGATCATGAAGGCCGCGCCGTCCTCGGCGCGGATGACGGTCTCGGTCATGGTGGTGTGTTCCTTTCCTAGGGGGTGGCACACGCGGGGGGCTTGCCCAGCGGGCTGCCGGGCCTGCCGCGGGTGCCGGAATCTCATGCGGGCGGGTTCGCCCACACGCGGGCCACTTCCACGGCCTGCGCCGGGTTGAGGCGGGGGTCGCAGTGGGAGGACAGGAGGGGGCGGGACGGTCCGCGGGCGCCGTGGGCGGCGTCCACTCCCGAGAGGTCGTCTCCCCAGACGCATTCGGTGACGTCGTGCGGGGTCGTCTCCAGGTGCAGGCCGGCGGGCGTTCCGCCGGCCTCGGTGACCGCCTTCAGGAAGCCGCGGACCTCGGCGACGATCGCGGTCACCGGGCGGACCTTCGTCCCGGCGGGCGAGGTGGCGGTGTTGCCGTGCATGGGATCGCTCAGCCAGACGACGCGGTGACCGGCCTCGCGTACGGCCGCGACGAGCGGCGGCAGCGCGGTCGCGACCGCCCCGGCGCCCATGCGGGCGATGAGGGTGAGGCGGCCGGGCTCGCGGCCCGGGTCGAGGCGGGCGCACAGGGCGAGCAGGTCCTCCGGCCGGGTCGTGGGTCCGACCTTGCACGCCACCGGGTTGGCCACCTGCGCCAGCATCATGGCGTGCGGGCCGTCGGGCTGCCGGGTCCGCTCGCCGATCCACGGCAGGTGGGTGGAGGCCAGCAGGGTGTCACCGGTGACGGTGCGGCGCAGCAGGGGAAGTTCGTAGTCGAAGACGAGCGCCTCGTGGCTGGTCCACACGGGGGCGCCGGTGGGCGGCATCCAGGCGCTGGTGCGCTGTCGCAGGTAGGTGACGGCGCGGAACGCCGCGTGGTAGCAGTCCAGCATCCGCGTCGGATCGGCCCGCCGGGCGGCGGGGGTCGGTTCGGGCCCGTTGACCAGATGGCCCCGGTAGACGGGCAGTTCGACGCCGTCGACGGTCTCGGTGGTCGCGCTGCGGGGCTTGGCGAACTGGCCGGCGATGCGTCCGATGCGGACGACCGGTTTGCCGGTGCCGGCCACCATGACACCGGCCAGCGCGTCGATCAGGCCGGCCTTGCGCATGACTGCCCAGGGTTCGCACTCCGCGGGGTCCTCGGCGCAGTCCCCCGCCTGGACCACCAGGTACTGTCCGGCCGCGGCCTCGGCGAGCAGGGTGCGCAGCAGGCGTACCTCCTCCCAGGTGACCAGGCCCGGCAGCCGGGCCAGTTCGGCGCGCATGGCCGCGGCCTGTACGGGGTCGCCCCAGACGGGCTGCTGTTCGGCCGTGCTCAGGTCCCAGGGGTAGTCCTGGTCGAGTTCGACGAACGGGCCCTCGGCCCCGAGCGAGGGCAGCGGGTAGCCGGTTCCGGTCGCGGCGCTCACGTGTGGCCTCCTGCCGGGCGGAGCTGCGGGCGTGGGGATCGGTGCACGCTGTGGTGCGCCATCAGGCGGGGAATTCGCCGGACGGCAGCCGGCGGGCCATCGTCAGGCCGTCGGCGAGCGGCAGCATGACCAGTTGCACGCGGTCGTCCTTGCGGGCGTGCTCGTTGAACGCCCGGACGGCGGCGGGTTTCGGCGCGGGCTTGTCGTCGATGACCTCGCCGTTGAAGAGTGTGTTGTCGACGAGCAGGAGGCCGCCGGGCCGCAGCCGCGGAACCAGCTCTTCCCAGTAGCCGATGTAGCCCGGCTTGTCCGCGTCGATGAACGCCAGGTCCAGATGGGGTTCGGCGGGCATCGCGCGCAGGGTGTCCAGCGCGTCGCCGAGCCGTAGTTCGATGCGGTCGGTGACACCGGCGCGGGCCCAGAAGTCGCGGGCGAGTGCGGTCCATTCGGCGGAGACGTCGCAGGTGATCAGCGAGCCGCCGGGCGCCAGGCCGCGGGCCAGACAGAGCGAGGAGTACCCGGTGAAGGTGCCCACCTCGACGATGCTGCGGGCGCCCAGCAGCCGTACCAGGAAGGTCAGCAGGGCGCCCTCCTCGGGCGCGACCGTCATGTGCGCCTGGTCGGGTATCGCCTTGTGGGTGTGCTCGATCAGTTCGGCGAGGACCGGGTCGGGCGTCATCCTGCCCTGGTCGAGGAGGTAGGCGTGCAGTTCGGGGGTGAGGGCCAGGTTCCTGGCGGTCAGCGTGTCGTTCCGCAACACAGTGTGCTCCTGAGGATGGGGGGTGGGGCGGGGCAAGGACACAGAGCCGGGGCGGGGACGGGGCTCAGAGGTGAGCCGCGTGCTCGGTGCGGCGCCACGCGGTGTAGGCGTGGCGGACGGCTTCGGTGTCGCGCGGGATGTGGGTGGTGAACTTCCGGAGGTCGCCGGCGCAGTGCAGTTCGAACCGCCGTCGCCGTGCGGGCCAGGTGTGGTCGCGTACGAAGTACATGACCGTCGAACCCTGCGGGCCCTCGTGCGGGTTGTAGCCGCCGCCCTCCCACAGGAGCCCGGCCTCGGTGCGCCATGCGGTGACGAGACTTTCGAGTACGGGCGCGCTCGGGCGGCCGCACACGAACGCGGTGTGCTGCTCGAAGCCGTGCGCGGCCTCGGACTCCTCGATCCGCCCGTCGAAGGCCGCTTCGTCGCGGGGGAGGAGGAACACCTCGACCGAGGCGTGGTGCCGGCCGTCCGGTAACTCCGGCCGCAGGCGCGTGATGTGGACGCGGCACTTCGCCGGGTCGAGGCCGTATCGCTCGCTCAGTCTCCCGCGGACCACTGTGCTCGGCACGGTGGGCAGTGGTGCGAGCCCTTGCTGTTCCAGGTGGCGCAGGCCCGAGTCGAGGGTGCGCGGGAAGAGCAGCACGGCGCAGTGGTCGAAGACGCAGTGCTGTTCGGTCAGGGAGAGGGCATCGCCGCCGGGCCCCACCTGTTCGAGAAGTGACGACGCCGACGCCGTCCACGCGGAACGGGCATCGCCGACGGCGCCGGCGAGACGTCTCAGGTCGGCGCCGGAGAAGGCGCTTTCGCCGGACATTCCGTCGGCCGACCGCATGCGTTCATTCGCTTTACCGAAAGGCTGAGCAACGGACATCGATACCTCCTGTGTCGGGGCCGTCGACATTCTGGGGTGGTTCTCATTCGCTCAGCAAGCCCACCTGTGGTCGCGAAATGAAGAATGACGCGAACGGAAATGAGCGGGCCCCGGAAACGTAGCGGATGTCCTGGGTAAATGCGATGGTTCGATCTTTTCGATGGCATCCATCGGCCCCACCGAACGGCTATGCGGCAGCCGGACGCAGGGACGTCCAAGGTGGATTCCGGCCCGTCTTCATTGAGATTTCTTACCGATACGATCCCGCGGAAGCGCAGGCAGGAGGGCGACGGCGCAGTAGGGCACCCGTCTTCTGGACGGCAGCGGAATCGTTCGGCCCAGCCGATGCGACGGATCGGCCGACGCGAACACCGGAGTGGCGCCGGGCGAAAACCGGGGCCGCTACCGGTAATCGGCCGCCGGATAAGGATTGGTTATCGTTCGGACCGGCCGGCCAGCATTACGAATATTTATGAGGGGTTCCCTGGACGATTCCTTCTCCCGCAGCCCAGAATCCGTGTCGGCAAGTCGGCGTACGTTCGTTCTGCCGTAGACGGAGGATCCTCGTGAGCACTCCCCACCCGGAATCGACGACCATGCTTCTGACGTTCACCGAAGCTCTGGAGCGTGCCGCGGCCCGTGGCACGGGACCTGCCGTGTGGGACGGAACCCGCTGGCGGACCTGGCGCGACTGCCGGGTCCAGGCCGAGCGGACCGCCGGGGCGCTGGCCCGGTGGGGGCTGCGAGCCGGTGAGGTCCTGGCGGCCCAACTGCCCAACTGCTGGGAGCTGGTGGTGCTGCACGCGGCCACCGCCCGGCTGGGCGTCCTGCTGCTGCCCCTGCACGCCGGCTACGGGGCCCACGAGGTCCGTTCACTGCTGGGTCAGTCCGAGGCCGTCGCGCTGGTGGCACGCGGTTCACACCGTGGCCGGGACCGTGTGGGCGACCTGCTCGCGCTGCGCGAACACTGCCCGTCCCTGCGGCACGTCTGGGTCTCCTCCGGCGAGTCGCCGGCTACCGGTGCGCCCCGGCCGCAGACGCCCGGGCTCCGGGACTCGGCCGAGTTGCTGGACGAGGCACCGGAACCGGCGGGGGCGCCGGTGGGCTGCCCGCAGGGGCCGGACGCGGCCCATACGCCGGTGGGCCGCCCGCAGGGGCCGGACGCGGCCCATACGCCGGTGGGCCGCCCGCAGGGGCCGGACGCTCCGCTGATGCTTCTCGCTTCCTCCGGAACGACGTCCCAGCGACCCAAACTCTGTGTGCACAGCCATGCCGGGCTCCTCGGCAACGCGGCAGCCGTGGCACGGGACGGCGGCCTCGGCGCGACGGACACGATCGTCTCCGCGAGCCCGCTCAGCCATGCCTTCGGTCTGCTCTCGGTGCACCTGGCGCTGGTCACCGGGGGGCGCGTCGGCCTCTTCGAGGGGTGGGACGCGCGACGCTTCCTGGAGACCCTGCGTGCCGCCTCGGCGACCGCCGCCTTCGCGGTCCCGGCCCAACTGCGCGACGTACTGGCCGTGTTGAAGGAGAAGGAAGAGGCGGAGGAGGGGAAGAAGAAGGAGGAGGCGTACGACCCCGGTGACCTGGCCGACCTGCGGGAGGTACGCACCGGCGGCGCGCCCGTGCCCCGCGAACTGGCCGACGACGTACGCCGCACACTGGGCGCCCGCCTCATCGTGCAGTGGGGGATGACGGAGATCGGCGCGGGCACCTGCACCCGCCCCGGTGACGCGCCCGAAGCGGCGTCGACCATAGGGCGGCCGGTGTCCGGCGCGGAGGTCAGAGTGGTGGACCGCGAAGGTGCCCCGGCCGCGCAGGGCAGGGCCGGCGAGCTGCAGTACCGCAGTCCGTACATGTTCCGCGGATACCACGGCGCCCCGGAGCTGACCCGGGCCGCGCTCACCGGCGACGGCTGGCTCCGCTCCGGGGACCTGGCGGCGCTCAACCCGGACGGCTCGGTCAGCTACCGGGGGCGCGCCGACGAGCTGATCAACCGGGGCGGGCTGAAGTTCAGCGCGCTGGAGGTGGAGGAGCTGCTCAACGACCTGCCGCAACTGGCTCAGCACGCGGTGCTGGGGCGGCCGGATCCGCGCCTGGGCCAGCGCTCCTGTCTGGTGGCCGCGCTCCGTGAAGGCGCCGGCGGTCTGACCCTGGGCGAGGTGACCGCCCATCTGGCGGCCAAGGGGCTGGCCACGTACAAGCTGCCTGAGCAGCTCGTGATCGTGGAGACGCTGCCGACCACGGTCACCGGCAAGATCGCCCGCTCCCGGCTGAGGGCGATCCCCCTGCCACCGCTCGCGGGCCCCCGCACCCCGGCCGCGCCCGCACCGCGGACCGCCGTGCCCGCTCCCGCACCGGGTCCGCGGTCCGCGCCGCAGGCACCCCAGCCGCAGCAGGCCCGGCCGTGACCGGGTGCGGCCCGCGGTCAGCCGCCCAGTTGCTCGCGCAGCACCGCCTGGAAGCCGGCCAGGCTGGGGTTCGTGGAATTGCGGTCGAGCCACGTCATGGTCACCGTGGTGCGCAGGTCGGTGTCGCCGATCTCCACGACGGCCACCTCGCCCCGGTCGGCCTGTCCGCGCACCGAGATCAGCGGGAGCAGCGCGCAGCCCATCCCGGCCGCCACGCACGCGCCCAGGGTGCCGATGCCGGAGACCTCCGCGATCGGTTCCTTCGACGGCGCCGAGCCGAAGGTGCTGTCGTACATCTCGCGGAATCCGCATCCCCGCTCGGTGGCGAGGAAGGGTTCCGCCACCAGCTCGTGCAAGCCGGCGCGACCGCGTTCGGCGAGGTGGTGGTCCGGAGGCACGATGACGACCAGTGGCTGTTCCGCCAGGGTCTCGAAGCGCAGTCCCGCGTCGGCGGGCGGGTCGCCGAAGGTGAGGCAGAGGTCCAGGTCGCCCCGGCGTACCGCCTTGTACAGCTCGCCGCGACTGTCCTGGCCCACCCGCACCCGGGCCTGCGGGTAGAGCGAACGGTAGGACGAGAGAACGGTCGGCAGCAGGTGCAGCCCCACGGTCTCCAGTGTGCCGATGGCCAGTTCCGAACCGGGCCTGGAGACCGCCCACCGGGTCTCCTCCAGAAGCTTGAGGATTCGGTCGGTGTACTCCGACAGCACCGCACCCTGTGCGGTGAGCCGAACCCTTCGCTGCGACCTGTCGAGCAGGTCGACGCCCAATTCACGCTCCAACGACTGAATTTGATCGCTCACGCTGGACTGTGCGTAGTGCAGTTCACGGGCCGCCTGCGTGACGCTCAGTGTCCGGGCCACTGTTTCGAACGTCCGGAGATGCCGCAACTCCATGCTTCTGCCCCCCAGTTGCTGAACCATCGGCCGTGCCGATGTCACCCATAGGGTATTCCCTCCGTCACCACCGTCAATTCCGCTTCCGCCTCCGCTTGAATGAAGACTCCGTCCCGACGAGCCGGCTTCGGCGACGGAAAGACCGATTCTGAAAACGAGGAGAAACACATGGCAACGCAGGCGGAACCACAGCGGGCTTCCGTCACCGGCGAGGAACCGACCGGTAAGCCTTCGCGCACTCTGCTGGTAGGACTTTCGCTCGGCTACTTCATGGTCCTGCTGGACATGACCATCGTCTCGGTCGCGCTCCCCGCCATCTCCCGCGACCTGCACATCGGGCTGAGCGGGCTCCAGTGGGTCACCAACGGCTACACCATCACCTTCGCCGCGCTGCTGCTCACGGCGGGCTGGCTGTCGGACCGGTACGGCGGTCGCCGGATCTTCCTCTGGGGGCTCGTGGCGTTCGGAGTGCTCTCCGGCGTCTCGGCCGCGGCGACGACGCTCAACGCGCTCGTCGTGCTGCGCCTGGCCCTCGGCGTGGCGGGAGCGCTGCTGCTCCCGGCGTCGCTGGCCGTGATCACCAACGCGTACACCGACGCATCCGAGCGAGCCCGTGCGGTCGGTTCCTGGGCCGCCATCACGGGCGCCGCGCTCGCCGCCGGCCCGCTGGTGGGCGGTGTCCTGACCGACACGGTCGGGTGGCGCGCCATCTTCCTGATCAACGTGCCGCTGGCAGCGGCCAGCCTCGTCATCACCCTGCGGCTGGCCCCGGAGACCGCGCGCAAGCAGCGCAGCGGCCTCGACCTGACCGGGCAGCTCAGCGGCGTGACCGCCCTGGCAGCGCTGGTGTACGCCCTGATCGAGGGCCCCTCCAAGGGCTGGTCGGACGGTGGCGTGCTGATCGCCTTCGCGCTGGCGGCGCTCGCGGTGGTGGCCTTCCTCGTCGCGGAGTCGCGCGCCGGTGACGCGGCCATGCTCCCCCTGCGGATGTTCCGCAGCCGTGGCTTCTCGGCCGCGCTGGGGGCGGGTCTGCTGGCCAACTTCGGTCTGTCCGGGCTCCTGTTCGTCCTGTCGCTGTTCTTCCAGGACAGCCGCGGCTACTCCTCCTTCAGCGCCGGCCTCGCCTTTCTCCCGCTGACGCTGCCGACCGCGTTCAACCCGATCTACACCGGCCGGCTGGTCGGCCGCATCGGCCCGCGCCGCCCCGCCACCATCGGCTTCGTCCTGATGGGGATCGGCGCGCTGCTCCAGGCGCCGTTCACCGGCAACTCCGGCGTCGACCTCACGGTCACCGTGGTGGGCCTGCTCGCCTTCGGGTTCGGGATCTCCTTCGCCCTGCCCGCCCTGGTGGCCGGGATGGCGAGCTCGATCCCGGTCGACCTCGCCGGAATCGGCGCGGGGGCTCTCAACTCCGCACGCCAGGTGGGCGCCTCGCTGGGTGTCGCCGCCTTCGGTGTGATCCTCAACCTCGCCTCGACGAACGCCGACGGGACCCGGTGGGCCCTTGTCGCCGCCGGCGTGGCCCTGCTGGCCGGAGCTCTCATCACCGGCACGGGGCTGCGCGGGAAGACGCCCTCCGCCGCTCGCTGACCCGCCTCACCGGCAGCGCGCCGGTCCCTGCCGTCCCGCCCCTGTGAACGAGGAGGAACATTGCAGAGCGCATCACCGCCCCCGCAGACCCGTGAGCCGGGACTGCGTCTGGACGGCGTCGACCACCTGGCCTTCGTCACCTGGAAGCCGCGCGCTACCCATGAGTTCTACACCCGGGCCCTTGGAATGCCCCTGGTCCACGCCATCACGGCGACGGGCTGGGTCACCGAGGACTATCCGGACTTCGTGCACTTCTTCTTCGACATGGGCCGGGGGAACCGGATCGCGTTCTTCTACTACTTCGGCCTTCCCGACGAGGAGCCGCCGAGCGACCTGATGCACCGCTCGCGCCACGTCGCCTTCCACGTCGACACGGAGGAGGAGCTCCTGGCGTGGCGGGACAGGCTCAAGGCGCACGGCGTCCGGGTGACCCGGCCGATGGGGCACGAGCTGATCGAGTCGATCTACTTCGACGACCCCAACGGAATCCAGCTGGAGATCACCCGGCCGCTGCGCGACATGTCCGGGATCGACTCCCGCGACGCGGAACTGACCCTGGCCGCGCTCGCCGACGTCGCCGAGTCCTCACAGCCCTCGGCGCAGGCGCTCTGGCAGCGCAAGGCGGAGCTCATACGCAAGAACGCGGAGGTGCCGGGCGCATGACGGTGTCGGTGTACGTGCTCGACGTACCGGAGTTCGAACCCGTGGTCCGCACCGCGCTGACCGCCGGAATGGACGTCCACCGGGCGGGCGACTACCTGAAGTTGACCACCCAGGACCGCGAAGTGGTCCTGCGTCGCGAGGAGACCGGAATGCGCCCCGCTCTGTGGCACGCCATGCTGACCGGCGGCCTCGACGGCCGCATCGTCGCCTTCACGCCCGAGGTCGTCCACCTGGCCGAGGGGGCGGGAGCATGAACAGCGGCACCGGACCGGCCTCCCGCCATCCCGTCCTGGTCGTCGGCGCCGGCCCGGCCGGGCTCAGCGCCGCACTGGCACTGCGCGCGGCCGGTCTGCCCGCGGTGGTCCTGGACAAGCGCGTCCAGGACACGGTGCGGCCGGGCAGCCGCGCCGCGTACCTGCACGGAGCGTCACTGCGCGAGCTGGAGCTGGTCAGTCCCGGACTGGGCCACGAGATCGCCGGCCGTGGCCTGATGTGGTCCACCAAGCGGTCGTTCTGGGCCGGGCGGGAGATATACGCGCGCACCTATCCTCCGCTGCACCGCGAGGGCCTGCCGCCGTTCACCAGCCTGCCGCAGGTGCAGACGGAGGACCTGATGGCCACGGCCTGCGAGAAGCAGGGGGTGGAATTCCACTGGGGCGTGGAGGTGGCCTCGGCGCACAGCGGCCCGGACGGTGTACGGCTGGTGGACTCCTCGGGCAAGGAGTGGCAGGCGGAGTACGTGATCGCCGCCGACGGGTCGCGCTCGCCGCTGCGGTCCGCCATCGGCAGTCCGCTGGAGGGTCCGCGTTCACGGAACACCTTCGTGGTGGTGGACCTGGACGACGACCCCGCGCACCCGTTGCCCATCGAGCGGGTCTTCCACTACCACCACCCGGGGGCCGGCGGCCGCAACGTCCTGATCGTCCCGTTCGCCGGCGGCTGGCGGGTCGACCTCAACCTCCTGGTGAACGACGACCCCGAGCAGTACATCTCGCCCGAGGGGCTGCGGCGGTGGATCCCCCGGGTGATGCCCGAGTCGTACGGGGAACGGGTGCGCTGGGTGTCCACCTACCGTTTCGCCCAGCAGGTGGCGGCCACCTTCACGGACACCCACCGCCGGGTCCTGCTGACGGGGGAGGCCTCGCACCTGTTCGCACCGTTCGGTGCGCGGGGCATGAACTCCAGCATCCCCGACGCGGTCCGGGCGGTGCGGGCCGTCGGGGCGGCGCTGTCGGCGCAGGGTCCCGCCGAGGCCCAGGCGGAGATCGTCCGGTTCGCCGACGAACGCAAGGAGGCCGCCGTCTACAACCGTGCCTGCGCCAGTGCGGCTCTCGAACACATGCTGGCGGAACGCCGGTCGGTCCGTCTGCGGCGACGGGCGGCCGCCGCGGTGGCCTCGGCCGGCCTGAAGGCGGGGGCGTGGCTGGACGCAGCGCCCTACGGCCCGAAGCTGGTGCAACGCGGCGCGGCCCGGACCTCGTACTGACCCGGTCGCATGGCCGGCCGACCCGGCCGGCCATGCGGCGCTCGCCTCACAGGGGGAGCGCGGTCGTGCGGCGCTCGCCTCACAGAGGGAGCAGGGGCAGACTCCTGAGCGTCGCGCGGGCGACGGCGCGCGCCGCCTCGAGGACCGGCTTGCGGGCCGTGGCGGAGAAGGCGAGGTGGACGAGCAGGGGTTCGGGCGCGGGCCCGAGAACCCCCTCCGGGGTGGGGCGCAGGGAAAGGTGGTTGTGATGAGTGTTCGCGGGGAGGGCCGTGTAGGCCAGGCCCGCCTGTACGGAGGCGCGGACCGACAACGGGTCGGAGCACCAGGGCACCGAGTGCCAGGGGACTTTGCGCTCGGCCAGGGTGTCGATGATCCGTACGCTCAGCGCCGACCGCTCGCTGTCGAACGCCATGGGAAAGCTGTTCCCGGAAGCGAGGGTCGCTTCGCCGAACCACGCCAGCCGCAACCGCCCCAGCACCTCGCTGCGGGGGGTCTCCGTCCCCAGCAGCAGGGCCGCCTCCAGCTCCCCACGAGCGAGCTTCTCGGCGAGCGCGGAGCTGAGTCCTGTCGTCATCGCTCCACGTAAGTGCGGCCGCTCCACCGCCAGTTGGCTGATCATGCTCTTCAACCCGTCGGCAAGGTGCACCGAACATCCCATGCTGAACGACTGATGGCTCTGGATCGCCGACAGCTCGCTGAGGACTTCGCTGTTCAGCAGGATGACGCGACGGGCATGCGCCACCAGCTCCCGACCGGCCGGCGTGAGTTGCAGAGGCCGTTTTCCGCGCTGGAACAACGGGGCCTGGATAACTGATTCCAGCCGTTGCATTTGCTGACTCACCGTCGGCTGCGTCACGTGCAGCGTCTGCGCCGCGCGCGCGAAGCCGTTCTCGTCGACAATGGCCACAAGGGTTCTGAGAAGTTTTACTTCGATGTCACGCTGCAACATTGTTCAGCACCTGATCCCGGTCGGCATGGGCAAAGGCATGAGCATGCGTACGGTCATGACGTACTTGTTGACGCGTCGCCTACCGGTAATGGGGCGCGGGCCGTGCGGCGGCCCCGTCTTCCGGTCCTATGCGGGTGCGAACAATCAGAGCCTGAGTACGTGGGGGTCGCGGGTGACCCGCTGCGCGAAGGAATGGCGCCCGGTGCGCGCGCATTCTTCAGATGCTGCCGATGGCAGAAGAGAGGAGAGACAGAACACAGTGGCCCCCGTGTGGCTACGTCTCCGATGTAGCGGTCGGCCCCATCTTCACATAATAAGTCAGTTGTACGATGTTGGATTTGCCATTCGAGCGCCCGTGGCGCCCGGAATGTCTGCCAAATTTGACTTTCCCTATACTCGCCGATGGCCCCCGCATGGGCACTCAATATCGGCCAAGCTGACCAGTATTGGCGCTCGGGACTCGGGCCCGAGTTCCGGGATTCGAGCGATGTCATATACGGAAACGGCAACGGTTGCTCTGCCCGTCTTCGCCCGCACACCCGGGGCCGAGGAATACGTACGGACGCGAGTGACCGAGCGGCCCTTTCGCGCAGGCGAGCCGTGAGGCTTTGCGTCGGCGGGAGTGTAAAACGTTCGGCGTAACTCCCGATCATGGAAGATGCATCGATGACCAGCAACAACGTGACCGAGGCCGAGCCTGTCGAGCCATCTGGGGCGGCGCCGTCGAAGTCTGTGGACGACCGGTTGATCGACGAGCTGGTGGGCCGGGATCAGGCCGAGGGCCTGCAGCTGACCGGCGAGGGTGGGCTGCTCCAGCAGCTGACGAAGCGACTCCTGGAGTCGGCCGTCGAGGGCGAGGTCACCGACCACCTCGGCTATGACGAACACGATTGTCCGGCGTGAGGAAGACCGGTGGGCAGGGCGACGGCCATGGACCGCCCGAACGCGGGGAGGGCTACGGCACGTCCGGGTCGCGTGCGCTCCAGCCCGGTGCGTCGAGCCGGATCGCATGGTCGCCCACGAGCGATCGGAGCGCCTCCTCGACCACGGAGACGGACGAGGCGCCCACCTGCTCCTCCCACTGCTCACGCAACTCGTCGAAGATCGCTTCGCCTTGCGCCAGCAGCGCGAGTCCGTGATCGGTGACGCGAAGTCGCGTCCGTCGTCCGTCGGCCGGGTCCGGTTGCCGCGCTACGTAGTCGCGCTCCTCCAGTACGGCGAGCGTCTTCGCGGCCGCCTGCCGCGTCACCGACATCCGGCGGGCGAGCTCGGACACGCTGTCCGCGCCGGACAGGATCGAGTGGAGGGCGAAATCGTGCACCGTCCGCACGTCCTCGTGCCCGCGCTCGGCGAGCTCGGCGGTGGCTCGGTCCGCCAGGGTACGGAAGCCGGCGAGCAGGAGCAGCGCGAGATCGGCGCCTGATCTGGACATGCGGCCAGCATACGGTCACCTTTGACATAGGTAACCTGGTTGCCTACCTTGGTTGGCAACCAGGTTGCCTATGTGGGAGCTGCTCGTGACCGTCACCCTGCCCGCCGGTGCGACCCTTCCGGGCGTCACCCACCACCTCGCCGACGTCAACGGCACGCGACTGCACTACGTCTCCGCCGGCACCGGCGGCTCTCCGGTCCTGCTGGTGCACGGGTGGCCGGAGACGTGGTGGGCGTTCCGCAAGCTCATTCCGCTCCTCGCCCGGACCCACCGGGTCCTCGCCCTCGACCTCCGCGGGTTCGGCGACTCGGGCAACGCCGACACCGAGTACGGCGAGGCGGTGTCGGCCGAGGATCTGCGCCATCTCGTCGGACACATCGGCGCAGGGCCCGTTCACCTCGTATGCCAGGACATCAGCGGCGGCACGGCCTTCCGCTTCGCGGCGACGCACCCCGAGGACGTCATCAGCTTCACCGGAATCGAGACCGCCCTGGCCGGCTACGGATTCGAGGCACTTGCCGACGTGAACAACCGCGGTTCCTGGCACGTCGGATTCCTCGGCGCCCCGGGCATCCCCGGAATGCTCCTGCCGGGCCATGAGCGCGAGCTTCTGGCCGACTGGGCCTTCCCGTTGATGAACGGGACGGAGGGCTCCCTCCGGGAGGAGGATGTCGACGAGTTCGTCCGGACCTACGCGCGCCCGAACGCCTGGCGGGGTACGGAGGGGCTCTACCGCGGCATCTTCTCCGACGGAGGTGCGACCCGAGCGCTCGCCGAGTCGCACCCGATCGCCGTGCCGGTGCTCACTGTTGAGGCAGCGGGCCATGGACGGATCACGGAGAAGACCTTCCGGCAGGTGGCCGCCGGTGAGGTCACCGCGGTGCACCTCGAAGGGGTCGGCCACCTCATCGCGCAGGAAGCCCCTGAAGCGCTCGCTGCCGCTCTCCTGGAGTTCACCGGAAGAATCGACGCCAAGAAGGCCTGAGTGCCGTGGGGGCCGGGGCGCTGAAGCGCCACGAATCCGAGCCGGGCCCGGCTCGGATTCGTGGCCTGAGTGGTCAGGACGTTCAGGCGTTCAGGTGGTCAGCCCTCGGCCTGGTCCACGCGCCGGCCCACCATGCCCGTGGCCCCGGCAGCGCCGCCGTAGCGTGACGTTCCCCGATCCGGCGCAGACGACCGCCCACTCGTACGAGTTCCCCCGGTTCGGCTCCGGTTCGCTGTGGGAACCGTCACCGACCGCTCAGTGCGCCCCGTCCAGCCGCCCCCGCTGCTCGTCCGTCAGTTCCAGATCCACCGCCGCCAGGTTCTCCTTCAGCTGCGCCACCGACGAGGCCCCGGCCAGCGGGATCACGGGCAGCCGGCCGCCGATCTGCCAGGCCAGCACGACCTGGTTGACGCCCGCCCCCGTCTCCGCGGCGACCTCGCGCAGGACCCGGAGGCGGGCGGGGGTGCCGGGGTGGTCGTAGTCCTGGGGAAGCGGCTTGTCCGGACGGGTGTACGCACCGGCGAGCAGCGGTGAGTAGGCGACCAGGGTCAGGTCCTGTTCGGCGCGCAGATAGCTGAGCAGTTCGGGCCCGGCATGGCCCAGGCTGCCGTCCTCGAAGAGAGGGCTGGGGACGTCGAAGCGGGGGCGCAGATGGCTGTGCTGGTACTGGAGCACCTCGTAGCCGGGCAGCCCGGCGGAGGCCGCGAGTGCCCGGGCGCGCTCCACCCGCCAGATGGCGTGGTTGCTGGCACCCAGCAGCCCCACCGTGCCGGCCGCGCTCAGTTCCCCGAGCGCCTCGACCGTTTCGGCGAGCGGGACGGAACGGTCCTCTATGTGGGCGTAGAGCAGGTCGAGCCGTTCCACCCCGAGGCGTTCGCGGCTGCGTTCCACGGCTTCACGGACCGCCTTCGCCGACAGGCCCTCCGGGTTGTCGACGAACCCGGTCCCGGGGGCGAGCGGTTCGGCGCCCAGCTTGGTGGCGATGACGATCTCGTCCCCGATGCCGCGGCTGCGCCGCCACTTGCCGAGCAGCCGCTCGCTCTGGCCGCCGAGGCCGCCCTCGACCCAGTACGCGTAGTTGTCGGAGGTGTCGATGAACGTGCCGCCGGCCTCGACGAAGTGGTCCAGGATCGCGAACGAGGTCTTCTCGTCGGTGACCGACCCGAAGAGCATGGCGCCGAGTGCGAGGGCGCTCACCTCGCGGCGGGTGTCGGGATCTGTGCCGATGGTGCGGTACTTCATGTCGTTCCCCTCCGGTTCCGGTCACCGTCGTCCGGTGGCCGTGAAGGGGAGTGTGCTTGTTGAAGCGCACTTCAAGGCAAGCGCGTTGGCAGGAAAGCGGCTGACGGAGTCTGATCTCCGTCGCCTAGTCTTGAAGCGTCTCACCGCGTGTGAAGTACTCCGCATCGAGGAGCGACCAGTGACGGCAGACCTACCCGGCCCCCGGCCCCCGATCGACACCAGCAGGCCTCATCCTGCCCGCGTCTACGACTGGTTCCTGGGCGGCAAGGAGAACTATCCGGCGGACCAGGAGTTCGCGCGGACGCTGCCGGAGGAGACGCGCGGGAACGCCGCGCGGAACCGGGCGTTCATGCACCGGTCCGCCGCCTGGCTGGCGCGCGAGGGGATCGACCAGTTCCTGGACATCGGGGCCGGCATCCCCACCGAGCCCAACCTCCACCAGATCGTCCAGGCGATCACGCCGACGGCCCGCGTCGTCTACGCGGACAACGACCCGATCGTCCTGCGGCACGCGGAGTCACTCCTCGCCGGCACCCCCGAAGGGGCCACCCACTACCTTCACGCCGATGTGCGGGAACCGGAGGCGATCCTCGAACGGGCGGTGCGGTTGCTGGACTTCGACCGGCCCGTCGCCCTGTCACTGATCGCGCTGATGCACTTCCTGCCGGACGCCCAGGACCCGTTCGGTATCACCCGCACCCTGGTCGACGCGCTGCCCACCGGCAGTTACCTGGTCCTCTCGCACGGCACGGCCGACCAGCACCCGGAGCTGCGGCAGGAGACCGAGAAGGCGTACAAGGAGGGGGCCATCCCGCTCCAGATGCGTACGCGTGCCGAGGTCGAGCCGTTCTTCGAGGGGCTGGAGCTCGTCGAGCCCGGGCTCGTCCCCGCGGCCGAGTGGTACCGCGAGGAGCCGGCGCCGGTCGTCGAGCGCAGTGGCTTCTACGTGGGTGTCGGCCGGGTGGTCCGGTGAGCGGCCGGTTCACGGCGGACGACGGCACCCTGATCGTGTACGACGACCTTGGAGCGGCGGACGCCGAGCCGCCGCCCGTCGTCCTCGTGCACGGGCACCCGTTCAACCGGACCATGTGGCGGCCGCAGACCGACGCGCTGGTCGCGGCCGGGTACCGGGTGATCGCGGCCGACCTGCGGGGGTACGGAGACAGCGGGGTCGTCCCGGGACGCACCCTGTTCGCGGTCTTCGCCGCGGACATCGCCGCACTGCTGGACCACCTGGGCATCGCGCGGGCCGTCGTCGGCGGGGTGTCCATGGGCGGGCAGATCGCCATGGAGTTCCACCGCTCCCACCCGGACCGGGTGGCGGCGCTGGTCCTGGCCGACACCTCACCGGTCGCCGAGACCGAGGACGGCAAGGCGTTCCGTAACCGTCTCGCCGGCCGGCTGCTCGCCGAGGGGATGAGCGGGTACGCGGACGAGGTGATCGACAAGATGCTGGCGCCGTACAACGTCACCGGGCAGCCGGATGTCGCCGCTCAGGTGCTGGGGATGATGCGCGGTACCGCTCCCGAGGGAGCGGCGGCCGCGCTGCGGGGCCGGGCCGAGCGGCCCGACTACCGTGACTCGCTCGCCGGTGCCGGGGTGCCGGTCCTCGTCGTCGTCGGCGCGGACGACGTCTACACGCCCGTCGCGGAGGCCCGGGTCCTGCACGGGCTGATTCCGGGCGCGGAGCTGGCCGTGGTCGAGGGGGCGGGTCACCTGCCGGGTCTGGAGCGGCCCGAGGCGTTCAACGATGCGCTGGTGCGATTCCTTGCGGCCGGGGTGCGGAAGAGCTGAGTGCCGGTGCGGAAGAGCTGAGGGCTAGAGCTTTTCGGCCCGGAGCGGCTTCGCGAAGCAGAGGCTGCTGTCGTACGTCCGGTAGTGGCCGAACTTCTCGCAGGGTGCGTAGCCGCTGGAGAGGTACAGCGCGATCGCCTCGGGCTGCTGGTCGCCGGTCTCCAGCACCATGCGGGTGCGGCCCGCCGCCCGGGCGTCGTCCTCCAGGGCGGCCAGGATGCGGCGGGCCAGGCCCTGCCCGCGTCCCTCGGGTATCACGAACATCCGCTTGAGCTCGGCGTCACCGTCCGAGTAGCCCTCGGCGTTGCGCTCCTGCGAGCGCCAGCCACCGGTGGCGACCGGGCGGCCCTGCGCGTCGTAGGCGAGCAGGTACAGCCCGTGCGGCGGGTCGAACATCGTGGCGTCCAGCGGTGTGATGTCGCCCTCGTCCCCGTAGCGCTCGGCGTATTCGAGCTGCACCTGGTCGTTGAGTTTGACGGCGTCGGGGTGGTCGTAAGGCCGCTGCTGGATATTCATGCGAACGATGGTACATGTATGCGACCGGCTGGGTCGGTATCGTGCCGGAATGCTCACCGTTACCAGCGTAAATGTGAACGGACTCCGTGCCGCCGCCAAGAAGGGCTTCGTCGAGTGGCTGGCGCAGACCGATGCCGATGTGATCTGCCTCCAGGAGGTGCGGGCCGAGGCGCAGCAGCTGCCCGACGAGGTGCGTGAGCCGGAGGGCTGGCACACCGTCCACGCACCAGCTGCCGCCAAGGGCCGGGCCGGGGTCTCGCTCTACTCCCGCCGGGCGCCCGAGCGCGTGCAGATCGGATTCGGCGGCTTCGGGGCCGAGGGGAGCGAGGAGTTCGACGCGAGCGGCCGGTACGTCGAGATCGACCTGCCGGGCGTCACCGTCGCGAGCCTGTACCTGCCCTCCGGCGAGGTCGGCACGGAGAAGCAGGACGAGAAGGAGCGCTTCATGGCGGCCTTCCTGCCCTACCTCACCGGCCTGAAGGCGCGTGCCGCCGCGGAGGGCCGTGAGGTCTTGGTGTGCGGCGACTGGAACATCGCGCACCGGGAGGTCGACCTGAAGAACTGGAAGGCCAACAGGAAGAGCTCCGGCTTCCTCCCCGAGGAGCGGGAGTGGCTGACCCGGGTCTTCGACGAGGCCGCGTACGTCGACGTCGTACGTGCCCTGCACCCGGACGTCGAGGGGCCGTACTCGTGGTGGTCCTATCGCGGGCGCGCCTTCGACAACGACACGGGATGGCGCATCGACTACCAGGTGGCGACACCCGGTCTGGCCGAGCGCGCCGTGAAGGCCCTGGTCGAGCGGGCCGCGACGCACGGCGAGCGGTGGAGCGACCACGCGCCGGTGACGGTGGTGTACGAGCGGTAGGACGCGGTACGAGCGGTGGGGCGCGGTACGGCCTACGCCGGCGGCTGCGGCGGCTTCGCGTCGCGGCGCAGTCGCCGGTCCAGGGCCATGGAGAGTTCCGCGTCCACCACCGCCCGGGCCAGTGGGCGCAGTTGGGGCGGTTCGGCCTCCGTGCTGTGGGCGCGCAGGGTCGCGACGAAGAGGTCGGCCAGGGCGTCCGCGTGCTCGCGGACCCGGCGGCCGGAGGCGAGCACCTCGGCGAGCGGGACGCCTTCGCGTACGAGCTCGGCCGACACCTCCAGCAGGCGGCGGCTGATGTGCACGATCTCGTCGCCGTCCGTGCCGAGGTAGCCCAGCTCCATGGCCGTCGCCAGGTTCTCCGGCGTCGAGTCGTCCTTGAAGTAGTCCGCCAGTTGCTCGGGCGTGAGCCGGACCGGGGTCTCCTCGGTCGGTTCGCCCAGGCCCAGCACCTCGGCGACATCGCGGCCGCTGTCGAAGGTGCGGGCCAGGTCCGCGATGCCGGTGAGGGTGTGGCCGCGCTCCAGCAGGCCGGCGATGGTGCGCAGGCGGGCCAGGTGGTGGTCGTCGTACCAGGCGATGCGGCCCTCGCGCCGGGGTGGCGAGATCAGGCCGCGCTCCCGGTAGAAGCGCAGGGTGCGGACGGGGATACCGGCCTCCCTGGCCAGCTCCTCCATGCGGTACTCGCGGTGCTCGCGTCCTTCTGCCACCTCCGTACCCTATCGGCCTCCCTCGTGTGCGGGCCGCTTGTTGTACCGCCGGTAACTTTCCCTCGCCGCACCCCTACCCATCGGTACGAAGCTGCTCTACTCTCCCAACAATGCCAGTGATTGCTGGCATGGTCGTGGGACGTACCGCAGGAGGCGGCAGTATGGCCGAGCACGAACATGTACGCGTGGCGGTGATCGGATCCGGGTTCGGAGGTCTGGGGGCCGCCGTCCGGCTGCGCCGCGAAGGCATCACCGATTTCGTGATCCTGGAACGAGCCGGCTCGGTCGGTGGCACCTGGCGCGACAACACCTATCCGGGATGCGCCTGCGACGTACCGTCCCACCTCTACTCGTTCTCCTTCGCGCCCAATCCCGAATGGCCGCGCACCTTCTCCGGGCAGGAGCACATCCGCGCCTACCTGGAACACGTCGCGGACACCTTCGGACTCCGGCCGCACCTCAGGCTGAACCACGAAGTGAGCGTGATGCGCTGGGACAACGACGAGCTGAACTGGGTGATCGAGACCGCGAACGGCGCCACGATCGTCGCCGACGTCGTCGTCTCCGCGACCGGCCCGCTCTCCGACCCGAAGATGCCCGACATACCGGGGCTCGCCGACTTCCCCGGCAAGGTCTTCCACTCCGCCCGCTGGGACCACGACGCCGACCTGGCCGGCAAGCGCGTCGCGATGATCGGCACCGGCGCCTCCGCCATCCAGATCGTGCCGTCGATCCAGCCCGAGGTCGGCAAGCTGACGCTCTTCCAGCGCACCGCCCCCTGGGTCATGCCCCGGATGGACCGGCAGATCAGCGGCGCCGAGCGCTGGCTGCACCGCACGCTCCCCTTCACCGGCACCGCACGCCGCGGACTGCTGTGGGGGATAAGGGAGTTGCAGGTCGGCGCCTTCACCAAGCACCCGAACCAGCTGGGCATGATCGAGCGGATAGCCACGTCCAACATGGCGCGCTCGATCAAGGACCCGGCCCTGCGGGCCAAGCTGACCCCCTCGTACCGCATCGGCTGCAAGCGCATCCTGCTCTCCAGCGCCTACTACCCGGCGCTGGCCCAGCCCAACGTGGACGTGGTCGCCTCCGGTCTGAGCGAGGTCCGCGGCTCCACGGTCGTGGCGTCCGACGGTACGGAGGCCGAGGTCGACGCGATCATCTTCGGTACCGGCTTCCACGTCACCGACATGCCGATAGCCGAGCGGGTGGTGGGCGCGGACGGCATCACGCTCGCCGAGGCGTGGAAGGGCGGCATGGAGGCGCTGCGCGGGACGAGCGCGGCCGGCTTCCCCAACTGGATGACGGTCATCGGCCCCAACACCGGGCTCGGCAACTCCTCCATGATCCTCATCATCGAGGCCCAGCTGAACTACATGGCCGACTACATGCGGCAGTTGAACGTGCTGGGCGGCCGCGTCGCACTCGACGCACGCCCCTCGTCCGTCGCGTCCTGGACCCGCCGCGTCCAGGAGCGGATGAAGCGCACGGTCTGGAGCACCGGCGGCTGCGACAGCTGGTACCTGGACGCCAGTGGACGCAACACCACGGTCTGGCCCGGCACCACCGCCGAGTTCCGCAAGGTGACGCGGGAGGTCGACATCACGGAGTACCAGGTCATACGCGCGAAGGCGCCCCAGGACGCGAAGAAGGCCAGCACCGCCGAGACCGCCACCACCGCTGTCACCGCTGTCACCGCTGTCACCGAGGAGGTGGCGGGATGAGCCGGCCGCTGCGCAGCACGCCCGACCGGCCGCTGCCCGTGCGGGAACTGATGGCCGTCTCCGCCGACGGCTCCCGCATCCACGTCGAGGTGCACGGCCAGGACGGCGCCCCGGCCGTGGTCCTCGCCCACGGCTGGACCTGCAACACCCGCTTCTGGGACGCCCAGATCCGGGACCTCGCCGTCGACCACCGCGTCGTCGCCTACGACCAGCGCGGCCACGGCACCTCGCCGTCGGTGGGGCGCGGGGGATACAGCACCGAGGCGCTGGCCGACGACCTCGAAGCGGTGCTCGCCGCCACCCTCGCACCGGGGGAGAAGGCCGTACTGGCCGGGCACTCCATGGGCGGCATGACGATCATGTCCGCCTCGCGCCGGGCCGGGCTGCGCGAGCACGCCGCCGCCGCCCTGCTGTGCAGCACGGGCAGCTCCCGGCTGATCGCGGAGTCCCTCGTGGTGCCGATGCGGCCCGGCGCCGTGCGGACCCGGATGACGCGTGCGATCCTCGGGGCGCGGGCGCCGCTCGGACCGGTCACGCCGGTCTCCCGCCGCATCCTCAAGTACGGGACGATGGGGGCTGGTTCGGCCCCGGACCGGGTCGACGCCTGCGCACGGATCGTGCACGACTGCCCGCGGGCGGCCCGGGTCGCCTGGGGGCACGTGCTCGCGGACCTCGATCTCGACGAGGGCGTACGGGAGTTGCGGGTGCCCACCGCGGTGATCGCGGGTACGGAGGACCGGCTGACCCCGCCCGTCCACGCCCGGGCGCTGGCGGCGGCGCTGCCCGACTGCCTCGGTCTGACCGAACTGACGGGCATGGGCCACATGACGCCGGTCGAGGCGCCGGAGACCGTCACCGCGAAGATCCGGGAACTGGTGACCACGTACCTCCCGGTACGGGGAGCGACCCACATCGACGGCAAGGAGGAGGTCGTATGAGCGGCAGGGGCAGGGGCAGTCTCGAAGGACAGGTCGTCGTCGTCACGGGCGCGGCGCGCGGTGTGGGCGAGCTGCTGGCGCGCAAGCTCTCGGCGCGCGGGGCGAAACTGGCGCTGGTCGGCCTGGAGCCGGACGAGCTGAAGAAGGTCTCCGAGCGGCTGCACGGGGACAGCGACCACTGGCACGCGGACGTCACCGACCACGAGGCGATGGCGCGGGTCGCGCAGGAGGTCAAGGAGCGCTTCGGGAAGGTCGACATCGTCGTCGCCAACGCGGGGGTCGCCACGGGCGGACCGTTCGTCGACTCCGATCCGGTGGCCTGGCGGCGGGTGATCGAGGTCAACCTGATAGGCGGCGCGGTGACCGGCCGGGCGTTCCTGCCGGTCCTGATGGAGAGCCGCGGCTACTTCCTCCAGATCGCCTCGCTCGCCGCGATCACCCCGGCGCCCATGATGACGGCGTACTGCGCCTCCAAGTCGGGCGTCGAGGCGTTCGCGCACAGCCTGCGGGCGGAGGTCGGCTACCGGGGCGTGAAGGTCGGCGTCGGCTACCTGTCCTGGACGGACACCGACATGGTGCGCGGCGCGGACGAGGACGACGTGATGCGGGAGCTCCGCCAGCGGCTGCCGTGGCCGTCCAACCGCACGTACCCGCTGGGCCCGGCCGTCGACCGCATCGTGGCCGGCATCGAGCGGCGCTCCCCGCATGTGTACGCCCAGTGGTGGCTGCGCGGCATGCAGTCCGTACGCGGCTACCTGCCGGGCCTGATCGGTGCGGTCGGCCAGCGGGAGATGAAGCGCTTCGGCCCCCGACTGGAGGGGGTCGGCAAGGGTCTCGTGGGCGCCGGCGGTGCGGCTGACCAGGACGAACGGGCGGCGCGGGCGGCGTCGGACACACAGCGTAAGTGATCGAAATGCGTTGAATGTCCGGTCGTGTAAGTCTGGTCGAGGCCCCCACGGGGCCATCCCCCACGCACCCCCACATAGGAGTGAACAGCATGGGCATCGCCGACCAGTTCAAGGACAAGGCGCAGGAGCTTGCCGACCAGGGTCAGAAGAAGATGAAGGGCGGCAAGGGCGAGGACCAGCGTCAGGGTCAGCGCCAGGGTGAGCGCCAGGGCCAGGGTCAGGACCGTCGTCAGGACGCGTCCGACCGTGCCCGCCAGGCGTCCGAGCAGGGTCGTGACCGCGCCCAGGGTGCGGCGGACGACATGCGGGAGAAGTTCGACCGCTGACGTCGCGCCTGCGAGCGTTACGTGCTGAGGGGCGCGCCCGGTTCGTTCCGGGCGCGCCCTTCCGTGTGGTGCGGGCGCCGTACGTATCGGCCGGTCCTTCACGTGCCGTCGGCGGCCGCTTCGATCCGTTTCACAAGAGGCGCCAGGATGCGCGGCAGGTCGTGCTCCGAGGTGAGCACCGGGTCGTCCTGCCAGGTGTGCCCGGTACCGGTGTCGATGAAGAGCAGTGAAGCGGCCCCTGACTCCCACAGGGACACCAGCCCCGTGCGCTCGCCCGATTCCAGGGTGAGCTTCACGGCCGTGGACTTCGGCCGCCTCCGGGACTGCGTTCCCGGGACCGGCCGACTCACGGCAGAGCTGATCCCGCGGGAACGGAGCCCGTGTTCATGGGTGGCGTGCCAGGCCTTGAGCCACTGAGCGATCTCCGACATTGCCCCCACCCCCGTGCGAGCCTCGGACGGGCCGGCAGTTTTGATCGTAAGGCCGGCGCCACGGCCGCCCTTCACCCCTGCGGGACGACGCCCCGCAGGGTGAGGCCGAGCAGTCGGTTCGCCTCGGTGGCGGGGTCCTGATGGTGTTCCGTGGCCAGGACGATGCCAGTGACCAGTGTGACCAGGTCGGCGGCGGTCACTCCCGGCGCCACCGCACCGGCCTGCGCGGCGCGTTGGAGCAGCGGGTCGGCCGCCCCGGCGAGCTTCGCCGAGCAGCAGGCGGGCGCGTGGTCCGGGTCGTCCGTTCCGGCCAGGGTCAGCGCCTCGGCCAGGCCCCGTGCCGAGGAGGCGTACGCGGTGAGCGCGTCCAGCCACTCCAGCAGTGCTGCCCGGGCGTCGGGCGCCCCGGCCGACGCCGTGGCGCGGGCGACCAGGGCGTCGATCCGCTCGCTGAAGACCGCCTCCAGCAGTGCCTGCCGGCTGGGGAAGTGGCGGCGCACCGTGGCCGATCCGACTCCGGCCGTGCGGGCGATGTTCTCCAGGGAGGCATCGGCGCCGCGTGCGGCGACCTCCTCCTCGGCCACGGCGAGGATCCGTGCGTAGTTGCGCCGGGCGTCTGCGCGCTGGACGGTCATGGCGTCATCTCCGGCCTTGCTAAGTGGTGGGGCCCTCCGTATCGTACCGAAGCGTAAGTGGCGGGGCCCGCCACATGTCCTGTGTCACCACCTGAGGAGCACCATGCCTTCGGAATCCTCCCCTGCCCTGGTAGTCGGAGCCACGGGTCAGCAGGGCGGCGCCACCGCCCGCGCACTGCTCGCGACCGGCGTTCCCGTCCGGGCGCTGGTCCGTGACCCGGACACGCCCCGGGCGAAGGCCGTCGAAGCGCTCGGCGCGGAGCTGGTCACCGGCGACCTCGACGATCGCGACTCCTTGGCCCGGGCGGCCGAAGGGGCCCGCGCCGTCTTCTCCGTCCAGATGCCCGACGTGAACGGGCGCGCTTTCGAAGGCGAACTCGACCAGGCCGTCAACCTGATCGAGGGCGCGAAGGCGGCAGGAGTGCCGCAGTTCGTGCACACCTCCGTCTCCGGTGCCGGGCAGCACGTCAACTGGGTCAAAGACCGCTGGGCCTGGATGGAGCCCTACTACACCGCGAAGGCCGGGATCCAGGACCGGGTGCGCGAGGCCGGCTTCACGCACTGGACACTCATCAAGCCGGGCTTCTTCATGGAGAACTTCCTCCCGGCCAAGGAGATCATGTTCCCCCGAGGGGTGGAGGGTGGCCTGGTGAGCCTGCTGAAGCCCACAACTCGGCTGTCCCTCGTCGCAGTCGAGGACATCGGCAGGGCAGCCGCGGCAGCCATGGCGGAACCGGCACGGTTCGACGGCGTCGAACTGGAGCTGGCGAGCGACTTCCTGACGATGACGGAGATCGCCGCGATCCTCTCCCTCCACCTCGGCATCGAGCTGACCGCGCCCGACCTGACCGGAGAAGAGGCAACCGCCGCCGGGATGCCCGACATGGGCTTCGGCCAGTCACATATCAACGAGCACACTCAGCCCGCCCGCCCGGAATTCGCGCGGGAACTGGGCATCCCGCTCACCACCTTCGAAGAATGGGCCGGAGATCATCTGCGGGTCACCACGGCACGGTGAGAGGGAGCAGTGCCCAGATGCGCCCCTCCGCACATCACTGTGCGGTGAGGTCCGCCCGGGGCTGCGCTTCCGTATCTCACCGTGCGGTGAGGTCCGGCCGGGGCTCTCGCGGGCCGCGCTGCGGCAGGGTCCGGCTGAAGACGAGGTTGGTGGTCGTGCTCCCGAACTCCGCCAGCGCGTCCACGATTTCCTCCAGGTGCGCCATCGACGTGGCCGCCACCTTCAGGACGTAGCAGTCGTCCCCGGTGGTACGCAGGCACTCCAGGATCTCCGGCCGCTCATCGAGCATCCGGTGCAACGGCTCGTGCCGGCTCCCCGGGTACTTCAGCCGGACCACCGCCAGTGCCCCATACCCGGCCCGCTCCAGATCGACCTCGGCCCGGTACCCCGTGACGACTCCGACCGCCTCCAGCCGGCGCACCCGCTCCGTCGTCGCCGACGCACTCAGGTTCACCCGCCGGGCCAGCTCCGTGAAGGCGATCCTGCCGTCCCGCTGGAGCTCGTCGAGGAGCGCCCAGTCGGTCGCGTCAAGATTCTCGGCCATCTGCCCAGATTACCGGGGGATCCACGGGTGAACTCCGCCTGGACCGGCAGGAATCTCTTCTGCCGGCCGGTGCGGCCTGGCTAGGCTCGGTCCCGTGAAGATCGGAGTGAACGTCCTCAACTTCGGACCCGGCACCGACCCCGGCGTCCTGCACGACTGGGCCCAGACCGTGGAGGGACTGGGCTTCGACCTGCTGATGGTCTCCGACCACATCGCCATCACGCCCGACGTCGCCGAGCAGTATCCGGCCCCCTTCTACGAGCCCTTCACCACCCTGTCCTGGCTGGCCGGCCTCACCACCAGCATCCGGCTCGGTACGACGGTCCTCATCGCCCCCTACCGGCACCCGCTGCTCACCGCCCGGATGGCGGCCAACCTGAACGCACTCAGCAGCGGCCGCCTCGTCCTCGGCGTCGGGATCGGCTGGGCGCGCCAGGAGTTCGCCGCCCTCGGCATCCCCTTCGAACAGCGGGGACGACTGACCGACGCCGCCCTGCGGGACCTGCGGGCCGCCTGGGCCGACACGGACGCGTACGGGAACGGGACGATCCCGCTCTGGGTCGGCGGCAACAGCGACGCGGGCCTCCGCCGGGCGGTGCGGCTCGGTGACGCCTGGCATCCGCTGCGGTGCACGATGCCCTGGCTCCGGGAGGCGGCGGACCGGCTGAAGTCGGCCGCGTACGAACAGGGCCGCCCGGTCCCCGCCTTCGCTCCCCGGATCGTGCTCCGGCCCACCGCGACCCCGGTCACCGGCCCGCAGCGCCTCGCCGGCGAGGGCACGTTCGACCAGATCATGGACGACCTCGGCCAACTACGGCTGCTGGGCGCCGACACGGTCGTCCTCGACCCGTACAACGGCGACCCCCGAGAGACCAGTCACCCACAGCCGGCCCGACAGGCACTCGCCACGGTGGCCGCGCACCTCCAGCTGAAGGAGCGGCCATGACCACGCCCGACGACCACATCCTCCTCCGACGTGCCATCGCCCTCGCGGCAGAGGCACGCGAGAGCGGAAACCCACCGTTCGGCTCGCTGCTGGCGGCCCCGGACGGGACGGTCCTGGCGGAGGACCGCAACACGACGCTCACCGACCGGGACATCACCGCGCACCCGGAACTGAAGCTCGCGCGATGGGCGGCGAGGGAACTGGACGCGTCCACGGCGGCGGCCACCACGATGTACACCAGCTGCGAGCCCTGCGCGATGTGCGCGGCGGCCATCCAGCAGGCGGGCCTGCGGCGCGTGCTGTTCGCCCTCTCCGGCGAACAGCTCCTGGACCTCAGGCCGGGCAACGGCCGCCCGCCCGTGCCGCAGGAGGGCCCGGCGTTGCTGGAGGAGGTGCGGGCGGTGATGGAGCCGTACTACGGCTGACCGGCGGCATCGTTCGCTGAGCGCGGGAAAACCGCTGGACCCGCCGACGGGGGTGCGTCGTAGGGTTCGGGGCGCGAAGGCGCGTGGGCGCGGTCGGCGAAGAGGGAACGGTGGATGGCGGA
This sequence comes from Streptomyces sp. NBC_00236, assembly GCF_036195045.1. NCBI lineage: Bacteria > Bacillati > Actinomycetota > Actinomycetes > Kitasatosporales > Streptomycetaceae > Streptomyces > Streptomyces sp. NBC_00236. The sequence goes on along the minus strand of NZ_CP108100.1, from coordinate 3,318,950 downwards.
ACTGTACGAGATCTGGCAGCGGGCGGAAGTTTCCCGCAGGCTCGACGTGCTGTCGGGCTTCGTCGCGATGTGCGCGGCGGGGGACGACGACGCGCGGCGCCGTCTCGCCCGACTGGTCGCCGAAGCGGACGCCGCCCTGTCCGCCTCGCCCCCGGATGCGGATGTCGCCTCGGAGCGTCTGGAAGAACTCGTCCAGTGGGCTGACACGGAGTGGGCCGATCATCCCTATCGCCCCGTGGAAGCCCGGCCTGACGAGGCGGACCGGCAGACGCGCGACTACGTCAAGGATCTCCGGCACACCGCGGTCCCGGCCCACGTCGGGTGCGAGATGGGCCGCATCGAACTCAGCCTTGAGGTGCGGTTCCTGGCCCTGTGCCGCCAACCGGGCTTGGACTGTCGGACCCGCCAGGACGTCTTCTACGTCGCCGGGCGTGCCGCGATGGCCCTCGACCTCGGGCACCTGGACGTGGCAGAGCTGGAGATCCGCCGCATGGAACAGGCGGGTTCCGCGGAGCCGCAGGAGTGCGGTTGCGGCAAGGTCCATCGCTCTGCGGCGCAGGGCGGCTGACTTCCCGACGTCAGGCTGCCTTGACGGCCTCTACGAACGGTGCCCAGGCGGCTGCGTTCACGATGAGCACGGGGCCGCTGGGGCGCTTGGAATCGCGAACGGGGACGAGGCCGGGGTGGCCTTCGGCGACTTCGAGTTAGTTGCCGCCATCGCCGTTGACTGTGCGCGAGCGGGTGCGGAGCAGGGTACGGAACCCGATGCTGACCGTGCGTCAACGCAGCTTCAGCTGTTCGCGCAGCCGCGTCACGTGGGCCTGGATGTCGCGCTCGATGCCGGGCCTCTCGGCGGACGCCTGATCGGCGTCGGGGCTCCGGGCGGGTTCGCGGCAGGGACCGCACAAGCCGTCGCGGAAGGCTTCGGGCCTGCCGGGTGCGCCGCAGTCGGTGCACTCGGCCATCAGGCGGGGTGTCGATGTGCCCGGTGGTGCGGGGAGCGGGGTGGCGAGTCGCCGGGGCGGGAGCTTGGTGATGAGGCGCTTCCTGACGAAGCCGAGCGGGGAGTCGACGGCCGGGGGCAGCCCGGAGGTGAGCGTGTGGACGAGGTAGTCGGCGTCCGCGCCGCGTGCGAACCATGCGGCGGCCAGCTCCTCCAGGTCTCGGCAGTCGTCCTCGGAGAGGCCCAAGCGCTTGCCGGCGGCGCCAAGTTGGGACAACACGGCATAGGCGGGTGACTCGTCCTGCGAGGCAGTGCGCTGCTGCGGTACGAGCGGGGTGGGGGCGGGCTCGTCTGGCGCGGTGTGTTCCGCCGGGACCCACGGGGGTGGGGGTGTGGCCGATGTGATCACCGGTTGCGGCAGGCGGTGGTGTGCCTCGGCGGTGAGGAAGGTGTTCCACCACTCGTTGTCGCGGGCCGTCCGCGACCAGAAGGTGCGGGTGACCCAGCGCAGGGTGTCTCCGTCGCCGACCGCGCACCGCGCCTGGCGCAGGTGACCGGCCACGCCGAGGGCCCGCAGCGCGCTGCCGACGGCCATCTGCCCGTACAAGGGTTGCTGTTTGGCGAGCGACTTGATGTTCATCGCGGCGCCCTCGGGGAGCGTGTCGACGTATGCGGCGATGTACCGCTCCCGCTCCGGGAGGCACGCGAAGTCGTCGGCTCGGGGCGGGCGCTGGTCCGGGACGGAACGCTTGCCGTAGCCGGGGCTGGCCTTCGGGCACGGGGCCGGAGCCGGGACTGCGGGCGTCGGCAGGGCGGAGCTAAGGTTCGGGGTAGCCACGAGATCGGGTCGCTTTCGTTCGATCTTGGGGTGAGACCCCGGCCGGTGCATCAACACCGTGTCGGGGTCGCTACGTCGTGGGCACCGTAAGCAGCCGCGACGCTCTGCCGCAAGTCGGTCACAAATTGTCACACTTGCTCGCCGTTACGGGGTAGGGAGGTGGGGAGGGTTTCCCCAACCTCCTTCTTTTACCTACCGGTTGTCAGGCATCGCTCGAATCTCGGCACTCGAAACTCGGGGCTCGGGTCCCGAGCGTCGAGACCCGGGCCGAGCCCCCGTCGCGTACCCACGAAAGAGTGAACAGAGCCTTTCGAAGCTCGGAGTTCGGGGCTTGGATCTCGGGGCTCGAATCTCGAAGCTCACCGCTCCCGCCCCTACCCCTACCGCGGCGGCAACGGAGGCCGCCTGCGGTCCGGCGCCGTGTCGTACGTCGGCGCTGTCGCCGGCGGGTGCGCCGCCAGCAGGTCCAGCGCGACCCGCACCGCGTCGTCCAGTACCGCGTGCCGTCCCTCCGCCCAGTCGAGGGGAGTGCGCAGGGCCTCCAGGTCCGGTTCCACGCCGTGGTTCTCCACCGACCAGCCGTACGTGTCGAACCACGCCGCGTTCATCGGCACCGTGATCACCGTTCCGTCGCCCAGCCGGTGGCGGCCCGTCATGCCGACGACACCGCCCCAGGTGCGCTGGCCCACCACCGGGCCCAGCTTCAGCAGGCGGAACGCGGCGGTGATCATGTCGCCGTCGGAGGACGTCGCCTCGTCGGCCAGCGCGACGACGGGCCCCCGGGGGGCGTTGGAGGCGTACGAGACCGGCTGGGCGTTGCGGGTGAGGTCCCAGCCCAGGATCGTGCGGGTGAGTTTCTCCACGACCAGTTCGCTGATGTGGCCGCCCGCGTTGCCGCGTACGTCGACGATCAGCGCCGGGCGGGAGACCTCCAGGCGCAGGTCGCGGTTGAACTGGGCCCAGCCGGAGCCACCCATGTCGGGGATGTGGAGGTAGCCGCAGCGGCCGCCGCTCAGTTCGCGGACGACCTCGCGGCGTTTGGCGACCCAGTCCTGGTAGCGCAGTGGGCGTTCGTCGACCAGCGGGACGATCGCCACGCGGCGGGAGCGGCCCTCGCCCTCGGCGGGGCGGAAGGTCAGTTCGACCGTGGTGCCGCCCGCCGCGGAGAGGAGGGGGTAGGGGCCGGTGACGGGGTCGACCGGGCGACCGTCGACGTGGGTGAGGACCGCGCCCTCGCGGATGCCCGTACCGGCCAGCGGGGAGCGGGCCTTGGAGTCCGAGGAGTCGCCGGGCAGAATGCGGGCGAGGGTCCAGGCGCCCTCCCTGCACACGAAGTTGACGCCGAGCAGGCCGATCGCGCGCTGGTAGTGCGGGGGGCCCTCGTTGCGGCGGGCGGGGGAGACGTAGGCGTGGGACGTGCCCAGTTCGCCCAGGACTTCGCGCAGGAGGTCGGCGAACTCGTCCGGGGTGGCCACCCGTTCGACCAGGGGGCGGTACTGGTCGAGGATCGCCGGCCAGTCGATGCCGCACATGTCCGGCTCCCAGAAGTAGGAGCGGATGAGGCGGCCCGCCTCGTTGTATGCCTGGCGCCACTCCGCCGGCGGGTCGGCCTCGTGCAGGATGCGGCGCAGGTCGATGTAGACCGTGGAGTCGTTGTCGCCGGGCTCGGTCGCGGGTACGGCGCGCAGTTCGCCGTCGTCCATGACGACGAGGCGGGACGCGTCGCCGCTGACGGCGAACCAGTCGAGGTGGTCGACGAGTTCGGTCTTCTTCGCCTTGGCGATGTTGAAGTACTCCAGGGTCGGCCGCCCCGACATGTCCGCCGGGTTGGCGAACGTCTCGCCGAGCGCGCCGGAGATCGGCCAGCGCAGCCACACGAGACCGCCGCCGCTGACCGGGTACAGCGCGGAGTACTTGGAGGCGGAGACCGGGAACGGCGTGACCCGGCTCTCCAGGCCCTCGAACTCGACGGTGACCGTGGAGCCCTCGGCCGTACCCGCCTCGTCGGAGTCCACCGGGTCGAGGCCGCCCGCGGCGGGCCGGCCGTCGGGGGAGAGGGCGAAGGGGGAGGGCGTCGCCGAGGAGAGCGGGACGAGGTAGGGACGGCAGCCGAGCGGGAAGGAGAGGTCGCCGGTGTGCACGTCGTACACCGGGTCGAAGCCGCGCCAGGAGAGGAAGGCGAGATAGCGGCCGTCGCCCGTGAAGACGGGGTTCTCGTCCTCGAAGCGGCCGTTGGTGACGTCGACGATCGTGGGGGCGCCGGGGCCCTGGATGCGGGCGAGCTTGATCTTGCGCAGGGAGCGGCCGATGCCCGGGTGCGACCAGGTCAGCCAGGCACCGTCCGGGGAGAAGGCCAGATCGCGGACCGGGCCGTTGACGGAGCGGATCAGTTCGGTGGGCTCGCCGGTGGAGGTCTCCTCGTCGGTCTCCAGGAGCAGGAGGCGGCCGTCGTGCGAGGCGATGGCGAGCCGTTCGCCGTCCGGGTCGGAGATGAGCTCCTGGACCCGGCCGAGCAGGCCGGAGGCGAGCCGGAGCGGCGGGCGGTCGCCGCTGGCGCGCGGCAGGTAGGCGATCTCGATCGCGTCCTCGCCGTCCGCGTCGGTGACGTACGCGACCTTCCCGCCGCTGCCGAGCATCTCCGGCAGCCGGACACGGACGCCGGGCGTGTCCGTGATGGTGCGGGCGGGGCCGTCGCGGTGGGTGAGCCAGTACAGGCTGCCGCGTACCGCGACGGCGCTCGCCCGGCCGGTCTCGTCCACGGAGAGCGAGTCGATGTTGCTGGCGGCCGCCACCTGGTACGTACGACGGCCGGCGCGCGGCCCGCCGAGCCGGACCTCCAGCTTGCGGGGCACGGCGTCGGGGGACTCCAGGTCGTCGACCAGCCACACCTCGCCCGCGCACTGGTAGACGACACGGTGTCCGTCGCTGGAGGCGTGCCGGGCGTAGAAGGCGTCGTGGTCCGTGTGCCGGCGCAGGTCGGTGCCGTCGGGGAGGCAGGAGTACAGGTTGCCGACGCCCTCGTGGTCGGAGAGGAACGCGATGCGGCCGCCGACGAACATCGGGGAGTCGAGGTGCCCGCCGATGTCCGGGAGCAGCCGCTCGCCGTGCAGCCACAGCCGCCCGGTCGCGCCGCCCCGGTACCGCTTCCAGGCGGCCGGCTCGTGCGGCGGCTTTCCGGTCAGGAGCAGGGTGCGGCGTTCGCCGTCGATCTCGGCCACGGCGATGTCGGAGACCGGGCCCCAGGGCAGCCGGCCGCCGGGGCTGCCGTCCGTGGGCACGCTGTAGGCCCAGGAGAAGTACGAGAACGGCTGCCGGTGCGAGGAGACGGCGAGGATCTGGGCGCCGTCCCCGGGGTCGGGGGTCCAGCCGCAGACCCGGGCGTCGGTCGACCCCCAGTAGGTGAGCCGGCGGGACGGGCCGCCGGCGACGGGCGCGAGGTGGATCTCGGGGTCCAGGCTGCGCCAGGTCGTGTAGGCGATCCGGGTCCCGTCGGGGGAGAAGCGCGGATGGCTGACTCTGGTGCGGTCGACGGTCACGCGCCAGGCGCGTCCGGGCACCTCGCCCTCGGGGACGAGGGGGGCCACCCAGAGATCGTCCTCCGCGGCGAAGCAGAGCAGATCCTCGTGGAGGTGCGGGAACCGGAGATACGAGACGTCGTCACTCACCCCCCAATGCTTTCGGTGCGCGAGGGCCGCGGCAACTTGTGGTGCGGAACACAAGCGAAACGATTTCGTTTCGCTGGGGGTGCGGGGTACCGTCGAGGTGTACGAAACAGTTTCGTTCGATTGACTGATGTGCGAAGCGACTGACGTACGCATTACCGAGCTCAGGGAACAGGAGGTCGACCATGGCACGCACACGGCTCACGCCCGAGCGTGAGAGCGAGCTGTACGCCGCCGTGCTCGACCTGCTCCGCGAGGTCGGCTACGACGCCCTCACGATGGACGCCGTCGCCGCGCGTACCCGTTCCAGCAAGGCCACCCTCTACCGCCAGTGGGGGAGCAAGCCCGAGCTCGTCGTCACGGCCATGCGGCACAACAAGCCCGTTTCCCTCGGCGATGTCGACACCGGCTCGCTGCGCGGTGACTTCCATGCCGTCCTGGGCCGTAGTGACGACTGCCAGATGGAGAAGGACTCCGCGCTGATGCGGGGCCTGAGCCATGCCGTCCATGAGAACCCCGATCTTCTGCAGGCCCTGCGCGAGCTGCTGATCGAGCCGGAGATGACCGGTCTCGACACGCTGCTGCGGCGGGCCGTGGACCGGGGTGAACTGCGTCCGGACAATCCGGCGCTGAAGTACGTACCGCACATGCTGATCGGCGCGTTCGCCGCCCGGCAGCTCGTTGAGGACCGCCCGGTGGACCAGGCGTTCCTCTCCGACTACGTCGACTCCGTGATCCTCCCCGCTCTCGGAGTCTGACAGCCGTCCCCGCGCCGTCCCCACGGCACCCGTACGGCCCTCTCCCCAAGCCCCACCTGACACGCCGCTCTCGTCGTCGGGCTGGTTCCTCACGCCCATTTCCACTCGACCTGACCGGGAGTACGCCTCCGTGGCCACATTCCTCTACAAGCTCGGACGGCTCGCCTTCCGGCGCCGCCGCTATGTCGCCCTGATCTGGGTGGCACTGCTGGCGCTCGCCGGATTCGGCGCGGCCACCGCGTCCACCGCCACCTCCAGCTCCTTCTCGATCCCGGGTACGGAGGCGCAGAAGGCCTTCGACCTGCTGGAACAGCGATTCCCCGCGGCCAGCGCCGACGGCGCGACCGCGCGCATCGTCTTCAAGGCGCCCGAGGGCGAGAAGATGACGGACCCGGCCCACAAGGCCGACGTCAACAAGATCACCGGCGAGCTGAAGTCCGGCTCGGACCAGATCGCCTCGGTCGTCGACCCGTACACCGGGAACGCCGTCTCCAAGGACGGTTCGACCGCGTACGTATCGGTGACCTACAAGGTCAACTCGATGGAGCTGACCGACGCGACCCGGGAGTCCCTGGAGGACTCGGGGACGGCGGCGCAGAAGAGCGGGATGACCGTGGAGATCGGCGGTGACGCGCTCCAGGTGATGCCGGAGACCGGAGCCACCGAGATCATCGGGATCGCGCTGGCCGCGGTGGTGCTCGTCATCACCTTCGGCTCGCTGATCGCGGCGGGGCTGCCCCTGCTCACCGCCCTGATCGGGGTCGGGATCGGCGTCTCGTCGATCACCGCGCTGGCCAATGTGCTGGACCTGGGCTCGACCACCTCCACCCTCGCGATGATGATCGGCCTCGCGGTCGGCATCGACTACGCGCTCTTCATCGTCTCCCGCTACCGCGCCGAACTGGCCGAGGGCCGGGAGCGCGAGGAGGCGGCGGGCCGTGCGGTCGGCACGGCCGGTTCCGCGGTCGTCTTCGCCGGGCTCACCGTCGTCATCGCCCTGGTCGGCCTCGCGGTCGTCAACATCCCGATGCTGTCGAAGATGGGCTTCGCCGCGGCCGGCACGGTCGCGATCGCCGTCCTCATCGCGCTCACCCTCGTCCCGGCCATGCTCGGGTTCGTGGGCAAGCGGATCATGGGCCGCAAGGCCCGCAAGGCCGCCGCGGACGAGAACCGGCCCGAGGCCAAGCCGAACATGGGCACCCGCTGGGCGCGGTTCGTGCTCCGCAAGCCCGTGTGGGTGCTGCTGGTCGGTGTCATCGGCCTGGGCACCATCGCCGTACCGGCCGCGTCGCTGGAGATGGGCCTGCCGGACGACGGCTCCCAGCCCACCAGCACCACGCAGCGCCGCGCCTACGACCTGCTCTCCGAGGGCTTCGGCCCCGGCTTCAACGGGCCGCTGATGGTCGTCGTCGACACGGCGGCCAGCTCCGACGGCAAGACCGCCGCCAAGCAGGTCACCGACGAGATCTCGGGCATGCCCGGTGTCGTCGCCGTCAGCCCGGCCACCTTCAACAAGGCCGGCGACGCCGCGATGATCACGGTCGTCCCGAAGGACCGGCCGAGTTCCGTCGAGACGGAGAACGTGGTCCACGCGATCCGCGACGCGGGCACGGACATCAAGTCCGACACCGGCGCCGAGGTTCTGGTCACCGGCTCCACCGCGATGAACATCGACTTCTCGGAGAAGATGAACGACGCGCTGCTTCCGTACCTGGCGCTCGTCGTCGGCCTCGCCTTCCTGCTGCTGATGGTGGTCTTCCGGTCGATCCTGGTGCCGCTGAAGGCGGCACTCGGCTTCCTGCTCTCGGTCGTCGCGGCCCTGGGCGCGGTCGTCGCGGTCTTCCAGTGGGGCTGGCTCGGCTCGCTCTTCGGGGTGGAGCAGACCGGTCCGATCATGTCGATGATGCCGATCTTCATGGTGGGTGTGGTCTTCGGTCTCGCGATGGACTACGAGGTCTTCCTCGTCACCCGGATGCGTGAGGCGTACGTCCACGGCGAGAAGCCCGGCCAGGCCGTCGTCACGGGCTTCAAGCACGGGGCCCGGGTCGTCTCGGCCGCGGCCGTGATCATGATCGCGGTCTTCTCCGGATTCATCGGCTCCAGCGAGTCGATGATCAAGATGATCGGCTTCTCGCTCGCCATCGCCGTCTTCTTCGACGCGTTCGTCGTCCGCATGGCCATCGTGCCCGCGGTCCTCGCCCTGCTCGGGAAGCGCGCCTGGTGGCTGCCGCGCTGGCTGGACCGGGTGCTGCCCAACGTGGACGTCGAGGGTGAGGGCCTGCGCAAGGAGCTGGCCGCCGGTGGCGCGGGGGACGCCGGTCCGGACGCCGGGGACGCGCGTGAGCTGACCCGGGTCTGAGCCGGTCGGTGAGCCGACCCTCGGGCTGCTCGACGAGCCGCTGACCTCCGGGGCCGCGTATGAGCGGAGCGCGGCCCCGGAAAGCGCCGGTTACCTGTGGGGACGGGGGACCGGGGCGACGAGAGCCCCCGTGCGCACGTGCACGGGGGCTCTCGTCATGCCGTCCGCAGGGCGGCTCTCGTTCATGCCGTCGTGGATCAGGCGGGCGTGGCCTCGGGCCTGGCCTCGGTCATCGTCCGGCTGTGGGTGCGCCGCAGAAAACGGATCAGCGGCGCGCAGTCGAACTGCACCACCTCGACGCCGTCCGCGGTGTGGCGCTCGACGACCAGCTGGGCCCGGCCGCAGGGCCAGATCCGGAGGCTGTCGTGTGCGACGGGGGCGCGCAGCCCGCGCTCCAGCAGATCGCGCGGGACGGCCCACTGCGCGCCGCCGGGGAAGGCGACCTGGATCATGTCGGGGGCGTCGGCGGTGGCGGTGTCGTAACGCAGCTCCACGGGCACCACGGGCAGATCGCGGGCGTCGGTGACGAGCCGGGCTCGGGCATGTTCTTTGATCACGGGGGACATGGGCCGGCTCCTCCTGTGTATACGTCTTCGTCCTCCAATGTCCCATATTTTCCTAAAAAAGCACTGTGAGGACTCCGGGCAGTTGTGACGACCCCGCTCTTGCGAACGGTTCGCAACAAGGCTCTATCATTGAGAGGTTCACGACCCCGCGCAGCAATGCAGGAACGCAGGAAGCGGAGCCTCCCCCATGCATGTACCCGACGGATTCATCAACGCCCCCGTGTCCGCCGTCGCCGGAGTCGTGGCCGCCGGTGCGGTGGCCGTGAGCCTGAAGGGGGCCAGGCGTGAACTGAACGAGCGCACCGCGCCGCTGGCCGGGCTGGTCGCCGCCTTCATCTTCGCCGTGCAGATGCTGAACTTCCCCGTCGCGGCCGGCACCAGCGGCCACCTGCTCGGCGGGGCGCTGGCCGCGATCCTGGTCGGGCCGTACACCGGAGTGCTCTGCATATCCGTCGTCCTGCTGATGCAGGGCATCCTCTTCGCCGACGGCGGGCTCACCGCGCTCGGTGTGAACATCCTCGACATGGGCGTCGTGACCACCGTCGTCGCGTACGCGCTGTTCCGCGGTCTCGTCGGTGTGCTGCCGCGCACCCGCCGCTCCATGACCGCCGCGTCCTTCGTCGCCGCGCTGGTCTCCGTACCGGCCGCGGCCGCGGCTTTCACGCTGATGTACTGGATCGGCGGAACCACCGACATCCCGATCGGCAAGGTCTTCACCGCGATGGTCGGGGTCCACGTCCTGATCGGCCTCGGTGAGGCCGCGATCACCGCGCTGACCGTCGGCGCCGTCATCGCCGTCCGCCCCGACCTGGTCCACGGCGCACGCGGCCTCACGGCCCCGCTCAAGCTCCGCATCGACGGCGAACTCGTCGACGCCCCCGCTCCCGCGCCCACGCCCGCCCCGGCTCACCGGCCGACCAAGGGGCTGTGGATCACCGGCCTGGTCACCGCGCTCGTCCTGGCCGGCTTCGTCTCCTTCTACGCCTCCGCCAACCCGGACGGCCTGGAGAAGGTGGCCACCGACCAGGGCATCGACAAGGAGGCCAAGGACCACGCCGCCAAGGACTCCCCGCTCGCCGACTACGGAGTCAAGGACGTCTCCGACGCCCGGCTCTCCGGCGGACTGGCCGGCATCATCGGCGTCGGGGCCACCCTCGTCGTCGGCAGCGGTGCGTTCTACGTGGTCAGCCGCCGCCGTCGTGCGGACGACGAGCCCGCGGGCAGCGACGCCCGTACCGACGAGAAGGTCTGACATGGGTGCGGGTCACGCCCACAAGCTCTACCGGCACGGGCACTCGCCGGTCCACGACCTGCCGCCGCACTGCAAGCTCGCCGCGGTCTTCGCCTTCGTCGTGGTCGTCGTCACCACCCCGCGAGAGGCGGTGTGGGCCTTCGGGCTCTACGCACTGCTGATCGCGGGCGCGGCCGCCGTGGCGCGCATCCCGGCCGGCTTCCTCCTCAAGCGGCTGCTGATCGAGGTGCCGTTCGTCGCCTTCGCCCTGCTCATGCCGTTCGTCGTCCCCGGCGAGCAGACACAGGTCCTCGGGCTCTCCGTCAGCGTCCCCGGACTCTGGGGCGCCTGGAACGTCCTCGCCAAGGGCACCCTCGGCGTCGCCGCCTCCGTGCTCCTCGCCTCCACCACCGAGCTGCGCTCGCTGCTGCTCGGCCTCCAGCGCCTGCGACTGCCGCCGCTGCTCGTCCAGATCGCCTCCTTCATGATCCGGTACGGCGATGTGATCACCGACGAGATGCGCCGGATGTCCATCGCCCGCCGCTCGCGCGGTTTCGAGGCACGCGGCATACGGCAGTGGGGTGTCCTCGGCAAGTCGGCGGGCGCCCTGTTCATCCGGTCGTACGAGCGCGGCGAACGCGTCCACCTCGCGATGGTCAGCCGCGGCTACACCGGTTCCATGCCCGTCATCGACGAGGTGACGGCCTCGCGCGCCCAGTGGGCGTACGCCGCGGCACTCCCGGTGCTCGCCCTCGTCGTGTGTCTGCTGGGATGGACCACATGAGCCAGTCCCCCGCCACACCCGTACCGCCGCCCTCCCTGGAGGTCAGCGGTCTCGCCTACGCCTACCCCGACGGCCACCAGGCGCTCTTCGGCGTCGACCTGACCGTCGCCCGCGGTGAGCGCGTCGCCCTGCTCGGCCCGAACGGCGCCGGCAAGACCACCCTCGTCCTCCACCTCAACGGCATCCTCGACGCCGGCGCCGGCACCGTCCGCGTCGCCGGACTGCCCGTGGAGAAGCGCAACCTCGCCGAGATCCGCCGCCGCGTCGGCATCGTCTTCCAGGACCCCGACGACCAGCTCTTCATGCCCACCGTCCGCGAGGACGTCGCCTTCGGACCGGCCTCCGGCGGGCTGCGCGGCGCCGAACTGGAGGAGCGCGTCACCGAAGCCCTGAAGCAGGTCGGCATGGAGGAGTACGCGAGCCGGCCGCCGCACCACCTCTCCTTCGGCCAGCGCCGCCGCGTCGCCGTCGCCACGGTCCTCGCCATGCGCCCGGAGATCCTCGTCCTGGACGAACCCTCCTCCAACCTGGACCCGGCCTCCCGCCGCGAACTCGCCGACATCCTGCGGTCCTTGGACGTCACCGTGCTGATGGTGACGCACGACCTGCCGTACGCCCTGGAGCTCTGCGGCCGCGCTGTCATCCTCAGCGAGGGCGTCATCGCCGCCGACGACCGCACCCAGGACCTCCTGTGCGACGAGGAACTGATGCGCGCGCACCGGCTGGAGCTCCCTTTCGGGTTCGACCCGCGTTCCGTGACGGTTCGCGTTCCGTGACGGTTCGCGTTCCGTGACGGTGAACATCGGGTGACCCGCCCCTCGTCCGACCTGCGGCGCAATGCACCATGGGGGGATGAGCGGGAGCGCAGGAGCAGGCGTGGACGTACGGGGCACGGCAGCGCCCGGATTCGAACCGGTCCGGGATGCTTTCATCCGTAACTTCGAACAGCGTGGCGACCGCGGGGCAGCGGTCACCGTCTACCGGCACGGGCAGAAGGTCGTCGACCTGTGGGCCGGCACCAGAGACGTCGACGGAGCCGAACCGTGGGCCGTCGACACCGTGCAGGTCGTCCGCTCGGCCGGCAAGGGCATCGCCGCCGCCGTTCCGTTGCTGCTGCACCAGCGCGGCCAGATCGACCTGCACGCCCCGGTCGGCACGTACTGGCCGGAGTTCAAGGCGAACGGCAAGGAACGCGTCCTCGTCCGCCACCTCCTCGCCCACCGGGCCGGAATCCCGGCGCTGGACCACCCCCTGACACCGGACGAGGCGGCCGACGGGGTGAGCGGGCCGCGCGCGGTCGCCGCGCAGCGCCCCGAGTGGGAGCCCGGCACCGACCACGGCTACCACGCCCAGACCTACAGCTGGCTCGTCGGCGAACTGGTGCGGCGCGTCACCGGCCGGACCGTCGGCCGCTGGGTCGCCGAGGAGATCGCCCGCCCGCTCGGCCTGGACTTCTGGTTCGGCATCCCGGCGGACGAGGCACACCGGGTGGGCCGGATCGGCCCGGTCGAACCGCCCGCGGGCGACGGCACGGGCGCGCTGCGGATGCGCCCCAAGCGCTCGGTCGTCGACGCCTACCGCGACCCGGACTCGCTGACCCGCCGGGCGTTCGGCGCCATCGACCCGCTCCCCGACGAGAACGACCCCGGCTACCGGGCCGCCGAACTCCCCGCGTCCAACGGCATCGCCACCGCCCGCGGCCTGGCCCGCTGCTACGCAGCGATGATCGGCCCGGTCGACGGTCACCGGCTGTTCGCCCCGGCCACCCTCACCCTGGCCCGTACCGAGGAGTCGGCGGGGCCGGACCGGGTCCTGGTCGTGGGTACCCGCTTCGGCCTCGGCTACATGCTGCACGGACCGGCGGCCCCGCTGCTCGCCCCGGGCTCCTTCGGGCACCCCGGCCGGGGCGGCTCGCTGGGGTTCGCGGACCCCGAATCCGGCATCGCCTTCGGCTATGTGACGAACGGTCTGCAGAAGGGAGTCACCGCCGACCCCCGTGCCCAGGCGCTGGTGCGCGCACTACGTTCGGCCCTATGACTTCTGCCGCGCTTTCGCGCTTCCACGGACACCGCGTCCTCATCACCGGCGCCGGCCAGGGCATCGGCGCCGCCACCGCCCGCAGGCTGGCCGCCGAGGGCGCCCGGGTCCTGGTCACCGACCTCGACGGCGACCGGGCGCAGGCCATTGCGTCGGAGATCCGGGAGAGCGGCGGCGCGGCCGACCCACTGACCTGCGACGTCGCCGACCGGGCGGCCGTCGAGGCGGCGGTGGAGCATGCCGTCTCCCTGTTCGGCGGGCTCGACGTGCTGGTCAACAACGCCTACGCGTGCACCCCGGACGCCCCGCTCTTCGAGGACGAGCCGGACGAGGTCTGGCAGCGCGACCTGGACGTCACGCTCTCCGGCGCCTACCGCTGCTCGCGTGCCGCACTCCCGCATCTCGCCGCCTCCGGCCGGGGCGCGATCGTGAGCATCGGCTCGGTCAACGGGGTGCAGGACTTCGGTAACCACGCCTACAGCGCCGCCAAGGCGGGCCTGGCGAGCCTCACCCGTACCCTCGCCGGCCACGCGGGGCCGCGCGGGGTGCGGGTCAACCTGGTCACGCCCGGCACGGTCCGCACCGGTGGCTGGGCCGGCCGTGAGGCCCAACTGGCCCGGGTGAGCGGCCTCTACCCGCTCGGCCGGGTCGGCGAACCGGAGGACATCGCGGCGGCCGTCGCCTTCCTCGCCTCGTCCGACGCGGCGTGGATCACCGGCACGACGCTGTGCGTGGACGGCGGGCTGACCGCGGTGAACACGGGCTTCCGACAGGCGCTCAGCGAGTAGTCGAGCGGACTGCCCGGGTCGCGGGGGCGCGCCCGACCCGGGGGCGGGCCGGTGCGCCCCGGGGGCTGCCCGGCCCGGCCCGTGGTGCCTGATCCGACTCGGGGGCGGGCGGTGCCGCGTGCTCGGGTCCGCCGGTGACCGGGGCGGGCCGGGTGCGCCCCGGGGCTGCCCCGCCCGGCCCGTGGTCCCCTGACCCGACCCGGGGGGGCGAGGTGATGCCGCGCGCCGGGGCCCGACCGCGAACGCTCACCCCGCCCTTGTGCAAGTACGGGATGAGACCGCCGCCCGGCGGACTCGGACAGGAGACTTCATGGACCCGGACGAGGATCTGCTGGCTCGCTCCGCACGCGAGCCGACGGCCTTCGAGCCGCTGGTCGCCCGGCACTCCCCGGCCCTGCACGGTTACCTCGTGCGCCGCGCCCCGGCAGCCGCCGACGACCTGCTCTCCGAGGTGTGGCTCCAGGCGTACGCCCACCGTGAGACGTTCGACGCCGCGCGCGGCTCAGCCAGGGGCTGGCTGTTCGGGGTCGCCAGGAACGTACTGTCCCGGCACCGGCAGGCCGCGGCACGCGCCGCCGCCCGCGAGCAGCAGCACCCCGACGCCACGGCGGCGGACCCGTGGCAGGCCGTCGACCAGCGCCTGGACGCCGCCACTGTCGGACCGGAGCTGCGCGAGAAGATCGGCGGACTCCCCGCGGTCGAGCGCGAGTTGTTGCTGCTCGTGGCCTGGGAGCAACTGACCCCCGTGGAGGCCGCCGCCGTCGTCGGCATACCCGCCGGCACCGCCCGTTCCCGTCTGCACCGGGCCCGCGCCCGGCTGCGCGACGGGCTCTCCGGAACCACCCGTACGACCCTGACGGGAGACTTCGCATGACGCACGAGGACCAGCAGACGGACGTTCTCGACTTCCCCGGTGCCGCCGCCCTGCAGCGCGCGGGCCGCACCGAACTCCTGGACCCGGCCGTCCAGGCCCGGGCCCGCTCCCTGGTGCTGGGGGCCATCGAGGCGGACCTCGCAGACGCCCAGGACGCCCTGCCGGCCGCCGCCGTCGAGCCCCGCTTCGGCCGGGGCCGGGTGTTCGCCCTCGCCGCGGCGGTCGCGGCCGTCGCGGCGGGCGCCGCCGTCCTCCCGGTCATCGACATGGGCGGCAGCGGACCGGCGGCCGGCGCGTCGGCGTCCGAGGTGTTCACGAGCATGGCCGAGCACACCACCCTCACCGAGGCGTACAACGCGCAGACGCTGACCGATGCGTACTGGAAGACGAGGGTGCGGAGGTGGACGGAGGGCGGCAAGGGCCACACCGAGGACGTGTACCAGAGCCGCACCAGGACCGTCATCAAGGTCGCCGGCCAGCAGACCAGCGTCAAGTCCGTGCCCGAGGGCTTCAGCTGGCAGGTGGGCGACGGCCGGGTGGCCTGGCAGGACATCTACACCCTTCCCACCCGACCGGACGCCCTGCGCGGCATCCTCGCGGCCGGCGCCAAGGGGTCAGCCGCCGAGCAGACCGTCCGCCAGGCCGGTGTGCTGCTGACCCAGGCCCCCGTCTCAGCGCGTCTGCGCGCGGCGCTGTACCGCGTGCTCGCCGACACGCCGGGCGCCGTGGTGACGGAAGGGGTGAAGGACGGGGTCGGCCGTACCGGAACCCAGATCTCCTGGAAGTGGACCGAGAAGTACCCCGCCCACAGCGACCACAACCCGAGCTGGATCGTCAGGCCGTCCGACGGCCGGCTCCTTGAGGTCAACTCCATGCCGGGGGGCCAGGACGGCCACATCGTCCAGCGCTCCACCTACCTCTACGCGGGCCCGGCGAAGACCACGGACTGATCCCCGGAACGCCGGCCGGCCCCCCCGGGGGCAGTCCCGGGAGGCCGGTCGGTGTGGGCGCGTCCGTCCCCTCAGGCGGGCGCACCCGGGTGCTGTTCCCGCTGTGGCCGCGTACTCTCCCGGGTGGCTCCGCGGAAGAGGGGCAGCCGGTCCACGGCCGGCACGCCCGGACCGGTGAACACGAGCAGGAGCAGCGTCCAGCAGAAGAGGACCGCCGCCTCGCCGCCGTTCTGCATCGGCAGCAGGCCTGCCTGCTGGTGCACATCGAAGTACGCGAACGGCATGGAGCCGGAGCCCAGGAACGCGGCCGTTCTCGTACCGCGGCCGAGCGCCACCAGGATGCCGCCGGCCGGCCTGGTGACGGCCGCGTACCACCCCGGCCAGCTGTCGGCGGAGAGCATCGGCCTGCCGAGCACGCCGAAGAGCGACGCGGCTCCGTGGCAGGTGAGGAGCAGCCCGACGACGAACCGGAACATGCTGAGCGCATACGGCTGAGCCCGGTCGAGGCGAGTGACCCTCATGAGTGTCCGCCTCCCGTCAGTTGTAGACGCCGAACTCGTACAGCGAGTAGCCGTAACCGGAGCCGCGGGCCGTGCCGTTGATCCGCACGTAGCGGCCGGTGCCGTTGACGTCGATGTCGTCGATGTCGCCGTTCCCGTCGGTCACCGACTTCACCGTCGTCCAGTTCTGACCGTCCTCGGACGTCTGGATGTCGTACGCCTTGCCGAACGCCGGGTCCCAGGCGAGCTGGACGTGCTTGAACGTCGTCGAGGCGCCGAGGTCGACCTGGACCCACTGCGGGTCGCTCCAGTCACTGGCCCAGCGGGTGTCGAACTTCCCGTCCACCGCGTTGGCCGCACCGCACGGGCAGCCGCCCGTCGGGTCGGTCTGGAAGGTGGACGCGGTGGCCGCCTTGCCCTGGGACACGTTCGTCCCGTCCACCTTCGGTGGGATCACCTTGACCGACTTCGTCTCGATGCCCACGTTGCCCTTGCCGTCCGTGGCCTTCACATAGGCCTTGTAGACACCGGTCCTGCTCGGCGCCTTCGCGGTCAGCGTGCCGTCACCGTTGTCCTTGGTCTCGGCGGGGACCAGCGCCTTGTTCTGGTCGATGTAGTTGCTGCTGAAGAGGACCTGGTAGGTGATCGCGTCGCCGTCCGGGTCACTGGTGCGCGTGCTGATCCTCATGTCGCTGCCGGTGGGGACGCCGGTGGTGGCACCCTCCACCGCCATGTCCGTGATCACCGGCGGGGTGTTGTCGCCCGAGGTGTCGGCGCCGTACGCCTTCTTCACGGCGTAGTACGAAAGACGCTTCTCGCCGCCGGGCAGCAGGTTGAACCACACGCCGCCGAAGTCGTTCTCGACGCCGTAGTGGAACATCGTGGCGCCGAGCGCGACCCCGGTGTGCCCGGTGACGCAGCCCCACGCCTTCTCGTACCCCTCGCCCTTGGCCACATCGGTGGGCTCGGCCGGGACGCCGTTCGCGTCGTCGTCGACCTCCCACTCACCGGCCGGGCCCGTCTCGGTGACGATGTAGGGCTTGTCGTAACCGCCCTGCTCCCAGTCGGACTTGATGTCGCAGACCGCGTTGTAGGCGTTGACCGCGTACAGGTCGAGGTCCGGGGCGTTCTTCTTGTAGTAGGGCCAGGCGCCGGTCCAGGCGTCGGTCGAGGTCACCGGGTGGTCGGGGTCGACCTCGTGGATCTTCTTCGCGATGTCGTTGACGAAGGTGGTGTACGCGTTGCGCTGGGCCTCCAGTTCGTCGCCGCCGTAACAGTTCTGGAGGCCGAGCGTCGACTCGTTGCCGACGTTCCACATGAGTACACCGGGGTTGTCCTTGTAGGTGTCGACCCACTGGGGGAACTCGGCGAGCATGTCGTTCTTGTACTGCGTGTCCGTCAGGTAGTCGACGCAGCCACCGCTGCCGGGGCCGCCGCCGGGCTGGAGCCAGAAGCCGGCGATCACCTTGATGCCGTTGGCCGCCGCCGTGTCGAAGAGCGGTTTGCTGGTGGCGTCGGTGCCCCAGGTGCGGATGGTGTTGACGCCCATGGACTTCACGTCGGGCAGGTACTTCTGCGCGTCGGCGACCGAGGGACCCCAGGTGAGGCCCTTGACCGTGTACGGCGAACCGTCCACGGTCAGCTGCCAGGCGCCCTGCGAGCCGGTGACCTTCACGACGGTGCCGGCCGCCTGGGCCGCGGGTGCCTGGACGGCGAGCAGACCGCCGCCGAGCAGGGCTGCCGGCGCCAGTGGTGCCACCAGGCGTTTGACCCTGCGGGTGGGGGGACGGTGCATGTCATGCTCCTTGCGGGTGGGGGGTGAGTGACGCGCGCGATCTTGGAGAGCGCTCTCCGGGACGGCCCGAAAAAAGGGCCCCGCGTCCGGTGGGGGTGTACGGACTACGGCAGTTCGTAGTTCTGGTCGAGCACGGCACCCTGGCCGGGGTGGTTCTCGTCGTAGCCGCGCGGGTCGCACTGCAGGCCGCCCTTGACGCAGTGGGTGACCATCGCGTCGAGCGTGGCGGCGTCCCAGCCGTTCATGAAGTCGTAGTGGAAGGAGAATCCGGCGCCGCTCGCCAGTCTCACCTGCGACATGTCACCGTTGACCGGCCAGGCCATCTTGAACTCGATCATCGGCAGGGCGACGGGGTGGTCGGCCGGGCACGAGTTGTAGTTGGCGCCCCCCGCCACCGGATACGCCATGTGGCTCTTGTGGTCGGGCGTGTCCAGGTGGATGCCGTCCCAGCAACTGGGGGCCTGGAGGCGCAGGTTGAGCTGGACGTCCCGACGGTCGGGGCAGGTCGCCGGGAAGTCGTAGTTCTTGAAGCTGTCGCCGCACTCCCAGCCCTCGACGGTGCCCTTGAGGTTCTTGAACTCCTCCTGGGTCTGCATCGGGCTGCCGACGACGTACCGCAGCCCCCGGGGGAAGGGCCGCACGCTGGTGTAGTCGGTGACGCCCGACTTGTAGTAGATGGTCTGGACGCCTTCGGGGAGGATCTTCGTGTCCCCGTCGAACAGACTCGGCATCCAGTAACCGGACTTGTCGCCGGGTGCCAGACAGGTGGTGTCACCCGTCTCCAGTGAGGCGGTGGTGGTGTTCGCGTTCGTGGTGGTGTTGCCCATGAACGTGTGGTCGTGGGACTTTCCGGGCTGCCCCGGGTAGACGATCGGGTCGTCCGGGGCGGTGTGCGTCGGGGCGCACTTGGCCTGGAACTCGTGGAAGTACGCCGGCGGCGGGACCTTCGTCGAGGGGGTGACCCCGGTGACGGGCGGGTCGGCCATGATGTAGCCGTCCCCGTCCGGATCGTCGCCGGAGGCCCGGGTGGACGCGGGCATGCCGGGCATGCCCGGCATGGAGTACGCGGCGTGTTCCGCGTGCGCGCCCGCCGCCGCGGCCGGCGTCTCGGGAGAGGCGTTCGCTGTCGCCGCGATACCGGCGATCCCTGCCGTGGTCAGGGTCAGCGAGGTGAACAAGAGCAGTCCGGTGAGGGTTCTCGACCTCCGGGGCATGGAGACCTCCTGCTGCGTCGTGGGGGTGTGCATGGAGTTGGGAGAGCGCTCTCCCAACTCGGAGTGTTCCGCTCCTGACAAGAGCGTGTCAATAGTTGGTGAACGACGGGCGCCCGGGCCGGAGTTGTCCGCCCTGGGCGGGGCGCCGACGGGAAGGGCAGGTGACCTGCGGGGAGTTGCCCGGAACGCGGTGGGCCGGCGGCCGGTACGTGGTCGGCGAGGGGCCGGACGCGCTCAACTCGTGTGCAGCATCAGCCCGATCCCCACCACCATCAGCCCGGCCGCCGCGATGCGCGGGGCGCCGAAGCGTTCCTTGAAGAACACCGCGCCGATCGCCGCGCCGACGATGATCGACGACTCACGCAGCGCCGCCACCGGGGCGAGTGCCGCACGGGTCTGCGCCCACAGGACGAGTCCGTACGCCGTCACCGACAGGGCCGCGCCCAGCAGGCCCCGTACCGCGTACGGGCGGAGCTGGGCCGGGAGGGCGGAGCGGCGCCGGCAGAGGGCGTAGAGGGGGATGGCGATGCCTTCGAGGATCATCAGCCAGGCGACGTACCCGAGCGAACTGCCCGAGGCGCGCACGCCGACGCCGTCGACCGTGGTGTATCCGGCGATGGCCAGGCCCGTGGCGAGCGCGGCCAGGATCGCGGGCCACTGGGGGCGCTTGCCGGAGCCGCGGATGCCCCAGAGGGCCAGCCCGACCAGTCCCGCCGAGGCGACCGCGACCCCTGCCGTGGCCCAGCCGTCCGGGCGCTCGCCCACGAAGACGGCGGCCAGGACGGTGACCACGAGCGGCGCAGTGCCGCGCGCGATCGGATACATCTGGCCGAAGTCGCCGAGCGTGAACGACCGCATCAGCAGCAGCATGTACGCCACGTGCAGGGCGGCGGACACGATCAGGTACGGCCAGGCCTCCGCGGCCGGGAACGGGACGAAGCAGGCGGCGGCTGCGCCGATCAGCACGCCGCCCCCGGAGATCAGGGTGAAGGAGAGCAACTGGTCCTTGATCGCATGCGCGATGGCGTTCCAGCCGGCGTGGGTGAAAGCGGCCGTCAGGACGGCCATGGCGACGAGCGGTGTCACGTGGTACCCGGTATTCCGTTCAGCGGGGGCGGCGGCCGGTGAGAGCCTGCCAGCGTGCGTGGGCCGCGTCGAGTTCCTGGCGGGCCCGGGGGATACGGGGGTCGCCGCTCTGACGGGCCGTGACCTCTTCGAGCCTGCGTGCCTCCTCGCTCGGTCCGGTGGCGCTGCCCCGCAGGCGCCGCAGCTCGGCCCCGGCCTCACGGATGAGCCTCGGCCGGTCCCGCTGGAAGGTCCTGTCCGCGGCGATGGCGTTCTGGACGTCGAGGACGAACCTGCGGACGTACTCCTCACCGAGCTCCGTGTGCGGGTAGCTCAGCAGGTGCCGGCGTCCGTCCGGGCCGGTCAGGTAGACGTGGGACTCCCACGCGGAGTGGTCGGCGCGGATGGACGTCTCGTGCAGCGGCAACTGGAGGTCTCCGCTCCAGTCGTCGGTGCCGCTCGCCACGAGGACGTGCTCGTAGAGGCTGAGGTCCCTGATCTCGCTCCGGTACCCCCCGCGGCCCGGCTCGCGCAGGTACGCGAGCTCCTCCTCGGCCCTGCGCACCTCGCGCCGGAGGCCGGACTCGGCCTTCCGGGCGGCGTTCTGCGCGCCGGACAGCTCCCACCGGGCCGCGTGTTCCAGGGTGCGCAGTGTGTTCCGCGCCGTGTCGAGGTCGTGGCGCGCGGCGGCGTACGCGCCGCCGAACGCGAACTTCAGGCCTCCCGGGTAGCGGTGGAGCTGCCGGGCGACCGCGCCTACGGCGACGAGGGCGGCCACGACGAGCAGCAGGGACAGTCCGGCGATCATGGTGCGTCTTCTCCCGGTGTGTCGGTCGGTACGTTCACTGCCCCGCGCGCAGGACCGCGGCGACGATCGGGCCGGCCGCGTCCCCGCCGTGGCCGCCGGACTGGACGAGGGCCGCCGCCGCCAGGTCGTTGCTGAAGCCGGTGAACCAGCTGTCGGACGTGGCGTGACCGTCGATCTCCGCCGAGCCCGTCTTGCCGCCCTTGTTTTCGCTCACGCCCGCCATCGCGGCGGTCGCCGTGCCCTGGTTCCAGGTTGCCGTGTAGTGCAGCATCTCCTTCAGCTGCGCCGACACCCCGCCCGGCAGCCGGCTCGCGACGGCGAACTTCCGGTTGTCCAGGTCCCTCGGGACGATGTAGGGCTGGAGGAACTGGCCGTTGACGGCGGTGGCGGTGATGGACGCCATGTTCAGCGGGTTCATCTGGACCTTGCCCTGGCCGATGAACGACGCAGCCGTCTCCGCGCCCTGCGAGGGCGGCACCGAGCCGTCGACCGTGACGATGCCCGTCTGCCAGTTCTGACCGATCCCGAAGTACCGCGAGGCCTCGTCGCCGAGCGCCGTGTCGGCCTTGTCCTTGTCGTCCAGCGGCTTGATCGGCTTGATGAACGCGGTGTTGCAGGACCGGGCGAAAGCTGTCTTCAACGTGGGGTTCGACATGTCGAAGTTGTTCAGGTTGTGGAAGGGCACGCCCATCCACGTCAGGGAGGACGGACACTCGACCGGAGAGTCGGCGCTGCCGAGACCGTTCTGGATGATCATCGCGGCTGTCACGATCTTCATCGTCGAGCCGGGTGCCACCGAGGCCTTCCGCGCCGCGTCGTAGCCGTCCGCCCGGTTGTTGGCGATGGCACGTATTGCACCGGTCGACGGTTCGACGGCCGCCACGGACGATTCGGCGTACTTCTTCACGGCGCTCTCGGCCGCCGCCTGGATCCCCGCGTCCAGCGTCGTCCTCAGCCGGCCCGGCTTCCCCTTGACCAGGGTCAGCAGCGTCTTGTCCACGCCGTCGGCGTTCGCGCTGTTGATCCACGTCTCGATGCCCGTGGTGCCGCCGGCCTTCTGGCCGTACTTCTTGCGCAGCTCGTCCAGAATGCCGCCCAGCGACGGGTACTTCTCCTTGGTGAGCACGTTGCCGTTGCGGTCTACGGCCTCGATCGACGCGGTCTTCGACTCGCCGGTCTCCAGCGACTCGCCCTTGCCCAGCTCCGGATGGATCACGGAGGGAACCCAGTCGACGAGCGGGCGGCCCGTGGTCAGACCGCGTACGACGGTGAGCTCGGAGGCGTACGTCCAGGGCTTCGTCCTGCCCTCGTAGGAGACCGTCGCCTTGACCGTGTACGGCACCTTCGAGCCGGTCGCCGGGCCCGGCGTGATCAGGGCCCGGGTGACATGGGCGGACGCGCTGTAGCCGGCCAGTGCGGGCTCGGCATCGCCCTTGTTGTTGGTGAGTTCGGCCGCGACGGCCGCGTCGCCCTTCGCCCATGCGGCGAGGAACGCCTTCGACGTCTCGGCGATCTCCTCCTCGGTGACCGGGCCCGTCTTCACCTCGGTGGACGTGGCCTTGGTGTCCGAACCGCCCCCGACCCCGCTGTTGCCGAGCCCGTCCAGGACGTTGTACGCCCCGTACCCGACGCCGCCGACCACGACGGCGAACACCCCGCCGACCACGGCCACCTTCACTCCACTGCGCATCCCTGCAGTCCCCCTCCCCAGGAGGCCCCCTTGAACACGTTCAAGGGGGCTTTTCCCGGCACTTTACGGGACTGCCGTGACAGCGGGGCCGGTTGTTATCGGAATGCGATCCGGTGCAGCATGCACAGACCGGTCAAATCCAGGTATCCAGCCACATGCGGTCCCGCCAGGAATCCTCCGGAATCGGGGTCCCCGTATACAGCGGCCAGAAGTAAATGAAATTCCAGATGATCAGGAGGACCAGTACGCCGGCCGCGACGGCCCCCAGCGTCCGGCGTCGTTCACCTGACGGATCGTCCTTGGCCAGGCCCAGTTCGTGCTTCTCGCCGGTGCCCGCCGCCGGGCCCAGCATCGCGCCGATCATCATCGCGACCGCCAGGCAGAGGAACGGCACGAACACGACCGCGTAGAAAAGGAAAATGGTGCGTTCCTGGTACAGGAACCACGGCACCCATCCCGCGGCCACGCCGCAGGCGATCGCGCCCGCACGCCAGTCGCGGCGGAAGAACCAGCGCCACAGCACGTACAGCAGGGCGAAGCAGGCGGCCCACCACAGCAGGGGCGTTCCGAGCGCCAGCACCTCGCGTGCGCACTTGCCGGTCGCCGACCGGGTGCAGCCGTGCTGCTCCTCGTAGAAGTACGAGACGGGCCGGCCCAGCACGATCCAGCTCCACGGATTGGACTGGTAGGTGTGACCGGACGTCAGGTTCACATGGAAGTCGTAGACCTGGTTCTCGTAGTGCCACAGGCTGCGCAGCCAGTCCGGCAGCCAGGTCCAGTTGCCGCCCTTGCCGTCGGTCGCCGCCCAGTCCCGGTAGTAGCCGTGCCGGTCGGGGTCGTCGTGGATGATCCAGCCGGTCCAGGAAGCGAGGTACGTGAGGACCGCCACCGGCACCGTGGAGACGAACGCCGGTACCAGGTCCCGCTTCAGTACCGCCTTGTACGGCTGCACCGCGCCCGCCGTCCGCCGCGCGCCCACGTCCCACAGCACGGTCATCAGGCCGAACGCGACCATGATGTACAGCCCGTTCCACTTGGTGGCGAAGGCCAGGCCGAGGGAGATCCCGGCCGCGATCCGCCACGGGCGCCAGCCCAGCCGCAGCCCCTCCGCGATCCCGGCGTCCGGCCGCAGCACGCCGTCCTCGTCGACGGGCAGCGCGGCGGCGAGCTTGCGCCTGGCCCAGTCCCGGTCGATCAGCAGACAGCCGAACGAGGCCAGCACGAAGAACATCAGCACCAGGTCGAGCAGCGCGGTACGGCTCATCACGAAGTGCAGCCCGTCCACCGCGAGCAGCGCGCCCGCCAGACAGCCCAGGAACGTCGAGCGGAACAGCCTGCGGCCGATCCGGCACAGCATCAGCACGGACAGCGTGCCGAGCACGGCGACCATGAACCGCCAGCCGAACGGCGTGAACCCGAACAGCTGCTCACCGATCCCGATGATCCACTTGCCGACCGGCGGGTGCACCACATATCCGGGATCGGTCGGGACCGGCACCTGCGACGGGTCGTTGAGGATCAGCTTGTCGACGTCCTTGGGCCACGACCCCTCGTAGCCCTGCTTGATGAGCGCCCACGAGTCCTTGGCGTAGTACGTCTCATCGAATATCACCGCGTGCGGGCTGCCCAGGTTCCAGAACCGCAGCACCCCGGCGACCGCCGCGACCAGCAGCGGACCGCCCCAGGCCGACCACCGCACCAGCCGCTCCGCGACCGGCGGGGGCACCGCGAGCACCGCCCACACCTGGCCCCCGGGGCGGGTGTACGGCGGAACCAGCCGCTCCCGCAACCCGATACCGGGGCGCGGGAAATGGCCGAAGCGGCGCAGCCGCTGCTGCCAGGAAGTCGGCTCCGGGCCGTGCTGTTCCCCGGCGTCTTGGCCCTGCCGGGCTTCGGGCGCAGTACTCGTCACCGCGCCATCGTAGGGAACGCATCTGTGCGAGGGGTGCCGCCCGTGCTGGGAGGATGGACGTTGTGACTGGAACGACTGGAACGCTGGTACTCGCAGGGACCCCCATCGGTGATGTGGCGGACGCCCCGCCACGCCTCGCCGCAGAACTGGAGACGGCCGATGTCGTCGCCGCGGAGGACACCCGCCGGCTCCGCCGGCTGACCCAGGCGCTGGGCATCCACACGACGGGGCGTGTCGTCTCCTACTTCGAGGGCAACGAGACCGCCCGTACGCCCGAACTCGTCGAGGCGCTGCTGGGCGGCGCCCGGGTGCTGCTGGTCACGGACGCGGGGATGCCGTCCGTCTCCGACCCCGGCTACCGGCTGGTCGCCGCGGCCGTGGAGAAGGACATCAAGGTCACCGCGGTGCCGGGCCCGTCGGCGGTCCTCACCGCGCTCGCGCTGTCCGCGCTGCCGGTGGACCGGTTCTGCTTCGAGGGCTTCCTGCCGCGCAAGGCCGGTGAGCGCCTCGGCAAGCTCCGCGAGGTCGCCGACGAGCGCCGCACCATGGTGTTCTTCGAGGCCCCGCACCGGCTCGACGACACCCTCGCGGCCATGGCCGAGGTCTTCGGCGCCGACCGGCGCGCCGCGGTGTGCCGCGAGCTGACCAAGACGTACGAGGAAGTGAAGCGCGGCCCGCTGGGCGAGCTCGCCGTCTGGGCGGCCGAAGGCGTACGCGGCGAGATCACCGTCGTCGTCGAGGGCGCGGCCGACTCCGGGGCCGAGGAACTGGACGCCGAGGAGCTGGTGCGCAGGGTGCAGGTGCGCGAGGAGGCGGGGGAGCGGCGCAAGGAGGCGATCGCCGCCGTCGCCGCCGCGGCGGGGCTGCCCAAACGCGAGGTGTTCGACGCGGTCGTCGCAGCAAAGAATGCGGCTCGGACCGGCCCTGCGGACGGTAAAGGACTATCGTGAAAAGCAAAGCGAGAGCCGCGTTCCGGGCCTTTTTGCCACGAGAAGGCCAAATCCGCTCCAACACTCGACAGGGCCCGGTGCGCTCCCGCCGGTAAAGGCGTCCACTGGATCCAGGACGCATTCTCCGGAGTGCTTGTCCGGCGGACAAGAGGAGCAGGCATGAGCGAGATCGCAGCAACCACCGTGCACGAGGCGTATGCCTTCGCCTGCATGAGGTGTGGATACGGCTGGGAACAGGCCTACGAAATAGAGCACCACGTCGACGCCTCCAACCATGCATTCGTGGTCTACAAGGCGGACGGCGAACGTGTGCCCTCGCCGCTTTCCACGCCGACCTGCACGAACTGCGGCGGGCACGTCGTACGGATCATGCGGGCCGGCCGGGTCTCCACGGTGCAGCAGCTGCTCCAGAACCGTCCGCCGGCCGCCGAGGCCGACGCCGAGGTGCGGGAGCCCGTGGCGGCCACGGTCGCTCCCGCGGGTGACCACCACTGGCACCTCTCGGACCTGCTCCACCCCTTCCAGCGCCGGTGACGCCCGTGGGGTGAGGTCCGCGGCCACGGTCCTCGTACGATCGTGGCCATGAGCCGTACCGAAGCCCCGCCGTTGCCCGAGCCCCTCCGGGTGCCGGTCGCCGATTCGCACACCCACCTGGACATGCAGGACGGCACCGTCGAGGAGGGCCTGGCCCGGGCCGCCGCGGTGAACGTGACGACCGTGA
Organism: Streptomyces sp. NBC_00236; assembly: GCF_036195045.1. NCBI lineage: Bacteria > Bacillati > Actinomycetota > Actinomycetes > Kitasatosporales > Streptomycetaceae > Streptomyces > Streptomyces sp. NBC_00236. Next base: position 3,292,505 of record NZ_CP108100.1, on the reverse strand, counting down.
TCCAGGTGGGCTGCGACGTGAAGGGCTCCCGCTGGGCGGCCGAGACCGCCGCGGCGCACGCGAGTGTGCACGCGGCCGTGGCCCTGCACCCCAACGAGGCGCCGCGGATCGTGCACGGGGATCCGGACGGCTGGTCGCGGCAGGGGGCGCGCGAGGGCGGCGGGACGGCCGCGCTGCACGAGGCGCTCGCGGAGATCGACGCGCTGGCCGCGCTGGACCACGTGCGCGGCGTCGGCGAGACCGGACTCGACTACTTCCGGACCGGCCCCGAGGGCATGGCGGCCCAGGAGGAGTCGTTCCGCGCCCACATCGAGATCGCCAAGCGGCACGGCAAGGCGCTCGTCATCCACGATCGCGAGGCGCACGCGGATGTGCTGCGCATCCTGGCCGACGCGGGCGCCCCCGAGCGGACCGTCTTCCACTGCTACTCCGGCGACGCCGACATGGCCCGGATCTGCGCGGACGCCGGGTACTTCATGTCCTTCGCGGGCAACATGACGTTCAAGAACGCCCAGCCGCTGCGCGACGCGCTGACCGTGGCGCCGGTCGAACTGGTCCTGGTCGAGACCGACGCGCCCTTCCTGACGCCCGCCCCGTACCGCGGACGGCCTAACGCGCCGTATCTGATTCCGGTCACGCTGCGCGCCATGGCGGCGGTCAAGGGAGTCGACGAGGACACCCTGGCGTCGGCGATCGCCGACAACACGGCGCGTGCGTTCGACTACTGACCCGCCTTGCGCGACGCTGCGTAGCGGCGCCGCTTTGGAGAGTCACGCCCGCTCGGCTATCGTCCCGGGCGCCAAGAGTGAGCCGGGCGGTACGGACCTTCTGGAGCGAGCGTCGTGAGCAATTCGCAGGGCAGCCACCGTGCAGCACGCGGCAGAGGGCGTACGTCGCCGGCGGGGACGCGCGGGCCCGCCACCGTCGTCGTGCCGGGCCCGTCCCCCGTGCCGCAGCACGAGGAGCTGACGCTCGCCGCCTGGCCCCGGCACGCCCCGACCGTCGTGGACATGCCGAGCGGGCGCACCGCTGCCGCGACCGGCGGCGGCCCGGGCCACACCGCGCAGGCCGGTGGCGGTCCGCACGCTGCGGGCCACACCGCGCAGGCCCCCACCGTCACCGCGCTCACCGTGCCGGCCCCCGGCGGCAGGTCCGGGGCGCGGCGGGGCGCCCGGCGGCGTCGGGCGGCTGTCCGGCCCGAGCAGCTGCGCCGCCTGGTGCCGCAGGCCCTCGTGGTCGCGTTCCTGGCAGGTGGGACGACCGCGTTCGTCGCCGAGGACAAGGCGGTGACCCTGGACGTCGACGGGCAGCCCCGCACCCTGCACACCTTCGCGGACGACGTCGGCGAACTCCTCGCCGAACAGGGCATCGACGCCGACGACGGCACGGCGGTGTCCCCGGCCCCCGGTACCCGCCTCGGCGACGGAGACGTGATCACCGTCGGCGGCCCGCGCCCGGTGACGCTCACGCTCGACGGGGTGCGGCGCCGCGTCTGGACCTCCGAGCCCACCGTCGGCGCCGCGCTGCGCCGCCTCGGCGTGCGGGCCGACGGGGCCTACCTCTCCGTCTCCCGGGCCGCACCGATCGGGCGCACCGGTCTGACGCTGGACGTGCGCACCGAACGCACCGTCACCGTGATGGCCGACGGCCGCGAGCACACCGTCCGCACCAACGCCGCCACCGTCCGCGAGGCCGTCGCCCGGGCCGGCATCGTCCTGCACGGCGAGGACACCACGTCCGTGGCCCCGGAGAGCTTCCCCCGCGAGGGCCAGACCGTCTCCGTGCTCCGGATCGCGACGACCCGGGTGGTGCGCGAGGAGCTGCTGCCGTACGCCGTGGAACGGTCCGGGGACGGGACCCTGGCCGCCGGCACCGAAGTGGTCGAACGGGAGGGCCGGGACGGTTCGCGCCGGGTCATGTACGCCCTGCGGACCGTCAACGGCGTCCGGCAGAAACCCAGGGTGCTGGCCTCCGAAGTCGTACGGGAGCCGGTCAGCCAGGTCGTGAAGGCCGGTACAGGGCCCCGCACGGCAGGGAGAGCCGGGAAGGCGACAGCCCGTACGCTTAACAGGTGAGCACCACAGAGCCCGACGCCCTCCTGGGCCCCGCAGACATCCGCGAACTGGCCGCAGCGCTGGGCGTACGCCCCACCAAGCAGCGCGGTCAGAACTTCGTCATCGACGCCAACACGGTCCGCCGGATCGTGCGCACCGCGGAGGTCCGCCCGGACGACGTGGTGGTGGAGGTCGGACCCGGCCTGGGCTCGCTGACCCTGGCGCTGCTGGAGGCGGCCGACCGGGTCGTCGCGGTCGAGATCGACGACGTGCTGGCGGCCGCCCTGCCGGCCACGGTCGCCGCCCGGATGCCGGAGCGCGCCGGCCGCTTCGCCCTCGTCCACTCGGACGCGATGCTCGTACGGGAACTGCCCGGCCCGCCGCCGACCGCACTGGTCGCCAACCTTCCGTACAACGTCGCCGTGCCCGTGCTGCTCACCATGCTCGACCGTTTCCCCAGCATCGAGCGGACCCTCGTCATGGTGCAGGCCGAGGTCGCCGACCGGCTGGCGGCCAGGCCCGGCAACAAGGTCTACGGCGTGCCGTCGGTGAAGGCCAACTGGTACACCGACGTCAAGCGCGCCGGCTCCATCGGCCGCAAGGTGTTCTGGCCCGCGCCCAACGTCGACTCCGGGCTGGTCTCGCTGGTGCGCCGCACCGAGCCCGTCGCCACCACGGCGAGCAAGGCCGAGGTCTTCGCGGTCGTCGACGCCGCCTTCGCCCAGCGCCGCAAGACGCTGCGCGCGGCCCTGGCCGGCTGGGCGGGCTCCGCCCCCGCCGCCGAAGCCGCCCTGGTCGCGGCCGGCATCTCGCCGCAGGCCCGCGGTGAGGCCCTCACCGTCGAGGAGTTCGCCGCCATCGCCGAGAACAAGCCGGAGCTGCCCGCATGAGCACGAGCGTCACCGTCCGGGTGCCTGCCAAGGTCAACGTCCAGCTCGCGGTCGGCGCCGCGCGCCCCGACGGCTTCCACGACCTCGCCAACGTCTTCCTCGCCGTCGGCCTGTACGACGAGGTCACCGTCACCCCGGCCGACGGGCTGCGCGTCACGTGTTCGGGCCCGGACGCCGCCCAGGTGCCGCTGGACGCCTCCAACCTCGCCGCCCGTGCCGCGACCGCGCTGGCCGGGCGGTACGGCGTCGCCCCCGACGTGCACATCCACATCGCCAAGGACATCCCCGTCGCGGGCGGCATGGCCGGCGGCAGCGCGGACGCGGCCGGCGCGCTGCTGGCGTGCGACGCGCTCTGGTCCACCGGCGCCTCCCGCGAGGAGCTCCTGGAGATCTGCGCCGAGCTGGGCAGCGACGTGCCGTTCAGCCTGGTCGGCGGGGCGGCGCTCGGGGTCGGCCGCGGCGAGCAGCTCACGCCCGTCGAGGTCGGCGGCACCTTCCACTGGGTCTTCGCGGTCGCCGACGGCGGCCTCTCCACCCCGGCCGTCTACCGCGAGTTCGACCGCCTCACGGCGGGCACCCGGGTGCCCGAGCCCGTCGTGTCGCCCGCGCTCCTGGGCGCTCTGAGGTCCGGCGACACCGCCGCCCTCGCCGGAGTCCTCAGCAATGATCTCCAGGCCCCGGCACTGTCGCTGCGGCCTTCGCTGGCCCGCACCCTGGCCGCGGGCACCGTCGCGGGCGCACGGGCCGCGCTGGTCTCGGGTTCCGGGCCGACCACCGCGTTCCTCACCGAGGACGAGGCGTCGGCCCGCGCGATCGCGGACGCGCTGATCGCGTCGGGGTCCTGCCGCACCGCCCGGATCGCGTCGTCCCCGGCGCCGGGGGCGACGATTCAGCGGCCGTAGTGGTAGCGGCAGGAGGCGATGCGTACCTCGTCCTCGGCCACGCGGCAGACGAGGCGGTGTCCGTCGCTGATCCGCCGGGACCAGTACCCGTGGAACCCGTGCCGCAGGGGTTCCGGCTTACCGATGCCTTCGTTCCCGTTGCGGACGACGTCATGGAGCAAGGTGTTGATCCGCTTGAGGATCTTCCGGTCCTGGGCCTGCCACCACACGTAGTCCGCCCATGCCGTCTCATGCCAGACGAGCTTCATTCGGCGAGGTCCCTGACCGTGCCGCCACCGTTCTCGAGTTCATCGATCGCGGCCAGGACACGACGGGCGTTCTCGGGGCTCCGGTAGAGGTAGGCCGTTTCCTTCATGGCCTCGTACTCGTCGAGCGCCACGATCACCACGGGCTCGTGCCCGGCACGCGTCACGATGACCTCCTCGCGGTCGTCGACGACCGCGCTGAGCGTCTCGGCGTACTTGGCCCGCGATTCGGTGTACGTCATCGTCCGCACGACTGCCTCCCAGGTAGCGCTGTACAGGATGCTGTACGTACAGGTAAGCGTACGTACAGCACTCCCGCGAGGGCGAGGGCAACGGCGATACGCGCGCGGCCTCAGCCGAGCCGCACGCTCCGCTTCGCCAGCTCGAACGCCGGCAGCATCCCCTGGTGCTCCGCCTCGTCCAGCCCGCCCAGGTGCACCACGACCGGGCCGTCCGGGGTGGCGACGGCGAAGGCCCGGTTGGGGCGCGACTCGTCCAGGAGTTCGCTGTAGATGGTGTAGCGGGCCTCGGTCACGGACAGCTTCCCGACCGTGGTCTGCGTGTACGTGATCTTCGAGGGGTTGCTGTCGGCCTTCACGAAGCCCTCCAGGGCCTGGCGCGCCGTGCTCCCCTTGTCGTCGCCCTGCCACACCCGGAGGAACCCGATGTGTCCGGCGGGCTTCGCGTCGATCTCGCAGGCCAGGGTGACGGGGCCCTGGATGCCGAGCTCGGCGAAGTCCGAGCCCGGCTCGCCGGCGGCCACGGACTCCGCCGTCCAGTGCTGCGCCGTGTCGAGGACGACGGGCAGCCTGCACACGGAACCGGAGCCCCCGACCGTGCCGCCCTTGGCCGCTGACGTGTCCGCCTTCGCCTTCGCCGTCGTCTTCGCCGGGGCGCCGCCCGGCTTCGTGTCCGCCTTCGCGCCGTCGCCGGACCCCGACGAGCAGCCGGTCAGCGCCACGGCTGCCAGCAGGACGGGCGCCAGCCCGCGAACCGTACGTCGTGTCATGAAGTTCCCCACCCCGGGTGACACCCGGGAACCGGCCCCGGGCCTTGATCAATTCGGGCAAGGTACCGCACCGCGGTGTCCGCGAGAACGCCGTGCCCGGCACCGTCCCGCACAGGTGAGCGGGCGCTCGTAAGGAGCCCGGCGCCATGGCGACTACGCTGAAGGTCAGTGTTTCTCCTTCGAGCTGGAGCGTTCGTGGCCGTCAACCTCGTCAATGTCGAGCAGGTCAGCAAGGTGTACGGCACCCGTGCGCTGCTCGACGGTGTGTCCCTCGGCGTGTCCGAAGGGGACCGGATCGGTGTCGTCGGCCGTAACGGAGACGGAAAGACGACCCTCATCCGGATGCTCGCCAAGCTGGAGGAGGCGGACACCGGCCGGGTCACCCACAACGGCGGACTGCGCCTCGGCGTCCTGACCCAGCACGATTCGCTCGACCCGAAGGCCACGATCCGCCACGAGGTCATCGGCGATCTCGCCGACCACGAGTGGGCGGGCAGCGCCAAGATCCGTGACGTCCTGACCGGGCTCTTCGGCGGCCTCGACCTGGCCGGCTTCGAGCAGGGCCTGGACACCGTCATCGCCCCGCTCTCCGGCGGTGAGCGCCGGCGCATCGCGCTGGCCAAGCTCCTCATCGCCGAGCAGGACCTGATCGTTCTCGACGAGCCGACCAACCACCTCGACGTCGAGGGCATCTCCTGGCTGGCCGGGCATCTGCGCGCCCGCCGATCCGCCCTGGTCTGCGTCACCCACGACCGGTGGTTCCTCGACCAGGTCTGCACCCGCATGTGGGACGTCCAGCGCGGCACGGTCCACGAGTACGAGGGCGGCTACAGCGACTACGTCTTCGCCCGGGCCGAACGCGAGCGGATCGCCGCCACCGAGGAGGGCAAGCGGCAGAACCTGATGCGCAAGGAGCTGGCCTGGCTGCGGCGCGGCGCCCCCGCCCGTACGTCCAAGCCGCGCTACCGCATCGAGGCCGCCAACGAACTGATCGCCGATGTGCCGCCGCCGCGCGACACCAGCGCGCTGATGAAGTTCGCCAACGCCCGGCTCGGCAAGACCGTCTTCGAGCTGGAGGACGTCACCGTCCAGGCCGGCCCCAAGACGCTGCTGACCCACCTCACCTGGCAGCTCGGCCCCGGCGACCGGATCGGCCTGGTCGGGGTCAACGGAGCCGGAAAGACCTCGCTGCTGCGGGCGCTGGAACAGGCCGCCCGCACCCAGGGCGAGGCACAGCCCGCGGACGGGAAGATCGTCGTCGGCAAGACCGTGAAGCTGGCCTACCTCTCCCAGGAGGTCGCGGAGCTCAACCCGAACCTGCGGGTGCTGGAGGCCGTGCAGCAGGTGCGCGACCGGGTCGACCTCGGCAAGGGCCGGGAGATGACCGCGGGCCAGCTCTGCGAGCAGTTCGGCTTCTCGAAGGAGAAGCAGTGGACGCCGGTCGGCGACCTGTCGGGTGGTGAGCGGCGCAGGCTGCAGATCCTGCGGCTGCTGATGGACGAGCCGAACGTCCTCTTCCTCGACGAGCCCACCAACGACCTCGACATCGAGACCCTGACCCAGCTGGAGGACCTCCTCGACGGCTGGCCCGGGTCGATGATCGTGATCTCGCACGACCGGTTCTTCATCGAGCGGACGACGGACAAGGTGCTGGCGCTCCTCGGCGACAAGTCGCTGCGGATGCTGCCGCGCGGCATCGACGAGTACCTGGAGCGCAGGCTGCAGATGGCCGGGGCCGCAACGCCCGCCGCCGCACCCGCCGCGCCCTCCCGGGCCGCCGCCGCCCCGGCGCCGGGCGTCTCGCCGCAGGAGGCGCGCGCGGCGAAGAAGGAACTCCAGAAGGTCGAGCGGCAGCTCGACAAGATGTCGACCCGTGAGACGACGCTGCACGCCCAGATCGCCGACAACGCCACGGACTTCGAGAAGGTCGCGAAGCTCGACGCCGAACTGCGCGAACTCGTCGCGGAGCGCGATGTGCTGGAGATGCGCTGGCTGGAACTGGCCGAGGACGCCTGACCGGCTGCTGGTTCGGGGCGCCTTGCCGCGTGGCCGGTACAACTGCTGTGACCGGTGTGGCCGATGAGGCCTGTGGGACGAGTGGTAGAAAGAAACCTTGCCCGGTGTGACAACCGGACCGCGTCGCACCACAGGCACCGACGGACCGACAACGGAACAGGGGAACGGGCCGATGAGCCAGCCGCCCGGACAGCAGCCGCCGCAGGGTGGGTTCGGAGCTCCTTACGACCCGCCGCCCGGGGCGTATCCGCCACCGGCCGCTCCGCCCCAGCCGGCCGGTCCGTACGGCACTCAGCCCGGTCCGTACCACCAGCCGGGCCCGTACGGCACCCAGCCCGGCCCGTACCACCAGCCGACGCAGGGATACGGGTACCCGCCGCAGCCGGCACCGCAGCCGCCGCAGTCCGGCGGACCCCGGGGCGGCGGGCGTCTGCGCGGCAGGACCGGAGCGATCGTCGCCGCGGTGCTCGGGGTGGCGCTCCTGGCCGGCGGCGGCATCTGGTTCGCCTCCGACGGGGACGGCGAGGACAAGAAGCCCACGGCCGGCGGTCACGACTCGGGACAGCCGAACCCCTCGCCCTCGCCGACCCTGGACCAGGGCGACGGCACGGGTGACGGCGACGACGACGGCACGCTCACCCCGCGCGAGGAGGCCGCCGACATCAACTCCCGGCGCAAGCCGGGCGAGGCGAAGGTCCTCTGGCTCCAGAAGAGCGGCATCGACCTCCCGGAGGGCGGCGAGGACGTCTACGGCCCCTGGTTCGCAGGCGACACCGTCGTCACGGCGATGTACCACACCATCACGGGCTATTCGATCGCCGACGGCAAGCAGAAGTGGACCCTGCGGCTGCCCGCCAACGCCTGCGCGGCGCCCACACAGCCCACCGCCGACGGCAAGATCGTCCTGGGCATCGAGCACAGCACCGCGAGCGACGCGTCCTGCGACAACCTCCAGATGGTCGACCTCACGACGGGCAGGCTCGGCTGGCGCAAGGCGTACGTGCGCGACGGTGCCTGGGACGGGCTCTCCAACCTCGCGATGGCGATCAACGGCGACACCGTGACCGTGGGGCGCACCAGCAGGACCGACGCCTTCCGGGTCAGCGACGGCAAGGTGCTGTTCGGGAAACTGCCCGGCAACTGCCAGCCGTTCGGCTTCGCCAGCGGCCCCGTGGCGATCGCCGCCGCGAGCTGCCAGACCGCAGCGGACGACCACAAGGAACACCAGGTGCAGCGGATCGACCCCGCCACCGGCAAGGTGCGGTGGACGTACAAGGTGAAGAAGGGCTGGCAGGTCGAGCAGATCTACTCCGCAAACCCCATCGTGGTCTCGCTCACGCAGGGGGAGCAGAAGGACAAGTGGGGTGTTCTCGTGCTCAACGCCGACGGCACCTACCGCACCCAGCTGTCCGGCGGGCCGGGCAACTTCGCGCGCAAGTGCGAGAAGGACCGGCACGTCCAGGGCTCCAACCTCGACAGCTGCGTCGGGGTGGCCGCCGGGGCGAACACGTTCTACATGGCGACCGGGGCCGTCGACATCAAGGCCGGCGACGGCAACAAGGTCGCCGCCTTCGACCTGTCCAGCGGCAAGTTCAAGTGGGCGGTCAGCTCTCCGGCCGACCAGCCCCTCGCTCCCCTGCGGGCGGAGGGCGGCAAGCTCCTGATGTACCTCGGGGCAGCCAAGAACAAGGGGGGCGGCATCGCCTCCGTCCCGTCCACCGGCGGTGCCTGGCAGATGGTGCTGCGGCACCCGGCGTCGGCCTACGTCGTCGAACGGGCCTTCTTCGAACCGCACATCTCGTACGTGGACGGGCGCAGCTTCCTCACGCATTCGAGGATCAGCGGCACGGACGACGAGGAGATCGAGACACGCTCGATCGCGGCCTTCGGCAACTGACGGTTCTTTAGGCGTAACGGCGGCATCACGGGGCGGTTCTCCCTTGGGAACAGGGGCGGACCGAACCGGAGCCGGTGCCGGGCCGGGTGGTACAAAGAAGCCCCGCTCGACTGACGTAACACTGCGGGATCCATGCCCGATTCGCTCCATTTCGCCAGCAATGCAAGGGTCTTGTTCGACCCTTGGAGTGCCGGTGCGATCGCGGGGGAGTCCGGACCGGGCACCGGACCGCATGAAGGGGGACGCGCTGATGACCCAGCCGCCCAGCCAGCAACCGCCGCAGGGAGGCTTCGGCGCTCCGCAGGGCCCGCCGCAGGGAGTCCCTCAGCCGCCCCAGGGCCCGCCGCAGACCCCGCCGCCCGCCCAGCCGCCCCAGGCGCCGGCCGGCCAGCCGGGTTACGGCTACCCGCAGCAGCCGACCCAGCCCGGTTACGGCTACCCCCCGCAGCCCGGTCCGTACGCCCAGCAGCAGCCCGGCCCCTACGGTCAGCCGCAGCAGCCGGGCCCGTACGCCCAGCAGCCCGGCCCGTACGGTCAGCCGCAGCAGCCCGGTTACGGCTATCCGCAGCAGCAGTACCCCGGCGCGCCGAGCCCCGCCGGTCCGGCCGGACCCGGCGGCGGCAACCCCTTCAAGGGCAAGCCCGCCGTGATCATCGGGGCCGCGGTCGCCGCACTCCTGGTCATCGGCGGCGGCGTCTTCCTGCTGTCGGGCGGGGACGACGACGAGAAGAAGCCCGTGGCGAAGAAGAGCGGCGAGGTCCAGAAGCCGTCCGCCTCGCCCACCGTCGACGAGGGTGACGGAGACGGAACCGGACGTGAGGGCAGCGACGACCTGAACGGCGGGCGCAAGCCCGGCGAGGCGAAGGTCCTCTGGCTCCAGAAGAACGACGTCGACCTGCCGCGCAACGGCGCGGACGTGTACGGGCCGTGGATCGTCGGCGACACCATCATCAAGGGCATGTACCGCACGGTCTCCGGTTACTCGGTGGCCGACGGCAAGCAGAAGTGGACGCTGAAGCTGCCCGCCGACATCTGCGCCGCACCGGCGCAGACCACCGCGGACGGCAGGATCGTCATCGGGGTCAAGAACGGCACGACCGACAAGGCCGACTGCTCCGACCTCCAGCTGATCGACCTCAACACCGGCAAGACGGGCTGGAAGAAGCCGGTCAAGAGCAGCGGGCTCTTCGACCTGATGTCGGACATCTCCCTCGCCATCAGCGGCAACACCGTGACGGTCGGCCGCACCGGCGCCTCCAACGCGTTCCGGGTGAGCGACGGCAAGGAGCTGTTCGGCAAGCGCGACGGCATCTGCCAGCCGTTCGCCTTCGCCGGCGGCGCCAAGCTGATCGCCGCCACCAGCTGCCGTACCGACGACCTCGACAACCCGCAGCACCAGATCGAGGAGATCGACCCGGACACCGGCAAGCCGAAGTGGACCTACAAGCCCGCGCGCGGCTGGGAGGTCGACAACGTCTACTCGGTGAGCCCGCTCGTCGTCTCGCTGACCAAGGGCAGCAGCAGCCAGGACAAGAAGTGGAGCATCCTCGCGCTCCGGGAGAACGGCACACTCCGCTCCCAGGTCATCAGCGACAAGGGTGACAAGTTCCCGATGGGCTGCGGCAGCGCCTTCGCCATCTTCGGCAAGTCCGTCGACGGCTGCGACGGCGTGACGGCCGACGCCAACACCCTTTACATGCGCACGCAGGACGACACCAGCGGTGCCGGCCGCACCAACCAGGTCGTCGCCTTCAACCTGAACACCGGCCGGACGAAGTGGAAGGCGAAGGCCCCGGCCGAGCAGACCATGAAGCCGCTGCGGATGGAGGGTGCCGACGTGATCCTCTACGTGGACGCCGGATACAACAAGGGCGGCGGGATCGCCACCCTGTCCCCCTCCGGCGGCAGCCCGAGGATGATCCTCCAGCACCCGGCGTCGACGGCACAGATCGAGAGCTCCTTCTGGGACGAGGACGTGCTCTACGCGGCCGGCCGCTCGTTCATCGTGAGCGGGCGGATCAGCGCGGGCAATGACGAAAAAGAACTGGAGACGAAGACCATGATGGCCTTCGGCAAGTAACAGCTCCCCACGGCACCCGCAGGAACACCACCGGTCGCGGGCGGCGGCAGACCCGTCCGCGACCGGTTCCGGCCCACCGACCGACTCCCCTTCTCCAGAGGTACGCAACGCCATGACGCAGCCGCCCCAGCCGCCGCCCAACGACCCGCCCCAGGGCGGGTTCGGCGCCCCCCAGGACCCGCCGCCCGGTGGTTTCGGCGCTCCGCAGGACCCGCCCCCCGGTGGTTTCGGCGCCCCGACGCCGCCGCCCGCCGACCCGTTCGGCAAGCAGCCGGCGACCCCGCCGCCCCCGGCCCCGGGCGGCTACGGCACCCCGCCGCCCCCGGCCCCCGGCGGATACGGAACCCCGCCGCCCGCGGGTCCGCCGCAGCAGCAGCCCGGTTACGGCTACCCGCAGGCCCAGCCGCCGCAGCCCGGATACGGATTCCCGCAGACGCCCCCGCAGGGCCAGCCGCAGCAGGGGTACGGATTCCCGCCCGGCCAGGCGCCGCAGCAGGGCTACGGCTATCCGACCGCCCCGATGCAGCAGCCGTACCAGCCGCAGCAGCCCGGCGGCAACGGGCCGAAGAAGTTCTCCACGCAGGCCCAGATCATCGTCGCCGCGGCGGTCGCCGTGGCGCTGATCATCGGCGGCGGTGTGTGGTTCGCGTCCAGTGGCGGCGACGACGAGAAGAAGGACGAGGCGGTCAGCTCCGCCGGAACCACCGGTGAGAACAAGGGCGGTTCGGGCGGCAGCCTCGGCGGTGGCGGCAAGGAGAAGGCCCCGGCGGACATCAAGGCGCACGTCGGCTTCCAGCTCCCGCAGCCCAAGGTCACCGACGTCACCACGGTCACCGGCTCCTGGCTGACGGACAAGGCGTACGTGAAGACGGGCGTCAACGAGATCGTCGGCTACGACCCGGCCAAGGGCACCAAGCTCTGGTCGATCCCGCTGGCCGGCCAGGTGTGCGCCGCCTCCCGGCACATGAGCAAGGACTTCAAGACGGCCGTCGCCTTCGAGGAGGGCAAGCGGACCGCGGCCAACAAGTACCCCAGCTGCAACCAGGTGGGCGCGCTCGACCTGAACACCGGCAAGCTCATGTGGAACAAGTCGGTCACCGCCTCCACCGGCGGTGACCGCCCGGTCCGCTTCGACGAGGTCACGCTCAGCGGCAGCACGATCGCCGCCGGCGGCACCGAGGGCGGCGCGGCCTTCGACCTGAACACCGGCGCCGAGCGCTGGAAGCCGAAGGTCAGCACGGACGGCTGCTACGACAAGGGGTACGGCGGCGGCGAGGCACTCGCCGTGGTCCGCAAGTGCGGGACGTACGACGACCCGCAGCTCATCATCCAGGCCCTGAACCCGACGACGGGCGCCCCGCTCTCCTCGTACAAGATGCCGGCCGGCGTCGAATACGCGAGCATCGTCTCCACCAAGCCCCTGGTCGTCGCCGCCGACGTCGGCGACACCGCGGGTGACGGCAGTGGCATCTCGGACTTCTTCTCGATCGACGCGGCCAGCGGCAAGCTGCTCACCCGGATCGCGGCGGACGGCGAGAAGTACGCGGCGAGCTGCCGCGCCACGAAGGTCGAGAGCTGCCAGCACGTCGCCGTCGGCAACAACCGCGTCTACGTGCCCACCGAGGAGCACGAGGGCACCGGGGAGTACGGCAACACCAACGAGATCGTGTCGTTCGACCTGACCACCGGCAAGCAGACCGGTGACCGGGCCGACGCGGGCGACCGGTACTCGATGTTCCCGGTCCGCATGGACGGCGGCAACCTCATCGCGTACAAGGAGCCCCCCTACGACAAGGGCGGCCAGATCGTCTCCATCGACGGCGCGACCTTCAAGCCGACCGTGCTGATGGACAACCCGGGTGACGAGGCCGTCCGGGACGCGGAGACCAGCTTCTCCTCGGACTACGCCGAGTACGTCTACGGCGGCGGCAAGCTGTTCATCTCGGAGACGATGGTCAGCAAGCCGCGGGCGAGCTCGCTGGGCGACAAGGAGTACCTGGTCGTCTCGTTCAGTACGAACTGACCCCAGGACACGCGTGAGGGGGCGGAGCCGGCCGGCTCCGCCCCCTCACGCATGTCTCGTCCCGCCCGTAACGGGTCAGGAGTTGGTGCTGTCGTCGAACGCCGGGTACATGATGCCGGACGACACGCACTTCAGGATCGTGCTGCCCTCCATCTGGCACAGCTCGATCCGTGCGGTGCTGATCCAGCCACCGGGGTTGGCGTAGCTGGTCGCGCCCCACGCGGTGCCGGCACCGGTGGAGACCCGGTGGATCGGGAAGTAGTGGGTGCCGGCGTCGCCGGTGGTGATCAGACGCACGCCCACCGAATGACCGTCCGGGGCCTTGTCCTTCACGTACAGGTAGAGCGGGTCGAGCTTGTACGGGTTCAGCCGCCAGGCCGCCTTCACCTCGGCGTATCCCCACGTCGTGGAGACGTCCTCGGCGGTGACGTTGGAGGCGGCGGCGGCCGTCCCGGTGAACGCGGGCCCCGCCAGCACGGCACACGTGGCCGCCGAGACGAGCAGAGTCTTCTTGAGACGCAAGATTCCCCCAGAAGGTGATCCGGACAGGTCAGCATGCAGATTACAACAGGCAGTATTCGGCCATGATGGGCCATCAACTCGCTTTTAAAGCAACCGAAGTCGGCTAACTCGAACCTTCTGTCCGCCAATGGGCCCGCTGCCTCGAACAAGCGTGTAACTTGCCGGGTCTGTAGGGGGCCGGGGGGCCTGCCGGTACGAGGGGGGAGTGCCCGATGGCTGTGCGGCTCATGGTGATCGACGACCACCGACTGCTCGCCGAGGCACTCGCCTCGGCACTGAAACTGCGCGGGCACCGCGTGCTCGCCGCCGCCGCACCCACCTCCGGGGCGGCGGAACTGGTCGTCAGCAGGGCTCCGGAGATCTGTCTGTTCGGCACGGCGGCGCCCGCCGAACCGGGCACCTTCGACCCGGTCGTCAGGATCAGGCGCGAGCGCCCGCAGACCGCCGTGGTGGTCCTCGGCCCGGTGCCCAGCCCCCGGGGCATCGCGGCGGCCTTCGCGGCCGGCGCTGCGGGGTACGTCCGGCACGACGAACGCATCGAAGGCGTCGAGCGGGCGATGGCCAAGGTGCGCGCCGGCGAGGCGGCGATCGCGCCGCAACTGCTCCAGGGCGCCTTCGCCGAGCTGCTCAACCCGGCGGCGCAGCCGGACGACGAGGGCCGGAGGCTGCTGCGGATGCTCACCCCGCGCGAGGTCGAGGTGCTGGTCCGGGTCGCCGAGGGCGAGGACACCCGGCTGATCGCGGCCGGAATGCGGATCGCGCCCAGCACGGCCCGTACCCATGTGCAGCGCGTGCTGATGAAGCTGGGCGTGGGCTCCCGGCTGGAGGCGGCGGCGCTCGCCGCCCGTACCGGACTGCTGGACCGGGCGGTGCTGGGGACGCCGCAGGGGCCGGGCAGCGTCGGCTGACGGTGCCCGGCCCCTGCGGCGTCACTGACCTGGCGTCAGTTGCCGGGCGTGTCCGTGGTGTCCGGCGCGGCGGCCGGCGGCTGGACCGGGCGCAGCTTCATCCAGCCCAGGAAGAACAGCCCCAGGGCCAGCATGGCGAGACCGGTCCACAGGTTGATGTGGACGCCCTCGGCCTTCTTCAGGTCCGCTTCGGACGGGCTGATCCCGGCGATGGTGACGATGACTCCGTAGACCACGAAGAGACCGCCGATGATCGTCCGGATGTCGAACAGCCGGGCCGCCGTGGCGGACTTCTTCTCCAGATCGGAGACTTCCTTGTGCAGGTCGGACATGGTGGGTGACTCCGATCAGAACGAGTAGGGGACGTAGCACAGGGCGGCGAGCACTATCGCGCTCCAGCCCAGCAGCGCGGGCCTGCGGTACCAGGCGTCGTCGCCCTCCGCGGGCACCTCGTCGGCGTCCGGGGACTCGGTTCCGTAGACGAGACCCGCCAGTTCGGCCTCGGGCTTGGGAGCCGTGAACAGCGTGACGACGACCATGACGACCGCACCGGCGACGAAACCGACGATCGCGGAGACGAAGTTGGCGCCCTGGTCGCTCGGGATGTCGATGACACCCTGCTTGTAGATCACGAAGTAGTTGACCATCGCGGCCGTGGTGCCCGCCAGCAGGCCCCAGACGCCCGACTTCATCGAGGCGCGCTTCCAGAACATGCCGATGATGAAGACGACGAAGAGCGGGACGTTGAAGAAGGAGAACAGCGTCTGGAGGTAGCTCATGATGTTGGAGAAGCTGGAGGCGATGAACGCCGTGCCGATGGAGGCCAGCACCCCGAGCACCGTGATCTTGCGGCCGAAGCCCAGGTAGTACGCGTCCGGCTGGTCCTTCTTCACGTACCGCGCCCAGATGTCCGTGGTGAACACGGTGTTGAACGAGGAGACGTTGGCGGCCATGCCGGCCATGAACGCGGCCAGCAGACCGGTCACCGCGATGCCGAGCACACCGTTGGGCAGCAGCTCCCGCATCAGCAGCGGGATGGCGTCGTTGTAGGTCGTGTCCGAGCCGGCGGCGCCGATGTTGGGCACGACCACGGCGGCGACCAGGCCGGGGATCATCACGAGGAAGACGATGAACATCTTCGGGAACGCGGCGATCAGCGGGGTGCGCTGGGCGGCCGAGAGGTTCTTCGCGGACAGGGCGCGCTGCACCTCGGCGAAGTTGGTCGTCCAGTAGCCGAACGAGAGCACGAAGCCCAGGCCGAGGATGATCGTCAGCCAGTTGGCGCCGAGGGGGTTGGCGTCACCGATGCCGGTGCCGCCCCAGGCGGTCATGAAGTTCGCGCCGTGACTCGATTCCAGCGAGTCGCTCAGCCCGTCCCAGCCGCCGACGCGCTTGAGGCCCAGCACGGTGAGCGGGATCAGCGCGGCGAGGATGACGAAGAACTGCAGCACCTCGTTGTAGATCGCGGAGGAGAGCCCGCCGATGGTGATGTAGATCAGGACGAAGAGGCCCGCGACCACGATCGCCACCCACTGCGGCCAGCCGAGGAGCGCCTCCACGACGATCGACAGGGCGTACAGGTTCACGCCCGCGATCAGGACCGCGGAGAAGGCGAAGAGTACGGAGCTCAGCAGGTGAGCCGACTTGTCGAAGCGCTGGAGGAGGAACTCCGGTACGGAGCGCACCTTCGACCGGTAGTAGAAGGGCATCATCACGAGGCCCAGGAAGACCATGGCCGGGATGGCGCCGATCCAGTACCAGTGGACGACCGCGACGCCGTACTGCGCGCCGGTCGCCGCCATGCCGAGGATCTCCGTGGCGCCGAGATTCGCCGCGACGAAGGCCAGACCGGTCACCCATGCGGGCAGTGACCGTCCGGACAGGAAGAAGTCGAGGCTCGTCCTCACGCTCGACCGAGCGGCGAAGCCGATGCCGAGAACGACGACGAAGTAGATCGCCAGGATCGTGTAGTCGAGCCCGTTCGTGGGGAGCCGGAGCCCTGCAGCCAGATATTGCATGTGGGGGTACTCGCTTCGTTGCGCGAACTGAACCCGAAGGAAACTACGCTCTTGTGTTCAGAAACTGAACAGTTCCGATGAGGTTCTTTGTTGGATTGTGATCGTATTGCCGAAAAAGGCGGCCCCAACCCTCTCGCGGCCCCCGCGATGCCCGTCACGTCGCGGATGCCGAATCATTGACGAGCCTGTTGATTTGTGGTTCATTGTGTTCGGTTCTGTTTGGGAGGAGTCTGGTGAAGAAGACGGTTACGACGCTCGCCGACGGCCGGGAGCTGATCTACTACGACAGCCGTGACGACGTCGTGCGCGACGCGGTCGACCGGCGCCCGCTGGATCCCGTCTCGACCTCCTCCGAGGTCCGCCGCGACCCGCTCCTCGGCGACAGCGTCGCCATCGCCTCGCACCGCCAGGGCCGCATCTACCACCCCCCGGCCGACGAGTGCCCGCTCTGCCCCTCGCAGGAGGGCCGGCAGAGCGAAATCCCGGAGCCGGACTACGACGTCGCCGTCTTCGAGAACCGCTTCCCCTCGCTCGCCGGTGACTCCGGCCGCTGCGAGGTCGTCTGCTTCACCTCCGACCACGACGCCTCCTTCGCCGACCTCACCGAGGAGCAGGCCGGACTCGTCCTGGAGGCGTGGACCGACCGCACCGCCGAGCTCGCCGAGCTCCCCCAGGTCACGCAGGTGTTCTGCTTCGAGAACCGGGGCGCCGAGATCGGCGTCACGCTCGGCCACCCGCACGGTCAGATCTACGGCTACCCCTTCGTCACCCCGCGCACCGAGCTGATGCTCCGCTCCGCGGCGGCCCACCGTGCGGAGACCGGCGGCAACCTCTTCGACGACGTTGTCGCCCGCGAGGAGGCCGACGGTTCGCGGATCGTGCTCGCAGCCGAGCACTGGGTGGCCTTCGTGCCGTACGCCGCGCACTGGCCGTACGAGGTCCATCTGTACCCGCGCCACCGCGTCGCCGACCTGCGGCAGCTCGACGAGGCGGCCCGCACGGAATTCCCACAGGTCTATCTGGAACTCTTGAGGCGATTCGACCGGATCTTCGGCCCCGGCGAGCCGCCGACCCCGTACATCTCCGCCTGGCACCAGGCGCCGTTCGGAGTCGAGGGGCGGGAGGACTTCGCGCTCCATCTGGAGCTTTTCACCATCCGACGTACCTCCGGCAAGCTGAAGTTCCTCGCGGGTTCCGAATCCGGCATGAGCGTGTTCATCAACGACGTGCCGCCGGAGACCGCGGCCCAGCGACTGCGAGAGGTAGCGAGCGAGTGAGCAAGTCCCCGAAGAAGTACCTGGTGACCGGCGGCGCGGGATACGTGGGCAGTGTGGTCGCCCAGCACCTGCTGGAGGCGGGGCACACCGTCACCGTCCTCGACGACCTCTCCACCGGTTTCCGCGAGGGTGTCCCGGCCGGCGCCGAGTTCATCGAGGGCCGCATCCAGGACGCGGCCAAGTGGCTGGACCCCTCCTACGACGGGGTGCTGCACTTCGCCGCGTACTCCCAGGTCGGCGAGTCCGTCACCGACCCGGAGAAGTACTGGGTCAACAACGTCGGCGGCTCCACCGCCCTGCTCGCCGCGATGCGCGACGCCGGGGTGCGCACCCTGGTCTTCTCCTCCACCGCGGCCACCTACGGCGAACCGGTCTCCAGCCCCATCACCGAGGCCGACCCCACCGCCCCGACCAGCCCGTACGGCGCCACCAAGCTCGCCGTCGACCACATGATCACCGGTGAGGCGGCCGCCCACGGTCTGGCGGCGGTCTCGCTGCGGTACTTCAACGTGGCGGGGGCGTACGGCAGCTGCGGTGAGCGGCACAGCCCCGAGTCCCACCTCATCCCGCTGGTCCTCCAGGTCGCCCTCGGGCAGCGCGCGTCGATCTCCGTCTACGGCGACGACTACCCCACCCCCGACGGCACCTGCGTCCGCGACTACATCCACGTCGCCGACCTCGCCGAGGCCCACCTGCTGGCCCTCGACGCCGCCACCGCGGGCGAGCACCTGATCTGCAACCTCGGCAACGGCAACGGCTTCTCGGTCCGCGAGGTCATCGAGACGGTCCGCCGGGTCACCGGCCACCCGGTCCCCGAGACCGCGGCCCCGCGCCGCGGCGGCGACCCGGCCGTGCTCGTCGCCTCCGCCGCCACCGCCAGGGAGCGCCTCGGCTGGCAGCCGTCCCGCGCCGACCTGGCCGGAATCGTCACCGACGCCTGGACGTTCGCCCGCCGAGAGGAGCCCACCGCACCATGACCGACCACGCTGAGCAGACCGCCTCCCAGACCGAGCTCACCGCCTCCTTCACCGAGCTCTACGGGACCGCCCCCGAGGGAATCTGGGCCGCCCCCGGCCGGGTCAACCTGATCGGCGAGTACACCGACTTCAACGACGGCTTCGTGATGCCGCTCGCCCTGCCGCACACCGCACGGGCCGCCGTCGCCCGCCGCACCGACGGCGAGCTGCGGCTGCACTCCACCGATGTGCCGGGCGGCGTCGTCCAGCTCCGCGTCGACGAGCTGGCCCCGCATTCCGGCCACGGCTGGGCCGCGTACCCGGCCGGTGTCGTCTGGGCGCTGCGCGAGGCCGGTCACGTGATCACCGGCGCCGACATCCAGCTGTCGTCCACCGTCCCCACCGGCGCCGGCCTCTCCTCGTCCGCCGCACTCGAAGTGGTGACCGGACTGGCTCTGAGCGACCTCTTCGGGCTCGGCCTCACCGCCCCCGAACTCGCGGTCCTCGCCCAGCGCGCCGAGAACGCGTTCGTCGGCGTCCCCTGCGGCGTCATGGACCAGATGGCGTCGGCCTGCTGCACCGAGGGCCACGCCCTGCACCTGGACACCCGCGACCTCACCCAGCGCCAGGTCCCCTTCGACCTGGCCGCCCAGGGCCTGCGGCTCCTGGTCGTCGACACCCGCGTCAAGCACGCGCTGGGCGACGGCGCCTACGCGGAGCGGCGGGCGGGCTGCGAGGAGGGCGCCCGGCTGCTCGGCATCCGTACGCTGCGCGAACTCCCGTACGCGGAGCTGGGCACCGCACTTGACACGCTGGCCGCGTCCGGCGCGGACGAGTCCGTCGTGCGCTACGTACGCCACGTGGTCGGCGACAACCAGCGCGTCGAGCAGGTCATCGCGCTGCTCGACTCCGGCGAGGTGCGCGCGGCGGGGCCGGTCCTCACCGCCGGGCATGTCTCGCTCCGTGACGATCTGCGGGTCTCCTGCGTGGAGTTGGACCTGGTCGTCGAGACGGCGAACGCGGCGGGCGCGCTCGGTGCGCGGATGACCGGCGGCGGCTTCGGC
This sequence comes from Streptomyces sp. NBC_00236, assembly GCF_036195045.1. Classification (NCBI taxonomy): domain Bacteria; kingdom Bacillati; phylum Actinomycetota; class Actinomycetes; order Kitasatosporales; family Streptomycetaceae; genus Streptomyces; species Streptomyces sp. NBC_00236. The sequence goes on along the minus strand of NZ_CP108100.1, from coordinate 3,272,644 downwards.
GGCTCGGCGATCGTGCTCGTCGAGGAGGCGCAGGAGGACACCGTCACCAAGTCCGTGCAGGAGGCGTTCGCCGCGGCCGGGTACGCGGCCCCGGGCGTGTTCCCCGCGGTGCCGTCCGCGGGAGCCCGTCGGCTCGTCTGAGCCCGCCGGTCCGGTCGGGGGAGCGCCCCGGCCGGACCGGTCAGAGTTCCTTGACGAGGGTGAACTCGGTGATGCCCGGCGGGTAGTTCTCGATCCGCCCCCGTACCTCGTACCCCCGCTTCCGGTAGAAGTCCGGGGCCTGGAAGTCCCAGGTCTCCACCCGCGAGCGGGCGCAGGACCGCTCGGTCAGGGCCAGCCGTTCCGCCTCGGCGAGCAGCCGCGAGCCGAGGCCGGCACCGCGATGGCGGGCGTCGACCCAGAGCAGGTCCACATGGAGCCAGGTCGCCCAGGTGCGGCCGGTCAGTCCCGCGGCGATCCGGTCCTCGGCGTCCAGCGCCCATACCTCCAGCGGGACTTCGAGCGCTGCCGGCGTATCGCGCAGGGCGCGCAGCCGCGGTGAGCTGGCGGTGTTGTCGTCGCGCAGCCACTTGTTCAGCAGCTGACGTCGCTCTTTGTCCACTTCTGTCTCAAGATGGAACATGAACAACACCCTAGGACCCGACTGTCCGTCAGTTCTGCGAATTTCCTTCCCCCCGGAGCCGCCGCCCGTACCCTGATGCACAGCACCGGTGGGGGCCGGTGCTGATTCAGGGGTACGAGACAGCCGGGTGCGACACCCGGGCGGGAGGGCAGTCGGTGCACGGCGGCGGCCGTGGACTGCGATTCCACTTCCCGTTCCGGGCGTCGCACCCGCGCCGGTCCGTCCCTGCCGGGGGCCGCATCCTTCGCGTGCCCCAGAACACACAGCATGGGGGTGCCTGTGGCCCGTATCCGGGTTCTCGTCGTCGACGACCACCGCATTTTCGCCGAGTCGCTCGCCGCGGCGCTGGCCGCCGAGCCCGATGTCGAGGTGGCGGCGGCGGGCAACGGCCCGGCCGCCCTGCGCTGTCTGGAACGCGCGGCGTCCGAGGGCCGCGGTTACGACGTGATACTCGTCGACGCCGAACTGGGCATCCTGCGCCCGCCCGGCCGCCCGGCCGCGGGCCCGGTCCCGGTGCCCGCTCCGAACGCCGGGAAGAACGGCCTGGTCGACGGCATCTCCCTGGTCGCCGGCATCCGCTCGCTGCGCTGCCAGGTCCGTACGGTGGTGCTCGCCGAGAAGGACGACCCGGGCCGGGCCGCGCTCGCGCTCCAGGCGGGCGCCTGCGGCTGGGTCGCCAAGGACAGCTCGCTGCAACGGCTGCTCGCGGTGATCCGTGGCGTGCTGCGCGACGAGACGCATCTGCCGCCCGCGCTGCTCACGGGCGTGCTGCGGGAGCTGATGGCGGACCGCAAGCACCGCACCGAGAGCGAACTGCTCGTCGAGTCCCTGACCCCGCGCGAGCGCGAGGTGCTGCGCTGCATGGTGGCGGGCCTGGGCCGCAAGGCGGTGGCGGAGCGGCTCTTCCTCTCGCCGCACACGGTGCGTACGCACATGCAGAACGTGCTGGGGAAACTGGGCGTGCACTCGACGCTGGCGGCGGTCGCGCTGGCCCGGCGGGCGGGTGTCGGTCCCGCCGACCTCCAGGCGCCGGTCCTAGCCGGGGACGTTATCGAACGGGGCGGTCAACTGGCGTAGCAGTCCCGCCAGTTCGCCCCGCTGCTGACGGGAGAGTTCGCCCAGGATGGCGCGCTCCTGGGCGAGCAGGCCGGCCAGCGACTGGTCGGCCTTGTCGCGGCCCTCAGCGGTGAGCCGGACCAGCACGCCGCGGCGGTCGCTGGGGTCGGGGAGCCGCTCGACGAGGTTCTTCTTGGTCAGCCGGTCGATGCGGTTGGTCATCGTGCCCGAGGTGACCAGGGTCTGGGTGAGGAGCTGGCCGGGCGAGAGCTGGTACGGGGAGCCGGCGCGGCGCAGCGACGTGAGGACGTCGAACTCCCACGGCTCCAGGTGATGCTCGGCGAAGGCGATTCTGCGGGCCCGGTCGAGATGGCGGGCCAGGCGGGAGACGCGGCTGAGGACCTCGAGCGGTTCCACGTCGAGGTCGGGGCGCTCGCGGCGCCATGCAGCGACCAGTCGGTCGACCTCGTCCTCCATGTGGATCAGTGTAGAGGGTCTGTCGACATGAAGTCTCTTGAATTCAAGTGTCTTGACATCAAGATACTTCGGGTCGATCCTGGACGGCATGACCGCACCCCTCTGGGATCCGCAGCAGTACCTGCGCCACGCGGACCATCGCACCCGCCCCTTCCACGACCTGCTGGCCCGCGTGCCCGAACTGCCGAACGCCCCCGCCCCCCGCATCGCCGACCTCGGCTGCGGCGCGGGCAACGTCACCGCGCTGCTCGCCGAGCGCTGGCCCCGGGCCCGTATCACCGGATACGACAACTCCCCGCAGATGCTGGAACGGGCCCGCGCCCACGCCACACCCCTGCTGGACTTCGCCGAGGCCGACGCCACGACCTGGACCCCCGGCCGGCCGCACGACCTGATCGTCTCCAACGCCCTGCTCCAATGGGTCCCCGGCCACGCCGGCCGCTTCCCGGACTGGCTGGACGCGCTCACCCCCGGAGGAACCTTCGCCCTCCAGGTCCCGGGCAACTTCGACCAGCCCTCGCACGCCCTGATGCGCGAACTCGCCGAGTCCCCGCGCTGGCGCTCCCGCCTGGGAGGGAGCCTGCGCCACACGGACGCGGTCCTGAGCCCGGCCGGTTACCTGGAACACCTCACGGTCCCCGGCATCACCGCCGACGTCTGGGAGACCACCTACCTCCACCTCCTGCACGGCGAGGACGCCGTCCTCGACTGGGTGAAGGGCACCGGACTGCGCCCGGTCCTCACCGCCCTCGCCGACGACGAGGGGGCCCGGGACGCCTTCCTCGCCGAGTACCGAGACCTGCTGCGCGCCGCCTATCCCGCGGGGCCGCACGGCACGGTCTTCCCGTTCCGCCGCATCTTCGCCGTCGCCCACCGGGAGAAGGGATGATCGCCGCCCTCGACCACGTCCAGCTGGCCGCCCCCGAGGGCTCGGAGGAGGCGCTGCGCACGTACTACGTGGACACCCTCGGCATGACGGAGATGCCCAAGCCGCCGGTCCTGGCCGCCCGCGGCGGCTGCTGGTTCCGGGCGGGCCCGGTCCAGCTCCACGTGGGCATCGAGGCGGACTTCCGCCCGGCCCGCAAGGCGCACCCCGGCCTGCGCGTCCGGGACATCGAGGCCTTCGCGGCCCGGCTCACGGAACGCGGCGCCGAGGTCAGCTGGGACGGGGACCTGCCGGGCCACCGCCGCTTCTTCAGCCACGACCCGGTGGGCAACCGGCTGGAGTTCCTGGAACCGGGCGGGGCCCCGGCACCGGAAAACCGGTGACGGGGCCCCGCCGTGCGTGATGACGCGGTCCTGCGGGTGGATCAGTACAGGTTGACGTACGTCGCCCAGCCGCCGCCGACCCTGGCCCGGGCGCCGAACTTGCCGGTGCCGGTCGAGGTGTAGCGGTACAGGTCGCCCTTGGCGTCGACACCGACGAGGTCGGCCTTGCCGTCGCCGTTGATGTCGCCGGGCGCGGCCAGCTTCTTGTAGGTGTTCCAGCCGCCGCCGATGGTCACGCGCGCCTTGAACGGCTTCGAGGCGACACCCGTACCCGGGTAGAGGTACAGGTAGCCGCTCTTGCTGCGGGCGAGCAGGTCGGTGCGGCCGTCACCGTTGTAGTCACCTGCGCCGACCAGCTTGTTGTACGCGTCCCAGCCGCCGCCGACCTTGATCGGGGAGGCGAACCAGGCACCCGAGCCGTTACCCCGGTAGAGGTAGAGCGTGCCGCCCTTGGTGCGGGCCAGCAGGTCGCCCTTGCCGTCGCCGCTGAGGTCACCGGGACCGACGAGGCTGTTGTAAACGCCCCAGCCCTTGCCGATGGCGTAGTTGCCGTTGTACAGCGTGCCGGCGTACAGCTCCAGGAGGTCCCCCCGGCCGTCACCGGTGAGGGCCGACGTGAAGGTGAGGTTGGCGCCGGCCCAGCCCCCGCTGTTGCCGACCGCCTGCCGTGCGGCGAACAGGCCGTTGTTCTTCGGGTAGTACCAGTACAGGCTGCCCTTGGTGTCGAGCCCGAACATCTCGTTCTTGCCGAAGTCGGGGTTGCCGCCCGCTCCGACGAACTGCGACGCCACGTACCAGCCGCCGCCACCACCCGAACGGGTGAGGAAGCTGCCCACGCCCGTCGACTCGTAGTAGTACATCGCGCCGGCCGTCGTGCGGGCGACGATGTCGCCGAGGCCGTCGCCGTTGGCGTCGTCGACGCCGATGATCTGGTTGTAGCTGTTCCAGCCCTTGCCGACCAGCACGCGCCCCTTGAACGGCTGGGCGGACTTGCCGGTGCCGGCGTAGAAGTACAGCTCGCCGGCGGTCGTACGGGTGAAGAGGTCGGCGATGCCGTCGCCGGTCACGTCGTTGGCGCCGACCAGCTGGTCGTAGACGCCCCAGCCGTTGCCGACCTTGACCCGGGACCTGAACGGGTTGCTGTCGACCGCGCCGTTGGCGGCGTACAGGTACAGCTCGCCCGCCGGTGTGCGGGCGAGCAGGTCGCCGCGGCCGTCACCGGTCAGATCCCCGGCGCCGACCACCTTGTTGTACATCTGCCAGCCCTGGCCGGACCAGGTGGCGTAACCGCTGTAGGTGCTCTGGCTCTGGTAGAGCGAGAGCGTGCCGGTGGCGGTCAGCGTCAGGAACTCGGGGCTGCCGTTGCCGTCCAGGTCGCCGGGGGCGACGAGGTCCTTGAACTGCACGCCGTCCGCGCCGTAGATCGAGTACTCGTAGGAGTCCGCGCCGGTCGACGGCTCGACGTACACCTTGCCGTTGATCGCGCGGTACATCGTCTCGCTGTAACCGTCGCCGTCCATGTCCAGACGCGGCTTCGCGGGCACGACCGCGGCAGCGGCACCCTCGACGCCCGCCGCACGCGACTTCTTCGCCGGGTGCTTCGGGAGCGTCAGGGACGGCAGTTGACCGAGAGCCGGCGCGGGCTGCTCGACCGCGGTGCGGTGCGGTGCGGTGTCATCGGCCGAGGCCGGGGCGGCCAGCAGCATGCCGGCCGAGAGAACGAGAGCGGTGCAGGCCGCGATCCGGCCCGCGCGCTTCGAGCGCGCGGGCATGGCACGACGGCCGGGTTCCACAGAAGACAAAGCCCCCCCAGGGGTAAGTGGTGGAACCGGGAGAAACGCCTTCACAGGTGCATTACATGCAGGGTGAAGCATTCCCGGGATGGTCACAGACTCTACAACCGTGACCAGCGGGACTGAAGTGCTTTAGCGGTGAACGACGTCTCGGATCGGACACACAGCGGGGGGCGACGGGCCACGCGACGGGGAGCAACCGGGACACCTCCGCTCAACTCTTGCGGTGCCCGATCAGCCGCGGCTTCGACTCCAGGTTCTCCAGCCCGTGCCAGGCCAGATTCACCAGATGGGCCGCGACCTCCGCCTTCTTCGGCTTCCGGGCGTTCACCCACCACTGACCGGTCAGCGCCACCATGCCGACCAGCGCCTGCGCGTACAGCGGAGCCAGCTTCGCGTCGAAGCCCCGGGCCTTGAACTCCAGCCCCAGGATGTCCTCCACCTGCGTGGCGATATCGCTGATGAGCGAGGCGAACGTGCCCGTCGACTGGGCCACCGGCGAGTCACGGACCAGGATGCGGAAACCGTCCGTGTACGTCTCGATGTAGTCCAGCAGCGCGAACGCCGCCTGCTCCAGCAGCTCACGCGGATGGCCGGCGGTCAGCGCGGTGTTCACCATCTCCAGGAGCTGACGCATCTCCCGGTCCACCACCACGGCGTACAGCCCCTCCTTGCCGCCGAAGTGCTCGTACACGACCGGCTTGGAGACCCCGGCACGCGCCGCGATCTCCTCCACCGACGTGCCCTCGAACCCCTTGTCGGCGAAGAGGGTGCGACCGATGTCCAGCAGCTGCTCGCGGCGTTCCTTCCCGGTCATCCGCACCCGGCGGGTACGCCGGGCGGAGGGTGCGCGGGTGTTCTCGCTGCTTGTGCTTCCATCGGTCGCCACGTCGTCAATCATGCCGCGTCGGCCCGCGCGGGGTGGCGCCGGGACTCGATACGCGCGGAGTCGGGCCAGCGCACGTCGGTCGCCCAGCCCAGCTTCTCGAACCAGCGGATCAGCCGGGCACTCGAATCGATCTGACCCCGCATCACCCCGTGCCGCGCACTCGTCGGGTCGGCGTGGTGCAGGTTGTGCCAGGACTCGCCGCACGACAGGACCGCGAGCCACCACACGTTGCCGGACTTGTCACGGGACTTGAACGGGCGCTTGCCGACCGCGTGACAGATCGAGTTGATCGACCAGGTCACGTGGTGCAGCAACGCCACCCGGACCAGCGAGCCCCAGAAGAACGCGGTCGCCGCACCCCACCACGACATCGTGACCAGGCCGCCCACCAGCGGCGGAATGGCCAGCGAGACAATCGTGAAGGCGAGGAAGTGACGGGAGATCCCGCGGATCACCGGGTCCTTGATCAGATCGGGGGCGTACTTCTGCTGAGGCGTACGCTCCTCGTCGAACATCCAGGCGATGTGCGCCCACCACAGGCCCTTCATCAGGGCCGGCAGGGTCTCGCCGAAACGCCACGGGGAGTGCGGGTCACCCTCCGCGTCCGAGAAACGGTGATGCTTGCGGTGATCGGCCACCCAGCGGACCACCGGGCCCTCCACGGCCAGTGAACCGGCCACGGCCAGGGCGATACGGAGCGGACGCTTCGCCTTGAACGAACCATGGGTGAAGTACCGGTGGAAACCGATCGTGATGCCATGGCAGCCGATGTAGTACATCGCCACCAGCAGACCCAGATCGAGCCAGCTCACACCGCGGCCCCAGGCCAGCGGCACCGCCGCGACCAGAGCCACGAACGGCACGACGATGAACAGCAGGAGCGCGATCTGCTCGATCGACCGCTTGTTGTCCCCGCCGAGCGTGGCGAGGGGAAGGTCCTGACCGTCAGCCGCCTCGGCGGCCTCGATCACTTCGGGGCTGGACTTCATGGGGAGTCCCCTGTGGGTAGGAATGCAGCGGACAGACGGGGCTACGCACCCGTAACCTACGGCGTCGTAAGTATGGCAGCGCGAAGGCTTGCCACACGAGAGGCCGACGGACGGGGCGCGGACCGGCGCCTAACGGGGTAGGGGACAGGGAGCGCACCCCGCACGTACCCGCCATGAACAGCGGGCACGCCTCGGGGCGCGAACAGCGCCGACAGCACGGACACCTATCCTGGAGAGGTCGGACAGCGCGGTCCGCACCCTGCCACCCGGGGGGTCGCGTCGGCACCGCGCCGGCCGCGGGCCCCGGATCCCGTGCTCAACCACTGCAAGGAGCCGCACACTGTGAGCAGTGCCGACCAGACCCCTGCCGCCAGCCCCGAGCTGCGCGCCGACATCCGCCGCCTCGGCGACCTGCTGGGCGAGACCCTCGTACGCCAGGAGGGGCAGGAGCTCCTCGACCTCGTCGAGCGCGTCCGCGCCCTGACCCGTACCGACGGCGAGGCGGCGGCCGAGCTTCTCGGCGACACGGACCTGGAGACCGCCGCACAGCTCGTGCGCGCCTTCTCCACCTACTTCCACCTCGCGAACGTCACCGAGCAGGTCCACCGCGCCCACGAGATGCGCGACCGGCGCGCCGCCGAGGGCGGTCTCCTCGCCCGCACCGCCGACCGGCTCAAGGACGCGGACCCCGAGCACCTGCGCGAGACCGTCAAGAACCTCAACGTCCGGCCGGTCTTCACCGCGCACCCGACCGAGGCCGCCCGGCGCTCCGTACTGAACAAGCTCCGCCGCATCGCCGCACTCCTGGAGACCCCGGTCATCGAGGCCGACCGGCGCCGCCAGGACATCCGGCTCGCCGAGAACATCGACCTCATCTGGCAGACCGACGAGCTGCGCGTAGTCCGCCCGGAGCCCGCCGACGAGGCCCGCAACGCCATCTACTACCTCGACGAGCTCCACGCCAACGCCGTGGGCGACGTCCTGGAGGACCTGGCAGCCGAACTGGAGCGCGTCGGCGTCGAACTGCCCGCCGGCACCCGCCCCCTCACCTTCGGCACCTGGATCGGCGGCGACCGCGACGGCAACCCCAACGTGACGCCCACCGTCACCTGGGAGGTGCTGATCCTCCAGCACGAGCACGGCATCACCGACGCCCTCGAACTCGTCGACCAGCTCCGCGGACTCCTCTCCAACTCCATCCGCTACACCGGAGCCACCGACGAGCTCCTCGCCTCCCTCCAGGCCGACCTGGAGGCACTCCCCGAGATCAGCCCCCGCTACAAGCGGCTGAACGCGGAGGAGCCCTACCGGCTCAAGGCCACCTGCATCCGGCAGAAGCTCGTCAACACCCGCGAGCGCCTCGCCTCCGGCACCCCGCACCGCCCCGGCTGCGACTACCTCGGCACCGCCGAACTCATCGCGGACCTGGCCCTCATCCAGACCTCACTGCGCGAGCACAAGGGCGGCATCGTCGCCGACGGCCGGATGGACCGCACCATCCGCACACTCTCCGCCTTCGGCCTCCAGCTCGCCACCATGGACGTACGCGAGCACGCCGACGCCCACCACCACGCGCTCGGCCAGCTCTTCGACCGCCTCGGCGAGGAATCCTGGCGCTACGCCGACATGCCGCGCGACTACCGGCAGAAGCTCCTCGCCAAGGAGCTCCGCTCCCGCCGCCCGCTCGCCCCGACCCCGGCCCCACTGGACGCCGCGGGCGAGAAGACCCTCGGCGTCTTCCACACCATCAGCCAGGCCTTCGAGCGCTTCGGCCCCGAAGTCATCGAGTCCTACATCATCTCGATGTGCCAGGGCGCCGACGACGTCTTCGCCGCAGCCGTCCTCGCCCGCGAGGCCGGACTCCTCGACCTGCACGGCGGCTGGGCCAAGATCGGCATCGTGCCGCTCCTGGAGACGACCGACGAGCTCAAGGCCGCCGACGTCATCCTCGACGAGATGCTCGCCGACCCGTCCTACCGCCGACTCGTCTCGCTCCGCGGCGACGTCCAGGAGGTCATGCTCGGCTACTCCGACTCCTCCAAGTTCGGCGGCATCACCACCTCCCAGTGGGAAATCCACCGCGCCCAGCGCCGGCTCCGCGACGTCGCCCACCGCTACGGCGTGCGGCTGCGCCTCTTCCACGGCCGCGGCGGCACCGTCGGCCGCGGCGGCGGCCCCTCGCACGACGCGATCCTCGCGCAGCCCTGGGGCACGCTGGAGGGCGAGATCAAGGTGACCGAGCAGGGCGAGGTCATCTCCGACAAGTACCTCATCCCCGCGCTCGCCCGCGAGAACCTGGAACTGACCGTCGCGGCCACCCTCCAGGCCTCCGCCCTCCACACCGCACCCCGCCAGTCCGACGAGGCCCTGGCCCGCTGGGACGCGGCCATGGACACCGTCTCCGACGCCGCCCACGCCGCCTACCGCAAGCTGGTCGAGGACCCCGACCTGCCGACGTACTTCCTCGCCTCCACCCCCGTGGACCAGCTCGCCGACCTGCACCTGGGCTCGCGGCCCTCCCGCCGCCCCGGCTCGGGCGTCTCGCTCGACGGCCTGCGCGCCATCCCGTGGGTCTTCGGCTGGACCCAGTCGCGACAGATCGTGCCCGGCTGGTACGGCGTCGGCTCCGGCCTCAAGGCACTGCGCGAGGCCGGTCTGGACACCGTCCTGGACGAGATGCACGAGCAGTGGCACTTCTTCCAGAACTTCCTCTCGAACGTCGAGATGACCCTGGCCAAGACCGATCTGCGCATCGCCCGCCACTACGTCGACACCCTCGTCCCCGACGAGCTCAAGCACGTCTTCGACGCCATCGAGGCCGAGCACGCGCTGACGGTGAAGGAAGTCCTCAAGGTCACCGGCAACACCGAACTGCTCGGCACCAGCCCGGTGCTCCAGCAGACCTTCGCCATCCGTGACGCCTACCTGGACCCGATCTCCTACCTCCAGGTGTCCCTGCTGGCCCGCCAGCGCGAAGCGGCGGCACGCGGCGAGGAAGCCGACCCGCTGCTCGCCCGCGCCCTGCTGCTCACCGTCAACGGTGTCGCGGCCGGGCTGCGCAACACCGGCTGACCAACACCCGCCGGCCGGCCGAAGGACACGGTCGCGGGCGGGGTCCCCTCACAGGGCGATGAACGTCGCCACGAGCAGGGCCCCGCCCGCGATCCCGGCGCCCCAGCCCACCCGGGGCAGCCGCAGACCGCCGCCGATCACCAGCCCGGCCAGCACCAGCGCCCCACCCAGCGGCATCCACGCATGCAGGAAACCCGGCGTCCCGGTGCGTACGACCTCGAAGGTGTCGGGCTTCACGACGACGGGGAAACGATCCCCCTTCTTCGCGGCAACGGACTTCTCGACCGACACCCGGGAGCGCCCCGCCCCGCCGTCGGTCGGCGTGTAAGGGCCCGTGCACACCTCGGTGCCGCACCCCGTGACCGTCATCGTCCCGTGCTCGCGCCCCTTCGCCAGCACGATGTGGTGGGCCGATTCCCACGAGGACAGCACGCCCGCGACGAGCAGCAGCAGGACGACACAGCCGAGCGCCGCGCTGCGGCCGTACTGCAGGGCACGGTGGGAGGAGCTGCGCTTCATGGGGGCCGATCCTTGGCCAGGGCCCTGCGGCCGGTCAAGTTGTGGCCGAAAACAGCCCGCTTACCGGTGGGTATGTCGGGATTGGCGGACGCCAGGACTCAGGAGTTGTACGCGCTCTGCGCGCGCTCCAGCCCCTCCGCCAGCAGACACTCCACCGAGTCCGCCGCCCGGTCCACCAGGAACGCGAGCTCCTTGCGCTCCGTCGACGAGAAGTCCTTCAGCACGAAGTCCGCGACCTGCATCCGGCCCGGCGGACGCCCGATCCCGAACCGGATCCGGTGGTAGCCGGGACCCATCGACTTCGTCATCGACTTCAGGCCGTTGTGCCCGTTGTCGCCGCCGCCCAGTTTCAGCCGCAGCGTCCCGTAGTCGATGTCCAGCTCGTCGTGCACGGCCACCACATGGTCGAGCGGCACCTTGTAGAAGTCGCGCAGCGCCGTGACCGGGCCGCCCGACAGGTTCATGTACGACATCGGCTTCGCCACGACCACCCGGCGGCTCAGCGGCCCGGGCGGGCCGATCCGGCCCTCCAGCACCTGCGCCTGGGCCTTGGGGGCGCGCTTGAACCTGCCGCCGATGCGCTCCGCGAGCAGGTCGGCGACCATGAAGCCGACATTGTGCCGGTTCGCCGCGTACTCGGGACCGGGATTGCCCAGGCCCACGATCAGCCAGGGGTCATTGGCGTCGGACATCGCGCTGGGTCTCCTCGCGTACGGGCGGGTGGCAGACAGGGAAACGGGGCGGCGGCCTCCTTGCGGAGATCCGCCACCCCGTCAGTCAAGCAGGTGGGGCGAGAATCAGGCCTCGGTGGTCGCGGCCTCGGTGCCCTCGGCGGCCGGCTCCTCGGCCTGCGCGGCGACGACCTGGAGCACGACGGCGTCCTCGTCACCGGCCAGCACGGAACCGGCGGGGAGCGGGACGTCCTTGGCGAGGATGGAGTCACCGGCGTCCAGGCCCGCGATGGAGACCGTGACGGACTCGGGGATGTGGGTGGCCTCGGCCTCGACGAGCAGGGTGTTCTGCACGTACTCGAGCAGGTTGCCGCCCGGGGCCAGCTCGCCCTCGACGTGCACCGCGATCTCGACCTCGACCTTTTCGCCGCGCTTCACGGTCAGCAGGTCGACGTGCTCGATGTTGCCCTTGAGGGCGTTGCGCTGCACGGCCTTCGGGATGACCAGGGCGTCCTTGCCGTCGATCTCGAGACCGATGAGGACGTTGGCGGTACGGAGCGCGAGGTGCAGCTCGTGGGCCGGGAGCGTGATGTGGACCGCGTCGGCGCCGTGGCCGTAGATGACCGCGGGGACCAGGTTGGCGCGGCGGGTGCGGCGGGCAGCGCCCTTGCCGAACTCCGAACGGACCGTGGCGTTGAGCTTGATCTCGGCCATGACTGCACTCCTCGTAAGGTGACAAAGCTACGGATGGTCACCCGGCCCACGACAGGCCTGCTACGAAGAGCGCGTCGATAACGGACCGCCGTACCTATGAGTACGGCCTCCCTCGCCGAGCAACTCGCTGAGTCTACCCGGCGGGGAGGCCGTGCCCAAAGTGGATCTTCAGGACCCCGGGAGGCTACTGCTCCTCGAACAGGCTCGTGACCGAACCGTCCTCGAAGACCTCGCGCACCGCGCGGGCGATCGTCGGCGCGATGGAGAGGACCGTGATCTTGTCGAGCTCCAGCTCGCCCGGGGTCGGCAGGCTGTCCGTGAAGACGAACTCGCTGACCTTCGAGTTCTTCAGCCGGTCGGCGGCCGGACCCGAGAGCACACCGTGCGTCGCCGTCACTATGACGTCCTCGGCACCGTGCGCGAACAGGGCGTCCGCGGCGGCGCAGATCGTACCGCCCGTGTCGATCATGTCGTCGACCAGGACACAGACCCGGCCCTTCACGTTGCCCACGACCTCGTGGACGCTGACCTGGTTGGGCACGTCCTTGTCGCGGCGCTTGTGCACGATCGCCAGCGGGGCGTCCAGACGGTCGCACCAGCGGTCGGCGACGCGGACACGGCCGGCGTCCGGCGAGACGATCGTCAGCTTCGAGCGGTCGACCTTGGCACCGACGTAATCGGCCAGGATCGGCAGCGCGAAGAGGTGGTCGACCGGACCGTCGAAGAAGCCCTGGATCTGGTCGGTGTGCAGGTCGACGGTGAGGATGCGGTCCGCACCCGCCGTCTTCATCAGGTCCGCGATCAGACGCGCCGAGATCGGCTCGCGGCCGCGGTGCTTCTTGTCCTGACGGGCGTAGCCGTAGAACGGCACGATGACCGTGATGGAACGGGCCGACGCGCGCTTCAGCGCGTCCAGCATGATCAGCTGCTCCATGATCCACTTGTTGATCGGAGCCGTGTGGCTCTGGATCAGGAAGCAGTCGGCACCGCGGGCGGACTCCTGGAAGCGGACGTAGATCTCACCGTTGGCGAAATCGAAGGCCTTCGTCGGCACGAGGCCCACACCCAGTTGGTGCGCAACCTCCTCGGCCAGCTCGGGGTGGGCGCGGCCGGAGAAGAACATCAGTTTCTTCTCGCCGGTCGTCTTGATCCCGGTCACAGCACAGTCTCCTCAGACGTGTATCTGGCGCTGCACGCAGATGTCCCGATGTGCAACGAGCCAGCCGAAATGGGGTGAGCATCTATCACGGTACGCCGTGCGCGGCGTACCTGTTTCCGGTCAGCTTTCGCTGCCGGTGTCCTCCGCCGCGGCCTGGGCCGCCTGCGCGGCCGCGCTGCCCGGACGCTTACGGGCCACCCAACCCTCGATATTCCTTTGCTGGCCACGGGCCACGGCCAGCGAACCGGAGGGCACGTCCTTCGTGATGACCGAGCCGGCCGCGGTGTAGACGCCGTCCCCGACCGTGACAGGCGCCACAAACATATTGTCCGAACCGGTCCGGCAGTGCGAGCCGATCGTCGTGTGGTGCTTGTTCACACCGTCGTAGTTCACGAAGACGCTCGCCGCACCGATGTTCGTGTGGTCGCCGATCGTCGCGTCACCCACGTAGGAGAGGTGCGGGACCTTCGTCCCCTCGCCGAGCGAGGCATTCTTGAGCTCCACGTACGTACCGGCCTTGGACTTCGCGCCCATCCGCGTACCGGGCCGCAGGTACGCGTACGGACCGACCGTCGCACCGGCGCCGACCTCGGCCCCGTCCGCGACCGTGTTGTCCACCCGGGCGCCCGCCCCGACGACGGTGTCCTTCAGCCGCGAGTTCGGGCCGACCTCGGCGTCCTCCGAGAGGTGCGTGGTCCCCAGCAGCTGCGTCCCCGGGTGCACGATCGCGTCCCGCTCGAACGTCACCGTCACGTCGATCAGCGTCGACGCCGGATCCACCACGGTCACGCCCGCGGTCATCGCCCGCTCCAGCAGCCGCTGGTTCAGCAGCCGGCGGGCCTCCGCGAGCTGCACCCGGTTGTTGATCCCGAGGATCTCCCGGTGGTCGCCGGCGACCGAGGCGCCGACCCGGTGCCCGGCCTCACGCAGGATGGACAGCACGTCGGTGAGGTACTCCTCGCCCTGGCTGTTGTCCGTGCGGACCTTGCCGAGCGCGTCCGTGAGCAGCTGCCCGTCGAACGCGAACACCCCGGAGTTGATCTCCCGGATCGCCCGCTGCGCGTCGGTGGCGTCCTTGTGCTCGACGATCTCGGTGACCGCGCCGGTCGCCGCGTCGCGCACGATCCGGCCGTAGCCGGTGGAGTCCGGGACCTCGGCGCTGAGCACGGTGACGGCGTTGCCGTCGGCGGTGTGGGTGGCGGCGAGCGCGGCGAGCGTCTCGCCTGACAGCAGCGGGGTGTCGCCGCAGACGACGATCACGGTGCCGTCGACGGTCCCGCCCAGCTCGTCGAGCCCGACGCGCACCGCGTTCCCGGTGCCCTTCTGCTCGGCCTGGTAGGCGGTGCGCACCTGGGCGTCCGCGGCGGTGAGGTGGGCGGTGACCTGCTCGCTCGCGTGGCCGACGACCACGACGAGGTGGAGCGGGTCCAGCTCGCGGGAGGCGGCGACGACATGACCGACGAGCGAACGCCCGGAGATCTCGTGCAGGACCTTGGGGGTCTTCGACTTCATGCGGGTGCCCTCACCCGCTGCGAGGACGACGACGGCTGCCGGGCGTACGGAGCTCACGGATAGGCCCTTCGGCTTCGGGTGATGGACATCCGCAGGATACCGGGGGGCTGTTCGGCCGGTACGGGGGCGGGCATGAGTGCGGGCCCCGACCGGTTCGGTCGGGGCCCGCAGTTGGAAGCTCCCCTACCAGGACTCGAACCTGGAACAAGTTATCCAAAGTAACTCGTGTTGCCGATTACACCATAGGGGATGGCAAACGCCATTAAACCGGACAAATGGTCACCCGGCGGAAGGCGTGGCATCCACTATGCCGTACCACCAGCCCTCGATGCGACGGTAAAGGTCAGCCCCTTGAGAGACCTTGACTACCAGGCAGCCCCGGTAGGAGACACCCACGTTCTTCCGAACGGTCTTGGGGTTGTGCTTCTTGAGCGTGGTCTTCTGGAGGGACGCGACGTCGATGCCTACCAGATCCGCCCAGTACTTCTCGGCTCCCTCGACATCGCCCGTTTCATGGATCATGAGCCGGTAGCGAAGGCGCTCGGGCTCGACGTCGAGAAGGCGTAGCCATGCGAGGTACACCTTGATCACGCTGGGGTCGCTGTTGATGAATGTGACGGTCTCGCGTCGGTCGTAGGGCTTGTCCTTCGTGCCCTCCGCCCAGTACAGGGCCGTGCCGACGGCTAGGAGCGTCGCGTCCGTCATGGTGTCGATCTCGCTCCGGGCCTCGGCCTTCGTCTTCTGCCGTTCGGTGTCCCGCATGGCCAGCTCGTGGTCCCAGCGGAGCCGCCCGGCGAGCCGCGCTTGTTCTGCTGCGGTCCGGCTGCGCTCAGGCTTCGGCAGATCCCGCACCCACAGCGAGATCGAACTCTTCGAGCACCCCAGCTCCACCTGGATCTGGTCGTACGTCTTCCCCTCCAGTCGCAGCTCCCGCGCCTTGGCGCGCAGGTCGTCCTTGGCGTTGGGGCGCTTCGTCCACTCCGGCGCGGGTTCCCCCTCCAGCAGGCGGTTGAGGAGGACGTTGTTGTGGAGCTGGAGCCGGTCGCGGATCTGGCGGCGGCTGAGGCCCTCCCGGCGCAGGGCGACGGCCTGGGCGCGCAAGCCTTCGAAGTCGCCGTATTTCGTCAGTTCTTCCGTCATGCGGTGATCGTCGTCCGGAATGCGGACGTCCGCCGGGGATTCGACTGGCGTTCGCCGGATCGGGTGATGAGCACATGATTCGAATCCGTTCGACGTCCCGACGTGCTGCGCAGGTCACCCGAAAATGAGGTGCGGCCGCCCGTACGCTGGATGCCATGACCGCAACGGGGGCAGACCGGGAGGCGGCGGGATCGACCACCCGCGGCTACTGGTGGTGGGAACGGCGACGGAGTGTCGCACTGGACGGAGGACTGGCGCTGGTCTCGGCGCTGGAGTGTGCGCTGGAAGGGGTGACGTTCGCGGGGGACACCGGACTGCCGGTGCCCTTGGGGGTGGTGTTCGGGCTGCTCGCGGGGTCGGTGCTGCTGGTACGCCGGAAGTGGCCGATCGCCGTGGTGCTCGTGTCGATCGCGACGACGCCGGCCGAGATGGGCTTCCTGATGGGTCTGGTCGGCCTGTACACGCTGGCCGCGTCCGATGTGCCGCGCCGGATCACCGCGGTGCTGATGAGCATGCAGCTGGTGGGGACGTTCATCGTCACCTATGTGCGGCTGCGGCAGGGCGTCGACGCCGACGCGGACTTCGGCCCCGGCGACTGGTACGTGCCGATGCTGTCCCTCTTCATGGCGGTGGGCCTGACCGCGCCGCCGGTGCTGTTCGGCCTCTACATAGGGGCGCGGCGCCGGCTGATGGAGAGTCTGCGGGAGCGGGCGGACTCGCTGGAGCGGGAGCTGTCGCTGCTCGCGGACCGGGCGGAGGAACGGGCGGAGTGGGCGCGTACGGAGGAGCGGACCCGGATCGCCCGGGAGATGCACGACGTGGTGGCGCACCGGGTGAGCCTGATGGTGGTGCATGCGGCGGCTCTGCAGGCGGTGGCGCCCAAGGACCCGGCGAAGGCGGTGCGGAACGCGGCGCTGGTGGGTGACATGGGGCGGCAGGCGTTGACGGAGCTCCGCGAGATGCTCGGGGTGCTGCGGACCGGGGAGCCGATGGTCGCGCGGGTGACGAAGGTCCCGCTGGCGTCCGTGGGGCGTGCGGTGCCGGTGGCGACGGAGGACGGGCCGCGCCTGGATGAGGTGGAGACCCTGGTGGGGGAGTCGCGGGCGGCGGGGATGACGGTGGAGCTCTCGGTGGAGGGGGATGCGCGGCCGTACGCGCCCGAGGTCGAACAGACGGCGTACCGGGTGGTCCAGGAGGCCCTGACGAACGTGCACAAGCACGCGGCGGGCGCGAAGACGTGGGTGCGCCTGGCCCACCGGGACGCCGAGGTCGCCATGCAGGTGGAGAACGGCCCCTCGGACGCGGCGACGGCGGACGCGGGTCTGCCCAGCGGAGGCAACGGGCTCGTCGGCATGCGGGAGCGGGTGCTCGGGCTGGGGGGCGTCTTCGTGTCGGGTCCGACGGACGCGGGCGGCTTCCGGGTGTCGGCCGTCCTGCCGGACGTCGACGCGGCGTAGGGCCTGCCGTCCTGCCGGACGTCGACGCGGCGCAGGGCTTGCGGTCCGGACCGGGCCCCGGCGGCCGCGGGCTCAGCCGGAGACCAGGCGCTCCGGCTGGATGCCGGCGACGAGTGCGGCCAGGGCGCTGTCGATGTCGGGTCCCAGGTACCAGTCGCCGGTGTGGTCGATGCTGTAGATCCGTCCCTCCGCGTCGATCGCGAGGACGGCCTGCGCGTCCCCTTCCTCGCCCAGGGGCGCGACCTCGGTCTCCAGGGCGCGGCCGAGGTCTCCCAGTGTCCGGGCGAGGTGGAGTCCGCTCAGCGGGTCGATCCGTACGGAGGGCGGCGCGATCTGCCGCCCGGGCGCGGTGGCGGTGATGAGGAGCCCGCCGAATTCGGCCCAGGCCTCGACCGCGGCGGGGAAGACGGCGTGCTGGTGTCCGGCGGGTGAGGCGTGGGAGCGCAGGGCGTCGGCCCACTCCTCGGCCTGGCGGATGTCCCAGCGGCCGGGTTCCCAGCCGGCGGCGCGCAGGGCGGCGTCGACGGCGACCGGGAAGCGGGTGGAGCTGTGGCGGTCGTGGTTCGCCGCGCCTGTTTGCGCGGGGAGGTCGGGGAGGTCGGTTCGGTCCTGCATGGGGGCGCTGTCAGCCCTTCTCGGCGGTCGTCGCCGCTCCGGTCGTGGTGAGGTCGACGGGACGTACGCCGAAGTGGGCGAGCATCACGGAGCAGGAGCGGCAGGGTGCCGCGTAGCTGCCGTGGAGCGGGTCGCCGTCCTCGCGGATCCGGCGTGCGGTGAGCCGGGCGTGCTTGAGGGCGCGCCGGGCCTCGCCGTTGGTGAGGGGCTTGCGCTGGGCCCGCTTGGAGCGGCCGGACTCGGCGGCGGTGAGGTGCCGGGAGAGCAGTATGGCCTCGGGGCAGCGGCCGGTGAAGCGTTCGCGCTGGCCGCTGGGGAGCGTGTCCAGGAAGTCCTGGACGAGGTGGTGCAGGACGGGCGGCTGGTCGCCCTTGCCGGCGGTGCAGGTGAGTGTTTCCCCGCGTACGGACAGCGCTGCGGCCACCGCGGGCAGGATGCCGTCGCGGCGGTGGATCAGGCGCGGGGTGTGGCCGGTCTCGTTGCTGCTCCAGCTGAGTCGGGGGTCCCCGGTGGTGACGGTCTGTGCAGAGTGTGCGGTGTGCATGGTGCTGTGTCCCTCCCGTGCCCGCAGCGGCTGCTGCCGAATGTGCACGCCCCCGTGTATGCGGGTGACAGCCTGCCAAATGTGTCGGGTCCTGTGAAAGCGGGGTCGACGAAACGTGTCTGCGTGTCGCGCTCCAGTGGCCCGATCGTCGCTCGTCCGTCACCCGGTTGTGACGGTTGGTGACGGAAGTGGCCGTGGGGCGGAGGGGCGGGGCCTGTCCCGGGCTCACCGCATAGGCTGTGCCTGGACCGCCCCCGTGGGCAGGTCGGTCCTCATCAGCCAGACGCAGCAGGGGGCAACCGCCATGACGACAGGTCGGCTCGGGCAGCAAGCCGCGCCACCGAACGCGGCCTACGCCGGGCAGCTCGTGCACTTCCCGGATCCTGTCCGGGCGTCCCGCCACCCCAGAGGTGTGCGTATGGACGGGAACGGCTGTCCGGACTTCGCGCCCTACGCGCGCGCCGCCGCCGAGATCGCCGAGCCTCCGCAGGGGTTCGGCGTGGACGAGCTGCGGCTCACGGACTATGTGTCGGCGAACGCTGCGCTGGCGGCGAGTGGCCATGATCTGTGGGACACGATTCCCGCGGTGGCCACTCCGCACGGCTGGACCTGGCACCACGTGCCGGGCGGCCGGCGGATGGAGCTGGTCCCGGTGGAGGTGAAGGCGCTGCTCCGGCACCACGGTGGACTGGCGACGACCGCGGTGGACCAGAACAAGCGGGGTACGCGCCCGCTGCAGGAGACCCGGCCGACCCATTTCCGGTTGCCCAGGGGCGCCGTGGCGGTCACCGAGCAGCAGATCCAGGGTGTCGAGGAGGACCTCGGCTACCGGCTGCCGGGTGCGTACCGCTCGTTCCTGAAGGCGGCGGGCGGCTCGGCTCCGTTCGGTGCGGCGCTCGATGCTGAGCTCGGTCTCCTGGTCGACCAGCCGTTCTTCACGGTGCGCGAGGAAGCGGGCGTGAACGATCTGGTCTATGTGAACAAGTGCCTGCGGGACCATCTGACCAAGGACTATCTGGGCGTCGCTTTCGTCCAGGGCGGTATTCTCGCGGTGAAGGTCCGCGGGGACGGCGTGGGTTCGGTCTGGTTCTGTGCGTACGACGACGCGCGTGACCGGGACGGCTGGAGCGTGCAGGAGCGGGTGGATCGGCTGCTGCTGCCGTGCGGCGCCGATTTCGACGCGTTCCTTCAGCGGCTCGCGGGTAATCCGCCGGAGCTGGAGACGGTGGCGAACCTGATGGTGGACGGCGGCTTCGCGCGTGCTGTCCCGGTGGAGGGGTGAGCGCGATGGTGACCTTTGCGCAGGCGCAGGAGCGCGCGGACGAGTGGGTCAACGGTGACGTTCCGGCGTACCAGCACCAGGAGGTGCGGGTGCGTGAGTTCGAGCTGGGCTTCGTGGTGTGGGCCGAGGACCGTGCCGAGGGCCCGGTGTCGGACGGCGGCCGGCAGCGGCTGGTGATCGCCCGGGACAGCGGCGAGGCGACGTTGTGGCCGGGACTGCCGGTGGGTGAGGTGATCCGGCGGTACGAGGAGGAGTACGGGTCGGCGGCCGGTGCGCCCGCGGCCCCCGAGCCGCCGCAGCGTATCGATCTGAACCAGACGTCGTTCCTGTTGAGCCCGCCGGAGTGGCTCCAGGACGCGGCCGACAAGCTGGGTATCCCGGACCGGCGGGCGGAAGCGGCGGGGCAGACACCTCCGCCCGGGCCCGCATCCCCTGCCCCCTCTTCGCAGGGCGGGCCGGTCCCGTACGAGCCGACGGCCTCCCCGGGCGTTCGGGCGTCCGCGCCGCAGCCGCCCGTCGGGGCCACGCCGTGGGCCGGGACCGACACCAACGCCGGGTCCGACGAGGGCGAGGTGGGGCTGCCGGCCACCGTGTTCGCGCCGCCGCTCTCGGGTGCCGACGACGAGGGCGCACCGCCCCGCGTGGTGTCCGCTGATGCTCCGACGGCGCTGATGTCGGGAGGCAGTCAGCTGCCCGCGACGGCGATCGTGCCGGGCCTGCCGCCGCAGGGCGGCCCCGGTGCTCCGCCGGCTCCGCTGCCGGGCGGCCCTGCGCCGAGCGCTGCCGCACCGGGCAGCCCGGCCGCTCCGGGGCCCCGTCCCGGGCCGGGTTCCGGTTCCGGTGACATCTCCGACGAGGCGACCAGCAAGGCGGTCGTGCCGCCGCGCGGTGCGCGTGGCGGTGGTTCGACGACCCCGCCGCCGCCCGGCGCCCCCGGTACGCCGGGCGCCCGGCCCGGCGCGCCGCTGCCGCCTCCCTCGGGACCCGGTACGCCGGGTGCTCCGGCGGGCGGGTACGTGCCGACGCAGCTCGTGTCGCAGCTGGGGCCGCCCGGTGCTCCGCAGCCGCCCGGGGCCCCGGGTGCTCCGCAGCCGCCCGCGCCGCCCGGTTCCACGCCGCCGCCCGGTGGGGGCAACGTCCACCACGCGGCGACGATGTTCGCCGACCCGAACGCGTCCGGTCCGTCCGTGCCGCGTCCGCCGGGTCCGCCCGGCGTACCCGGTGCTCCGCAGCCGCCCGGCGCTCCCGGGGCCCCGGGTGCTCCGCAGCCGCCCGCGCCGCCCGGTTCCACGCCGCCGCCCGGTGGGGGCAACGTCCACCATGCGGCGACGATGCTCGCGAGTCCGGGCCCGGCCGGGCCGTCGGCTCCGCAGCCGCCGGGTCCGCCCGGTCCGCCGGGTCCGCCCGGTGCGCCGATGGGCCAGGGCGGTTCGCTGGGCGGGGCCCCCGGCCCCGTTCCGCCTCCCGCGTACGGGTATCCGCAGGCGCCGACGGGTCAGCCGACCGTCGGCCCCGGTTACCAGGCCGTGCTGCGGTACCGCGGGCCGGACGGCAGTGAGCAGCAGCTGATCCGTCGTTCGGCGCCGGGCACTCCGCACCCCGAGTGGCAGATGCTGCACGAGTTGCGGGCGATGAACGTGCCGCCGCAGCAGGTCATCGAACTGCACACGGAGCTGGAGTCGTGCGAGCTGCCGGGTGGTTACTGCGCCCGGATGATCCGTGAGACGTGGCCGCAGGTGCGGATCACGAGCGTCGCTCCGTACGGGACGGACCACGCGAGCCGGCAGCAGGGCATGCAGCATCTGCTGACCCATCAGGGTGAGCTGCACCAGGTCGCGGACGGTCCGGCGCGGCCGGCGCCGGTGCGGGCTCCGCTGCCGCAGGCGCCGCCGCCGATGCAGGTCCCGCCGGAGGCGATCGCGGAGGAGATGCTGCAGACGTTCGGTCCGCAGGGGGTGCTGCGCTTCGACCAGCGCGCGGTGTCCCGCCAGGGTGTGCCGGAGATCGTGGCGCGGACCCTGGTGTGGGCGGGGCTGCCCGCCGACTTCGGGCCGTTCTTCTGGGCGCAGCCGGGGCAGCCGGTGGTGCCGACGCTGGCGGAGCTGGCGGCGCAGCGTCAGGTGCAGGCGGCTCCCGACGCGGGGTCGTACCTGGTGATGGGCTCGGACTTCGGCCGGGCGATCTGTGTGCAGTACGGGACGGCGAACATCGTGGCCGTGCCGGTGGAGGCGGGCCCCGGCGGGCAGTCGGTGGCGCCGCAGTTCGTGAACACGGGGCTGCCGGAGTTCACGCGTTGCATGGCGTTGCTCGGCCGGATGTGGCGGCTGCGGTACGGGCTGAACCCCGAGCAGGCGGGTCGCTGGACGGTGGATTTCCAGGCGCAGCTGGTGGCGGTCGACCCGGCGGCCCTGGCGTCGCCGGAGAGTTGGTGGTCGGTCCTGCTGGAGCAGATGTGGGACGGGCTGATCTGACGGCCCGGCCGTCGCGGTGGTGCGGGGTGTGGCGCCTCTTCCCTTCGGGGGAGGGGCGCCACGTCCGTTCCGTGGGCTGTGATGCCTGTCGCTTCCGTCCTGAAAGCATCGAAACGATTCCGACTTCTTGACCAATTGCCGCATCCTTGACGTATTGCTCAGTGGTCGGAGAGTCGGAAAGAGGCGTCAAGGATGAGTTCTGCACCGGTGTCCGCGCACGGCTTCGTCGGCGTACGCGGTCGTGGTTACCGTCCGGAGCAGGTGGACCGGACCGTGGCCGCGCTGTCGGCGGAGCGGGACGGGGCGCGGGATCAGGTGGCGCGGCTGACGGCGCTGGCGGAGCGGCTGGTCGCCGAGTCGGCGCGGCTGGACGAGGCCGTCGCCGCGCTGGCACCGCAGGACTATGCCTCGTTGGGGGAGCGGGCGCAGCAGATCCTGGCGCTGGCCGAGGGCGAGGCGGAGACCGTTCGGGCTGCCGCCGCGGAGGAGGCGCAGGCGCTGCGGGACGAGGCGGACGCGGCGGCGCGGACCCTGCGCGAGTCGGCGAGGGCCGACGCGGAGGCGATGCGCGCGGCGGCGACGGCCCGTGCGGAGCAGGTGCTGTCCGCTGCCGAGAGCACCGCGGGTGAGGAACTGGCCGCGGCCCGGCTGGAGGCCGCGCAGGTCCGCGAGGAGGCGCAGGCCGCGATGGCGGCGACCGTGAGCCGTACGGACAGCGTGCTGGCCCATCAGGAGCAGGAGCACGGTGAGCGCCGGAAGGCTCTGGGGGAGGAGCTGGCGGAGGCCGGGGCGGCGCAGGAGGCGGAGCACGCGGAGCTGACGGAGCGTGCGGAGGCCGGTCTCGCCGGGGCGCGGCGCGCGCTGGCCGAGGCGGAGGAGGCCGCGCGCCACGGCCAGGAGGACGCGGCGGCGCAGGCGGCCGAGCTGATCGCGGCGGCCCGGGTCCGTGAGGAGCGGGTCGTTCGGGAGACGGAGCGGATCCTGCGTGAGCACGAGGAGGGGCGCGAGGACGTGCAGGCGCACATGGCGCACGTGCGCAACTCGCTGGCGGCGCTGACCGGGCGGGTGGCTCCGGCGGAGGACTGAACGGGCCGGGGTGTCCGGGGCGGGGCGGGCGCGCCCGGGTCAGGGGCGTGGCCAGGGGCGCTGGGAGATCTGCTCGATCCCGGTGTTGAAACGCTTGAGGTAGCCGGCGAAGGCGGCGATGTCGTCGTCCGGCCAGTCCTTCATGACCTGGTCCAGCGACTGGACGACGCGCTCGCGTTCCGCGTCGAGCAGTTCCGTGCCCTTGTCGGTGATGCGGAACTTGCGGGCCATGCCGCCGTCGGGGTCGGCGATGCGCTCGGCCAGTCCGGCGCGGGTCAGGGCGGCGGTCTGGCGGTTGAGGGTGGAGGCGTCGAGGCCGAAGGCGTCGCTCAGTTCGCCGTTGGACATGGGGCCCTGGACGCGGAGGCGGCTCAGCAGGGTGTAGGCGCTCCGGTCCAGGAGGGCGTACTTGTGGCGTCCGCCCCGGTGATGGGCGAGGCTGTGACGCCCGAGCAGCATCTGCTCGTACTCCACCTCTTCTGTGGGCCTCGGCATGTCTGCGGCCTCCTGCCTCTGCTGCCTCTGCTGCCTCTGCTGCTTCCGCGCCGGGATCGGTCGCACGTCGGATGCCGGGCGACGCCCCATGCTCTCATGCGATGTGCATGACGCATGGAATGTGTATGACACATTAGGCATGTACGATGCACGTCGCTGTCCCGGTAGACGGGACCTCGACCCCAAGGAGTTCCTCCCTCATGGATGCCCCCCAGCCGACAGCCAGATCAGGCGGTGTGATCGCCACGCTCGCCTTCGCCGGCACCGTGGCGGCGGTCATGCAGACCCTGGTCACGCCGCTCATCGCGGAGCTGCCGAAAATCCTCGACACGACGTCCTCCAACGCCGCCTGGGTGATCACGGCCACCCTGCTGGTCTCGGCGGTGTGCGTGCCGGTCTCCGGGCGGCTGGGCGACCTGCTGGGCAAGCGCCGGATGCTGCTGGTGTGCGCGGTGCCGCTGTTCGCCGGCTCGGTCGTCTGCGCGCTCTCGTCGACCGTCGTCCCCATGATCGTCGGACGCGGTCTGCAGGGCATGGGCATGGGCATGGTGCCGCTCGGCATCGCCCTGCTCCGTGACGTGGTGCCGAGGGAGAAGCTGAGCTCCTCCATCGCCCTGGTCAGTGCTTCCCTCGGTATCGGCGGCGCCCTCGGCCTGCCGGTCGCGTCGGCGGTCGCCCAGTACGCGAACTGGCGGGTGCTGTTCTGGGGCTCCGCCGTGCTGGCCCTCGCCATCTTCGCCCTGGTCTGGTTCCTGATCCCGGACGTCCCGGCCGCCGCCAAGGGGCAGCGCTTCGACATGCCCGGGGCCCTCGGCCTGGCCGCCGGCCTGGTCTGCCTGCTCCTCGCCGTCTCGAAGGGCGCCGAGTGGGGCTGGGGCTCCACGACGACGATCGGCCTGTTCGCCGCGGCCGTCGTGGTGCTCGTCGCCTGGGGTTTCTGGGAGCTGCGCACCAAGGACCCGCTGGTCGACCTGCGGACCACGGCCCGCCCGCGGGTGCTCATCACCAACCTCGCGTCGCTCTTCGTCGGCTTCGGTATGTACGCGGGCATGCTGATCGCGCCGCAGCTGCTGCAGTTCCCCGAGGCCACCGGCTACGGACTGGGCCAGTCGATGCTCCAGGCGGGTCTGTGGATGGCCCCCGGCGGCATCATGATGATGATCGTCTCCCCGCTGGGCGGAAAGCTCACCGACGCCCGCGGCCCGAAGTTCACGCTGATCAGCGGCGTGCTGGTCATCGCGGCGGCCTACGGTCTGGGCATTGCCCTGATGGGCTCCGCCTGGGGCCTGATGCTGTTCCTCATGGTCAGCAGCAGCGGTGTCGGCCTCGCCTACGGTGCGATGCCCGCCCTGATCATGAGCTCGGTCCCGGCGTCCGAGACGGCCGCCGCCAACGCGTTCAACACCCTCATGCGCGCGCTCGGCACCTCGATCGGCGCCGCCGTGATCGGCGCGGTCCTCGGCCAGATGACCACGGAGACCGCCGGCTACAGCTTCACCTCCGAGGCCGGGTTCCGTACCGGCCTGATGTTCGGCTGCGGGGTCGCCCTCGTCGCCGTGGTGATCTCGTCGTTCATTCCGGCCGTGCGCGCGTCCGCCGCCGGTGAGAAGGCCGAGGCGCCCGCCTCGCCCGAGGTGGCCGCGGTCAAGAACTGACCCGGACACCGAATCCGCCGAGGCGGTCCCCCGGGGTGGCGCGGTGCGCACCCGGAGGACCGCCTCGGCGTATTCCGGCGGCCTACTTGAGATCGAGGATCTGTTCCAGCGGGTCGATCGCGAAGTAGACGAGGAAGAGCGCCGCGGTGCCCCAGAGCAGCCAGTGGACCTCACGGGCCTTGCCCAGGCACGCCTTGATGATGACGTAGCTGACGAAGCCGGCGCCGATGCCGTTGGTGATGGAGTAGGTGAACGGCATGACGGTGATCGTGAGGAACGCCGGGATGGCGAGGTCGTAGCGGTCCCAGTCGATGTGCTTGACCTGGGTCATCATCAGGAATCCGACCGCGACCAGTGCGGGCGACGCGGCCTGCATGGGCACGATGGTCAGGACGGGCGAGAAGAAGAGGGCCAGGGCGAACATGCCGCCCGTGACGAGGTTGGCGAACCCGGTGCGGGCGCCCTCGCCGACACCTGCGGCGGACTCGACGTAGGTGGTGGCGGACGACGAGGAGGCGGCACCGCCGGCCACCGCGGCCGCGCCGTCGATGAGCAGGACCCGGCCCAGGCCCGGCACCTGTCCCCTCTCGTCGAGGAGTCCGGCCTCGGCGGTGACGCCGACGACCGTGCCCATCGTGTCGAAGAAGTCCGACAGGATGAGCGTGAAGATGAGCAGGATGACGGTCAGGACGCTGATCTGGCCGAACGAGCCGAACAGGTCGAACTGGCCGAGCAGCCCGAAGTCCGGTGCGGCGACGGGCTTGTCGGGCATCGAGGGGACGGTCAGCCCCCAGGACTTCACGTCGGCGAGCGAGTTGATGACGACGGAGACGACGGTCATCACGACGATGCTGATGAGGATGGCGCCCTTGACCTTGCGGGCGAGGAGCACGACCGTCATGATCACGCCGAGGCAGAAGACCAGCATGGGCCAGCCCGTGAGGGTGCCGCTGCCGAGCTGGACGGGAACGGTGGTGTTCGCGGCGTCAGGGATGCGGGTGACGAAGCCGGCGTCGACGAAGCCGATGAAGGCGATGAACAGGCCGATGCCCACGCTGATGGCCTGTTTGAGCGCCTGCGGGATGGCGTGCATGATCGCTTCGCGTAGGCCCGTCGCCACGAACACGCAGATCAGCAGGCCCTCAAGCACGATGAGGCCCATCGCGTCGTCCCAGGCCATGAGCGGGGCGACCTGGTACGCGACAACGGCGTTGATGCCCAGACCCGCGGCCAGGGCGAGGGGCAGATTGCCGCCCACGCCCATGATCAGGGTCATCACCGCGGCGACGAGAGCGGTGGCGGTCACCAGCTGAACGGTGTCCAGCTGGTCGCCGAACTTGTCCTTCGCGCCACCGAGGATGATCGGGTTGAGCACGAGGATGTACGCCATGGTGAAGAAGGTGGCGAAGCCACCGCGCACTTCCCGGCCGTAGGTCGATCCGCGTTCGGTGATGCGGAAGAACCGGTCGAGGGCGCTGCCGCCGGAGCTGGTCGGCGGTATGTCGGCCGGGCTGGTCTTGTTGGGGTGCATGGGGACGTCTCCTGGGCCTGCAACGGGCAGGGTGAAGGGATGGAGGGAAGGAGCCGCTGCTGCCCGGCACGGGGTGACAGGCAGTTGTACGAACACACATGCGGCTTCTTGCGAGCGGATCATACGTGCCGCCCCGGCACCCTCAAATGCCTTGCCGTATAACGACGTTGATGACTGAAATCGGCCTGTCGGTTCCTACGGAATCGCCGGTGATCTATGGAGCCAAACCGTGATTCAGGCGACAGCGGTCATGGCTTTTCCGGTGACGATGCCCATACGTTCTGTGCGTGCACCCTCCACCCCCCTTCAATGCGCGTGCTGCCCGAGCCCTGCGTGAAAAGCTCGGGATGGCCCACGGACACGTCGCGTACGCGATGAGGACGTCCTTCGGGACGGCTCACGTCACCGCTGACCACATCGCGGCGTGGGAACGCGGCTCCGCCCTGCCCGATCCCCATGAACTCGCCGCCCTCGCGGGCGCGTTGTGGTGTCACCCCAGCGAAGTCATGGGGCACCCGCGCACCTTGCGCGAGCACCGCATCGCCCGCGGGATACCGGCCGAGGACGTCGCCCGCGCCACGGGCCTGTCCCTGGACTCCTACGTCCGCATGGAGGAGAGCGGCGTATGGGCCGGTGACCAGAGGCAGTCCGCGAAACTCGGCACCCTGCTCGGCCTCCCGCCGCGCGACCACATCGCGATCACCGGGCTGGAGGACGAACTCGCCCGCCTGCTCGCCGAAGCCGTCAGCACCCGCTGGCAGGCGCATGTCCGCGCCATCGCCAAGCTCATCTCGGTGGACCGCAAACGACTGCACGGGCCGCTGGACTCCATGTACCAGGAGTACCAGGCCCTCATGGCGGCCACCCTCAGCCGGGCCAGCGGCAGCACGGCCTCCGGCGAGGACGGGCGGCGCTACGTCGAGGAGATCGTCGACCACTTCTGGGCCAGGCTGCCGGAGTAGCCATGGCGGTCAGGTGCGGCTCTGGAACCGACGGGCCGAACTCCCCTGCGCACCCCATTGGTTGCCCGGCCCTCCGGCGGACGGTGGACGCCGGCCGGTGCCGTCTCGTCGTCAGCGCGGTCCGGTGTGCTCC
Source organism: Streptomyces sp. NBC_00236 (assembly GCF_036195045.1). NCBI lineage: Bacteria > Bacillati > Actinomycetota > Actinomycetes > Kitasatosporales > Streptomycetaceae > Streptomyces > Streptomyces sp. NBC_00236. The sequence continues at coordinate 3,244,531 of NZ_CP108100.1, read as the reverse complement.
GCCGCCTGCTTCCGCAGCGCCCGCACCAGCGCCGTGACCTCCGCACGGGCGCGGGGGTGGCCGCTCGTGGCCACGCCGATGTGCCGGGCCGGGGCCGGCGGCGTGACCGGGACGGTGCGCAGGCCCGGCACCTGCGGTGTCAGCGCGATGGACGGGATCAGCGAGACGCCCATGCGCGCGGCGACGAGTGACCGGGCGAAGAAGTAATCGGTCGTCGTGCCGCGCACCTCGGGGTCGAAGCCCGCCCGCTCGGCGTAACGGCGCAGATACGCCTCGGTCTTGAGGCAGCCGAGCACCCACGGTTCGTCCGCAAGCTCCGCCAGGTCGAGCGTCTCGCGCCCGGCCAGGCGATGCGCCTCGGGCAGAACCACGTGCAGCGGGTCGTTCATGAGCGCGGTCCACGGGGCGGGGCTGCCGCCGCTGCCCGTCCGGCCGGGCAGCGGGCCGTCGAAGTGGTAGGCGAGTGCGAGGTCCACGGCGCCCCGGCGGACCAGGGGCAGACTGTCCTCGGGCTCGTACTCCCGGACGTGCAGGACGGTGCCGGGGTGGGCCGCCGTCAGCTCGGCGAGGGCGCCGGGGAGCAGCAGCCTGCCCCCGCTGGTGAACGTCGCGACGGTGAGCTGGACCCGGCCCGACCCCAGCTCGGTCACCTGTTGCCGCGCGTGCTCGATCTCGGCGGCCACCGACTCGGCCGCACCGACCATGATCCGGCCGGCCGGGGTGAGGCTGACCCCGCGGGTGCTGCGGGTGACGACCTGGGAGCCGAGGCCGCGCTCCAGGGCGGCCACATGCTGCGAGACGGCCGAGGGGGTGAGACGCAGGGCCGCGGCTGCCCGGTTGAAGCTGCCGTGCTCCGCCACCGCCCGCAGGACGCGGAGCCGCTGCACATCGATCAACAGTTTCCCTTATGGCGCATCCAGTGAGTGGGCACTTCTGCTGATGACGGTACGTCCCCAGGATGGAGGCATGCAAAGGATCTGCGTCATCGGCGGTAGCCGGTACTTCGGAAAGCTTCTGGTCCAGCGGCTGTTGGCGGCCGGGCACCGGGTCACGGTCATCAACCGCGGCTCGGTCCCGCCGCCTCCAGGCGCCGAGCACCTCGTCGTCGACCGCGACGACGAGGCCGCTCTCGTCGCCGCGCTCGGGTCGCGTGCGTTCGACGTGGTCGTCGACCAGGTCTGCTACACACCGGTGCAGGCCCGGGCCGCCGTCCGCGCCTTCGCCGGACGCACCCGGCGCTACGTGATGACGTCCACCATCGAGGTCTACGACCCGGCGACCGCCGCCCTTCCGGCAGCCGCGCCGCACACCCCCGTACCGGAGGAACGCGTCGACCCGGCCGCCTGGCCGGTGCGGACGGACCTGCCCTGGGACGACGCGGCCTACCGCGACGCCCACTACGGCGAGGGCAAGCGACAGGCCGAGTCCGTCCTCACCCGGGACGGCCGGTTCGCGTTCGCCTCCGTGCGCAGCGCCCACGTACTGGGCGGCGGTGCCCGGGAGTTCACCGGCCGGCTCGCGTACTACACCGACCGTCTCGTCCGGGGGGCGGAGATCGACGTGTTCGCGCGTGAGCTGCCCACCGTCTTCATCCACTACGAGGAGCTGGCGGACCTGCTCCTGTGGGCGGCGACGGCCACCGCGTTCACCGGCCCGCTGAACGCCTGCTCCGACGGCCTGCTCGACGTACGGGGCCTCGCTGCCGTCCTTGCCGCGGAAGCGGGCCGGGAGCCCGTGTACCGGACCGTGGCCCCGGGAGAGCCGGCCGGTCCGTTCTCCTTCGACCGGTACTACGCCATGAGCAACACCCGTGCGAAGGAGCTCGGTTTCGTCTTCTCCCGCACCACCGGCTGGCTGCCCGGTGCCGCCGCCGAATCCATCACCGCGTCCACCACCCCCGCTGCCTGAGGAGCACCCCGTCATGCGACAGCGCACCATCGGCAGGATCACGGTCGGCGCCATCGGGCTGGGCGCCATGCCGCTCTCCATCGAGGGGCGCCCGGACGAGCGGCGGGCCGTCGCCACCGTCCACGCCGCCCTCGACGCGGGCGTCACGCTCATCGACACCGCCGACAGCTACCACTGGCACGCCGGCGAGAGGGGTCACAACGAACTCCTTCTCGCCCGCGCGCTGCGGAGTTACGGCGGCGACACCTCCGGCGTCCTGGTCGCCACCAAGGGCGGACGCGGGCGTCCCGGCGACGGCAGCTGGACGGTCACCGGAACCCCCGCGCACCTCAAGCGCGCCGCCGAGGACTCGGCCCGGCGCCTGGGCGTCGAGGCGATCGGCCTCTACCAGCTGCACAAGCCCGATCCGGCCGTGCCCTGGGCGGAATCCGTCGGCGCGCTGCGCGAGCTGCTCGACGCCGGCACGATCCGGGCCGCCGGGATCTCCAACGTGACCACCGCCGGGATCCGGGAGGCGCACGCGATCCTCGGCGCCGGCCTGGTCTCCGTGCAGAACCGGTACTCGCCCGCCGTGCGCACCGGCGAGCCGGAGCTCCGGCTGAGCGAGAGGCTGGGCCTCGCCTTCCTGCCGTGGAGCCCGCTGGGAGGCATCTCCCGCAGCGCGCTCGACGGGCCGCCGGGCCCGGCCGGTACGGGCACCGCCTTCCACCGCATCGCGGCCGAGCGTGGAGTCAGCCCCCAACGGATCGCCCTGGCCTGGCTGTTGGCGCGGTCTCCGGTGGTCGTCCCGGTGCCGGGGGCCAGCCGTCCGGCATCGGTCCAGGACTCGGCCCGGGCGGCGGAGACCGAGCTCACCGAGGCGGAGCTGGCGCGGCTCGAAGCCGTACCCGGTTAGGGGCTGTCGTCAGACTGTCGTCCGCCGCGCCTCATCGGCCGGCCGGCGGGTGCAGCAGCCCGTGGCGCCGGGCCCAGGCGTCGATCGCCGCGGCCAGCTCCTCGGGCCGGTCCTCCGGGGAGTGGTGGCCGGCCACACCGTGCCGGGAGACCTCCAGGCCCGCGATGTTCTCCTCGCACCAGGCCACGGCGCTCCGGTCGGTCATCGCGCCCGGGCCCGGCTCGAACGCGGCGAGCAGCTTGGGGACTTCGGGGCTGGCGGCCAGCCAGGCGTCGTACCGCTCGATGCGCGCCACGACGTCCGCGGGCTCGCCGTCCAGCGGCATCATGCGCGTCCAGGCCAGGACCGGGCGACGGCTGTCCGGGGTCGGGAAGGGGCGGCGGTAGGCGTCGAGATCGGCGGGGGCGAGCGGGGTGGCGAGCGTGTCCGGGAGCCCGTCGATGAACCGGGGCTGGTCCAGGACCATGCCCTCGCCCACCCCGGGCGTACGCAGCAGGGTGAACAACTCCCGCCCCGCCGCCGGGAACTCGTCACCGACCAGCGGCTTGACGATCGTCTCGGTGAAGGCGATCCCGCGGACGGCGCCCGGGAGACGTGCGGCCCGGTCGAAGGCGAGCGCTCCGCCCCAGTCGTGGCCGATCAGCACGGCCTCCGTCAGACCGAGTGCGTCGAACCAGGCGTCGAGGTGGCGGGCGTGGTCGTCGAAGGAGTAGTCGATGCGGGGCTTCCCGGACTCGCCCATGCCGATCAGGTCGGGGGCCAGCAGCCGGCGGCCGGGCGCGGCCACGCCGGGAGTGACGTTGCGCCACAGATGGGAGGAGGTGGGGTTGCCGTGGAGGAAGACGAACGGCAGACCGTCGGGGTCGCCGGACTCGCGGTAGTGGAGCGTGGAGCCGAGAACGGGAACGGTGGGCATCGCGGTGTCACGTCGCTTTCGGGGTGGTGTGGTGGTGTGGCATACGGATCAGAGGCCGAGGCTCAGCACGCGGTCGACGGCGATCTCGACGACGACCAGGTCCGGCGGGGAGGGCGGGGCCGTCCCGTAGCGGGCGGCATAGCGGCCGACCGCGTCGGCCAGGCGCACGGGGTCGTCGCCGACCGCGGCCCGGCCCTCCAGGGTGAGCCAGCGGAAGCCGTCCGCCTGGCAGAGCGCGACACGGGCCGCCGCGCCGCCCGCCGCCACGTTGCGGGCCTTGCGGGCACGCGCCCTGGTGGTCACCCGGGCCAGACCGGTGGACGCGTCGAAGGTGAAGCGGACCGGAGTGACGTGCGGGGTGCGGTCCGGGCGCAGCGTGGTGAACGTGGCGGTGACGGGCAGGGTGAGGAACTCCAGTGCCGCGGCGGGGAGTCCGATGGTCTCGGGAGCGCCGTCGGGTGGTTCGGGGGCCGTCCGGCTCACTTCTTCCGCACCCCCTCGTTCCAGATCATGCTGGCGATGTTCGGCTTCACCGAGGTGGTGATGACGCCCATCGCCGTACGGACGTAGCGCCGCTCCTCCAGCTCGCGCAGCATGCTCGCGGCGAGGTCGGCACGGGCGGTGAAGACGCCGTCGGCGCTGACCGGCGCGGTGCGGTAGTCCGTGACGACGGAGTGCTCGAAGAGACCCGAGGGCCGTACGAGGGTCCAGTCGAGGCCGGTTCCGCGGATCACGTCCTCCATGCGGCGCATGTCCGCGTGCAGGGTGCGGCCGAGGCGCCGGTTCACCAGCGGGTCGAGCACATGGTTGAAGAAGTGCGCGCCGGTGGGACGCCAGCCGGGGTCGGCGATGCTGGAACTGATGGCGAGGAGCCGCTTGACCCCGTGGCGGGCCATGGCGTCGGTGAGGGTCGCGGCGCTCGCCGAGTACAGGGTGACGGCCTGCTTGCTGAAGCGGGCGCCGAGCGCCGAGAGGACGGCGTCCGTGCCGGCGACCGCGGCGTCGACGGCCGCCGGGTCGGTGGCGTCGGCGAGGGCCACGGTGAGGCCGGGGCGTTCCCGCAGGGAGCCGGGGCGGCGGGTCACGGCGACGACCTCGTGACCTGCGGCGAGGGCCTGTCCGGTGAGATGGCGGCCGGTCGGTCCGGTGGCGCCGAAGACTGCGATGCGCATGGTGTCGGTCATTCCTTCGTGTGGTGGCCGGAACGCCCTTGACTGTGCCGATCACGAAACGCAGGCTCAACGCTGATGAATAACGCCGCACCTTCCCCCGCGCGCACCCGGGGCCGGCCCCGCGGGAACCCGCCGACCCGCGAGTCGATCGTCCCGGTGGCGCGTGCGCTGTTCCTGGAGCGCGGCTACCGGGCGACGACCCTGCGCGCGGTGGCCGGGGCCGCCGGGGTCGATCCGGCCCTGATCGCGTACCACTTCGGCTCGAAGAAGGGCCTGTTCGCGGACGTGATGCAGTTCCAGTGCGCCAACGCGCTGGCGGTGGACGAGGTCCTGGGCGGTGACCCGGCGACCCTTCCCGGCCGGCTGATCGACGCGGTCACGGACCTGTGGGAGGACGCCGACTTCCGCCGGCTGACCGCGCAGGGCGACGAGGCCGCCGACGTGATCCGCGAATACCTGGAACGCGAGCTGCTGGCCCGGCTTGTTGAATTCCTCGGCGGCCGGGACGCCACCGCCCGCGCCACCGCCGTCGTGACGATCCTCGGCGGACTCATCTACACCCGCTACCTCAACCCGCTCGCCACCCCCGCCGCCCTCACCCCGGCCCAGACGCGCAGCGTCCTCACCCCGGCCCTCGCCGCGGCGCTGGCCCCGAGGCCCCGCACCGCGAGGACCCCGGGCACGGGCCGCCGAGGCTGAAGCCCCTCAGCAGGGCGTTTCCGTACGGCGGGCCCTGCCGCTCCACCCAGCGGTGTGGACCCATGGGCGCAGTCCCTGAGAGATGTGTCCACCCGGGGGTCCAGACCCCTAGGGGTAGCTCCTTACTTGTGGGCAGGGGCCGTTCCTCCCGGCGGAGGACGTGCCCCGCCCCACCCGCTCCGTAGCGTGGTCATGCACGGGGATTGCGGCAGACCACAGGGGGCGGGGTGGGGAAAACCCCACCCGAAGACTGCGCTGGGCACCAGCGCGCCGGACCCCCTCCTGCGACCAGACTTCACAGCAGACAGCGACGAGCTGTCGCCGACCGACATAGGAGAAAAACCGTGACAACGGCTGTAACCATTCCCAGGCACGGGGGCACTGGAGGGCGTACGGCCGTGGCTGCGCGAGCGCGGCAGGTCGTCAAGGCGTACGGCACCGGTGAGACCCGGGTCGTCGCGCTCGACCACGTCGACGTCGACATCGCCCGCGGCCAGTTCACGGCCATCATGGGCCCGTCCGGCTCCGGCAAGTCCACGCTGATGCACTGCCTCGCCGGTCTGGACACCGTGACCTCCGGGCAGATCCACCTCGCCGAGACCGAGATCACCGGGCTCAAGGACAAGAAGCTCACCCAGCTGCGCCGCGACCGCATCGGCTTCATCTTCCAGGCGTTCAACCTCCTGCCGACGCTCAACGCGCTGGAGAACATCACGCTGCCGATGGACATCGCGGGCCGCAAGCCCGACGCCGCCTGGCTGCGCCAGGTCGTGGAGACCGTCGGTCTCGCCGAGCGGCTCAAGCACCGGCCGACCGAGCTCTCCGGCGGTCAGCAGCAGCGCGTCGCGGTGGCCCGGGCGCTCGCCGCCCAGCCGGAGATCATCTTCGGTGACGAGCCGACCGGGAACCTGGACTCACGGGCCGGCGCCGAAGTGCTGAACTTCCTGCGCAAGTCCGTGGACGAACTCGGCCAGACCATCGTCATGGTCACCCACGACCCGGTCGCCGCCTCCTACGCCGACCGTGTGCTGTACCTCGCGGACGGGCGCATCGTCGACGAGATGCTCAACCCGACCGCCGACCAGGTGCTGGACCGCATGAAGGACTTCGACGCGCGCGGGCGGACGTCATGACCGTCTGGAAGACCTCGATGCGCAACTTCTTCGCGCACAAGGGACGCATGGCGCTCTCCGCCGTCGCCGTCCTGCTGTCGGTGGCGTTCGTGTGCGGCACGCTCGTCTTCACCGACACGATGAACACCACGTTCGACAAGCTCTTCGCCGCGACGTCGGCCGACGTCACCGTCAGCCCGAAGACGGCGAAGGTCGACGACACCCCGGAGAACGGCAAGCCCCAGTCGCTTCCCGCCTCGGTCATCGACCGGGTCAAGAAGGCCGACGGGGTGCAGAAGGCCGAGGGCGCCATCTCCAGCTCGGCGGTCACGGTCGTCGACAGCCACAACAAGAACATGGGCTCCGACACGGGCGCCCCGACGCTGGCCGGCAACTGGACCTCCAACGACCTGCGTTCCATGGAGATCACCTCCGGCCACGCACCGCGCGGCCCGACCGAGGTCATGGTCGACGCCGACACCGCGGACAAGCACGACCTGAAGATCGGTGACGAGCTGCGCACCATCGCGGTCACCGGTGACGTCAGGGCGCGCATCAGCGGCATCGCCACCTTCAAGGTCACCAACCCGGGCGCGGCGATCGTCTACCTCGACACGGCCACCGCCCAGCAGAAGCTCCTCGGCAGCCCCGACGTCTTCACCCAGATCTCCATCACCGCCGAACCCGGCGTCAGCGACTCGCAGCTGAAGCAGAGCGTCGCCGCCGCACTCGACGGCTCGGCCGCGTACAAGGTGCAGACCCAGAAGGAAGCCGCGGAGTCCAACAAGGACTCCATGGGCGACTTCCTCGACGTGATGAAGTACGCGATGCTCGGCTTCGCCGGGATCGCCTTCCTCGTCGGCATCTTCCTGATCGTCAACACCTTCTCGATGCTGGTCGCCCAGCGGACCCGCGAGATCGGCCTGATGCGGGCCATCGGCTCAAGCCGCAAGCAGGTCAACCGGTCCGTGCTGCTCGAAGCGGTGCTCCTGGGCATCGTCGGATCGATCCTCGGCGTCGCCGCCGGCGTCGGACTGGCCGTCGGGCTGATGAAGGTCATGGGCGCCATCGGCATGGAACTGTCCACCGATGACCTCACCGTCGCCTGGACGACCCCGGTGGTCGGTCTCGCCCTCGGCATCATCGTGACCGTCCTCGCCGCCTACATCCCGGCCCGCCGGGCCGGCAAGGTCTCGCCCATGGCCGCCCTGCGCGACGCCGGAACACCGGCGGACGCCAAGTCCGGCTGGATCCGCGCCGGCATCGGCCTGGTCCTCACCGGCACCGGCGGCGCGGCCCTGTGGGCGACGACGCAGGCGGACAAGGCGAGCGAGGGCTCCCTCTTCCTCGGCCTCGGTGTGGTCCTCACCCTCATCGGCTTCATCGTCATCGGCCCGCTGCTCGCCGGAGTCGTCGTACGGGCGCTCAGCGTCGTCGTCCTGCGGCTGTTCGGCCCGGTCGGCCGGCTGGCCGAGCGCAACGCGCTGCGCAACCCGCGCCGGACCGGTGCGACCGGTGCGGCCCTGATGATCGGCCTGGCCCTGGTGGCCTGCCTGTCGGTGGTGGGCTCCTCCATGGTCGCCTCGGCCACCGACGAGCTGGACAGGTCGGTGGGCGCGGACTTCATCGTGCAGTCGTCGACCGGCCAGCTGATCGTGCCGCAGGCCGCGAAGGCGCTGGAGACCGCGCCCGGCATCGAGCACATCACGAACTACAAGGCCATCGGCGCGAAGCTCACCAGCCCCGACGGTTCGACGACCGACGAGGACGTCACCGCCGCCGACCCGACGTACCCGCAGGACCTTCAGCGCGAGACCGTCGCCGGTGACCTGTCCGCGGCGTACGGGAAGAACGCCATGTCGGTCGGCGACGAGTACGCCACCGAGCACGGGATCAAGGTCGGTGACACGATCACCGTCGCGTTCAAGGCGGGCGACACGGCGAAGCTGAAGGTCGCCGCGATCACCTCGGACGACACGACCGTGGACCAGGGCGCGATGTACATGAACACCGCGACCGCCGAGCGGTACGTCCCCGCCGACAAGATGCCCAAGAACGTGATCATGTTCGCCAAGGCGCAGGACGGCAAGGAGAAGGAGGCCTACGCCGCCCTGAAGAGCTCGCTCGCCGAGTACCCCCAGTACAAGGTGCAGAATCAGGCCGACTTCAAGCAGGATCTGAAGGACCAGATCGGCCAGCTGCTGAACATCGTCTACGGTCTGCTCGCCCTCGCGATCATCGTCGCGGTCCTCGGGGTCGTGAACACCCTGGCCCTCTCGGTCGTCGAGCGGACCCGCGAGATCGGCCTGATGCGCGCCATCGGCCTCTCCCGCCGCCAGCTGCGCCGGATGATCCGGCTGGAGTCGGTCGTCATCGCCCTGTTCGGCGCCCTGCTCGGCCTCGGCCTGGGCATGGGCTGGGGCACCTCCGCCCAGAAGCTGCTGGCCCTGGAGGGTCTCGGCGTCCTGGAGATCCCGTGGCCGACCATCATCACGGTGTTCGTCGCCTCGGCCTTCGTCGGACTCTTCGCGGCCCTGGTCCCGGCGTTCCGGGCCGGACGGATGAACGTCCTGAACGCCATCGCCACGGACGGCTGAGCCGGACGGTCCGCATAGACTGAAGATTCCGGCCCCGGGCGCTCCTCCAAGCGCCCGGGGCCGGATTTCGTGCGTGAGGCCCCGTGGGGCGCGGCGCGCTGCCCGGTTGCGGGCGCGGCTGTCCCCCCGGAGTCGTACGCTGGTGGCATCCCCGGCCCGTCTGACGTGTCGGGCCCTTCGCGTTGCCCCTGACGGCAGCGTCGCCCCCCGACAGCAGCCGGCTGTCGGACCCCACCCTCGTTACCCGGACGGAAGCCCTTCATGAGCCTGCACGGTCTGCTGGATGTCGTCGTACGTGATCCGGCGCTCGACGAAGCGGTGAAGGCCGCCGGGGACGGGCGCCGGATGCACATCGACCTGGTGGGCCCGCCCGCCGCGCGGCCCTTCGCCGTGGCGGCGCTCGCCCGGGACTCGAAGCGGACCGTGCTCGCCGTCACCGCGACCGGGCGCGAGGCCGAGGACCTGGCCGCCGCGCTGCGCACCCTGCTGCCGCCGGACACGGTCGCGGAGTACCCGTCCTGGGAGACCCTGCCCCACGAGCGGCTCTCCCCGCGCTCCGACACCGTGGGCCGCCGGCTGGCCGTGCTGCGGCGCCTCGCGCACCCGAGGCAGGACGACCCGGAGACCGGGCCCGTCTCCGTCGTCGTCGCACCGATCCGTTCCGTGCTCCAGCCGCAGGTCAAGGGGCTCGGCGACCTGGAGCCCGTGGCGCTGCGGATCGGACAGAGCGCGGATCTCGGCAAGACGGTCGAGGCGCTCGCGGCAGCCGCGTACTCCCGGGTCGAACTGGTCGAGAAGCGCGGCGAGTTCGCGGTGCGCGGCGGCATCCTGGACGTCTTCCCGCCGACCGAGGAGCACCCGCTGCGGGTGGAGTTCTGGGGCGATGACGTCGAGGAGATCCGCTACTTCAAGATCGCCGACCAGCGGTCGCTGGAGATCGCCGACCACGGGCTGTGGGCGCCGCCCTGCCGGGAGCTCCTGCTGACCGACGACGTCCGCGAGCGGGCCGCCGTGCTCGCCGAGGCCCACCCCGAGCTGGGCGAACTCCTCAACAAGATCGCCGAGGGCATCGCGGTCGAGGGCATGGAGTCCCTGGCTCCCGTCCTCGTCGACGACATGGAACTGCTGATCGACGTCCTGCCCAAGGGCTCCATGGCCGTCGTGTGCGACCCCGAGCGGGTCCGTACCCGGGCCGCTGACCTGGTCGCCACCAGCCAGGAGTTCCTGGAGGCGTCCTGGGCGGCCACGGCGGGCGGCGGCGAGGCCCCCATCGACGTCGGCGCGGCCTCGCTGCGCGGTATCGCGGACGTCCGCGACCGGGCCCGCGAGCTGAACATGATGTGGTGGTCCATCTCCCCGTTCGCCGCGGACGACGAGCTCGACGAGGACACCCTCAAGCTCCGGATGCACGCCCCGGAGGCGTACCGCGGCGACACCGCCCGCGCACTCGCCGACACCAAGGGCTGGCTGGCCGACGGCTGGCGCACGGTCTACGTCACCGAGGGCCAGGGCCTCGCCTCCCGCACCGTCGAGGTGCTGAGCGGCGAAGGCATCCCGGCCCGCCTCGACGCGGACCTCGGCGAGATCTCCCCGTCCCTCGTCCACGTCTCCTGCGGCGCCATCGACCACGGCTTCGTCGACGACGGGCTCAGGATCGCCGTCCTCACCGAGACGGACCTGACCGGCCAGCGCACCGCCACCAAGGACCTGGGCCGGATGCCGGCCCGCCGCAGGAAGACCATCGACCCCCTGACGCTGGAGACGGGCGACTACATCGTCCACGAGCAGCACGGTGTGGGCCGCTACATCGAGATGGTGCAGCGCACCGTGCAGGGGGCCACGCGCGAGTACCTCCTCGTCGAGTACGCCCCCGCCAAGCGCGGCCAGCCCGGCGACCGGCTGTACATCCCGACCGACCAGCTGGAGCAGGTCACCAAGTACGTCGGCGGCGAGGCCCCCACCCTGCACCGGCTCGGCGGCGCGGACTGGACGAAGACGAAGGCGCGCGCCAAGAAGGCCGTCAAGGAGATCGCCGCCGACCTGATCAAGCTCTACTCGGCCCGGATGGCGGCGCCCGGCCACGTCTTCGGCCCGGACACCCCCTGGCAGCGGGAACTGGAGGACGCCTTCCCGTACGCGGAGACACCCGACCAGCTCACCACCATCGCCGAGGTCAAGGAGGACATGGAGAAGTCCGTCCCCATGGACCGGCTGATCTGCGGCGACGTCGGCTACGGGAAGACGGAGATCGCGGTACGGGCCGCCTTCAAGGCGGTCCAGGACGGCAAGCAGGTCGCCGTCCTCGTCCCCACGACCCTCCTCGTCCAGCAGCACTTCGGGACGTTCACCGAGCGCTACTCCCAGTTCCCCGTCACCGTACGGGCGCTGAGCCGCTTCCAGTCGGAGTCCGAGTCCAAGGCGACGATCGAGGGGCTCCGCGAGGGCTCGGTCGACCTGGTCATCGGCACCCACCGCCTGTTCTCCTCCGAGACGAAGTTCAAGGACCTGGGCCTGGTCATCGTCGACGAGGAGCAGCGCTTCGGCGTCGAGCACAAGGAGCAGCTGAAGAAGCTCCGCGCCAACGTGGACGTCCTCACCATGTCCGCGACGCCCATCCCCCGTACGCTCGAAATGGCGGTCACCGGCATCCGCGAGATGTCGACGATCACCACCCCGCCCGAGGAGCGCCACCCGGTCCTCACCTTCGTCGGCCCGTACGAGGAGAAGCAGATCGGCGCGGCCATCCGCCGCGAACTGCTCCGCGAGGGCCAGGCGTTCTACATCCACAACCGCGTCGAGTCGATCGACCGCGCCGCCGCCCGGCTGCGCGAGATCGTCCCCGAGGCACGGATCGCCACCGCCCACGGCCAGATGTCCGAACAGGCCCTGGAACAGGTCGTGGTGGACTTCTGGGAGAAGAAGTTCGACGTCCTGGTCTCCACCACGATCGTCGAGTCCGGCATCGACATCTCCAACGCCAACACCCTGATCGTGGAGCGCGGCGACAACTTCGGCCTCTCCCAGCTCCACCAGCTGCGCGGCCGCGTCGGCCGTGGCCGCGACCGCGGCTACGCCTACTTCCTCTACCCGCCGGAGAAGCCGCTCACCGAGACGGCCCACGAACGCCTCGCCACGATCGCCCAGCACACCGAGATGGGCGCGGGCATGTACGTGGCGATGAAGGACCTCGAAATCCGCGGCGCGGGCAACCTCCTGGGCGGCGAGCAGTCCGGCCACATCGCGGGCGTCGGCTTCGACCTGTACGTCCGCATGGTCGGCGAGGCGGTCGCCGACTACCGCGCCTCCCTCGAAGGCGGAGTGGAGGAGGAGCCGCCGCTGGAGGTCAAGATCGAGCTCCCGGTGGACGCGCACGTCCCGCACGACTACGCCCCCGGCGAGCGGCTGCGCCTCCAGGCCTACCGCTCGATCGCCTCGGCCTCCTCGGAGGACGACATCAGGGCCGTGCGCGAGGAGCTCACCGACCGCTACGGCAAGCTCCCGGAACCGGTCGAGAACCTCCTCCTGGTCGCCGGACTGCGGATGCTGGCCCGCGCCTGCGGCGTCGGCGACATCGTGCTCCAGGGCCCGAACATCCGCTTCGCGCCGGTGGAGCTGCGCGAGTCGCAGGAGCTGCGGCTGAAGCGCCTCTACCCGAAGACGATCATCAAGCCGGCCCTGCACCAGATCCTGGTGCCTCGCCCCACCGCGGGCAAGATCGGCGGCAAGCCGTTCGTGGGGCGTGAACTGCTGGCATGGACGGGGGAGTTCCTGACTACGATCCTGGGGTCGTGAGGGGGGCCGGGTGACGGGCGGGGCGGTCGGGCTTCCGGCGGCCCCGGGCCACGTCGGCGTCCGCGTGGGCGAAGACGTGACCGCGCGCTCGGCGACCGGGCACGAGAGGGAGGCCGGGCGCCAGTTGGCCGGTCGGGCACCGCGTGCGAGGACCGGCCCGGCGCCCCGGATCACGGTGCCGCGCCCGTTGCCGGACCCCGCCCGGGGGTTCCCCGCCGCTCAGGGCCGTACAGCTCTACAGCTCTGACCTGCGGGAAGTAACGTTTCGCGGCCCCCGTGCCAAGTGGTGGGTGACAGACCGCACAGACGCACTGGAGGTCCCGCGTGCAGACACCCGCGCACGAGCCCGAACGGGGCAGAACCCCGTTCGGCGAGGTGTACGAGGCGCACTTCGACGCCATCCTCGGCTTCGTCACCCGCCGGACCGCCGACGTGCACGTGGCGGCCGACCTGACCGCCGACGTCTTCGTGGCCGCGCTGGAGACCTTCGAGGGATACGACTCCAGGCGCGGTACGCACGTGATGTGGCTTCACGGGATCGCCCGCAACACGCTGGCCTCGTACGCCCGCGATGCCGCACGTGAACAGAAGGCGGTGGCCGCGCTGAGCGGCCGTCGGCTGCTGGACGAGCAGGACGTGCAGCGCTTCGAGGAACGTATCGACGCCGCGCGGGCGGCCAGGGAGCTGTTCGCCCGGCACGCCGTGCTGTCGGAGCCGCTGCGCGCGGTGATCGACCTGGTCGCGGTCGACGGCCTGACCACGAAGGAGGCCGCGAAGGTGCTCCGGATCTCCCAGGCGACTGCCCGGGTCCGTCTGCACCGAGCCCGTGCCGCGTTGCGCGCCGGGCGGCCCACCCCGTCCGACGCTTTCAGCAACCCACTCGTGGAGGCCAGCCGATGAACAGCCCGACCGGATTCAAGCAGCGGCTCGGTGCGGAACTGGCTCTCCTGGAACAAGCGCGGGACGAGCGCGCCACCGAGGAGGCAGCCGGTCCTGCCGCGCGGGTGGCCGCCCGCCGGGGCCCGGTCAGGCCCCGCGTGCGCCGGACCGCGCCGGCGGCCCTGGCCGTGGGCGCGGTGGCCGTCGTCATCATCGCGACCTCGGGCGGACAGGGGGCGCAGACCGAGCCGGTGCACGCCCTGACGGTCGCGGAGGTGCTGGACGCGGCGGCGGCCAATGCCGCGAAGGGTACGGACAAGGAGCCCGGCCCCCACCAGTGGCTGTACACCGACACGGTGAGTTGCGACAACGATTGCGGGCACCAGCCTTCCTGGCAGCGGTACGACGGCGCCAAGAGCGCGTCTGTCGGCAAGACCCACCGCACGGGCGACCGCACCGTCGTCTCCGTGACGTCCGGCTCCCCGCTGCCGGGGAAGCGGATCGAGGACCGGCCGCAGGAGACCCGGGAGGTCCTGTCCCGGCTGCCCACCGATCCCCGCAAGCTCCTCGAACGGGTCAGTACCGATCCCTTCTTCGCCGGCGGGCCGGACGCGAGCGACGTCCCCGCCGACAACACGGACATGCGCCACGACTTCCGGGCGGGAGACGCTCCGGCCGTCACCCCCGGAGCGCGGTTCGCCAGGATCGTCCACATTCTGCAGGCCGCGTCGAGCATCCCCCCCAGGGTGAACGCCGCGCTCTATCGCGCGCTGGCGTTGATCCCCGGAGCCGAACTGGTCGACGCGCCGGCGCGGGACGCGGCGGGCCGGCCGGGGCTCACGATCCGGTTCGACTTCCACAACGTGTCCCGCACGCGCGAGTACCTCTTCCTGGACCCGCGTACCTACGCCTACCGCGGCTCCCGCACCGACTGGCACGGGGAGAGCGACTTCTCCGCCTCCTTCGCCAGGCTGGCGACCGCAGTCGTCGACCATCCGGGCCAGGTGCCCGGCGGCCCGGCCCCGGATCCCTCGGACGTCGTGGAGGAGCCGCCGGTCCTCATCGTCGACCTGCCCCCGGCGCCCCTCGCCTCGGCCACGCGCCCCCGGGGCGCGGGGGAGTAGCCTCCCGCCGCGGCCGGGAGCTCCGAGACCGCCGCGAGCGTGCGTGCCAGGCGGGACTTCCGAAACACGCCCTGGTCGTCCCGGTGGATTCCGCGGTCCCGGCGCCCCCCGTCACGGTCACTCGCCGGCGGGGGCCGCCGGGGCGAACAGCAGCTGCGCGAGCCCCCGGAACACCTCCTCCGGATCCCGGTCGCCCACCGCGCCGCTCAGGTTGCCGCTGAGCAGCAGCGTGGCGAAGCCGTGGGCCAGGGACCAGGCGGCCACGCCGGTGAGCCGGGCGTCGTCCCCGCCGCCGGAGGGGAGGCCGGTGACGCCCGCACGCAGCTCGACCGACGCCCGCTCCTTCGCCGCGAGCAGGTCCGGGTCGTCGGCGCGGTAGAGGTCCGGCTGGAACATCACCTGGAAGTGGGCCGGGTGTTCGGCGGCGAACCGTACGTACCGCACGCCCCGCTCCCGCAGATCCGGTGCGTCGGCCAGGGCGTCGGCGAACAGCCCGTAGCCCTCGGTGGCGATGGCGGTGAGCAGGCCGGTGCGGTCCTTGAAGTGGTGGGCGGGCGCGGCGTGGGAGACGCCGGCCCGGCGGGCCAGATCGCGCAGGCTGAGCGCGGTGGGGCCCTCGGTGCGGATGACGTCGAGGGCGGCGGTGAGGACGGCCCGCCGCAGGTCGCCGTGGTGGTAGGTGCGGTCGCTGCTCATGGACGGAACCCTACGCGGAATCTAGTCATTGACAAGTTTGCAGGGCGGGGCGCACTCTGGTCTTCGAGGGATATCTAGTCACTGGCAAGATTGAAGCTGCTGCGGAAGGCGGAGACATGTCCGACGAGCTGGGACGCGTACGGCAGATGTGGCACCTGCTGGAGCCCCTGCACGCTGTTCTCTACTACGCGCCGGAGGCCTTCGAGGAGGCCGCGGCGCTCGGGTACGCGGTCGACGAGCGCTGGCCGAGCTACTTCGCGTGGCGGGCGGCGCCGCTCGGGGAAGCCGGAGCCGGCCTGGTCACGGAGACCTTCTGTACCTTCAGCCCGGCGATGGTGGACGAGTACGTCCCCGCCGTCTGGTCCGTCGCCTCGCCCGACGCCGTGCTCGCCGCCCGGGGCCGGGCCGTCGACCGCGCGTACCGGACGATCCTGGGGGAGGCGGCCACCGCGCCGGACACGGCCGAGGCCGCCGCGCTCCTGCGACGCGTCGCGGAGGCCGCCGACACGGCGGGCCGCCCGCTCGCCGCCGCCAACGCCGCGCTGCCCTGGCCGGACGAACCGCACCTCGCGCTCTGGCACGCGGCGACCGTCCTGCGCGAACACCGCGGCGACGGCCACCTCGCGGCGCTCGCCGACGCGGAGCTCGACCCGGCCGAGGCGCTGGTCTCGTTCGCCGCCGTCGGCGCGGCGCGCCCGGAGGTGTTCGCGAGCCGGCGCTGGAGCGACGAGGAGTGGACGCAGGCCCGCGAACGGCTGCTGAAGCGCGGCCTGGTGGCGGACGACGGTACGGCGACGGAGGCGGGCAGGGCGCTGCGCGCCGAGGTCGAGCGGCGCACGGACGAGGCGGCGGCCGCGCCGTGGCGGACGTTGCGGGACGAGGAACGGGAGCGGCTCGTCGAACTGCTGGGTCCGTTGTGGGTGGCGGCGCTCGGCTCCGGGCTGCTGCCGTCGGAGACGACGCTGGGCATCGGAAAGGTGTGATCCGGGCCGCATCCGGAGGGTACGGATGCCATGAACACTCCCTGGCGGGGCAGACGTCCGTAGGATTCCCGGGTTGGTTCGGCTTTCTCCCCGTCAGGACGGCTTCGAGTGATATCTCCCCGCGATTGTCGAGTGTTCGTGCCCGCCCTGGGTGCGCTGACGGTGCTGGCCCTGACCGGCTGCGACCCCGAACAGGTGTCCTCCGGTGGCGGCGGGGCGAGCAGCAGCGCGAACGGCGGCGGCCGGTCCGCCACCGGCTTCGGCGCCAGCCCGCTGGACAACCCGGACGGTACGAAGCCGGGCCTCGCCCCTCTCACCTCGGACGCGGACCGGGCGGCGGCCCGGAAGGTCATCGAGAAGGTGGCGACCAAGGGCCGGGGCCCCAAGACCGGCTACGAGCGGGACAAGTTCGGGTACGCCTGGAAGGACTCGGTCGACGGCATTCCGCTCTCGCGCAACGGCTGCGACACCCGCATTATCTCTATGCTTCGCGCCGTGATGAGTCTGTTCTCGCAGCGTATGCAGGGTGTGGTCGGCTATGCGTAGTGAGAGGCACATGAGTCACAGTCGCCTGCGGACAGGCAGGAAGAAGGCCGTGATCACGGCCGCCATGGCCGCCGTGCTTGTCACGGGCTGCAATGACCTGGAGTCGGGTGGTACCGCCGCAGGATCTGGACCGGACGCCGCCCCCGGCCTCGTGGTGAGCCCATTGGCGAACCCCGACGGTACGAAGCCGGGGCTCGCCGAGCTCACGTCGGAACAGGACAAGGCCGACGCACGCGAGCTCATCCAAGGGCTCACCACAAAGGGGCGTGGGCCGAAGACGGGTTACGAGCGGGACAAGTTCGGCTATGCGTGGATGGATACGGCGGATGGGGTGCCGCTGGCGAGGAATGGTTGTGACACGCGGAACGACTTGCTGAAACTCCACGGACGGCACGTGAAGTTCCGTTCCGGTTCCGACTGTGTGGTCGTTGCGATGGAGCTGTACGACCCGTACACCGGCAAGGACATCGCCTGGAAGAAGGCCAAGGCCACCGAGGTGCAGATAGACCACGTGGTCCCGTTGTCCTACAGCTGGCAGATGGGCGCCGCCCGATGGTCGGAGAGCAAGCGCAAGCAACTGGCGAACGACGTACTCAATCTGCTTCCTGTCGAAGGGCGCGCCAACTCGGCGAAGAGGGACTCGGGACCGGCGTCCTGGCTGCCGCCGAACAAGAAGATCCGGTGCTCGTACGCGGTGCGGTTCGCGCAGGTCGCCGAGAAGTACGAGCTGGCGGTGACGACGGCGGACAAGACGATGATGCTGAAGCAGTGCCAGGGCTGACCGGACACCCATGGTTGCCTCGGCCCCGGGGCGCAGGGTCTCTCGCGGACGTGGTGGCTAAGGTTCGCAGTCATGGACGCCGCCGATCTCGACCGTCAGGCCCGGACTCTGTCCGGCTGCATTCCTCCGCTGCTGGTCTCCCGGCTTCTTGAGCGCGGCCACAGCGATGAGGTGGAGGCCCAGGCCCGTTGTGGGGAATGGTTCTGCGCGCGGGCATGGGCACGGCTGATCGGTGACCAGGGCCGGCAAGCCCAGGCGTTGGAGGCGCTTGCTCCGTACGTCGCCACGGGCTGGTGGCCGGCGGCCCGGACGCAGGCGGAGCTGCTGGAGAGCTGGGGGCGTGCAGAGGAAGCGATCGCGCTGACCCTGCCGTACGCGAGCACGGGAGGGCTCCCGTTGGAGTATTTCGCGCGGCTGCTGGCGCGGCAGGGCCGTACGGACGAGGCAGTTACTCGGCTGAGTGCGGGAATTGAGGACCGGCTTCTTGCCACCGCTCTGGTCGACATCGCCGAGGGAGCAGGCCGGGACGATGACGTCGCCGCGCTGCTGGCCGCCCGCATACCGGACCGCCACCGCTGTGACAGTCCATGGTGCTGCCGCGGTCTCGACCCCGACGACGCGATCGAGCTGCTAGCCACGATCCGTGAACGCCAGGGCCGCGTCGACGAAGCGATCGCCCTGCTGCGCACCCGGTCCATCGCCTCGGTCGACAACCGGGATCGGCTGGCCGACCTGCTGGCGAGACACGGTCGGATCGAGGAACTGCGCGCGTACGCGGTGACCGATCACCTCGGTCACGCCGCACAGCGTCTGGCTGAAGCACTGGAGGAGCGCGGTGACGTGGAAGGCGCGATCGCCGTGTACCGCAGGCCGGACGACTCGCAGGACTTCCGGTGCCACGGCACGGAGCGACTGGCGGAGCTCCTGGCACGGCATGGCCGAGGGGGCGAAGCGGTCGATGTGATGCGAGACCTGGCCGAGGCCCACAACGGGGACGACTGGATCCTGCATACGTGGTCCAACCTATGTCTCGCACAGGGGCGCCCCGAGGACGGCCTGGCGCACCTCGACGCCCTCGCCTCCGCCCGCGGGGGCGAGGAGGAGTGGGACCTGTACTGGATACGGTTGCCGCTGATCGCCGCCCGTGACGGCGTCGACGCAGCGGTCGCTCGGGCCCGCTCCCACCCCGAGGGCGCCACCTCGTATGCGGCGCCGCACATCGCTGAACTGCTCGCCGACGCCGGACGCACCGAGGAGGCTGTTGCCGTTCTCGCACAGCACGCCCCCGCGAACAGCCGCGAACTTGCCGGCCACCTCATCGACCTCGGGCGCGTCAACGACGCTGTCCTGCTCCTTCAGCAGCGCGATTCCGAACCGGTCTCACCTGTCTGGACCGGCTCGCTCTTCAACGACCCCCCGTTCTGAGTCCGCCTCTCGCGGCTGCCTGGCAGACAACACTCAAGCTGAGCAGCCGCAGGCGATGGTGGAACGCGAGCTACGGAGACGGAACAGCCCGCATGGCACGGCGCAGACCGGCCCGTGCGGCGGTGAGGTCGTCCTCCGCTTCACGCAGCTGGTTCTCCAGGGCGGCGATCCGGTTCCTTGCCTCGGACAGCGCTTGCTCCAGGGCGGTATTCCGCTGCTCGATCTCCTGCACCCGCTCGATCAGCTTGTGCTGGTTCACGCCCTCCAACTCGGCGCCGAGGGAGAGCCTGACCCGGTTACGGAGCCGATCGCGCTCCTTCTTGAGGTCCTTGATCTCTTCGCGGGCCAGTGCGAGATCCGTCCGCAACCCTGCCGGAGACACCTGGGACGCTTCCGGAGCGGGGGAGTTCTGACGACCTCGCGTTCGCTGGGCGGAGATGCCGTCCTGAACAGCCTGGTGCACCTGGGGCTGGTTGTAGACGAACCACGTGGACACCGAGGCCTCCCGTGCCACTTGGGCGACGGTGATCCGTCGCCCTGAGCGGAGAAGGGCATCAACGGAGTCGAGTGCACGTTTTGTCTTCTCTTCGCTGTCCTTGGCGCGGCTGACGCGCAGCCGCTCGATCCGGGCGATCCGGTCGTTGCCGCTGGAAGCAGCAGGGATCATCATTCGGGGCTCCGTGTCGTCAGAGACTGCAGGGGGACGAAGGCCGCTGCCGAACGTGCCTTGCGCAGCTGACGTGAGGCGGATTCGACGGCGACTCGCTCCTCGGCGGGCAGCGCGTCCAGCTTCCGCCGCATCTCGTCGGCCGACTTCGAGTAAGCGCGGATCTGGTCGTCGAGATTGCGCACGACCCAGTCGGCGGCGTCCATCGCCAAGGCGGCTTCCTTGTCGGCCCGCAGGTCCGCGATCTGCTGCTCCAGAGCAGGTAGGTAGGAGGGGTCGGGCCGGTAGAAGTCGCATCCGGCGCACTGGAAGCGGATGCGGCAGTGCCCGCCCCCGGCCTTGACGTTGCTCGGTTCGGTGCAGCCGCCGTAGGGAACCCCGACGCTTTCCACCTCGTAGGCGAGGGGATCACCGAATCCGCGGGCTGCTCCGTGCCGGTCGACGGCGAGTGCCGCGACCGTTCGCACGGCCTCCTGCTTTCGGCTGAGGGAAACCTTGTAATAGCCCATGGTCACGTCCAGTGAACGGTGGTCCATGAGCTCACGCAGTACGTCGGGGCGGGTGCCCGCGTCCGCATGGCGCTGGGCGTATGCATGTCGAAAGCCGTACGGGACAACCTCGGTGCGGTCGTAGGCGAGCGGGACGCCGTCCTCGCCGAGTCGGTCGTCCGAGAGGTTCGGGATCAGCTCGTCGACCCAGTCGCGGAAGATCCGGTTGCAGAACTGCGCGGCCTTCAGATGCCCGCGGCGCGGACGGTTGCGTTGTCCCGGTGAGGGGAAAAGCCACTGGGCACAGGCCGGCACGGTCGGTAGCGCATCGAGTTCCTTCTGCCAGGTCTCGACCAGTTGGGCGGTGCTCTCCGAGACCGGCAGCCGGCGACCGTGGCGTCGCCGTTTGTGGTTGTCGTAGATCAGCGTCGGTTTGCCGTCGACCCGCTCCAGGCAGTCGCGGCGCAGGCTGGTGACCTCGCCCGGACGGCGGCCGGTGTCCCGGAGAACCGCGTAGACGATCTGGTACATCCGCGCGAAGTCGGCAGCCGTCCAGCCGCCGCTCTGGTACCCCGTCGAGGTGCCCAGCAGACCGAGGTGCGCGTCGAGCTGGGCGATCACGTGCTCGGGGATCGCACGACCGAGATCGTCCTCGGTCACTTCCACGGCGGCGATGCTGTGGAAGCGGGGGTTGAGCGCGAACCCGCCGGGAACGTGGTCCATCATTCCGGCCTGACGGGCGTAGTCCAGGAACGTGCGCCAGTGGCGGAGCAGGGCTCTGCGGTGGCTGGTGGAGTAGCCGCGACCGTCCTCGGGACGCTTGGTGATCCGGAACAGGTCCACTACGGCATTCATGTCGGCCATGGCGAGGAGTCCCGGCTCATCCCCATGGGGGCGGCCTGCCAGCGCGGAGGACGCGATGGTCGCCGCGTAGACGGTCTGCCGCAGGTCCACGACGTTGGGGCGGGCCGTGCGGCCGTACTCCTTGACCAGCTCCCGCAGCCAACGCTGCCGCACCGGACGGAAGTCGATGTCGCCGTGGACAGCGGTGTACCCGCGACCGCGCCCTGCCGTCAGTCCGATGAGAGCGCACTCCCATACGTCGCCCGAGGTCGGATCGGTGCCCTCGAACTCGATGCGTGCGCGTCGGACATGCTGGAGAACACCGTTCAGGACGCCGGAGGTCGCGGCTGGAAGCCCGGAGGAGAAGGAGGCGTCCAGGTCGAGGAGTGAGCAGAGCCCGGCGGGGAGGCCGGCCACGATGCGGCGTACCCGCTGGGGGACCAGGCTGATTCCGGCGTCGTCGCGCTGCTGTAGCCCGTACAAGAGCTCCTGGCGGACCGCGGGGCTCACACCCGCGAGCGAGAACTGGGAGACGCCGGGCATCGCCCCGTTCGCATAGGCGTTGGGCCTGCGGCGAGACGGATGCGGGGTGTGCGTGGTGTCGAAGTCCGCAGGGTTGCCCAGGAGGTATCGGGCTTTCCGGCAGGCGTCGCAGCGGGAGCCGTGGCTCACCACATGGGTGGTGCAGGAGGCCACGGAGCAGACGAACACGCTGGTCGTCGGGTTACCAGGATCGGCAGTGAACAGTGCCTGAACGGGGTCCCACTCATCTGTCCGCCAGCCTGACGGAAGGCGCGCCGCGAGCCATGACGACCACTCCGCTTCAACGGAGACGGAGGCAACGACAGCCGAGCGGAGAGGCGCAATGGTCATCGCAGCAGCTCCGATGCGAGGCTGTCGACGGCCGCGCGGAGATCCTCGTCCTGGGCGTGCACGTACACGGCTGTGCTCGCCGACGAGGCATGGCCCAGGAGTGTCTGCACGACGTCGGGAGCGACCCCGTTGCGAATCCAGCGGGTGGCGGCCGTGTGCCGCATCATGTGCGGCCGGGCGGTCAGACCGCAGCGTCTCCCGATCCGTTCGACCACTTGCTTGGCGTTGGAGTACGACAGGGGCCGTCCCGCGTGCAGGCCGACGAGATTGACGAAGACGTAGTCACAGGCGGCGGAGCCGGCCACCTGTTCACGCTCGGCGAGATGATCGCGATACCGATGCACCACCTCTGGCGTCAGTGGAACCATGCGAGGGCGCCCGGCCTTGGCCCGTGCTCCGTTGACGTTGTCCCGCCGAGGCCTGACGTGCAGGTGCGCGCCACCGGTCCGGCAGCCGAGATGGGTGGAGTCGGGGAGTAGATGCATGTCCTCGCGCCGCAGTCCGAGGGCTTCACCGATACGGAGGCCTGCTTCCAGGAGGACGGTCAGCAGAAGCCGGTCACGAGCGGTGCGAGCGGCGTCGATGATCTGATCCGTCTGGGCTCGGGTGAGCGTCTGCGGCGCCCGCTCGATCTCCGCCGCCTTCAGGACACGGGCCTTGACCATCAGGTGCCGGCCGCCCTCGCCGGGATCGAAGCCTGCCGGGGCGTGGGTGAGGAACCGGGGCTCGCTGAGACGCGCGGCGACTTCGTGAGGCACGTGTCCCTGGACGGCGCAGAAGCGGAGGAACTCACACACCGCGGTAAGGGTGGCGTTGACCGTCTTGCCGGTCGGAGGCCGCCCGTACCGGGTCGGTGTCCGCTCGAGGTGGAACTTGAACAGACTCATGTCCCCGAGCCGGACGGTCTTCCAGCCGGTGCCCCGCTCCGTGCACCAGTTGAGGAAGCGACCGATTCTGGGGATGTACGCGCGCTGTGTATGCGGTGACCGTCCGGCTCCGCGCAGGTACAGGGAGAACTCGCGGGCCTCGGGGTGAGCCGCGTAAGTCTCCTCGTCGACCAGGAGCCAGGTGATCTCGCCGGTGGTAGGCGACACGGCCTTCTCTGCACATAACACGGATCTGTTTCCTGTCTTCGATGTCACTCATGTGCCTCATGGCATGGCTGATAACCGTGAGGGACAAGAAGGGGTTACGGCTGTGCCTCATGTACATCGAGGTCAGGAGATAGATAGAGATAACCCGCAACGACCTGCTGGCCCGGGACGGCAAAGAGGTCACACTCCGGTCGGGCTCGGACTGTGTGGTCGTCGCCATGACGCTCATGGACCCGTACACCGGCTCGGCCATCGAGTGGCGCAAGCAGCAGGCCACCAAGGTCCAGATCGACCACGTGATGCCGCTGTCGTACGACTGGCAGATGGGCGCCGCCCGCTGGAACGAGGCCAAGCGGCAGCAGATCGCCAACGACCCGTTGAACCTCCTGCCCGTGGACGGCCCGGCCAACAACGCCAAGCGCGACTCCGGCCCCGCGTCCTGGCTGCCGCCGTACAAGCCGGTGCGCTGCTCGTACGCGCTGCGGTTCGCCCAGGTCTCGCTGAAGTACGAACTCCCGGTCACCACCGCGGACAAGAAGGTCATGCTGGAGCTGTGCGGCGGCTGAGGCTCGGCCTGGCCGGGGCCCGGCCGGGGGTGAGCGCGTGAACGGAACCCGCCCGCGGGCGGGTTCCGTCCTGTGTGCGCGTGGGTGCGGGTCAGAGCTTCAGGTCCCACTGGGTGGCCTCGTACGTAAAGCCGGGGTTGACCTCGACCGTCAGGTTCCCGGCGTCCGCGGGGGCGTCGAAGGCGTAGAGGACCGTGACCTTCTTGCCCGGCAGGACCGTGCCGCTGAAGCCCTCGCCGACCTTGTTGTCGTAGATCTGCTCGGCGTCGACTCCGTCCTTGCCGGCGCGCGCCTCGACGCTGACGAGCAGGGCGTCGAACTTCTCCTTGCCCGCGTTCTCGATGACGACGGCCACCTGGTAGGCCTTGTTGCCCTTGGTGTGCCCGGCCGCGAACGAGTCCGGGGTGTATGAGGTGGCGTCGCCGACCGTGATCGTGACGTCGTCGTCGTAGACCGCCGAGTCGCCGGCCTCCAGGGCCTCGGCGGTGTCCTCCTTCTTTTCTTCCTCCTTGGCGCTCGTGTCGTCCGTGTTCTTGGCGTTGGCCTCCCCGCCGGCCTTCGGCTTCGCGGAGGCGGTCGTGTCCGACACCGCCTTGTTCAGGTCGCTCACCGCGTCGTCGACCGCCTTGAACGTGATCACGGCGCCGACCACCGAGAGGATCAGCGCGATCAGGCCGAGGACCGCGCCGAACGTCGCCATGCTCTTGTTCGTCGCCTCGCCCCTCTTGGCGCGGCCCCGGCCCACCAGCCCCAGGATCAGCGCGATCAGGCCGAGGATGCCCGCCAGCCAGAAGAAGAACGGGACCAGACCCGAGACCGCGCCGATGAGGCCGAGGATCAGTGCCGCCACACCGAGCCCATTGCGCGCGGGGCGCAGGCCGGGGGTGTGGGCGGGGATGTACGGCGGCTGGGACTGCCCGTGCTGCGGGGACTGCGGCGGCTGGGTGAACTGGGACATGGCTGTGCCCTTCGGCAAGTACGTAGATGAGTGGTGAGCGGTTCCACATGCCGCCTTGTGCAGCGACAGGTCAATGACATCATCTCGTGTGAACCGAGTCAACATGATTCACACGGATTGAGGCAGTGCACGTCGTGAACCGGGTGCTGTGAACAGGTCGCTATGCTCGCCGTCACAGCAGTGAACACGGATGGCAGCAGCGGTACGAGCACCAGGGAGACGGCAAGTGCCGGAGAACGCGACAGAGGTGACCGCCGCCGGGATCGCCCGGCTGGCAGGGGTGGGACGTGCCGCCGTCAGCAACTGGCGACGCCGGCACACCGACTTCCCCAAGCCCGTCGGCGGCACCGAGACGAGCCCCTCGTTCGCCCTGCCCGAGATCGAGCAGTGGCTGCGCGACCAGGGCAAACTCGCCGAGGTCCCGCTCCGCGAGCGCGTCTGGCAGCAACTGTCCGGACATCCCGCAGGCGCCGTCCCCGCCCTGTTCCACGTCGGATGCGCCCTGCTCCTCGCGCAGGAGCGGCCCACCGCCTGGCGGGAGATCACTGCGGTGTCCGACGCGCGCATGGCCGGAGTGCTCTCCCTCGCGCTGAACGAGGTGCTCACCGCCCGGTTCGGACCGGCCTCCGGGACCGGCCGCGCGGTTCACAGCCCCGACCGCTCCGAACTCCTGCCGTCCGTACCGCTCCTGCGGGGCGCCGCCGAGCTCGCCGCCGGGTCCGGGGCCCGGGACGCCTTCGAGTTCCTGCTCGGGCGTCAGCTCGACGCCAACCCGCGCCAGTACACGCTCACACCGCCCGGCCTGGCGGACCTGATGGCCGCGCTGGCGGACACCGGCGGCGGCCCCCCGCGCACGGTCCTCGACCCGGCGGCGGGCACCGGCACCCTGCTCGGCGCGGTTCCGCGGCCCACCGCGCTGTACGCCCAGGAGAGCGACCCGGACCTCGCGGCCCTCACCGCGCTCCGTCTCGCCCTGCATGCCGGCCCCGCCGAGCGCACGCTCGCCGTGCGGACCGGCGACACCCTGCGCACCGATGCCTTTCCCGGGCTCACCGCGGACGCCGTGCTCTGCCACCCGCCGTTCAACGAACGCAACTGGGGCCACGACGAACTCGCCTACGACCCGCGCTGGGAGTACGGCTTCCCCGCCCGCACCGAGTCCGAACTCGCCTGGGTGCAGCACGCGCTGGCCCATCTGCGCGAAGGCGGCACCGCGGTCCTGCTGATGCCGCCCGCCGCCGCGTCGCGCCGCTCGGGCCGCCGCATCCGCGCCGATCTGCTGCGCCGGGGCGCCCTGCGGGCCGTCATCGCGCTCCCGGCCGGCGCCGCACCCCCGTACGGCATCCCGCTCCACCTCTGGGTCCTGCGCAAGCCGGACGCCGGACCGCACCCCTCGCCCGAACTGCTCCTGGTCGACACCGCCGAACCCGCCGAACCCGCCTCCGACCGGAGCGGCCGCGACCGGCTCGACTGGCCGGCCCTGCACACCGCCGTGCTCGACGCCTGGCGGCCGTTCAACGGCGAGGCGGAGACCGGCCCGGCATCCGCCCCGAGCCCCCCGGGCGCCGAGAGCAGCCGCCCCCGGCCCGGCGTCAGCCGCACCGTCCCCGTCATCGAACTCCTCGACGACGACGTCGACCTGGCCCCCGCCCGCCACCTGCCGTCCGCGGCCGCGGCCGACGGACCCGCCGAGCTGACCGACGTACGGGACCGGCTGACCAGGAGCCTGAGGCTCGCGGACAGCCTCACCCCACCGCCCGTGGAGATCTCCGACCCCGCCCGCTGGCCCCTCACCACCATCGGCGAACTCGCCCGCGCCGGCGCCCTCCAGCTCCGCACCGGCGGCACCGGCACCGGCCCCGGCTCCGTACTCACCGAGCACGACGTCCTCGGCTCCACCGCCCCCTCGGGGAACCTCCCCGCCGACGGGCCGCACGAGGACCCCGTGCTCGTCGAACCCGGCGACGTCGTCGTCCCCGTACTCGGCGGCGGCTCCGTCGCCCGCGTCATCGACGACGCCACCGCGGGCGCCGCGCTCGGCCGCAACCTCCAGCTGCTGCGCCCGGACCCGGCCGCCCTCGACCCCTGGTTCCTCGCCGGCTTCCTGCGCGGCACCGCCACCAACCGCCGGGCCAGCAGCTACGCCTCCACCGCCACCCGGCTCGACGCCCGCCGCCTCCAACTGCCCCGGCTGCCCCTGGCCGAGCAGCAGCGGTACGGCGAACGGTTCCGCACCCTGGCCGCGTTCGAGGACGCACTGCGCCTCGCCGGCCAACTCGGCGGCCGGCTCGTCCAGGGGATGTACGACGGACTGACGGACGGTACGGTCACGCCGGAGTGAGCGGAACCACAACGGTTCCGTACAACCCGGGGCCCCTTGTCGGTGTCGCCCCTTACGCTCGGTTCTGCGCGCACGCCCAGGTGCGCGCGGACGTCCCATGACCAGGTATCCAGGAGCAGCCATGTACGCCCCGGGCCAACCGCCGACGGCGCCGCGCAGAGTCCCCTCCAGGGCCTGGATCGTGTCGATGCGCGTGCTGTTCACCGCGCTCGCGGTGTGCTCCTGCGGCCTGCTCCTGTGGGCGCCCCTGCTGCGGCTGGCGTTCGTGCGCCGCAGAACCGCCGACTGGTGGGTGAGCGGAGCCGGCTTCGTCCTCGCCCTCACCCTGCTGCTCGTCATCGGCAGGGACGGCGAGGACGCCCACGGCGTCGACTTCGTCCTCATACCGATGCTGTTCCTCGCGATGGCCGCCGCCGCCGCGTACTACCTCGTCGCCGACATCCGCCACTACGCGCAGCTGACACGGCAGAACACCCTGGGCGGCCACCTGCCGCCGGCGCCCGGATACGCCTACGCCCCCACGGTGCCCATGCAGACCCCGCCCGTACACCCCCTGCCCCCGCAGCAGTACCAGCAGCCTCAGTCCACGCCCCCCGCACACCAGCCGCAACCCCCCGCCCAGCCGCCCCACTCGACGCCCCAGCCCCACCCCCAGCGCATCGACCAGGTACGCGCCGAACTCGACGAGCTCAGCGACTACCTCCGTAAGGAGGAGGGGCGGTGAGCGGTCGCCTCATCGGCGGACGGTACGAGCTGGCCACGATCCTCGGACAGGGCGGGATGGGCCAGGTCTGGACGGCCTACGACCAGCGCCTGGACCGCCGGGTCGCTGTCAAACTGCTGCGCCCCGACCGTGTCACCGGCCCCATCGGCAGCAACGCCGCCGAGGAACTGCGCCGCCGCTTCGTCCGCGAATGCCGCGTCACCGCCCAGGTCGACCACCCGGGCCTCGTCACCGTCCACGACGCCGGCAGCGACGGCGACGAACTGTTCCTCGTCATGCAGTACGTCGAGGGCGCCGACCTCGGCGACCACCTCGCCGAGCACGATCCGTACCCCTGGCAGTGGTCCGTCGCCGTCGCCGCCCAGCTCTGCGCCGTCCTGTGCGCCGTCCACGCCGTGCCGATCGTCCACCGCGACCTCAAGCCCCGCAACCTGATGGTGCGCCCGGACGGCACCGTCCTCGACCTCGGCGTCGCCTCCGTCCTGGACACCGACACCACCCGCCTCACCCACACCGGATCGCCCATCGGATCCCCGGCCTACATGGCCCCCGAGCAGGCCATGGGCGGCGCCGTCGGCCCGTACACCGACCTGTACGCCCTCGGCGTGCTCCTGCACGAACTCCTCAGCGGAGACGTACCGTTCGCCGGCTCCACCGCCCTCGGCGTACTCCACCGCCACCTCTACGAACCGCCGGCCCCCGTCCGCCAGATCCGGCCCGACATCCCGGAACCACTCGAAACCCTCGTCCTGCGACTGCTCGCCAAGGACCCGCAGCACCGCCCGGCCAGCGCCCAGGAGGTGTACGAACACCTCGCCCCGCTGCTGCCCACCCGGAACTCCGGACAGCCCTCCGGACCGCTCGACCCCACCCGCCCCTTCCTGCGCCCCCATGCCCCGTGGCCCGACCGCGCCGCTACCCCACCGACTGCCCAGCCCGCGCCGATGCCCGCACGGCCGGACGTCGCCGCCGCCGTCGACGAGGTCAAGAGGCTGCTCGGCGAAGGCCGCATCACCCAGGCCGTCGACATGCTCGGCGGCATCCTTCCGGCCGCCGCCGAACAGCACGGAGAAGGCTCCCCGGTCGTCCGCATCCTGCGCAAGCAGTACGCGGCGACCCTCATGGACGACGGCCAGTACCGCCGCGCCCTGCCCGAACTGCGCCGCCTCGCCGACGACCGCGCCGCCGAGGCCGGCCCCGCCGACCTCCAGACCCTGCAGTTCCGCTACGACGCCGCACAGTGTCTGGAACAACTCGGCGAACCGGCCGCCGCCCTCGCCGCGTACCGCGCGGTCCTTCCGTACTACGAGAACCAGTACGCGACGAACAACGACCCGGCACGCTCCTACGAGATCCGCCACCGCATCGGCCAGCTGCTCCTGGCCCTCGGCGACCACGCCGGCGCCCGCGGCCAGCTCCAGTCGCTCCTCTACGACACCGAGCGGATGTACGGACCGCACCACCCGCTGCCCGCCGAACTGCGCCGGCAACTGGAACGCCAGCTGAAGGTCAGGGGCGGCTGAACCGCCACAGGGCCCCCGCCCCGGGCCAGTTCACCCAATCGTCGCCCCCAGGCCATACCCGCCATCCACGCCTGTCACGTTGACCGGCTGATGTACTTTCGTGCTGATCTCGCTGGTGGTGCCCTGCTTCAACGAGGAAGACATCCTCGAACGCTTCCATGAACGCGTGACGGACGAGATGACCCGCCTCGGCCACGCGTTCCAGCTCGTGTACGTGGACGACGGGAGCGCGGACCGTACGCTGCCGATCCTCCAGGAGCTGGCCGCCGCCGACCCCCGGGCCCGCTACGTCTCCTTCAGCCGCAACTTCGGCAAGGAGGCCGCCATGCTGGCAGGCCTCCAGCACGCCGAAGGCGACGCCGTCGTCATCATGGACGCCGACCTCCAGCACCCGCCGGAGCTCGTCGGCCGCATGCTCCAGGAGCACGCACAGGGCTACGACCAGGTGATCGCCCGCCGCACCCGCAAGGGCGACCGCGTCACCCGCACCCTCACCGCCCGCGCCTACTACTGGCTGATCAACCGCCTCGTCGACGTCGAACTCGTCGACGGGGTCGGCGACTTCCGGCTCCTCTCCCGCCGCGCCGCCGACGCCGTACTCGAACTCACCGAGTACAACCGCTTCTCCAAGGGCCTCTTCGCCTGGGTCGGCTTCCCCACCACGACCTTCAGTTACGAGAACGCCGTCCGGGAACAGGGCCGCTCCGCCTGGACCTTCGGCAAACTGCTGAACTACGGCCTCGACGGACTCCTCTCCTTCAACAACAAGCCACTGCGCGCCGCGCTCTACCTCGGCATGCTCCTGATGTCCCTCGCCTTCGTCTACGCCGCCTGGATCGTCGGCGTCGCCCTGGTGAAGGGCGTCGACACCCCCGGATACGTCACCCTGCTCGTGGTCCTCACCGCCCTCGCCGGCGTCCAGATGGTGATGGTCGGGGTGGTGGGGGAGTACGTCGGCCGGATCTACTACGAGGTGAAGCGCCGCCCGCACTTCCTGGTCAAGGCCACCAACACCCAGGCACACCGGCCCGCTCGGGAGCCGGAACCCCTGGAGTTCGTACGCCGATGACGGTCAAGGCACAACTGGCCCGCTTCGCCCTCGTGGGCGCCGTGAACACCGGCACGTACTACGGCTGCTACCTCGTCCTGCTGCACTGGCTGCCGTACATAGCCGCACACGTGCTCGCCTTCGCGCTCAGCATGACCGGCTCGTTCTTCCTCAACTCCTACTTCACCTACCGCACCCGGCCCACCTGGCGGAAGTTCCTGCTCTTCCCGCTCACCAACGCCGCCAACTTCGTCATCACCACCGGCGGCGTCTACCTGCTGGTCGACCTGGCCGGATTCAGCAGCCGCTACGCACCCCTGGTCGCTGCCGCGGCCGCCATCCCCATCACCTTCGTCGTCTCCCGCACGATCATGCTGCGGCCCGACACCCCGCCGAAAACGCCCGAACGCGTCGGCTGATCCGCGCCGCCCGGGGGCCGCATCCGCAACTCCTCCCGAATCGTTGGTCGAATCAGTGGCCCGGACCGGTTCCACTACCTAACATCGATCACTGCAAGGCCTTGTGCACCGCCGCACAATCTCCTCGGGAGGCTCCTTTGCACCGCCGCCGTCGCTCCGCGCTCACCGTCTCCGCCGCACTGCTCACCGCAGCGCCGCTCCTCGCCGCCTGCGGCAGCCAGGCCCACCCGGGCGCCGCGGCCGTCGTGGGCGGGGACCGGATCACGGTGGCCACCGTGCAGGGCCAGGTAGCGGAGGTCCGCCGGGCGCAGGACACCTCGAAGCAGGCCGCCCAGATCACCAACCAGTCCGGCCAGCTCCCCCGCGCCAAGCTGCACGGGCTGATCCTGGACCGCGTCCTGGACAAGGCGTCCGCCGACGCGGGGGTGACCGTCACCCGTGCCGAGATCC
This sequence comes from Streptomyces sp. NBC_00236, assembly GCF_036195045.1. Taxonomy (NCBI): domain Bacteria; kingdom Bacillati; phylum Actinomycetota; class Actinomycetes; order Kitasatosporales; family Streptomycetaceae; genus Streptomyces; species Streptomyces sp. NBC_00236. The sequence goes on along the minus strand of NZ_CP108100.1, from coordinate 3,213,012 downwards.
AGCAGATGCGGCAGCAGGCCGTCGCCCAGTACAAGGGAGAGGCCGGGCTGCGCGCCGCGGTGCTCCAGGAGCGCTGGATCGCCCCGGACCAGATCGACGCCTTCCTGCGCGAGCAGATCCAGCTGACCAAGCTCGGCCAGGCACTCGGCGCCGACCCGACGACCCCGGCCGGCACGAAGACCCTGGGCGACGCGCTGACGAAGGCGTCCAAGGCGCTGAAGGTCGACGTCAACCCGCGCTTCGGCACCTGGAACAACCAGCAGATCCAGCTCGCCGAGTACAAGGCCCCCTGGATCTCCCAGGTCACCAAGCCGGCCCAGTCGGCCGCCGAGGCCGGGGCCTGAGGACTGTCCGACGGCCGGGGTAGATTCGCCTTGTGAACGCTGAAGACCCCGGCCGCATCGTCCTGCTCACCGCCAGCCACCGCGTCGCGCCCGGACTCCTGTCCTGGCCCGCCTGGCAGACCCTGCACGCCGCCGACCGGGTGCACTGCGGGGAGCAGGACCAGCCGCAGCTCCCCTATCTGCGCGAGGCGGGCATCACCGTCACGCTCGGCGTGCCCGACGCGCAGGAGCTGGTGGATGTGTGCGCCGGCGGCCGGACCGTCGTCGTCCTCACCGGCGGCGAGGGCAACCAGCCACTGACCGACGGACTGGCCCGGCTGGCCGGTTCGGGCCGGGTGCGGATGCCGAACCTGGAGCTGCTGCCGGGTTCGTACGACCTTCCCGGCGCCCGGCTCCTCGATCTCGTCCAGGTCATGGACCGGATCCGCCTCGAATGCCCCTGGACCTCGCAGAAGACCCACAAGGGCCTCGCCAAGTACGCCATCGAGGAGGCGTACGAACTCGTCGAGGCGATCGAGGACGGCGACCGCGAAGAGCTCCGCGAGGAGCTCGGGGACGTACTGCTCCAGGTCGTCTTCCACGCGCGCATCGCGGAGGAAGGCCTTCCGGGAAGCGGAGACGAGCCGTTCTCCATCGACGACGTCGCGGCCACCCTCGTCGAGAAGCTGATCCACCGGCACCCGCACGTCTTCGGCGACGAGACCGCCGAGACACCGGAGGACGTCCACGCGCACTGGCTGCGCACCAAGGCCATCGAGAAGCAGCGGGAGTCGGTCACCGACGGGGTGCCGCTCGGCCAGCCAGGACTGGCACTCGCCGCGAAGCTCGCGAGCCGGGTCCGTGCCGCCGGACTCGACGTCCCTCTCCCAGCGACCGGGGGCGAGGGCGACGAGATCGGCTACCGCCTCCTCGCCCTGGCCGTGCGCGCCCAGGAGGACGGCATCGACCCGGAAGCGGCACTGAGGGCCGCGGGGCGTGCGTACCGGGATGCCATCAGGGCGGCGGAGGGCGTCGGCTGAGGAGAAGCCGACGTGGTGATCAACCGGCCCGAGGAGTGAACTCCACGGGAAGTGTCCGCAGCCCACGCATGATGAGACCGCCACGCCACCGTAGGTCAGCTGGGTCCGCCGCGAGCTGAAGGTCCGGCAGGCGGCGGAACAGGGTCTCCAGCGCGGTACGGCCCTCGAGCCGGGCGAGGGGTGCGCCCAGGCAGTAGTGGATGCCGTGGCCGTACCCCAGGTGCTGGTTGTCCCGCCGGGACAGGTCGAGCGTGGCCGGCTCCGCGAACCGGGCCGGATCGCGGTCGGCCGCAGCGAGGACCACGAGAACCGGATCTCCCTCGCGGATGTGCTCGCCCCCGATGTCGAGAGCTTCCGTGGCGTAGCGCCAGGTAGCCAGTTCCACCGGGCCGTCGAAGCGCAGCAACTCCTCGATGGCGGTGTCCAGGAGACCGTTGTCGCCTCGCTGGATCGCACTCTGGAACACGGCACGCTGCGGGGGGTTGCGGAAGAACGCGTGGGCGCTGTTGCCGATCAGATTGATGGTCGTCTCGAAACCCGCGAAGAGGATCACGAAGCACATCGCGGCGGCCTCGTTCTCGGTGAGGTGCTCGCCGTGGTCGCTCGCCCGGATCAGACCGGAGATCAGGTCGTCGCCGGGGTTCTCCCGCTTTCTGTGAATCAGCTCGGCGAGGTAGGCGCGGATCTTCTTCACTGACCGGGCGACCCCACCGCGCGGCCCGCCGCCGTGCCGGATCATCATGCCCGCCCAGTCGCGGAAGTCGTCCTGATCCTCTTCGGGTACACCGAGCAGATCGCAGATGGCGTAGATGGGGAGCGGGAAGGCGAAGTCATGGATCAGGTCGGCCTCGCCCTTGTCCGCGAAATCGTCGATGAGCCGGTCCGCCAGTTCCTGCACACGGGGCCCGAAAGCGGCGATCGTCCGGGGCGTGAACGCCTTGGACACCAGTCGGCGCAGCCGTGTGTGGTCCGGCGGGTCGATGTTCAGCAGATGCGTCATGAGGTTGGCGCTGCGCTCGCCGGGGATGCCGGTCTTGCTCTTTCCCCGGGCGTCCTCGGCGTGGTGTGCCGGGTTCTTCGAAAGGCGGCTGTCGGCGAGAGCCTGTCGTGCGTCCGCGTACCGGGTGACGAGCCACGCCTCGACGCCGCTGGGCAAGGTCGTCCGGTGTACGGGGCTGTGCTCCCTCAGCCAGGCGTAGGCGGGGTACGGGTCGGTGGCGAACTCCCAGGTGAAGAGTTCGGGCGGCGGGGTGCGGTTCACGTGACGACGGTATCGGGCGTCTGTCGGTGAGCCGCCTCGGCCGGTGTTCCCAAGGGTCCGTTCCGAGATGCTCCGCGGGCTCTGTGTCGAACATCAACGGCCCCGGCGAATCAGCTCCGCTGAACCACCACCAGCAGGAGTAGCCTGCCCGAAAAAGGACCTTGCGCGGCGTGACAATCAGCACCTCGGTTACGGTCACGGAATCCACTGCTGCCTGGGAGCACCGCTCACCCGGCTGGAGGGGCAGGCTGCGCTCGGGACTCTTCTGAAGCGCCTTCCTGACCTGCGGCTTGCGGGAGAACCTGCCGATTTTCGGTGGCGTGGCGGGCTCATCATGCGTGGACTGCGCACGCTCCCGGTGGAGTTCACGCCCGGGTCGGTGCGCGATGAAGGTGACATTCTGTCAACTCTGTGACTTTCACGTGATCTCTGCTGCATCGACTTGTGACATGCGTTCGAGTCCCGCTAGGTTCACCGTTCGACTCACCAGTCACTCGTCAGTCACACGGAAGGCATCCCCATGGGCTCCGCTAACGGCAGACACCGTCGCCCTCGGCAGGCACCCGCCATCATCGTCGCCGCAGGCGTGACCGGTTCGGCCATCGCCATCCCGCTGCTCGGCGCGGCGGGCGCGCACGCCGCAGACGCCTCGACCTGGGACCGCGTGGCCGAGTGCGAGAGCGGCGGCATGTGGAGCGCCGACCTCGGCAACGGCTACTACGGCGGCCTGCAGTTCTCGCAGGAGGTCTGGAAGTCGTACGGCGGCGAGTCGTACGCCGAGCGCGCCGACCTCGCCAGCCGCTCGCAGCAGATCGCCGTGGCGGAGAAGGTCCTGGACGACCAGGGGCCGAAGGCGTGGCCGAGCTGTGCGGTCATCTCGGGTCTCGTCGTGGACAGCGGGCTGCCGGGTGTGGACCCGGGCAGCACTCCGTCGGCCGACCCGACGGAAAGCGTGGACCCGTCCGCGAGCACCGATCCGTCCGCGAGCACCGACCCGTCCGGGGACGCGACCCCGTCGGACGACGCGTCCTCGGGGGCGAAGGCGCCGTCGGGCGATGCGAAGGACGAGGACGCGAAGCCGGACGCGTCGGCGTCCCCGTCGGCCACGCCCTCCGCCACCCCCTCCACGACGCCCTCGGGTGACGCCTCGGGCGCCGAGAAGGGCACCTCCGGGCAGGAGACGGGCGGCAAGCACCGCGGCACGCCGGCGCCCGAGGAGACCCGGGAGAGCGGCCGCAGCGGCGACCGGGACGCGGGGCGGCATGCCTCGCGCGGTGACGGTGGCGCACGCGACACCGGCGCCTCCGCTGCTGACGGTGCGTACACCGTCCGCGCGGGCGACAACCTGTGGGCGATTGCTGATGCACAGAAGCTGCCCGGCGGGTGGACGGCTCTGTACGAGGCCAACAAGGCCGAGGTGGGCTCCGACCCCGACCTCATCCTGCCTGGCCAGAGCCTCGATCTCGACGTGAAGGCCGAATGAGCGCGGTCTGATGATCAGCTGAAAACACCCCAAATATTGGGGTAGTTAAGAGGCCTATGTCCCACTTTTGACCAAGTGAGACATGGGTCTCTTTGCGTGAACTGGCGCGTCTTGTCCGGGAGGTCCCGCCACATCCGTTCCCACCTGCGCAAACGGCACTTCTTCAGATGCAAGTAAGGGCTGTTTATCCGGTATGTCCATCTTTGGATATGAGGGTGGGGTGTGTTTACGGTCGGAACCGCTCGCACCGCGGGCCCCGTCGATCGTCACGCCGAATCCTGCCGTCGGTCGAAGGGAACAGACGCGTAAAGCGCCGTAGGCAGGAGCGGGGGACCCAGGTAAGCGCCGGACCCGATCGTCGCAAGACGCATCAGGACCGGCTTGGGGTGAAGTCGCGTGCTAGGACGTGCGACCGGGCAACTCACTTGGCCCGAACCCGACAGCTCACCTCGTAGGCGTCGGTGAGGAGAAGTCTCGATGCTGCTCAACAGCAAGGGCAACAAGCACCGCCGCCCGTCCAAGGCCGTCCGTATCGCCACGCTCGCCGGTGTCACCGGTGCCGCCATCGCCGTGCCCCTGATGGGTGCGACCGGCGCCTCCGCCGCCTCCGTCTCCACGTGGGACGCCGTCGCCCAGTGCGAGTCCGGCGGCAACTGGTCCATCAACACCGGCAACGGTTACTACGGTGGCCTGCAGTTCTCGCAGTCCAGCTGGGCCGCCGCCGGTGGCACCCAGTACGCGGCCCGCGCCGACCTGGCCACCAAGGCTCAGCAGATCGCCACCGCCGAGAAGCTCCTCGCTCTGCAGGGCCCGGGTGCCTGGGCCTGTGCCGGCGCCGGCAACCTGAGCAACGACGGCGTCGACCCGGGCGTCGACACCGGCTCCTCCGCCGCCAAGACCGAGACCGCCCCGAAGCAGGAGTCCGCTCCGGTCCAGAAGGCCGAGCCGAAGAAGGCCGAGCGCACCGAGGCCCCCGCCACCAACCGCTCGGACCGCGCCGCGGCCCCGAAGAAGACCGTCACCACTCCGACCGGCAAGAAGGTCGCGAAGGGCGATGGCGAGTACAAGGTCGTCACCGGCGACTCCCTGAGCAAGATCGCCGCCGACCACAAGGTCAAGGGCGGCTGGGCGCAGCTCTTCAAGCTGAACAAGGACATCGTCACGGACGCCGACCTGATCTACCCGGGTCAGCAGCTCCACCTGACGAAGTAGTCGCGATCTCTCCTCGCTGATGACCCCGGCCGCCCCGGCCCGGTGCGCACCTTCCCCCCGTGCGTTCCGGTCCGGGGTGGGCCGGTTTCTGCGTTGTTCGTTCAACTGTTGTCGTTACTGGCCAGTAAATTTCTGGCCGTTTGTCCCGCTGTGCCTGCCCTTGGGTCCTTTTTCGTCCCAGGGGACGGGCGGTCGGCCGGTTGCGGCGGCCGAGCCGGTTAGGCTCTTGTCGCAAGGCCAAAGCGACCCTGCACCACAAGCGTCACATCCCAGAAGGAGATGCCTCGTGCCGTCCATCGACGTCGTCGTAGCCAGGGAAATCCTCGACTCCCGCGGAAACCCCACGGTCGAGGTCGAGGTCGGCCTCGACGACGGCAGCACGGGCCGTGCTGCCGTTCCGTCCGGCGCCTCCACCGGCGCGTTCGAGGCCATTGAGCTTCGCGACGGCGACCCCAACCGCTACCACGGCAAGGGCGTCGAGAAGGCCGTCCTCGCCGTGATCGAGCAGATCGGCCCGGAGCTCGTCGGCTACGACGCGACCGAGCAGCGGCTGATCGACCAGGCGATGTTCGACCTGGACGCCACGGAGAACAAGGGCTCGCTCGGCGCCAACGCCATCCTCGGCGTCTCGCTCGCCGTGGCCCACGCCGCCTCCGAGGCCTCGGACCTGCCGCTGTTCCGCTACCTCGGTGGCCCGAACGCGCACCTGCTGCCCGTCCCGATGATGAACATCCTCAACGGTGGGTCGCACGCCGACTCCAACGTGGACATCCAGGAGTTCATGATCGCGCCGATCGGCGCGGAGTCGTTCTCCGAGGCCCTGCGCTGGGGTGCCGAGGTCTACCACACGCTGAAGAAGGTCCTGAAGACCAAGGGCCTGTCCACCGGTCTCGGTGACGAGGGCGGCTTCGCGCCGAACCTGGAGTCGAACCGCGCCGCCCTGGACCTCATCGTCGAGGCCATCAAGGAAGCCGGTTACGCCCCGGGCAAGGACATCGCGCTCGCGCTCGACGTCGCCGCCTCGGAGTTCTACAAGGACGGCAAGTACGAGTTCGAGGGCAAGTCCCGCTCGGCCGCCGAGATGACCGAGTACTACGAGGAGCTCGTCTCCGCGTACCCGCTGGTCTCCATCGAGGACCCGCTGTACGAGGACGACTGGGCCGGCTGGAAGGTCATCACCGACAAGATCGGCGCCAAGGTGCAGATCGTCGGCGACGACCTCTTCGTCACCAACCCGGAGCGTCTGGCCCGCGGCATCGAGGAGGGCTCCGCCAACGCCCTGCTCGTCAAGGTCAACCAGATCGGTTCGCTGACCGAGACCCTGGACGCCGTCGAGCTGGCCCAGCGCAACGGCTTCAAGTGCATGATGTCGCACCGTTCCGGCGAGACCGAGGACGTCACCATCGCCGACCTCGCGGTCGCCGTGAACTGCGGCCAGATCAAGACCGGCGCCCCGGCCCGCTCGGACCGTGTCGCCAAGTACAACCAGCTGCTGCGCATCGAGGAGATCCTCGACGACGCCGCGGTGTACGCGGGCCGCTCGGCGTTCCCGCGCTTCAAGGGCTGACACCCAGGTCCGACGAAGCCCGGCGGGGTCAAGTGCCCCGGCCTCCGTCCGTCCCCGCACTCGGTCCCGTACCGTGTGCGGGGACGGACGTGCGTAATGGGGAGGCGGAGACATGGCCGCGAAGGACCGGGACCGGTTCTCCACCGCGACCCGGCTGCGGTTGCTCGGTGAGCAGACCGCCGCCCGCGTCTACCGCTCCCAGAACCGCCGTCAGGCCCGCCGCTCCCGGCTCACCGGCCGGGCCGCCTTCCTGGCCCTCGTGGTCTGCTCGCTGATCGTCGCCCTCGCGTATCCGATGCGGCAGTACGTGTCGCAGCGCGACGAGATCGCCGACCAGGAGCGGCTGGCGCAGGAGGCCGAGGCCCGCACGGAGGAGCTGCGCGACGAGAAGGCGCGGCTCCAGGACGACGCGTACATCAGGCGGCTGGCCCGCCAGCACCTGCACTACCTTCTTCCCGGGGAGACCGGCTACACGGTGGTCGACCCCGACGCGGTCAAGGAGCGCAACGGGACGCCGGAGGAGACCGACCGGCCCTGGCACTCCAACCTGTGGGACGGCGTCGACAGTGCCGACCGCGGCTGACCCGCATCCCTTCCCGTACCTCTGCAGAACCGCAGTTCGAGCAGCCCGATCAGAACCCTAGGCAGGCATGGAAACGCCCCCTCCCCAGACCGAGTCCACCGCGCCCACCGACGCGGACATCGCCGCGTTCCAGCAGCAGCTGGGGCGTCCGCCGCGAGGTCTGCGCGCGATCGCGCACCGCTGCCCGTGCGGCAACCCGGACGTGGTCGAGACGCAGCCCCGGCTGGAGGACGGTACGCCGTTCCCGACGACGTTCTACCTGACGTGCCCGCGTGCGGCCTCCGCGATCGGCACGCTGGAGGCGAACGGGGTCATGAAGGAGATGACCGAGCGCCTCGGTACGGACCCCGAGCTCGCCGCGGCCTACCGGGCGGCGCACGAGGACTACATCGCGCGGCGTGACGCCATCGAGGTGCTGGAGGGCTTCCCGAGCGCGGGCGGCATGCCGGACCGGGTGAAGTGCCTGCACGTGCTCGTCGGGCACTCGCTGGCCGCGGGGCCGGGGGTGAACCCGCTCGGGGACGAGGCGATCGCGATGCTGCCGGAGTGGTGGCGCAAGGGGCCGTGTGTGTCGCCCTGCGGCGCGCCGGACGGGGACGAGGGCTGAGCGTCCGTACCCGGGGGCGCTGCCCCCGGACCCCCGCTCCTCAATCGCCGGAGGGGCTTGATTTCGGCGCCGGCGGAGCATGGTTCGGGGCCGTGGACTTGATGTGGGAGTACTCATGACACGCGTGGCCGCCATCGACTGCGGTACCAACTCGATCCGTCTGCTGGTCGCGGACGCCGACCCCGTCACCGGGGAGCTCGTCGAGCTCGACCGGCGGATGGAGATCGTCCGGCTGGGGCAGGGCGTCGACCGGACCGGCCGGCTCGCCCCCGAGGCGCTGGAGCGGACCTTCGCGGCCTGTCGGCAGTACGCGGCGGTGATCAAGGAGCATGGCGCGGAGAAGGTCCGCTTCGTCGCGACCTCCGCCTCCCGGGACGCGGAGAACAGGGACGACTTCGTCCGCGGCGTGCTGGACATCCTGGGCGTCGAGCCCGAGGTCATCACCGGTGACCAGGAGGCCGAGTTCTCGTTCGACGGGGCCACGAAGGAGCTCGTCGGGCGGGACGACCTCGCGAAGCCGTACCTCGTCGTGGACATCGGCGGCGGCTCCACCGAGTTCGTCGTCGGCGACGACCGGGTGCGGGCGGCCCGGTCCGTGGACATCGGCTGCGTCCGGATGACCGAGCGCCACCTCACGCGGGACGGGGTGGTCAGCGACCCGCCCGCACCGGAGCAGGCGGACGCGATCCGTGCCGATGTCGCCGCCGCGCTGGACCTGGCCGAGGAGACCGTCCCGCTCACCTCGGCGGGCACACTCGTCGGCCTCGCCGGAACGGTCACCACCGTGGCCGCCATCGCGCTGGGGCTGAAGGAGTACGACTCCGAGGCGATCCACCACTCCCGGATCTCCCTGGAGCAGGTCCGGGAGATCGCCGGCCGGCTCCTCGCCTCGACCCACGCCGAGCGCGCGGCGATCGGCGCGATGCACCCGGGCCGGGTCGACGTGATCACCTCCGGGGCGCTGATCCTGCTGGCCGTGATGGAGCGGACCGGGGCGCGCGAGGTGGTCGTCAGCGAGCACGACATCCTCGACGGCATCGCCTTCTACGCGGCCCGTTAGGACAGGTCCGCAGGCCGTCGCGGAAACTGCTCATCAGCATTCCGGCCTGCACTTTTGAGCCCCTCCGGACGGCCCTGCGGGTGCCTTCGGCGACATGCCGCCACGAAGTTCGTGAACTTCTTCACAAGGAATTGGCCCCCCTGGGGCGGACTTCTGCTCCGAACGGGCCCGCGGGAGGGTGCGCGGGGTCACCCGCCCCGCATACGGGGCGGTTCCGGGTGTGTTGCACGCGTGTGAATCGGAGGGGTGGTTCACCCCGCTCGGCGGCTCAAGGGCCAGCTCACAAGCGGTGAACAACGTTCGCCAGGGTGCTGTGGTTCCCCTGTCGACCCATGACCTGGGTCACGTGGGCGGCGAAGTGTAGCAGAGGGTGGGCCATACCTTGTGAAGGGGCTCACGAGCGTGCCCCCCGAGGGGGGTGGATACTCGATGGCATGAGCACCACGGAGCGTCCCAGGATCCTCGTAGTAGGCGGTGGGTACGTAGGCCTGTACGCAGCTCGGCGCATTCTGAAGAAGATGCGCTACGGCGAGGCGACCGTCACGGTCGTCGACCCCCGGTCGTACATGACCTACCAGCCCTTCCTCCCCGAAGCTGCTGCCGGCAGCATCTCGCCTCGGCATGTCGTCGTCCCGCTGCGACGCGTGCTGCCCAAGGCTGAGGTCCTCACCGGCCGCGTCACGACCATCGACCAGGACCGCAAGGTCGCCACGGTTGCGCCGCTCGTCGGCGAGGCCTACGAGCTGCCCTTCGACTACCTGGTCATCGCGATGGGCGCCGTCTCCCGTACCTTCCCGATCCCCGGCCTGGCCGAACAGGGCATCGGTATGAAGGGCATCGAGGAGGCCATCGGCCTGCGCAACCACGTCCTCGAGCAGCTGGACAAGGCTGACTCGACGACCGACGAGGACGTCCGCCGCAGGGCGCTGACGTTCGTCTTCGTGGGCGGCGGTTTCGCCGGTGCGGAGACCATCGGCGAGGTCGAGGACATGGCCCGCGACGCGGCGAAGTACTACACGAACGTGAAGCGCGAGGACATGCGCTTCATCCTCGTCGACGCCGCCGACAAGATCCTTCCCGAGGTCGGCCCGAAGCTGGGCACCTGGGGCCGGGAGCACCTGGAGTCCCGCGGTGTCGAGGTCTTCCTCTCGACCTCCATGGACTCCTGCGTCGACGGTCACGTGGTGCTGAAGAACGGCCTGGAGGTCGACTCCAACACCATCGTGTGGACCGCCGGTGTGAAGCCGAACCCGGCGCTGGCCCGTTTCGGCCTGCCGCTCGGCCCGCGTGGCCACGTCGACACCACCGAGAAGCTCCAGGTTCAGGGCACCGACTACATCTGGGCCGCGGGCGACAACGCCCAGGTGCCGGACATGGTCGGCCGCAGGGCCGGCAACCCGAACGCCTGGTGCCCGCCGAACGCCCAGCACGCGCTGCGTCAGGCCAAGGTCCTCGGCGACAACGTCATCTCCGGGATGCGCGGCTTCCCGCAGAGCACGTACAGCCACGCCAACAAGGGTGCGGTCGCCGGTCTGGGCCTGCACAAGGGCGTCGCGATGATCGTCATGGGCAAGGTGAAGATCAAGCTCAAGGGCCGTCTCGCCTGGTACATGCACCGTGGCTACCACGGCATGGCGATGCCGACCTGGAACCGTAAGATCCGGATCTTCGCCGACTGGACCCTGGCGATGTTCCTCAAGCGCGAGGTCGTCTCGCTCGGCGCCATGGAGACTCCCCGCGAGGAGTTCTACGAGGCAGCCAAGCCGGCGCCGGCCCCCGCCGCCGCCAAGCCCGTGGGCGAGAAGGCCAAGGCCTCCTAGTCCCGCCCGGACAGGAGGGCTCCGGCCCGCCGGTCCGGTACGCGGATCTCCGGATCCGCGACAGACAGTCGCACGACGCCCGAAGGGGCCGTCCGCCATCCGTGGTGCGGACGGCCCCTTCGGCGTATCGGCGCAGGTCGGCGCGGTGGCGGGTGCGGGAGTGCGGGGGCCAGCGCCCCAGCGGATGCATGTGCCGTACAAGTATTTTGCCGTTCCATTGCGCGGTAGCGGGATGGCCCGGCCGCCGGAAACTGTTGAAGGGGTGTACCTCGCCGCGGCGCCCAGGGTGCCGGGGCGTGGTTCGAGGCATGCGTGGGCATGTCTGGGCACGTTGGGAAACACCATCACGGAGGTGTGCGCCATGGCAGACGCCGCGTTGCGGCTGACCGCTCTCGCCCAGGAGTTGCTGGGAGAACCCCTACCGGTCCGCATCCGGGCCTGGGACGGCAGCGAATCCGGACCCCCCGGTGCCCCCGTCCTCGTCATCAGGAACCGCCGTGCCCTGCGTCGCCTGCTGTGGAAGCCGGGCGAACTGGGCCTCGCCCGGGCCTGGGTGGCCGGGGAACTCGACATCGAAGGCGATCTGTACGCGGCCCTGGACCTGATGGCCGGGCTGATCTGGGAGCGCGGCGGCGAGGCGAAGGACAGCGTCCACCCGGTCCGCGACCCGAAGCTGCGCGCCGCGGCCAAGGGGCTGCTGCGACTGGCCGGGCCGTGGCCCCCGCCCCCGCCGCCGCCCGAGGAGGTGCGCCGGCGCAGCGGCGCGCTGCACACCAAGCGCCGCGACAAGGAGGCCATCAGCCACCACTACGACGTGGGCAATGACTTCTACGAACTGGTCCTCGGCCCGTCCATGGTCTACTCCTGCGCCTACTGGGAGGACGGCGGGACCCTTGAGGGAGCCCAGCGCGACAAGCTCGACCTGGTCTGCCGCAAGCTCGCGCTGAAGGAGGACGACCGCCTCCTGGACGTCGGCTGCGGCTGGGGCTCCATGGCCATCCACGCCGCCCGTGAGTACGGCGCCCGCGTCACCGGAGTGACCCTCTCCGTCGAGCAGGCCGCCTTCGCCAGGAAGCGCATCGCCGAGGAGGGCCTGACCGACCGGATCGAGATCCGGGTCCAGGACTACCGGGACGTCAGGGACGGCCCGTACGACGCCATCTCCTCGATCGGCATGGCCGAACACGTCGGCTCGGTCCGCTACCGCGAGTACGCCGACGACCTCTACGCACTCCTCAAGCCCGGCGGGCGCCTCCTCAACCACCAGATCGCCCGCCGCCCGGAGAAGGACGAGTCCGCGTACCACGTGGACGAGTTCATCGACGCCTACGTCTTCCCGGACGGCGAACTGGCCCCGGTGGGCCGGACCGTCGCGACCCTCGAAGAAGCCGGTTTCGAGGCCCGCGACGTCGAGTCGCTCCGCGAGCACTACGCACTGACCCTGCGCCGCTGGGTCGCCAATCTGGAGAAGGAGTGGCCGCGTGCGGTGAAGATGACCTCGCCCGGACGGGCCAGGGTCTGGCGCCTCTACATGGCAGCCTCCGCACTCTCCTTCGAGCACAACAAGATCGGTGTGAACCAGATCCTCGCGGTCCGCCCGGCCGACGGCGGGGTCGCCCGCATGCCGCTGCGCGCCCGCGACTGGAAGGCGGACGCGACCGGCTGATCCCGGGACACGGAAGAGGGCCGGCACCCGCGGTGGCGGGTACCGGCCCTCTTCCGTGTCCCGTTCCGGGCTACTCGGTCTTGATGGCCGTCAGCATGTTCAGCTTCGCGGCGCTGCGGGCCGGCCACAGGGCGGCGAGCACCCCGACCAGCGCGGCCAGCAGGAGGAAGACCGCGATCCGGCCCCACGGCAGGACCAGGACGTACTCCGGGATCTCGGCCGCCACGGTCTGCCCGATCGCCCAGCCGAGGAACATGCCGAGCCCGATGCCGACCACCGCGCCGAAGAGGGAGATGACCACCGCCTCCAGCCGGATCATGCGCTTGACCTTGCGCCGGTCGAGGCCGATGGCCCGCAGCATGCCGATCTCCTGCTGACGCTCGAACACCGACATGGCCAGGGTGTTGACGACCCCGAGCACCGCGATGATCAGCGCCATGGCCAGCAGCCCGTACATGATGTTCATCGCGAGGTTGATGGAGCCGCCGAACATGTCACGGATGTCCTTGCGGTCCATGATGCTCATGCCGGGGTTGTCACCCAGGGCGTCGACCAGCGCCTGCTCGTTGGCCGCGCTCGCGCCGCCGTCCGACTTCACCCAGATCTCGCGGATGTCCGCACGGGCCTGGTGCGGGGCCACGACCTCACGGGGGATCAGGACCGGCGAGAGGAACTCGTTGTCCTTGTAGAAGGCGCCGATCCTCAGCTTGCCCTTCTTGTCGTCCTCGTACGTGACCGGGACGGTGTCCCCGGTCTTCCAGCCGTTCGACTTCGCGGTCTTGTCCGAGACGGCGATCTCGCCCTTGCCCAGGGAGTCCAGGGAGCCGGCGACCGTGTCGACGGTGAGGACCTTCTGCACATCGCCGGGGGTGACACCGGACGCCGAGAGCGAGGTGTCGCCGATGTCCAGCCAGACCGCCTGCTGGGGCGAGACGGCGGTGACGCCGTCGGCCTTCTCCAGGGCGGTGAGCGCCGACTCGTCGAGCGCGTCGCCGCTGGCCATCGAGATCATGTAGTCGGCCTTGATGTTGTCCGTCGTCACCTTGTCGACCGCCTGGCCGAGGGTGACGCCGAGCACCGAGATGCCGGTGACGAGGGTGAGGCCGATCGCCAGCGCGGAGGCGGTGGCGCCCGTGCGCCGCGGGTTGCGGACCGCGTTCTGCGCGGCCAGCTTGCCGGAGACCCCGAACAGCCGCTGCAGCAGCGGGCGCACCAGGGCGATCACCGGCCGGGACAGCAGCGGGATCAGGATGATGACGCCGATCAGGGCCAGGAAGGAGCCGCCCGCGATGAGGAGCTGGCCGTTCGACCCGGCCTGTGCCGCGCCGGCCACGACCGCCGCCCCGCCGAGCAGGGTGATGACGGCACCGATCGAGTTGCGCAGCACCAGGGACTTCACCGTGGCCACCGCGTACTGGCTGTTCATCGCCGCGACGGGCGGGATCTTCGCGGCCCGGCGGGCCGGCAGCCAGGCGGCCAGCACGGTGATCAGGACGCCGACGCCGAAGGCGGCGATGACGGTGGCCGGTGCGACGACCAGTGGTCCGGCGGGGATCTTCCCGCCGATCAGGCTCATCGCGGAACGCAGACCGGTGGCGAGGCCGAGGCCCAGCGCGAAGCCGACCACGGACGCGATCAGGCCGACGACGGCCGCTTCGAGCAGCACGGAGCGCTTGACCTGACGGCGGGAGGCGCCGACGGCGCGCAGCAGCGCGAGTTCCTTGGTGCGCTGGGCGACCAGCATGCTGAAGGTGTTGGCGATCAGGAAGATGCCGACGAAGAGGGCGATGCCCGCGAAGGCGAGCAGCAGCTTGTTGAGGCTGCCGAGGGCCTTCTCGGTCTGGTCGGCCTGCTCGTCCGCGCGGACCTGGCCGGTCTTGGCCTCGGCGTCCTCGGGGAGCAGCGGCTTGACGGCGGCCAGCAGCTGCTGGTCGGAGGCGCCGGGCGCGGCGGCGACGTTGACGTCCTTGAACTCGCCCGGCCGGAGGAACAGCTGCTGGGCGACGGGGGTGTCGAACAGGACCAGGCTGCCGCCGGCGTTGACCGCGCCGTCCTCGGTGGTGAAGACCCCGGACAGGGTGTACTCCTTCACCGGACCGTTGGTGGCGACCCGTACCTTGTCGCCGACCTCGTACTCGCCCTTCTCCGCGGTGTCCTTGTCCAGGGCGACGCTGCCCGCGGCGGTCGGTCCGGAGCCGTCGGTGAACGTGTACTGGGCGTCCTGGCCGTTCTTGCCCGGGGCGAAGTTGGACCCGGTGTTGGACCAGCCGTTGCCGATCAGCTTGCCGTCGGGGTCGGCCACTCCGGCGAAGCCGTCGACGCGGCCGGTGGCGGAGGCGACGCCGTCGAGCTCCTGGATCTTCTTCAGGGTGGCGGCGTCGATGGCGGCGGTCTTCTCGTCGCGCTGGTCGGCGTAGGTGGTGACGGCGACGGCGATGTCGTCGTAGCTCTTCGCCGACTGGTTGCGGAAGGCGTTGCCGAGGGTGTCGGTGAAGACCAGGGTGCCAGAGACGAAGGCCACGCCGAGCATCACGGCGAGGACGGTCATCAGCAGCCTGGCCTTGTGCGAGAGCACATTGCGCAGGGCGGTACGGAACATGGCTGTCAGTCCTGGGATGGGTGAGGGGTTCCGGACGGGGGCATGGGCCGGGCGTCGCACGGCAGGAGGCGGTGCGACGGAGGCCCTGGGGAGGAGCCGGGGCTCAGCTGGTGCGGCCCTTGGCGTCGAACGCCTTCATCCGGTCCAGCACCCCGTCCGCGGTGGGGTGCATCATCTGGTCCACGATCGCCCCGTCGGCGAGGAAGATCACCCGGTCCGCGTAGGAGGCGGCGGCCGGGTCGTGCGTCACCATCACCACGGTCTGGCCCAGTTCGCGCACGGAGTTGCGCAGGAAGCCGAGGACCTCGGCGCCGGAGCGGGAGTCCAGGTTTCCGGTGGGCTCGTCACCGAAGATGATCTCGGGCTGGGAGGCCAGTGCGCGGGCGACCGCGACGCGCTGCTGCTGGCCGCCGGAGAGCTCGGTCGGGCGGTGCTTCAGCCGGTCGGCGAGGCCCACCATGTCGATGACCTTGCGCAGCCAGTCCTGGTCGGGCTTGCGGCCCGCGATGTCCATCGGCAGCGTGATGTTCTCCAGCGCGGAGAGCGTCGGCAGCAGGTTGAACGCCTGGAAGATGAAACCGATCTTGTCCCGGCGCAGCTGGGTGAGCTGCTTGTCCTTGAGGGCCCCCAGCTCCGTCTCGCCGATGCGCACGGAACCGCCGGTGAAGCTGTCGAGACCGGCGACGCAGTGCATCAGCGTGGACTTGCCGGAGCCCGACGGGCCCATGATCGCGGTGAACTCGCCCTGCGGGAAGTCCACGGTGACCCGGTCCAGGGCGGTCACCTTGGTCTCGCCCTCCCCGTAGACCTTCGACAGTTCCGTGGCGCGGGCGGCCACCGCGGTGGCGCGGTGAGCGGTGGACATGGTGGTCACGGGAGACTCCAGGGTCGGGTTCGTACGGGGCGGGGAGCCCGTCCGGCGGTCCCGCCGGGCGGCGGGGGCCCGGGACAGGGGCACCACTCCATCGTCTCCGCCGGCCGGCCGCCGGTCGTCACTCCCGGTGCCCGTTCCGGGGCCAGCCTTGAGTCGCACCGCCAGGGCCTTCGCGTCCTCCTGCGGTATGACATGGGGTCCGGGGACCGCCCCGCCCCGCCTACCGTGGCGGGGCCGTCGACCCCCGCGGGACGAGCCGGGCCGCCGCGTCCTCGTAGCCCTCCGCCGTACCGTCGGTGACCAGGGACAACAGGATGCGTGCGGCATGGCCCCCGTAGGCCGGGATGTCGCGGCTCAGCGCGGTGAGCGGCGGCCGGACCACCCGGGAGAGCTGGGAGTCGTCCCAGGCGACGAGGGAGAGGTCGGCCGGCACGTCGAGCCCCATCTCCTGGGCCACCGAAAGACCGGCCACGGCCATGATGTCGTTGTCGTAGACGACGGCGGTGGGGCGATGCGGGGAGCTGATCAGCCGTCGCGTCGCGTGCGCCCCGTCCTGGCCGGAGTAGTCGGTGTGGACGATGACCGGGTCGCCGAGCCCGAGTTCGGCGCAGATCCCGGCCTGGGCCCGGTCGCGCAGTTCCGTGTGGTCGAGGCCGGGCAGTCCGGCGACCCGGGCGATGGACCGGTGGCCCAGTGCGGTCAGGTACGTGAGGGTGTCGCGGAGTGCCGTGTGCTCGTCCGACCACACGGAGGGCAGCGGGCCTGCCGCCGAGGGGTGGCCGATCACCACGGCCGGCAGACCGAGTCCGGTGACGCCCTCGATGCGCGGGTCGGAGCTGCGCAGATCGGCGAGGAACACGCCGTCCACCCGGCCCTCGCCCCACCAGCGGCGGTAGACCTCCAGTTCCTGTGCCGGATCGGTGACGACCTGGAGGAGCAGGGCGCAGCCGCGGGGCGAGAGTTCGCTCTCGATGCCGCTGATCAGCTCCATGAAGAACGGCTCCATGCCGAGCAGCCGGGCGGGCCGGCAGAGGGCGAGGCCGACGGTGTCGGCCCGGGCGCGGGTGAGGGCGCGGGCGGCACTGTTGGGCTGCCAGCCGATTTCATGGGCGATGGCCTTGATGGTGGCGCGGGTCGTGGGGGAGACGCCCGGACGGTCGTTCAGGGCGTAGGACACCGCGACCTTGGAAACCCCGGCCCGGCGGGCTATATCGGCGATCGTGGGGCGGCGCCTGGGCAATGCGACCTCGCTTAACCGGTTCGTATTACATGAAACGCCTTGGACTTCGGCCCTCTCGCACACGGCTCTTCTCCTGGAGCGATGATCGCTCAACTGCCCCTGAAAATAAAGGGATGGGAGCGCTCCCGCACTCTTGACATGCCCTCCCGGCGGCCTTAGCTTCACGGCACTTACCCGGTTCAGTAACTCCGCTCGGCAATGACGGCGGGGAGAAGGAGGGACGATGGGCACGGGATTCCGGGGACGGACCGCGGCCACGCTCGCCGTGATCGCACTCGCCGCCACCGCGTGCACGGGGGGCGGCTCCTCGGCGGGCGGCTCCGGCGGCACGGGCGGCGGAGGGGGCGGCGCGCTCCCGCGCAACGAGACGCTCTACACCACCGGTACGCAGTGGGGGCCGCCGGCCAACTACAACCCGCTGCACAACTGGGACCACGCCACCGGCACCAAGGGGCTGGTCTACGAGACGTTGTTCCACTTCGACCCCAACGAGGGCAAGCTGACGCCCTGGCTGGCGGAGTCGGGCAGCTGGACCGGCGACAAGACGTACGAAGTGAAGCTCCGCCCCGGCATCACCTGGTCGGACGGCAAGCCGCTGACCGCCAAGGACGTGGCGTACTCCTACGGGCTCGGCAAGATCGAGGCCTCGTCCTTCCACACCCTGTGGAGCTGGCTGTCGGACGCGAAGGCGGTGGACGCCACGACGGTCCGCTTCACCTTCAAGGAGGCCCGCTACCAGGAGTGGGACTTCACCCTCTACGGGCAGCCGATCGTCCCGGAGCACATCTGGAGCAAGCGCCCGGAGAAGGAGATCCTCGACGGCGTCAACGACAAGCCGGTCGGCACCGGTGCGTACACGCTCAAGAGCAAGTCCCAGGACCGGGTCGTGTGGCAGCGGCGCGACGACTGGTGGGGCGTCAAGGCGCTCTCCATGAAGCCCGCGCCCCGCTACATCGTCGACGTGTCCAACCCGAGCAACGAGGTGGTCATCGGGCAGCTGGGTCAGGGCCAGCTGGACCTCAGCAACAACTTCCTGCCCGGCGCCTCCTCGCTGATCAAGAGCAAGAAGGTCGTCTCGTACTACGACAAGCCGCCCTACATGCTCTCCGCCAACACGGCCTGGCTGGTGCCCAACACCACGAAGAAGCCGATGAACGACGCGGCCTTCCGCCGGGCGCTCGCCGCCTCGGTCGACACCGAGAAGATCGTCAAGGGGGTGTACGGCGAGCTGGTCAAGCCCGCCAACCCGACCGGTCTGCTCCCGCAGTGGGACAAGTTCGTCGACCAGGACCTGGTCTCCCGTGAGGGCTTCTCCTTCGACACCGACAAGGCCAAGCAGATCCTCGCGGACGCCGGGTACAAGGACACCAACGGCGACGGCCTGGTGGAGAACAAGGACGGCTCCAAGATCAGTCTGAAGCTGGCCGTGCCCACCGGCTGGACCGACTGGATGGAGGCCGCCAAGGTCATCGCCTCGTCCGCCAAGGACGCGGGCATCAGCATCACCACCGAGTTCCCCGACGCGAACGCCCTCAACGAGACGCGCGGCAAGGGCAACTTCGACCTGGTCGTCAACAACGAACGCCAGCTGTCCAGCACCCCGTGGACGTACTACGAGTACATGTTCCAGCTGCCCGTCCAGAAGCAGCAGAACACGGTCAACTTCGGCCGGTACGAGAACGAGGAGGCCTGGAAGCTCGTCCAGGAGCTCGGCGGGGTGAAGACGGATGACGTCGAGGGCATGAAGAAGGTCATCTCGAAGATCCAGGCGATCCAGCTCAAGGAGATGCCGGTCATTCCGCTCTGGTACAACGGCCTCTGGGCCCAGTCCACCACCGGGAGCTGGACGAACTGGCCGTCGGACGCCGCGGGTGCGCCCAAGTACGCACCGGCGCTGTGGCGCAACTGGCTGGAGATGGGCGGCTTCGAAGCCCTCACCCAGATCAAGCCCGTGAAGTGACACGGCCGTTCTGAACAGGACCGGCTCCGCGCCGGCCGTTCCGAGAGGGCGGCCGGCCGCGTGTCGGTCGCTCCGAGAAGGACCGGCTCCGCGTCGCCGGCCGTTCCGAGAAGGACCGGCTCCGCGCGGGCCGTTCCGAGAGGGCGGCCGGCCGCGCGCCGGACGTTCTCGATTCCATGACCGCCCCGCCGTGCGCACGCCGCCCTGACCGCCGCCCGTACGGCGGGGCTCTCTCCCGGGAGCCCCCTTGCGTCGCTACTTCGCCCGCAAACTTCTGATCTACGCGCTGACGTTCGTCGTCGCCGTCACCGTCAACTGGATGATCCCGCGCTTCATGCCCGGCGACCCCGTCGCCGCCATGGTGGCCAGGGCCCGGGTCTCGCAGCCCGAGGCCGTCGAGGCCATGCGCGCCTACTACAACGACCTGTTCGGCTTCGACGAGCCCGTCTGGCAGCAGTACCTGCACTTCTGGGGCGCCCTGCTGCAGGGCGACTTCGGGCTGTCCATCTGGGTGTTCCCCAAGCCCGTCGCCGACGTGCTGCTCGACGCACTCCCGTACACGCTGGGGCTGATGATCCCGTCCGTCCTGCTCAGCTGGTTCGTCGGCAACTGGGCCGGGGCGCTGGCCGCCCGCCGCAAGGTGCTCGACAACACCGTGCTGCCGGCCGGATACCTGCTCACCGCGATGCCGTACATGTGGATCGCCGTCATCCTCGCCTGGGCGCTCGGTTCCAAGGCGGGCTGGTTCCCGCTCTCCGGCGGCTACAGCCTCGACATCCAGCCGACCTGGTCCACCGCCTTCGCCGTGGACCTGCTCCAGCACTGGGTGCTGCCGTTCCTCTCGCTCTTCCTGGTCGCGCTCGGCGGCTGGGCCATCGGCATGCGCAACATGATCATCTACGAGCTGGAGTCCGACTACTCCTCCTACCTGTCGGCCCTCGGCGCACCGCAGCGGCTCATCCGCCGCTACGCCTTCCGCAACGCCGTGCTGCCCCAGATCACCGGACTCGCCCTCCAACTGGGCGTCCTGGTGGCCGGGGCCCTCGTCACCGAGATCGTGTTCGCCTATCCCGGGCTCGGCTCGCTGATCCTGGCCGCGATCCAGAACCAGGACTTCTTCCTGCTCCAGGGCGCGTTCCTGTTCATCGTCATCGGCGTACTGATCGCCAACTTCCTCATCGACATCGTGTACGTCGTCGTCGACCCCCGCACCCGCACCGGCATGGCAGGAGGCCAGTCATGAGCACCGTGCCCGAACCGGCCGCCGAGACCGCCGCACCCACCGCCGCCGCCGCCCGCCCCGGCCGTGAGACGCTCCACTACGCCGTGCGCAACCCCAAGCTCCTCATCGGGTTCACCGTCGTCGTGCTGCTCCTGCTCGTCGGCATCATCGGCCCGCCGCTCCTCGACAGCTCCGACCCCAACGAGTACGTGGGCCCGCAGGCCGCGCCGCCGGACGGCACGTACTGGATGGGCACGACCACCTTCGGCCAGGACGTGTACGCCCAGTTCGTGCACGGGCTGCGCGCCACCTTCCTGGTCGGCGTCGTCGGCGGGGCCATCGCCGCCGTCATCGCCATGCTCGTCGGCTTCCTCGCCGGCTACCGCGGCGGAGCGGTCGACGAGATCCTCAACATGCTCACCAACGTGGTCCTGGTGCTGCCCGCGCTCGCCGTGCTGCTGATCATCAACGCCTACCTCGGTGTCCGCTCGGTCCCCGTGCAGGGACTGTTCATCGGGCTCACCTCCTGGCCCTGGGCGGCGCGGGCCATCCGCGCGCAGACGTTCTCGCTGCGCACCCGGGAGTTCGTGGACCTGGCCCGGCTCAGCGGCAGCGGCACCTGGCGGATCGTCTTCCGCGAGATCGCGCCCAACATGAGCTCGTACCTCTTCATGATGTTCATCCTGCTCTTCGGCGGGTCCGTCCTGATCGCCTCCTCCCTCGACTTCATCGGGCTCGGCCCCACCGAGGGCGTCTCGCTCGGGATGATGCTGCAGAGCGCCCAGCAGTGGAGCGCGCTCCAACTCGGCATGTGGTGGTGGTTCGTCCCGCCGGGCGCCGGGATCACCGCGATCGTCGGCGCGCTCTACGTCGCCAACGTCGGCCTCGACGAGGTCTTCAACCCGAAGCTCCGGGAGGCCTGAGCAGATGACTGCGACCGTGACCGACAACCTCGGGGGAGGCCTGAGCACATGACCCTGACCGTGACCGACCTCCGGGTCCACTACCGCACCCTGCGCGGCGAGGTCCGGGCCCTGGACGGCGTCTCCTTCGACCTGGCCGACGGGGAGATCCTGGGCCTGGCGGGCGAGTCCGGCTGCGGCAAGACGACGCTCGGCAAGTCGCTGATCCGCCTGGACGGCCGGATGCGGCACGCGGGCGGCACCGTCACCCTCGACGGGGACGACGTGCCGGTCGCCGACGACCGCGCGATGAACGCCTTCCGCTTCCACCGGATATCGCTCGTACCGCAGTACTCCATGAGCGCCCTCAACCCGACCCGGCGCATCGGGCGCATGATCCGCGAGCTGCTCGCCTCCCGCGGCGTCAGCGTGGACACGCCCGAACTGCACCGTCGCCTCGACCTGGTGGGGCTGGACCACGACGTCCTGAACCGCTACCCGATCGAGCTGTCCGGCGGCATGAAACAGCGGACCGTCATGGTGATCTCCACCCTCCTCGACCCGTCCGTCCTCATCGCCGACGAGGTCACCTCGGCCCTGGACGTCTCCACCCAGCGGGCCGTCGTCGGCGCGCTCACCGGGCTGCGCGACAAGGGCCTGGTCACCAGCATGATCTTCGTGACGCACGACCTCGGCCTCACCTCGCACATCGCCGACTCGATCATGGTGATGTACGCGGGCAAGCTCGCCGAGAAGGCGCCCACCAAGGTCCTGACGACCGCGCCGCGCCACCCGTACACCAAACTCCTGCTCGGCTCGCTCCCCGAGGTCGGCGCCCGGTACGCCGACAAGCCCCTCAAGGGCATCGCCGGCGCCCCGCCCTCCCTCCTGAACCCCCCGGCCGGCTGCCGCTTCCGCGACCGCTGCCCGCTCGCCGACGAGCAGTGCGCCGAGGAACCCCCGGTCGTGGAGATCGCCCCCCGTCACTCCGTCGCATGCTGGAAGGCCTGATGCTGACCCTCGACCACGTCACCAAGACCTACCGCGCCGGAGCGTTCGGCGGCGGTTCCGTCACCGCGGTGGACCGGGTGTCCTTCACCGCCGAACCAGGCGAGGTCGTCTCCCTCATCGGCGAGAGCGGCAGCGGGAAGTCCACCATCGGCCGGATGATCCTCGGCCTGACCGGAGTCAGCTCCGGCAGCCTCACCCTGGACGGCCGGCCCGTCCGCCCCGGTAAGGACTTCTACCGCCGCGTCCAGGGCGTCTTCCAGGACCCGTTCTCCTGCTACAACCCGGTCTTCCGGGCCGACCGCGTCTTCGACATGATCCGCCGCGCCTACCACCCGGGCGTCTCCGACCAGGAGTGGGCCGGCCGCGTCGAGAAGGCCGTACGGGACGTGCGCCTGGACCCCGGACAGGTGCTCGGCCGCTACCCGCACCAGCTCAGCGGCGGCCAGCTGCAACGCCTCCTCATCGCCCGCGCCCTCCTGCTCGACCTGAGCTTCCTGGTCGCCGACGAGATCACCAGCATGCTCGACGCCTCCACCCGCATCGACGTCCTCAACCTCCTGGCCGCCCTCAAGGAACGCGGCCTCGGCGTCCTCTACATCACCCACGACCTCGCGCTCGGCACCTACCTGGCGGAGAAGACCGTGGTGCTGCGCCGTGGCAGGGTCGTCGAACGCGGCGACACCCAGAAGGTGTTCGGCAACCCGCTCCACCCCTACACCCGCACCCTGCTGGCCGCCGTGCCCCGGCTCAACACCCCGTGGGACCCGCCCGAGCCGCTGGAGAGCTGCGCCTTCCACGAGGGCGGGGACCGGGACACCGATCTGTACGAGACCGAGCCGGACCACTTCGTCGCCTGTGCCCAGCTCCCCGACTGCGGAAGGACCTCCGCGTGACCCTTCGCCACCTGCCCCTGCACGACGGCTGGACGCTCGGCGCGGACAGCCCCGTGCCCGTGGGGCTCCCCACAGGCGGCGTCCCCGCCACCGTGCCCGGCTGCGTCCACACGGACCTGCTCGCGGCGGGGCTGATCGACGACCCGTACCTGGACGACAACGAGAACCGGCTCGGCTGGATCGGCCGCACCGACTGGACGTACCGCACCACGTTCGACTGGACGCCGGACGGGCACGACCACGCCGACCTGTGCTTCGACGGCCTCGACACCGTCGCCACCGTCCTTCTCAACGGCATCGAGGTGGGCCGCGCCGCCAACCAGCACCGCAGCCACCGCTTCCCCGTCCGCGCCCTGCTGGCCGAGGGTGCCAACACCCTCGACGTACGGTTCACCGCCCCGTACACCTATGCCGAGGAGCTGCGCGACCGGCTCGGCGACCGGCCCGGTGCCTATGCGGAGCCGTACGCCTTCATCCGCAAGATGGCGTGCAACTTCGGCTGGGACTGGGGGCCGACGCTGGTCACGTCCGGCATCTGGCGGCCGGTCGCGCTGGAGACCTGGAGCGGCCCGCGGATCGCGTCGGTCACCCTGCTGCCCGATCTCGACGACGCGGGGGTGCCGCGCCTCACCGTCACCCTCGACGTCGACCGGTCCGGCCAGGGGGCCCTGGAAGCCGTCGTGGAGGTCGCGGGCGAGCGTGCCGCGTTCACCGTCCTCGCCGGCGAGGACCGGGCCACCGCCACCCTGTCCGTCCCGGGCGCCGCGCTCTGGTGGCCGCGCAGCCACGGCGAGCAGCCCCTGTACGACGTCACCGTCCGCCTCGGTGAGGAGGTCCGGCGGTTCAGGACCGGTTTCCGCGGCGTCACGCTGGAGCGCGAGGCGTTCCGCTTCGTCGTCAACGGCGAACCCGTCTTCGTACGCGGCGTCAACTGGATCCCCGAGGACTGCTTCCCCGCCCGCGTCACCCGGCAGCGGATCTCCGACCGCCTCGACCAGGCGGTCGCGGCCGGGGTCAACCTGATCAGGATCTGGGGCGGCGGCCTCTACGAGAGCGACGACTTCTACGAACTGGCCGACGAGAAGGGCCTGCTGGTCTGGCAGGACTTCCCGTTCGCCTGCGCCGCCTACCCGGAGGAGCAGCCGCTGTGGGACGAGGTGGCGGCCGAGGCCCGGGAGAACGTCACCCGCCTCTCCCCGCACCCCTCCCTCGTCCTGTGGTGCGGCAACAACGAGAACCTGGAGGGCCACGCCGACTGGGGCTGGCAGAAGGACCTCGGCGACCGGACCTGGGGCCACGGCTACTACCACGGGCTGCTCCCCGCGATCGTCGCCGAGACCGACCCGAGCCGTCCGTACTGGCCCGGCTCGCCCTACTCCGGCACCGAGGACATCCACCCGCAGGACCCGGCACACGGCACCATCCACATCTGGGACGTGTGGAACCGGGCCGACTACCGGGCCTACGCGGACCGGGTGCCCCGCTTCGTCGCCGAGTTCGGCTTCCAGGGCCCGCCCGCGTACGCCACCCTGCGCCGCGCCATCAGCGGCCCGCTGACCCCCGACGCCCCGCTCCTGGCTCACCACCAGAAGGCCGAGGACGGCAACGCCAAGCTGCTCAGGGGCCTGGGCGACCACCTGCCGCAGCCCGGCGCGGACTTCGACGACTGGCACTGGCTCACCCAGCTCAACCAGGCGCGCGCGGTCGCCTTCGGCATCCGCCACTTCCGCTCCCACACCCCGTACTGCATGGGCACGATCGTGTGGCAGCTCAACGACTGCTGGCCGGTCGTCTCCTGGTCGGCGATCGACGGCGGCGGCCGCCGCAAGCCGCTCTGGTACGCCCTGCGGGCCGTGTACGCGGACCGGCTGATCGCCGTGCGCGACGGCGCCGTCCATCTCGTCAACGACGCCCCCGAGCCCTGGACCGGCACGCTGCGGCTGACCCGGCACGGTCTGGACGGGGCGGTGCTGGCCGAGGAGGAGGTGGTCGTGAGCACGGCCGCGCGCGCGGTCACCCGGGTCCCGCTGCCACCGTCGGTCGCCGAACCGGCCGACCGGACCCGTGAGCTCCTGGTCGCACGCCTCGGCTCCGTCCGGGCGGTGGAGTTCTACGAGGAGGACACCCGCCTCGCGCTGCCGCCCGCCCGGTACGACGTCTCGGTGACGGAGTGCGGGGACGAGGCGCCCGGCTACCGCGTCGAGGTGACGGCCCGCACCCTCCTGCGGGACCTCGCGCTCTTCCCCGACCGGCTCGACCCGGCGGCCCAGGTGGACGAGATGCTCGTCACGCTGTTGCCCGGCGAGAGCACGGTGTTCATGATCACAGGAGCGGTGCTGCCGGACCCGGAGGCACTGGGCGCGCACCCCGTGCTGAGGTGCGTCAACGACGGCCTCATCCGGTAGGGGTGGCGCGCCCCTGGCGATCCATGGCGCGCGCCTGGCGAATCGGCTGTGTGGGTGCGGCGACTTTCCGTCAATTCGGATACGCGGCCGCCGCGCCCGCCACGCCGCCCCGCCATGTGACTATGCCTCCCACGTGTGCTGACGGACCCTCAAGCGATCAATAAAATAAGACAACATCGAGCCACTGTCCGTCCGGCCGGGGGGAGCCCCCGGATAGGGTCATGTGCCAACGCGGAGCCGCGCGCCACGCCCGGATGGTGGAATGCAGACACGGCGAGCTTAAACCTCGCTGCCCCTCGGGGGCGTACCGGTTCGAGTCCGGTTCCGGGCACCACCGCGCGCACGGGGAACGACGACGGAACGAGCGGCGGCCTGCCGCCCGGACCGGCATCCGGTCACCGAACGGTGATCAGGTTTCACACACTGTGGACATCCATGGTCGGGCGTGGAGAATGAATCTCCACATCCGTTCGCTGCGGGGGGCCACATGAGCGCCAATGTGATCGTTGTCTTCTTAGGGCTGATAGTTGCCGCTCTGGTCTACTTCGTGCCGGCGGTGGTCGCCTTCTCGCGAGGAGTGCCGAACAAGGGCTCCGTCCTCGTGCTGAACCTGTTCCTGGGCTGGACCCTGGTGGGCTGGGTCGTGGCGCTGGCCATGGCGGCGCGCAGCGCGCCGCAAGGTCCCCGTTACTGAGGCACCCGGCGGTGCCGTGAGCGGCTGAGGGCCCGCGCGTCTGCTCCGCCAAATCCGCGCACGGCCCTGCCCGGGCCCACTGGGGCCCACTGCCGGTCGCTCGTACGTCCGGAATGAGGCCCCGCATTTGGGCCCACGGGCCCGTGCCCGGACCCCCTCACCTCTCATAGCCTCCCTGCCCTAAGGCCATACGGGAGGACAAGCCATGCCGAGGTACCGGGAGCCCATACCCAACAGCAGATGGAGTGACCGGGGAGCCACCGCGTTCGAGTACCTCGGCACCATTCTGGTCGTCGTGGCCCTCATCGGCGGTATGGCGGCGGCCGGCCTCGGCGGGAAGATCACCGACCGGATCCAGTGCCTGGTCTCGTCGATCGGCGGCGGCAGCGCCGGCTGCGGCGGGGGCAAGGAAGGCGAGGCGAGCGGCGATCCCAACGCCGAGTTCGAGCCCCTCACCTGCGCCACGGTGACCAAGTCCGGCACGCAGGGCGGCAAGTTCGGAGTCTCGTTCGAAACGCTCGGCATCGAGTTCGGCGGCGAGTTCGGTTTCGAGGAGACGACGACCAAGGCCAAGACGGACGTCAACAAAGACGGCAAGATCGACGACAACGACGAGCAGGTCTCCCTCACCTTCACGGACGCCGGCTCGGTCAAGGGCACGGAGAAGCCCAAGGCCCGCATCAAGATCGGTGACGTGGGCAAGGACAAGGTCGAGATCGGCGCCGGCCTCACCGTCACCACGGGCGACACCTGGGTCTTCGACAGCCAGGAGGAAGCGGACCAGTTCCGTAAGGACCTGGAGGAGTACAAGAAGCTCAGCCGGCTGAACAAGCTCTCCAACCTCAGCCCGATCGTCGGCGGGTCCACCGAGATCGCCAGCTGGTTCGGCAAGGGGCCGAAGGCCAAGGAGAGCCGCCTCAAGGACAACATCGAGGACAGGCTCGGCAACAAGCACATCACCACGCAGAAGATCAGCCTCGAAGTCGCCGCCCAGGCCGGCTTCCAGTTCGGCGCCGGGATGAACGCCCCCGACACGACGAACCCGGACGGCACGACCACCCCGGCCCCGAAGCCCGGTGCCACCGTCGAGGCCGGCGTCAAGATCTCCGGGTCGCACGAAGTCACGCTGACGCAGAACCACATCAACAACACCGACGCGTACACCTACCAGGCCAAGGCCACCGGCGGTGCGTACGCGAAGGGTGAGGCCGGCCCGGTCAAGGCGGGCGCGGAGGCCGCCGGGTCGGCGGCGGGTGCCATCACCGTCACGGTCGACAGCAAGACCGGCAAGGTGAAGAGCATCACGATGACGCGGACCCTGGAGGGCAAGGCGGAAGCGAACGCCGGTCTCAAGGGCGATGTGAACGGCAACAAGAAGGGCGGCGGGACGACCACCCAGGTCATCACCACCACGGTCCCCCTGGACGACAAGAACATGACCCAGGCCGAGTCCGACGCCATCAAGGCTCAGATGTTCTCCGGCCAGGGCATGAACAGCGCCTTCAACTACCTGTTCACCGGGACGCCGGTACCGACCAAGGACCCCGGAGCGGGCGACCCGTTCGGCCACTACGCGTTCAACCACGGCCAGGTCAGCAAGCAGGAGTACGACGGCTCGTCCTCGTCCGAGGAGATCGGCCTCGACATCAACCTGGAGATCGCCGGTATCAACGGCGCCTACACCACCTCCGAGTCGGAGAAGAGCCTGACGAAGGCCGAGTTCCTCGGGGCTCCCTCCGGAGGCCAGCGCTCGTTCTTCCCGTACAGCTACTGTGCCAAGTGATTCACCGGTGCAAGGAGACCTGATCATGAGCAAGCCTTCCGTCCGGCGGACGGTGCGGACTGCCGCCGTCACGACCGCCGTCCTCACCGCCGGCCTGATGCTCGCCGCGTGCGGCGGGGAGAAGGGATCGGACACGGCCGCGCCCGCCGCGCCCAGCGGCTGGAAGAAGCTCGCGGGACCCACGGTGTCGCTCGCCTACCCGCCGGGCCTCACCGAGCAGAGCAAGGCGGAGCGCGGCAAGCTCAACGACGCCGCGGCCCTGCAGAGCGAGGGGGACCGGCCGACGGTGAAGGTGTCGATCCAGAGCGGCTTCGCCAACGCCTCGACCGGTGACGACGCCGCGTCGGTCGGCCGGGCGCTCCTCATGGCGACCACCGAGGTGAAGAGCACCAAGGACGTGGGCATCGAGGGTGCGAAGGATGCCAAGCGCATCGACTTCACCTACACCGGTACGGGAGTGCCGCAGTCGCCCCCGAAGGGCGCGACGGTCGACGGCGTGGTCATCACGGGCGTCGACTCCGAGGGAAAGATCTACTCCGTCCGCATCGACGCCCAGCAGGGCAAGCTCAGTGACGCGGACCGGACGAAGATCGTCGACAGCATCCAGGTGAACTAGGTCCTGTCCGGACTTCCCCGGGCCGGACCTGACGCCCGAACGCCGGGCGACGACGAAGAGGCAGCCGAATGTCCAGATACGACGCACACCGCGGGTACGCCGCCGCACCCGCCCACGACCGGCCGCGGCTGATGAACCTCATGCTGCCCTGGGCCGCCGGCATCGTGGTGACGCTGGTGACGCAGCTGGTCCTCGCCGTGCTCGTCTGGGACGTCATCACGGGCGACGACGTCTCCACCATGGCCTCACCGGTCCGCACCGTCCTGCTGCTGCACCTGCCGTCCGCGGCCTGTGTCGCGCTGGGTGTGTGGGCCGCGGCGGCCGTGCACCAGGGCGCGTCACGGGAGTCGCAGGTACGGCACTTCATCGCGGCGTTCACCCCCGCCGTCGTCCTCCAGCTGGTCATCTTCCTCTCCCAGGGAAGTGATCTCACCGTCATCACGTTCCTGGTGCAGCTGGTGGTCCTGGTGGTTGGCTGTGCGGTGGGCTTCCTCGTCGACAGGCTGCGCAACGGTTAGAAGGACTCGGATGGACACGTCGCTCGTACTCATCGGTGTGGTCGCGCTGGTGGCGCTCAGATCCCTGGGCCGGACCCTCCAGCAACTGCGCGGCGCACGCTCCGGCGTGTCCGCCCCGGCGCGCTGTGTCCGGGTGGACGAGCGGGAGACGGCGACGGGCTCGTCGGGCGACCGGCGGTCCTGGCACGTGTTCGCGTTCACCGCGCAGAACGGGGAATGGGTCGAGTTCCGGAACACCGGCAACAAGCGCTTCCACGAGGGGGCGCGGGTCACGGTCCGCTACGACCCCGCCGACCCGCACCGGACGGCCACCCTGGCCGGCAGCCCGCGCGCCGCGCTGGCCGAGGGAGCCGTCTCGCTGCTGCTGATGGGGCTCGTGCTGCTGATGTTCCTCACGGACTTCCCGCAGAACCTGTTCGACTGACGTCCGGCCCACCGGCTGTCCTCCGGTTGTCAGTGCCCTCTGCTGTGATGCGTACGGAAGCGACGGCGACAGCACAGCGCGGAGGCGGAACAGTGGGCACATGGGGTGCGGGCAACTTCGACAGCGACACGGCGGCGGACCACCTCGGGGACCTGGTCGGCCGGCTGGTGGCCGAGGTGACCGAGGCGATGGCCGGTGACCCGGTGGAGCTCGAACCGGACGAGTACTGGGGCGTGACCGTCCCGTGCAACCTGGAACTGCTGCTCGTCCTGGACCGGCAGGGCTGGGTGGGCGTGACGCTCCCGGCGCCCGAGGTGATCCGGGCCTGGCAGAAGACGTTCCTGGCGGTGTGGGAGGCGACGATCGACGGCCTGGAACCGAAGCCGGAGTACAAGGACGAACGCAGAGCGGTGCTCAACGAGACGTTCGAGCGTCTGGCCGAGGCGTCGGCGGCCGGGTCGCAGGATTAGCGGCTCCCGGTCGGACTCAGCTGTAGTAGGCGATCTTGTCGTCGAGGACCCCCATGGCCCGGTGCAGCGCTGCCACTCGCTGCTCCAGTGCGGTACGGCGCTCGCGCAGGAAGGCGACTCGCTCCTGCGGGGGGTGTTCGGCGCGCAGGAGGGCGACGAACTCCCGCAGGTCCGCGATGCCGAGACCGGCCTCGCGGAAGCACGTGACGAGACCGATCCAGAAGACGTCGTCCTCGGTGTACTCCCTGCGTCCGCCTCCTGAGCGCCGGATCGGGCCGATGAGCCCTTCGCGCTCGTAGTAGCGGAGGGTGTCGATGGAGACACCGGTGCGGTCGGCGGCGGCCGCCGGGGCGAGAGTCGTCATGGGGGCTCCTTCTGCCACCGCCGCTACCGTGCTCCGGCGAGACGTGCCAGGTGCTCGGCACCGAGCCGCACACGGCGTGCGGTGAGTGCCTCCTCGATCTGCTCCACCCGGCTTGCCCCGACGATGGGGTCGATGCCCTGCCGCATCAGCCATGCGAGGACGACCTGGTTCCGCGTGGCCGCGAGCTCGTCGGCGACGTCGTCCAGGACCGCGAGCACCCGAGTGGTTCCGGGGTGATCATAGGTTGACGGAAGCGGCTTGTCCGCGCGTACGTAGGAACCCCACATCAAAGAGCTGTACGACCACACAGCGAGCCCCTCCGACCGCGCGAGGTCGAGATCCTCGGCGGTGAGCAGGCGGTGGCCGCCCTCCGCGACGGGGGTGAGCGGGCGCGGCTGGACGAGCGAGTGGCGCAGCTGCAGGCACGTCCACGGTTCCACGCGCTGCTCCCGGGCCAGCGACCGGGCGCGCTCGACGCGCCAGGCGGCATGGTTCGCCGCCCCGATCCGCAGGGCCACTCCCTTCGCGACCAGTTCGCCGAAGGCTCCGACCGTTTCCTCCAGCGGCACGGTGCGGTCCTCGGCGTGGGCCCAGAGCAGATCGACGTGGTCGACTCCGAGGCGCGCCAGGCTCTCCTCCACACCGGCGTGAACGGCGCGCGCCGAGAGCCCCTCGGCGCTTTCCGGAGCGTGCGGGACGAGCGGGTTGTGGCGGACCTTCGTCGCGATCCGCACGGTGTCGCGCGCGCCCGGGCGTGCCTTCAGCCACGCGCCGATGACGCGTTCACTGGCGCCGCCGACACCGGCGGGGTCGGTCCAGAAGGAGTAGCAGTTCGCGGTGTCGAGCCAGCCGCCGCCACCGGCTACGAAGGCGTCGAGGATCGAGAAGGCCCTGTCCTGGGGGACGCGGGTGCCGAAGTCCATGGTTCCGAGGACGATCAGGGGGTCTTTGGTATCCATGCCGCCCATCCTCGGATCTGGAGCGCGCTCCAGATCAAGCGCTTGCGCCGATTGCTTCTCCCCGTGTGCCGGGGGCAAGGGAGAAAAGCCGTTGGGCACGGCCCGGGCGCCCGGCAGAGTGGCGTCATGACCAGCACAGGCCAGGAGGCGGATCGGGTGACCGGCTACAAGAAGGACCTGCACCTGTATCTGCGGGACGCCCGCGACACGTTCCTGTGGAAGCTGGAAGGACTGTCGGAGTACGACATCAGGCGGCCCATGACCTCCACCGGCACCAATCTGCTGGGCCTGGTCAAGCACGTCACCGGAGCCGAGGGCTTCTACTTCGGCGACGTCTTCGGACGCCCGGCCGACGCGCCGGAGCTCTGGATCGCAGGTGACGCCGAGCCGAACGCGGACCTTTGGGCGAGGGCCGACGAGACCCGCGACGAGATCGTCGCGCGCTACCGCCGGGTGTGGGCCCACTCCGACGCGACGATCGAAGCGCTGGACCTCGACGCGACGGGTCTGCTCCCCGGGGGCGAGGGCAAGGAGCTGACCCTCCACCGGGTCCTCGTCCACATGGTCGCCGAGACCCAGCGCCACGCGGGGCACGCCGACGTCGTGCGGGAGCTGGTCGACGGGGCCACGGGCCAGCGGGAGAAGGGCCGCAACACGGCCCCCGGCGACTCCGCGTGGTGGGCGGGTCATCGCGACCGGGTGGAGCGTGCGGCGCGGGAGGCGGGGTGACCGCGGCCCGTGCGCCGATCGCGGAAAGATCCTCCCCTGGCACTAGGGAGTTTGTTTTGCCTACCCATTACTCTTGTTCCAAGGCCACGCTGGGTGGCCATGGAGGAGTGAGATGAGGAGCAGCAACCCGGTCTTCTCGCGACGGGGCTTCAGCCGCGAC
This sequence comes from Streptomyces sp. NBC_00236, assembly GCF_036195045.1. Lineage (NCBI taxonomy): Bacteria > Bacillati > Actinomycetota > Actinomycetes > Kitasatosporales > Streptomycetaceae > Streptomyces > Streptomyces sp. NBC_00236. The sequence goes on along the minus strand of NZ_CP108100.1, from coordinate 3,180,567 downwards.
AACGGTCACGCGGGCTTCAACGCGTCACCGCAGGCCGGGGCCCCCGTAGCGGGTGCCAACCCGTACGCGCAGGGCACCGCCCCGAACCCGTACGCCACCAACCCCTACGCCCAGCAGGACACCCAGTACGGCGCCCCGCAGGCGCCGGCGCGCTCCGGTGCGATGACGATCGACGATGTCGTCACCCGTACGGCGCTGACACTGGGCACGGTCGTGCTCGGTGCCGTGCTCGCCTGGGCCCTGCTGCCGGTCGACGAGGCCAACCTGGGCAAGTCGTACGGCATCGCCATCGGCGCCGCGATCATCGCCTTCGTGCTGTCGCTCGTCCAGTCCTTCAAGCGCAAGCCCGTCCCCGCGCTGATCATCTCGTACGCGGCCTTCGAGGGCGTGTTCCTCGGGGTCATCTCCAGCGCGGTGAGCACGTACATCGGGCCGGGCGTCGTGATGCAGGCCGTGATGGGCACCATGTGTGTCTTCGCCGGTGTGCTGCTCGCGTACAAGATGCGCTGGATCCGCGTCACCCGCCGGTTCTACGGCTTCGTGATGGCCGCCGCCATGGGCTTCATGCTCCTGATGGTGGTCAACCTGCTGTTCGCCGCGTTCGGTGGCGGTGACGGCCTGGGCTTCCGCAGCGGCGGCCTCGGCATCCTCTTCGGTGTCATCGGCATCATCCTCGGCGCGTGCTTCCTGGCCCTGGACTTCAAGCAGGTCGAGGACGGCATCGCCTACGGCGCTCCGCGCGAGGAGTCCTGGCTGGCGGCCTTCGGCCTCACCATGACCCTGGTGTGGATCTACCTGGAGATGCTGCGCCTGCTCTCCATCCTCAGCGGCGACGACTAGTCACCACGCCCGCCGATCGCGGACGGCCCGCAGGCTCCTCCACGGAGCCTGCGGGCCGTTTCCGTTGTCCGGGCAGGGGCGCGTAGGGTCGCGGGGTGCTTGATACGACGCCCCTGATCGCCGCCGTGGACCGATTCGCCGACCGGCTGCGCGCCGCCCCGCAGAGCAGGCTGCAGCGGGGGGCGGCGGCAGAGGGGCTGGTCGCGGCCAGGGAGCTGGCGGTGCGGGCCCAGCGCGTCGAGGCGCCGGGCCGGGAGCCGCGGATCATGCCGGATGCCGGGATCTTCGCCATCGGCGACCAACTCGCCGTCGCGGGGCGGGATCTGGCCGTGGCATTGGAAATGGCCCCGTCCGTGGAGCTGGACGAGGCCGTGCAGTTCGTCGAGGGAGCGGCGGCGCGGGCGTTCGCTTGAGCGGTGCGCGCGGGACGTTCGCGGGCTTTCCCCGCAGGGGCGCTGTTTTGGGGGAGCGGCCGGCGAGGGCCGCTCTGCCCGGGGGTGGGGCCGGAGACCGGTCCGCGGGCTAGAAGCTCGCTATGACGCGGTCGGCCAGTATGTAGACGTTGTCCTTGCCGCACGAGAACGTCAGCGCGTACGCGCCGGAGACGCCGGAGCCGCCCAGGAGCACGGGGTGCTCACCGGCCCGCAGCGACGCGGCCAGCTGCTCGGCCGTCTCGCGGTGGCCAGGGGTCATACACAGCGTGGTGCCGTCGGCGAAGACGTACACGTCGAGCGTGCCCAGCGGGCCGGGGCGCACGTCGGAGAGCTCGGTCCGGCTGTCGGCCAGCTCCTCCAGGCGGTTCACCGTGCGCTCGTGGTCGGTGACGACGGGCGTCTGCACCGGCACGAAGTCGGGGTGCGAGGGGTGGCGGCGGCGTGCCGCGGCCAGCTCGGGGGAGTCCTCGGCGAACTCGGCGGTCTCCGGGAGCTCGGCCATGTCGGCCAGTTCCGTGAGCTCGGCCAGCTCCGTCAGTTCCTCGAACGCCTCGGTGGCGTCGAGGTCCATCGACTCCAGCCCGGCGAAGTCGCTCTGGCGCGGCATGAAGAACGGGGCGTCCTCGCCCAGCCCGGCCAGCCCGCCCAGCAGGGACGGGGCATCGGCGGCGTCGCGCGCCTCCTGCGTGGCCCAGAAGGCCCGGGCCTCGGCGAGCTCGCGCTCCCGCTCCTCGGCCAGCGCCTCGGCGACCGCCGCGCGTATTTCGGCGGCAGGGGTGGCTTCGTTACGGCTCTGAGCGGGTACGGCCGCACTGTGGGCGCGGCCGTCGGCCAGCTCCCTCCGCAGGGCGGCCACCTGCTGACGCAGCCCGTGAGCGGCGTGCAGAGCGGCAGCACCCACGGCCGTGGCAGCGGCGGTGGTCAGCAACAGGGCAAGAGGCATGGCGCTCACTGACATACTCCCGGTTTCAATCGATCCCCCGACTTCCTACATCAGCTTGTCCTGTACCGGCACCCTGTGTCAGTGCATTACGTCACGAATTGGACAGGTCTTTGTGCCCGGGGTTTAGCCCTGATGTGGGTGTGACCTGCGGGAATGACTCTCCCCCAGGAGATAGGTCACATCCTGGGGGAGATTCGGTCACGGTCGGGGCTCGGAACCGGCCACTTCGTCCGGCCGGAGGGCCCGGAAGGCGGTGTGGGCCCGGCGGGCGCCGATGGCCGGTGATCCGGCGGATCCGGAGCGTCACGAAAACGTGAGCGGTTGCGGGGGCGCCCCCGCGGTGCACTCCGGCCCGGCCCGGCTCGGTCCGGCGCGGCCGGGTCGGCCCGGCCGGGATCGGATCAGCTCAGCCGCTCGATGACCATCGCCATGCCCTGGCCGCCGCCCACGCACATGGTCTCCAGGCCGAACTGCTTGTCGTGGAACTGCAGGCTGTTGATCAGCGTGCCGGTGATCCGGGCGCCGGTCATGCCGAAGGGGTGGCCGACGGCGATGGCGCCGCCGTTGACGTTGACCTTGTCCAGCGGCAGGCCCAGGTCGCGGTAGGACGGGATCACCTGGGCGGCGAACGCCTCGTTGATCTCGGCCAGGTCGATGTCGTCGATCGTCAGCCCGGCCCGCTTCAGCGCCTGCTTGCTCGCCTCGACCGGTCCGTAGCCCATGATCTCGGGGGAGAGGCCGGAGACGCCGGTGGAGACGATCCGTGCCAGCGGGGTCAGGCCGAGCTCGCGCGCCTTGGTGTCGGACATGATCACGAGCGCCGCGGCACCGTCGTTGAGCGGGCAGCAGTTGGCCGCGGTCACCAGGCCGTCGGGGCGGAAGACCGGCTTCAGGCCCTGCACGCCCTCCAGGGAGACGCCCGCACGCGGACCGTCGTCCTTGGAGACCACCGTGCCGTCCGGGGTCGTGACCGGGGTGATCTCGCGCTCCCAGAAGCCGTTCTTCAGGGCTTCCTCGGCGAGGTTCTGCGAGCGGACGCCGAACTCGTCCATGTCCTGACGGGTGACGCCCTTGATCCGCGCCAGGTTCTCCGCCGTCTGCCCCATCGCGATGTACGCGTCCGGGACCAGGCCGTCCTCGCGCGGGTCGTGCCAGCTCGCACCGGACTCCTCGGCGCGGGCCGCGGTGCGGGCCTCGGCGTCGGCGAAGAGCGGGTTGCGGGTGTCCGGCAGGCTGTCGGAGTTGCCCTTCGCGAAGCGGGACACCATCTCCACACCGGCGGAGATGAAGACGTCGCCCTCGCCGGCCTTGATGGCGTGCAGCGCCATGCGGCTGGTCTGCAGGGAGGACGAGCAGTAGCGCGTGACCGTACAGCCGGGAAGGTGGTCCATCCCCATCTGCACGGCGATGATGCGGCCCAGGTTGTTGCCCTGCTCGCCGCCGGGGAGGCCGCAGCCGAGCATCAGGTCGTCGATGTCCCGCGGGTCCAGCTCGGGGACCTTGGCGAGGGCGGTCTGGATGATCGTGGCGGTCAGGTCGTCCGCGCGCAGGTCCTTCAGCGAACCCTTGAAGGCCCGGCCGATGGGCGAACGGGCAGCAGAGACGATCACGGCTTCGGGCATCACGCGGCTCCATGAGGGCTGGAAGGCTGTCTGGCAGGACTGCTCTGGAAGTTACCCGGACGTACTGCTGAGGTCACCCGACAGGGCGTGTGATGCGGGCCTCTTTTCTAAGCAACCGCTCAGTTCGTCGAGTGGGAGTCGGACGGGAAGGGCGCGGGGCCCCCGCAGGGCACGCCCTGCCGGTCCCTGCACGGCATGCACTGCGGGCCCCCTCGGGGCGCCCCCTCAGGCATGCCGCGGCGAGGTGTCGGTGCCGGTGCCCGGGCGTCGTTCCACCCGCGTCGAGCCGCCCGCCTCCCCGTGCATCTCCGGGTGCGGGTGTGGGTGCGGCTCCGTCGCCGCGGGCAGACGCCGCCGCCTGCGGTGCTTGAGGAGCGCCCAGGGCGCCCGGGCCCCGGTGACCTCCGTACCGGCCTCCTTGGCCGCTTGGGAGGCCGCCTTGGCCACCGGCAGCATGTCCTCGCGCCGCGCCCCGTCCAGCCGGTCGGTCTCCGGCCACAGGCCGAGCACCGCGCAGAGCGTCGGCAGGAGCGCCATCGCCGCCGTCGCGTACCCCTCCGCCGACGGGTGGTAGTTGTCCGGGCCGAACAGCTCCCGCGGGTTCGCCTCGAACTCCGGGCCCAGCAGATCGCCCAGCGACACCGTGCGTCCGCCCTGCTCCACCGAACCGATCGTCTGCGCCGCCGCCAGCTGCCGGCTCACCCGGCGGGCCATCCACCGCAGCGGCTGGTAGACCGGCTCGATCGTGCCCAGGTCCGGGCAGGTGCCCACGACGACCTCGGCCCCCGCCGTACGCAGCCTGCGCACCGCCGTTGTCAGACAGCGCACCGACTGGGTGGCGGGCATCCGGTGCGTCACGTCATTGGCGCCGATCATGATCACGCAGACGTCCGGCACTCGGGCCGGGTCCGCGAGCAGCAGCGAGACCTGCCGCTCCAGATCGTCCGACCTGGCCCCCGGCTGCGCGACGTTGCGCAGATCCACCGGCCGCTCCGACACCGCCGCGAGCCCCGAGGCGAGCAGCGCCCCCGGAGTCTGCCCGGCCCTGCGCACCCCCTGCCCGGCCGCCGTGGAGTCCCCGAGCAGCCCGAACCGCAGCGGGTCCGCAGGGCCCGCGAACGCCACCCCGTACCGCCCGTCCGCGCTCGGCGGCACCGGAGCGGTGCCGCCTCCCACCTGCCGCTTCGCCAGCTGGACCTCCGCCAGCAGGACGCCCACCGCTGCGGCGCCCAGCAGCCCGATGCTGCCACCGCCGTACGCCGCGCCCGCCGCGATCCGCCGTGCCACCCTTGCCCTCGACACAGTCCGGTCCACCTCCTCCTTGCCGTACTGCCCTACCGCCGTACACAGAGCTAACTGCCCCCAAGTGGCCGTCGTTCAATCGCTTCGCCCAATCTCGTGCCCGTACGCATACTCTTGCGGCACCATCTCGGAGACCCCGGAGTACACGGTGCAATTCCACGATTCGATGATCAGTCTCGTAGGCAATACCCCGCTGGTGAGGCTGCGCAGTGTGACGGCCGGCATCCAGGCGACGGTCCTGGCCAAGGTCGAGTACTTCAACCCCGGCGGTTCGGTCAAGGACCGGATCGCCCTGCGCATGATCGAGGCCGCCGAACAGAGCGGCGAGCTGCAGCCCGGCGGCACGATCGTCGAGCCGACCAGCGGCAACACGGGCGTGGGCCTGGCGATCGTCGCGCAGCAGAAGGGCTACAAGTGCGTCTTCGTCTGCCCGGACAAGGTGTCCACGGACAAGATCAACGTGCTGCGCGCCTACGGTGCCGAGGTCGTCGTCTGCCCGACGGCGGTCGACCCGGAGCACCCGGACTCGTACTACAACGTCTCGGACCGGCTGGTCCGTGAGACGCCGGGAGCCTGGAAGCCCGACCAGTACTCCAACCCGAACAACCCGCGCTCCCACTACGAGACCACCGGTCCCGAACTGTGGGAGCAGACGGACGGGAAGATCACGCACTTCGTGGCGGGGGTCGGCACCGGCGGCACGATCAGCGGCACCGGCCGCTACCTGAAGGAAGCCAGCGGCGGCGCCGTCAAGGTCATCGGCGCGGACCCGGAGGGCTCGGTCTACTCCGGCGGCTCCGGCCGGCCGTATCTGGTCGAGGGCGTCGGCGAGGACTTCTGGCCGTCGGCGTACGACCGGACGGTCACCGACGAGATCGTCGCCGTGTCCGACAAGGACTCCTTCCAGATGACCCGCCGCCTCGCCAAGGAGGAGGGGCTGCTGGTCGGCGGTTCCTGCGGCATGGCGGTCGTGGGCGCCCTGGAGGTCGCGAAGCGGCTCGGACCCGACGACGTGGTCGTCGTCCTGCTGCCGGACAGCGGCCGCGGCTACCTCAGCAAGATCTTCAACGACGAGTGGATGGCCGACTACGGCTTCCTGGAGGACACCGGCCCGTCCGCCCGTGTCGCCGACGTCCTCGACTACAAGGCGGGCCCGATCCCGACGCTCGTCCACATGCACCCGGAGGAGACCGTCGGCGAGGCGATCGACGTGCTGCGCGAGTACGGCGTCTCGCAGATGCCGATCGTGAAGCCCGGTGCCGGACACCCGGACGTGATGGCCGCCGAGGTCATCGGGTCGGTCGTCGAGCGGGAACTGCTGAACGCGCTCTTCGCCCAGCAGGCCTCGCTCACCGACCCGCTGGAGAAGCACATGTCGCCGCCACTGCCGCAGGTCGGCTCCGGCGAACCGGTCGAGGACCTGATGGCGGTGCTCGGCGGCACCGGCGCGGCCGACGCGGCGATCGTGCTCGTGGAGGGCAAACCGAAGGGTGTCGTCAGCCGGCAGGACCTGCTGGCGTTCCTCGCCAAGGAGGCGCCGGCCCCCGGCACCAAGGCGTGACGCGGTCCGGAACGCGCCCTTCGTGAAAACGGTACGAGCGCGACACGTGGCCGCAGCACCGGCTTAACACGGCTCGGGCAGATTAGTGGGTGTCGGCAGGGAAACCCGCCGGCACCGAAACGGCGACACGGACTACGGAGCGGCTCCCGGACCTCCACCGTCGCCCGGATGCGAGATCCGGCCCTGACCCGGATCGCGTCCTTCGCGGGGACCGCCGTCGTCCCGCCCCCTGGGAAACCGGGGGTGCGGCGGTCCCCGCGACACATCTATGCGCAGAGACCGCGCGCACCCTCCTCGTCCCCGCCCTGCACCTTTCTGGCCAGCAGGGCGATGCGCTCCGCCGTCTCCGAACCGGGCTCCGGGGTGTAGACCACCAGCGACTGGTCCGGGTCGCCGGGCACGCCGAGCGTCTCGTACGGAAGCGTCAGCCCGCCCACGACCGGGTGGTCGATCCTCTTCACGCCGTACGTCTTCGCCTGCACCTGGTGGTCCGCCCACAGCCGGCGGAAGTCCTCGCTCTTCATGGACAGTTCGCCGACCAGGGCGGCGAGCCGCTTGTCGTCGGGGTGAAGTCCCGCGTCCAGGCGCAGATGCGCGACCGTCTCCGCCGCCACGGCCGGCCAGTCCGGGTACAGCTCCCGCGCCGCCGGTTCGAGGAACGTCTGCCGCGGCATGTTCCGTTCGTCGGCGGCCATCCGGGAGAAGCCGACGACCGCGTCACCCAGCGCGTTCCACGCCAGGACGTCCATCCGGCGGCCCAGGACGAAGGCGGGCGCCGGGTCGAGCGTGTCCAGGAGCAGCCGCAGTCCCGGCCGTACCCGCTGTGCGGCGGTCGGAGCGGCCTTGCGCGGTGCGGGGCGGGCCACCGTGCGCAGGTAGGCGTGCTCCGTCCCGTCCAGCCGGAGCACCCTGGCTATCGCGTCGAGCACGGCGTCCGAGACGCTGGGGCCGCGGCCCTGTTCCAGCCGGATGTAGTAGTCGACGCTGACCCCGGCGAGCTGGGCGACCTCCTCACGGCGGAGCCCGGGCACGCGCCTGCGGCCGTAGGAGTTCAGCCCCACGTCCTCGGGCCGGATACGGGCTCGTCGTGAGCGGAGGAAGTCTCCGAGGTCGCCGTCCATGGAGCCGAGCGTAGAAGACCGGCCGGTTCCCGTCCTGGTACTGCCGGACCCAGGAAAGACGCACCCCTGGGTAGCCGCGGCGCGCCGTCACAGAGTGGGGACCGGCCCGGGGAGACGCCCCGGGCAACAGCGCCCAGGAGTACCGACATGTCTTACGCAACGCTCGCCGGCCGCACCGCGGTCATCACCGGAGCCGCCAGCGGCATGGGCCACGCGACGGCACGGCTGCTCGCCGCCCACGGGGTACGGGTGGCGCTGCTGGCCCGCCGGGAGGACCGGCTGACGGAGCTCGCCGGAAAGATCACCGCCGAGGGCGGTCAGGCACTCGTCGTGGTCACCGACGTCACCGACCAGGCGTCCGTGGACACCGCCGCCCAGCGGGTGCGTACGGAGTTCGGCCCGGTGGACCTGGTGGTCAACGCGGCCGGTGTGATGCTGCCGAACCCGGTGGACGCGGGCCGTGCCGACGAGTGGCAGCGGATGCTCGACACGAACGTGACGGGTGTCCTGCGCGTCATCCGGGCCTTCACGGCCGGCCTGGTGGCGGCCGCCGCCGGGGGCCGCACCGCCGACCTGGTCAACATCTCGTCGATCGGCGCGCACGTCACGTTCCCCAACTACGCCGTGTACGGGGCCACGAAGGCCGCGCTCACGTACCTGTCGGCCTCACTGCGCACCGAACTCGGCCCGCGCGACGTCCGCGTCACGAACATCGAGCCCGGCCTCACCGACTCCGAGCTGGCCGGCCATGTCGACAACGCGGAACTCAGCGGTCAGCTGGACGGCATGTTCGACGCGCTCGGCGGGCTCTCCAGCGACGAGATCGCCGACCTGATCGCGTACACGACCAGCCGCGCACGCCACATCAACCTCCGCCAGGTCGTCGTGCTGCCGACCCGTCAGGCCTGAGGCGCTCAGTCCTCCCAGTCGGACGTCGTCCGCCGCTCGTTCTCCCTGCGCGCGAACAGCCGCCCGCTGTGGACGGCCTGGACGACGTTGACGCCGACGATGCCGAGCCAGGCCACGACGAGCCCTTCGATTCCCGCGTTCGCGACACCGATGGCGGACAGCGGGATCGCCAGGATCAGGGAGATGATCCCGAACCCGAAACGCTCACCGAAGGTCCCCAGGGGCGGCTGCGGGGTGCGCGCCCCGCGGGCGACGCTGATCTGCTGCTCGGCGAAATGGCGCCGGACCCGGCGGTCGAGCGTGCCGTCGAGGCGCTGTTCGACCTTCTCGAGAAACGACTCGACGAGCGCGGACTCGTACTCGGCCCCCAGCTCGCTGCGGGCCTGCAGGGTGGCCTTGAGCTCCTTCTTGAGCTCGGTGTCGGGTGCGTCCATGGTTCCACGGTACGAAGCGGGTGCAGCCGGGTCAGTGGGGCTAACCCCCCTGTTTCCCCCTAGGGGCCGCGCCGGCGGCCCGTCCACGGAGCGGCTGCATATGGACATGCAGACGGCTTACTGGCTGAATGGATTCGTCGGTGCCGGATCCCGGCACGGCCGATCTACCGAGGGGACAGCATGAGCGGGAGCAGCCCGGCCGCGCGTGTGCAGCAGCTGTTCGAAGGGCGCAGGCTCACGCCCACGCAGCGGCGCATCGCGCACTCGATGGTGCGCAGGGCCGGCGACGCTCCGTTCCTCTCCAGCGTGGAACTGGCCGAACTGGCCGGGGTCAGCCAGCCCTCCGTCACCCGGTTCGCCGTCGCCCTCGGGTTCGACGGCTATCCCGCGCTGCGCAAGCACCTGCGCGAGGTCGCCCCGGCCGGGCCCGCCGAGGGCGAGGGGGAGGACACGTACAACGAGTACCAGCAGGCGGTGCTCGGCGAGATCGAGAACCTGCGCCACCTTGCCGAACTGCTCGCCGATCCCGGGCCCGTCGAACGGGCCGGCCGGCTCCTCGCCGCCTCGCGGCCCCTGCTCGTGCTCGGGCTGCGCGCGGCGTCCTCGCAGGCTCGGGGCTTCGGATACTTCGCCGCCAAGGTGCACCCCGACGTCCGGGTCCTCGACGAGGGGGGCAGCATGCTGCACGACCGGATCGACGCGGCCCGGCGGGCCGGTGCCAGTGCGCTGATCTGCTTCGCGCTGCCGCGCCACCCGCGCGAGGCCGTGGACGCCCTCGCCCACGCGCGGGACCGGGGACTGGCCGTGGTCTCGGTCGCCGACTCCGCGTTCGCACCGGTGGCCGCACACAGCGATCTGCTGATCCCCGCCGCGGTGGGAACGGGGCTCGCCTTCGACACCGCCTGCGCGCCGATGCTGCTGGGGCGGGTGCTGCTGGAGGCCATGTGCGACGACCTGCCCGACGCGCAGGCGAGGCTGGAGGAGTTCGACGCGAATGCCGCTTCGCGGCAGCTTTTCGTCGAGTGACGTTGCGCTGTTCCGGGGCGGGGGTTTTGTCCTCAATCGCCGGACGGGCTTGAGTTGTGCGGCTTGCTCCGCGGGGGTGCGCCGTTGTCCGGTGGGTGGGGTCCGGTGCCCCTCCGGGGCGTCTCCTCAGACGACGAACGTTTCCAGTCCCACGCAGCGGACCCGGGTATCCGTTCGTCGTCCTGCGGGGACTCCCCTGCACGGCCCCGGACCGGCCGCCTTGCGTCTGCGGCAGCAGTCCTACCGGTATGCAGACGCGGGTGATGCCGGGTGGGGGCGTGCAGGGGAGTCCCCGCAGAAAATGGCGTACGACCCGGGTACTTGTCCGTTGTCGGGTGCACACGCCATTTTTGAGGAGTCTCCCCGGAGCGACCCCACCCCCACCCACCGGACAGGGGCGCACCCCGCAGGGGACCCGCGCGCCGTTTCTCAGACATCGCTCATGTACGGCCCCTAATCTGCGCCCACGGAATGGGGCACAGGAGCCGTCGAGAGGGGCACGGACGTGGGGCGCGGAGCGCAGTCGTTGGCGAGAGTGGCCGTGATCGTACGGGCCGGAGCGGCGCCCATGTGGTGGCCCGGCCTGGTCGCCGCGTCCATCGGGGCACTGGTACCGGGACTCACCGGCCGCCGCATCGGACTGCTGGCTGGGGCGGCGCTGTTCCTGGTCACCATGGCCGTCGTCGCACTGTCGCGCGGGGGCCGGTACGCCTCGCTCGCCCGGGGCGCCACCCGGGCCGGCCGTACCGACTTCCTCCAGGACCGGGCCGTGACCGTACGCAACTGGCGCCGGGGGCACCGCTGGTGGCTGCTCGGGGCGTTCCTCGCGGCGGTTGCCAGCGCGTTCGCCGTGCCCGGGGCGGGCGGGCTGCTGCTTGCCGGGGCCGGTGCCGGGCTCTGGGCCAAGGCCGTCAGGTTCGGGCAGCGGGAGCGCCGGGACGACGTCCTGTACTGGGTGCGCACGGACCGGGTGGGGCGCGGGCGCCCCGCCGGCAAGCAGGTCGAGGCCTACCGGACGACGGGGCCCGCGGCGGGCGACGCCGCCCCCGGTGGGGCGCGGCGCTCCCGCTGACGCCAAGGTTCCGAGACGCGGGGTCTCAGATCTCCAGGTCGGCCTCGATCTTCTTCAGCTGGTGGCGGGCCATGGCCAGGTTCGCCCGGCCCGAGTCAAGCACGAGGTACAGGAACAGGCCGTTGTTGCCACGGGACTTGAGCAGCCGGATCAGGTGGTACTGGGTGCCCAGCGTGATCAGGATGTCCTCGATCTCGTCCTGGATGCCGAGATGTTCCATGGTGCGGAGCTTGGCGCGTACGACGTCGGTGTTGCCCGCGGCCGCGACCTCCAGGTTGAATTCCTTGCCGCCGCCGAGGGTGCCCAGCGCCATGCCGCTCGTGTAGTCGACGAGGGCGACACCGGTGGTGCCCTCGATGGACGACATCGCTTCCTTCAGTGACGCTTCGGTGTTCGCCATGAGTGCTCGTTTCCTTTCCCTGACCGGTCGGGAGGACCGGTTCCGTTTCTGGGTCGTGCCGGGCTCGTGCGGGGTCATGTCGGGCGGTGCGGCAGGGGCCCGGGCTGGTGCGGGGTGCGGGGCACCGGAGCCCGGGGGCCCGGCGCGGGCTGCGGGGTGCGTTCCAGGGCGGCGTCGACGAGTTCGCCGATCCGGGAGCCGGACCTGCGGCCCTCCAGATGGAGCCGGCCGACGTTGATCCGGTCCTCGGCGAGCAGGGTCAGTACGGCCGAGGAGCCGGCGGCGTACGTCGCGATGTAGCCGGTCTCGCCGCGGACGAGGAGTTCGCGGAAGCCGCCGCGGCCGGTCGCGTCCGTCATCCGGATCGAGACGCCGAGCGCGGCCGCGGTCAGCGCCGCGACGCCCTCCGCCTCCACTCCCGGGGTGTCATGGGCCAGGACGAGTCCGTCGGTGCTGGCCGCCAGGGCCCCGGAGAGGAGCGGAACCCGGGCCCGTAACCGCTGGAGCTCGGCCAGGACATCCTGCACTTCGGCCTCGGGCACCATCAGCTGTCTCCTCCCGGCACGCTGTCTGAGCGCGCGTATCACAGGGCCTCCAATGCGTCTCGGAGCCGGCGCAACAGGGCGACGTCGGGGTCGGCCGTGACCTCGGGGAGCGGGATGCGGCCGGCCGGGACCGCCGTCTCCCGTACCGCGGCGACGAGTCCGGCGGCCGCCAGCCGACGCAGGTCGACCAGGGTGTGGAACGCCGACCTGCCCAGTTCCTGCGCGATGTCCGTTGCCGTACGCAGCCCGTCCACGCGCTCCAGTACGCGGCGCTGGCGCGGCGGTACGGGGGAGTCGGCGGGGCGGCCGGTACCCACGAGCGGGGCACTGTCGGTCACCGACTCCGGCCAGATCCGGTCCAGCAGTTCCCGGCGCCGGAGCGTCTCGCGCTGCACGGCGTCCACGGGGACGGGGCGGACCGGGCCGATCCAGTGGGCGACCCCGTAGCGGAAGCGGGCCGGGGTCCGGGTCGGGGCGAGGGCGAAGAACGCCGCGTCGTACAGCGCCCCCAGGTGGCAGAGCTCCAGGGCGCCGCCCGGCACCCGGCCGCTGTCCACGAGGTAACGGCCCACCCGCTGTCCGGCACCGGCCTGGGCGACCGCGTCCCACCAGCCCTCGCGGCGCAGCGCGCCGCCCCGGGTGAGCAGGACGTCGATGCCGGGGGTGGCGGGGCTCTCGGCGTGCACCACCTTGCCGTCGGCCAGATAGAGGGTGCCGCGGTCGCGCATGAGTGCGCCGGTGGCCCGTTCGGCGGCGAGGCGCTGGAGCATGGGCGAGAGGACGGGGGGCGGGGCGGGCGAAGGGGCGGGCCTTCTCATGCCAGCACCAGCCGCTCGGCCATCTCGCCCAGCCGTATCCGGGCCAGGGCCAGATTGCCCTCCGCGCGGTCCAGCCACAGGTGGAGGAAGACGCTGCTGTCGAAGTCCGTCTCGACGAACCTGAGGATGTGGTACCCGGAGCGGGTGGTGACGATGACGTCCTCCACGGGCGGCGTCCCCGCGAGTCCCGTGCCGTCCCCGGTGGCAGGCGTCTCCGGTAAGCCGACCGCGAAGGCGGGCTGTTCGGCCGCCATCCGCGCCACCTCCGCCGTCTCCGCGGCGGTGGCCTCGTGATCGCCGTTGGGCGAGTCACCGATGGTGCCGAGAGCGAGACCGCTCGTCCAGTCGACCACGGCGGCACCACGGGCACCGGGCAGTCTCATGACGTCGAGCAGGCACTCGTCGATTCCGGGCACGCGGACTCCCCTCCGACGCTGCGTGCGGCTGTGACCCCGAGGTTACGCAACGTGCTCGTTCCAGGTGGAGGTTCTGGCATTTTCCATTGGTACATGCGGCAGGCCGGGGAAAATGCCCCGCCGAGGGCCGGTGGCGACGGGCCCGCCCCACCCTGTTGACTGGAGCTATTCAGCCACTCAAGATGTGAATAGAAAATTCACAGTCGCGAGGAGGCATTGCCATGTCAGGACCCCGCCCCGTACGGGCACCGCGCGGTACCGAACTGAGCGCCCTGGGATGGCAGCAGGAAGCCGCGCTGCGCATGCTGCAGAACAACCTCGACCCCGAGGTCGCCGAGCACCCCGACAAGCTCGTCGTCTACGGCGGCACGGGCAAGGCGGCCCGGGACTGGCGCTCGTTCGACGCGATGGTCCGCACGCTGCGGACGCTCAAGCAGGACGAGACGATGCTCGTGCAGTCGGGGCGGCCGGTCGGTGTCATGCAGACGCACGAGTGGGCCCCGCGGGTCCTGATCGCCAACTCCAACCTGGTCGGCGACTGGGCGAACTGGGAGGAGTTCCGCCGCCTCGAGGCGCTCGGGCTCACCATGTACGGCCAGATGACCGCCGGTTCGTGGATCTACATCGGCACGCAGGGCATCCTCCAGGGCACGTACGAGACGTTCGCCGCCGTCGCCGCGAAGAAGTTCGGCGGCACGCTGGCCGGGACGATCACGCTGACCGCCGGTCTCGGCGGGATGGGCGGTGCCCAGCCGCTCGCCGTGACGATGAACGACGGCGTCGCGATCTGCATCGACTGCGACCCGCGCGCCATCGAGCGCCGCATCGAGCACCGCTTCCTGGACGTGCAGGCGGACAACCTGGAGCACGCGCTCCAGCTGGCCACCGAGGCGAGGGACGCCCGCCGGCCGCTCTCCATCGGACTGCTCGGCAACGCGGCGGAGCTGCTGCCCCGGATGCTCGCCGAGGGCGCCCCGGTCGACATCGTCACCGACCAGACCAGCGCGCACGACCCGCTGGCCTACCTGCCGCTCGGCGTCGACTTCGACGACATGGCCGACTACGCCACCGAGAAGCCCGCCGACTTCACCCTGCGCGCCCGTGAGTCGATGGCGAAGCACGTCGAGGCGATGGTCGGCTTCATGGACGCCGGTGCTGAGGTCTTCGACTACGGCAACTCGATCCGCGGCGAGGCCCAGCTCGCCGGGTACGGGCGGGCCTTCGACTTCCCCGGCTTCGTGCCCGCCTACATCCGGCCGCTGTTCTGCGAGGGCAAGGGCCCGTTCCGCTGGGCGGCGCTCTCCGGTGAGGCCTCCGACATCCACAAGACCGACAAGGCGATGCTGGAGCTCTTCCCGGAGAACGAGTCGCTGCACCGCTGGATCAAGATGGCCGGTGAGCGCGTCCACTTCCAGGGACTGCCCGCCCGCATCTGCTGGCTCGGCCAGGGCGAGCGCGACAAGGCCGGCGAGCGCTTCAACGACATGGTCGCGCGTGGCGATCTGGTCGCCCCGCTGGCCATCGGCCGTGACCACCTGGACTGCGGCTCGGTCGCCTCGCCGTACCGCGAGACCGAAGCCATGCTCGACGGATCCGACGCGATCGCCGACTGGCCGCTGCTGAACGCCATGGTCAACGTGGCGTCCGGGGCCTCCTGGGTCTCCATCCACCACGGGGGCGGGGTCGGCATGGGACGCTCCATCCACGCCGGACAGGTCACCGTCGCCGACGGCACGAAGCTGGCGGGCGAGAAGATCCGCCGGGTGCTGACCAACGACCCGGGCATGGGCGTCATCCGGCACGTCGACGCCGGCTACGACATCGCGGAGTCGGTCGCCGCGGAGCGCGGGGTCAGGGTCCCGATGCGCGAGGGCGGCCCGGACGGCACGAGCACCGCGGCGGACACGGACGGGACCGCCGCATCCCGCACGAGCACCGCGGCAGGCACGGACGGGACCGCCGCGTGAGCCCCACCTTCCACGCGATGTGGGCGTCGTTGCGGAACATCGGCCGCAACGCCGAGTCCGGCGGCTACCGGCGCTACGCCTGGACCGGGGCCGACGCCGACTGCCGCCTCTGGTTCCGGATGCAGGCCGAGGCCCGCGGCCTCGACGTCGAGGTGGACCGCAACGGCAATCAGTGGGCCTGGCGCGGCGACCCCCTCGCGGGTGACGCCGTCGTCACCGGCTCGCATCTCGACTCCGTGCCGGACGGTGGTGCCTTCGACGGGCCGCTCGGCGTCGTCTCCTCCTTCGCCGCGCTCGATGAACTCCGCCGCAGGGGAGTGGAGTTCACCCGGCCGCTGGCGATCACCAACTTCGGTGACGAGGAAGGGGCCCGCTTCGGCCTCGCCTGCGTCGGCTCCCGGCTCGCCGCCGGGCAGCTGACCGTCGAGGCCGCGCACCGGCTGCGCGACGGTGACGGCATCACCCTGCCGCAGGCCATGGAGGCGGCCGGGTACGACCCCGACGCCATCGGCCCGGACCCCGAACGGCTCGCCCGTATCGGCGCGTTCGTCGAACTCCACGTCGAGCAGGGCCGCGCCCTCGACCTGAGCGGTGACCCGGTCGGCATCGCCTCCGCGATCTGGCCGCACGGCCGCTGGCGCTTCGACTTCCGGGGCGAGGCCAACCATGCGGGCACCACCCGGCTCGCCGACCGCCGCGACCCGATGCTCACGTACGCCGAGACGGTGCTCGCGGCCCGCCGGGAGGCCGAACTGGCCGGAGCGCTGGCCACCTTCGGCAAGATCGCCGTCGAGCCGAACGGTGTCAACGCCATCCCCTCGCTCGTGCGCGGCTGGCTCGACTCCCGCGCCGCCGACCAGGACACCCTGGACACGGTCGTCGCCGGCATCGAGCGGGCCGCCCGGGAACACGCCGAGCGGGCCGGGATCGACCTCGACGTCGTACGGGAGTCCTTCACGCCCGTCGTGGAGTTCGAGCACGCCCTGCGTGACGAGCTGGGCGCGCTCCTGAAGGGGTCGGCCCTCCGCGACACCGGGCGCGACGTCCCCGTACTCGGCACCGGAGCCGGACACGACGCGGGTATTTTGTCCGCTTCGGTCCCTACCGCCATGCTGTTCGTACGGAACCCCACCGGGATCTCGCACTCGCCGGCCGAGTACGCCGCCGAGGACG
Source organism: Streptomyces sp. NBC_00236 (assembly GCF_036195045.1). Taxonomy (NCBI): domain Bacteria; kingdom Bacillati; phylum Actinomycetota; class Actinomycetes; order Kitasatosporales; family Streptomycetaceae; genus Streptomyces; species Streptomyces sp. NBC_00236. The sequence goes on along the minus strand of NZ_CP108100.1, from coordinate 3,163,984 downwards.
ACTGCGTGGCCGGGGTGATCGCACTCGCCGACGTACTGGAAGGTCTCGCGTGCCGCTGACGACGGAAGTGACGGAGGCGACGGGCAGGCCCGTCACCGTGACGTACTGGCTCTCCCACGCCTGGCTCGGCACCCATGTCGAGCCGGACGTGGTCCTGGAGGTGTCCGGCGGGCGGATTGCCGGGGTGCGGACCGGCGTCGGCGCCCCGCCGCCCGGCGCGACCGTGCTGCGCGGGCTCACGCTGCCCGGTCTCGCCAACGCCCACTCGCACGCCTTCCACCGGGCCCTGCGCTCCACCGTCCAGGTCGGCTCCGGCACCTTCTGGACCTGGCGCGAGACCATGTACCAGGTCGCGTCCCGGCTCACCCCCGACACGTACTACGACCTGGCCCGTGCCGTGTACGCCGAGATGGCGCTGGCCGGCATCACCGCGGTCGGCGAATTCCACTATCTGCACCACGCGCCGGGCGGCGTCCCGTACGACAACCCGAACGCGATGGGTGAGGCCCTGATCGCGGCCGCCCGCGAGGCCGGAATCCGGATCACCCTGCTGGACACCGCCTATCTCGCCGCCGGATTCGGCCGCAGGCCCTCCCAGTACCAGCAGCCCGACCGGCACCAGTTGCGCTTCTCTGACACGACCGCCGACGCCTGGGCGGAGCGCGCCGGTCTCCTCAAGGGTGACGACAACACCCTGATCGGCGCGGCAGTCCACTCCGTGCGGGCCGTTCCCGCCGATCAGCTGGCCACCGTCGCCCGGTGGGCCGAGGAGCGGCACGCCCCGCTGCACGTCCACCTCTCCGAGCAGACCGCGGAGAACGACGCCTGCCTCGCCGCCCACGGCCGCACCCCCACCCGGCTCCTCGCCGACCACGGGGTCCTCGGCCCGCGCACCACCGGCGTCCACAACACCCACCTCACCGGCGAGGACATCGAGCTCATCGGCTCGACGGCGACCGGCACCTGCATGTGCCCGACCACCGAACGCGACCTGGCCGACGGCATCGGCCCGGCCGTGGCCCTCCAGCGCGCCGGATCGCCGCTCTCGCTGGGCAGCGACAGCCACGCCGTGATCGACCTCTTCGAAGAGGCCCGAGCGATGGAGCTCAACGAGCGCCTGCGGACCCGCACCCGAGGCCACTGGACGGCCGCCGCACTGCTGCGTGCCGCCTCCGCCGACGGCCACGCCGCACTCGGCAGGCCGGACGCGGGCGTCCTCGAACCCGGTGCCCCCGCCGACCTCGTGACCGTCGCCCTCGACTCCGTCAGAACAGCGGGGCCGGTGCCACGGCTGGCAGCCGAAACAGCGGTATTCGCCGCCTCCGCCGCCGATGTGCGCCACACCGTGGTCGCGGGCCGGCACCTCGTCCGCGACGGACATCACGCGTCGGTCGACGACGTCCCCGGAGCGCTCGCGCGAGCCATCGCGGCCCTGCACCACTGAGCACCCAGGCGGTGGCCACTCCGCCGTCCCCACGCAAGGAGAGCAGTCCCCCGATGACGACGACCGCGATCACCCACATCTCCGCACTGGTCACCAACGACCCCTCCCTCGGCGACAGTTCCCCCCTCGGACTGATCCAGGACGCGGCCGTCGTCATCGAGGGCGACCGGGTCGTCTGGACCGGTGAATCAAGCAAAGCACCCGCCACTGACAACGCCGTCGACGTGGGCGGCCGGGCCGTGATCCCGGGCTTCGTCGACTCCCACTCCCACCTCGTCTTCGCGGGCGACCGCACCCAGGAGTTCAACGCCCGGATGTCCGGCCGCGCCTACAGCGCGGGCGGCATCAGGACCACGGTCGCCGCCACCCGGGCCGCGACCGACGAGGAGCTCTCCGCCAACGTCGCCCGCTACCTCGCCGAGGCGCTGCGCCAGGGCACCACGACGTTCGAGACCAAGTCCGGCTACGGCCTCACCGTCGATGACGAGGCCCGCGCCCTGCGCATCGCCGCCCGCCACACCGACGAGGTCACCTTCCTCGGCGCCCACATCGTCTCCCCGGACTACGCGGACGATCCGGCCGGGTACGTCGACCTGGTCACCGGCCCGATGCTCGACGCCTGCGCCCCGTACGCCCGTTGGATCGACGTCTTCTGCGAGAAGGGCGCCTTCGACGGCGACCAGGCCCGGACGATCCTGACCGCGGGGCGCGCGAAGGGCCTCCACCCACGGGTCCACGCCAACCAGCTCGGACACGGTCCCGGCGTCCAGCTCGCCGTCGAGCTCGACGCGGCGTCCGCCGACCACTGCACCCACCTCACCGACGCCGACGTCGACGCCCTGGCCCAGTCGGAGACCGTCGCCACGCTGCTCCCCGGCGCCGAGTTCTCCACCCGGGCCGCCTGGCCCGACGCCCGCCGCCTGCTCGACGCGGGGGCCACCGTCGCACTCTCCACCGACTGCAACCCGGGCTCCTCGTTCACCTCGTCCGTGCCGTTCTGCATCGCCCTCGCCGTCCGGGACATGGGCATGACCCCCGACGAGGCGCTCTGGTCCGCCACGGCGGGTGGCGCGGCCGCCCTGCGTCGCGACGACATCGGCCGGCTCGCCCCCGGCGCGCGCGCCGACCTGGTGGTCCTCGACGCCCCCAGCCACGTCCACCTCGCCTACCGGCCGGGCGTCCCGCTGGTCCACGAGGTCTGGCGGCGCGGCGAGCGGGTCGTGGCACCCCACCGCGGCCGAGGGGCCGTCGAGGGATCCGACCGGGCCTGAAGCGACGTCAACAACGCGGAAGGACCTGCCCCTCGCCGGGGCAGGTCCTTCCAGCAGTCGAGCCGGCAGCCGAGCCGAGCCGGCAGCCGAGCCGGCAGCCGAGCCGAGCCGGCAGCCGAGCCGGCAGTCGAGCCGAGTCGGCAGTCCCGCAAGCGTGTTGCGGGGTGCTCGCTCATTCCTCCAGGGTCAGTCCCTTGCGGAGCTTGACCAGGGTGCGGGAGAGCAGCCGCGACACATGCATCTGCGAGATGCCGAGCTCCTCGCCGATCTCCGACTGCGTCATGTTGGCGACGAACCGGAGCGAGAGGATCGTCCGGTCGCGGCCCGGCAGCGAGGCGATCAGCGGCTTCAGGGACTCCACGTACTCGATGCCTTCGAGTCCGTGGTCCTCGTAGCCGATCCGGTCGGCCAGCGCGCCCTCGTTCTCGTCCTCCTCGGGCTTGGCGTCCAGCGAGCTCGCGGTGTACGCGTTGCTCGCGGCCATCCCCTCGACGACCTCGTCGTGGGTGATGCCGAGGCGGTCGGCGAGCTCGCCCACAGTGGGCGAGCGGTCCAGCTGCTGGGCGAGCTCGTCGCCCGCCTTGGCCAGGTCGAGTCGCAGCTCCTGCAGGCGGCGCGGTACGCGCACGGACCAGCTGGTGTCGCGGAAGAAGCGCTTGATCTCGCCGATGATGGTCGGCATCGCGAAGGTCGGGAACTCGACGCCGCGGCTGAGTTCGAACCGGTCGATCGCCTTGATCAGGCCGATGGTGCCGACCTGGATGATGTCCTCCATCGGTTCGCTGCGCGAGCGGAACCGGGAGGCGGCGAACTTGACCAGGGCCAGGTTCAGTTCGACGAGCGTGTTGCGCACGTAGGAGTACTCGTGCGTGCCCTCTTCGAGGGACTCCAGCCGGGCGAAGAGCGTCTTCGACAAGGCCCTGGCATCCACGGGCCCCACTTCGGAGTAGGGCGGGATCTCGGGAAGTCCTTCGAGACCGGTCACGCCTTCGGTGCTGCGGTTGTCTTCGGTACTGCTGGTGTCACTGCCACTGCTGGTGGTGCTGTTGCGCGTGCCGTCCAGGACGGCCGCAGCAGGGGAGTCTGATTCGGTCAGTCCCTGAGGACATGCTGACGTCGCGTTGTGGGTACGCGGTTCGTCGAGCCGGGGTGACATGGTCTCCTCCATCGTTCTCGGCATATGGCTGCCGATGCCCATACGTGTTCCTGCGGTGAAGCGGCGCCTCCAAAGCCGGCCGTGTTTTGGGTGTCCCCCTACCCTTACCCGGTCCTTGCGGGTCGTTACAACCTCCAATTGATGCTATATGTCCGGTTTGTTGAGTTCTTCGGCTACCGCGTGGCGCACGGAACGCGTAGTGTTTTAAGAACGTCAGCGATGGCTGCAACTCATCTGCATGTGCATGGATGCAGACAGTGACGAGGCGAAGAGGGGCGGGCATGGACCGCGGGACGGTCGGCAGCGCGAACCGGGGTCGGCTTCAGGTCGAGACCCGGACCGAGGGCCGCAGTGAGGTTGTGACGCCGGTGGGTGAGCTGGATCACCACACGGCGGACCTGCTGCGCGAGCCCTTGGAGCACGCCGTCGAGCAGGGGCGAGTGCGCCTGGTGGTCGACTGCTCGCAACTCGAATTCTGTGATTCCACCGGGCTCAATGTGCTGCTCGGTGCCCGCCTCAAGGCGGAGGCGGCCGGGGGAGGGGTCCATTTGGCCGGAATGCTGCCGGTGGTGGCACGGGTCTTCGAGATCACCGGGGCCGAGGCGGTATTCACCGTCCACGACTCCCTCGAAGAGGCCCTGCATACCTGATCGTGCCGCGGTTCGGCACCCCGGGCGCCCCATCTGTTGCCCGCGTCACGCGTTCCGCGTAGGCGAAGTGGGTGTTGTCACGAAACGGCAGGGCAGGAGACACCTCGGTGACCCGTGGGAGACCTGCACCTTTTCGTGTCGGTGCGGTACCCGTATCGGTGGTCGTATCAATATTCGTTTCTGTATCTGTATCAATGGCGACATGGTGAATCGGTGAGGTGAAGCGCTGATGAGCACCACCCGGCAGCATCCGCCGGGCGACCTCGGCCGCGAGCCGGAGGGCGCAGGCGTGGGTGCACGCGCCGACGCGGGCATCCGCGCGGACGCGGATACCCGCGTTCCCTCCGCCGCGCACGTGGAGCCCGCGGGGCGGCAGTGGCGCACGCTGTCACTGCGGGAGGCCACCGGCATCGTGCCGACGGCCCGCGATTTCGCCCGCCAGGCGCTCCATGACTGGGGCTGGCTCCCCGCCTCGACCGCCGACCGCCGTGCCGCCGCCGAGGATGTCCTGCTGGTCGTCTCCGAGCTGGTCACCAACGCCTGTCTGCACGCGGACGGCCCCGACGAGCTCCGCATCGCCTGCACGCCGAAGGCGCTGCGGGTGGAGGTCGCCGACGGCGGTGCCGGACAGCCCGCTCCCCGTACCCCGCACCGCGCCGGACGGCCCGGTGGTCACGGCATGTTCATCGTGCAGCGGCTCTGCCTGGACTGGGGAGTCGTACGGGTGCCGGGTGAGCCGGGCAAGACCGTCTGGGCGGAGCTGGCCGCCCCCGTGTAGCCCCTGCGCGGGATTTCCCCGCGTCCCCCCGGGCTCGTACGCCCCTCGAAGAGCGCGCCGGATCGGCGCGCTCTTTGTCTTCCCTCCACAAGGCCCCGGGCGTACCTTGACGGCCAATCTGATGTGTCGTCAGTTACTTGTGCCGCACCCGAGCGGCGCGCGGCGACTCCCGGCATGAGGGGAACTCGAGGTGTCGAACCAGAAGCGAACAGCTCTCGCGCTGGCGTCCGGGCTGGCCGGCGCGGTGGTGCTGCTGGCCGCGCCCGCCGCCCACGCGACGGTCGTCGACGTCAACTACAAGTGCAAGACCCCGATCGGTGACAAGGCCGCCGTCTCGCCGATCGACATCAAGAGCGTCAAGAGTGGCAGCGGCTACAAGCTCACCATGTCCTTCCAGAAGGGCGTCTCCTCCAGCCCGGTCGAACTGGGCAAGGGCGCGATGAACCCCAGTGCGGTGATCAAGGTCGGCGGCGCCGACCCGGGACAGGTCCAGGTCTCCGGCCCGGCCAACTCCGCGGCCATACCCGCCAACAGCCCCATCAAGATCAACGACCTGTCGGGTACCTACACCCCGAAGAAGAGCGGCAAGGTCGACTTCACCGCCGGGGTGCTCACCATCAAGGCGCTCGGTACGACCACGACCTGCACCCCGTCGAACAACCCGGGCCCCTCGCTCTCCCTGGACGTCACCGCGGCAGGCGGTGGCACGAGCGGCAGCGCGACCACGCCCGACACCGACACCTCGCTGCCCAAGACCGGCCCGCTGGACTCGGCCGTGGCACTCGGCACCCTCGGCGGCACGGTGCTGCTGACCGGTGCGGCGGGCGTGCTGTGGCTGACCAGGCGGGGGCAGCGGGCCACGGGCTGACCCCCGCGCGAACCGTCGCCGCCGTCACGCACCAGGGAGCCGCCCATGCCGCCGTTGACCGGTCACCCCACCCGCCCGGCCCCGGTCCCCGTCGTCGGACAGCCGTCCGCCGCACGGCGGCTGGCCCGTGCCCTGCCGCTGCTCGCCGTCCTGTGGTGCACCTTCGCCGCGGTGGCGGTGGCCGGTGCCACCGAGCACCCGGCCGGACCGGCGTGGACGGCGCAGCCGGCGGGCAGCGGTTCCGGGCGGGACGAGGCCAGACCGTACTTCTATCTGGAGGGCCTGCCCGGCAGCGTCCTGGAGGACCGGCTCTCGGTCACCAACCCGGGGCCCGAGCCGGTCACGGTGCGGCTGCGCGGCGCCGACGCCTACAACACGGGCGACGGCGGCTTCGCGGTGCGCGGAGCGACCGGCTCCACCGGGACCGGGGCCTGGCTGCGGACCGCGAGCCCCGAGGTGACGGTGCCCGGCCGGACCAGGGCCGACGTGCCGGTCTCCTTCACCGTGCCCGAGGACGCGCTGCCCGGTGACCACCCGGGCGCGATCGTCGCCGAGAGCGGCGGCCGCTCGGTGGGCGTACGGGTCCAACTGCGGGTCGGCGGGCCCACGCTGGCCGCGCTCACGGTGGAGGACGTCGCGGTGGGCGGCGGGACCATCCACTACACGCTGGTCAACCGGGGCAACGCGGTCCTGGTGCCGCGCCTGTCCGTCAGCGCGGACGGCGTGTTCGGGACCCTGCTGCGACGCGACGCCCGCACCCTGCCGGTGGAACTCCTGCCCGGTCAGCGGGTGCGGCTCACCGAACCGTGGCGGGACGCCCCCGCCCTCGACTCCGTCACCGTACGGCTGCGCGTCACGGCGGCGGGCGGCGCGCACGGCGAGGCGACCGCCTCGGCGGCCTTCGTGCCGTGGGCGCCGGTGACCGGCGGCGCACTGCTCCTCGGGGGTGCCGTCGCCGCCGTTCTGTACGGCCTCCGGCGCAGGCGGGCGACGCGGCGGAGCACCCACGACGACGGGGCCGCACCGGCCCCGGACCATCGAAAGCACTCCGACGAGAGGCACTTGGTGAAGGCGGGAGCGGAATCGTGACTGGACGGACCGGACCGGCGGCATTCCGGAGCGACGGCCGCGGGCGGGCGGCAGCGCTGCTCGCCGTACTGCTGGCCGCGATACTGCCCGCCCTGCTGCTGACCGCGACCGGGGCCGGGGCCGAAGAGCGCAGCGCGACGGACCCGAAACCCGTGGTCACGCTCTCGCAGAAGCAGGCGGGCAAGGGCGGCGAGATCACCGTCAAGGGCAAGGGCTGGCGGCCCGACACCCTGCTCATGATGCTGATCTGCGGGCAGTCCACCCCGGCCCGGGGCGTGATCGGCGGCACCAACTCCTGTGCCAACGCGGAAGGCCGGGCCGTCACCACCGACAAGAAGGGCGCCTTCACCAAGGAGATGCCGGTCACCGAGCCGCCCGCGCCGTGCCCCTGCGTGGTCCATGTCGCCACGGTCACGGGCGAACAGGCCCTGGCCGACGCGGTGTTCGTGGTCGCCGGACACCCCGTCGCCGCGCTCCCCAAGGAGACCGGCGACGGGAAGCTCGCCGTCCTCGCTGCCACCCGGCTGGAGGGCGACAGCGGGCTGCTGACCTGGTTCGGCGCCCCGCCGTCGCGCCGGCTCGTGTTCACCGTCGGCAATCTGGGCTCCGCACCGGTCAAGGACCCGGTCTTCCAGGTCGGCACCGCGCACGGCGTCTACGCCGCGCAGTGGGAGGAGCGGCAGTGGCGGGGGACCGTCGAGCCAGGCCGCAAGGCCCGTATCGAACTGCCCGTCGAGCTGACGGCCGGTGCCCACGGCGACTACCAGATCTCGCTGAAGTACGGCACGAAGGTGCTGGCCGAGCAGCCGTGGGGGGTCGGCCGCCCGTGGGGCGTGACGCTCTTCTGGATCCTGCTCTGCCTCGTCGTGCCCGCGGCCGTGTTCCGTATCGGCATGGCGATCGTCGACAGGGTCCGGCCGCGCACCGGACATGCCGCGGGCCGCCGCAGGGCAGGCAGCCCGTCCCCGCGCGCCGCCGTGACCGCGAGACTCCCGAAGCTGCGGCGCGCCCCGGCCCCGGCCGTGGGCCCCACGCCGCCCCCGAGCACGACCACGGCCACGCTGCCGTGGTTCACCCCTGATTCCGCACCGTCAGAGCACAGACCGACGACGAAGGGACATTCGTGAGTACGCAACGCAGGACGGTCGCGGCGGGAGTCGCGATGATGATCGGCGGGGCGGGCATGCTGCTGGCCGCGAGCCCGGCCCAGGCCGCCGAGATCTCGTACAAGACGGAGTGCATACCCCCGGCCATCTCCGGACTGCCGCCCGTCCAGGGCACCACCAAGGTGCAGCTGACCGCGCCCGCCTCGGCCAAGGTCGGGGACACCGTCGAGGTCGTGTGGAAGACGATCCAGGGCGCGTCCGACAACCCCGATGTCCTCGATCTCGAAAAGGACACCATCAAGCCGACCGGCGTCATCAAGCTGGGCGGCGCGGCCAGTGGCGATCTGAAGATGGAGGGACCGCGGCAGAATCCGCCGATCCCCAAGAAGAGCCCGATGGTCGTGTCGGACATGAAGGGCACGCTGAAGCTGGAGAAGGCGGGTGACCTGACGCTGACACCGGACGCGTACGCCCTCAACGTCTCGAAGCCGATCTCCACGGACACCAAGTGCACCCCGAAGGAGACGGTCCAGCCGGGCGCGACGATCAAGGTCACGGACGGCGGCGGATCCACCACCGGTGGCACGACGTCCGGAGGAACGACGGCGGGTGGCACGACGACGGCCGGGGGTACGACCGCGGGCGGCACCACCAGCGGCGGCACGACCTCCGGCGGCACCACCAGCGGAGGCACGACCTCCGGTGGTACGACCGCCGGCGGTTCGGACGCGGGCGGCTCGGCCTCCGGCGGCAGCGGCGGTGCCACGGACTTCCCGGGCAAGGAAGTCGTGGTGAACTTCTCCTGCCAGCCGCCGAGCCCGGTGAAGGACATCGCCTCCAAGGTGACGATCAACGCCAAGAAGAACGGCGGGAGCTACGCACTCACGGTCAAGACCGCCAAGGGCGTGATGAACAGCCCGGCCGCTCTGCCCGCGGGGGCGCTCAAACCCTCCATGCAGGTCGTCGTCGGCGGCGCCGACAAGGGCTCCGTCACCGTCACCGGGCCGGGGAACCCCAAGGCCCTGGAGGCGAACATGCCGGTCGACCTGCCCGACATGACCGGCACGTACAAGCCGGGTGCCTCTGGCAAGTCCACCCTCACCCCCGGCGATCTGACGATCGACGTCACGCTGGGCACCTCGAAGATCAAGATTCCCTGCACGGCCAAGAGCGGCACCAAGGCGTCGCTCGAACTCGACACCACGGCCCAGGAAGGCGGTGCTTCCGGCGGTGACAGCGGGGGCTCCGGCGGAGCAGCGGCGGCGGCGGGCGGCGGCACGGCTTCCGGCGGCGGGCTCGCGGCCACGGGGGCCGAGGACAACGGCGCCCTGCGCGCACTCGGCCTGGTCGCCGGTACGGCGATCCTGCTGGGCGGCGCCGTGTTCACGTTCACCCCATGGCGCCGACTGCGCTCGGGCCGGAGCTGACACCGGACCGTACGCGTCCGGATCTGACACCGGACCCGTACGTGTCCGGATGTGACACCGGACTCCGTACGTGTCCGGTGCTGACACCCGGCTCCGTACGCGTCCGGAGCTGACGCCGGACCCGTACGCATACGGAAGGGGCCGCCGCACCGTGGAAACGGTGCGGCGGCCCCTTCGCGTGGAACCGGGAGGTCAGCTCGCGTCACTCATGTGCTGCGTGACCTTCTTGCGGTACATCCAGATGCCGACACCGGCGATGACCGCGAGGACCGCCTCGAACGCGACGGCGCCCGTGGTGTCCAGGTCGACACCGACCGGGGTGGACGTGAGCAGACCGGTCAGCGAGTCGCCCGCGGTGACCGCGAGGAACCAGACACCCATCATCTGGGAGCTGTACTTCGCCGGAGCCATCTTCGTGGTGACCGACAGACCGACCGGGGAGAGGCAGAGCTCGGCGATCGTCTGGATGAAGTAGATCGCCACCAGCCACATCGGGCTGACCCGGCCGCCGTTGGCGGCGGTGTCGATCAGCGGGATCAGGAAGACGACGAACGAGACGCCGATCAGCACGAGGCTGGAGGCGAACTTGACCGCGGTGCTCGGCTCCTTGCCGCGCTTGTTCAGCCACAGCCAGCCCGAGGCGAGCACGGGGGCCGCCGCCATGACGAAGATCGGGTTCAGCGACTGGTACCAGGACGTGGGGAAGTCGAACCCGAACAGGTGGTTCGTGGTCGAGTTCTCACCGAAGATCGACAGGGTCGAGCCGTTCTGGTCGTAGATCATCCAGAAGACGGCCGCGACCACGAAGAACCAGATGTAGCCCGACAGCTTGGACTGCTCGGTGTTCGTCAGTTCCTTGTCGCGCTTCATGCGGACCAGGACCATGATCGGGATGACCAGACCGGCGATGCTGAGCGGCACCGTGGCCCAGTCGGCGAAGTTGCCGGTGATGCCGAGCACGCCGTAGAGCGCGACCGCGACGATCAGCCAGAGCAGACCCTTGCGCAGGGCGGAGCTCTTCTCCTGCTCCGTCGCCGGGCTGGAGACGACGTCGCTCTCCGGGCTCAGGTGGCGGGTGCCGAGCATGAACTGGGCGAGGCCGAGGGCCATGCCGATCGCGGCGAGCGCGAAGCCGAAGTGCCAGTTGACCTTCTCGCCGACGGTGCCGATGGACAGCGGGGCGAGGAAGGCACCGATGTTGATGCCGATGTAGAAGAGCGTGAAGCCACCGTCGCGGCGCGGATCCTCCGGCCCCTTGTAGAGGTGGCCGACCATCGTGGAGATGTTCGCCTTCAGCAGCCCGGAGCCGAGTGCGACGAGGGCGAGGCCCGCGAAGAACGTCGCCGAGTTGGGTATCGCGAGCGTGATGTGGCCCAGGATCACGACACCGCCGCCGATGGCGACCGTCTTGCGCGGCCCCCAGAAGCGGTCGGCCATCCAGCCGCCGGGCATGGCGAGCAGGTAGACCATCGCCATGTAGGCGGAGTAGATCGCCGTCGCCGTGGTGGCATTCATGTGCATGCCACCGGGCGCGATCAGGTACAGCGGGAGCAGTGCCTTCATGCCGTAGAAGCTGTAGCGCTCCCACATCTCGGTCATGAAGAGCGTGGCCAGGCCGCGGGGGTGGCCGAAGAAGGTCTTCTCGCCACCCGCGGTGCTCGCCGGGTCCTTCGTCAGGCTGGACGCCATGATCGATCCTTGCTTGCTCGGGACGCGTCGCTCGTAAGCCGTACGCGCCCGGTGGGGGGAGGCCGGCACCGACACGGGTACGCCCACCGCGTCGGGATCCACGCCCGGAGCGCCTTCTTCGGCGTACGGGCCCGGCCCACAGGTCATTCACTGAAATTCCGGACTGGCGGGTACCAGCCCCGCACATGCAAAAGGACCCTCGAGCGCTCATAGCTGCCCAAAGGTCCTTGAGTAGTGCAACAGGCGTTGAAACACCATACGACACGACTGAGCGGCATATGGAAGGACTTGAGAGATGGATCACAGGTCCAGGTGCAACCACACTCCCATATTCGAAGGTCCAGGCGCGAACGGGTCGCAGACCCGCAGGGCTTCCGGATCACCTCACGCCCCGTCGTCCGCGCGGACTACCATCACTCCATGACCCGTGTACTGCTCGCCGAGGACGACGCATCCATCTCGGAGCCGCTGGCCCGCGCCCTGCGTCGGGAGGGCTACGAGGTCGAGGTCCGCGAAGACGGCCCGACCGCGCTCGACGCCGGCCTCCAGGGCGGCATCGACCTGGTCGTGCTCGACCTGGGGCTGCCCGGGATGGACGGCCTCGAAGTCGCCCGCAGGCTCCGTGCCGAGGGCCACACCGTGCCGGTCCTGGTGCTCACCGCCCGGGCCGACGAGGTGGACACGGTCGTCGGCCTCGACGCCGGCGCCGACGACTACGTCACCAAGCCCTTCCGGCTCGCCGAGCTACTGGCCCGGGTCCGGGCCCTGCTGCGCCGCGGCGCCACCGAGCCCGCCCCGCAGCCCGCCACCCACGGCGTCAGGATCGACGTCGAGTCGCACCGCGCCTGGATGGGCGAGGAGGAACTCCAGCTCACCGCCAAGGAGTTCGACCTGCTGCGGGTCCTGGTCCGGGACGCGGGCCGCGTCGTCACACGCGACCAGCTGATGCGCGAGGTCTGGGACACCACCTGGTGGTCGTCGACCAAGACCCTCGACATGCACATCTCCTGGCTCCGCAAGAAGCTCGGGGACGACGCCGCCAATCCCCGCTACATCGCCACCGTCCGGGGCGTCGGCTTCCGCTTCGAGAAGAGCTGACGTACAGAAGCAGTCATGCGCCGACGACTGATCAACTCCACCCTCGCCGTGGTGCTCGTGGTGATCGCCGTCTTCGGCGTCTCCCTCGTCATCGTCGAGACCCGCACCATCAGCAGCAGCGCCCAGGAGAGCGTCGACTCCGAGGCGCTGCGGCTGATCAGCGTGATCGAGAGCCGACTGCTGGGCGCCGAGCGGATCAACCCCGGCGTCCTGGCCGAACAGATCGACGACACGCGCTACGCCCTGGTCAAGATGCCCGGCCGCGCCCCCATCGAGGTCGGTGACCGCCCCAGCGGCAGCGTGATCAGCGCCACGGAGGAGGGCGAGCACGGTGAGAGGGTCACCGTCGAGGAGTCCCGCTCCTCCGTCACCCGCGAGGTCGGCCGCACCCTGATGATCATCGGCGCGGTGGCGCTGCTGGCCATCGTCTCCGCCGTGCTCCTGGCCGTACGCCAGGCCAACAAGCTGACCTCGCCGCTCACCGACCTCGCCGAGACCGCGGAACGCCTGGGATCGGGCGACCCGCGCCCGCGCCACAAGCGGTACGGGGTGCCGGAGCTGGACCGCGTCGCCGACGTCCTGGACTCCTCCGCGGAACGCATCGCCCGGATGCTCACCGCCGAGCGCCGGCTCGCCGCCGACGCCTCCCACCAGCTCCGCACACCGCTGACCGCGCTCTCCATGCGGATCGAGGAGATCTCCGTCACGGACGACATCGCGACGGTGAAGGAGGAGGCGAACATCGCCCTCACCCAGGTCGAGCGGCTCACGGACGTGGTCCAGCGCCTGCTGACCAACGCCCGGGACCCGCGGACCGGCTCCGCCGTCGTCTTCGACCTCGACGAGATCGTCAAGCAGCAGATCGAGGAGTGGCGCCCGGCCTACCGCAGCGAGGGCCGGGCCGTGGTCCGCTCCGGCAAGAAGGGGCTGCGGGCCGTCGGCACACCGGGCGCGGTCGCCCAGGTGCTCGCCGCGCTGATCGAGAACTCACTCATGCACGGCGGCGGCACGGTCGCACTGCGGACCCGGGTCACCGGCAACCAGGCGGTCATCGAGGTCACGGACGAGGGCCCGGGCGTCCCGGTCGACCTGGGAGCCCGGATCTTCGAGCGGACCATCAGCGGGCGCAACTCCACGGGCATCGGCCTCGCGGTGGCCCGCGACCTCGCGGAAGCGGACGGCGGCCGTCTGGAACTGCTCCAGCAGCAGCCCCCGGTCTTCGCGCTCTTCCTCAGCCAGGTGGCCCTGGACAGGGACGAACCGGAACGCCCGGTGCGATGACCGGCTACCGCCGGGCGGAGTCCGCCTCGACCCGCACGGTCGCGGCCGGCGCGGGCGCCGGTGCCGGTACGGAAACGGCCTGTCCCGGCCGCGCGGCGGCATCCTCCACGCCCACGCCCGCATCCTGCACGACCACGTCAGCCACGCCCGCGTCCTGCACGACCACGTCCGCCACACCCACGTCCTGAACGCCCGCGTCAGTCACGACCACGTCTTTGTCAGGCAGCGCCCTGAAGACCCACGTCCGGTAGGACCAGAAGCGGAACATCGTCGCGATGCCGATGCCGAGGATCTTGAAGACGTTGCTCTGCACCGGGGTGTTCCAGCCGAACCCGTACGTCGCCGCGTACAGCACACCCGTCTCGATGACCGCACCCACCGCGCTGAACAGCAGGAACAGCGTCAGCTCGCGGGTCCGGCCGCTCTTGTCGCGGTCCCGGTACGTCCAGTAGCGGAAGCCGACGTAGTTGCAGAGGATGGCGACGAACGTCGCCATCAGGCCGGCCCGCACCGTGGGAATGTCCGTGGAGCGCCACAGCAGGTTCGATACGCCGATATTGACGACCAGGCCGACCGCGCCGACCACGCCGAACTTGGCGACCTCCCGGGCCAGCAGATCCAGCCGGGCCCGCAGTGCGCCCCGTTCGCTCATGTGATCGCTCAGCCCGTCTGTCGGTTCGGCTTCAGGTTCCGTCAACCCAGCCATGCTAACCAGGCGGCCCGTCGGCTGCCTGTGAGTGCGGGGACAGGTGTGGCAGGGCCGTGACACCCGGAGCCTCCTCCCCGGCCCGGCCGCAGGCCGCCGCCCGGGGGCATCGTCCGGTGCTCCCGGAGGGTGCGGATACCCTGGAGGAGTGACGTTCCCGGTAGTCGGCATGGTCGGTGGCGGTCAGCTCGCCCGTATGACCCACGAGGCGGGCATCCCCCTCGGCATCAAGTTCAAGCTCCTCAGTGACACCGCTCAGGACTCGGCGGCCCAGGTGGTCAGCGAGGTCGTCGTCGGCGACTATCGCGACCTGGACACGCTGCGTGCCTTCGCGCGCGGCTGTGACGTGATCACCTTCGATCACGAGCACGTGCCCACCGAGCACCTACGGGCCCTGGAGGCGGACGGCATCCCCGTGCGCCCCGGCCCCGACGCGCTGGTGCACGCCCAGGACAAGGGGGTGATGCGCGCGAAGCTCACCGAGATCGGCGCGCCCTGCCCCCGCCACCGCATCGTGACGGACCCGGCCGACGCCGCGGCCTTCGCCGAGGAGGTCGGAGGCTTCCCCGTCATCCTCAAGACGGTGCGCGGCGGTTACGACGGCAAGGGCGTCTGGGTGGTCCGCTCCGAGGCGGACGCGGCCGACCCCTTCCGGGCCGGCGTCCCGGTCCTGGCCGAGGAGAAGGTCGACTTCGTACGGGAGCTGGCGGCCAACATCGTCCGCTCACCGCACGGCCAGGCCGTCGCCTACCCGGTCGTCGAGTCGATCCAGGTCGACGGCGTCTGCGACACGGTCATCGCCCCGGCCCCCGAGCTGGACGAGCGGCTCGCCGGAGAGGCCCAGCAGCTCGCCCTCCGGATCGCCGCCGAGCTCGGTGTCGTCGGCCACCTCGCCGTCGAGCTCTTCGAGACCCGCGACGGACAGATCCTCGTCAACGAACTGGCGATGCGCCCGCACAACTCCGGGCACTGGACGCAGGACGGCGCGATCACCTCGCAGTTCGCCAACCACGTCCGGGCGGTCCTGGACCTCCCGCTCGGCGACCCGCGCCCCCGCGCCACCTGGACGGTCATGTCCAACGTGCTGGGCGGCGACTTCCCGGACATGTACCAGGCGTACCTGCACTGCATGGCCCGCGACCCGCAGCTCAAGATCCACATGTACGGCAAGGACGTGAAGCCCGGCCGCAAGGTCGGCCACGTCAACACCTACGGCGATGATCTGGCGGACGTGCGCGAGCGCGCCCGGCACGCGGCCGACTACCTGCGAGGAACGATCACCGAATGACCGCACAAGGTTCCGCTCCCGTCGTCGGCATCGTCATGGGCTCGGACTCCGACTGGCCCGTCATGGAAGCGGCGGCCAAGGCCCTCGACGAGTTCGAGATCCCCTACGAGGTCGACGTCGTCTCCGCCCACCGCATGCCGCGCGAGATGATCGCGTACGGCGAGAACGCCGCGGGCCGGGGCCTCAAGGCGATCATCGCGGGTGCGGGCGGCGCCGCCCACCTGCCCGGCATGCTCGCCTCCGTCACGCCGCTGCCCGTCATCGGTGTGCCGGTCCCGCTGAAGTACCTGGATGGCATGGACAGCCTCATGTCCATCGTGCAGATGCCCGCCGGCATTCCGGTCGCCACCGTCTCCATCGCGGGCGCACGCAACGCGGGCCTGCTGGCCGTCCGCATCCTCGCCGCCCACGACAGCGAGCTGCAGACCCGCATGACCGAGTTCCTGCAGGACCTCAACGACCAGGCCACCGAGAAGGGCAAGCGCCTGCGGAGCAAGGTCCAGAGCCCCGACTCCTTCGGCTTCGGGAAGTAGGAACCATGACGGACCGACTGGACCTGGCCCGGGAACTCCTCGCCGAGTACCCCGTCGTCGACGGCCACAACGACCTCCCGTGGGCGCTGCGCGAACAGGTCGGCTACGACCTGGACGCCCGCGACATCGCCACCGACCAGTCGGCCCACCTGCACACCGACATCCCCCGGCTGCGCGCCGGGGGAGTCGGAGCCCAGTTCTGGTCCGTGTACGTACGGTCCGACATGGCGGGCGACGACGCGGTGAGCGCCACCCTGGAACAGATCGACGCCGTCGCCGAACTGCTGGAGCGCCACCCCGCCGACCTGCGCCGCGCCCTGACGGCCGACGACATGGAGACGGCCCGCTCCGAGGGCCGCATCGCGTCCCTGATGGGGGCCGAGGGCGGCCACTCCATCCACAACTCGCTGGGCACCCTGCGCGCCCTGCACACCCTCGGCGTCCGCTACATGACGCTGACCCACAACGACAACATCGCCTGGGCGGACTCGGCGACGGACGCCCCGGGCGTCGGCGGCCTCTCGCCCTTCGGCCACGAGGTCGTACGGGAGATGAACCGCACCGGCATGCTGGTGGACCTCTCGCACGTCGCGGCGACGACCATGCGTGACGCGCTCGCCACCTCGACCGCGCCGGTGATCTTCTCGCACTCCTCGGCGCGGGCGATCTGCGACCACCCGCGCAACATCCCCGACGACGTCCTCGCACAGCTCCCGGCCAACGGGGGCATCGCCATGGCGACCTTCGTACCGAAGTTCGTGCTGCCGGAGGCCGTCGCCTGGACGAAGTCCGCCGACGAGAACATGCGCGCCCAGGGGCTGCACCACCTGGACACCACCGAGCGCGGGATGAAGGTCCACGCCGCGTTCGAGGCGGCGAACCCGCGCCCGATGGCCACCGTGGCGACGATCGCCGACCATCTCGACCACATGCGCGAGGTCGCCGGGATCGACCACATCGGCATCGGCGGCGACTACGACGGCACCGCGTTCCTCCCGCAGGGCCTCGAAGACGTCTCGGGCTACCCGAACCTGATCGCGGAGCTCCTGGGCCGCGGCTGGTCCGCCCCCGACCTCGCCAAGCTCACCTGGCAGAACGCCGTACGGGTACTGCGCGCGGCCGAGGACGTGGCCCGCGATCTGCGCACCCGCCGCGGCCCGTCCCACGCCACGATCGAGCAGCTGGACGCCCCGGCGGCCTGAGCCACCGGGGCGCGCGTGTTCAGCAGGCGCAGAGACAGAACGGGTGCCCCGCCGGATCGGCGTACACCCGGAAGGTCCGCTGCCGGTCCTCCGCGTCGAGCACCGTCGCACCCAGCGCCAGCGCCTCCCGCTCCGCCGCGTCCAGATCCGCCACCTTCAGGTCGAGGTGCGACTGCTGCGAGCCGTCCGCACCGGGCCACCGCGGTGGTACGAACCCGGGCGCGGCCTGGAAGGCGAGCGGGGTGCCGAAGTCGCCGGTGAGGTCGACCCACCTGTCGTCGTTGTCCTCCATCACGGTGACCTTTCCGCCCAGCAGCCCGGCGTAGAAGCCGGCGAGGGCCAGCGGGTCCGGACAGTCCAGGACGACGGCACCCAGTGTGGCGATGGCCATGACGTTTCCTCCTTGGCGGATCTGATCGCTCGGCTGAGAGGCGGAGAGGCGGAGAGGCGGAGAGGCGGAGACGGGGTGCGGGTGCGGGTCGGGTCAGGCCTTCGGCCGTCCCATCGCCCGGTACGTCCACCCGGCCCCGCGCCACACCGCCGGGTCCAGGGTGTTGCGCCCGTCCAGGATGATGCGGCGGCCGACGGCCTCGCCCAGCGCCTCCGGGTCCAGCTCCCGGAACTCGCGCCACTCGGTGAGGTGCAGCACGACATCCGCGCCGCGCACGGCGTCCAGGGCGGTGTCGGCGTAGCCGAGGGTGGGGAACAGCCGCCGGGCGTTGTCCATGCCCTTCGGGTCGAAGACCGTGACCTGGCCGCCCTGGAGGTGGATCTGCCCGGCCACGTTCAGCGCCGGCGAGTCGCGTACGTCGTCCGAGTCCGGCTTGAACGTCGCGCCCAGCACCGCGACCCGCTTGCCGAGGAACGAGTCCCCGCCGACGGCCTCCCGGGCCAGCTCCACCATGTGGCCGCGGCGGCGCATGTTGATGGAGTCGACCTCGCGGAGGAAGGTCAGGGCCTGGTCGGCGCCCAGCTCACCGGCGCGTGCCATGAAGGCACGGATGTCCTTGGGGAGGCAGCCGCCGCCGAAGCCGATGCCGGCCCGCAGGAACTTCTTCCCGATGCGCTCGTCGTGGCCGATCGCCTCGGCCAGCTTCACGACGTCGCCGTCGGCGGCCTCGCAGACCTCCGCCATGGCGTTGATGAACGAGATCTTGGTGGCGAGGAAGGAGTTGGCGGAGGTCTTCACCAGCTCGGCGGTCGGGAAGTCCGTCACCACGAACGGGGACCCCTCCGCGACCGGTCCGGCGTACACCTCGCGCAGCAGCTTCTCGGCGTGCTCGCTCTCCACGCCGACGACGATCCGGTCCGGGTGCAGGGTGTCGTTGACGGCGAAGCCCTCGCGCAGGAACTCCGGGTTCCAGGCCAGCTCGGCCCCCTCGCCCACGGGCGCGAGCTCGACGAGCCGGGCCGCGAGCCGGGCCGCGGAGCCGACCGGCACGGTGGACTTGCCGACGACCAGGGCGGGCCTGGTCAGATGGGGTGCGAGCGATTCGAATGCGCTGTCCACGTAGCTCATGTCGCAGGCGTACTCACCGTGCTTCTGCGGGGTGTTCACGCAGACGAAATGCACATCGCCGAATTCCGCCACCTCTTCCCACGAGGTGGTGAAGCGCAGCCGCCCGCTGGAGCCCGCGATGCCGGCGACGTGCTTCTTCAGGATCTCTTCCAGCCCCGGCTCGTACATCGGGACCCGGCCGGCGGACAGCATCTCGATCTTCTCGGGCACGACGTCGAGCCCCAGGACCTCGAAGCCCAGTTCCGCCATGGCCGCGGCGTGGGTGGCGCCGAGGTAGCCGGTGCCGATCACAGTGATCCTGAGGGCCATGTAGTGCTCCTGTGAGATGCGGACAGACGTGCGGTGAACGAGCATAGTCCTGCCTTTGAAACGTCCCATTCCGGCTGTCGTGAAGCTCACGGCCCCAGCACGTATGCCTGTGCCGGGGAAGGCGCCTAAAATTGGGTTACTTAACGGTAGTTAGCATCATGGGGAGTGAGCGTCTTGGCGGGTTCGACCGATTTCGACCTGTACCGTCCGGCCGAGGAGCACGACATGCTCCGTGAGACGGTGCGTGCGCTCGCCGAGGCGAAGATCGCCCCGTTCGCGGCCGCGGTCGACGAGGAGGCCCGCTTCCCGCAGGAGGCGCTGGACGCCCTCACCGCCGCCGACCTGCACGCGGTCCACGTCCCGGAGGAGTACGGCGGCGCCGGCGCCGACGCGCTCGCCACGGTCATCGTGATCGAGGAGGTGGCCCGCGCCTGTGTCTCCTCCTCCCTCATCCCCGCCGTGAACAAGCTCGGCTCGCTCCCGGTGATCCTCTCCGGCTCCGAGGACCTGAAGAAGAAGTACCTGGGCCCGCTCGCCAAGGGCGACGCGATGTTCTCGTACGCCCTCTCCGAGCCGGACGCGGGCTCCGACGCCGCCGGCATGAAGACCAGGGCCGTCCGCGACGGCGACTTCTGGGTCCTCAACGGCGTGAAGCGCTGGATCACCAACGCGGGCGTCTCCGAGTACTACACGGTCATGGCGGTCACCGACCCGACCAAGCGCTCCAAGGGCATCTCGGCCTTCGTCGTCGAGAAGTCGGACGAGGGTGTCTCCTTCGGCGCCCCGGAGAAGAAGCTCGGAATCAAGGGCTCCCCGACCCGCGAGGTCTACTTCGACAACGTCCGCATCCCCGCCGACCGCATGATCGGCGAGGAGGGCACCGGCTTCGCCACCGCGATGAAGACCCTGGACCACACCCGCATCACGATCGCGGCCCAGGCGCTCGGCGTCGCCCAGGGCGCCCTCGACTACGCCAAGGGCTACGTCCAGGAGCGCAAGCAGTTCGGCAAGCCGATCGGCGACTTCCAGGGCGTCCAGTTCATGCTCGCCGACATGGCCATGAAGCTGGAGGCGGCCCGTCAGCTCACCTACTCGGCCGCCGCCAAGTCCGAGCGCCTCGACGCCGACCTCACGTTCTTCGGCGCCGCGGCCAAGTGCTTCGCCTCCGACGTCGCGATGGAGATCACCACGGACGCGGTCCAGCTGCTCGGCGGCTACGGCTACACGCGGGACTACCCGGTGGAGCGGATGATGCGCGACGCGAAGATCACCCAGATCTACGAGGGCACGAACCAGGTCCAGCGCATCGTCATGGCCCGCAACCTCCCGTAGGCGGATGGACGGATCAGCGATCACGGCCCCCGGCATACATGCCGGGGGCCGTATCCGTATGCGCCTGCCGCTCGCCGCAGCCGGACTGCCGTGCCGAGGCAGCGGTCAGGTGCGTGCGCGGAGGGTGCCGGACGCCGCTGATATGGTCCGCGGACGTGATGTGCGACGTGATGGGGTTGGTTCGGTGAAGCTGCTCCCGCTGTTCCTCCGGCGGCCGATAGAGGCCGTGTACGAGCGCCGGCTGGCCGCCACCCTGGTGGGGTTGCCGCGCCCGCAGCACGTCGGGATCATGCTCGACGGCAACCGGCGCTGGGCCCGGCAGGCGGGCCACACGGATCTCCGGGAGGGATACCGGGCGGGCGGCGCGAAGGCCACCGAGTTCCTGGACTGGTGCGAGGCCGCCGCGATCGAGCGCGTGACCCTCTTCATGCTCTCCGACGACAACCTCGGGCGCCCCGCCGAGCAGCTCGGCCCGCTGATCGAGATCATCGAGGAGACCATCCAGGACATCACGGCCGTCGGCCGCCCCTGGGAGGTCCAGGTGATCGGCTCGCTCGACCTGCTCCCCGGTGCCACCGCCCAGGCACTCAAGCAGGCCACTGCCGCGACGGCCGGGCGCGGCGGGCTCAAGGTGGACATCGCGGTCGGCTACGGAGGCCGACGGGAGATCGTCGACGCGGTGAAGAGCGCCTTCGAAGAACACCGAGCCGCCGGTGGCGACCTGGCCGAGCTGGTCGAGCGGTTCGACATCGAGGACATTTCCCGGCATCTCTACTCGCCGACGGCCGACCAGACCGACTTCATCATCCGGACCTCCGGCGAGCAGCGGCTGTCGGGTTTCCTGCTCTGGCAGTCCGCGTACGCCGAGATGCACTGGGTGGACTGCTATTGGCCGGCGTTCCGCCGCGTGGACTTCCTGCGTGCGATTCGCTCGTACGCCAACCGGCAACGGCGATTCGGCAAATGACCGCCGTCGTGCCCGGACCCCCTACGTCCTGTCCTGCCGCCGCCGCACCAGCTCATTGATCCAGACGGGCGCGTACGGAGACGTGCAGCCCCGGGGCGTCGGGTAGTCCTTGAGCACTTCCAGCCGCTCGCCGATGCCGATCGCCCGGGTGCGGTGCTCGGGGTGCTCGATCCCGATCTGGGCCAGGCAGTGGTTCATCGCCCACTGCAGGCGGTCCGGGGCGTCCTTCATCTGCGCCTCGATGACATCGAGCAGCCCCGCGAGGTCGAGGCCCTCGGGCTTCTTCGCCACGCGCTCGGTGGTGAGCGCCCAGCCGGCACTGGCGACGACCGGGTCCGGATCGGCGGACCAGGCGAGGCGCAGCTCCTCGGCGTGCGGACTCTTCTTCACGACGTAGTTCACGAGCCAGTCCTGCACCTTGGGTGCCCGGGCCTCGCGCAGCATGGCGTCCAGCTCGTCGCGGGTGAACGCCTTCGGGCGGCAGATCAGGAGCGCCAGCAGCCGCGCGGCGGTGTCGCCCGTCGCCCAGAGCTCGACCGCGAGCTCCTGCTGGGTCTTCAGCCGCTTGGCGAGCGCGCGCAGCTTGCCGAGGTTCACCCCGTGGTCGTCGCCGTGCTTCTCGTTGACCGCGCGCGCCTTCGGGTCGTCGAGTGCGGCCAGCTCGGCCATCACCTCGGTCACTGTCGTCCCGGCCACCGGAGCCTCCCGTTCCTCGCGTACGGGATTCAGCGTACGGCTGCCTGCGGGGGGAAGCGGTCGGTGAGGACCTTGATGCCGACCTTCGCCCCGGCGGGCAGGGACTGGATGTGGACGGCGAGGCCGATCGCGATCAGGGAGAGTTCGTGGTGCTGGGCGAGGTGGTTGCCGATGATCACGAAGCCGGAGACGTGGCGGGTGTTGACGTGGATGACGCCGGATGTCGGCGTGACGTCACGGGGGCCGGATGTGCCGGGGGAGCCGGGCTGGGCGCACGGGGGCGCGATAACCTGCCGGGAAGCCATCGGGAAGCTCTTCTTCCTCATGGGCAGGCCCCTGCTCGGGATTCTCAGTCCCGGCGGGGGCCGTCTCGGTTCTGTGGTTGTCGCGGCGAGCATATGCCGATCAACCGGCCTCGAATCCAGCCCGGTTGCCCAGGTTCACTCGCGCGAGTGACGCAGGTCGGGGCGGGGGTCGGTCGGGTTTGGTGGGGTTCTTTTCCCTGAGTTCTTTAAAAGCCTTTAGACGTCGTGGGCAGCCGCGTCGCGGGCAACCGGGTCGTGGCCGCGTACGTCGTGGGCATCCACGACCCGGTGGCGGTTGTCCGGAAAGTGTCCGGCGCTGTCCCGGTTGTCCGGAGTGACGCGAGGGGAACGGATGCCGTTGTGGAAGGAACGGCACGCACGTCGGAAGTGGGGCACGCATGACCGGGGTTGGCGGCGGTACGGAGCAGGGCGACGGCGGGGCGGACGAGCCCGGCTGGGAGGTCGACCCCGATGACGAGTCGGGCGCCGCGGTGGTGGCCGCGGTGGGACGCCAGATCAAGGCGTGGCGGGAGGCGGCGGGCCTGCGGGCCGGAGAGTTCGGGGCCGCGATCGGGTACGGGGAGGACCTGGTCCGCAAGGTGGAGGGCGGGCGGAGGATCCCCCGGCCGGAGTTCCTGGACCGGGCGGACGAGGTGGTCGGCGCGGGCGGCAAGCTGGCCGCGATGAAGCGGGATATGGCGCAGGTCCGGTACCCCAAGAAGATCCGGGAGCTCGCGAAACTGGAGGCGCAGGCAGTGGAGTTGCTGGCCTATGGCAACAGCAGTTTCCACGGTTTGCTTCAGACCGCCGAGTACGCGCGTGCCCTGTTCTCGATGCGGCAGCCTGCGTACCCGCAGGACGAAGTAGAGCGAGGTGTGGCCGCCCGGATGGGGCGACAGGCGATCTTCGAGCGGTCGCCCAGCCCGACTCTCGGCTTCGTCCAGGAAGAAGTGACGCTCCGGCGCCCACTCGGAGGCAAGATGGTTCTGCGGCGTCAGCTCGAACACCTCTTGGAGGTCGGCGAGTCGCGCAACGTCACGGTTCAGGTGATGCCGATGGACCGCGAGGAGCATGCGGGAATCGACGGGGAGATCCAGGTGCTGAAGTTCAGAGACGGTACGGCGGTGGGGCGCTCCGAGGGAGCCTTCAGCGGTCGGCCGGTTTCAGATCCGAAGCAGCTCCGAATCCTTGAACTGCGTTATGGCATGATCCGGGCCCAGGCTCTCAGCCCTCGGGAGTCGATGGCCTTCATCGAGCAAGTGCTGGGAGAGACATGATCCGCAAGTCGTCTGCCGGGGATGCTTCCGCGTTGAAGTGGGTCAAGAGCAGTTACAGCGACAGCAGCAATGGCAGCGAGTGCGTCGAGGTCGCGGCCACTCCGGGCACCGTCCACGTCCGCGACTCCAAGCGCACCCAGGGCCCCCGCCTCGCCTGCGACCCGGCCGCCTGGGCGGCCTTCGTCGCGTACGCGGCGCAGGGCTGAGCCGCCGCATGGGCCATCCTCATCTGCCCAGCACCGAGACCGCCGTCGCCGCAGTCCGTGAGGTCGCGCGCGCGTACGGCCTGGAGATGACCGTCACCGACGACATCGGTGCCGACCGGACCTCGCGCCGCACCTCCGCCGGGGCGTTCGCCGTGCTCGACGCGGACGGCTCGCTTCCGCACGAGGCGTTCATCGAGCTGGGCGGGGCGCCCGCCGTCACCGTTCAGGTGTTTCCCGAGGACGACGCGAAGATCACCGTCGACGGGGTGGAGTTCGAGGACGTCCCCCGTGACTCCGTGCCCGCGTTCCTCCGCTCCGTGTACGGCGGCATCGCGTACGTGAAGGGGAGGTTCTTCCCGCCGGGCCAGTGGCTCGTCGTCCCGCTGCCCGGTGACGAGACGTACAAGGAGCTCGTCCCGCGCACGATGCTCAGCCCCTGGCTGGCCCGCAACTTCCGCAGCTGAGCCCGGCGCCCCGAGGGTGTCGGCGGGTGAACGATCACGGCTGTCCCCCTTGCCGGGCCATGCTCCAGCCCATAAGTTACCGACAGGTAGTCCGCTGGGGGTGGGTCGACTCCTCGCCCTGGTCGCAGTCCGCAGTCACGTCACCCGTCAGTCCGGCTCGAAGGAGTTCCCATGCCCTCGCTCGACCGCCACGACAACGTTTTCGTTCTCGACCTCGGGGACGGGGAGAACCGCTTCCACCCGGACTGGCTCGCCGCCGTCGGTGCCGCGCTCGACGAGGTGGAGAAGGCGGAGGGCCCCCGGGCCCTGGTCACCGCCGCGACCGGCAAGTTCTACTCCAACGGGCTCGACCTGGACTGGCTGTTCGCCCACGCCGACCAGCACCGGGACTACGTCGTCTCGGTGCACGAGCTCCTCGCCCGGATGCTGTCGCTGCCGGTCATCACGGTGGCCGCACTGCAGGGGCACACCTTCGCCGCCGGTGCGATGTTCTCCCTCGCCCACGACTTCCGCGTCATGCGTGCCGACCGCGGCTACTGGTGCCTGCCCGAAGCGGACATCAACATCCCCTTCACCCCCGGCATGGCCGCCCTCATCCAGGCCCGGCTGGCCCCGCAGACCGCGCACAAGGCCATGCTCACCGCCCACCGCTACGGCGGGTCCGAGGCCGCGGCGGCCGGCATCGTCGACCGGGCGGTCAGCGAGGACGCCGTGCGCTCCACCGCGATCGAGATCGCGCAGGCGCAGGTGGCCAAGGCCGGTGACACCGTCGGGACGATCAAGGCCCGGATGTACGCCCCGGCCCTGGCCGCCCTGCGCGACACCACCGACCCGCTGGGCTGAGCCGCCGGCGGCGAGAACTCACGGTCAGTCAGTTCCCTGCTGTGCGGGCATGGTTGCCGCGCCCCTACAATCCTGCGGTGATCACGCCGACCGGCGTGACCCGAAGGGACCGGCGAGTTGACCACGTACATACCGGGACACAGACCCCGGCCTGATCACCGACACGCTCACGTGCCCGCAGCGGCCCGAAGACGGCCCAAGCGGTACAACCGTCGGGCGGCCCCATGCCGTTGAGCGACGACAGACGACAGGTCGCGACGGTGGCCGATCTCCCCGTACCGCTGGCGAAGCTGCTCTGGCGACAGCACACCGTCTACCGCGAACGCGACGGCACCGTGGTGATCCGGGGCGAGGACGCCGGCCGTTGGATCAGCCTCGCGTCCCACGGGCGCGGCCGGGTAAGGGTCCGGGCCGGACGCATCCTGGACGGCGGCACGACCGCCCCGGCGCGCGCCGAGACCACGGTCCCGCTGGACGGGGACATCGCCCGTCTCGCGGCCTGCTGCCGCGGCCTGCTGGCCGAGACGGCCGGCGCGAGGGCGGCACAGGCGCCGGCGCCCCCGCCGGCACGGGCCGTCCGGCCGGAGCGGAGTTCCCGGAAGGCCGGGCGCGGGCGGAGGACGGCCGTCCTGATGTGTGCCGCTGCCGTCGTCGCGGGGCTGATCGCCGCCTCCGTGTTCGGCTGAGGCGGGCGACGGGGGGCTACGGGCGGCGCGGACGACCACCCGATCCGGGCGAGGGCTTCCCGGCCCCGTGGCGTACCTTCCCTCTCCATGACGGACATCGACAAGCTCACCGGCCTGTTCGAGGCACTGGGCGCCGACGACGCCTCGGGCTGGGCCGAGTCGGAGGCCGAGGAGAACATCCCTCAGCTGGCCCGGTACCGCTTCCTGCGGATGGTCTGGCAGGACATCGACGTATGGAGCTCGGCGGCCCCCGACTGGATCGCGGCCTACCGCAAGGAAGGCCTGGCGAGCGGGGCCGTCGAGCGGGCGGTCCAACTCGGGCTGACACCCGGTGAACTGGGGGAGATAGCCCGGGAGGTGGCGAAGGAGACCGCGTTCGGTCTCCTCCACGGGCTGGCGGACCCGGCGGACGGCGATCTTCCGCCCGAGGCCGAGGCGCGGTTGCCCGGCTGGTGTCTGGCCGAACTGTCACCGGAGGGAAAGCCGACGGGACGGATCCTGGGCGCGCTCCACGAGGACCTGGACGAAGTCGAGCCGCAGGGCCCGGCCGGAGGTGTCGCATGACCGCGTTCGACGTGAGTGAGCGACGCATCTGGGACGGGCGCGCCGAGAGCTACGCCCGGACCTTCGCACGCCTCTGCGCCCGTACGGTGCCCGCCCTGCTGGACGCGGCGTCCACCGCTGCCGGAACCCGCCTGCTCGACGTCGGGTGCGGCAGCGGCAGCGTGACGGTGGCCGCCGTCGGGCGCGGAGCGGTCGTACGAGCCGTGGACGCCGAACCCGGCATGGTCGCGGCCACCCGGCGCGCGGCGCCCGGAGTCGAGGTACGTACCGGCTGCCTGCCCCAGCTTCCGTACCCGGACGGTGAGTTCGACGCCGTCGTGGCGAACTTCGTGCTCAACCACGTCGGACGGCCGCTGGACGCGCTCGTCGAGCTGCGCCGGATCACCCGCCCCGGTGGCAGGGTCGCCGTGACCATCTGGCAGGTGCCGGGCGCCCCCGGCCAGGCGCTGATCGGGCGCGCGGCCGAGGCTGCCGGTCTGACCCGGCCCGCCTGGCTGGCCACCGTTGACGAGGAGCACGACTTCCCGCGCACACCGGAGGGGCTGAGCGATCTGGTGACGGCGGCCGGACTCGGGGACGTACGCGGCGCATCGCTGTCCTGGGACCACCGGGCCGACGCCGAGGACTGGTGGGCCGGACCTGCCTCCGGGGTCGCCGGGATCGGGCAGCTGGTCAACAGCCGTGGGCCGGAGGGCGTGGCCGCGGCGAAGAGGGAGTACGACGTGATGTGCAGGGAATTCGAGGGTGAGGACGGGCTGCTGGCGCTACCGCACGTGGCGGTGCTGGCGCACGGGAAGGTGTAGACGCCCGAGGGCCCGGACGGTTCAACCGTCCGGGCCCTCGGCTGTCCGGTGCACGCGGTCAGCTACCGGTGACCGTGACCTTCTCGTCGTTGTTGAGCTGCTCGACCAGCTGCTTGACCTTGGCCTTGTCCCAGAGCAGGTTGCCGCCCGAGGAACCGGAGATCGGGATGTTCAGCGACGCTCCGTCGCCGCCCGTGACGCCCTTCATGGCGAAGAACATCTGGCTCAGGGACCACAGCGACATGTCCTTGTCCACGATGAGGGTGTCGAGACCGGCACCCATCGTCGGGTACAGCTTGAACGGGTTGAGGACCGTCGACGGCGTCGCCGTCTGGCTCGCCAGCGCCGCGAGGAACTTCTGCTGGTTCTTCGTACGGTCCAGGTCCGAGGTGAAGGCGTGCCGGGTCCGGACGAAGGCGAGGGCCTGCTGGCCGTCGAGCGTCTGCTTGCCGGCCGCGAAGTCGGCGCCGGAGTACTTGTCCTTGAACGCCTTCGGGATGTCCAGCTCCACGCCGCCGATCGCGTCCACGATCTTGGCGAAGCCGCCGAAGCCGATCTCGACGTAGTGGTCGATGTGCAGCCCGGTGTTGAACTCGACGGTACGGACGAGGAGCTCGGGGCCGTCCTCGGCGTACGCGGCGTTCAGCTTCGTCGTGCGGCCCGTGCCCGCGAACTTCTTGCCGGACTCGGAGCCGACGAACGAAGGGATCTCGACGTTCGAGTCACGGGGCAGCGAGACCAGCGTCGGGCCGTTGGAGCCGTCGTGCAGGATCATCATCGAGTCGGTCCGCTTGCCCTCGGCGGAACCGGTGTGGAGCCTCTTCTTGTCCTCGGACGTCATGCCCTCGCGGCTGTCCGACCCGACGATCAGGTAGTTCGTGCCGTCGCCCGCCTCCGGCCGCTCGATGACCTTGGAGAGGTCGACCTCCCGCTTCAGCTTGGAGTCGGCCCAGAAGTACGTGCCGAGGGAGACGGCGAGGATCACGACCACCAGGACCAGTGAGCCGATCTTGATCCGGCGGCGCCAGTCGGGCGCCGCCCCCGGGCGGCCCTGGACGTATCCGCCGTCACCGGGGCCGCCGCCGTGACCGCCACCGCCGCGGCCGCCCTGGCCGCCGCCGTAGACGTGTCCCGTGTTGTAGCCGCTGTCGTACTCGGGGGCGTCGCCGTAGCCGCCGGGCTGCTGCTGCGGCACCTGTGGCTGCCTCGGCGGCGCCGGGCGCTGCCGGGGCGGGGCGGGGCGGCGCTGGACGTGCGGCATCGAGCGGGCGCTCTCGGGCCGGTTGCTCGCGCTTCCCTGCCCGTAGCGGTTTCCGCTGCGGTCGTCGTCGGTCCAACCCTCGGGCCAATCGTTCATGCGATCCAGTGTGCAGGTCGGGGCCGCTGCTATTACAGGGTGTGAGGGAAATCGGACCAGGGCTGTTGCGAAGCTGATGCAAAGCGACGCGCTCGCGGCCCCCGCATATGACCTCATGGCGCCCGCATAAGGTGGAGGGCATGACAGATCAGGCCCCGCGCCCGGAGGGCGACATTCCGGGCAAGCCCACCGCGGCCTCCCGGACCACCCTCAGCCACATCATGACCGGCAGCGACACGAACCTGCTGGGTACGGTGCACGGCGGCGTGATCATGAAACTGGTCGACGACGCGGCGGGCGCGGTGGCCGGCCGGCACTCCGGCGGGCCCGCGGTGACCGCCTCGATGGACGAGATGGTCTTCCTGGAGCCGGTCCGGGTCGGTGACCTCGTTCACGTCCGCGCCCAGGTGAACTGGACCGGCCGCTCCTCCATGGAGGTCGGCGTCCGCGTCATGGCCGAACGGTGGAACGAGTCGACCCCGGCCTCGCAGGTCGGCAGCGCGTACCTGGTGTTCGCCGCGGTCGACGCGGACGGCAGGCCCCGCCGGGTGCCGCCCGTGATCCCGGAGACGGAGCGCGACAACCGGCGCTACCAGGAGGCGCAGATCCGCCGCACCCACCGCCTCGCCCGGCGCCGCGCGATCAAGGAACTGCGCGAGAAGCGCGCGGCCGACGGCATCGAGGACTGAACGGAACCGGTCCGGGAGCCTGTCCTCGGAGTCCAGCCCCCTACGGGCAGACCACCTCGTCGCCCTTCACCGCGCCGAACCTGCCCGGAGCGGGCTCCTCGGCCCGCACCCGCTCGACCTTCCGGTAGTCCGCGCCCGCCGTCACCTTCATCGTGCCGCCCTGGCCCTTCACGGCCTTCAGCTCGGCCCCCGGCAGCGCCGCCGCCAGGGACTTCGCGGACCGGTCCCAGCGCGGGTCGTACGTGACCAGGGTGTGTTTCAGGTCGCGCTGCGGTGCGGTGAGCGGGGCGCGGGTGGTGTCGAAGCCCGTGGCGTGCAGAGCGGCGTCGACCGTCGAGCCGAGGCCGTCCTTCGGGGTCCCGTTGTAGACCTGGACCCGGATCTGCTTCGGCGGGACGTCGACCTTCTTCGCCGGAGCCTGCTTGGGCCGCGCGACGGTCAGCGGCTTGTCGTCCCGCAGCGCCTGGAACAGCGCCTTCGACTTCTTCTCGTCCCACTTGACCGTCGAGCCGATGCCCTTGACCTGGTACGCGACGTTCCCCATGGGCACCGAGGTGAATTCGGAGGAGGCGGCGGAGAAGCCCCGCATCGCCTGGCCGAGCTCCAGCATCTGCTCCGTACCGAAGCCCTTGTCGGCCCGGACCGACTTCAGCATCGTCGAGGCGACCTCACGGAACCTCACCGGGTTCAGCAGCACCCCGCTGCTCGTCGCCTGCTTGATCAGCGAGGCCATGAACTTCTGCTGGCGCTGCATCCGGCCCAGGTCGGCGGCGCCGTCGATGTGCCGGGAGCGTACGTACTGGAGCGCCTGGCCGCCGTCCAGCTCATGGGTGCCGGCCGCGAGATCGAGACCGGTGTAGGAGTCCTTCATCGGCCGGGCGGTGCAGATCTTCACGCCGCCGAGGGTGTCGACCGTCGTCATGAAGCTGGTGAAGTCGACCTCCAGATAGTGGTCGATCTTGACGCCCGTCATGTGCTCGACCGTCCGCACGGTCAGATTCGGCCCGCCCTCGGCGTACGCGGCGTTCAGCTTCACCGGGTGGGCCGCGTGCTCCTTGCCCGTCGTCGCGTCCCGGTGCTCGGGGATCTCGGCGTAACTGTCGCGCGGCAGGCTGACGACGCTGGCGCGCTCCTTGTCCGCGGACAGGTGCACCAGCATGATCGTGTCGGTGCAGTGGCAGGGCGCACCGCCCAGCCGGTACTTCTTCTTCTCCGCCGCGGTGATCTTGTCGCGGCCGTCGGTGCCGACCAGCAGCAGATTCATGCCGTTGCCGCCCGCGGGCCGGTTCTTCATGTCCTTGAACGGGTCGATCCGGTCGATCCCGGACTCCAGACCGGTCACCACGGCGTGGCCGATGCCGCCCGCGCCGAGGACGAGGACGGAGAGCGTGGTCGCCACCCGCATGCCCCAGCGTGGCCGCTCGTCCTGCTTCCTCCTGGCCCGTCTGGGCTGCGGGGGAGCGGTACGGGGCCTCGGCGGACGGGGGGAGCGGTGCGGCGTGGACACGGGAGGACACCTCCGCGGTGCAAGGGGGACCGTTCGCACGGTAGGCCCATACGATCTCCATCCCGGGCAGCAGGCCGGCGGCGCGCGCCGCTGTCCCCCATTCGCGGTAACGTGGCGGCCGAATACGCCCGCCTGGTGGGGTGCGAGACCCCCGGCGCCCCCGAGGACCACCCGAGGACCACATGTCTGCCGCGCAGCACCCCGCCGTCTCCGTGATCATGCCGGTACTCAACGAGGAGCGGCATCTCCGGAACTCCGTCCGGCACATCCTGGAGCAGGAGTACGCCGGTGAGATGGAAGTGGTGATCGCGCTCGGCCCGTCCACGGACCGTACGGACGAGATCGCCGCCGAGCTGGTCGCGGAGGACGCCCGGGTCCAGACCGTGCCGAACCCCACCGGCCGCACCCCCGCCGCGCTCAACGCCGCGATCAAGGCCTCCCGCCACCCGGTGGTCGTGCGGGTCGACGGCCACGGGATGCTGTCGCCCAACTACATCGCGACGGCCGTACGGCTCCTGGAGGAGACGGGCGCGCAGAACGTCGGCGGCATCATGCACGCCGAGGGCGAGAACGCCTGGGAGGACGCCGTCGCCGCGGCCATGACGTCGAAGATCGGTGTCGGCAACGCGGCCTTCCACACGGGCGGCCAGGCCGGACCGGCCGAGACCGTCTATCTCGGCGTTTTCCGCCGGGAGGCCCTGGAGCGGGCGGACGGTTACAACATCGAGTTCATCCGCGCCCAGGACTGGGAGCTGAACTTCCGTATCCGCGAGGCCGGCGGCCTGATCTGGTTCTCCCCCGAGCTGCGGGTGCAGTACCGCCCGCGCCCCTCCGTCCGCGAACTCGCCAAGCAGTACAAGAACTACGGCCGCTGGCGCCACGTCGTCGCCCGCTACCACCCCGGCTCGATCAACCTGCGCTACCTCGCCCCGCCGACCGCCGTCGTCGCGATCGCGGCGGGCCTCGTGGTGGGCGCGGCGGTGACCCCGTGGGCGCTGGTCGTGCCGGCCGGGTACGCCGCGGCGATCGTCGCGGGCTCGCTCCCGGCGGGCAAGGGCCTGTCACTGAAGGCACGGGCGCAGATCCCGGTGGCGCTGGCGACCATGCACATGTCGTGGGGCTACGGCTTCCTGACCAGCCCGCGCTCACTGGCGAAGCGCGTCATCGCCAGCCGGCGGCCGGCGGTGCAGACCGGATCTCAGCACGTCTGATCACTGCTGCGGAGAAGCGTGTGGGCCTGTCCGGCGAAGTGCGCCGGACAGGCCCACACGTGGTGTGTGGTCAGCCGCAGTGGAAATAGCCGTCGTACGGGGCGCGGTGCTGGAAGTACTCCTTCCCGCCTCCGGCCGGGTAGACGGTCGGTCACATGTCTGCGAACGGTGAGGGAGGAGTGTCCGCTCCGGAAGGTGAGGTCCTCACCTTCGGCTCACCGTTCCTCGAGCACTCGCCAGAAGGCGTCGGACGGCAGGACGAGCCGTCAGCCAGGGCCGGCCGTTCCGCTGGACGAACGCCCCTGCCGGGCGTGGCAGTGAGCCCGCTGGACGGCTGCGGCACGGGTGTTCCGGCCCGGCCGGTCCGCCGCGCCGGAACACCCTGGCGCGTCAGCTCTTGTCGCCGTCCCACCTGTAGACGGAGTAGACGTCCATGCACTTGCCCTCGTCGGCGGCGTTCAGATCATCGGCGCCGTCCGGGAGGTCACCCGCCTCCGTCGCCTTCGGAGCTTTGTACACGGTCCCGTCGCGCCAGTCCGCCCCGACCACGAGGGTCAGCCCGCCGACCTCGGTGTCGGCCATGACGGCCGTCGTCGGCAGCCCCAGTGCCTTGGCCACGGACGCCGCGTCGGACCTGCCCTGATCGCCGTCCTCCTTCGCGTACCGCACGGCCGTCTCCTTCGACGGGTCCGCGGTCCGTGAGGCCTCGGCCAGCGCGAAACCCTTGCCGTTCAGGATCTGGGCCACCTCGGTGGCCCGGCCGTCCTTGGGGGCCTGGTCCGAACCACCCGTGCCGTTGACCACGGTGAGGCCGAGCGTGCCCGGCTCCGCCGCGGGCGGCCCGGCAGGTGTCGCGGATGCCGAGGCCTTGGCCTTCGGCTTGCCGTTCTTGTCGAAGGCGACGTCTTCGCGGAGCATCTGCCACATCCTGTCGGCGGACTTCTCGACGGGGACGAGTCGGTTCTTGTCCTGGGACCATTCGGCCGTCGGGATCGTCGTCATGGTGATGCGGTTGATCGGCACGCTCTTGAGCTGCATCGCCAAGTCGTAGAGCTTCTTGACCGTCTTGATCTCGTCCGAGACCTGGAGGGCCTTGGTGGCCGTCTCCGCAAGGTCCATGAGCCGGCCCGGGTTCGACCACGCGTTCTGCTTCTTGAGCGTGCGCAGCATCGAGTTCATGTACATGTGCTGGGCCCGGGCCCGGTTCTGGTCGTTGCCGAACGCGTGCCGGGTGCGCAGCCACTGCAGCGCCTGCTCGCCCTTCACCGTGTTCTTCCCGGCCGGCAGCTTGAGGCCCGAGCCACCCTTGACCATCCGGGTCGGCCTGTCCCACACACCGGTATTCACACAGACCTCGACGCCGCCGATCACGTCCGCCATCGCCACCACGCCGGCGAAGTCGAGCATCACCCAGTGGTCGATATAGACGCCGGTGAGCTTCTCCCAGGTGGTCAGCGTGCAGCCCGGACCACCCCGCTGAAGCGACTCGTTGATGGGTTTGTCGTCCGTCGCGGTGTACTCCTGGCCCGTCTCGGAGTCCTTGCACTCGGGGATCTCGACGATCGTGTCGCGCGGGATGCTGACCAGCGAGGAATTCTTCCGGTCCGCCGAGATGTGCAGCAGCATCTGGACATCGCCACGCGGCTTGTCACCGGCGGTGTCGCGACTGCCGCCGAGCTTGACGTTCTCCGCGGAGTCGCGGCTGTCGGAACCGATCAGAAGGATGTTGAGCGGGGTCTGCCCCATCGCGTTGGGAGCGGCCTGCTTCACGCCGCTCTCGCCGCCACTGCGGCTGCTGCTGCGGATGTTGCTGTTGAGGTGCTGGTAGTAGAGGTATCCGGCGGTGGCCGTCCCGAGTATCAGCACGGCCAGCGTGATCGCTATCCAGCGGAACACCCGGCGCTTGCGGGACTTCTTGGCCCCCCGCTTGGGTGACTTGCCGCGCCGGTGGCTCGCACGGCCCCCGCTGCCCGCGGCGCTGTCGGCTGCGCGCGGTTCCTGGCCGCCTCCTTCGTGGAGGTCGTCGTCCCACCCCAGTTCACGGGCGCGCGGAGCGCGTGGTCGCGTCCCCTCCCCAGGCATGCTGCTCCGTCCCACCAGGACCCCCCTGCTGTTCAGACTCGCGGTATCGCGCAGTGACCTGGCGTCACTTGGCGCACACTTGCTTGTCGGCGCTGGACTTCGGAATGTCGATCTTCGTCGGCCCGGTGATGG
Organism: Streptomyces sp. NBC_00236; assembly: GCF_036195045.1. Taxonomy (NCBI): domain Bacteria; kingdom Bacillati; phylum Actinomycetota; class Actinomycetes; order Kitasatosporales; family Streptomycetaceae; genus Streptomyces; species Streptomyces sp. NBC_00236. The sequence continues at coordinate 3,129,449 of NZ_CP108100.1, read as the reverse complement.
GGGTGCCCGCGCCCTTGAAGTCCGCCCCCAGCGTCAGCACCATCGCCTGCAGTCCGACGGCGTCCTTGGTGCCCGGCTTCATCGCCGTCGCGGGAAGCCCCATCATCTCGGCGAGCGCCCGGGCCTGGTCAGCCTGGTTCGGCGCGTACTCGAGCGTCGTCTTGGCGGCCTTCGCCGGGGCGTTGGCCTTGTTCGTGGACTTCAGGACGCCCTTGTCGTTCTGGAGCCAGGTCACGGTCTGCTGGGCGGCGCCGGCGATCTCACCGCCGTTGTAGACGTCGACACGCACATCGGCCGCTGCCGCCTTCGTCCCCTTGAGCAGCGCGTCCTGCTTGCTCTTGGCGGCCTTCTTCTGCGCGGCCACCTCGGTCAGCGAGGTGTCCTCCTGCATCATCGACAGCAGCTGGGGCGCCTTCACCGGGTCCACGACCACCGTGATCGGGGTGGGCTCCGCCGGGTTGTCGATCACCGGCAGCGTGACGAACGTGATGTTCTTCGTGTCGATCTTGGTGAGTTCCTTGGCGAGCGTGGTCAGCTTCGGAACCGAGTCGATGGCGGAGTCGACCGTCAGCGCCTTGGTCGCCGCGTCCGCCAGCTTGAACAGCTTCTTCGGGCTCGTCAGCGTGTCGTTCGACTTCATCTCCTTGATCATCGAGCCGATGAACTGCTGCTGGCCCTTGATCCGGTCGAGGTCGCTCCCGTTGGTGTACGCGTGCCGGGTCCGTACGAACGCCAGAGCGTCCTCGCCCTGCACGGTGTTCGGGCCTGCCGGCAGGTCGAGGTGCGACTTGTCGTCCTTGACCGCGTGGGCCAGGCAGATGTCGACGCCGCCGACCGCGGTGGAGAGGGTCTTGACCGCGTTGAAGTCGACCATCATGAAGTGGTCGACCGACAGGCCGGTGAGCTGCTTGACGGTGTCCATCGTGCAGCCCGGGTCCCGGCCGTCCTGGCCGAGGCTGGTGTTGAACCGTACGTTCTGGGTGCCCGGGATGGTCTTCTCGGAACCGTCCGCCTGCTTGGTCTTGCAGTCCGGAATGTCGGTCATGAGGTCGCGGGGGATGCTCACCGCGGTGGCGTTGGTGCGGTCCTTGGAGACGTGGAACAGGATGTTCGTGTCCGCGTGCCCGGCACTGCCCTTGTCGCCGTAACCCTCGTTGCCCTCGCCGGTCCGTTTGTCGGTACCGATGACCAATATGTTGAGGGGTGCGTTGGCGGTCACGACGTCCTTGTTGCCGCGGTCACCGATGTCCACGGAGCTCAGGTTGCCGTTGAAGTGCTGGTACAGCCAGTACCCGCCGGCCGAGACCGCGACGAGCAGGAAGGCCATCACGCCGCCCGTCCAGAGCAGCGCCTTCTTGCGGCGGGCCTTGGGGGCCTTGCGCTTGCGCCGGCCCGCGTTCTTCTCGGCGGAAGCGGCGGCCTCCTGGCCACGAGGGCCGGAGGACGAACGTCGGCCACCCTGCCGGGGCACCTCGGGGCCGCGGCGCGAACCCTCGCCGCCGCCTTCACGGGGAGCACCTCTGCGCCCGGAACTCCGCGGAGCCGAAACTCCTGACGCCCTGGCTGAATCCCCTCCGGAATTGTTCAGTCGCAGTTCGTAGTCGCCGGTGTCCGGGTTGAGAACCCATTGGTCTGCGGGATCGATTTCTTCCGCCCGCCCACGGCCTTGTGCATCCACGGTCGCCTGAGTCCTCCGTCGGTGCCACGCGAGGCGCCTCCCCCGATAAGGCGCTCAGTCTTTCGCTCCGGAAGTGCGCGGCCGGGTGGCCGGAAGCACCGGATCGCGTCACACTATCCGTCCCGTTCGCTGCCGAGCGACGGGCGTGACATATTCCACGGCCCTTACAATCGGGCATTCTTCCCATTGCACGCCGAACGTTGTTGTCCGCTTGGTCATTGCTTTACTGCTTGCACAGGTCCGTTGCCGCATTGTTTCCCGAGTAGGTGGGTGTGGGGGTCGGTCCGGAGGCGTCGGTGGCGTCATCATTTTTTCCGTCGTCATCCTTCAGCTGATCTGCGGGCACGACGGCGACGGGCTTGTCGTCGCGCAGTTGCTTGAAGAGCTTGTCCGCATCGGGCTGCACCAGTTCGTCCCGGTTTGCGTTGGCGGAGTACGGCTGCCGGGGGACGGTCAGGAACTGCACCTTGTCCGTCGGTACGTTGCGCATGCCGCGTACCAGGTCGTAGAGGTCCTTGAGGCTGTCCAGGCCCGGGTCGGTGGTCAGCGCCTTGGTGGCCGCGTCCAGCACCGGGTAGAGCCGGGTGGGGTTGAGCAGGACCCCGTTGCTCTGCACCTTGTTCACCAGGGCGCCCAGGAACTGCTGCTGGCGGTCCATCCGTTCGGTGTCGCTGCCGTTGCCGATGGACTTGCGGGCCCGTACGTACCCCAGTGCCTGCTCGCCGTTGAGCTTCTGGCGGCCCGCCGCGAGCTTGAGGTGGGCGGCGCTGTCGTCGATCGGCTCCTTGAGGCAGATCTCGACCCCGTCCACCGCGTCGACCATGTTCTTGAAGCCGCTGAAGTCCACGACCATGTGATGGTCGATGCGGATGCCGGTCATCTTCTCGACCGTGCGGATGGTGCAGGCGGTTCCGCCGGACTCGAAGGCCCAGTTGAACTGTGCGAACTGCGGCTTGTTGACAGTTTTGTCCGACTTGTGGCACTCCGGGATGTTCACCATCAGGTCGCGCGGGATGGACATGGCCGTGGCGCTCTTCCGGTTCGCGGCCAGGTGCAACAGGATCGTGGTGTCCGAACGCTGGCTGCCGCCGTCGTCGCGTCCGTACTTGCGGTTGTCCCCGGCGCGGCTGTCCGAGCCGATGAGCAGGATGTTCTGCGCGTTGTGGACGACGGAGGAGGGGCGCTCCTTCTCGTACGCCCTGAGTTCGGCGGCCGCGGAGGTGTCCGTCCGGATGTTGCCGTCCAGCTTCTTGTACAGCCACCAGCCGGCGCCCGCGGCGACGAGCACCACGAACGAGGCGCCCAGCGCGGTCCAACGCACCCAGTGACGCTTGCGCTTGACGACGATGTCGACGGTCGGCCCCGGTCCGCCGGAGCCCTCCGACGGCGCTCCGTGCGAAGGCCCGCTGCCGGATCCGCTGCGCGTCTCGCCGCCCGGGCCGTCCTTCGGGCCGGTGCCCGGGGCGTCGTCGTGGCCGGGCACCGCACCGGGCGACCCGTCCGGCGCCCGATCCCCGCCCGCGGCCGGGTTGTCGGGTGTCCGGTCCCCGCCCGCGGCCGAGTCGTCCGGGTCGGCCGGCGTGCCGGCGCTTTCGGTCACGTCTGCGTCCATCCTTCACATGCGGCAGCGCGAAAGGCCGCCGGTCGCAGAAGTAGACGGCTGAACCTCACGCTTGGTTGTGCCTCGAGTGGTCTGTACCGCAGATCATGTACCGGAGTTGACGCATCGACGGGAGGGCTCGGCCCACGCTGGGCCGGACGGGTGGTCCTCGGGCCGCTTGTCATACCGCGGTGTTGGCCGAAGCCACCCGGCCGTCGGCCGTCACACGCTCAGCGTGACCCGCTCGCTCTCGACGCGCTGCGCCAGCCCGTCCTCGCCCAGTTGCCCGAGGTGCCGGCACAGGACCACGGAACCCCCGGTGGCGAGCGGTGCGAAGAGCCCCGCGCTGAGACCGTCCCAGGTGTCGTACGTACGCCCCGACAGCAGCCGCGATCCGGCGCCCAGGCCCAGCGCCGCACCGTCCTCGCGAGCCCGCGCGACCAGCTCCGCCCCGGTGAACCCCACGCCGCCCACGGTCAGCGCCGGTCCGTCCGGGTCGACGGGCGCGAACGGGGCGAACCGGTCGCCCTGGCCCGGCACCTCGACGGCGTAGTCCGCGAAGCCCTCGGGAGCCTGTGGGAACCTCCCGCCCAGCGGGCGCAGTGCCAGCGCGATCCGCTCGCCGCGGCAGGCCCGCGCGGCGTCCAGGCTGTCCGGCCCGGAGACGACGAGATCGGCGGCGGCGGGATCTCCCTGGACATCGGCGACCACGCCGACCGAGGCACAGGCCAGCAGCCAGACCGCGGACTGCCAGTGCGCGGGCAGCAGCAGCGCGAGCCGGTCGCCGGGCTCGGCGGCGAGGTCGCCCTGCAACAGGTTCGCCGTCTTGGCCACCCAATTGGCGAAGGTGGCCACCGACAGTTCGACGCGCTCTCCGGTGGCGTCGTCGTAGAAAGTGACCATGGGGCGGGCCGGGTCCGCGGCAAGCGCGGAACGCAGCAGGTCGGCAGGGGTGCGGTCGCTGGCGTTCATTCGCAGAAGGTTACGCGGCGGTGCCGGGGTGGGCCGGGTGCGGCGGGAGCCGCGTACACCGGTTCGGCAGACGAGCCGTCAATTGGACGGAAAAGTCCGGGTCGCCGGAGTGGTGCGCTTGTGCCCAGGATCATCTGTATGCGTGCCTTCATTGCATCCTCCATTGGTGTCACCTGCGCGGCAGCTCTCGTACTGCCGCTCGCCGCGCCCGCGGGCGCCGCCCCCGACACCCCCGCCCACCCGGTCACCGCGGGATCCGTTCCCGCCGAGGCGTCCGGACCGGCCGAAGTGCCCGGTTCGACGCAGTCCCTGGCCCTGAACCCGCTGGCCTCACCCTCCGTACGGGCCACCGGCACACCCGCCGCCGCGGCAGCCGAACAAGGACTGCCCGAGCGTGACGTCCAGCCGTTCTCCCTGGTCGGCGTCGTCTGGGACGACGTGGACACCGAACTCCACGGCACCGCCCAGGTCCGCACCCGGGCCACCGGCACCGACCGCTGGTCCGACTGGCAGGACCTGGAGACGCACAACGCCGAGCACTCCGCCGACGCCGGGACCGCCGAGCGCGACTCGGGCGCCGCCCGCGGCTCCACCGCCCCGCTCTGGGTCGGCGACTCCGACGGCGTCGAGGTCCGGGTACGCCCCGAGACCCCCGGCCCCGGCGACAGCGCAGAGGCCCCCGTGCCGCTGCCCGCCGGCCTGCACCTGGAACTCGTCGACCCCGGCAAGGACCCGCAGGAACTCCCCGCCACCGGCGCGGCGGGCGCCGACCGCGCCGGCTCGCTCGGAGCCACCGTGCTCCCCGCCCTGAGCCGGGCCGAGACCGAGGAGGCCGCCGGCCTCGCGCCCGCCGCCAAGCCGTACATCGGCCCCCGGCCGCGCATCGTCACCCGCAAGGGCTGGGGCGCCGACGAGAAGCTCCGCGAGAGCGGCTTCGCGTACACGAAGAGCGTCAAGGCCGCCTTCATCCACCACAGCGCCACCGGCAACAACTACAAGTGCTCCCAGGCGCCCTCGGTCCTGCGCGGCATCTACCGCTACCACGTCAAGAGCAGCGGCTGGCGCGACATCGGCTACAACTTCGCCGTCGACAAGTGCGGAAACATCTACGAGGGCCGCGCCGGCGGCGTGACGAAGGCCGTCATGGGCGCGCACACCCTCGGCTTCAACACCAACACCATGGGCATCGCCGTGCTGGGGACCTTCACCAAGTCGAACCCGCCGGCCGCCGCCGTCAACGCCGTCTCCAAGCTCACCGCCTGGAAGCTCGGCCTGTTCGGCGCCAACCCGAAGGGCAAGGTCACCCTGACCTCGGGCGGCAGCAACAAGTACAAGAAGGGCAAGAAGGTCAAACTCAACGTCATCTCCGGCCACCGGGACGGATTCGCAACCGAATGCCCCGGAGCGCGTCTCTACAAGAAGCTCGGCACGGCCCGGACCAGTTCGGCCAAACTGCAGGGCCGCTGACGCGCAAGGAGCCGTGAACCGGCGCCGGACGCGCCGGAGACCTGCTGCGGGCTGCTGACCGGAGGACCCCTCCACCGGTCTGCATACACTGGCCAGCCGAAAGAAGCGGTTGTTCGTCGGCCCGGCCCCAGCAGGAAGCAGAGACAGTGCTGTGACAGAGGCAAAAGAAGCGATCCTCCTGGTCGGCGGCAAGGGAACCCGGCTGCGCCCGCTCACGGTGCACACTCCGAAACCCATGGTTCCGGCAGCGGGCGTCCCCTTCCTCACGCACCAGCTGGCGCGTGCCCGGGCCGCCGGGGTCGAGCACATCGTCCTCGCGACGTCGTACCTGGCGGAGGTCTTCGAGCCGTACTTCGGTGACGGTTCGTCGCTCGGCCTCCACATCGAGTACGTCACCGAACGCGAACCGCTCGGCACCGGCGGCGCCATCCGCAACGTCGCCCGGCGGCTCACCTCGGGCCCGGACGAACCGGTCCTCATCTTCAACGGCGACATCCTCACCGGCCTCGACATCCGTGCCCTGGTCACCACGCACACCGACTCCGGAGCGGACGTCTCCCTCCACCTGACCCGGGTCGACGACCCGCGCGCTTTCGGCCTCGTACCGACGGACGACACCGGCCGGGTCACCGCGTTCCTGGAGAAGCCGCAGACACCCGAGGAGATCGTCACCGACCAGATCAACGCGGGGGCGTACATCTTCCGCAGATCGGTCATCGACACCATCCCGGCAGGCCGCCCGGTCTCCGTGGAACGCGAGACCTTCCCCGGACTCCTCGCCGACGGCGCACACCTCCAGGGCATGGTCGACTCCACGTACTGGCTGGATCTCGGTACTCCCCAGGCGTTCATACGCGGCTCCGCCGACCTGGTCCTCGGCCGCGCGCCGTCCCCTGCCGTCCCCGGCCGGTGCGGCGACCGCCTCGTCCTGCCGACCGCCTCCGTCGCCCCCGACGCGAAACTCTCCGGCGGTACGGTCATCGGCGCCGACGCCGTCATCGGCGCGGGCGCCAGGATCGACGGCTCCACCGTGCTCGCGGGCGCCGTCGTCGAACCGGGCGCCGTGATCACGGACTCCATGGTCGGAGCCGGGGCCAGAATCGGCAGCCGTACGGTGCTGGTGGGCGCGGTCGTCGGCGACGGGGCCAAGGTCGGCGCCGACAACGAACTGCGCGACGGCGTCCGCATCTGGTGCGGGGCGCACCTGCCCGCCGCCTCGGTGCGGTTCTCCTCGGACGAATGACCGGCCCGGCCACTCCGCCGTGGACTCCCCGAGTGGCCGGAATCCGCCGTACCCTCGACAGGCACCCCCGACTACCGAGGACCTCATTCGTGGCAGGACGATTCGCTCCACGCAGCGCCCCGCGCGCGGCCGTCCCGCACCAGGCGGCGGCGACGCCCGTTCCGGCGCCGCTGACCCGCGACTGGACCCCGACGGGCCCGCTCGACCTGCGGCTCGTCCTCGGCCCGCTGCGCCGTGGCCCCGCCGACCCCACGTTCCGGATGTCCGCGGACGGCTCCGTCCGCCGGGCCAGCCGCACCCCCGCGGGCCCCGGCACCCTCCACGTCGTCGCCCGCGACAGCCGGATCGAGGCCGCGGCCTGGGGGCCCGGTGCGTCCTGGCTGCTGGACCAGCTGCCGACCCTGCTCGGCGCGTCGGACGAGCCGGAGGCCTTCACCCCGCGCCACCGGCTGCTCGCCCTGACCCACCACCGCCGCCCGGGCCTGCGACTGCTGCGCACCGGCCTGGTGCTGGAGTCCCTGATCCCGTCGGTGCTGGAGCAGAAGGTCACCACGGACGAGGCGTACCGCGCCTGGCGGCTGCTGGTCCGTACGTACGGAGAGCCGGCGCCGGGCCCTCAGGAGTACGGCCTCTACGTCATGCCGGACGCCCGCACCTGGTCGCTGATCCCGTCCTGGGAGTGGCACCGCGCGGGCGTGGACAGCAAGCGCTCGGCGACGATCCTGCGCGCGGTCCGGGTGGCCCGCCGCATGGAGGAGGCGTCCGCCATGGCCCTGCCCGAGGCCATGACCCGTCTCCAGGCGATCCCCGGCATCGGCCCCTGGACGGCCGCCGAGACCCTCCAGCGGGCGAACGGCGCGGCGGACGCGGTGACGGTCGGCGACCTCCACCTGCCCGGCATCGTCGGCCACGCGCTGGCCGGCAACCGGAACGCCGACGACGAGGAGATGCTGACCCTGCTCGCCCCGTACGAGGGCCAACGCCACCGGGCCACCCGCCTGATCATGCTCTCGGACAACACCCCACCCCGCCGCGCCCCCCGCATGCAACCGCGCAACATCGCCCGCCTGTAGAAGGCCGCCCGGCTCGCCGGCCGGACCTGGGCGCCCCCCCATCGGCCCTGCCCGACTTCTTTCGCGGTCCGGGGCGGCCAAATCAGGCCTGTCCGGGTTGCTTCGCGGACTGGGGCGGCCCATTCAAGCCCGTCCGGCGATTGAGGACCGGGGTCCGGGGCAGCGCCCCGAAACCACACCGCACAGGCCACCGCCTCACCGCACCGCGACAAACCCCTCCGCATCGCGCCCCGCACGAGGCGTCGGCGCCTCCACCGCCCGCCCCACGGCCACCGCGCCCAGCGGATCCCACGACGCGGGCAACGACAGCACCTCCCGCACGACGTCCCGGCAGAACATCGTCGAGGACACCCACGCCGAGCCCAGCCGCTCGCCCGCCAGCGCCACCAGGAAGTTCTGGATGCCGGCGCCCGCGGCGACCACGAACATCTCGCGCTCCGCCCCGTCCCGCCGCGCGTCCCCGTACGTGTGGGAGCCGTCCATCACCATGCACGGCACCACCAGATACGGCGCCCGGCGCAGCACATCGCCCCGCTTCACCCGCCGCGCGATCGACTCCTCGCTCTTGCCGTCCCGCCGCAGGTCCGCGATCCACGCGTCCCGCATCGCGTCCAGCAGCCGGGTCCGGGACTCCGGCGACTCCAGCAGCACGAACCGCCACGGCGTCGTGTGATGCGGCGCGGGCGCCGTCACCGCCGCGGCCACCGCACGCCGCACCGCCCCCGGGTCCACCGGCTCGTCGGTGAACTCGCGGACCGTACGCCGCTGGGTCACCGCCTCCCGCACCGCTTCGGACGTGCCCAGCCGGAACATGTCGTCGGCCGCGACCCGCACCATCGCGCGGGCCCCGTCGGCATCGGCCGGGTCCATGACATGTCCGAGCCCCCGCACGACCGCGACGGGCAGCCCGTCCGCCTTGCCCTTGACCAGGTCACCGGCCGAGGCCAGCTCGTCCGCGGTGGCGACCACGGTCGCGCTCAGCGGATTGCCGTACGCGTCGCTGCCGCCCCGCAGATCGTCCAGCACCCGCACCCCGGCCGCGCCGATCGCGACATCGGTCAGCCCGTTGCGCCACGGCCGCCCGAAGGTGTCCGTGACGACGACACCGACATCGACGCCGAGCGTGTCCCGCAGCCCCTGCCTGATCGCCCGCGCCGAGGCGTCAGGGTCCTCGGGCAGCAGTAGGACCGTCCCGGCGGGGGTGTTCGACGCGTCGACCCCGGCGGCGGCCATCACCAGGCCCTGCCGGTTCTCCACGATGCGCAGCGTGCCGCGCCGCGCCACCACCCGTACCGTCTCGGCGTCGATCGCCGCCTCCCGGTCGGTGGCCTCGACGATCCGGCCCTCGGCCTTGGAGACGATCTTCGAGGTGACGAGCAGCACGTCACCGTCGGCAAGACCCGGCTCGGTGGCGGCGATCAGTTTCGCGAGGTCGTCCCCGGCCCGCACCTCGGGCATCCCGGGCAGCGCCCACACCCGGTAGGACGGCGTGGCGTCCGGCTCGGCGGCGCTCATCCCCGTACCTCCTCGGCAAGCGCCAGCGCCTGCCGTGCCATCGCGGCGGTCGCGGCGGCATCGGTCATCATCAGCGGGACGGAACGGCAGCGGATGCCCGCCGCCTCCACCTCGTCCACCGCACCCGCGTCCACGGTGTCGACGAGCCAGCCGTCGAGAAGCCCGGACCCGTAGTGCTGGGCGACGGCCGCTGCCGTCGACTCGACGCCCACCGCGGCGAGTACCTTGTCCGCCATCCCGCGCACGGGTGCGTCACCGACGATGGGGGAGAGGCCGACAACCGGCACTCCGGCCTCGGCGATGGCCTCCCGGATCCCGGGCACGGCGAGGATCGTCCCGACGGACACCACAGGGTTTGACGGCGGGAAGAGGATGACGTCGGTCTCCGCGAGGGCCTCCAGGACGCCCGGTGCCGGCTTCGCCTGCTCGGCGCCGACGGGCACGATCGCCTGCGCGGGGACGGAGGCGCGCAGCTTCACCCAGTACTCCTGGAAGTGGATGGCGCGGCTCTCGCCGTCGACGTCGACCGCCACATGCGTCTCGACCCGGTCGTCGGACATCGGCAGCAGCCGGACCCCCGGCTTCCAGCGGGCGCAGAGCGCCTCGGTGACGGCGCTCAGCGGATAGCCCGCGCCGAGCATCTGCGTGCGGACGATGTGGGTGGCGAAGTCACGGTCGCCGAGCCCGAACCACTCGGGGCCGACGCCGTACGCCGCGAGTTCCTCCTTGACGTGGAAGCTCTCGTCGGTACGGCCCCAGCCCTGCTCCTCGTTGATGCCACCGCCGAGGGTGTACATCACGGTGTCGAGGTCGGGGCAGACCTTGAGGCCGAACAGATGGATGTCGTCACCGGTGTTGCCGATCACCGTGATGTCCGCGTCGGGCGCGGCCTCCTTGAGGCCACGCAGAAAACGAGCACCACCGATACCGCCGGCCAGAACCACAATGCGCATGCGAAACAGTCTGTCAGGCGAAGCCTGATCGTTGTCGGGGTGGTGGTGGGTGACGGGTGGGACTGTCAGGCGAAGCCTGATCCTTGTGGGTGGTGGCGGGGGACGGTTGTTGGCGGCGGGCCTCAGAGGGCCACGGCCGCCGCGCACTGGGTGGCGTGCATCGGCATGTCGGTCAGGCCCGGGTAGTAGACGTGCAGGCTGACGGCCGGTTCCAGGGAGTCGTTGGCCACTTCGTGGACGTAGCCGGGGGCGAAGACCCGCTGGGCACCGGCATCCAGATTCCGCCGGCCGCGGTCCGTACGTTCGGTCAGTTCGCCTTCCAGCACGGTGAGTACGCCGGAGGACGGCCCGTGGTCGTGCAGGCCGCTGCCCTGGCCGGGGACCCAGCTGAGCAGCCAGATCTCGTAGCCGGGTCCGGTGCGGAGTCGGTGGTACCAGCGGGTGGTGGCGTCGTACTGGACCAGGTGGGCCCACTGGGAGCGGTCGGCGGCGATGGCGCGGGCGAGCCCGACGAATTCCGCGACGGTGGAGGGGTGCTCGCGGGCGGGGCGCAGGAGGTGCTGGACCTCAAGGAGGTCGCCGGCGATCTGGAGGTCGCTGTCGCTGTTCATGGGTGCGGTGGTTCCTCGGCAGGGGTGCAAGTGGTGCTGTGCGGATGCAGGGGTGTCGCAGGACCTGGGGGACCGGGTGACCGCAGAGGCGGGAAGCCGCGTGGGGGAGGGCCCGGAGGTCCGGGAGGAGCTGTGTCGGGCTGGAGCGCGGGGGCTTCAACAGCTGAGACAGCTGGAACAGCAACAGCGGGCCTGGACAGCGCTGCGGAACCCACGGATGTGGGTGGTGCGCATGGCTGAGGTCGCTGGCATGACATCAAGGAGAGCCGGAGAATCGCCGACTGTCAACCCAATGCCCGATTTGGGGGCAATGTTTCACCTCATCCGGTTACTCCATGCGGAGAAAGGTTTATGCACCTCCCGCACCGGAGACATGGCGCAACAACCGCCGCATCAAACGTGGTCGAGCCCCTGTGACCCGACTGTGATCTTGATCGCTTCAGTGATCGAATCGCAACGTGTGCGCCCTCCCGGGAGTTCTTCCCTGTGGCGGGCGAGAGCGTGACGAAACCTCTGGCATATGTCAGGTTTTTGGTGATTTGAACACTTTACGCATACGCTTGGTTCCGCAGAGTGAATACCGGGTCCAATAGCAGATCTGAGCTTGACTGGCCCGAAGCTACACACTTGTAATTTCACTCGTGTCGTTCGGCCGATTCGATAACGGCCGCATCACGGGGACGCAAGAAACAGACGAGGGGCGCACATGACCGAGCTGTTCCAGCAACTGCTGGTCGAGGACGCGGACGAGGAACTCGGCTGGCAGGAGCGCGCACTGTGCGCCCAGACCGATCCCGAGTCCTTCTTCCCCGAGAAGGGCGGATCCACCCGCGAGGCCAAGAAGGTCTGCCTCGCCTGTGAAGTCCGGTCCGAATGCCTGGAGTACGCCCTTTCCAAGGACGAACGATTCGGCATCTGGGGCGGTCTTTCCGAGCGAGAGCGACGGCGCCTCAAGAAGGCCGCGGTCTGACCCGGCCCCCTCCGCGAAACGCCCCCGGCCCGCAGGCCGGCCGCGAGAAACACCCCGGGGATCGGGCCGCTCCCCGGACCTGAGCCGCCCATGGCCCGCCGCCTGCACCCTGCCCGCAGGCGGCGGGCCATTGCCGTACCCCCGGGCCCCGCCGCTGCCGTACCCCCGACGTCCTGCTGCCGCACCTCCGGTTTCCCACCTCCGGTTTCCCGCCCCCGGCACCCTGCGTCGCCGTGCCGGGCCCGGGCGCCGACCGCCCTCCACCGCTGTGCCGCCGCTCTCGTTCAACCGCTCCGCGCCACCCCGGTTATCCGTACCGTTAGTGTGGGGCCCCGTCCGAGACGCGCCAACGACCCGACAGGGCGCGCGTGTACACCGATGCAGCCCCCGGGGGACGTCCCCCGGACCCGGCCGGAGGGCCCGTACCTCGATGTCCGTGCACAGCCAAGCAACGGCGCCGTACGCGGCCGCCGCCGCCCCAGAGTTCCCCCGGCACGTCGTCACCGCCGTGCTCGTCTCCCACGACGGCGCACGCTGGCTGCCCGACGTGCTCGCCGGGCTGCTCGGGCAGGAACGCCCCGTACAGAACGTCGTCGCCGCCGACACCGGCAGCGCCGACGACTCCGCGCGCCTGGTCACCGAGGCGCTCGGCGCCGACCGCGTCCTGCACCTCGCGCGGCGTACGGGCTTCGGCACGGCCGTCGAGGAGGCGAGCCGCACCGCCGGCGTCCTGACTCCGGACGACCTGCCGTACCTGAAGCGCCCCAGCGGCTGGGACCCCGTCACCAGGTCCTGGCGCGACGACGCCTACGACCTGCCGGACCTGCCGCACGGCGAACCGGTGCAGTGGCTCTGGCTGCTCCACGACGACTGCGCACCCGAACCCGACGCCCTCGCCGAGATGCTGCGCGTCGTCGACGGCGACCAGCACGCCGCGATCGTCGGCCCCAAACTCCGCGGCTGGTACGACCGCAGGCAGCTCCTCGAAGTCGGCGTCTCGATCGCCAACAGCGGACGCCGCTGGACCGGCCTCGACCGGCGCGAGCAGGACCAGGGCCAGCACGACCAGGTCCGCACCGTCCTGTCCGTCTCCACCGCGGGCATGCTGATCCGCCGGGACGTCTGGGAGGAGCTCGGCGGCTTCGACCGCAGACTGCCCCTGATGCGCGACGACGTCGACCTGTGCTGGCGCGCCCACATGGCGGGACACCGGGTGCTGGTCGCCCCCGACGCCGTCCTCCGGCACGCCGAGGCCTCCGCCCGCGAACGCCGCCCCATCGACTGCGCCGGCCGTTCGGTCTCCAGCCCGCACCGCGTCGACAAGGCCGGCGCCGTCTACACCATGCTCGTCAACGCCCCCGGCAAACGGCTGCCCTGGGTACTGCTCAGGCTCGTGCTCGGCACCCTGCTGCGTACGCTCGCCTACCTCGTCGGCAAGGTGCCCGGCCAGGCACTCGACGAGGTCACCGGCCTCCTCGGCACCCTGCTGCGCCCCGGCCGGATCCTCGCCGCCCGGCGCCACCGCGGCAAGGGGGCCGTCGACCCGGCCGAACTGCGCGGGCTCTTCCCCCCACCCGGCGCCACCGTCCGCGCGACGGTCGAACAGGTCGCCGGGAACTTCGGCGGCGGCGCGGAGCCCGAGTCCGGCGGCTCGCGCCACGGAGCCGTCGAATCCGGCCCGGGCGGCGACGACGCCGACTTCCTGGAGATCGACCAGTTCGCCAGGCTGAAGCGCGTCGGCCGCAAGCCGGGCCCGGTGCTCTTCGCCCTCCTGCTCCTCGTCTCACTGGTCGCCTGCCGCAGCCTCCTCGGCGGCGGCGCCCTGGCCGGCGGCGTCCTGCTGCCCGCACCCGGCGACGTCTCCGACCTGTGGGGCCGCTACGCGGACGGATGGCACACCGTCGGCACCGGCGGCACCCAGACCGCACCGCCCTACCTGGCCGTCATCTCGGCCCTGTCCGGGCTGTTCCTCGGCTCCACCGGCTTCGCTCTGACCCTGCTGCTGGTCTGCTCGGTCCCGCTCGCCGGACTCACCGCCTACTTCGTCTCCCGGCCGCTGCTCCCCTCCCGGCTGCTGCGGGCCTGGGCCAGCGTCGCGTACGCCTTCCTGCCCGCCGCGACCGGCGCCCTGGCGACCGGCCGCCTCGGCACCGCCGTCCTCGCCGTCCTGCTCCCGCTGATCGCCCGTGCGGCCGTCTCCGCGCACGGCATGCGGAGCGGCGGCGGCGACAGCCGCGGCAGCTGGCGCGCCACCTGGGCGTACACCCTGCTGCTCACCCTCGCGATGGCGTTCACCCCCATCGTCTGGCCGCTCGCCGTGGTCCTCGGCATCGGCGTGCTGGCGCTGCGCCGGGGCGACATCACGGCCTACGGCCTCCGCTTCCTCGCCGCGGTCGGCACTCCGCTGCTGGTTCTCGCGCCCTGGTCGCTGTCGCTCCTGACGAGCCCCTCGTCCTTCCTGAAGGAAGCGGGGCTGGAGACCGGTTCGGGCTCGGCCTCCGCTCTGGACCTCCTCGGCATCAGCCCCGGTGGCCCCAAGGCGGCCGGCGGCGTCCTGCTCCTCGGCGTCGTGCTCGCGGCCCTGGCCGCGCTGCTGCGCGGGGAGCGGCAGTTCGCCGCCCGGACCGCCTGGGTCGTGGCCCTGGTGGCCCTGGCCTTCGCGGGGCTCGCCAACGGATCCGGCTGGGCCGGACCGGCCACCCTCGTCTACGGCGCCGCGCTCATCGCCGCCGCGCTGGTCGGCGCGGACGGTGCCCGGATCCGCGTCGCCGAGCTCAGCTTCGGCTGGCGTCAGCCGGTCGCCGTCCTGATCGCGCTGGCCGCCGGGGTGGCCCCCGTGCTGGCCGCCGCCGGCTGGATGATCGGCGGCGCCGCGGGGCCCCTGGAGCGCCGCGACCCGGTGCAGGTGCCCGCGTTCGTCGCCGAGGAGAGCGGCACCCGGGACCAGCCGCGCACCCTGGTGCTCGGCGGCACCTCGCCCAGCTCCGTCGCGTACACCCTGATCCGTGGCTCCGGCGCGCGGCTGGGCGATGCCGAACTGGCCGCGGCGGGCGAGGGCAACAGCCACCTCGACAAGGTCGTCGCCAACCTGGTCGCGGGCTCCGGCGCCGACCAGGGCAGCCAGCTCCGCAGCTTCGCGATCCGCTACGTCCTCGTCCGGGACGGGGCGCCGAAGCAGATGAGCCGCGTCCTCGACGCGACCCCCGGCCTCAGGCGCCTCAGTCAGCTGGACGGCAGCGCGCTCTGGCAGGTGGACCGCCAGGTCGCCCGGATCATGATCGTCCCGGCGGCAGCCGCCGACGAGCAGCTCCCGGTGGGCTCCGAGCCCGTCGAGGCGCACACCGAGATCGAGCCGGGCGGCGCGGGCCGGGTGCTGCGGATCGCCGAGGCCGCCGACCCGGGCTGGCAGGCCACGCTCGACGGACGGCCGCTGACCCGCAAGACCGTCGACGGCTGGGCGCAGGGCTTCGAGCTCCCCACCGGGGGCGGCAAGCTCGACCTCACGTACGAGACGCCCTTCACGCACTCCGTGTGGATCTGGATCCAGGCCGCGCTCACCGTGGTCCTCCTGGTCCTGGCCCTGCCGGGCCGCCGCCGGGAGATCGACGACGACCTGCCCGAGGAGGACGCACCGGTCCCCGCCGAGCCGGTCGCCGGTGAGGGGCGCCGGGCCCGCAGGCTGCGAGCGGCCGCGCTGGCGGAGGGCGAGGGCGACGACGTCGAGAACCTCGACGGCGGCGAGCCCGTGGCCGCGGGGGAGCGGGCGGACCACTTCCCCGCCCAGCAGACCGGCCTGCCCGACGGGCAGGAGCCGCTCGGCACCGACGCCGGGCAGGACGTCTTCGTCCCCCAGCAGGCCGACGGCGACACCGGCCAGTACGCGGCGGTGCCGCAGCAGCAGTACGGGGAATGGGACGGCCGGCAGTACCAGGGCGCCGACTACCCGCAGTACCAGGAAGGCCAGTACCAGGAAGGCCAGTACCAGGAAAGCCCGTACCAGGAGGGTCAGTACGAGGACGGCCAGTACGGTGCCGCGCAGCAGCAGCCTGACGGCGCCGCGGGCTACGAGGCATACGGCTACCCGCAGCAGCAGGGCGAGTACCCCCCGTACGCCCAGGGCCAGTACGGCAGTCTCCCGCAGGACAACAGCGGTCAGTACGCCCCCGACGGTCAGTACGGCAACAACGCCCCCTACGACGCCGGCCAGTACGGCACGGGTCAGTACGGCACCCAGGGCGCCTACGGCGAGCAGGGCGCGTACGACCCGCAGAACCCCGACGAGAACCCCGACGGGAACCCGGCCCCGGGCCAGAACCCGTGGCCGACCCGTAACGCATCGCGAGGCGAGTCCGAGTGAAGTCCACCAGCCTGTCCCTCATCGCCGGGGCCGTCGCCCTCGCCGCCGTCACCGGATTCGCCGCGGTCACCGCGCCGGACGGTGGAGGTACGACGACGGCGAAGGCCGCCACCCGGCTGCCCGTCGAACGCTCCAGCCTGCTCTGCCCGGCCCCGGGCCTGTCCGACCTCGCGGAGACGGAGTACACCTCCTTCACCCCGGCGGCGAAGAGCGGTGCGGCCGCCGGACCGGCCGGTACGGCCGAACTCCTGTCCACGGCCGTCAAGGACGTGGCCAAGGACACCGCGAAGGACAAGGACAAGAAGACCGGGAAGGCGGACCCGGACAAGCCGGTCGTCCTCCTCAAGGAGCCCGGCAAGCCGGCGACCGCCGAGGTGTCCGGCGCGGACGCCCCGGCCCTCGTCGGCACCGCCACGGGCCGGCTGGCCCCCGGCTGGACCGCCCAGCAGACCACCACCGTCGAGGCGGGCGACTCCCGAGGGCTGCTCGGGGTCGGCTGCACCGTGCCCGACACCGACTTCTGGTTCCCGGCCGCGAGTACGGCGAAGTCCCGCGAGGACTACGTCCACCTCACCAACCCGGACGACACCGCCGCCGTCGCCGACATCGAGCTGTACGGTCCGGAGGGCCCGCTCAAGTCCGAGGTGGGCGAAGACATCACGGTGCCCGCCCGGTCCGGTATCCGCGTCCTCATCTCGACGCTGACCAGCAAGGCCGAGGACGATGTGACCGTCCACGTCACCACCCGGAGCGGACGCGTCGGGGCGGTCGTCAGGACCGCCGACGACAAGAGCGGCAGCGACTGGCTCGCCGCCTCCACCGAGCCGACGGGCACCCTGGTCCTGCCCGGTATCCCGGCGGACGCGACCTCGGTGCGGCTGGTGGCCTTCGCCCCCGGCGAGGACGACGCCGACCTCACGGTGAAACTGCTCGGCAAGACGGGCGCGATCTCACCGGCGGGTCACGAGGAACTCCACGTCAAGTCGCAGATGACCGCCGGCGTCGACCTGAAGGCCCTGACCCGGGGCGAGCCGGGCTCCCTGCTCCTGACCCCCCAGGAAGGCAAGGCCACCCCGGTGGTGGCCGCTCTGCGGGTGGTCCGCGGCAAGGGCGACAAGCAGGAGGTCGGCTACATCCCGGCGACGGGCCCGGTGGGCGCGCAGGCGACCGCCGCGGACAACCGGGCGAAGGGATCGGTCCTCTCGCTCACCGCCCCCGGCGCCGCCGGCACCGTGAAGGTCACGGCGTCAGCGGGCAGCAAGGGCGGCACCCCGGTCAGCAAGACGTACAAGGTGGCCGCCGGTACGACCCTCGCGGTCGCCCCGCCGGTGCCGGCGGGGCTCAAGGGCACGTACGCGCTGACCGTCGAGACGCAGTCGGGCGGCCCGGTCCACGCCGCCCGCACGCTGACGGTCCCGATGGACGGCATCCCGATGTTCACGGTGCAGACGCTGCCCGACGACCGTGGAACGGTCGAGGTACCGGCCGCCGAACAGGACCTGTCGGTCCTGGACGACTGACACCGCAGGCGGGTGGGGGCGGGCCGGAAACCGGCCCGCCCCCACCCGCCTGCGGCCGCCTACTCCTGCCCGTACCGGGGATCGACCGACTCGGGCGAGAGTCCGAGCAGCTCCGCGACCTGCTCGACCACGACCTCGTGCACCAGCAGCGCACGCTCGTCACGGTTCTTGGTGCGGATCTCGACCGGGCGCCGGTAGATGACGATCTGCGCCGGCCGTTCCTTCTCCGCGGGCAACGCGCTTCCCAGCGGCACGGTCTCCTCCGACGTCCCCGGCACGTCGAGGACCACGAAGTCGACCTCGGCCAGTTGCGGCCAGCGTCGTTCCAGCCGCTCCACCGAGTCCTGCACCAGATCGCGGAAACTGTCCGCCCTGCTGGCCGACAGCGGCACCTGGGGCGGGGCGACGGGGCCGCGCATGCCGCGGCCGTGTCGGTCTCGGCGCCGAGGTCGGGGCTCGGACGGGCGGGGCGGTACGGGACTGTCCATCACTGACGCAGCGTAACCCCCGGGCGGACGAGCGGCCCGGGGCTGACCGGGCGGGAACCGGCTTGATCGTTCCTGACCGATCCGGCCATGGGACGACCCGTTTCAGGCCCAGCTGGTGATCGCTGATTCCCTGCCGTGTGACAGGTTTTGCATCGAGTGGTGACCGGAATCGTGGCCGCCATGACCTGGGCCCCTCTCCTCCAGCGCAGGTCAGGGGAGTTGCCAGGGAAGAGTCTGTGCCCGAGCTCACAGTGCGACACGGTGGGGTGAGCCGGGGGAGAGTCGTCGCAGCCCGCTCAAGAGTGCGGTACCGTCCAACATCGTGAGCCCTGTACGTCGCTGTTCGCGCACCGCGTGCGGCCGCCCTGCCGTCGCGACACTGACGTACGTCTATGCCGACTCGACTGCGGTCCTCGGCCCGCTCGCCACCTACGCCGAGCCCCATTGCTACGACCTCTGTGCCGAGCACAGCGAGCGCCTGACCGCGCCCCGTGGCTGGGAGGTCGTCCGGCTCTCCGACCCCTCCGCGCCCGCCCGCCCCAGCGGCGACGACCTCGAAGCGCTGGCCAATGCCGTACGGGAGGCCGCGCGTCCCCAGGACCGTGCCGACGGCTCCAGGGGCGGCGGCCCGCGCACCGCGGACCCGATGGAGGTCGGCCGCAGAGGCCACCTGCGGGTCCTGCGCTCCCCCGACTCCTGAGCGGCCGCCGCCCGGAGCGTGAGGCGTTCCGGGCCGCCGGGTAGTTTGGCGGTCCGAAGAAACCTCAGGAGGACCGGCCCGTGACCGCAGATCTGTCGCAGCTCGTGAAGGCCTACGACGTGCGCGGAGTCGTGCCCGATCAGTGGGACGAGGCGATGGCCGAGCTGTTCGGGGCGGCGTTCGTCGAGGTGACCGCCGCGGACGCGATCGTCATCGGCCATGACATGCGCCCCACGTCCCCCGCCCTGTCGGGAGCCTTCGCCCGGGGCGCGGCGGCCCGCGGAGCCGACGTCACCATGATCGGTCTCTGCTCGACCGACCAGCTGTACTACGCGTCGGGGTCACTGGACCTGCCGGGCGCGATGTTCACGGCCTCGCACAACCCGGCGCGGTACAACGGCATCAAGATGTGCCGGGCAGGTGCCGCACCGGTGGGCCAGGACACCGGCCTCGCCGAGATCCGCACCCTGGTCGAGAAGTGGTCGACGACCGGCGCACCGCCACCGGCCACCACCCCCGGCACGGTCACCGAACGCGACACCCTCACCGACTACGCCACCCACCTGCTGTCCCTCGTCGACCTGACCACGATCCGCCCCCTGAAGGTGGTCGTGGACGCGGGCAACGGCATGGGCGGCCACACGGTCCCGACGGTCTTCGCAGGTCTGCGGCTCGAACTCGTCCCGATGTACTTCGAACTGGACGGTACGTTCCCGAACCACGAGGCCAACCCGCTCGACCCCGCGAACATCGTCGACCTCCAGGCCCGGGTGGTGTCCGAGGGAGCCGACCTCGGCCTGGCCTTCGACGGCGACGCGGACCGCTGCTTCGTCGTGGACGAGCGCGGGGCGGGCGTCTCCCCGTCGGCGATCACCGCCCTGGTCGCGGCCAGGGAACTGGCCCGCAACGGCGGCCGGGGCACGGTCATCCACAACCTGATCTCCTCCCTCTCGGTCCCGGAGGTCGTACGCGAACACGGCGGCACCCCGGTCCGCACCCGGGTCGGCCACTCCTTCATCAAGGCGGAGATGGCCGCACACGGCGCGATCTTCGGCGGCGAGCACTCGGCGCACTACTACTTCCGCGACTTCTGGAACGCCGATACGGGCATGCTCGCCGCCCTCCACGTCCTGGCCGCCCTGGGCGGCCAGGAGGAGCCCCTGTCGGCGCTGGTGGCCCAGTACGACCGCTACACAGACTCGGGCGAGATCAACTCCACGGTCGATGACCAGCAGGCCCGCACAGCAGACGTCCGGACCGCCTTCGCCACCCGCGAGAACGTGACCACCGACGACCTGGACGGCCTCACGGTCACCTCCCCGGACTGGTGGTTCAACCTCCGCCCCTCGAACACGGAGCCGCTGCTGCGCCTGAACGTCGAGGCCGGCGACGAGGAAACGATGACGGCGGTACGCGACGAGGTCCTGACCCTGATCCGCAGGCAGCCCAGCTGACCTTCCGCCTTCCCTCCGACTGCCCGCCGCCTCTCCCCGACCCTTCCGGCGCCCTCCCCAGCCCTTCCGGCGCCCTCCGGGGCAATTCCAACGCCCTTCCGGCGCCCTTCCAGCCGCTCCGGCGCGCCTTCCAGCTTCTCCCGGGGCGAATCCAGCCCTCTTGCCGCACTTTCCGGAGTGTCCCGGGGCGAATCCAGCCCTCTGCCGCACCATCGGGCCTCTCCCCGGGCACCTCCCTCCTGGTTTCACCTTCCGGCCGTCCCGGGGCAAATCCAGCCCCTCCGGCGTTTGAGGAGCGGGGTCCGGGGCGGAGCCCCGGTTACGGGAAGGGGCGGGGAGGGGAACAGCCCCGCCGCAGGCGCACCCCACCCCCCGTTGCCCCCACTGCCCACCCCTCGCCCACCCCCTCCGAACCCACCGCTCACCCCGGCCCGGCCGGGCCGCGCCCCCGCCACCCCGGCGGTAGGCTGGCCTCGCCCGTTCCACGTGGCACGAACAAGATCAACTGAACACCCGGAACACGCACCACCCAGCGCTGCACCGCACCACCGCACGAACCACCGCACCACCGCACCACCGCACGACACCACCGCCCACCCCGCCCGCTCGCCCGAAGGGACACCCACCCATGCCGCTCGAAGCCGGCCTTCTGGAGATCCTGGCCTGCCCGGCCTGTCACTCCCCCCTCGACGACCGGTCGGCGGCCGACAGTCCCGAACTGATCTGCACCGGCAAGGACTGCGGCCTGGCCTACCCCGTACGGGACGGCATCCCCGTCCTCCTCGTCGACGAGGCCCGCCGCCCCGCGTAGCCGGGCCCCACACCCCGCACGGTGATCGGCACGTGATCGGAGGACCGTCCCCATGCTCGACGAGTCGTTGCTCGACGCCCCGGAAGCCCTGGCCCGAGCCGACCGCCGCGGTCTGCTCCGCGGCGCCGCCGAGGCCGGGGCCCGGGTCCGTACCGCCGCCCGGCACGCGACGGAGGCCGGGATCGCCGAGCTGAACCCGGAGGGCCGCCCGCGCGCCGTCCTGGTCGCGGGCTCCGGCACCGCCGCATCCGGCGTCGCCGACCTGATCGGCGCCCTGGCCGGAGCCTCCGCCCCGGTCACGCGTATCCACCCGACCGGCGTCGCACCGGCCGCAGGCGCGATGCGATGGACGCTGCCCGGCTGGGCCGGCTCCGTCGACCTGCTCCTCGTCGTCACAGCGGACGGCTCCGAACCGGGCCTCGCCCTCCTCGCCGAGCAGGCGTACCGCCGCGGCTGCACCGTCGTGGCCGTGGCGCCCCGGAAGTCACCCCTGCGCGAGGCGGTCGACGGCGTGCACGGCCTCGTCGTGCCTATGGCCTCCGCCCCGCACGGCGAGTACGACGCCGAGACCTCGGCCGCGGGTCCCGGCACCCTGTGGGCCCTGTTCACCCCGCTGCTCGCCCTCCTCGACCGCGTCGGCCTGGTCACCGCGCCCGCCGAGGTGCTGCAGAGCGTCGCGGACCGCCTGGACCGTACGGCGGAGCGCTGCGGACCGGCGATCGCCACGTACAGCAACCCGGCCAAGACCCTGGCCGCCGAACTCGCGGACAGCCTGCCCCTCATCTGGACGGAGGGCGACGCCGCGGGCCCGGTCGGACGCCGCTTCGCCGCGGTCCTGGCCGAGCTCTCCGGCCGTCCGGCCCTGGCGGCCGAACTCCCCGAGGCGCTCCCCGCCCATGGCGGCCTGCTGGCCGGTGCCTTCGCGGCCGGTGCCGACCCCGACGACTTCTTCCGCGACCGGGTCGAGGAGTCCGAACCCCTCCACGCCCGGGTCGTCCTGCTCCGCGACCGGCCCACTGGCGGGCTGAGCGCGGCCCCCGCCGCCCGCGAGCTCGCCCTGGGCCACGACACGGCGATCAGTGAACTGGAGCCGGAGGAGGGCAACAGGCTCGAAGCCCTCGCCGAACTCCTCGCGGTCACCGACTTCGCCGCCGTCTACGTGGCCCTCGCCGCAGGACGCGGCTGACCGTGTGACGTCCGGCCCCGGGCAGCGCCGCCCCACACCTCACGTACGGCCGGGCCCCCACACAGACAGCCAAGACCCACGCATCCCACACTTCCGCATCCCACACTCACGCATCCCACACAGCACGAGGACGAATTCCATGGACCGGCTCTCCAACACCGTCCGCCCGTACGCCTGGGGCTCCACCACCCTCATCCCGACCCTGCTCGGGGTCGCCCCCACCGGCGAGCCGCAAGCGGAGATGTGGATGGGCGCCCATCCCGGAGCCCCGTCCCGGATATCCCGCACCAGTGCCGCCCCCTCGGTCACCGCCGAACAAGCGCTCACCGACGTCATCGCCGCCGACCCGGCCGCAGAGCTCGGTCAGCCCGCCGTCGACAAGTTCGGCCCCCGTCTTCCCTTCCTCCTCAAGCTGCTCGCCGCCGGAGCCCCGCTCTCCCTCCAGGTCCACCCCGACCTCGCCCAGGCACAGCACGGTTACGCGGATGAGGAGCGCCGGTCCGTTCCGATCGACGCCCCCCACCGCACGTACAAGGACGCCAACCACAAGCCCGAACTGATCTGCGCCCTCACCCCCTTCGACGGCCTGTGCGGCTTCCGCCGGCCCGTCGAGGCGGCCGAGGCCATGGAGGGCCTGGGCGTCGACTCCCTCAAGCCGTACGCCGATCTGCTGCGCGCCCACCCGGAAGAGGCCGCCCTGCGCGAGGTCCTCACGGCGATCCTCACCGCGGACCCGGCGCAGATGGCCGAGACGGTCGCGGCCACGGCGGCCGCCGCCGAACGGATCGGCGGCGCCTACGCCCCCTACGCCCGCATCGCCCACCACTTCCCCGGCGACGCCGGCGTCCTCGCGGCCATGCTCCTGAACTACGTACAACTCCAGCCCGGAGAGGCCCTGTACCTCGGCGCCGGTGTTCCGCACGCCTACCTCGAAGGCCTCGGCGTCGAGATCATGGCCAACTCGGACAACGTGCTGCGCTGCGGGCTGACGCCCAAGCACATCGACGTACCCGAACTCCTGCGCATCGTCCGCTTCGAGGCCACCGAGCCGGGGATCCTGCGGCCCGAGGCCTCCCCGTCCGGCGAGGAGCTGTACGAGACGCCGGTCGACGAGTTCAGGCTCTCCCGCTTCGACCTCTCACCGGGCGCGGCCCCCGTGGACCTCACCGCGGCCACGCCCCAGATCCTGCTCTGCACGGCGGGCACGCCGAAGGCCGGCGAGCTCGGCCTCGGGCCGGGCGAATCGGTTTTCGTACCGGCCGGGGAGAAGGCCGAAGTGTCCGGTACGGGCACCGTGTTCCGCGCCACTGTGGTGGCCTGACGTACCGTCCGCACCAGCGGCTGCAACAATGTCCGGCCGTACCGCGGCCGCCGGAGCCGCAGCACCTACGAAGGGACACCAGGCACCCATGAGTGCGTCAGGCGGAACCAAGGCGATCGTGGCGGCGCTCGCCGCCAACCTCGCGATCGCAGTGGCCAAATTCGTGGCGTTCCTGTTCAGTGGCTCGTCGTCGATGCTCGCGGAGAGCGTTCACTCGCTCGCCGACTCGGGCAATCAGGGACTGCTGCTGCTCGGCGGCAAGAAGGCCCAGCGCGAGGCCACCCCCCAGCACCCCTTCGGATACGGGCGCGAGCGCTACATCTACGCCTTCCTCGTCTCCATCGTCCTCTTCTCGGTCGGTGGCATGTTCGCGGTGTACGAGGGCTACGAGAAGATCAAGCACCCGCACGAGATCGAGGCCTGGTACTGGCCGGTCGGCGTCCTGGTCTTCGCGATCATCGCCGAGAGCTTCTCCTTCCGTACGGCGATCAGGGAGTCCAACGAGACCCGCGGTCCCCTCTCCTGGACCCAGTTCGTACGCCGCGCGAAGGCCCCGGAACTCCCCGTCGTCCTGCTCGAGGACCTCGGCGCGCTCATCGGCCTCATCCTCGCGCTCGCCGGTGTCGGCCTGGCCCTCGGTACGGGCAACGGTGTGTGGGACGGCATCGGCACCCTGTGCATCGGCATCCTGCTGATCGTCATCGCGATCGTCCTGGCGGCCGAGACCAAGTCCCTGCTGCTCGGTGAGGCCGCCGGTACCGACCAGGTCGAAAAGATCAAGGCCGCGGTCGTCGACGGCCACACCGTCACCGGCGTCATCCACATGCGTACGCTCCACCTCGGCCCCGAGGAACTGCTGGTCGCCGCCAAGATCGCGGTTCAGCACGACGACACCGCCACCGAGGTCGCCAACGCCATCAACGCCGCGGAGTCCCGCATCCGCGAGGCCGTGCCGATCGCGCGTGTCATCTACCTGGAGCCGGACATCTACAACGCGGCGGCGGCCGCGGCCGGCGTCAACCCGGCCAAGACACTGGGCGGGACACCCGGCGCGACACCGGCCGGCCCGACGGCCGACGGCACCCCCGGCGACGCCCCCGACACCCCGGCCGACCCGACGGAATCCGGTCACTGACCGCCTCCGATACGCCGATGAGGCCGCTCCCGGACCCGGTGGACTGGGAGCGGCTGGGCCGTTCGGTGTAGATTCGTCGGCAGTGTCAGACGTCGCTGCTGATGGCGGTCGATCGGTCCGTACGCCGGACCGGCCGAGGGAGAGAGGGCCTCCGACGAACTGCGCTGCGGAACTGTCCGGGCATTCGTGTGCCCACGGTGTGCCGCAGAGCCGCCCTACCCACCTCGACCCATCACGAGGAGCAGCCCGTTATGACGACGGTCGCCAATCGACAGGACTTCAAGGTCGCCGACCTCTCCCTCGCAGCCTTCGGCCGCAAGGAGATCACCCTCGCCGAGCACGAGATGCCCGGCCTGATGTCGATCCGCAAGGAGTACGCCGCCGCGCAGCCGCTGGCCGGCGCCCGCATCACCGGCTCGCTGCACATGACGGTGCAGACGGCCGTGCTGATCGAGACCCTCGTCGCCCTCGGCGCCGAGGTCCGCTGGGCCTCCTGCAACATCTTCTCCACGCAGGACCACGCCGCCGCGGCGATCGCGGTGGGCCCGAACGGCACCCCGGAAGCCCC
This sequence comes from Streptomyces sp. NBC_00236, assembly GCF_036195045.1. Classification (NCBI taxonomy): domain Bacteria; kingdom Bacillati; phylum Actinomycetota; class Actinomycetes; order Kitasatosporales; family Streptomycetaceae; genus Streptomyces; species Streptomyces sp. NBC_00236. Next base: position 3,103,827 of record NZ_CP108100.1, on the reverse strand, counting down.
CGCCGGCGTCCCGGTCTTCGCCTGGAAGGGCGAGTCGCTGGAGGAGTACTGGTGGTGCACGGAGCAGGCGCTGACCTGGCCGAACACCCCCACCGGTGGTCCGAACATGATCCTCGACGACGGTGGTGACGCCACCCTCCTCGTCCACAAGGGAGTGGAGTTCGAGAAGGCCGGCGCGGCCCCGGACCCGTCGACCGCGGACAGCGAGGAGTACGCGAACATCCTCACCCTGCTGAACCGCACCCTGGGCGAGTCCCCGCAGAAGTGGACCCAGCTGGCCTCCGAGATCCGTGGTGTCACGGAGGAGACCACGACCGGTGTGCACCGGCTGTACGAGATGCACCGTGACGGCACCCTCCTGTTCCCGGCGATCAACGTCAACGACGCGGTCACCAAGTCGAAGTTCGACAACAAGTACGGCTGCCGCCACTCGCTGATCGACGGCATCAACCGCGCCACCGACGTCCTGATCGGCGGCAAGACCGCCGTCGTCTGCGGTTACGGCGACGTGGGCAAGGGCTGCGCGGAGTCCCTGCGGGGCCAGGGCGCCCGAGTGATCATCACCGAGATCGACCCGATCTGCGCGCTGCAGGCGGCGATGGACGGCTACCAGGTCGCCACCCTTGACGACGTCGTCGAGCAGGCCGACATCTTCGTCACCACGACGGGCAACAAGGACATCATCATGGCCGCCGACATGGCCCGGATGAAGCACCAGGCCATCGTCGGGAACATCGGCCACTTCGACAACGAGATCGACATGGCCGGCCTGGCGAAGATCGACGGCATCGTCAAGGACGAGGTCAAGCCGCAGGTCCACACCTGGACGTTCTCCGACGGCAAGGTCCTCATCGTGCTGTCCGAGGGCCGCCTGCTGAACCTGGGCAACGCGACCGGCCACCCGTCGTTCGTGATGTCCAACTCGTTCGCGGACCAGACCCTGGCCCAGATCGAGCTGTTCACCAAGCCCGAGGAGTACCCGACCGACGTCTACGTGCTGCCCAAGCACCTCGACGAGAAGGTCGCCCGCCTCCACCTCGCCGCGCTCGGCGTGAAGCTCACGACGCTCCGCCCCGAGCAGGCCGCCTACATCGGCGTCGAGGTCGAGGGCCCGTACAAGTCCGACCACTACCGCTACTGACGCCGTCACCACCTGCGACGGCCTGCCGGTGACCTGGCACCTCACCACCGGTCGGTGAGGACCGGCCACCGGCAGACCCCGCATCGTCTGCGGACGCGCGCGCGTCCGCAGACCCGGTGACTCAGCAGCAGCTACGAACGCAGGCCCCCGCACCCCCGTGCCGGGGGCCTGCGCCGTACCGCACCCGCACAACCCGAGGAACCCGAAGGACCCCATGCCACGCGGCCGATATTCGCTCCACGATCTCCACGACCACACCCCCCTCGGTGAAGAACACTTCCACTGCGCACCCGGCCCCTCGGGCTGGCGCTACGTCTCCCAGACGACCGCCCCGTCCGGCGATCACCTCGGATCCGTCGACCTCACCCTGGACGAGCTCGGCCGCCCCATTCGCCTCGAACTCCACGCCGCGAGCTGGCAGGTCCGCGGCGCCGCCCTCGAAGGCGTCACCTGGGTGCGCACCGACCCGAGCGGCATCCATGCCACCGAAGGCAATGTCCGCGCCCACGCCTTCAGCGGCACTTCCCCCGCATTCCTCATCGCCACCGCACGGCTGCTGCGTCTCACCCCCACTTCTCCGGCCACCCGGGTCCGCGTCGTCACCTTCACGGACCCGGTACTCGCCCCCCGTACCGTCGACCAGTCCTGGGCCCTGGTGAACAGTGAAGCGCACGCCACTGACAACGGGCCTCTGACCGTGGACGCGTACCAGGTCAGCGCCCTGGACACCGGTGAGCAGCACACCGTCCACATCGCCGGCGACGTCGTCCTCTCGGCCCCGGGCATCGAGCTCGAAGAGCTGGAATCCCCGCCCTCCGACCGGTAGGGCCCGCCGCCCCGTTCAATGACGCCGGACAGGCCCTAGGCGGGCGGAGCGAAGCCGCCCGTGGACGGCCGCACCGCGTCCGCCCCGGCATCCGCCGCTGCACCGTCCCGCCCGACTGGCGGTGCCGGGGCGACGGGCGCGGGAGCGGGGTGGGGCGCCGGAACGGGATGAGCCGAGGGAGCGTCGTAGTGCGGCAGAGGAACGGGGTGGGGCAGAGGCGTGGCAGAAGGCGCTGCCGCGGACGCGAACGCCCTTCGTGCGTCACGCGTCTGACGTTCGTTCACCACGGCCGCCAGGAACGCGGCGGCAGGCACCCCCGCCGGGGCCGGTACCCCGGTCCTGACAGCGAGCTCCTCGGCCAGCCGTTGCGACATGGCGCGCCCCACGGCGGCATCGAGTTGGTGCATCCGCGTCAGGTACTGCCGCACGGCAAGCCACAGATCGTCCGGGACGGCCGACAGGTCCAGTCCGGCGAACCGGCCGACCAGCCAGGGCGGCGGAGGCGGCACGGCTGCGGCCCTGCCCGCCGGCACCCGCTCCCGTACGACGAGTGTCCCCGCGAAGACATCCCCGAGCCGCCGCCCTCGCGCCGAAACCAGCGAGGCGATGGCGGCGACGGCACCGAGCGTCGCGAGGATCTCCACCACGCCCATCGCCCCGCGCACCAGCGCATGCCGGAACCGGATGGGCCCGCCGTCGTCCCGGACCACCCGCAGCCCGCACGCGAGTTTCCCCAGCGAACGGCCATGGCTGAGTGTCTCCACCGCGATGGGCACCCCCACCAGCACGAGCAGAAAGGTCGCGACGGTCACCGCGGCCATCGCCGCTTCGTCGAGTGTGACCGTCGCGATGGCCAATCCGATCGACACCAGCACGAAGACCGTTCCCACCGCCACCAGATCGATGACGAGAGCCAGTGCCCGGCTCGGCAGTTTCGCCGGCCGCAGCCCCAGCACGACCGCATCCCCGGTCACCAGCTCACTCATTGCTGCCCGCCCCTTCGCCGACCATCCCTGCCCCTCGGGGCCACAATCTGCCAAGCTGACCCGCAACGCGCCGCAGTTGTACGGACCCGTACACACCCATGCCAGGAGCAGCAGCCGACCATGGACCTCGACGTCTTCGTCAACACCCACCGCATCGAGTGGGACCGTCTGGACCACCTCCTGCACCGCGGGCGCAAACTCACGGGAGCGGAGGCCGATGAACTGGTCGACCTCTACCAGCGCACGGCCACCCACCTCTCCCTGATCCAGTCCAGCGCGCCCGACCCCCTGCTCACCGCGCGCCTGACGCAGCTGGTGGCCCGGGCACGCTCCACGGTGACCGGCACCCGTCGTGCCTCCTGGCGCGACGCCGTGCACTTCCTGACGGCAGGTTTTCCCGCGGCGGTCTACCGGTCCAGGCACTGGTGGATACCCACCGCCGTCCTCTCAGCGCTGCTGGCAGCGCTGATGGGCTGGTGGATCGGCACCCATCCGGAGGTCCAGGCGGCCATCGCCGCTCCGGAGGACCTCCGCCGTCTGACCAGTCCGGGAGGCGAGTACGAGACGTACTACTCCAGCCACCCGGCGGCCTCTTTCGCCGCCCAGGTCTGGACGAACAACGCACAGGCCGCAGCCATGTGCCTGGTGCTCGGCGCGTTCCTCTGCGTTCCGGTGATCTGGATTCTCTTCGTCAACGTGCTCAACCTTGCGGTGGGTATCGGCCTGATGTCCTCGGCGGGCCGGCTCGACACCTTCCTCGGGCTGATCCTTCCCCACGGGCTGCTGGAACTCACGGCGGTCTTCGTCGCGGCAGGAACCGGCCTCCGCCTGGGCTGGACGGTCATCGATCCCGGCCCGCACACCCGGCGTACAGCCCTGGCACAACAGGGCCGGGCTGCCATCGGCATGGCCATCGGACTTGCGCTCGTACTGTTCGTGTCGGGCGTCATCGAAGGCTTCGTCACCCCTTCAGGCCTTCCGACCTGGGCACGCATCGCCATCGGGGTCGCCGCTGAGTTGGGCTTCCTTGCCTACGTCTACATCCTGGGCGGCCGGGCGGCCCGAGCCGGCGACGCAGGCGACATCGCGGCAGGCGAACGGAGCGCCGAGCTGCCGGTGGCCGCCTGATGTGCGAGCGGCCGTGCTGACCTGCTAGTCTCCTCAAGCCCCAAAAGAACCGTTGACACGGCGGACTGGGGGAGGTAGATTCGAACGGTTGCCTCGAACTGGACAAGTTCGAGCTCAACGGTTAGGTTTACCTAGCTCTCAACGGAAATTTAATTTCCGCAGAGCCATTTGATTCCCACTCTCTGGAACATGAAGCCGATCAATTCGGCATATTGCTTCTGATAAAGTCGAATCAGCCGAAAGGCAAGGCCGCTTCAACAGGCCATCGGAACTCAAATTCGGACCGGAAACGGTACGCACGGGTTCTGGTAAGGTTGGAACCGCTGGAAAGGGAAAGCGCGAAAGCGAAGAACTGGAAAGCAAAATGCGAGACCCGCTTCGACCGGGAATCGGACACGAAAGAGTCTGATAGAGTCGGAAACGCAAGACCGAAGGGAAGCGCCCGGAGGAAAGCCCCAGAAAATGTTCTGCGGGTGAGTACAAAGGAAGCGTCCGTTCCTTGAGAACTCAACAGCGTGCCAAAAGTCAACGCCAGATATGTTGATACCCCGACCTGTTTCGGCAGGTTCGAGGTTCCTTTGAAAGTCCTAACAAGTCTTCGGGCTTGGTAGGCAATGCGCACAGCGAGGACATAGCGAACGGCCGGTCATATTCCGACTTGGTCGTTCCGCTCTCGTGGTGTCTACCCGATTACGGGAAAACATTCACGGAGAGTTTGATCCTGGCTCAGGACGAACGCTGGCGGCGTGCTTAACACATGCAAGTCGAACGATGAAGCCTTTCGGGGTGGATTAGTGGCGAACGGGTGAGTAACACGTGGGCAATCTGCCCTTCACTCTGGGACAAGCCCTGGAAACGGGGTCTAATACCGGATAATACTTTCCCTCTCATGGGGGAAGGTTAAAAGCTCCGGCGGTGAAGGATGAGCCCGCGGCCTATCAGCTAGTTGGTGGGGTAATGGCCTACCAAGGCGACGACGGGTAGCCGGCCTGAGAGGGCGACCGGCCACACTGGGACTGAGACACGGCCCAGACTCCTACGGGAGGCAGCAGTGGGGAATATTGCACAATGGGCGAAAGCCTGATGCAGCGACGCCGCGTGAGGGATGACGGCCTTCGGGTTGTAAACCTCTTTCAGCAGGGAAGAAGCGAAAGTGACGGTACCTGCAGAAGAAGCGCCGGCTAACTACGTGCCAGCAGCCGCGGTAATACGTAGGGCGCAAGCGTTGTCCGGAATTATTGGGCGTAAAGAGCTCGTAGGCGGCTTGTTGCGTCGGTTGTGAAAGCCCGGGGCTTAACCCCGGGTCTGCAGTCGATACGGGCAGGCTAGAGTGTGGTAGGGGAGATCGGAATTCCTGGTGTAGCGGTGAAATGCGCAGATATCAGGAGGAACACCGGTGGCGAAGGCGGATCTCTGGGCCATTACTGACGCTGAGGAGCGAAAGCGTGGGGAGCGAACAGGATTAGATACCCTGGTAGTCCACGCCGTAAACGTTGGGAACTAGGTGTTGGCGACATTCCACGTCGTCGGTGCCGCAGCTAACGCATTAAGTTCCCCGCCTGGGGAGTACGGCCGCAAGGCTAAAACTCAAAGGAATTGACGGGGGCCCGCACAAGCAGCGGAGCATGTGGCTTAATTCGACGCAACGCGAAGAACCTTACCAAGGCTTGACATCGCCCGGAAAGCCGTAGAGATACGGCCCCCCTTGTGGTCGGGTGACAGGTGGTGCATGGCTGTCGTCAGCTCGTGTCGTGAGATGTTGGGTTAAGTCCCGCAACGAGCGCAACCCTTGTTCTGTGTTGCCAGCATGCCCTTCGGGGTGATGGGGACTCACAGGAGACTGCCGGGGTCAACTCGGAGGAAGGTGGGGACGACGTCAAGTCATCATGCCCCTTATGTCTTGGGCTGCACACGTGCTACAATGGCCGGTACAATGAGCTGCGATGCCGCGAGGCGGAGCGAATCTCAAAAAGCCGGTCTCAGTTCGGATTGGGGTCTGCAACTCGACCCCATGAAGTCGGAGTTGCTAGTAATCGCAGATCAGCATTGCTGCGGTGAATACGTTCCCGGGCCTTGTACACACCGCCCGTCACGTCACGAAAGTCGGTAACACCCGAAGCCGGTGGCCCAACCCCTTGTGGGAGGGAGCTGTCGAAGGTGGGACTGGCGATTGGGACGAAGTCGTAACAAGGTAGCCGTACCGGAAGGTGCGGCTGGATCACCTCCTTTCTAAGGAGCATCTAGATTCCGCAAGGAATCCAGAGCCACTACGCCGGCAAATGTTCGGCGGTGGTTAGCTCATGGGTGGAACGTTGACTATTCGGCACGACAGGTTGTTTTCACTAGTACTGCTTCGGCGTGGAACGTGAGGGTGATCGGTCGGGTCGGGCACGCTGTTGGGTATCTGAAGGTACGGCCGTAAAGGTCGTCCTTCGGTTGCCGGCCCCAGTGAACTCATCCGGTAAGGGTGGGGTGATGGGTGGCTGGTCGTTGTTTGAGAACTGCACAGTGGACGCGAGCATCTGTGGCCAAGTTTTTAAGGGCGCACGGTGGATGCCTTGGCACCAGGAACCGATGAAGGACGTGGGAGGCCACGATAGTCCCCGGGGAGCTGTCAACCAAGCTTTGATCCGGGGGTTTCCGAATGGGGAAACCCGGCAGTCGTCATGGGCTGTCACCCGCTGCTGAACACATAGGCAGTGTGGAGGGAACGAGGGGAAGTGAAACATCTCAGTACCCTCAGGAAGAGAAAACAACCGTGATTCCGGGAGTAGTGGCGAGCGAAACTGGATCAGGCCAAACCGTATGCGTGTGATACCCGGCAGGGGTTGCGCATGCGGGGTTGTGGGATCTCTTTTTCATGGTCTGCCGGCCGTGAGACGAGTCAGAAACCGTTGATGTAGGCGAAGGACATGCGAAAGGTCCGGCGTAGAGGGTAAGACCCCCGTAGCTGAAACATTAACGGCTCGTTTAAGAGACACCCAAGTAGCACGGGGCCCGAGAAATCCCGTGTGAATCTGGCGGGACCACCCGTTAAGCCTAAATATTCCCTGGTGACCGATAGCGGATAGTACCGTGAGGGAATGGTGAAAAGTACCGCGGGAGCGGAGTGAAATAGTACCTGAAACCGTGTGCCTACAAGCCGTGGGAGCGTCGCGCATCGAGCTTGCTCGGTGCGTCGTGACTGCGTGCCTTTTGAAGAATGAGCCTGCGAGTTTGCGGTGTGTTGCGAGGTTAACCCGTGTGGGGAAGCCGTAGCGAAAGCGAGTCCGAATAGGGCGATTTAGTAGCGCGCTCAAGACCCGAAGCGGAGTGATCTAGCCATGGGCAGGTTGAAGCGGAGGTAAGACTTCGTGGAGGACCGAACCCACCAGGGTTGAAAACCTGGGGGATGACCTGTGGTTAGGGGTGAAAGGCCAATCAAACTCCGTGATAGCTGGTTCTCCCCGAAATGCATTTAGGTGCAGCGTCGTGTGTTTCTTGCCGGAGGTAGAGCACTGGATAGGCGATGGGCCCTACCGGGTTACTGACCTTAGCCAAACTCCGAATGCCGGTAAGTGAGAGCACGGCAGTGAGACTGTGGGGGATAAGCTCCATGGTCGAGAGGGAAACAGCCCAGAGCATCGACTAAGGCCCCTAAGCGTACGCTAAGTGGGAAAGGATGTGGAGTCGCAGAGACAACCAGGAGGTTGGCTTAGAAGCAGCCACCCTTGAAAGAGTGCGTAATAGCTCACTGGTCAAGTGATTCCGCGCCGACAATGTAGCGGGGCTCAAGCGTACCGCCGAAGTCGTGTCATTCACACATATAGGGCCAACGCCTGTGTGGATGGGTAGGGGAGCGTCGTGTGCCGGGTGAAGCAGCCGCGGAAGCGAGTTGTGGACGGTTCACGAGTGAGAATGCAGGCATGAGTAGCGATACACACGTGAGAAACGTGTGCGCCGATTGACTAAGGGTTCCTGGGTCAAGCTGATCTGCCCAGGGTAAGTCGGGACCTAAGGCGAGGCCGACAGGCGTAGTCGATGGACAACCGGTTGATATTCCGGTACCCGCTTTGAAACGCCCAATACTGAATCAGGCGATGCTAAGTCCGTGAAGCCGGCCCGATCTCTTCGGAGTTGAGGGTAGTGGTGGAGCCGACGAACCAGACTTGTACTAGGTAAGCGATGGGGTGACGCAGGAAGGTAGTCCAGCCCGGGCGGTGGTAGTCCCGGGGTAAGGGTGTAGGCCGTGTGGTAGGTAAATCCGTCACACATTAAGGCTGAGACCTGATGCCGAGCCGATTGTGGTGAAGTGGATGATCCTATGCTGTCGAGAAAAGCCTCTAGCGAGTTTCATGGCGGCCCGTACCCTAAACCGACTCAGGTGGTCAGGTAGAGAATACCGAGGCGTTCGGGTGAACTATGGTTAAGGAACTCGGCAAAATGCCCCCGTAACTTCGGGAGAAGGGGGGCCATCACTGGTGATCCGATTTACTCGGTGAGCTGGGGGTGGCCGCAGAGACCAGCGAGAAGCGACTGTTTACTAAAAACACAGGTCCGTGCGAAGCCGTAAGGCGATGTATACGGACTGACGCCTGCCCGGTGCTGGAACGTTAAGGGGACCGGTTAGCTGACTTTCGGGTCGGCGAAGCTGAGAACTTAAGCGCCAGTAAACGGCGGTGGTAACTATAACCATCCTAAGGTAGCGAAATTCCTTGTCGGGTAAGTTCCGACCTGCACGAATGGCGTAACGACTTCTCGACTGTCTCAACCATAGGCCCGGTGAAATTGCACTACGAGTAAAGATGCTCGTTTCGCGCAGCAGGACGGAAAGACCCCGGGACCTTTACTATAGTTTGATATTGGTGTTCGGTTCGGCTTGTGTAGGATAGGTGGGAGACTTTGAAGCGGCCACGCCAGTGGTTGTGGAGTCGTCGTTGAAATACCACTCTGGTCGTGCTGGATGTCTAACCTGGGTCCGTGATCCGGATCAGGGACAGTGTCTGATGGGTAGTTTAACTGGGGCGGTTGCCTCCTAAAGAGTAACGGAGGCGCCCAAAGGTTCCCTCAGCCTGGTTGGCAATCAGGTGTTGAGTGTAAGTGCACAAGGGAGCTTGACTGTGAGACCGACGGGTCGAGCAGGGACGAAAGTCGGGACTAGTGATCCGGCAGTGGCTTGTGGAAGCGCTGTCGCTCAACGGATAAAAGGTACCCCGGGGATAACAGGCTGATCTTCCCCAAGAGTCCATATCGACGGGATGGTTTGGCACCTCGATGTCGGCTCGTCGCATCCTGGGGCTGGAGTCGGTCCCAAGGGTTGGGCTGTTCGCCCATTAAAGCGGTACGCGAGCTGGGTTTAGAACGTCGTGAGACAGTTCGGTCCCTATCCGCTGTGCGCGTAGGAATATTGAGAAGGGCTGTCCCTAGTACGAGAGGACCGGGACGGACGAACCTCTGGTGTGCCAGTTGTCCTGCCAAGGGCATGGCTGGTTGGCTACGTTCGGAAAGGATAACCGCTGAAAGCATCTAAGCGGGAAGCCTGCTTCGAGATGAGTATTCCCACCCTCTTGAAGGGTTAAGGCTCCCAGTAGACGACTGGGTTGATAGGCCAGATGTGGAAGCCCGGTAACGGGTGGAGCTGACTGGTACTAATAGGCCGAGGGCTTGTCCTCAGTTGCTCGCGTCCACTGTGTTAGTTCTGAAATAACGAACGGCCGTGTTTATTTCCGGTGTTGGTTAATTTCATAGTGTTTCGGTGGTCATTGCGTTAGGGAAACGCCCGGTTACATTCCGAACCCGGAAGCTAAGCCTTTCAGCGCCGATGGTACTGCAGGGGGGACCCTGTGGGAGAGTAGGACGCCGCCGAACTCCTTTTGAATAGTTAAGCCCCGTGCCCTTGTGGCACGGGGCTTTTCTGCGTTCTCTGCGCTCCCGTCCAGGAACGATCACATTAGGCCCGCCGCACATCGGAGTCCTTGGCCCATGCAGGCTTCCAGGTCTCACCGTCGGCCTGGTGGGGGCGTGTGGAGCCGAGATGATCGCGGAGGGCGAGGAGCGCGGGGTGTGGGTTGTCGCGGCGCCAGATCAGCGAGTGCGGATAGACAGGTGTGGGATCGATTACCGGGATACGCCGCAGTCCGTGGCCGGCGGGCCAGATGAGGCGGGTGTGCTCGCCCATGAAGGTAGCCAGGGCCGGGGTGTCGGCGATGGTGTCGAGAAGGGCGTCGGACCCGAAGTTGGGGCCGGTTGCCTCGATGGTGAGGTCGAATTCGGCGACGAGATCGTCGTAGTAGGCGCCCCACTCGGTACCGGGGACGATGCCCGGCATCCAGATCCGGTGCCCGGCGAGCTGCGCGAGGGTCACCGATCTGGCACCCGCCAGTGCATGGGCAGGACCCGTGAGGAGTTGCAACGGTTCATCGAGCACGCGGACGGATTCGATCTCCTCGGGAAGCGGCCGGCCGGGTGCTGTGACGGCGCGGAATGACGCATCGATCGCACCGGTCCGGATAGCGGCGACGGCCGCCTCGATCTCGAACAGCATCAACACGTCGAGTTCGATTTCGGGATACGCGCGGTGGAACCCGCGCATCAGGCCCGCCTGTGCGCCCCGCGACGCGATCACGTCGACACGCAGCGGCCGTCGTCCGGCGTGCACGGACGCGACCGCGCGTTCCGCGACGCGCAGCAGCTCACGTGCGTGAGGCAGGAGTGCCTGCCCGTCGATGGTGAGCTCGGCGCCGCGTGGAGTGCGGGTGAACAGCCGCACACCGAGGCTTTTCTCCAGCACGGAGATGCGTCTGGAGACGGCCTGCTGGGTGATCGAGAGCTCGGCGGAGGCTTCCTGGAACTGACCCGTGTCGGCGACGGCCGCGAAGGTGCGGACGGCTTCGAGATCCATGGGGAACCACGGTAAGCCACAACGGATCGTTGTGCAGCGGCGCCAGGTTGGTTGTTTGACCTGCTGTTGTCCAGCTCGATTAGCTCTTCATGGTCAATGTCTGTTTGTTCGACAACACATCAGGGCGGGCTGAGCATGGTGAGCAGGAGACCGTTGGGCCGGCAGTTCGGCTGGCTGTGGGCGGCGTACGCAGTCAGTGGGTTCGGTACGCGGCTGGCGTTCGACGCGTTCGCTCTGATCGCGATCCTTGCACTCCACGCAGGGCCGACCCAGGTATCCGTACTGGCCGCGACAGGGCTCGCTGTGGGAGCCGCCGTAGCCGTGCCGCTGGGGCCGTGGCTGGAGTTCCGCCGCAAGCGGCCGGTGATGGTCGCGATGGACCTGATCCGGTTCGTAGCGCTGATGAGCGTACCCGCCGCCTATGCGCTCGGGCTGCTCGGCTTCGTACAGCTTCTGCTCGTGTCCGTCGTCGTCGGTGCGGCCGACATCGCCTTCAGCGCGGCCAGTGGCGCGTATCTGAAGACGCTCGTACGGCCGGAGGACCTGCTCGCCGCGAACGGACGGTTCGAGTCCACGGCCTGGACCGTCACGGTGCTCGGACCGCCGGCCGGCACAGCAGCGATCGGATTCTTCGGACCAGTGACGACCGTGCTGGCCGATGCGGTCAGCTATCTGCTCTCAGCAGCAGGAATCCGTGCGATCGGTGGTAGCGAGCCGCTCCCTGCGCGGACGGGCACGCCAAGGTCGCGCCTCCGGCCCCGTGACCTGATCGAAGGGTGGCGGTACATTCTGAGCCACCCGGCCCTGCGTCCCCTGTTCTTCAACACGGTCCTGGTCAGCGGTCTGATCATGGCGACCTCGCCACTGCTCGCCGTCCTCATGCTCGGGAACCTCGGGTTCGCCCCCTGGCAGTACGGCCTCGCCTTCGGCCTGCCCTGTATCGGCGGGATCATCGGCTCACGGCTGGCCCGAGGGTTTGTCGCACGGGTCGGACGGCAGAAGGTCCTGCTCGCCGCCGGGGCGCTGCGCGCGTGTTGGTCGCTCGGGCTGGCCTTCATCCGGCCCGGCACAGGCGGACTCGTACTCGTCATCGTGGTCGAGTTCGGGCTGATCACCTGCATGGGTGTGTTCAACCCGGTGTTCGCCACCTACCGGCTCGAACAGACGGCGACGGACCGGATCGTCCGCACCCTGGCGGCGTGGTCGGTCACCAGCAAGCTGACTGTCGCGGCCATGACCGGGCTATGGGGTCTGCTGGCCGCCGTCACCGGGCCTCGCGCCGCGATCGCCGTCGCTGGTCTTCTCATGCTGTTCACCCCGTTCCTGCTTCCCTGGTCCGAACGCGAGCCACACCACGAGCCGGATGCGGCCGGGATCCGGGCCTGACTCCCCTCGCGATTCGTCCGCCGCCGCCCCGCCCTGCCTCTGCCTGTCCCTGCTCGCGACTCGGGCCGGCAGGTTCGGTGCGACGGGGCCGGCGACGTTACAGCCGGCCGGCCGCCTTGAGGGCCAGGTAGGCGTCCGCGAGGGACGGCGCGAGGCTGTCCGGGGTGGCGTCGACGACGACCACGCCGTGACGCTGGAGCTGGTCCGCCGTCCGACGCCGTTCTGCCTGAGCCTGGGCTCCCGCGGCAGCGTCGTAGATCGCGTCCACTGTTCCCCTCGCTGCCGCCATCTCCTCGATGTGGGGGTCCCGCACGGCTGCCAGCAGCACGGTATGGCGCTGGGTAAGACGTGGCAGTACGGGCAGCAGTCCTTCCTCGACCGGGGCTGCGTCAAGGCTGGTCAGCAGCACGATCAGGGAGCGCCGGGGAGCGTGCGTGAGCGCGGCGGCGCTCAGGCCTCGGGCGTCGGTTTCCACGAGTTCCGGCTCCAGCGGGGCCAGGGCGTCGACCATGGCCGACAGGACGTCACCGGCACCGCGGCCCCGGACCTGGGCGCGTACACGGCGGTCATAGGCGAGAAGGTCCACGCGATCGCCGGCTCGGGTGGCCAGGGCGGTGAGAAGGAGTGCCGCGTCCATCGAGGCGTCGAGGCGGGGCACATCGCCGACTCGGCCCGCTGATGTACGGCCCGTGTCGAGGACGATGAGGATGTGACGGTCGCGCTCCGGGCGCCAGGTGCGTACGGCGACCGCCGATTGGCGCGCGGTGGCCCGCCAGTCGATCGAGCGGGTGTCGTCGCCGGGGACATAGGCGCGCAGACTGTCGAACTCCGTGCCCTCGCCCCGGGTGAGGACACTCGTACGGCCATCCAGTTCGCGCAGCCTGGCCAGGCGGGACGGCAGGTGTTTACGGCTCGTGAAGGGCGGCAGGACCCGTACCTTCCACGGGGCGCGGTGGCTGCCCTGGCGGGCTGCTAGTCCCAGCGGGCCGTAGGAGCGCACGGTGATCTGCTCCGCCCGGCGGTCGCCGCGACGGGTGGGGCGCAGCAACGTGGCGACACGGCGCCGTTCACCGGACGGCACATCCAGTGTGTGGCGGGACGCTGCCTGGTCGGTGCCCGGGAACCAGCTGCTGGGAGGCCATGCGTCGCGGAGGTGTGCCCGCAGGCGACGTTGGGAAGGGTTGACTACGGTGAGTAGCACTTCGGCGCTCTCGCCGAGTCGAACGGTTGTATCACCGGATCGAGTGAACTGGAGCTGACGCACTGGCGCTGCCAGGGCGTAGTCGCACAGAATTGCTAGAAGAAGCGGGGCGTTGACCGCGAGCATGCCCGTCCAGCTCGGGGCCAGGATGCCTACAAGGAGTGACCCAAGGGCGGCGAGCAGAGCGGTGCGTCCGGTAAGGGCCACCATTCACCGCCTCAACGGGGTACGGGGACATGGGCGAGAACCGCGGTGATGACGGAGTCCGGGGTAACCCCCTCCATCTCCGCCTCGGGCCGCAGTTGTATGCGGTGCCGGAGCGTGGGGAGTGCGAGGGCTTTCACGTCGTCCGGGGTGACGTAGTCGCGGCCGGTCAGCCAGGCCCAGGCACGGGCAGTGGAGAGCAGAGCGGTGGCGCCCCGGGGTGAGACACCCAGGGAGAGCGAGGGGGATTCACGCGTGGCACGACAGATATCCACCACATAGCCGGCGATCTCGGGGGAGACGGTGGTCCTGGCGACAGCGATACGTGCGGCCTCCAGATCGGCGGGCCCGGCGACCGGTCGTATGCCCGCCGCGTGCAGGTCGCGCGGATTGAACCCGTCGGCATGGCGGGTCAGGACGTTGATCTCGTCGTCGCGGGACGGCAGCGGGACCGTCAGCTTGAGGAGGAACCGGTCCAGTTGGGCTTCAGGGAGGGGATACGTGCCTTCGTACTCCACGGGGTTCTGCGTGGCCGCCACGAGGAACGGGTCCGGCAGGGGGCGAGGAGTGCCGTCGACAGTGACCTGGCGTTCCTCCATCGCTTCCAGAAGGGACGACTGGGTCTTGGGAGGCGTCCGGTTGATCTCGTCGGCGAGCAGAAGGTTCGTGAAGACCGGTCCCGGCTGGAAGGAGAACTCGGCGGTGCGGGCCTCGTAGACGAGTGAGCCCGTGACGTCACTCGGCATCAGGTCGGGGGTGAACTGGACGCGCTTCGTGTCGAGTTCGAGCGACGCTGCGAGGGCCCTGACCAGGAGGGTCTTGGCCACGCCGGGGACACCTTCCAGCAGGACATGGCCGCGGCAGAGCAGCGCGACCACAAGACCGGTGACCGCCGGGTCCTGTCCGACCACGGCCTTCGCGATCTCGGAGCGCAGCGCTTCCAGGGAAGCGCGGGCAGCGGCGTCGCCGCTGACGGTCCCGGTTGTCCCGGCGGGAATGGGGGGCGGGGCGCTCATGAGGTACGGACCTCTCTTTCGAGGGTGTCGAGTTGTTCTGCCAGAAGGACGAGTGCGGCGTCGTCCGAAGGGACCGAGCCGAAGAGCAGTTCGTGGAGGCGGGTGTCGTCGGATCCGCGGCGCACGGAAACGGCGGGGAGGAGCGCCGCGGGAGCGTGTGCGTCGCGAAGGGAGACGCCGACCAAGGGGGCGAGGCGGGTACGAGTGGCGTGGCGCAGGGAGGCGGCAGCCCGGTCGCGGGCCTTGGTCTTGCGCTGGAGGCGGGCACGGCCCTCGGTGGATTCGGAGGCGCGGATGACCACGGGAAGCCGCTCGGCGACCACGGGGCCCAGGCGCCGCGCTCGCCAGATCGCGGCGAGTACGGCCGCGAGGGTGAGTTGGAGGGTTCCCCAGAGCCAGCCCGACGGCACCAGGTCGATGAAGCTGCTTTCGTCCTCCGCGCTGTCGCCGTCCGAACCGCTGTCGTCGTCTCCGCTGCTGCCCGCAGCCGAGGGATCACTGAGCGAGGGGAGGTACCAGACCAGATGTGGGCGCGATCCGAGGAGTTGAAGGGCCAGCGAGGCGTTGCCCTCGTTGTCCAGACGGTCGTTGTAGAGGAGGTCGGGGGATCCGAGCAGGACGGTGTCACCCGAGGCCGGCTGTTCCAGCATCAGCAGGGAGGGAAGTTCGGCGGCCGGGTAGCAGGCGAGGGCACCGACACCGGTCGACGTGTAGCGGAAGCCCCCTGTCTCGGCCTGGCCGGCCT
Organism: Streptomyces sp. NBC_00236; assembly: GCF_036195045.1. NCBI lineage: Bacteria > Bacillati > Actinomycetota > Actinomycetes > Kitasatosporales > Streptomycetaceae > Streptomyces > Streptomyces sp. NBC_00236. Next base: position 3,088,314 of record NZ_CP108100.1, on the reverse strand, counting down.
GGCGTGCAGCGGCCAGAGAGCACTGTGGGGCACGTGCCGACACCGGCACGGAGGACCGCGCGCGGACGCCGGGTGCCAGTGTGCCCACAGAGGGTGGACCGGCAGCGAGGAGGACGGTCCGGCCGCCCGTATCGATGGTTGCCGAACGGAACGCGTCCTGTTGAGACGGCGTCAGCAGGTTGGGGGCGGCGACCAGCAGAGTGGTGTCGGAGCCGGCTGCGGACGTGGCGGCACGAAGCGTGGTGACGACCCGGACGGATACGCCGCGGTCTTTGAGGAGTTCGGCGACGGCCCTGCTGCCGTAGCGGTCTGCGGAGCGGGGATCGAGCCGACCGTGCTGGTCTCCGGAGCGGGTGGCGGCCAGGGCGATGCCTGCGGCGACGAGTACGAGAAGGGCAAGCAGGAGCCCGCGAGCGCGGATCCAGACCTGGCGCGGTGTGAGGGAGGAGGAGGTGGACGGAGCGGTCGTCGCGGTCATTCGGCAGCTCCCAGGAGCGTGCCGGAGAGGTGCGGTGTCGCGGACTCGATGTCGAGATCGAGGGTGAGCACGGTCAGATACGTCTGCTGGTCGGCCGATCGGCCGCCGTATGTCACGTCATCGAAGATCCGGGCTGCCGCGCGGAGCCGCGTGGCATGTGCGGGAAGCGTGCGGCCCGCCTCTGCGGCGGCCTCGTCGGCGGTGCGTCCGGGGCGGGCGTCGAGCAGAGCGCGTTCCTCCAGTGAGCGGACGATGGCGCGCATCCGCTCCTGGACCGCCTGGCTCCAGTGGCCGGCGGCGGCGTGGGCCTCGGCGGCGGCGCGGTGTTCCAGTGCTCCGCGCGGGCCGCTCTCGAAGAGGGCGTCCGCTGCCCGCGAGGTGCGCTGCGGCGCGCCCAGACGCCAGAGGAGCGCGGCGATCAGGGCGATCACGATCAGTACGAGTACGACCAGTCCCGCAGGTCCGCCCGGGGCAGCGCCCGAGGCGGTCGAGAGGAGATCGCCGATCCAGTCCCACAGGTGGTCCAGAGCGCGCTGGAGCGGGTTCGGATCGTTCTCGTGGTACATCGGCTTGGACAGTTCGTGCCGCGCGGCTTCGCGGGCGGGCACCCGTGGAGTGTCCACGGGTATGTCGCCGCTTGCCCGGATCAGCAACACCGCTGCTGTGCCACCCGCCCCCGACACGGTGTCAGCTCCTGTTGTCGTAGCCGGGCAGACCGGCTGCCCTGGCAAGGTCGAGGTCGAGCGCTTCTCGCCGGATGCGCTGGTCGACGTAGAGAAGGGCCATGACACCGGCGGACAGAGGATAGGTGATCGTCGCGATGACCACGTCGCCGATCGCGGAGACGATCAGGAACGGCCAGCCGAAACTGGTGGCTCCGTCGGTGAGGAAGGAGCTCAGGCCGCCGTCGTCCACCGCCATCGCGATGAGGCCGAACGGCATGCCGATCACGAGCGTCACGATGAGCGTCAGCAGCCAGGTGAGCGCGAGGATGCCGAAGGTCCGCCACCAGGCGCCGCGGACCAGTTTGGCGGAGCGCCGCAGCGATGCGGTGATCGACTGCCGTTCCAGCATCAGCGCCGGGGAGGCGAGACAGAAGCGGACCATGAGCCAGAGGAACACACCGCCGGCGGCGAGCAGTCCGATGAAGGCCAGGCCGACACCTGCCGTGTCGCCGATCAAGAATCCCGGCAGGATTCCCACGGTCATGATGACGGCGGCCATGAGGGCGAGCAGAAGGGTCAGGCCCAGGAGGGGGAGCAGCCGGGGCCGGGCCTCCGTCCAGGCGTCGGAGAGCGTGACGGGGCGGCCCAGCACCGAGCGGCTGATCACCACCGTCAGCACTGCGGTGGTGAAGATCGTGGCAAGCATCGAGATGAGCAGGGGCGGGGCGGTGTTGAGCAGGCTGGAGCGGAGCGAGTCGGTGGCCTGGCGCAGGGCCTCCGAGCCGGTGGCGTTCCGGTCGATCGACGGGGGTTCCGGCAGCAGGTACCGCTGTACCAGCAGGATGCCGGCCTGGGCGATCACGGAGACGGTGAGAGTGATGCCGAGGACCGTGCGCCAGTGCGCGCGCATGGTGGAGACGGCACCGTCCAGAATCTCACCGACACCCAGGGGCCGCAGGGGGATGACGCCGGGCTTGGCAGCAGCAGGCTGCCGCCCCCAGCCGGGTCCCTGCGGGGGAACGCCCCAGCCGGGGTAGGGGGGCGGTGTGCCGGGGCCGGTGGTGGAATTGCCCGGCGCGGACCACTGCCCTGCGGGCGGCTGCGTGGGAGACCAGTTCCCCGCAGGTCCGCTGCCGTCGACGGGCTCGGAAGGCCGGGGGACGCCTGCCTCCTGGTCGTCGGAGGGGGCAGATCCGGGCGAGGCCCAGCCCGGAGTGTCGTTCATTCTCGCTCCTTCACGGTCCTGTCCGCGCATCGGGGCGTCAGGTTGGCAGCCATCGTGCCACGCGTGGCACCCGTCCGGGCCTGGCGCTGTATCTCCTTCGTTCCTTCCTGCACGGGCGTCCCACGGGGCAGACTGGGCGGATGGCTGATCAGGACGCGCAATCGCCGGTGGGCAGCGAGCCCGCTGCGCTTTCCGTACTTCGCTGGGACGAGCCCCCGGAAGGTCCTGTCCTGGTGCTCCTCGACCAGACGAGGCTGCCCGCCGAGGAGACGGAGCTGGCCTGTACAGACGTCCCCGCGCTGGTGGATGCCATCCGGACGCTGGCGGTGCGCGGGGCGCCCCTGCTGGGCATCGCCGGGGCTTACGGGGTGGCTCTCGCCGCCGCGCGGGGCTATGACGTGGCGGAGGCCGCGGGTCTGCTGGAGCAGGCGCGGCCCACCGCGGTGAACCTCGGGTACGGGGTACGGCGTGCCTCCGCGGCGTACTGGGCGGCCGTCGACAAGGGGGCAGGCCCGGAGCGGGCGGCGGCGGTGGCGCTGGACGAGGCCCGGGCGCTGCACCGGGAGGACGCCGTGGCCAGCGAGCACATGGCCCGGTTCGGGCTCGCCCTCCTGACCGAGTTGCTGCCCGGTGGCGGCCATCGGCTGCTGACCCACTGCAACACCGGGGCGCTTGTCTCCGGGGGTGAGGGAACGGCCTTCGCGGTGGCGCTCGGTGCGCACCGGGCGGGGCGGCTCAGGCGGCTGTGGGTGGACGAGACCCGTCCGCTGCTGCAGGGCGCCCGGCTGACCGCGTACGAGGCCGCACGCAACGGCATGCCGTACAGCCTGCTCACGGACAACGCCGCGGGGTCGTTGTTTGCCGCGGGCGAAGTGGATGCCGTGCTCATCGGGGCGGACCGGATCGCTGCCGACGGATCGGTGGCCAACAAGGTCGGGAGCTATCCGCTGGCGGTCCTCGCGAAGTATCACCACGTACCGTTCATCGTGGTGGCACCGACCACGACCGTGGATCTGCACACCGCGGACGGTGCGGCCATCACGGTGGAGCAGCGACCGGCCCGGGAAGTGACTGAGGTCACACCGCCACGGCTGGGGGGTGACGGGAGGGGTGCGGGCGGAGTGCCCGTGGCCCCGCTGGGAACCCCGGCGTACAACCCCGCCTTCGACATCACGCCGCCGGAGCTCGTCACGGCGATCGTCACGGAGGAGGGCGTAATCTCCCCGGTCACAGGGGTCGGACTGGCAGAGCTGTGTGCCAGATCATCGCAGGTAACGATTAGCTAATGGGATGATGTCGTTTATGAAGGGACGCGTCCTTGTCGTCGACGACGACACCGCACTGGCCGAGATGCTCGGGATTGTGCTGCGTGGTGAGGGGTTCGAGCCGTCGTTCGTAGCGGACGGCGACAAGGCACTTGCTGCATTTCGTGAGGCAAAGCCGGACCTGGTCCTGCTGGATCTCATGCTGCCCGGTAGGGACGGCATCGAGGTCTGCAGGTTGATCAGGGCCGAGTCCGGTGTGCCGATCGTCATGCTCACTGCCAAGAGCGACACGGTTGACGTGGTGGTGGGCCTGGAGTCCGGGGCCGACGACTACATCGTCAAGCCGTTCAAACCTAAGGAGTTGGTTGCCCGGATCAGGGCACGTTTGCGGAGGTCCGAGGAACCGGCACCGGAACAGCTGACCATCGGGGACCTGGTCATAGATGTGGCCGGGCATTCGGTGAAGCGGGACGGGCAGTCCATCGCCCTGACCCCGCTGGAGTTCGACCTGCTGGTCGCGCTCGCCCGCAAGCCGTGGCAGGTCTTCACCCGTGAGGTGCTCCTCGAGCAGGTCTGGGGATACCGTCACGCCGCTGACACCCGTCTGGTGAATGTCCACGTGCAGCGGCTCCGTTCCAAGGTCGAGAAGGACCCGGAGCGGCCGGAGATCGTCGTGACCGTCCGAGGCGTCGGTTACAAGGCCGGACCGAGCTGACATGACCCTGGGTAGCACTGCTCCGAAGCCCGGGGAGCCGGGAGTCCGTGCGGAGCGGGCTGCCGGTTCAGGGCACACGTCATCTCCGGTGGGCCGCTTCCTGCAGGGCGGCCGGTTGTTCCAGGACCGGGCGCCCGGCGGGCCGGTGCCGCGACTGCTGATGCGCTGGGTCAGGCGTCCGCTGCTGCCTGCCGTACGGCTGTGGCGGCGCAACCTCCAGCTGCGGGTCGTCGCCGGCACGCTGCTGATGTCGCTCGGTGTGGTGCTGCTGCTCGGTCTCGTCGTGATCGGGCAGGTGCGCAACGGCCTGCTGGACGCGAAGGGCAAGGCTGCTCAGACGCAGGCCGCCGGAGGGTTCGTGGCCGCGCAGGAGAAGGCGAACGCACCGCTCCCTCCCGGTCAGGACGGTGACACCGCGGACGGCGGGATGGCCAACAACTCCTGGCGGACCGAGCTCGTCGGCCAGCTCGCCAGCGGTGGGAAGAACGCCTTCAACGTGGTGGCGCTCAGCGCCGACGAAGGGTCCCGCGCGCCGCGCGGCTCGGGCAGCGTCGAGGCCGCGAGCATCCCGCAGAAACTGCGCGAGTCGGTGAACAAGGGTCCGGGAGCGTTTCAGACGTACTCCCAGATCAGATACGCGAACGGACAGGAGTCGCAGCCCGGCCTCATCGTGGGCAAGCGGCTCTACGACATCGACCGCAATCCGTACCAGCTGTACTACGTCTTCCCGCTGACCCAGGAGGAGAAGTCCCTGACCCTGGTCAAGGGCACGCTGGCGACCGCGGGCCTGTTCGTGGTCGTGCTGCTCGGGGCCATCGCGTGGTTCGTGGTGCGCCAGGTCGTCACCCCCGTACGCATGGCGGCGGGGATCGCCGAACGGCTCTCGGCCGGCCGGCTCCAGGAACGGATGAAGGTCACCGGCGAGGACGACATCGCCCGCCTCGGTGAAGCCTTCAACAAGATGGCGCAGAACCTCCAGCTGAAGATCCAGCAGTTGGAGGAGCTCTCCCGGATGCAGCGGCGGTTCGTCTCCGACGTCTCGCACGAGCTGCGGACGCCGCTGACGACCGTGCGGATGGCCGCCGACGTCATTCACGAGGCACGGGTCGACTTCGACCCGGTCACAGCGCGTTCCGCGGAGCTGCTCGGGGACCAGCTCGACCGGTTCGAGTCGCTGCTCTCCGATCTGCTGGAGATCAGCCGTTTCGACGCCGGTGCCGCGGCACTGGAGGCCGAGCCGATAGATCTGCGGCAGGTCGTGCGGCGGGTGATCGGTGGCGCCGAGCCGCTGGCCGAGCGCAAGGGCACCAGGATCCGGGTGGTCGGTGACGAGCAGCCCGTGATCGCCGAGGCCGATGCGCGACGGGTCGAGAGGGTCCTGCGCAATCTGGTGGTCAACGCCGTCGAGCACGGCGAAGGACGCGATGTCGTGGTGCGCCTGGGCGTGGCCGGCGGAGCGGTCGCCGTGGCCGTCAGGGACTACGGCGTGGGGCTGAAGCCCGGCGAGGCGACCCGGGTGTTCAACCGCTTCTGGCGGGCCGACCCGGCCCGTGCCAGGACGACCGGTGGCACCGGCCTCGGGCTGTCCATCGCCGTCGAGGACGCGCGGCTGCACGGCGGCTGGCTGCAGGCCTGGGGAGAGCCCGGCGGCGGCTCGCAGTTCCGGCTGACGCTGCCGCGTACGGCGGACGAACCGCTGCGCGGATCGCCGATACCGCTGGAGCCCGAGGACTCGCGGCGCAACCGGGCGAACCGGGAACGGGCCGCGTCCGTTCCTGCCGGGAGCAGCGAGCACCGGCTGGTGGCGGTGCCTTCGCAGCCGGCCGGCACGGACCGGGCGGCACTGCCCGTACCGGCCCGGGCCCCCATGCCTGCCCGGACCGCACCGGCCTCGGTGCATCCGGCGGCCCTCCCGGGCAACGGCGCACGTGTGGTGCCGCGTCCCGCAGGGGAGCGGCCGGACCGTCACAACGACTCTCCGGGGCAGGATCCGGGGCGGGAGGACACGACTCGTGGGCACTGACCGTCGTCAGGGCGGCCGTGGACGTGCGGTGGGAGCGACCGTGCTGCTCGGATGCGGCGCCGTGCTGCTGTCCGCGTGCGGCTCGATGCCCGTCACTGGGGACGTCAAGGCTGTGGACGCCTCGCAGCCCGGTGACTCCCAGGTGCAGGTGTACGCGGTAGCGCCGCGTGACGGCGCCACCCCGAACGAGGTGGTGGACGGCTTCCTGGAGTCGATGACCAGTGACGACTCCGATTTCAGGACCACGCGCCAGTACCTCACGAAGAAGGCATCGAGCGACTGGAAGCCGGGCGCGCTCACCACGGTGCTGGCCAACGCGCCGAACCGGAGCGACCGGCCGGTCCACGACAGTGACCGCAGCACCAACGAGGTCACCTACACCCTGACCGGTGAGGAGGTGGCAACGGTCGACGGCCAGAACGCCTATCAGCCGCTCGCGCCGAACGACTACTCCCAGACGCTCCACCTGGTGCGGGAGAAGGGGCCGGACGGCAGCGAATGGCGCATCGACAGAGTTCCGGACGGCCTGGTTCTCGGGCAGTCAGACTTCAAGCGCCTCTACCGTTCCGTCAACAAGTTCTACTTCGCCACCGGGCGGACCGAGGCACAGTCCACGCTGGTCGCCGACCCGGTCTACATCCGTAACCGGACCGACCCCGCCACCGGTATGGACACGGTGACGCAGGCCGTCCGCAGCCTCCTCAGGGGGCCGACCGACTGGCTGCGGCCGGTGGTCGCGTCCCGCTTCCCCGCGGGCACCGGACTGCGGAAGGGCGTCACGTCGCTGACCCCCGACGACCGGAACGTGCTGAAGGTCCCGCTCAACAAGAAAGCGGACGGAGCCGGGCAGCGCTCCTGCCGGATGATGGCCTCGCAGGTGCTCTTCACCCTCCGGGACCTGACATCCGCACGGGTCGAGCAGGTCGAGCTGCAGCGGTCCGACGCGTCGGCGCTGTGCGTGCTGGGAGCGGACCAGGCGGAGGAGTACGCCCCCGACGGTTCGTCGGGTGGTTCCGACAGCCAGTACTTCGTCGATGCCAAGGGGCATGTGGAGCGCATTCCGGGAAGCACCCGGGGCAGCGGCGAGCCGGAGCCGGTGGCCGGTCCGTTCGGCAGCGGTCCCCTGCGGGTGAGCGCGGTCGGAGTGGCCCGCGACGAGCAGTCGGCGGCTGCGCTCTCGCAGAACAAGGACGCGCTCTACGTGGCCCCGCTCGCCGCGGGCGGGGAACTCGGGCCACCTGTGGTGACCAGCAGGGCCGGCAAGGCAGGGGACCGGCTGACCGCCCCCAGCTGGGACAGCCGGGGCGACCTCTGGGTCGCCGACCGCGACCCGGACAACCCGCGGCTGCTGCGGCTGGCCCACGGCACGGGCAAGCTGGAGGAGGTCACCGTGCCGATCCTGGACGGCAGCCGGATCACGGCACTGCGCCTGTCCTCGGACGGGGTGCGCGTCGCACTGCTGATGACCCTGGGCGACCGGACGACGCTGCAGATCGGCCGGATCGAGCGGCAGGGCCCGCAGGGCAAGGAGCAGGTCTCCGTGGTGGACCTGAGGCACGCCGCGCCGCAGCTGGCTGATGTGACCGCGATGTCGTGGTCGGGCGGCAGCCGCCTCGTGGTGGTCGGCAAGGAGGAGGGAGGGGTGCAGCAGGTCCGCTATGTGCAGGCGGACGGTTCGACGCCCTCCTCGGGCGTGCTGCCCGGTGTCAACCAGGTGCGGGCGATCGCGGCGGCGGACGACGAACAGCTGCCGCTGATGGCGGACACCGTCGGCGACGGAATAGTGAAACTGCTGCCCGGCGACAACTGGCAGACGGTGCTGAAGGAAGGTTCGGCGCTGGTCTACCCGGGCTGACCTCCGCAGCCGGGTGTTCCGTGGTGGCCGGCCGTTGTCCACAGGGGTGGTCGGGCTGCCCCGGGGCGGGCACAGTGGAGCCATGCGCGGGTGGTGGCGTGAGATCGCTGGACTGGTCCTGCCGGTGGACTGCGGCGGCTGCGGCAGTCCACGGACAGAACTGTGCGAGGAGTGTGCCGCGCAGTTGTACGGCGGGGCGCCCCGCCGGGTGAGACCTGATCCGGAGCCTGCCGGCCTGCCCGTCGTACATGCGGCCGCCGGTTACGGGAACGCGGTACGTGCGGTGCTGCTGGCCCACAAGGAGCGGGGTGCACTGGGCCTGGCCGGAGCTGCCGGAAGGGCGCTGGCGGGTGCCGTGAGGGCCGGGGCGGGGTCGTCGTCCGACGGGAGGCCGTTGCTGCTGGTGCCCGTACCGTCGGCGCGCCGGGCCACTGCCGCGCGTGGGCACGATCCGGCGCGCCGGATCGCTTGGGCGGCCGCCGCGGAACTGCGCCGTGCGGGCACGTCGGCCCGGGTGGCCGGTGTGCTGCGGCAGCGGCGTCCGGTGGCCGATCAGTCCGGTCTCGGCGCGCGTGAGCGCCGGGAGAATCTGGCAGGGGCCCTGAGGGTCGTGGCCGGCGGTGGGCGGCTGCTTGCCGCCGGACGGGTGGTGCTGGTGGACGACCTGTTGACGACAGGTGCCTCGTTGGCCGAAGCGGCCCGGGCGATCGAAGAGGGCGGCGGGTGGGGGAGCGCCGGTTCCGGGGTGCGTCACGCGGCCGTTGTTGCAGCTTCTCCGTCCGCCTTCGAAATAAACCGGAACTGGAACTGAACTTGCATCGTTGCAGGTAGTGAGTGGGTAAAAAGACCTGAACGGAGGTACGTGCGAGTAGCGGGTGCCGACATCCGTCCTGGCAGGCTATGTTCGGTTGTGAGGAATGGTGAATGCCAGGCCTCGACGAATGCACCGCCAGGTTTCGGGCAGGCGACCCACCGGCGTTCGGAAACCGGGAATTCGGTGGGGTGGAGACCTTGCCGACGGGGGAGGAGGAGGTGGAAGTCACCGAGTCCGCGGCTCCGGTCATCACCGGGGCCTGGTGCAAAAGGGAGATGCTCCGCCGCTGAGCGGAGCGATCCGGGAACGGAGTTCTGCGTGGACATCGTCGTCAAGGGCCGCAAGACCGAGGTGCCCGAGCGGTTCCGCAAGCACGTGGCCGAGAAGCTGAAGCTGGACAAGATCCAGAAGTTCGACGGCAAGGTGATCAGCCTCGACGTGGAGGTGTCCAAGGAGCCGAATCCTCGTCAGGCGGACCGCTCCGACCGGGTGGAGATCACGCTTCGCTCGCGCGGACCGGTCATCCGGGCAGAAGCGGCCGCAGGCGACCCGTACGCAGCGCTGGACCTGGCCACAGGCAAGCTGGAGGCGCGGCTGCGCAAGCAGCACGACAAGCGCTACAGCCGCCGCGGCACGGGTCGTATCCCCGCTGCTGAGGTCGGTGAAATGGTGCCGGACGCGGCGTCGTTCAGCGGCGACGGCGAGCTGGTCGCCGACGAGACGGCACAGCCCGTACCCACCACCAGGATCGGCTCGCTCGAGGTACAGGGCGAAGGACCGCTGGTGATGCGCGAGAAGACGCACGTCGCGGCACCCATGTCGCTCGACCAGGCGCTCTACGAGATGGAACTGGTCGGTCACGACTTCTATCTGTTCGTCGACTCCGAGACGAAGGAACCCAGTGTCGTCTACCGGCGGCATGCCTACGACTACGGTGTCATCCACTTGAGGACCGACCCACTGGCCGCCGATGAGGCGGGCGGCGCGGGCGGCGCGCTCGGCGGCTGACGCCACCACTTCGTGGTGCCCCTGGAGCGTCTGTGCGCCCCCAGGGGCACCCTCGTGCGACCACGGGATCACCGCTCCGACGTCCAGGCATGAAATCATGGCGGCCCAAGCCAATCGGTGCTCTGTGAACTGCCGTTGGCGGACAGTTTGTGAACTTCAGGCCGTGGCCTTCAGGGGGAGGAACGATGGCGGACACCTTCGGGCCCGTGCACGATGCGAATGATGCCGATGACGCCGGCGGTGACCGTACCGGCGCGGACGACGACAGCGGTTCCCGCAAGGAGCCGATCCGGGTTCTTGTGGTCGACGACCACGCCCTGTTCCGCAGAGGCCTGGAGATCGTCCTCGCACAGGAAGAGGACATCCAGGTCGTCGGAGAGGCGGGCGACGGGGCGGAGGCGGTCGACAAGGCGGCCGACCTGCTGCCCGACATCGTCCTGATGGACGTACGCATGCCCAAGCGCGGCGGCATCGAGGCCTGCACCTCCATCAAGGAGGTGGCCCCCAGCGCGAAGATCATCATGCTGACGATCAGCGACGAGGAAGCGGACCTCTACGACGCCATCAAGGCGGGTGCCACCGGCTATCTCCTCAAGGAGATCTCCACGGACGAGGTCGCCACCGCGATTCGCGCCGTCGCCGACGGACAGTCCCAGATCAGCCCGTCCATGGCGTCCAAACTGCTCACCGAGTTCAAGTCGATGATCCAGCGGACCGACGAGCGCCGGCTGGTTCCGGCGCCCCGGCTCACCGAACGTGAGCTCGAAGTCCTCAAACTGGTTGCTACGGGCATGAACAATCGCGATATCGCGAAGCAACTCTTCATTTCCGAGAACACCGTGAAGAACCACGTCCGCAACATTCTGGAGAAGCTCCAGCTGCACTCCCGGATGGAAGCCGTGGTCTACGCCATGAGGGAGAAGATCCTGGAGATCAGGTGACCGGGCGCGGGGGTAAAGCCGCAGAAATGCGGTCGCTCACGCCAGGGCGCGGGCGATTTCCCTGGTGAGCGGCGCGCGCAGCTCCGGTGCGTCCACCCGCTCCAGCCGGACCTCCGTGCAGCCGACCCAGGAGGCGGCTTCCACCAGCGCCTGCGCCATCGGTGCCACGGCCTTGGCGCCCGCCAGGGACACCTGCCGGGCGACCAGCGTCGTGCCCTCGCGAGCCGGGTCGACCCGGCCCTGCAGCCTTCCGCCCGCCAGGAGCGGCATCGCGAAGTAGCCGTGGATCCGCTTGGGCTTGGGGACGTACGCCTCCAGGCGGTGGGTGAAGCCGAAGATCCGCTCGGTCCGCGCCCGCTCCCAGACCAGCGAGTCGAACGGCGACAGCAGCGTCGTGCGGTGGCGTCCGCGCGGCTCGGCGGCCAGCGCCTCCGGATCCGCCCAGGCCGGCTTCGCCCAGCCCTGAACCGTCACCGGCACCAGTCCGGAGTCCGCCACCACGGCGTCGAACTGCTCGCCCTTGATCCGGTGGTAGTCGGCGATGTCCATGCGGGTGCCGACACCCAGTGACCGCCCCGCGAGCGCCACCAGACGGCGCAGGCACTCCGCGTCGTCCAGGTCGTCGTGCAGCACGGCGGCGGGCAGGGCGCGCTCCGCGAGGTCGTAGACCCGCTTCCAGCCGCGCCGCTCGGTGCACACCACCTCGCCGTACATCAGGGCCCGCTCGACGGCCACCTTCGAGGCGGACCAGTCCCACCACTCCCCGCCGTTCTTCGCGCCGCCCAGTTCCGTCGCCGTCAGCGGGCCCTCGGCGCGCAGCTGCTTGATGACGGTCTCGTAGGCGCCGTCCGGCAGGTCGTGATGCCACTGCGGGCGGGAACGGTAGGCGCGGCGGCGGAAGGCGAAGTGCGGCCACTCCTCGACCGGCAGGATGCAGGCCGCGTGCGACCAGTACTCGAACGCGCGACCGCCCGACCAGTACGCCTCCTCGACGGACTGCCGGCCGATCATCCCCAGGCGCGCGTACGGAATCAGTTCGTGCGAACGCGCGAGCACCGAGATCGTGTCGAGCTGTACGGCGCCCAGGTGGCGCAGGACCCCGGGCACCCCGGCCCGTCGGTCCGGGGCGCCGAGGAAGCCCTGGGCGCGCAGCGCGATCCTGCGGGCCTGGTCGGCGGAGAGTTCGGCTGCGGGAGGCTGCACAGACGTCATGCCACGCACCCTAGAGGGCGGCACTGACATCCAGGGCGGGGCCGGTGACATCCAGGGCGGGACCGGTGCCCCTCACGCCCGGCCGACGGCGTCGGCCGGCAGATAGGCGTCGGTGCCGGGCAGCCCGAGGTCGGACGGGAGCAGGGCGCCGACCCACGTATCGCGGCGCACACCCTTGTTGATCAGCCCGGAGCGCTGGTCGCCCTCCATGTGGAAGCCGGCACGCAGCGCGACCGCTCGGGAGGGAAGGTTGCCGGTCTCGGCCCGCCACTCCAGCCGGTCTCCGCCGAGCGCGGTGAAGGTCCAGCGGGCGGCGCAGAGGACCGCCTCCGTCGTGTAGCCGAGGCCGCGGTGTTCCCTGGCGGTCCAGAAGCCGACCTCGTACGTCCCCGGCCCGGTGCGCCGGTTGATGCCGAGCGCGCCGGCCAGGGCACCGCCGTCGCGCACCACCACGGCGAAGTTGTACATGGAGTCGTCCTGCCAGCCGCCCGGTGAGAGCTGCCGGGCGAAGAGCTCCGCGTCCGCGCGGCCGTACGGCGAGGGGACGACCGTCCAGCGCTGGATGTCGGGGTCCTGGCAGGCCGCGTGCAGTGCGTCGGCGTCGCCCGGCACGAAAGGACGCAGAAGCAGGCGGTCGGTGGTGAGAGTGATCGGCTCCATGTACGGATTCTGGTGAGGGAACCCTCGTGTGGCGAGTACTTTTCGGTCTTCCCGGCACCTTCGGCGCCCTTCGGCCGTTGATTCGGAAGGGCACTGCGGGGTCAAGGCGGTGGCAGCCCTCCCGGCGCGGCGGGGTCCTCGCTTACGATGGCCGTTGCGGTGGGGCCCACCTGCCGTGCCCGCGCCAGAGTCCATAACACGACCCAGTGCCAGGCCCGACCGGCAAGGAGACCAGCCTCAGTGTCCGTCTTCAACAAGCTCATGCGTGCAGGCGAAGGCAAGATCCTGCGCAAACTGCACCGCATCGCGGACCAGGTCAGCTCCATCGAAGAGGACTTCGTCAACCTCTCCGACGCCGAGCTGCGGGCGCTCACCGACGAGTACAAGGAACGGTACGCGGACGGCGAGAGCCTGGACGACCTGCTCCCCGAGGCATTCGCGACCGTCCGTGAGGCCGCCAAGAGGGTCCTCGGACAGCGCCACTACGACGTCCAGATGATGGGCGGCGCAGCCCTGCACCTCGGTTACGTGGCCGAGATGAAGACCGGCGAGGGCAAGACCCTCGTCGGCACCCTGCCCGCGTACCTCAACGCACTCTCGGGCAAGGGCGTGCACCTGATCACGGTCAACGACTACCTGGCCGAGCGTGACTCGGAGATGATGGGCCGGGTCCACAAGTTCCTCGGACTCAGCGTCGGCTGCATCATCGCCAACATGACTCCGGCCCAGCGCCGCGAGCAGTACGGCTGCGACATCACGTACGGAACGAACAACGAGTTCGGCTTCGACTACCTCCGCGACAACATGGCCTGGGCGCAGGACGAGCTCGTGCAGCGCGGCCACAACTTCGCGATCGTCGACGAGGTCGACTCGATCCTGGTCGACGAGGCTCGTACGCCGCTGATCATCTCCGGCCCCGCGGACCAGGCCACCAAGTGGTACGGCGACTTCGCCAAGCTGGTCACGCGTCTGACCAAGGGCGAGGCGGGCAACCCGCTCAAGGGCATCGAGGAGACCGGCGACTACGAGGTCGACGAGAAGAAGCGGACCGTGGCGATCCATGAGCCCGGTGTCGCGAAGGTCGAGGACTGGCTCGGCATCGAGAACCTCTACGAGTCGGTGAACACCCCCCTCGTCGGGTACCTCAACAACGCCATCAAGGCCAAGGAACTCTTCAAGAAGGACAAGGACTACGTCGTCATCGACGGCGAAGTCATGATCGTCGACGAGCACACCGGCCGTATCCTCGCGGGCCGCCGCTACAACGAGGGCATGCACCAGGCGATCGAGGCGAAGGAAGGGGTGGACATCAAGGACGAGAACCAGACGCTCGCCACGATCACCCTGCAGAACTTCTTCCGCCTCTACGGCAAGCTCTCGGGCATGACCGGTACGGCGATGACCGAGGCCGCCGAGTTCCACCAGATCTACAAGCTCGGCGTGGTGCCGATCCCGACCAACCGGCCGATGGTCCGGGCCGACCAGTCGGACCTGATCTACCGCACCGAGGTCGCGAAGTTCGCCGCCGTCGTCGACGACATCGCCGAGAAGCACGAGAAGGGCCAGCCGATCCTGGTCGGCACCACCTCGGTCGAGAAGTCCGAGTACCTCTCGCAGCAGCTCTCCAAGCGCGGTGTCCAGCACGAGGTCCTCAACGCCAAGCAGCACGACCGGGAAGCGCCGATCATCGCGCAGGCCGGGCGCAAGGGCGCCGTCACGGTCGCGACGAACATGGCGGGCCGCGGTACGGACATCAAGCTGGGCGGCAACCCCGACGACCTGGCCGAGGCGGATCTGCGTCAGCGCGGACTCGACCCGGTCGAGCACGTCGAGGAGTGGGCGGCGGCGCTGCCCGCGGCCCTGGAGAAGGCCGAGCAGGCCGTGAAGGCCGAGCACGACGAGGTCAAGGAACTCGGCGGGCTGTACGTCCTGGGCACCGAGCGGCACGAGTCGCGCCGTATCGACAACCAGCTCCGTGGCCGTTCCGGCCGTCAGGGCGACCCGGGCGAGTCCCGCTTCTACCTCTCGCTCGGTGACGACCTGATGCGTCTGTTCAAGGCGCAGATGGTCGAGCGCGTCATGTCGATGGCCAACGTGCCCGACGACGTACCGATCGAGAACAAGATGGTGACGCGGGCGATCGCGTCGGCTCAGTCGCAGGTCGAGCAGCAGAACTTCGAGACGCGTAAGAACGTCCTGAAGTACGACGAGGTGCTCAACCGGCAGCGCGAGGTCATCTACGGCGAGCGGCGCCGGGTCCTGGAGGGCGAGGACCTGCAGGACCAGATCCGCCACTTCATGGACGACACGATCGACGACTACATCCGCCAGGAGACGGCGGAGGGGTTCGCCGAGGAGTGGGACCTGGACCGGCTGTGGGGCGCGTTCAAGCAGCTCTACCCGGTGAAGGTCACGGTTGCCGAACTGGAGGAGGCCGCCGGGGATCTCGCCGGTGTCACCGCCGAGTTCATCGCCGAGTCCGTCAAGGACGACATCCACGAGCAGTACGACGAGCGGGAGAAGACGCTCGGCTCCGACATCATGCGTGAGCTGGAGCGGCGCGTGGTCCTGTCCGTCCTGGACCGCAAGTGGCGTGAGCACCTCTACGAGATGGACTACCTCCAGGAGGGCATCGGCCTCCGTGCCATGGCGCAGAAGGATCCGCTGGTCGAGTACCAGCGCGAGGGCTTCGACATGTTCAACGCCATGATGGAGGGCATCAAGGAGGAGTCCGTCGGCTACCTGTTCAACCTGGAGGTCCAGGTCGAGCAGCAGGTCGAGGAGGTTCCCGTCCAGGACGCGGCGACGTCGCTGTCCAAGGAGGACGCCGTTCCGGCGGCGCGTCCGGAGATCCGGGCCAAGGGGCTCGACGCTCCGCAGCGTCCGGACCGGCTGCACTTCTCCGCTCCCACGGTGGACGGGGAGGGCGGTGTCGTCGAGGGCGACTTCTCCAACGGTGACGGTGGGGCCTCCGGGGATTCGGACGGGCTGACCCGCGCGGAGCGGCGCAAGGCGCAGAAGAGTGGTGGCGGTGGGCGTCGCCGCAAGAAGTAGCGTGCGCTGATCGTTCTGCGGCCTGGGCCGGGCACCGTTGGGTGTCCGGCCCAGGCCGTTGTGCGTGGCTGGCTGGGTGGGTGTCGCGACGTGACGTGACGTGACGTGCGGGTGGGTGAGCGGGTGGTGCGCCTGCGGCGGGCCTGTTCCCCTCCCCGCCCCTTCCCGTAACCGGGGCTCCGCCCCGGACCCCGCTCCTCAAACGCCGGAGGGGCTGAGAAGAGCGGGGCCGAGACAGGTCAGGGGTGGCGTACCGGGGTGTTGCCCAGTTCCACCGCGGCGCAGCGCCAGCGGAGGTCGGGGCCCTGTTCCAGGCGGAAGGCCATGGCGCGGACCTGTTCGCCCGCCGCGACGCTCGCGCAGGCCTCGACGACGCCGGGAGCCGGCTGGGCGCCTCGGCACATGCGGATGACCGGGCGGGCGCCGCGGCTCCTGAGCGGGGTGGCGGGGGCCAGTTCGGCGAGCTGGTCGTAGGCCTCGCCGATCGTGTGGCCGAGCATCCAGTGGACGGGGCGCTGGCCGCTGAGGACCGCCAGGAGGCGTTCCGCGAACCAGTGGTGGGGCCTGATCCGCCGGTCGGTCCGGCGGCGTTGTGCGGGTACGGCCTCGGGCCTGCGTGCGTCGTGCCGTCCGGTGGGCCGGGTCCTGTTCGTGCTCATCGCTGTCGCCCCCGTGCTTCAGAGGCCCGGTGAGTACCGGGCGGTAACTTCTGCTGTGGATCTTCTACGGGGACGGCGGAGGCGGCCGCAAGCGTGGGTAGGCCGAGGGGGGAGGTTCCGGGATTCACCTATCCGGGTGGCGGGGCCGGTCCGGTGAGGGGGCCCGGGGCGGGCCGGGCAGGGTGAGGGGCGGTTGCCGGGTGGACGGGGCGGGGGCCGGACACGTAACCCCAAAGGGGGACGCCCCACGTATCCTGAGGGCGTTCCGACTACGAAAGCGACCCCAGTCATGCGCGTGTACGTCCCCCTGACCCTCTCCGGGCTCGCAGCGGCGCACCGGGCCGGCGAGGTCGGCCCGGGCCCGTTGACCGCCTACGCGGTGACCCCCGCGCTGCGGGAGTGGTACGTCTCCGACGACATCGAGGAGCTGGAGTACGCGGCGCTCAACCGGGCCGCGTCCGCGTCGCTGCGGTTGATCGCCGGGGACCCCGGGGCCGCCCGACGGCGTGTCGTCGTCGCCGTCGACGTGCCGGACGGGGCCGCGGTCGCCGACCCGGACCACATCCTGGACGCCTCGTCGCTCGGTGAGGTCACCATCGCCTCCGCGGTCGCGCTGGCCAAGGCCGCCGCGGTGCACGTCGACTCGGACGAGGCCGACAAGGACGTCACGGCCGCCGCGGCAGCCCTGGGAGCGGCGGACCTCGGGGACGACGACGCCCAGTTCACCGTCGACGGCGCCGAGGACCACGAGCTCCTGTGGTTCGGCATCCAGGAGATCCCGAATCTGATCGGGTGAGCGGGGCCGTGAAGGGCCGCGCGAAGGGCTGTTCGTCCGGTTGTCAGTGACAGCGGGTATTTTTCTCGCATGGGGACGAACGGGAAGCACCGCACGCATCTGGTCTGGGACTGGAACGGCACTCTGCTCGACGACAACATCGCGGTCGTCGGCGCGACGAACGCCGCGTTCGGCGAGATCGGCCTGGCGCCGATCACCCTGGAGCAGTACCGGGAGATGTACTGCATCCCGATACCCCGCTTCTACGAGCGCCTGATGGGCCGGCTGCCCACGGAGGCCGAGTGGGAGCGGATGGACGGGGTCTTCCACCGCAGTTACACCGAGCAGCGTGAGGCCTGCGGGCTGACCGAGGGGGCCGCCGAGCTGCTCGCGCAGTGGCAGCTGGCCGGCCGGAGTCAGTCCCTGCTGAGCATGTACGGGCACGAGCACCTGGTCCCCGTCGTCCGGGGGTACGGCATCGAGCGGCACTTCGTCCGCGTCGACGGGCGTACCGGGCCGTCCGGCGGCAGCAAGGCGCAGCACATGGAGCGCCATTTCGCCGCGCTGGACGGGATATCACCCGAGTACACGGTGGTCATCGGTGACGCCGTGGACGACGCGGTGGCTGCGGCCCATGTCGGAGCGAAGGCGGTGCTCTTCACCGGCGGTTCGCACAGCCGGAGCAGCCTGGAGGCGGCAGGGGTGCCCGTCGTGGACACCCTGGCCGAGGCCGCGGCCCTCGCCCAGCAGCTGAGCGAGTAGCCGGCGGCCCCGTGGGCGGGCCCGGGCCGCGGGGACGGGGCTCAGGTCACCGGGGCCTTGGTGCGGAGCACGGTCAGGAACTCACGCATCCAGGCCGAGTGGTCCGGCCAGGCGCGGGACGAGACCAGGGTGCCGTCCACCACGACCTCGGTGTCCCGGAAGGTGGCTCCGGCCGTCTCCATGTCGGGTGCCAGCGCGGGATAGGCCGTGACCTGCCGGTTCTTCAGCGCGCCGGTCGCAGCCGTCATCAGCGGGCCGTGGCAGATCTGGGCCACCGGGCGGTCCGTGTCGAAGAACGCCGAGAGGATCGTGCGGAGATCGGCGTCGTTGCGCAGGTATTCGGGAGCGCGCCCGCCCGGGACCACCAGGGCCACGTAATCGTCCGGGTCGACCTCGGAGAAGGCCAGGTCGGCCGGCCAGGTGTAGCCGGGCTTCTCGGTGTAGGTGTCGAAGCCGGCCTCGAAGTCATGGACCACGAAGCGGAGCGTCTTGCGGGAGGGAGCGGCGATATGGACCTCGTACCCCTCCTCGCGCAGGCGCTGGTACGGGTAGAGGACTTCGAGGGACTCGGCGGCGTCGCCGGTGACGATCAGGATCTTCGGTGCCATGGCGGGGCTCCCCACGGTGCGTCGGCCTGTTCTGTGTGTCGGAACCAGAGTGCGGCAGTCGGGGCCCGTGCGCTGTCCGAAGTGTCAAAGTTCGGGGCCTTCTTTTGTACACATGCGGCTCGTGACGGTTACGGGGGCGGGCGAGATAGCCTGGACCCCGTGATCAGCGCGATACGCCTCGGGGGCAGCGAAGCCCCCGGCCCGAGCCCGGAGTGCCACAGCACCCGGGCCGCCACTGATCCCCTCAGCCCGGCCCGACCGCCAAAAATGGCCAATAAGGTCCCGGGCGTCTCTCATAGCGGCATAGCGTCGACTCAGACCGGAAACCCCGTGTCGCGGCGGTACGTCGCCTTTTTCACCTACGTCACGCAACGGCGCGCGACAGGAGCCAGAGGACATGCAGACCAAGCTGGACGAAGCCAAGGCCGAGCTGCTCGCACGGGCTGCCAAGGTAGCTGACAACAGCCCGGGCGGTGGTGTCGGTGGCCCGGGCGGTGCCCCCCGGGTTCGCGTCGCGGCCACCGGGGCCGACGACGGCACCGGGGCCGGGCAGGAGCGTTCGGGCCAGGACGTACTGCTCGCCTATCTCCAGCGCTACTACCTCCACACGGCTCCGGAGGACATCGCCGGCCGGGACCCGGTCGACGTGTTCGGCGCCGCCTCCTCCCACTACCGCCTCGCCGAGAACCGTCCGCAGGGCACGGCCAACGTCCGGGTGCACACCCCGACCGTCGAGGAGAACGGCTGGACCTGCAGCCACTCCGTCGTCGAGGTCGTCACCGACGACATGCCGTTCCTGGTCGACTCCGTCACCAACGAGCTGTCCCGTCAGGGTCGCGGCATCCATGTCGTGATCCACCCGCAGGTCATCGTCCGCCGCGATGTGACCGGCAAGCTGATCGAGGTCCTCACCGAGGGCGTCGGCATCTCGACGGACCCCCAGGCAGGCCGGAAGAACGCCAAGGGGGCGAAGGACGCCAGGGCCGAGCTGCCGCACGACGCGCTCGTCGAGTCCTGGATCCACGTCGAGATCGACCGCGAGACCGACCGCGCCGACCTCAAGCAGATCCAGCTCGACCTCCTGCGGGTCCTGTCCGACGTACGGGAGACCGTCGAGGACTGGGAGAAGATGCGGGATGCCGCGCTGCGCATCGCCGACGACCTGCCCGGCGAGCCGCTCGACGACCTCGCCGACGACGAGGTCAACGAGGCGCGGGAACTGCTGCGCTGGCTCGCCGCCGACCACTTCACCTTCCTCGGCTACCGCGAGTACGAACTGAAGGACAGCGACGCGCTGGCCGCCGTGCCCGGCACCGGCCTCGGTATCCTGCGCGCCGACCCGCAGCACACCGAGGACGAGGCACACCCGGTCAGCCCCTCCTTCGACCGGCTGCCCGCCGACGCCCGCGCCAAGGCCCGTGAGCACAAGCTCCTCGTCCTGACCAAGGCCAACAGCCGGGCGACCGTGCACCGTCCCAGCTACCTCGACTACGTCGGCGTGAAGAAGTTCGACGCCGACGGCAACGTCATCGGCGAGCGCCGCTTCCTCGGACTGTTCTCGTCCGCCGCCTACACCGAGTCCGTGCGCCGGGTGCCCGTCATCCGCCGCAAGGTCGCCGAGGTGCTGGAGGGCGCGGGCTTCTCGTACAACAGCCACGACGGCCGTGACCTGCTGCAGATCCTGGAGACGTACCCCCGCGACGAGCTCTTCCAGACGCCGCCCGACCAGCTGCGCTCCATCGTCACCTCGGTGCTCTACCTCCAGGAGCGGCGCCGGCTCCGGCTCTACCTGCGCCAGGACGAGTACGGGCGCTACTACTCCGCGATCGTCTACCTGCCGCGTGACCGCTACACCACCGGCGTGCGCCTGCGGCTGATCGACATCCTCAAGGAGGAGCTGAACGGCACCAGCGTCGACTTCACCGCCTGGAACACCGAGTCGATCCTGTCCAGGCTGCACTTCGTCGTCCGGGTCGCCCCCGGCAGCGAGCTGCCCAGCCTCACCGACGCCGAGGCCGACCGCATCGAGGCCCGGCTCGTCGAGGCCGCTCGCTCCTGGGCCGACGGCTTCCAGGAGGCGCTGGGCGCCGAGTGCGGTGAGGAGCGTGCCGCCGAGCTGCTGCGTCAGTACGGCCACTCGTTCCCCGAGGGTTACAAGGCCGACCACTCGCCGCGCTCCGCCGTGGCCGACCTGGTCCACCTCGAAGCCCTCAAGGAGGACGGGAAGGACTTCGCACTCAGCCTGTACGAGCCGGTCGGCGCCGCCCCCGGCGAGCGCCGGTTCAAGATCTACCGGACCGGTGAGCAGGTCTCCCTGTCCGCCGTCCTGCCGGCGCTCCAGCGGCTCGGTGTCGAGGTCGTCGACGAGCGTCCGTACGAGCTGCGCTGCGCAGACCGTACGCACGCCTGGATCTACGACTTCGGGCTGCGGATGCCCCAGGCCACGGCCAACGGCGGCTACCTGGCCGACGACGCCCGGGAACGGTTCCAGGAGGCGTTCGCCGCCGTGTGGACCGGCGAGGCCGAGAACGACGGCTTCAACGCGCTGGTCCTGAGCGCCGGTCTGAACTGGCGGCAGGCCATGGTGCTGCGCGCCTACGCCAAGTACCTGCGCCAGGCCGGATCGACCTTCAGCCAGGACTACATGGAGAGCACCCTCCAGAACAACGTCCACACCACCCGGCTGCTGGTCTCGCTGTTCGAGGCCCGGATGTCGCCGGAGCGGCAGAGCGCCGGTACGGAGCTGACCGACGGGCTCCTCGAAGAACTCGACGGCGCCCTGGACCAGGTCGCCTCGCTCGACGAGGACCGGATCCTGCGGTCCTTCCTCACCGTCATCAAGGCCACCCTGCGCACCAACTTCTTCCAGCGCGCGGAGAGCGGCAAGCCGCACAACTACGTGTCGATGAAGTTCGACCCGCAGTCGATCCCGGACCTCCCCGCCCCCCGCCCGGCGTTCGAGATCTGGGTCTACTCGCCGCGCGTCGAGGGCGTCCACCTGCGGTTCGGCAAGGTCGCCCGTGGTGGTCTGCGCTGGTCGGACCGCCGAGAGGACTTCCGTACGGAGATCCTCGGCCTGGTCAAGGCGCAGATGGTGAAGAACACCGTCATCGTGCCGGTCGGCGCCAAGGGCGGCTTCGTCGCCAAGCAGCTGCCGGACCCGGCAGTCGACCGTGACGCCTGGATGGCCGAGGGCATCGCCTCGTACCGCACCTTCATCTCGGCGCTGCTCGACATCACCGACAACATGGTCGCCGGCGAGGTCGTGCCGCCCAAGGATGTCGTCCGGCACGACGAGGACGACACCTACCTCGTCGTCGCCGCCGACAAGGGCACGGCGAAGTTCTCCGACATCGCCAACGAGGTCGCCGTCGCGTACGGCTTCTGGCTCGGTGACGCGTTCGCCTCCGGCGGTTCGGCCGGTTACGACCACAAGGGCATGGGCATCACCGCCCGCGGCGCCTGGGAGTCCGTCAAGCGGCACTTCCGGGAGCTCGGCCACGACACGCAGACCGAGGACTTCACCGTCGTCGGCGTCGGCGACATGTCCGGCGACGTCTTCGGTAACGGGATGCTCCTCTCCGAGCACATCCGCCTCGTCGCGGCCTTCGACCACCGGCACATCTTCATCGACCCGAAGCCGGACGCCGCGACCTCGTACGCCGAGCGGCGCCGCCTCTTCGACCTGCCGCGCAGCTCCTGGGCCGACTACGACAAGCAGCTGATCTCCGCGGGCGGTGGCATCCACCCGCGCAGCGCCAAGTCGATCCCGGTCAACGCCCATATGCGCGAGGCGCTCGGCATCGAGGCCGGGGTCACCAAGATGACGCCCGCCGACCTGATGCAGACCATCCTCAAGGCCCCCGTCGACCTCGCGTGGAACGGCGGCATCGGCACGTACATCAAGTCCTCCGCCGAGTCGAACGCGGACGTCGGGGACAAGGCCAACGACGCGATCCGCGTCAACGGCGAGGACCTGCGCGCCAAGGTCGTCGGCGAGGGCGGCAACCTCGGGGCCACCCAGCTCGGCCGTATCGAGTTCGCCCGTACCGGCGGCCGGATCAACACCGACGCGATCGACAACAGCGCCGGTGTGGACACCTCCGACCACGAGGTGAACATCAAGATCCTGCTCAACGGCCTGGTGCGGGACGGCGACATGACGGTCAAGCAGCGCAACAAGCTGCTCGCCGAGATGACCGACCAGATCGGCCACCTGGTGCTGCGCAACAACTACGCGCAGAACACCGCGCTCGCCAACTCGTCCGCCCAGGCGTCCTCCCTCCTCCACGCCCAACAGCGCTTCATGCGCCGGCTGGGCCGTGACGGATACCTCGACCGGGCCCTGGAGTTCCTGCCGACCGACCGGCAGATCCGTGAACTGCTGAACGCCGGCAAGGGGCTCAGCCAGCCCGAACTGGCCGTCCTGCTCGCCTACACGAAGATCACGGCGGCGCAGGAGCTGATCGGGACGAACCTGCCGGACGACCCGCATCTGCAGAAGCTGCTGCACGCCTACTTCCCGCAGCAGCTGCGCGAGCGCTACCCGGACGCGGTCGACGGGCACGCGCTGCGGCGCGAGATCATCACCACGGTCCTGGTGAACGACACGGTGAACACCGGTGGTTCGACGTTCCTGCACCGGCTGCGGGAGGAGACCGGCGCCTCGATCGGGGAGATCGTGCGGGCCCAGTTCGCGGCCCGGGAGATCTTCGGCCTCGGTGAGGTGTGGGACGCCGTGGAGGCGCTCGACAACGAGGTCGCGGCCGATGTGCAGACCCGGATCCGGCTGCACTCGCGCCGGCTCGTCGAGCGCGGCTCGCGCTGGCTGCTGGGCAACCGGCCGCAGCCGTTGGAGATCGCCGAGACGATCGACTTCTTCCGCGACGGTGTCGAGCAGGTCTGGGCGGAGCTGCCCAAGATGCTGATGGGCGCGGACCAGGAGTGGTACCAGGGAATCCTGGACGAGCTCACCGAGGCGGGTGTCCCGGACGTGCTCGCCCAGCGCGTCGCCGGATTCTCGTCGGCGTTCCCGGCGCTCGACATCGTGGCGATCGCCGACCGCACGGGCAAGGACCCGCTGTCCGTCGCCGAGGTGTACTACGACCTCGCGGACCGGCTGGGCATCACGCAGCTGATGGACCGGATCATCGAACTGCCGCGGGCGGACCGCTGGCAGTCGATGGCCCGTGCCTCCATCCGGGAGGACCTGTACGCGGCGCACGCGGCGCTCACGGGCGACGTGCTGAGCGTGGGCAACGGGTCCTCCTCGCCGCAGGAGCGGTTCGAGGCGTGGGAGGAGAAGAACGCGGCGATCCTGTCGCGCTCGCGCTCCACGCTGGAGGAGATCCAGGGGTCGGACGCGTTCGACCTGGCGAACCTGTCGGTGGCGATGCGGACGATGCGGACGCTGCTGCGTACGCACGCGTAGGCGGTGGCCCGGGGGAGGCGGCTGCCGGGTGCGTCCCGGTGGCCGCCTTGCCCTCGATCGCCGGGTGGGCTTGGTGTGCCGGACGGGCGGGAGAGTGTGCGGCCCGCCCGGGGCCGAGGTAGTTGTCCTCAATCGCCGGACGGGCTTGAGATGCCGGACGGGCTCGAAATGCCTATTTCTTGCCGGTGAAGCGCTCGTACGCCGCCACGACCTCCTTTGCCGGGCCGTCCATCCGCAGGGTGCCCGCCTCCAGCCAGATCGCCCGGTCGCAGGTCTCGGTGATCGACTTGTTGTGGTGGCTGACCAGGAACACCGTGCCGGCCTGCTCGCGCAGTTCGATGATCCGGTCCTTGCTGCGCCGCTGGAAACGGGCGTCGCCGGTGGAGAGCGCCTCGTCGATCAGGAGGACGTCGTGGTCCTTGGCGGCCGCGATGGAGAAGCGCAGCCGGGCGCCCATGCCGGAGGAGTACGTGCGCATCGGCAGCGTGATGAAGTCACCCTTCTCGTTGATGCCGGAGAAGTCGACGATGCCGGCGTAGCGTTCGCGGATCTCCTCGCGGGTCATGCCCATCGCGAGCCCGCCGAGCACGACGTTGCGCTCGCCGGTCAGATCGCTCATCAGTGCCGCGTTCACCCCGAGCAGTGAGGGCTGGCCCTGGGTGTGGACGCGGCCCTGCGTGGCGGGCAGCAGTCCGGCGATCGCCTTGAGCAGCGTCGATTTCCCCGAGCCGTTGGAGCCGATCAGCCCGATCGCCTCCCCCTTGTACGCGGCGAAGCTGACCCCTTTCACGGCGTGCACCTCGCGCACTCCGGGGGCCTGCCGGCGCGAGACGATCCGGCTCAGGGCCGAGGTGGCGCTGCCCCTGCCGGCGCGGGCGCCGTTGACCTTGTACGTGATGTGGACGTCGTCGACGACGACCGTCGGTACCGCGCAATCCGTGCTCTCAGCCACGCCCGTAACTCTCCTCGCCCTGCCAGAAGTAGACGAACCCGCCCACGCCGCACACCAGCGCCCAGCCGGCGGCGACGGCCCACACGTGCGGCGGAAGCTGCGCGGCGTGGAAGCTGTCGATGAGGGCGAACCGCATCAGGTCGATGTAGACGGCGGCCGGATTGATCTCCAGCGCCAGCTTCACCAGGTACGGGACCCGGTCGCCCGCCAGGCTCGCGTCGAGGCTCCACATGACGCCCGAGGCGTACATCCAGGTGCGCAGGATGAAGGGCATCAGCTGGGAGATGTCCGGAGTCCGGGCGGCCAGCCGGGCGAAGACCATCGAGACACCGGTGTTGAACACCGCCTGCAGGGCCAGGGCCGGTACCGCCAGCAGCCAGGACGGCTGCGGGTACTGGCCGACGGCCAGCAGGATCAGTACCAGCGCGGCCAGTGAGAACAGCAGCTGCTGGAGCTGTTGCAGGGCCATCGCGATCGGCAGCGAGGCCCGGGGGAAGTGCAGGGCCCGTACGAGGCCGATGTTGCCGCTGATCGCACGGGTGCCGGCGGTGATCGAGGTGCTGGTGAAGGTCCAGATGAAGACGCCGGTGACCAGGAACGGGACGAAGTCGCTGACGCCCTGCTTCGTCTTCATCAGGACGCCGAAGATGAAGTAGTAGACCGCCGCGTTCAGCAGCGGGGTCATGATCTGCCAGATCTGGCCGAGCTTCGCCTGGCTGTACTGGGCGGTGAGCTTGGCGGTGGCGAACGCCGTGATGAAGTGCCGCCGCCCCCACAGCTGCCGGACGTACACCGGCAGCGTCGGGCGGGCTCCGCTCACGGTCAGCCCGTGGCGGGCGGCGAGAGCGGCGAGCTCGCCAGGCGCGTGAACGAGCGCGTGGGCGGCCGGGGAAACGGGCGGGGAGGCGGTCGGCGGGGTGTCCGCCGGGGCCGGGGCTGTTGTCTGGCTCACCACGATCGCTTTCGAGGGAAGGCGGGAAGGGGCGGGGGAAACAGTCGAGCGGCGACGGAACGGGACCGTATCGTCGCAACGCCGAGGGTAGGACGCCAGGACGTCGCTACGCAACCGTTTCGTCGTCGCGGACTATGATTCGGCCATGACCACCGACCCGGGAAGCCGCCGCCGTGCCCCCGCCGGAGCCGCCGTGCTGCGCGAGGACGTGACCGATGCGATCCGCACCGCGGTCTTCGAGGAGCTGGCCGCGGTCGGCTTCGCCCGGATGTCCATCGAGGGCATCGCCCGCCGGGCGGGCGTCGGCAAGACCGCGGTCTACCGTCGCTGGAAGTCCAAGCTGCACCTGGTCCTGGACCTGGTGTCGGCCGTCGCCGTGCAGGGCATGCCGGCCCCGGCCACCGGTTCGCTGTACGGGGACGTCCGTGCCGTGCTCGAACTGGCCGCCTACGCGCTCCGTCACCCGCTCGCCTCCCAGGTCATCCCGGACCTGCTGGTCGAGGCGGCCCGCAACCCGGAGATCTCCGACACCATCAAGGCCGCCCTGCTCGACCCGCAGCAGGGCATCGCCGCCGTGGTCGTGCGGGACGCCGTCGCACGCGGGGAACTGCCGCAGGACTGCGACCCCGACCGTGCCCTCGACCTGATCGTCGGGCCCCTCTACTGGCGGCTCGCGGTCGTCAGGGGCGAGCTGCCCGCGGGCTACCTGGACGACCTGGCGGCCTCGGCCGTGGCGGCACTCACCCGCCGACCGTAGGCGCGGCGGCCGTGCGGCGGCGGCCGTCCACGTCAGCACGCGTGACCGCGACATCACTCGTTGGGGACCGTAACCGGTGACCCCCGGCCGTTCACGGGGTTGAGCCATACGGATTGCCAGGCCCCCGATGAACGGACGTGCTCACCATGCCGCCACGGCTCAGTGTCGTTGTCCCCGTCTACAACGTGGAACCCTTCCTCACGGACTGCCTGAAGTCGCTCGCCGGGCAGACCGTCACCGACCTCGAAGTGGTGATGGTCGACGACGGGTCCACCGACGGCAGCGCCGCCGTGGCCGCCGCGTTCGCCGCCGAGGACGACCGCTTCCGGCTGGTCAGCCAGGAGAACGGCGGGCTGGGGCACGCCCGCAACACCGGCGTCCGCCACTGCGACCCGGAGAGCCGCTACCTCGCGTTCGTCGACAGCGACGACGTCGTCCCGCCGCGGGCGTACGAACTGCTGGTCGGCGCCCTGGAGGAGACGGGCTCGGACCTCGCGTCCGGCAACGTGCTGCGGCTGCGGACCGACGGCAGGCTCCAGCAGTCGCCCATGTTCCGGGTGCCCATGGCGACCACGCGGCTGCGCACCCACATCTCCCGCGACCGGGAACTCACCGGCGACCGGATCGCCTGCAACAAGGTCTTCCGCCGCTCCTTCTGGGACGAGCACGGGTTCGCCTTCCCCGTCGGCGCACTGTACGAGGACATCCCGGTCGTGCTGCCCGCGCACTTCCTGGCCGGCTCCGTCGACATCGTGAAGGACCCCGTCTACCACTGGCGCGACCGCCCCGGCTCGATCACCGCGGGCCGGGCCGTGGTCCGCGGCATCCGCGACCGGGTCGCGCACGTGCAGGGCGTCTGCGCCTTCCTGGAGGAGAAGCGCACGGCCGCCGACAAGAGCCACTACGAGGCGCACGCGCTGGCCAACGACCTCTGGTACTTCATGGAGGTCCTGCCCGACGGCGACGACGCGTACCGCGAAGCCTTCCTGACGCACACCAGCGCCTTCCTCGACCAGGTCGAACCGGCGGTGCTCGACGGGCTTCCGTTGCGGCTGCGGCTGATGTGGCACCTGGTGCGCGAGCGCCGCACGGAGGAACTGCTGGCCCTGCTCGCCTTCGACAAGCGCGAGCCCGGCGCGTTCGCCGTACGCGGGCTGCGCCGTCGGCGGGCCGCCTACCCACCGCTGACCCGGCCGGTGCCGGGCCGGGTGCTGCGCGTCGGCGAGCGCGATCTGCCGCTGGTCGCCCGGCTGCGGGAGGTCGGCTGGCAGGACGGCAAGCTGCGGCTGAAGGGGTACGCGTACATCCGCAATCAGCCCGCGGCCTCGGGCGCCTCCGAATTCCGGGCCGGGTGGCTCCGGGCGGGCCGGCGGCAGGTGATCCCGCTCCGGCTGCGCAGGACCGCCGAACCGGAGGCCACCGCGCGCTCCCGGCAGAGCCTGCACGACTACGACCGGGCCGGCTTCGAGACGGTGCTCGACCCCGCCAGACTCCGTATCCCCGTGGACGGCCCGGCCGCTCACGTCACCTGGCGCCTGGAGCTCGGCGTCGCGCGGAACGGGCTGCTGCGCCGTTCCGCGCCCAGCACCGCCGAGGCACCCGTGGCGCCGCCCGTGCACCGGCCGGACGGGGACCACCGGATCGTGCCGGTCTTCGACGGTGACCGGCTGGTCGTGCACGCCGAGCGGATCGACGCACGCTTCGAGACCCACCGGGCGGATGAGCAGGCCGACGGCACGGCCGCCGTCGTCGTCGACGGCATGCTCCGCAACCGGCTCGGCTGCCAGGACCTGCGGCTGAGCCTCACCCACCGTTCCTCCAAAACCGCCTTCGAGTGCCCCGTGACGGTGCAGGAGGACACCACGCCCTCGGCGACGGGATGGCGTCGCTTCACGGCCACGATCCCGCTCACGGCGCTCCTCGACGCCCGGCCCGCAGCCACGCAGGGGCGGTCGGGTATCCCGTACAGCGTCCATCTTGTCGGCCCCGGCGGCAGTCGCACCCCGATCGATGTGCCGGGGCCCGTCCCGCCGGGCCGCTACCCGCTCGCACCGGCCGGTGACGAGCCCCGTGAGCTGGGCCTCACCGTGAGCGCGCGCGGCAATCTGCTGATCAGCGACCGGCCCGTCCAGCCCGCCGTGGAACTGGCCGCCTGGACGCAGGACGGGAAGCTGCTCCTGGAGGGCACCTTCCCGGACGATCCCGGGCGCCCGGTCGAGCTGGTGGCCCGGCACAGCGGTCATCACGAGGAGGCGGTCTTCCCCGTCGCGTTCACCGGTCCGCAGGAGGAGCGGCGGTTCACGGCCGAGCTGCGGCCGGACGCCGTCGCGACGTGCGGGGGCGGGGAACTGCCGCTGGGGGAGGGCAACTGGTACTTCTTCCTCCGTGAGAAGGGCGCCGCCGACGAGACCCGTGACACCGCCCTGCGCCTCCCGGCCGCCGTCCACCACACCCTGCCCGCGGCCCGCACCCTGGCAGGCCGTGCGTACGTCATCGAGCGGCGCTTCCACGACCAGCTGCTGCTGAGCTGCGCGCCCCCGCTCGGCGCCGCGGAGCGTGGCCCCCGTGCCCGGCGGCTGCTCGGCGTGGCCTACACGGCACAGCGCACCGCGGCGCTGCGCGACGCCGTGCTGTTCAGCAGTTTCGACGGCCGGCAGTACTCGGACTCACCGCGGGCCGTTCACGAGGAGCTGACCCGGCGGGGGACCGGTGCGGAGCATCTGTGGGTCGTACGCGACAGCCAGGCGCGTATCCCCGCCGGGGCCACCGCCGTGGAGCACGGCTCGGCCGCCTGGCACGAGGCGCTGGCCCGCAGCCGGCACATCGTCACCAACACCCAGCTGCCCGAGTGGTTCGAACGGCGCGAGGGCCAGACCGTCGTCCAGACCTGGCACGGAACCCCGCTCAAGCGCATCGGCCTGGACCTCGCCGGAACCGCCCGGGCGAACCGCGCCTACATCGCCACCCTCGAACAGCGCGCCCGGCAGTGGAGCTTCCTGGTCTCGCCGAGCACGTACGCGACCCCCGTGCTGCGCCGCTCCTTCGGCTTCGAGGGCGAGGTCCTGGAGTGCGGCTACCCGCGCAACGACCTCTTCCACGCCCCGGACCGGACGAAGGTCGCCGCCGCGGTACGGGAGACCCTCCAGATCCCCGACGGCAAACGGGTCGTGCTCTACGCACCGACCTGGCGCGAGGACCGGCCGAGGAACAACGGCCGCTACACCATGGACCTGCGGCTCGACCTCGCCGCCGCCGAGCGGGAACTGGGCGCGGACACCGTCCTGCTGGTGCGCCGTCACTACCTGGTCACCGACCGGCTCCCGGACAGCGGCACGGGGTTCGTCCGCGATGTCTCGCGCTACCCGGAGGCAAGTGAGCTGATGCTGGTCAGCGACGCGCTGCTGACCGACTACTCCTCGATGATGTTCGACTTCGCGCACACCGGCCGCCCGATGCTCTTCCACACCTACGACCTGGAGCACTACCGCGACACGCTGCGCGGTTTCGCCTTCGACTTCGAATCGCGGGCACCCGGCCCGCTGATCCCCGAGTCCGCGGATCTGATCGAGGCCCTGCGCGACCCGGTCCGGTCGACCGCGGGACACGCGGGGGCGTACGAGGCCTTCCGCCGGGACTTCTGCGACCTCGACGACGGCCGGGCGGCCGCGCGGGTGGCCGACCGTTTGCGGTAGCCCGCGTCCCTGCGTCGCGCCGGTCCGGCAGGCACGGATGCGCGGTGACGTGCGGGGTGACGTGGTGGTGAACACGAATTGACGCACGGGCTGTCCGAACTGCGTGAACCGTTCGAGTGATTCGGGGAAAGTGGCGTTTGCACGGATGTACAGGGAATCCGAGCCATGGGCTGGATAAGTATGTTCATCGGTGCGTTGCATCGTGACTTCGGGTTGCTACGTTCTGTTTTCATGGGTATCCGAATGTGGTGCGAGACCTGGGATGTGCGAAGGGCCAGAGCCGCTGTGCTTGTTGCCGCGGCGGTCGGTCTTCTCACTCGCACGCTCATCGCGGCGAATGAGCCGGGGCCCGCCGATGTGCGCTTCTTTCAAGGATTCGCCCAGGCCGTCGCCGCACACGGACCCATTCGCATCTATGAGCAGCAGCTGCCCGGACTTCCTGTTTACAACCACCCGCCACTGGCCGGCTGGATGCTGCTCGGGCTGAACGGGATTTCGGAATTCGGAATTTCGTTCGCCACGCTGATCAGATGGCCCGCCTCGCTCGCCGATTTCCTCTGCGCCCTGCTCGTGTTCGAAATCGTCCGCAGACGTGCCACGCTGCGCACCGCGGTGCTGTGCGGGGTCGGTGTGGCCGTCAGCCCGGTGCTGATCGCCACGTCCGGCTACCACGGCAACACCGACGCGGTCGCCATCGTGTTCGCCCTGGCAGCCGCCCATCTGCTGGCCGACCGCAAGTCCCCGCTCGCCGCGGGAGTGGCCGCGGCGCTCTCCATCAGCGTCAAGTTCATCCCGGTCGTGGTGGTCCCGGCGCTGCTGGTCGCCGCGGTGCGGGGCGGCCGTCCGGTGCTGGTCCGCTTCGCCGCCGGGTTCGCCGCCGTGTTCGCGCTCGTGTGGGGGCCGGTCCTGGTCACCGTGGGGCAGGACCTCCAGCGGAACGTGCTGGAGTACGCGGGCGGCAGCTACCGCCTCTGGGGGCTGGTCCGCTTCGCGGACGTCTCCGGCCTGCCGGAGTCCGTCATCACCTTCATGCAGGGCGGCGGTCACTTCCTCTTCGTCCTGCTGTGCGTGGCCGCCGGGGCCCGGCTCGCGTGGCTGCGGCCGGCGCAGCTGCCGGGCGTCGTCGCCGCCACGCTGGGCCTGCTGCTCCTGCTGTCCACCGCATCCGGTCTGCAGTACCTGACCTGGGCGGCAGCCGGAATGTTCGTCCTCGGCGCGTGGGAGGGACTCGCGTACAACGCCGTGCTCGGACTGACCGCCGTCCTCGGCTACGGCGGACGCTCCGCCGTGCGCTGGAGCGAGCCGGTGCTCTACCTGGGCGCCGCCGGCTGGATCGTCCTCGCAGCCGGGCTGGCCACCGGTGTCCACCGCCTCCTCGCCACGCGGCCCGGCGGGGACCCGTCCGGCCGCACCGGGCGGGCGCAGCTCTCCGTTCCCCGTACCTCCCAGCCCTCCGGGTCCGCCGTCACCTGACCACGACCCCGGAACGGCATCCGCCCTCGCCCCTCCCCGACCCCGCCACGAGCACCGAGCGCAACTGGAGAACGCCCCGTGAAGGAAAGCCCGAGCCCCAGGATCGGCATCCTGGTGGTCGCGTACAACGCGGAGACCACGCTGGAGAAGACCCTCGACCGGATTCCGGAGGATTTCCGTTCCCGGGTCGACGAGATTCTCATTCTCGACGACGCGAGTCATGACGCGACCTTCACCGCCGGCTGCCGGTGGTCGCAGGCCGAGGGAATGCCGCGGACCGTGGTGATGCGGCACACCAAGAACCTCGGTTACGGCGGGAATCAGAAAGCCGGATACGCGCTGGCCGCCGCGCACGGACTCGATATCGTCGTGCTGCTGCACGGTGACGGCCAGTACGCCCCCGAATTGCTTCCCGAAATGGTCGCCCCGATCGAACGGGGCGAATGCGAAGCCGTGTTCGGATCGCGGATGATGAAATCGGGCGGCGCCCTCAAGGGCGGAATGCCGATGTACAAGTGGCTGGGCAACCGTGTTCTCACCAGACTGGAGAACGGGCTGCTCGGGTCGAAGCTCACCGAATTCCACTCCGGCTACCGCGCCTACAGCGTCGAGGCACTGAAGAAGCTGCCCATCGACCGGAACACGGACGCCTTCGACTTCGACACCCAGATCATCGTCCAGCTGCTGAACGCGGGAATGCGGATCAAGGAGATCCCGGTCCCCACGTACTACGGCGACGAGATCTGCTACGTCAACGGCATGAAGTACGCGAAGGACGTCGTCAAGGACGTCCTCGAATACCGGCTGGCCATCAAGGGGTTCGGCACCTGCGCCTGGATCCCCAAGCCCGTGGAGTACGCCTTCAAGGAGGGCGACGGCTCCTCGCACGCGGTCATCCTGGAGAAGATGCGGAAGATGCCCCCCGGCCGGGTCCTGGACCTCGGCTGTTCCGGCGGGCTGTTCGCGCAGCGCCTCGAATCCCTCGGCCACGAGGTGACCGGCGTGGACTACGTCGAGGTGCCCGGTGTGCGGGAGAAGTGCACCCACTTCCATCTCGCCAACCTGGAGGAGGGGCTGCCGGCGGAGATCGGCACCGGCTTCGACTACGTCGTGGCCGGAGACGTCATCGAGCACCTCTCCCGCCCCGAGCGGGTGCTCGCGGAGGTCGCGACCGTGTTGCGGCCCGGCGGCGAGGTGCTGCTCTCCGTGCCGAACTTCAGCCACTGGTACTCACGGCTGCGGGTCGCGCTCGGGGCCTTCGACTACGACCGCCGCGGCATCCTCGACGAAACGCATCTGCGCTTCTTCACCCGGGCCAGTCTGCGCCGCACCGTGCGCGCCGCGGGCTACGACGTCCTGGACATCGCCTCGACCGGGGCGCCGTTCTGGTCGCTCCTGGGCCGCGGGCCGCTCGCCGCCGTACTCGGCGGGATGTCGAGGCTGCTGACCCGGATCCGGCCGACGCTGTTCGGCTATCAGCACGTCGCACTGCTCACCCCGCATGCGGCCGAGACGATCATCGCTGGAGAGCACGTCGATGTACAGGACATCCTCAACCGACAGTACGTCCCCGCCGACCGGGTCGGCGTCTGAGGCGACGATCCCCGAACCCACCCCCGCCCCGGCGTCCGAGTCCCGGGCCGCCGCAGTCAGGAGCAAGACCTTGACCCTCCCCAGTCTGATCCTGCTGCTGTTCGCCGTGTTCTCGTCGGCCGGTGGCCAGATCATGCTCAAGCACGGGATGAAGGGCGCCGTCGCGACCGCCGGACGGGACGGCGGGTCGGTCGCGCTGCGCGCCGCCACCAGCCCGTGGGTCGTCCTCGGCCTGGTGGTCTTCGCGGTGTCCGCGCTCGCCTGGATGTCGACGCTGGCCAAGGTGCCGCTCTCCATCGCCTATCCGTTCAACGCCCTCGGCTATCTGCTGATCGTGGGGGCCGGGGCGACGGTGCTGCACGAGCGGACCTCGATGTGGACCTGGGGCGGTTCGCTGCTCGTGGTGATCGGCCTCGCCACGGTCATGGCGGGCCAGCAACGCTGAGCCCGTGCATGCCGAAGGGCCCGCCACGGCGGGCCCTTCGGCATGTGCGACGGAATCAGGCCGTGGTGGGCTCCTCGCCCAGCAGGACCCGCCGCACCACGCGCTCGGCGGCGCGGCCGTCGTCGTACGGGCAGAAGCGGGCCCGGAAGGCGGCCAGCAGCTCCCGGCTCGCCGGGCTGTCCCAGCTGCCGTCGTTGAAGACGCGCGCCAGCTCCTCCGTGGTCGTCGCCACGGCACCCGGGGTCTCGCCGGGACGGCCGGAGAGCAGGTCGAACACGACACCGCGGACCGTGCGGTACGTCTCCCAGTCCGGGGCGTGCACCACGATCGGGCGGTTCAGATGCGCGTAGTCGAACATCACCGACGAGTAGTCCGTGATCAGCGCGTCGGCCGCCAGACAGAGGTCCTCGATCCGCGGGTGCTCGCTGACGTCGATGACCGACGGGCTCCCGGGCAGCTTCGCGCCGCCGTAGAAGTAGTGCGCGCGCACCATGACCACGGTGTCCGGGCCGACGGCCGCGCAGAACCGTTCCAGGTCCAGGCGGCTGGTGAAGGCCGCCTCGTAGTCGCGGTGGGTGGGCGCGTACAGCAGGGCGCGCTGACCGGGCCGGATGCCGAGGCCCTCACGGACCGCCCGGACCTGTTCGTCGGTCGCCGAGGCGAGGACGTCGTTGCGCGGGTACCCCGTCTCCAGACTCCGCGCGGCCCCCGGGTAGGCACGGGCCCAGACCTCCGTGGAGTGCGGATTGGCGGAGACGCTCCAGTCCCACCGGTCGACCCGCTTGAGCAGCCGGTCGAAGTTCAGGCCCTGCGCCGCCGCCGGATAGTCCTGCTGGTCCAGGCCCATGATCTTCAGCGGGGTGCCGTGGTGCGTCATCACATGCACCTGGCCGGGCCGCTTGACCACGTGGTCGGGGAAGTTGACGTTGTTGAAGAAGTACGTGGCCCGGGCCATCGTCGCCCAGTAGCGACGGGTGCCGGGCACCACGTAGTCGATGCCTTCCGGCACCGAGTCCACGTGGTTCTTCGAGATCACCCATACCCCGCGCACCCCCGGCGCCAGCTCCCGGGCCTTGCGGAAGACGGCCTCCGGATTGCAGCTGACCCCGCGGTTCCAGTACGCGGCGTAGACGGCGAGCCCGCGGTCCAGCGGGAACTTGCGCCAGTACCAGTAGTAGCGCCTGCTCAGGCTGCGCTTGGCCCGGTCCCGTACCGCGTCCGGGGCGGCCCGCAGCCCGCGGCGCAGGGCCAGGGCCGTGTCGAGGGCGCCGAGCAGGGCGTACCGGCCGCCGCTGATCAGCCGGGGGCGCAGCCCGCGCGCGCCGCCGGGGAGGCGGTGGCCGGCGGGCCGGTAGGCGCGGTGGAAGGCGGCGACGGAGCGTACGTACCTCCTGCGCCGGCGCGTCACGGCCGGATAGCCGGACAGCAGTTCCTGGACGGCCCGTTCGAAGAGCAGTGGCTGCACGGCGAGCAGCCGGGGGCGCTCACGGAGGAACTCCATCAGCCCGGCGTACGCGTCGACGAGTTCGGCGGGTGCCGCTTCCGGTGTCTCGTCGCCGAGGCCCGGCAGGTAGCGCTGCCGGCGGTGTTCGACGCAGGCGATGGGCAGGACGGCCACGGACTCGGCGGCGGCGACGGTCTGCAGGGCGTAGACCCGCTCCCCGTGCCGCCCGGGCCCGAAGGTCAGCTTCTCGCCCTCGTGCAGGGTGCGGCGCACGGCCCGGTTCCAGGACACCGGGGCGATGTCGAGGAGCGCGGACTGCCCGGGGGCGGCCAGCGGGCCGTCGGAGAGTTCGGCCAGCCGCTCCAGCGACCTGCTGGGCCGGGACCGCCCGCGGAACGGCCGCTTGTGGTGGCCGAACAGCAGCAGATCGGGCTCCCCGGCATCCACGAGCCGCCCGGCGACGGCATCCAGCGCACCCGGCAGGAGCACGAAGTGCGCGTCCAGGAACAGCAGATAGTCCCCGACGGCCCGCTCCGCCCCGGCGTTGCGGCACCCTTCCGGACCCGCGCCGTCCGGCAGGTGGATGGCCTGCACCCGGTCGTCCCGGGCGGCGAACTCGTCGAGCAGCAGCCCCGAACCGTCCGGCGCCCCGTCGGCGACACCGATCACCTCGATGTCCGTGAACGGCTGGGAGAGCACCGACTCCAGGCATTCGCGCAGACTTCCCCGGGCGCGGCGGACGGGGATGATGACACTCAGGCGGGGCATACGGACTCTTTCTCGGACACGGGCGTGCGGAGCGGCAGGGCCGGGGCGCAGTGCACGGACGTACGCGCGCCGACAGTGGAGGCGGGTACTCCGCAAACGCCCGATGGAGTGACAGG
Organism: Streptomyces sp. NBC_00236; assembly: GCF_036195045.1. NCBI lineage: Bacteria > Bacillati > Actinomycetota > Actinomycetes > Kitasatosporales > Streptomycetaceae > Streptomyces > Streptomyces sp. NBC_00236. The sequence goes on along the minus strand of NZ_CP108100.1, from coordinate 3,051,972 downwards.
GTTACGCAGTACCCCGCTGGCCACGCGAAACGCCAGGTGGGGGCACCCCTGTTGGCGTACACAGGGATGCCCCCGGTTGACGTACCGGTGTGCGATGTTCCGTACGGCGCGGCTACTTGACCGCGCCCGCCATCACGCCGGAGACGAACTGGCGCTGGAAGGCGAAGAACACCGCGAGCGGGATCACCATCGACACGAAGGCGCCGGGCGCCAGGACGTCGATGTTGTTGCCGAACTGCCGTACCTGCTGCTGGAGTGCCACGGTGATCGGCGGGGAGTCCGAGCCCGCGAAGATCAGCGCGACCAGCATGTCGTTCCACACCCAGAGGAACTGGAAGATCCCGAGCGAGGCGATCGCCGGTCCGCCCAGCGGCATCACGACCCGGGTGAACAGCCGGATCTCGCCCGCCCCGTCGAGCCGTGCGGCCTCCAGCAGTTCGCGCGGGATCTCCGCGAAGAAGTTGCGCAGCAGGAAGATCGCGAAGGGCAGACCGAAGGCCGTGTGGAAGATGACCACGCCGAAGGTCGTCTCGAAGATCCCGACCGCGCCGAAGAGCTTGGAGACCGGGATCAGGGCGACCTGGACCGGGACCACCAGCAGCCCCACGACCACCAGGAACCACCAGTCACGGCCCGGGAACTCCATCCAGGCGAAGGCGTATCCGGCGAGCGAGCCGATCACCACGACCAGGACCGTCGACGGGACGGTGATCATGACGGTGCTGAACAGCGAGTCGGTGATCGTCGAATTGTCGAGCAGCCGTGAGTAGTTGTCGAAGGTCAGCTCGGACGGGACGGTGAAGATCTTCCACCAGCCCGTCGCTGCGATCCGGTCCGCGCTGCGCAGCGAGGACAGGAACAGTCCGACGGTCGGCATCAGCCAGAACAGGGCCACCAGGACCAGCACGACCCGCATCACACCGCCGCCGGCCAGGGCCGCGATCCGTGAGCCGAGGGACCGCCCGCTCTTCGCCGCGGAGGTGCCCGGGGCGTCGCCCGCCCCGGCGGGCGGGGCCGTGGTCGAGGGTGTCGTCATCGGCGCCCCTCCTTCCGTATCCGCCTGATGTTGAAGAGCATCACCGGGACCACCAGCAGCAGCAGGAGTACGGCGATGGCGCTGCCGATCCCCAGGTCGGCGTCCGTGCCGAACGAGGACCGGTAGAGCTGGAGCGCCAGGACGTTCGCGTCGTCCTGCGAGGAGCCCGGCGCGATGATGAAGACGAGGTCGAAGACCTTCAGGACGTTGATCATCAGCGTCACCAGCACCACCGCGAGGACCGGCGCGAGCATCGGCACGGTGATCCGGCGGAACACCTGCCACTCGTTGGCCCCGTCCACCCGGGCCGCTTCCAGGAGTTCACGCGGCAGACCCGCCAGGCCGGCCGCGATCAGCACCATGGCGAAACCTGCCCACATCCAGACGTAACTCCCGATGATGCCGGGCGTCACGAACGACGGACCGAGCCAGTCGACCCCGTTGTACGGCTCCTTGAAGTTGGAGGCCGGGAGGCGTAGTTCGGCCCCGTCCGCGGAGGCGGGCAGGGTGAAGACGCCGTCGGCGCCCGCCGTGGCGGAGGCGACCACCCTGCCGTCCTTGACGGCCTCCACCTTGATGCCCTTGAGCCCGAGCTCCTTGGCGTCGATGACGTTGGGCTTGCCGCCGCCACCCTTGGTGAAGTCCAGCCATGCGGTGCCGGTGATCTTCCCGTCCCCGCCCGTCTGCGGGGCGCGGGCCGGCTTCGCGTCGGTGGGCATCTTCGCGGGCAGCACCCCGACCAGCGGGAGCCGGACCGGCTCCCCGGCCCGCACGGGCACCTTCGTCACGAAGGAGCCGCCGTCCGCCGCCTTGAGCGGATGGACGGGCAGCGGATGCGCCTTGGGGAAGCCCGCCGACTCGGCGAACGTGTCGTGCACGCCCACCCAGACGGCATTGGCGACGCCGCGCTCCGGTGCCGCGTCGTACACCAGCCGGAAGATGATGCCCGCGGCGAGCATCGAGATCGCCATCGGCATGAAGACGATCAGCTTGAACGCCGTGCCCCAGCGGATCCGCTCGGTCAGCACCGCGAAGATCAGACCGAGAGCGGTGGCGACGGTCGGCGCGAAGACCACCCAGATCGCGTTGTTCTTGACCGCCGTACGGATGGTGTCGTCCGTGAACAGCGCCTTGTAGTTGTCGAAGCCGGCGAATCCGGTGCCCGCCTGGTCGAAGAACGACCGGTAGACGGAGTACACGATCGGATACACCACGAGCGCGCCGAGCAGGACCAGCGCGGGCAGCAGGAAAAGCGCCGCGATGATCCTCCGGGTGCCGGTCACGCTCCTGCGGCTGGGCACCTTGCGCACGGGCGGCCCGCCGGACGCGGACTGCCCGGGCACGGGCCCGCCGGGGGCGGACTTCCTGGGGGCGGGCACCGAAGTCCCGCCGGACGGTTGCTTGTCGGCGGGGAGCGCCTCGTCGGCGCCCCCCGCTGCGGCTGTCGTCATCGCGTCAGCTCTTGTACGCCTTGGCCGCGTCGGACTCCAGTTTCGCCTGGGTCCCCGCGATGTCCTTCGGGTTCTTCAGGAAGTCCTGGAGGGTCTTCCACTCGCCCTTCCCGGGCGTCCCGCCGAACGACTGCGGAGCCTGGTCGGACATGTCGAACCGGACGGCGTCACCGGCCGCGATCAGTGCCTCGGCCATCGTGCGCTGCACCTCGTTGGGGTACGCGGCGGCGTCCAGGGCCTTGTTCGGCGAGATGAACCCGCCCTGCTCGGCCCAGATCTTGGCGGCGTCGGTGGAGGCCAGCCAGGTCAGCAGGGCCTGGGCGCCCTTGCTGTCCTTCAGGGCCACCGCCGCGTCGCCGCCGGTCACCACGGGCGACTCGGCGCCGACCGCCGGGAACGGGAACACCTTGGCGTCGGTGCCGATCTTGGCCTTCGTCTGGGCGATGTTGATACCGACGAAGTCTCCCTCGAAGACCATGGCGCCCTTGGGCTGGTCACCGCCGGTGAAGGTCTGGGTGACCGAGGCCGGGAACTCCGTCTGCAGCGCCCCGTCGGCGCCGCCCGCGATCAGGGAGGGCTTGCCGAACAGCTGCCCCAGCGAGGTCAGGGCGTCCTTGACGGACGGATCCGTCCACTTGATCTTGTGCTGGGCCAGCTGGTCGTACTTCTCGGGGCCCGCCTGGGAGAGGTAGATGTTCTCGAACCAGTCGGTGAGCGTCCAGCCGTCCGCGCCGCCGACCGAGACCGGGGTGACACCCGAGGCGGACACCGTCTCGGCGGTCGCCAGGAAGTCCTTCCAGGTCTTCGGCTCCGATGCGCCCGCGTTCTCGAACGCCTTGGCGTTGTACCAGATCAAGGACTTGTTGGCGGCCTTGAAGTACACGCCGTACTGGGTGCCGTCGACCGCGCCCAGGTCCTGCCAGACCTTCGAGTAGTTCTTGGCGAGCTGAGCCTTGGCCTCGGCCCCGACCGGCTTCGCCCACTTCTTCTCGGCGGCCTGCTTGATGGCGCCGACCTGCGGGATCATCGCAACGTCCGGCGGCTGGCCGCCCGCGATCTTCGTACCGAGGAAGTTGACGATCGGGTCCTGCGCCGGGACGAACGTCACCGTCGCGCCCGTGCGCTTCTCGAACTCCTTGAGGACCTTGACGAAGTTGGCCTGCTCGGGCCCGGTCCAGACCGCGGCGACCGAGATCTTCTCGCCGTCCAGTTTCGGTAATACGACGCCCGGCGTGCTCCCGGTCTCCTTGGCCGAGCCACCCCCGTCCTTCGATTCCTTTCCGCCGTCACCGTCGTCGCCGCAGCCGGTGAGGGCCAGCGCGCCGATGGCGGTGAACACCAAGGCGGCCCTGCGAATCCGAACCGTTGTGCGCATTCCTGCCCCGTCTCTCCTGTGCGCGTGCACGGCGGCACCGGCCGGATCCCCGTGGTGCCGCCCACTTAACACGTCGTCCTGTGCGGACAGTCCTACGCCCGGCACCGGGGTGCCGCAATACCACCATCGGGCCCAACTCGTTGATCGTGATGGGCTCGTGACGTGAGGTCAGTGCAGGTATGGGGCTATTGGGGACGGCGAGCCCACCGGGTGGGCCCGCCCCCCCCGTCAGGGGTGCGTGGGCGCCAGCGGCGGCAGCGGCTCGGCGTTCACCGAACGGGCCGCCCGCTCCAGCGCGCTGGCCAGCAGGGCCAGGTCCGTCGGCCCGTTGCCCAGCTCGCGGACCGGGCGACGGGTCGGCGGATCGCCCATCCGCTCCCACTCCAGCGGGACGACCGTGGGCCGCAGCGTCGCCGTACGCGGGATGCGGCCGGTCACCCGGCCGCCCTGGAACGGCGTGACCCGCCCGTCAGGGTGGCCCAGCCGCCCGCGGCCCGGCGCCGGTTCGTCCGGCGACGGCGGTATGACGGGCGGATCCAGTACGACGCGCAGACGCGCCCCGCGGGCCAGCTCGGTGTCCTCCGTGCGGTCCGGGCGGGCGGAGGAGGCGACCAGATGGATGCCGAGCCTGCCGCCTTCCCTGGCCACGGCCTCCAGCGCCCGGACGACTGAACCCGCGGCCGGCCGGCCCGGACTGCCCAGCGCCGGGGCGATCAGCGCGTCGAAGTCGTCCACCAGCACGACGAGCCTGGGCAGCGGCGAGGGACCCGGGTCCGATGCCCGGGCCGAGGAGGGGCGCAGCCGCAGGGTGCCGCTCATCGCGGACTCCACGTCTCCGCGCTGCTCGGACGGGCCGGGCGGACGCTGTCCCACCAGCCGCTGCGCCACTTCGTGCCGGCTGTGCCAGTCGGTGAAGTCGAGCCCGCCGAGGAGCTCGGCCCGCCGCTTCACCTCACCGCCCAGCGCCTGGGCGAACTCCCGCATCCGGACGGGATCGGACGCCACCAGGTGCGTGAACGCGTGCGGGAGTTCGGTGCAGGGGCGCAGGCTCTCCCCGCGCTCACCGCCCGCCCCGTCGACCAGGAGGATGCCGAGCCGGTCGGGGCGGTCGGCGGCGGCCAGCGAGGCGGCGACCGCCCTCAGCAGTTCCGTACGCCCGCTGCCGCCGGGCCCCTCGATGAGCAGGTGCGGCCCCTCCTCGGAGAGATCCACGCTCACGGGGCCCCGGGGCCCGGCCCCGAGGACCACCACGGGCCGCCCGGCCGCGCCGGCGGGAGCGCCGACGGAGGAGGCCGGGGCCGGCCGGGCGGCGGGAGCCCGTCCGGATTCGGCACCGCGCGCCGCGACCTGGGGCGCGTCGCCCTGGCGCGGCCCGCTGACCCGGTTCGAGGAACGCCCCGACCCCGCGCTCCGCAGGCTGTCGGCGCCCTGGACGTCTCCGGCCCCGCCCCAGGACCGGGTGTCGGACCCCGGCAGGGTGCGGGAACTCGGCGTGTCCCCGGGGCCCCCGTCGTAGCGCTGCGCCCCGACGCGGGGGTACGGGGTGCGGCCGGATGCGGTGCTGTCGGGGTACGGGGTACGGCCGGAGCCTGGGGTGTCGGTGGTGCCGGGGTAGGGCGTGCGGCCGGAGCCGCGGGGCTCGGGATACGGCGTACGGCCGGAGCCCGGGGTGTCGGTGGTGCCGGGGTAGGGCGTGCGGCCGGAGCCCGGGGTGTCGGTGGCGGCGGGGTAGGGCGTGCGGCCGGAGCCGCGGGGCTCGGGATGCGGGGTGCGGCCGGAGCCCCCGCTGTCGTACGTGTCGCCGCGGCCCGGGGTGCGGCGCGGCGCACCCGCGTGGGTGTCGTTGCTGCCCGGGTAGGGGGTGCGGCCCGAGCCGGTCGGTTCCGGGTACAGCGTGCGGCCCGACGGGCGGTCGTCCGAGGCGCCGGGGTAGGGGGTGCGGCCAGAGCCCCGCGTGCGGCCGTCGTCGTCCGTGCCCCGGGATGCGCCGGGGTGCGGTGGGTCGGCGGGGGTGCGCTGGGCGCCCACGCGGGGGCCGGGGCCGCCCGGGTACGCGGTGCGGGCCGAGCCGCGGCCGTCGTCGGACACGGCTCCCGCAGCGCCCGTCCAGCTGCCCGCGCCGCGGACCGTCGCCCCCGGCTGCTCGTCCGCCGCCGAGGCCCAGCGGGCCATCAGCGAGGCCGGGGTGGCCCGCGCCAGGCCCAGCTCGTCCAGGAGCCGGGCGGACGGCGGGAGCGCCACGGCCGCGCGGTGGCCCGGCAACGCGGTCGAACCCTCGGCCCGCAGCGGGGCCAGCGCCCGCGCGAACCGCTCCGCCCAGTGCGCCGAGACCGCGTCCACCGTGGCCACCGTGCCGTGGCCGGCGGCCTGTCCGCCCGAGGTACGCAGCAACCGCAGGGCCGTCGCCACGTCACCGCTGAGCATGGCCACGGCCCCGCACTCCCGGAAGGCGATCGAGGCATGGCAGGCCGCCTCGTACGTCGCGGCGACCGGTGACGTGGGGGTGGCGGCCGGGGTCTCCGCCAGACAGACCAGATGGATGCCCGCCGCCGCACCGGCCGCGGCCAGCCGGGCGGTGTTCTCGCGCAGCACCGCGGAACCGGGGTCGCCGTCGACGACCACCACGGTGAACGGACCCTCGTAGTGACGGGCGGCCTCGGCGACCGTGCCGGGATCGAGGCTCGCCCAGCCCGGGCCGAGCGGGCCCTCGTCCAGCCGGCGCACCAGTTCCGTCGTCCGGGCGACCGCCTGCTCACGGTCGTACGCCAGCAGCAGCCGGCAGTCCTGGCCGTGCATCGGGCGCAGATGCGGGAGCCAGCCGAGCCACGCCCACTCGCGCCGCCGCTCGTCCGCGCCGCGGGCCCGGTCCGTGCTGATCAGCACGATCTCCAGATCGGCGGGGGAGTGCAGCGCGGCCAACTGGGCCATGGTGGAGCGGGCGAGCCCCGCCAGCCGTTCCCGAGGCCCGGCGAGCCCGAGGGAACCGGCCTCCCGCAGCCCCACCGTCACGGGCACGGCGGGCAGGTCGGCCCGGTCGGTCGTGCCGAGACGGACCACCAGCGCCTCCGGGTGCGCGATGTCGCGCTCCCACAGCCGGGGGCCGGGGCCGAGCGCGGTCAGCAGCACGGAGGCCGGATCCGGCCAGGTGCCCTCGGGAGCGGTGGGCAGCGCGGTGAACGTCGCGGCGGGGGCCGGGGCGCCGGCCTCGTCGGGCACGCTCTCGTGCACCGGATCGGCCTTTCCGCCCGCGAGCCGGCGGGCCCAGGCGCCTATGCCGCGACGGGGCGGCCCGTCGTCCGGCGTCCGGCCGGTACGTCCGGGGCCGGAGTGGGGCCGTGCCGGGGCCGGGCCGTCGGCGCCGGGGAAGCGCTCGTGGTCGTGGGCGGCGTCCGCCCCGTCGTGTTCCTCCGGTCCGCCGTACGCGGGTCCGTAGCTGTGGTCCGGGGGCGCCGGGGCTGCGGACGGCGCCCTGGCCACGCGGAGGTGGCCCTCGCCGTCCGGCGCCGTCCCCAGGGCCGGCGTCCGCGCACCGGAGGTGAGCCGGAGCGTCGATTCGCCGAGGCGGAGCAGTGCGCCGGGGGTCAGCCGGACCGGGCGGTCGCGGACGTCCGTGCCGTCCAGCGAGGTGCCGTTGGTGGAGCCGAGGTCGGCGACGGAGACCCGGCCCTCCGCGGAGACCGTCACCGCGCAGTGCAGCCGGGACACGTCGGGGTCGTCGAGCGGGACGTCGGCGTCGGCCGAGCGGCCGATCCGGATCTGCCCGCCGTGCAGCAGGTGGACCCCGCCCGCGTCCGGCCCCGCGATCACGTGCAGCTGGGCCGGGACGGTGTCGTCCGGCGTCTCGTCCCCGCCCGGGACCTGGAGCGAGAGCACTGCCCCGTCGACCAGGGGCGGCTCACCGAGCGCGCACCGCTGCGCGTCGAGCCGTTCCCGTCCGGCGAAGAGCACCACCGCACCGCTGCCGAGTGAGCCGTCGGGCCCGGAGACCGAGGCGGCCAGATGGGACGCCACGGCGGCCAGCGCCGTCCCCGCGGGGGCGGTCACCAGCACGTCGCAGGCGCGCGCCGGGGTCTGGCCGCTGCGCGGCGCGAGGACGGTCAGCCGGATCTGCATGCCGTCAGCGGTCCCTTCTGCGCGCGGTGTCCGGCAGGGGAGACGCCCTGTGATTCCCCCCACCCGGCACGGACGCGTCGTCCGGTACAGGTTCGTCACGTAACGCGGGGCTCCCGCCCCCACAGTTCCGTGCTGGAGGCATCCTCGCACCTGCCGCTGACAACACGCCCGGGGGTCACCTCTCAGTGATCTTGAAAGGTCTGCTGTGCGCCCAAAAGTGCCTGCTTGGCCGGTTCTCCGGGGCGCTCGCAAGAGGTCCGGGCGGGGCTGAAGCCTCTCGTCCGGATCGCGCCGGACCGATCCGGACCGGGCCCGGAGCCGTTCCCTCCGGACTCCGCGGCGGCAACCATCGGAGCGGGACGGGCGTCTTCCTCCACAGGCGGTGCCACCGGGCGGCGAGCAGACCGCACTCCTCCGGGAAATGCACACCGCACTCCTCCGGGAAATTGCGAGAAATTACGGGGAATGCAGACAAAAAGGTAACCTGCCCGACTCGGTCATCCACTCCGCCCGCCCCACTAGAGTGGGCCGGAACTCGGGACGGATCCGGGGGACCGCAAGCACCACGACCAGCAGGGAGCGCATGACGTGCGGCCGGTAGGCAGCAAGTACCTGCTCGAGGAGCCGCTCGGACGCGGCGCCACGGGCACCGTCTGGCGCGCCCGCCAGCGTGAGACCGCGGGCGCCGAGGCGGCCGTCGCCGGCCAGCCCGGTGAGACCGTGGCGATCAAGGTCCTCAAGGAGGAGCTCGCCAACGACGCGGATGTCGTGATGCGGTTCCTGCGCGAGCGCTCCGTCCTGCTGCGGCTGAGGCACGAGAACATCGTGCGCACCCGCGACCTGGTCGTGGAGGGCGATCTCCTCGCCCTGGTCATGGACCTGGTCGACGGCCCCGACCTGCACCGCTACCTCCGCGACAACGGCCCGCTGACCCCGGTCGCCGCCTCGCTGCTCACCGCGCAGATCGCGGACGCGCTCGCCGCCAGCCATGCCGACGGCGTCGTCCACCGCGACCTGAAGCCCGCCAACGTGCTGCTCGACGAGCGCGACGGCCGGATGCACCCGATGCTCACCGACTTCGGCATCGCCCGTCTCGCCGACTCCCCGGGCCTGACCCGGACCCATGAATTCGTCGGGACGCCGGCCTATGTGGCGCCCGAGTCGGCCGAGGGCCGCCCGCAGACCTCCGCCGTCGACATCTACGGCGCCGGAATCCTGCTGTACGAACTGCTCACCGGCCGCCCGCCGTTCGCCGGCGGCACCGCGCTTGAGGTCCTGCACCGGCACCTCAGCGAGGAGCCCCGACGGCCCAGTACCGTCCCCGCCCCGCTGTGGACGGTGATAGAGCGCTGCCTGAGCAAGGACCCGGACCGCCGGCCCAGCGCCGAGAACCTCGCCCGTGCGCTGCGTACCGTCGCCGCCGGCATCGGCGTGCACGCGAACTCCGCGCAGATCGCGGCAGCCGACGGCGTGGGCGCCCTGCTGGCGCCCGACCCGGCGCCCACCGCGGTCCCCGAGACGCCGGGGGCGGCCGACCCCACGCAGGTGCTCCCGAGCAACGCGGGCTCGTACGACCCCAACGCGGCCACCAGCGTCATGCAGCAGAACGCCGGGCCGGGCGGCGGCCACGCCGACCCGACCGCGGTCATGCCGCCCGTCCCGCCGCGCCCCGAGGGAGCGCCGCAGCCCGACGGGCCGCACCCCTGGCAGTCCCAGCTCCAGGCCGCCCGCGACCGCAACGAGCAGACGCAGGTCCAGTACCTCGACCCGAGCCAGGACCCGCTGCGCCGCCGGCCCCAGCGCCAGCAGCCGCCGCAGCAGCAGCCGCCGCGCCACCAGCAGCAGTACCCCCAGCAGCAACAGCAGCCCCAGCAGTACCGCCAGCAGCCTCAGCAGCAGCAGTACCAGCCGCAGCCCCAACAGCAGTACCAGCCACAGCGCCAGCAGTACGCGCCGCAGCAGCCCCAACAGCCCCAGCAGCCGGCCCAGCGCCCGCCCCGCGAGCCGAGGCAGCGCAGCGCCAACCCGATGAAGATCCCCGGCCTCGGCTGCCTGAAGGGCTGCCTGTTCACGCTGGTGCTGCTCGTCGTCGCGAGCTGGCTGATCTGGGAGCTGACCCCGCTGAAGGACTGGATCGGCCAGGGGCAGGGCTACTGGGACGCGATCACCGACGCAGTCTCCACCGTCACCGACTGGATCTCGAAGCTCGGCGGCGACAGCGGCAGCGGCAGCAGTGGCGGCAGCGGAACCTGACGCGACAGTGACGTGACTCTGTAGCCATATCGACTTCTGCGGACCAATTCCGCGGCAATTCGCCCGCAGAAGTGAAGGTTGGCGCCATCCGGGGCACGCAACCCCCCGATCGCCGCGTAACTTTGTCGGCCGGGGGTTGTTGTGCGACGGTCCATCGCCAGCCGCTGAGGGAGCAGTCTTGGCACGGAATATCGGCAGCCGGTACACCGCCCACCAGATTCTGGGGCGCGGCAGCGCCGGCACGGTGTGGCTCGGCGACGGCCCCGAGGGGCCCGTCGCCATCAAGCTGCTCCGCGAGGACCTCGCGTCCGACCAGGAACTCGTGGGCCGCTTCGTCCAGGAGCGCACCGCCCTGCTCGGGCTCGACCATCCGCACGTCGTCGCCGTCCGCGACCTCGTGGTGGACGGCAACGACCTGGCCCTGGTGATGGACCTGGTCCGCGGCACGGACCTGCGGACCCGGCTCGACCGAGAGCGCCGGCTGGCCCCCGAGGCCGCCGTCGCGATCGTCGCCGACGTCGCCGACGGCCTCGCCGCTGCACACGCGGCCGGAGTGGTCCACCGCGACGTCAAGCCGGAGAACATCCTGCTGGACATGGAGGGCCCGCTCGGCCCCGGCAACTCCCACCCCGCGCTGCTCACCGACTTCGGTGTGGCCAAGCTGATCGACACCCCGCGCCGCACCAAGGCCACCAAGATCATCGGTACGCCGGACTACCTGGCCCCCGAGATCGTGGAGGGCCTCCCGCCGCGCGCCGCCGTCGACATCTACGCCCTCGCGACCGTGCTGTACGAGCTCCTCGCGGGCTTCACCCCCTTCGGCGGCGGCCACCCCGGCGCCGTCCTGCGCCGCCACGTCACCGAGACCGTCGTCCCTCTGCCCGGCATCCCCGAGGAGCTCTGGCAGCTGCTGGTCCAGTGCCTCGCCAAGGCCCCGGCCTCCCGGCTGCGCGCCTCGGAGCTGGCGGCGCGGCTGCGCGAGCAGCTCCCGCACCTGGCAGGCATCCCGCCGCTGGACGTGGACGAGCCGGACGACGAGGCAGAGCCGGAGCCGCACGGCCAGGCCTACGACGAGCAGCAGTACACCCCGGCGGCCGAGGAGCCGCGCCGCCGTGGCGCGGTCCCGCTGGTACCCGGTTCGTCGCCCGACTCCAACCGGGACACCCACACGAGCATGCGCGTCCCGGCCCCCGACGAGCTGTCCGGCGGCCCCCGCGGCACTGCCCGAGCTCCCCGCGCCCCGGGCAAACCCCGCCCCGGCTCTGCCCGCAACAAGTCGGCCGCCATCCGCAAGCGCCGCCTCACCCTGGGCGCGGCGGCCCTGGTGCTGGTCGCGGCGGTCGGGGTGGGCGGCTGGCTCGCCCTGGGCGGCGACGACGCGGGAGCGACCCCGCAGGCCCCGCAGGACACGAAGAACTCGGCCCCGGCCACCCCCTGACCCGCCCTGGTCGCGGCCGTCGCGGAGGCGTGATCATGCGGTCCGAGGAATGCCCGCGCCGACAGCCGTTACGCTGGACCCGTGGCAGTCGTCGATATTTCCGAAGAGCTGAAGTCCCTCTCCTCGACCATGGGGTCGATCGAGGCCGTCCTGGACCTGGATGCGCTGAGGGGTGACATCGCCGTGCTCGAGGAGCAGGCTGCCGCTCCGTCCCTGTGGGACGACCCGGAGGCGGCGCAGAAGATCACCAGCAAGCTTTCGCACCTCCAGGCCGAGGTCCGCAAGACCGAGACCCTGCGCGGCCGGATCGACGACCTCGAAGTCCTCTTCGAGCTCGCCGAGGACGAGGGCGACGCCGATGCGCTCGCCGAGGCCGAGTCCGAGCTGGAGTCCGTCCGCAAGGCCCTGGACGAGATGGAGGTCCGCACGCTCCTCTCCGGCGAGTACGACGCGCGCGAGGCCCTGGTCACCATCCGCGCCGAGGCCGGTGGCGTGGACGCCGCGGACTTCGCCGAGAAGCTCCAGCGCATGTACCTCCGCTGGGCCGAGCGGCACAACTACAAGACCGAGGTCTACGAGACGGCGTACGCGGAAGAGGCCGGCATCAAGTCGACCACCTTCGCCGTCGAGGTGCCGTACGCCTACGGCACGCTCTCCGTGGAACAGGGCACCCACCGGCTCGTCCGGATCTCCCCGTTCGACAACCAGGGCCGCCGCCAGACGTCCTTCGCGGGCGTCGAGGTGCTGCCCGTGGTCGAGCAGACGGACCACGTCGAGATCGACGAGTCCGAGCTCCGCGTCGACGTGTACCGCTCGTCGGGCCCCGGCGGCCAGGGCGTCAACACCACGGACTCCGCGGTGCGCCTGACCCACCTGCCCACCGGCATCGTCGTCTCCTGTCAGAACGAGCGCTCGCAGATCCAGAACAAGGCGTCCGCGATGAACGTCCTCCAGGCGAAGCTCCTTGAGCGCCGCCGCCAGGAGGAGCAGGCGAAGATGAACGCGCTCAAGGGCGACGGCGGAAACTCCTGGGGCAACCAGATGCGTTCGTACGTCCTGCACCCGTACCAGATGGTCAAGGACCTGCGTACGGAGTTCGAGATGGGCAACCCGGAAGCGGTCTTCAACGGCGAGATCGACGGCTTCATCGAGGCCGGCATCCGCTGGCGCAAGCAGAGCGAGAAGTAGTCCCGCCGGCCGGGACGTACGCGAGGAGGGGTGCGGGAGCCACGGCTCCCGCACCCCTCCTCGCATACCCGCCGTGCGGTCAGGAAGCGGTGCGGCCCAGGCACTGCTTCAGTTCGTCCACCTCGTAGAAGTAGCTGCCCTTCGCCACCGGCTCGCAGCCCTTCTTGAACGCGGTCTGCTTCTCGTTGTAGAGCATCCGCACCAGGTACTTGTTCCCCTTCCGGAACAGGTCCCACTGGATGTTCGTGGCCATGGGCGCCACCGACTCACCGCGCCACGGGTTGTCGGCGTACGTGTACGGCTCGGCCTCCGACACGGCCTTCGTGCTGCCGGGCAGGCCCATGAGCGCGGCCAGCGGGATGATCTCCTCCGCGTGGGTGAAGCGCAGCTCCGCGCCCGCGTCGCTGGTCCCGTTCCGCTTGGCGTCGATCTTCGTGAAGAAGTCGTCGAGCAGGACGTTCGCCATCCTGTAGGTGATGTCGCTGTCCTCGAAGCCGGGGCCCTTCTCGTAGAAGTCCTCGGCGTCGCTGAGGTAGGCGAACCAGCGTGCGTCACGGGGCGCGATGTAGCGCTTCATGTCCCAGTCGCCCTCGTCGGCCATGGCCGGGGCGATGCTGTAGAGGGCGTGGACCGCCTGCGCGGCTTCGACCTCGGTGGCGATCGAGTCGAACTCGCCCGCCGCGATCCGCTCGACGAAGGCCGGCTTGAAGATCTTCCTCAGTACGTTGCGGGCCGCTGTGTGCGAGGCCGGCTGGTCGGTGATCGTGTCGAGGGTGGCGGCGAGCCGCTCGTCGTTCTCGACGTAGTCCCGGTACTCCGCGCCACCGGCCGACTTGTGGAAGTAGAGCAGGTCGGCATCGGTCCTGGACGGTGTGATCAGGGGCGCCAGGGCCGGGTCGTTCTCGGCGAGGGCCTCGGCGAACAGGTTCCCGCTGTCGACCGCACGGTCCTTGCCGGAGTTGACGACGTTGATCTGCTCGGAGTTCTCCGCGATCTGCTCGAAGAGCCCGGGAAGCCGCTTCTCCAGCCGGGCGGCGGTGTCCTGGATCTCGCGTACGCCGCGCCCGCTGAGCTGTCCGTATCCGATCGCGTCCATGGCGGCGAGCAGCGACTTGGTCTCGCCGCCGAACCGCTCGCCGTCGCGGGTCAGCTGCCCCTCGCTCCTCGCCTTCTCCCACAGGGCGAGGATCAGGTCACCGTCTTCGCTGTCGGACGCCGCCCGGGAGCCGTGACGCGAGACGTTCTCGGTGAACACCGGGACGAAGCCCTTGGGGGCGTGCTGGTACGACCGCATGTCCTGCTGCGGCGCGTACGGGGTCTTGGTGGCGTAGGAGCCGGCGGAGCCCGCCGTGGCCTGCGCCGGCAGAGCCGCCGGCAGCAGGGCGGAGACAGCGAGCGTCAGGGAGAGTGCTGCGGTTCTCTTCTGCATGGGTTCACCGGGTTCGAGACGAGTCGGGTGGGCAGGACCTCCGCATCGTGATCGTTCCGGATGAACCGGTTACGGCCGCAGCGCGACGGGCAGGCGTCCGAAACGGACCTGGGGGAAAGGGGAGTTGGCTCGGTGAGTTGCGTAGATGGCGTGGTGGGTGCGTCACAGTCGTGGTGCTGAATGAGGGTCAACTGTTCCCAAACCGGTGCACATTGCACAGAACGGCCTTGACGTAGTCCTTAACTCTGGACAGGGTGCTAGGGCAGCGTGCGTATGTCTGGGACGGGTGTGATCGGGGGCGGGTGGCATGGCCACGGCACGACGTGGGCCGGCGCTCGGAGCAAACCCCGCCGGGCCGTGCCCCGCGTATGGCTGCTCCATTGACGAGAACAGCTACTGGGGGTAGCAGCACATGACGAAGAAGACGCGAGTCCGCGTCGCGCGGATAGCCGCGGGCGCGGTCATTGCCGCGGGCGCCTCGCTGACCGCCGCAGGCGCGGCCCAGGCCGTCGGCATCGGTGTCGATGTCGCCGGTATCGGCATCAACGCCGAGGCCAACGAAGACGGTTTGAACATCGGCGTCAACGGCGAGGACGACGCCGCCGGTGGTGGCGATGCTGCAGCCGGTGGTGGCGACGCGGCCGGCGGCGCCGACGTGGCTGGTGGCGGTGACGTGGCCGGTGGTGGCGACGCGGCCGGTGGCGCTGACGTGGCTGGTGGCGGTGACGCTGCTGTTGGTGGTGGCGATGCTGCTGTTGGTGGCGGTGACGCTGCTGTTGGTGGCGGTGACGCTGCTGTTGGTGGTGGCGATGCTGCTGTTGGTGGCGGTGACGCTGCTGTTGGTGGTGGCGATGCTGCTGTTGGTGGCGGTGACGCTGCTGTTGGTGGTGGCGATGCTGCTGTTGGTGGCGGTGACGCTGCTGTTGGTGGTGGCGATGCTGCTGTTGGTGGCGGTGACGCTGCTGTTGGTGGTGGCGATGCTGCTGTTGGTGGTGGCGACGCTGCTGTTGGTGGTGGCGACGCTACTGCCGGTGGCGGTGACGCGGCGGCCGGTGGCGGTAGCGCTGCCGGTGGTGGCGAAGGGACCAACGGTTCCGCGACGAACGGTGGCTCCACCGGAGACACCGGCACCTGCACCGTCGACCTCGACGGTGCTGAGTGCGCCGACAACACCGACACCGACTCGGTCGGCAACCAGCCGGCCGAGCAGGGCAAGGGCAAGGACGAGCTCGCCGAGACTGGCGCGGCCGAGACCACGTTCCTGCTGGTCGGCGCCGCGACGATGATCGCCGGAGGCATCGGCTTCCGGATCCTGCCGCGCCTGGTGAACGGCCGCACCGCCGCCTGACGGGCAGCAGCGGAACACGTACACACACAGGGGCCCCGGACGCCGATCGGCATCCGGGGCCCCTGTGCATGCGCCTGCGCGTACGAGGACGAACGTTTCTGCCGACCCGGCAAGGGGCGGGCGAGCGGTCAGGTGGGGCGCTACACGGTCTGGTGCGCCAGCAGCGCCAGTGCGGCCAGCAGCACCACCATCAGGGCCACCAGCATCGCCGGGCTGAGCCCGGCGAACGGTCCCTGCTCCTGTTCCTGCTGCTCCAGTCGCGCGCGGCTGGCCCGGCAGACGGGGCAGCGCCCCTCGTTCACGGGCGCCGCACAGTTCGCGCACACCAATCGGTCATAGGTCATGCGCATTCCTCCTCCCGCGCGGCGGAGCCGCACAAGCCTTCTCTCCGCACAACGCTCACGGAAACGCAACCGTTCCCCTACCACTGTGCCAGCTCGCACGGGTTTCGGCTCGGCCCACCGGATACCTCCCGGTCCGTTCCGCTTGCGGCGGAGCCGGGAGCGCTGCCGTTTCACCGTAAATCACCCATCCCGGTACGCGCGCCTGCACGCGTGAGCCGGGTTCGCGTATGGTCACGCACACCTACTCCCGGCCGACCGTGGTGCATCCGTGATCCGATTCGACAACGTCTCCAAGACCTACCCGAAGCAGAGCCGTCCCGCTCTACGGGATGTGTCTCTCGATATCGAGAAGGGTGAGTTCGTCTTCCTGGTGGGCTCCTCCGGCTCCGGCAAGTCCACCTTCATGCGTCTCATCCTCCGCGAGGAGCGCGCCAGCCAGGGCATGGTCCACGTCCTCGGCAAGGACCTCGCGCGCATGTCCAACTGGAAGGTGCCGCACATGCGGCGCCAGCTGGGCACGGTGTTCCAGGACTTCCGCCTCCTTCCCAACAAGACCGTCGCGGAGAACGTGGCGTTCGCCCAGGAAGTGATCGGCAAGCCGCGCGGGGAGATCCGCAAGGCGGTCCCGCAGGTCCTCGACCTCGTCGGTCTCGGCGGCAAGGAGGACCGGATGCCCGGCGAGCTGTCCGGTGGTGAGCAGCAGCGCGTGGCGATCGCGCGGGCCTTCGTCAACCGGCCCATGCTGCTGATCGCGGACGAGCCGACCGGAAACCTCGACCCGCAGACCTCGGTCGGGATCATGAAGCTGCTGGACCGGATCAACCGGACCGGCACCACCGTGATCATGGCGACCCACGACCAGAACATCGTCGACCAGATGCGCAAACGCGTCATCGAGCTCGAGCAGGGCCGTCTCGTACGCGACCAGGCGCGCGGCGTCTACGGCTACCAGCACTGAGCACCCAGCACTGAAAGGACGCCATGCGCGCCCAGTTCGTCCTGTCGGAGATCGGCGTCGGCCTCCGTCGCAACCTCACGATGACCTTCGCCGTCGTCGTCTCCGTCGCCCTCTCGCTTGCCCTGTTCGGCGGCGCGCTGCTCATGCGCGAGCAGGTCAGCACGATGAAGGACTACTGGTACGACAAGGTCAACGTCTCCATCTACCTCTGTGGCAAGGGGGACGCGGAGACGGTGGTCCAGTGCGCCAAGGGTGCGGTGACCGCGCAGCAGAAGAAGGACATCGAGGCCGACCTCAAGAAGATGGACGTCGTCGACACGGTCATCTACGAGTCGTCCGACCAGGCGTACAAGCACTACCAGGAGGAGTTCGGCGACTCCCCGATGGCGGGCAACATCACGCCCGACCAGATGCCGGAGTCGTTCCGCGTCAAGCTCGACGACCCCACGAAGTACAAGGTCGTCGCCACCGCCTTCGCCGGGCGGGACGGGGTGCAGTCCGTCCAGGACCAGAGAAGCATCCTGGACAACCTCTTCGGTCTCATGAACGGCATGAACGTCGCCGCGATCTTCGTGATGGCGCTGATGCTCGTCATCGCCCTGATGCTGATCGTCAACACCGTCAGGGTGTCCGCGTTCAGCCGACGGCGCGAGACGGGCATCATGCGGCTCGTCGGCGCCTCCGGCTTCTACATCCAGATGCCGTTCATCATGGAGGCCGCGTTCGCCGGCCTGATCGGTGGCGTACTGGCCTGTGTGATGCTGCTGGCCGCCCGCTACTTCCTGATCGACGGCGGACTCGCCCTCCAGGACAAGCTGAACCTGATCGACTTCATCGGCTGGGACGCCGTCCTCACCAAGCTCCCGCTGGTTCTGGCGATCGGCCTGCTGATGCCCGCGGTTGCCGCGCTCTTCGCGCTGCGCAAGTACCTCAAGGTGTGACATGCGCCCCGTGGGGCGCGCGGCCAACGGGCCGTGCGCCGACGGGGCGTTGTCCTAGACTCGGCGCCATGCCGGGCCCTGAGAACCGTTTCGGGTCCCGCGGCGTCCGCCGCGGGGCGGCCCTGACATTGGTCTTCGCGAGTGTGCTCGCCACCGCGGCCGCCACCGGTGCGCTGCCGCGCGGGGAGGGGCGGAGCACCGAGATAGAGACCCGGTCCGTCGCCAGCTCCGCCGACCGGGACGCCGTGGCCGACGCGGCAGCCGAGGCCGTGGCCGACGGCAAGTCCGGTACGGAGGCGGCCGAGGAGGCCGTCAGCCGCAGCGGGGACCGTTGGGGCGCGGTCTACGACGAGCGGGAGTACCAGGAGTTCGAGCAGGCCCTCGACGGTTCGTACACGGGCGTCGGGCTCGCCGCCCGGCGTTCCGCGGACGGCCTGGTCACGGTCACCCGGGTCCAGCGGGGCGGCCCCGCCGCGCGGGCCGGAATCCGCGCCGGCGATCTGCTGCGCACGGTCGACGGCCACCGGGTCGACAAGCGCGCGGTCTCCGACGTCGTGGCCCTGCTGCGGGGCGACCGTACCGGCGCCGCCGCCGGGAGCACCGTGGTGCTGGGCGTCCAGCGGGGGTCCGTCACCCGGACCGAGACGCTGCGGCGGGCCCGGCTCACCACCGAGGCCGTCTCGGTGCGGCGGCTCGGACCGTACCGTTCCGATTCCTCCGCAGCTGTGCTGATCGAGGTGGACTCGTTCACCAAGGGATCCGGCACCGCGGTCCGTGACGCGGTCCGGAAGGCGCCGGCGGGTGCCGGTGTGCTGCTGGACCTGCGCGGTAACTCCGGAGGCCTCGTCACCGAGGCCGTCACCGCCGCCTCCGCCTTCCTGGACGGCGGCCTGGTCGCCACGTACGACGTGCACGGGGAACAGCGCGCGCTGTACGCGGAGGCGGGCGGCGACACCGGGCGCCCCGTCGTCGTCCTCGTCGACGGCGGGACCATGAGCGCGGCCGAGCTGCTGACCGGCGCCCTGCAGGACCGGGGCCGGGCGGTCACGGTAGGTTCGCGGACCTTCGGCAAGGGATCCGTCCAGATGCCGAGCAGGCTGGCGGGCGGCTCCGTGGCCGAGCTGACCGTGGGGCACTACCGCACACCGGCGGGCCGTAGCGTCGACGGCCGCGGCATCACGCCCGACCTCGCGGTGAGCGCGCGGGCCCAGGAGCGGGCCGAGACGGTATTGAGTGGCCTCGGGGGTGGGTCGTAGTGCGAAAATGGCCGCACTATGGCTAAGGAAAAAGACACCGGGCGCAAGATGGTCGCGCAGAACAAGAAGGCGCGCCACGACTACACCATCCTCGACACCTACGAGTGCGGTCTCGTCCTGATGGGGACCGAGGTCAAATCGCTGCGCATGGGCCGGGCCTCCCTGGTGGACGGCTTCGTGCAGATCGACGGCGGCGAGGCGTGGCTGCACAACATCCACGTCCCGGAGTACGTCCAGGGGACCTGGACCAACCACTCCGCCAAGCGCAAGCGCAAGCTGCTGATGCACCGGGCCGAGATCGACAAGCTGGAGTCGAAGTCCCAGGAGACCGGGCACACGATCGTGCCGCTCGCCCTGTACTTCACGGGCGGCCGGGTCAAGGTCGAGATCGCGCTGGCGAAGGGCAAGAAGGAGTACGACAAGCGGCAGACGCTGCGCGAGAAGCAGGACACGAGGGAGACGAACCGGGCGATCTCGGCGGCCCGCCGCCGTCAGCGGAGCGCCTGAGCGCACCGCGCCAGTGGCTGCCGGCCGGTGCGGCAGGAATACGCTGGCATCGTCGTGCGTTGGTCACGTACGATGGCACTGCACCCCACGGGGTGTGCACCACCTTTGAAAAATCAACATGGGGATGATCGGTTTCGACAGCGGATGTCGAGGCAGGGGAAGCGAGTCGAGGAAGCGACAATGATCTCGTAAACCATATGTCGCAAACAATAATCGCCACTTCTAAGCGCGATTCCTCCGCCTTCGCCCTCGCTGCCTAATTAGCAGCTAAGCGAAGACTCTGCGGAGTGTCAGCCCGGGGGTGATCCCGACCCGGATCCTGGCATCAACTAGGGATCTAAACTTCTAAGCCCGGTCACGGGGCCTAGGAGGAAATCAAACAGTGGCTGGGCCTGTCGGAGGCTTGTTCGCGTGACCTCCGGGGCCGAGAAAAGCGAAGCGAACTGCACTCGGAGAAGCCCTGGTTCCGCACCGTTGGACGCGGGTTCGATTCCCGCCATCTCCACAATTCCCATGTGAACGAGGACCCCGCTGCCACCGGCAGCGGGGTCCTCGTTTTTTTGCTGCCCGGTGCCGTGCGCCCGGTGCCGTGCGCCCGCGGTCGGCGCCCCGGGGGCGTGCGCCCCCGGCGTGCGTCATGCACCGCGCTCCCACGCGTGGGAGGGGTCGGCCCGTCCGGGGCAGGGCCCGCACCACGGTTCGAAAACAGATGTATCTCTCATGATGAACAACACCCGTCCGTGGGGTCGGAGTGTCGTCGGCGTGCGCTACATTCATGGCCCGGGTGCACTGTGGTAGGGGGCGCGTAGGTCAGGGTGGGGGCCCGGTCCGACGACGCACAGACGGTCAGTTGCGCGCACCCGATCCTGAGTGGGGGAAGTGCGTACATCAGTGGAAACTTGGCGTGAAGGTGCCCGTGCGGGACACACCCACGAGCCCAACGAAGTCACCATTCAGCTCGACGGACTGGGACGGCAGCTCTCCGAGCTGCTCCCGGAACCCAGCGTTCCGGAGGGCTCCGACGGTCCGGTCTTCGTCGACGAGAGCGGCCGGCGCAGCAAGACGCTCCGACGGTTCGGCTGGGTCCTGGCCGCGGTCTTCGTCGGTTACGCGGTGACGCTCGTCGTCGCCCTGCTCGGCGGCAATTCCACCGCTCCCTTCCTGCCGCTGTCCGGCCAGGAGGAACACCGCAAGGCGGAAGAGGTACGGACGCCGGTCACCGAGGGTGTGACACCGGGAGCCGCGGTCACACCCGGCACGACGCCCGACGTCCCGTCGTCCCCCCTCCCGCAGACCGGGGAGAGCGCGGCCGCTCCGGGCGGCGCCGTCGGTGCCGGCGGATCCTCGATGCCCGGTACCGGATCCTCCGCCCCGGCCCGTTCCGAACCGTCCACGCGGGACACCGCCACAGGAGCGAGCACCACCGGCGGTGTACCTGCCGGTGACACGTCCGCCTCCGCGACGACCGCCGCGTCCGGGACGCCGAGCGCCGATGCGCCGGTCACGTCCCCGGACCCGGTCAATCCGTCGGCTTCCACACCTGATCCCCCTGTGCAAGAGCAAGAAGGCGCCAGCTAAATGACCACCCCCGCCCCGCGGGTCAGGAACCACCGTAAGAAGCAGACCCGTCGGCGCAGACTTCCCATGCGCTACATGCTGCCGTTCCTGTTCCTCGTTGCCCTGCTCGCCATGCTGATGCTGCGCGGCTACGTGCACAGCGAAATCCTCGCCGACCACCGGATCCAGCCACCGGCGGCCACCGACCGGGTGCCCGAGCAGGTGCTGGACGGCGGCCCGGTCATCGACGCGCGCAGCGCCACCGAACCCGCGAAGACGCTGCGGATCCCCGACCACCGGATCGTGCTGACCTTCGACGACGGCCCCGACCCGGTGTGGACCCCCCGGGTGCTCGACAAGCTGAAGGAGTACGACGCCCACGGCGTCTTCTTCGTCACCGGCACCATGGCCTCCCGCTACCCCGATCTGGTGGAGCGCATGGTCGAGGAAGGCCACGAGGTGGGGCTGCACACGTTCAACCACCCCGACCTCTCGTACCAGTCCACCGGCCGCATCGACTGGGAGCTGTCGCAGAACCAGCTGGCGCTGGCGGGCGCGGCCGGCATCCGCACCTCCCTGTTCCGGCCGCCCTACTCCTCGTTCGCCGACGCCATGGACGACAAGTCCTGGCCGGTCACCCAGTACGTCGGCAGCCGCGGCTACCTCACCGTCGTCAACAACACCGACAGCGAGGACTGGAAGCGGCCCGGCGTCCGGGCGATCATCGACCGGGCCACCCCCAAGGGCGGCGAGGGCGCCATCATCCTCATGCACGACTCCGGAGGCGACCGGTCCCAGACCGTCACCGCCCTGGGTGAGTTCCTGCCGAAGATGCAGGCGCGCGGCTACGAGTTCGCCAACCTCACCGACGCCCTGGGCGCCCCCAGCGCGCACACCCCCGTCACCGGGTACGCGCTCTGGAAGGGCAAGGCGTTCGTCTCCGCCGTCGAGGTCTCGGAGCACATCACCGACGTCCTGGTCGTCGGTCTCGCCGTCATCGGGGTCCTGGTCCTGGCGCGCTTCGGCCTGATGCTGCTGCTGTCCTTCGCGCACGCCCGCCGGGTCCGCAAGAAGGACTTCAGCTGGGGCGAACCGCTCACCCGCCCCGTGTCCGTCCTGGTGCCCGCGTACAACGAGAGCAAGTGCATCGCCAACACGGTCCGCTCCCTGATGGCGAGCGACTACCCGCTGGAGGTCATCGTCATCGACGACGGCTCCACGGACGGCACCGCGGACCTCGTCGACCGGATGCGGCTGCCCGGCGTCCGGGTCGTGCGCCAGCGCAACGCCGGAAAGCCCGCCGCCCTGAACAACGGCATCGCGCACGCCCGCTACGACATCATCGTGATGATGGACGGTGACACGGTCTTCGAACCGTCCACCGTCCGCGAGCTGGTGCAGCCCTTCGCCGACCCCCGGGTCGGGGCCGTCGCGGGCAACGCCAAGGTCGGCAACCGCGACTCACTGATCGGCGCCTGGCAGCACATCGAGTACGTGATGGGCTTCAACCTCGACCGCCGGATGTACGACATGCTGGGCTGCATGCCCACGATCCCCGGCGCGGTCGGGGCGTTCCGCCGCGACGCGCTGAACCGGATCGGCGGCATGAGCGAGGACACCCTCGCCGAGGACACCGACGTCACGATGGCCCTGCACCGGGACGGCTGGCGCGTCGTGTACGCGGAGAACGCCCGTGCCTGGACCGAGGCGCCGGAGTCCGTGCAGCAGCTCTGGTCGCAGCGCTACCGGTGGTCGTACGGCACGATGCAGGCCATCTGGAAGCACCGCCGCGCGGTGATCGAGCGCGGCCCGTCCGGCCGCTTCGGACGTGTCGGGCTGCCGTTCGTCGCCCTGTTCATGGTCGTCGCCCCGCTGCTCGCCCCGCTCATCGACGTCTTCCTGCTCTACGGGCTGGTCTTCGGCCCGACCGGGCAGACGGTGGTCGCCTGGCTCGGCGTTCTCGCGGTGCAGGCCGTCTGCGCCGCGTACGCCTTCCGGCTCGACCGGGAGCGCATGACCCATCTGCTCTCGCTGCCCCTCCAGCAGGTCCTCTACCGGCAGCTCATGTACGTGGTGCTGCTCCAGTCCTGGATCACCGCTCTCACCGGCGGCCGGCTCCGCTGGCAGAAACTCCGCCGCACGGGGGCCGTGGAGGCGCCCGGTTCGATGCCGAGCCAGAGCCGGCGCAGCACCGACCGGAGGCCCGTCGCATGACCCGTCCCAGCCAGCCCTCCGCGTACCCGCAGCAGCCGCCGGAGCCGCACACGGTGCCGTTCCCGGTTCAGCCGCAGGCCGGGACGCCGCTGTCCGGCCAGGGGGAGTGGGCCCGGCCGACCGGACCGGTGCCCTGGACGCAGGCCCCCGCACCCGTGCCGCCCGCACCGGAGCCCGAAGCCGCGCCGCCCGCCGCGGCACCGGGCCGGGACCGCTATCTCGACCTGCTGCGCGCGGTGGCGCTCGTCCGCGTCGTCGTGTTCCACCTCTTCGGCTGGGCCTGGCTGACCGTCGTCTTCCCCTCCATGGGCGTCATGTTCGCCCTGGCCGGTTCGCTGATGGCCCGGTCGCTGGCGAGGCCCGCGTGGAGCGTCGTCCGCAGCCGGCTGCGGCGGCTGCTCCCGCCGATGTGGGCGTTCCTCGCGGTCGTCGTCCCCGTGGTCTTCCTGCTCGGCTGGAAACCGGTCCGCGAGGAGGGCATCTGGTGGTTCCTCAAACTGGGCTGCTACCTGCTCCCGGTAGGCACACCCCCCTTCCCGTGGGAGAACGGCTCCGAGGGCGGCTTCCTGGAGACCTCCTGGGCCGAGCAGGCGATGGGACCGCTCTGGTACATCCGCGCCTATCTGTGGTTCGTGCTGGCCTCACCGCTGTTGCTCAAGGCCTTCCGCAGGCTTCCCTGGGTGACGCTGCTCGCCCCCATCGGTCTCACCGCCGTGATCGGCACCGGACTGGTCACCGTGCCGGGCACCGCGGGCGAGGGGCTGGTCGACTTCGCCGTGTTCGGCTCCTGCTGGATCCTCGGCTTCGCGCACAACGACGGGCTGCTGCGGACCGTCCCGCGCTACCTCACCGTCTCGATGGCGACGTTCCTCATGGCCTTCGCGCTCTGGTGGGCCTCCGGGCACCTCACCGAGGAGGGCTGGAACCTCGACGAGATCCCGCTCGCCCAGGCCACCTGGTCGCTCGGCTTCTGCGTGATCCTCCTGCAGTACGCGCCCTCCTGGCGGCAGCTGCCGGGCCGGCTGGCCGGCTGGGACAGTCTGGTCACGCTCGCCAACAACCGGGCCGTGACCATCTACCTCTGGCACAACCTGCTGCTGATGGCCGGATTCCTGCTCATCGACCAGCTGTGGAGCGTGCCCTGGGTCGGCGACCACCTCGGCACCTACATCGAGGCCTCGGACAACGCGCTGGCGCTGATCGTCGTCTGGCCGCTGATCGGGCTGATGATCCTCTCCGTCGGCTGGGTCGAGGACGTCGCCGCCAAGCGCCGTCCGAGGCTCTGGCCCAACGGACAGTCGCGCAAGGCCGGTGCCGGGAGCCGCGCGGCCGCCGTGCCCGGTGGTACGCGCCGGCGCTGAGCCACGTCTCACCGGGCCCCTCCCGGCCCGGTGAGAGCAAGGTTGCGCACCGGTCACCTCGCGGCACCACACCGAAACGCGCGCTGACTAGCGTCGGGGACAACACCCCGACCACCCGTGGAGGCGCGTGATGGCTGGCCGTTGGATCGAGCACTGGGAACCCGAGGACGAGACGTTCTGGAAGGAGAAGGGCGAGCGGATCGCCCGCCGGAACCTCTGGTTCTCCGTACTCTCCGAGCACATCGGGTTCTCCATCTGGACCCTGTGGTCGGTGATGGTCCTGTTCATGGGGCCGGAGTACGGGGTGGACCCGGCCGGGAAGTTCTTCCTGATCTCCACCGCGACGCTGGTCGGGGCCCTCGTGCGGATCCCGTACACCTTCGCCGTGGCCAGGTTCGGCGGCCGGAACTGGACGGTGTTCAGCGCGTTCACCCTGCTGGTGCCGACGGTCGCCGCCTTCATGGTGATGGAGCCGGGGACCTCGTACACCACCTTCGTGGCCGTGGCCGCGCTGACCGGCATCGGCGGCGGCAACTTCGCCTCCTCCATGACGAACATCAACGCCTTCTTCCCGCTGCGCAAGAAGGGCTGGGCGCTCGGGCTGAACGCGGGCGGCGGCAACATCGGCGTGCCCGTCGTACAGCTCATCGGGCTGCTCGTGATCGGGACGGCGGGCGCCATGCACCCGCGGATCGTGCTCGGCGTGTACATCCCGCTGATCGTCGTCGCCGGACTGTGCGCCGCGAGGTTCATGGACAACCTGGCGCCCGTGCAGAACGACACCGGGGCCGCGAAGGACGCCGCCCGCGACCCGCACACCTGGATCATGGCGGTGCTCTACATCGGCACCTTCGGCTCCTTCATCGGCTACAGCTTCGCCTTCGGGCTCGTCCTGCAGACCCAGTTCGGCCGGACCCCGCTGCAGGCCGCCTCGCTCACCTTCATCGGCCCGCTGCTGGGCTCGCTCATCAGGCCGGTCGGCGGCTGGCTGGCCGACCGGTACGGCGGCGCCCGGATCACCCTGGCGAACTACGCGGCGATGGCCGTGGCGACCGGTGTCGTCGTCTACGCCTCCGGCATCGAATCGCTCACCGTGTTCCTGATCGGCTTCACCGCGCTGTTCGTCCTCACGGGGCTCGGCAACGGATCGACGTTCAAGATGATCCCCGGCATCTTCCACGCCAAGGCGATCGCCCAGGGGCTGCGCGGCGAGGAGGCGGCGGCCCAGGGGCGCCGGCTGTCCGGCGCGGCGATGGGGCTCATCGGCGCGGTCGGGGCGCTCGGCGGGCTCGCCATCAACCTCGCCTTCCGCCAGTCCTTCCAGACCTCGGGCACCGGAACGGCAGCCTTCTGGTCCTTCCTCGCCTTCTACGGAGTGTGCTTCGTGCTCACCTGGGCGGTATACCTTCGCCGCACCGCGGCCGTCCCGGCGAAGCCCCAGCTCAGCTACGCCGAAGTGTGATGATGGCCTTGCGATGTCGGGTGACGTAACGGGCGGGAAATACGGGTGAACCGAGCCTGTCACGCTTCGTTGGCAGGCTCGGACCTCCGCACCATTGAGCAGCAGCGGGACGAGAGCCGGGTAGACCATATGCACGACGACGAACAGCACGGGCCCCTCGCGGGCTTCACGGTCGGTGTCACCGCCGCACGCCGGGCGGAAGAGCTCTCCACCCTGCTGCGGCGGCGGGGCGCCACCGTGGTGCACGCGCCCGCCCTGCGGATCGTGCCGCTCGCCGACGACAGCGAACTGCTCGCCGCCACCAAGGAACTCATCGACACCGTCCCCGACGTGGTCCTCGCGACCACGGCGATCGGCTTCCGCGGCTGGATCGAGGCCGCCGACGGCTGGGGCATCGGGGAACAGCTGCTGGACACCCTGCGCGGCGTCGAACTGCTGGCCCGGGGCCCCAAGGTCAAGGGCGCGGTCCGCGCCGCCGGGCTGACCGAGACCTGGTCACCGGCGTCCGAATCCATGGCGGAGGTGCTGGAGCGGCTCCTGGAGGAAGGCGTCGAGGGCCGCCGCATCGCCCTCCAGCTGCACGGCGAACCCCTCCCCGGCTTCGTCGAGTCGCTGCGCGCGGCCGGCGGCGAGGTCGTCGGCGTCCCCGTCTACCGCTGGATGCCGCCCGAGGACATCGCCCCCCTCGACCGGCTCATCGACATCACCGTGGCGGGCGGCCTGGACGCGCTCACCTTCACCAGCGCCCCGGCAGCGGTCTCCCTGCTGCGCAGGGCCGAGGAACGCGGCCTGCTGAACGAGCTGACGGCCGCCCTGCAGGGCGACGTCCTCTCGGCCTGCGTCGGACCGGTCACCGCCCTCCCGTTGCAGGACCGCGGGATCGACACCGCCCAGCCGGAGCGCTTCCGGCTCGGCCCGCTCGTCCAGCTCATCTGCCGCGAACTCCCCTCCCGGGCGCGGACCCTGCCGGTCGCCGGCCACCGGGTCGAGATCCGCGGCCACGCCGTCCTGGTCGACGACGAACTGCGGGCGGTACCGCCCGCCGGCATGGCCCTGCTGCACACCCTGGCCCGCAGGCCCGGCTGGGTGGTGGCCCGCGCCGACCTGCTGCGCGCTCTGCCCGGCAGCGGCACGGACGAGCACGCGGTGGAGACGGCGATGGCCCGGCTGCGCACCGCGCTCGGGGTGCCACGGCTGATCCAGACGGTCGTCAAGCGCGGCTACCGGCTGGCCCTGGACCCGGCGTCCGACGCCAAGTACGCGGACTCCTGAGGGCGCCGGCGAGCCATCAGGTACGAGGCCCGCAGCAGGAGCACGAGGGCGGCGGTGCACAGGACCGCCCGTACGGCGTTCCAGGCGACCCACGCGTCCTCGAACCGGTCGCGTACGGCGGCCGGGTCGGCGATGCGTGCCGGGTTCCCGGCCCGCGCGAGCTCCTCGTTGAGCGGCACGTTGACGCCCGAGGTGAGCAGGAAGGCCACGGCGTACACCGCGAGCGCGGCGAGGATCCAGCGGCGGGGAACGGGGGACCGGCGCTGTTGCCAGGCGGCGGCCGCGGTGAGGAACAGCGCGCCGAGGAAGCCGGCGAAGAAGACCGGGTTCTCGATGACGTCGTTGATGTTCTGCATCACCTCGACGAAGGTCCGGTCGTCGCTGCGGCCGAGCGCGGGCATCACCGCGCACGAGAAGACGTAGAAGGTGCCCGCCATCAGGCCGGTGGCGACGGCGGCGGCACCGAGGACGAGGTGGTGGAGCGCGGAGATCGGCCGGTCGGGCCCGCTGGTTGTCATGGACCCAGTCAAGTGGCCCGGCCCGGCCCGCTCCATGGTCCAGACGCGCAGTTGCCTTCGCGGGCGTCCAGGCGGCGTCCGGCGTCCGGACGCCGTGCCGCGCCGGATAGCGTGCGGAGATGAGCGACGACATCCACCGGGTCGACGCGGAGGTGCGGCTGCGCTCCGCGGCCCTCACCGACGCCCGGTCCCTCGCCGAATCGCTGAGCCGCAGCCGCACGTACATGCGCCCCTGGGAGCCCGTGCGTCCCGACGCCTTCTACACCGAGGAGGGGCAGCGCGAGCGGCTGGCCGGTGCGCTGGCGGACCGTGACGCGGGGCGCGCGATGCCCTGGGTGCTCTGCGACGCGCAGGACCGGGCGATCGGCACGTTCACGCTCAACGGCGTGGTGCTCGGGCCGTTCCGCAGCGCCGCCCTCGGCTACTGGGTGGACGTGGACTTCGCGGGGCGCGGGCTGGCCACCGCCGCGGTGCGGCTGATCTGCGAACTGGCCCGGGACGAGCTGCGGTTGCACCGGATCGAGGCCGCCACGCTGCCGTACAACGAGGCGTCGCAGCGCGTGCTCGCCACATGCGGCTTCGAGGAGATCGGCCTGGCCCCGGGCTATCTCCACATCGACGGCGAGTGGCGTGACCACCGGCTCTTCCAGCGCGTCCTGCACGACGGCCCGGTGACCGGGGCGCCGGCGGTGTCCGGAGCCTCTTGAGGCTGTCGGGTCGGGGCCGCAGCCGGGTCCGGTGTCTGTTGAGGCTGTGGGGTGGGGCGGCAGGCGGGTCCGGTGCCTGTTGAGGCTGGTCGGGTCGGGCCGGGCCGCAGGTGGGTCTGGTGCCTGTCGAGGCTGTCGGGTCGGGTCGGGTCGGGTCGGGCCGGGCCGAGGCGGGTCCGGTGTCTGCTGAGGCCTGTGGGTCAGGCGGCCCGCCGCTCGTGGCGGTGGCCCCCCCGTGGCCACCGCACATGTGCGGGCAGCATCTCCGCGAAGCCGTACCCGGCCTTCTCCGCCACTCGGCACGACGCCTCGTTGTCCGCCCGGTGCAGCAGTTCCAGCGTGACGAGTCCGTCGGCGGCGAACGCCGTGAAAGCCCAGCCCGTCAGCGCTTCGAGAGCCTGCGGGGCGATGCCGCGGCCGCGTACCGGCGCCGCCGTCCAGTACCCGACCTCGGCTTTGTCCGAGTCCGGCGCGGGGCGCACAAGGACGACGTTGCCGACCGGCCGCTTGCCGAGCGCGACGTCCACCACGGCGAAGCTGTGGCGCAGCCCGGACGCCCGGCCCTCCTCCTGGTCCCGCAGCCAGCGCTCCGCCGCCGCCTCGTCCGCCACCGGGGCGCGCGACCCCGCCTGGATCGCCGGGTCTCGGTACGCCTCAAGCAGGGCCGGGAGGTCGCCCGGCACCCACGGGCGGAGCCTCAGGGAACCGGACATGAGGCGGGCGGCGCGTGACGGGTTGCTCATCGGCCCATCGTATGAGGGGAGTTGTCGCGGACCGCGCGCCAGGGGTTACGGCAGGGAGCCGCGCGGGGCACTCTGGTGGGGACGGCGACCGGACCCGAGGCGGGGGCATGCGCATGGCGACGCGCAAGGGCTCGTACGACTGGCGGTTCGACTCCGGACGGCTCTGCCTCGACCTGGTCGCGACGGGCGCCGGAGGCCCCGGCACCGCCGACCCGCTGGACCGGCCCGAGGGGCTCGCCGACTGGCTGGTGGCCGCCGGGGCCGTACCCCCGGGCACCCTGCTCGGCGGCGTGGACGACCACTGGCTCGTGCGGTTCCGGCAGCTGAGGAGCGCCGTCGACCGGCTGCTGACCGCGCAGCTCGGCGGACGGGGAGCCGACGGCGCGCTGGAGCGCGTCAACGCGCTCGCAGCGGGCGCACCGCCCGGCCTGTGCGCCGTGCGCGCCGGGAACGGCGCCCTGGTACGCGGCCTGAGCGCCGAGCCCGGCTGCGGCGCGCTGCTGGCCGCGGTGGCGCGGGACGCCGTGGAACTGCTCACCGATCCGGTCGCCCTGGCCGGACTGCGCCGCTGCGAGGGCGACCACTGCCGCCGCGTCTACCTGGACACATCCCGCGGCCGGCGCCGCCGCTGGTGCTCCAGCGAGGTCTGCGGCAACCGCGAACGGGTCGCCCGGCACCGCAGGCGCCACACCGAGCCGGCCGCTGTCTCCGCGGACCGCGAAGCCCCGGATCCGTAGGGCAGGCCCGGCCTCCGGGCGAAGGCCGGCCGAAAGAATCTTGGAGCCGCGTTGAATGGTTCGCCCCGCATCCCCGTATCGATGGCCAAGGAGCTCGACAGGGTCTCGACCGGGAGGTTCGGGTGCGCAAGGATGCGGCCGTGGCCGATGACCGTCCGCACAGGGCCCGGCATCGCAGTGGGCCGCCCCCGTCACCCTCCGCCGTCCCCGACGAGGAGCTGATGCGGGCGCTCTACCGCGAACACGCCGGACCTCTGCTCGCGTACGTACTGCGCCTCGTCGCCGGCGACCGCCAGCGCGCCGAGGACGTGGTGCAGGAGACGCTCATCCGTGCCTGGAAGAACGCCGGTTCGCTCAACAGGGCCACCGGTTCCGTCCGGCCCTGGCTGGTGACGGTCGCCCGGCGCATCGTCATCGATGGCCACCGCAGCCGGCAGGCCCGGCCGCACGAGGTCGACCCGTCGCCACTGGAGGTCATTCCCGCGGAGGACGAGATCGACAAGGCGCTGTGGCTGATGACGCTCTCCGACGCGCTCGACGATTTGACCCCGGCCCACCGGGAAGCATTGGTCGAGACCTACTTCAAGGGCCGCACGGTCAACGAGGCGGCCGAGGTGCTCGGCATCCCCAGTGGCACGGTGCGGTCCCGGGTCTTCTACGCACTGCGTTCCATGAAGCTCGCACTCGAAGAGAGGGGGATCACGGCATGAGCGACCAGGAATGGGAGCCCTTCGGGCCCCGGCCGGCCGGTCCCTCCGGCCCCACAGGGCCCCTCGCAGGCCCTTCCGGGCCCTCCTGGCCCGCCGGTCCCTTCGCCCCCGCCGACGGGGGCGTGGACGAGGCAGGACACGACGCGGCGGGGGCCTACGTCCTCGGCATCCTCGACGACGCCGAGAGCGCCGCCTTCGAGGCGCATCTGGCCCGTTGCGCCCGCTGCGCCGCCCACCTCGACGAGTTCGCCGGCCTGGAGCCCATGCTCGCGCTGCTCGCCGAGTCCCCGGCCGCCGTGTCCGGCGCCCGCCCGGTCCCGCACGTCCCCACTCCGCCGGGCCCCCGGGTGCTCGACACCCTGGTCGACGAGGTCGCCGCCGGGCGCGCCCGGCGCACGCGGCGCGCAAGGTATCTGGTGGCGGCGGCAGCGGCGCTGATCATCGGCGGCCCGGTGGCCGCGGTGCTGGCCACCGGCGGCGGCACCAGCAGCGTGGAGGCGGCCGACCCGCACCCCACCAGCCCCGCCGAGGACGCCTTCTTCCACCACATGAAGGAGAAGGCGCAGGCCACCGACCCCGTCACCGCGGTCGACGCCACGGTCGGCATGGAGCCGAAGGCCTGGGGCACGCACACCGTGCTGGAGCTGAAGAACGTGAAGGGCCCGCAGAAGTGCCGGCTGATCGCGGTCTCGAAGACCGGCGAGGAGGAGGTCGTCACCTCCTGGTCCGTACCGAAGTGGGGCTACGGCATCAAGGGCTCCAGTCACCCCTCCGCCGGATACCCGCTCTATGTACACGGCGGGGCGGCCATGGACCGGGCCGACATCGACCACTTCGACGTCCGTACGTTCGACGGCGAACGGCTGGTGAGCGTCGGCGTCTGACCGGTCCGCGGGGCCACCGACACGCAATCGATATCCCGGCGCGCGAGATCGATGCCTGCGGCAGGTGCGCGACGGCCCCCCTTCGCATAGGGTTGACGGCTGCCCAATGCACGTCAGAAGGGGGCCTCGGTGGCCGCGCAGGATGCCGCTGTCGATTCGTTGCGGGACCGGGAAATCGGTGTCGAGCAGGAACATCTCGACCGTGTTTACCACCGCCTTGAGGAGAAGATCCACGAGGCGGAATTTCTCATGAATGACGCCGTCAAGCGCGGCCAGGTGGGTACACCGGGAGCGCTCGCCGAACGTGACGCCCAGGTGTTCCGTGCCGGAATCCACCTCAACCGGCTGAACAGCGAGTTCGAGGACTTCCTCTTCGGAAGGATCGACCTGCTGCTCGGCAAGGACGGTGAGCGCGGCCCGGACGGCGCGTTCACCTCCGTCGAACCGGCCGACGACGCCGTACGGGAGGACAGCACCGCCGATATCGCCGAGACGCTGCACATCGGCCGGATCGGGGTCCTCGACTCCGACTACGCGCCGCTGGTCATCGACTGGCGCGCCCCGGCGGCCGCACCGTTCTACCGCTCGACGCCGAAGGAACCGGGCCGGGTCGTACGCCGCAGGGTCATCCGCTCCAAGGGCCGCCGGGTCCTCGGGGTCGAGGACGACCTGATGCGGCCCGAGCTGACCGCGTACCTGGGCGGCGACACGCTCCCCGTCATCGGGGACGGGGCGCTGATGGCGGCGCTCGGACAGGCCCGCAGCCACACCATGCGGGACATCGTCTCCTCCATCCAGGCCGAGCAGGACATGGTGATCAGGGCCCCCGCGGCCTCCGTCACCGAGGTCTCCGGAGGCCCCGGCACCGGCAAGACCGCGGTCGCCCTGCACCGGGCCGCGTACCTGCTCTACCAGGACCGGCGGCGGTACGCGGGCGGCATCCTCGTCGTCTCACCGACGCCGCTGCTCGTCGCGTACACCGAGGGCGTGCTGCCCTCGCTCGGCGAGGAGGGCCAGGTCGCGATCCGTGCGGTCGGCTCGCTCTCCGACGAGGCGGCCGGCACCGAGGGCGCCACCACCTACGACGAACCGGCCGTGGCGCGCATCAAGGGCTCCTCCCGGATGCTCCACGTGCTGCGCAAGGCGGCCCGCGGGGCGCTGGAACAGCCCGTGTCCCGCCCCGCCCCGTCGCAGGACGGCCAGCTGGCCTTCGGCGAGGCGGAGGAGGCCACTCAGGAGGCCGCTACCCCCACCCGGCTCAGGGTGGTGGCCTTCGGCGCCCGGGTCGAACTGCACGAGGACGAGCTCCGGCGCATCCGCAACAACGTGCTCAGCGGCACCGCACCGGTCAACCTGCTGCGTCCGCGCGCCCGCAAACTGCTGCTCGACGCGCTGTGGAACAGGTCGTCGGGCCGGGGCCGCTACACCGATCAGGAGCTGGCGGCCGAACTGCGTTCGTCGTTCGACGAGGACGTCTCCACCGAGACGCCGTTCATCGAGTTCCTGAACGCCTGGTGGCCCGAGCTCACCCCGCGCGGGGTGCTCGCGGCCATGGCCGACGAGAAGCGGCTCGCCCGGTGGGCGCGCCGCACCCTCAACCAGGGCGAGGTGCGCCGGCTCGCGCGCTCCCTGAAGCGTCTGGACGCGGAAGGCCGCGGTCCGCTGTCGGTCCACGACGTGGCGATCCTCGACGAGCTGCAGACGCTGCTCGGGGCGCCGCACCGGCCCAAGCGCAAGCGCGAGTTCGATCCGCTGGACCAGCTCACCGGTCTGGAGGAGCTGATGCCGCAGCGCGAGGAGACCCAGTGGGAGCGGGCCGAGCGGCTCGCGGCGGAGCGCACGGAGTACGCGCACGTCATCGTCGACGAGGCGCAGGACCTCACGCCGATGCAGTGGCGGATGGTCGGCCGCCGCGGCCGGCACGCCACCTGGACGATCGTCGGCGACCCGGCGCAGTCCTCCTGGTCCGATCCGGACGAGGCGTCGGCGGCCCGTGACGAGGCGCTGGGCAGCCGCCCGCGCCGGAACTTCACGCTGACCGTCAACTACCGCAACCCGGCGGAGATCGCCGAACTCGCCGCCAAGGTCCTGGCGCTCGCCATGCCGGGCATGGAGTCCCCGGCCGCGGTCCGCTCCACGGGCGTGAAGCCGCGCTTCGAGACCGTACGGGACGGAGATCTGGCCGGGACCGTGCGCGAGGAGGCGCGGCGGCTGCTCGGCGAGGTGGACGGCACGGTGGGTGTCGTCGTCGCGATGAACCGGCGGGCGCAGGCCCGTGGCTGGCTCGCGGAGCTCGGCGAGCGCGTGGTCGCGCTCGGCAGCCTGGAGGCCAAGGGCCTGGAGTACGACGCCACGGTGGTCGTCTCGCCCGCGGAGATCGCGGACGAGTCCCCGGCGGGGCTGCGGGTCCTGTACGTGGCGCTGACGCGGGCGACCCAGCAGCTCACGGTCGTCTCGGGGGAGCGGGACCTGCCGGACGAGGACGGGGTGCCGGACCTGCTCAGGGACTGACGGGCCCGGCACGGGAGCCTTTTTTCGGTCAACCCGCGCTGGGGGAATCACTTCTCCGGGGTCTTTGTTAGCCTGGAGTCGGCACCGGCTCGATCCAAGCCCCCGGGCCCAACCTTCGTCGCTTCGAGCGACCACTTGCCGCGAGGCGAGCATGGCGGGTCGGTGCCGCTCAACTGAAGAAGACAGACCCGCGTCACCCTCCGGTGGCGCGGGTCTGTTTCTGTTTACGGCTCCGGATCTTCCGTTTACGGCTCCGGATCCAGGCCCGGCAGGGGTTCCGCGACACCCCTCATATCTCGTATGGTGGAAAAAACTTTCCGAAACGTGGCAGTCATTAGCGGCTACCCGTCGGTAGGTGCGAATATCGGAAGGCGTGTCCGGCAGCGACAGATCCGGCTACGCATAGCAATGAAGCTAAGGAAAGCGAAGGACTCGGCCATGGCAACGGCGCCCAGCGTCTCGTACTCGATGACGGTCAGGCTGGAGGTGCCCGCGAGCGGCACAGCGGTCTCCCAGCTCACCACGGCCGTGGAGTCCTCCGGCGGTTCGGTCACCGGCCTCGACGTGACCGCTTCCGGCCACGACAAGCTGCGGATCGACGTCACGATCGCCGCTTCCTCCACCTCGCACGCGGACGAGATCGTCGAAGGTCTGCGGGACATCGAGGGCGTCGTCCTCGGCAAGGTCTCCGACCGTACGTTCCTGATGCACCTCGGCGGCAAGATCGAGATGGCGTCGAAGCACCCCATCCGCAACCGTGACGACCTCTCGATGATCTACACCCCCGGTGTGGCCCGGGTGTGCATGGCGATCGCCGAGAACCCCGAGGACGCCCGGCGCCTCACCATCAAGCGCAACTCCGTCGCAGTCGTGACGGACGGCTCCGCGGTGCTCGGCCTCGGCAACATCGGCCCGATGGCCGCGCTGCCCGTCATGGAGGGCAAGGCGGCCCTCTTCAAGCGCTTCGCCGGCATCGACGCCTGGCCGATCTGCCTGGACACCCAGGACACCGATGCCATCGTCGAGATCGTCAAGGCGATCGCCCCCGGCTTCGCGGGCATCAACCTGGAGGACATCTCCGCGCCGCGCTGCTTCGAGATCGAGGCCCGGCTGCGCGAGGCCCTCGACATCCCCGTCTTCCACGACGACCAGCACGGCACCGCCATCGTCGTCCTGGCCTCCCTGACCAACGCGCTGCGCGTGGTGGGCAAGGCGATCGGGGACGTACGGGTCGTCATGTCCGGTGCCGGAGCGGCCGGCACGGCCATTCTGAAGCTGCTCATCGCAGCGGGCGTCAAGCACGCCGTCGTCGCCGACATCCACGGTGTGGTGCACGCCGGCCGCGAGGACCTGGTCTCCGCCCAGGCCGACTCGCCGCTGCGCTGGATCGCCGACAACACCAACCCGGAGTCCGTCACCGGCACCCTCAAGCAGGCCGTCGTGGGTGCCGACGTCTTCATCGGCGTCTCCGCCCCGAACGTCCTGGACGGCGACGACGTGGCGGCCATGGCCGAGGGCGCGATCGTGTTCGCGCTTGCGAACCCGGACCCCGAGGTCGACCCGGCGATCGCGCGCCGGACGGCGGCCGTCGTGGCCACCGGCCGCTCCGACTTCCCCAACCAGATCAACAACGTCCTGGTCTTCCCGGGCGTCTTCCGCGGCCTGCTGGACGCTCAGTCCCGCACCGTCAACACGGAGATGATGCTCGCCGCCGCGCGCGCCCTCGCCGACGTCGTCGCCGAGGACGAGGTGAACGCGAACTACATCATCCCGTCCGTCTTCAACGACAAGGTCGCCGGAGCGGTCGCGGGAGCGGTCCGGGACGCCGCGAAGGCCGCCGGCTCGGCTGTGACGGGGCCCACGTCCGTCTGATGTCCGGCGCGTCGCGGGTCGCGGCGCCCCAAACGCCCCTTTAGGGTGGGCGGGCGACGCGTCCCGCGGAGCCCCGCATCAGGTGCGGACCGCTTTTGGGGAGTCGACGGAACGTCACCACGACGAGGCAGTGGTGCTTTTCGTGTGACTCCGGAGGGTGCCGGATTGGCTTTCCCGCCGCAGGTGGGGGCAGGATGCTTTCCCAAGGACTTCGTCCGGGGGAGACCCCACGGGGCGCGAACGTCTAAAAACGGACCCGGGTCCGGGGACTGTCCGAGGGCCCTGGCAGCATCGGCTTCGATCTCACGCCTCACAGGCAAGAAGAACACGGGAGTAACAACATGAACCGCAGTGAGCTGGTGGCCGCCCTGGCCGACCGCGCCGAGGTGACTCGCAAGGACGCCGACGCCGTGCTGGCCGCGCTCGCCGAGACCGTCGGTGAGATCGTCGCCAAGGGCGACGAGAAGGTCACCATCCCCGGTTTCCTGACCTTCGAGCGCACCCACCGTGCCGCTCGCACCGCTCGTAACCCGCAGACCGGCGACCCGATCAACATCCCGGCCGGCTACAGCGTGAAGGTCTCCGCGGGCTCGAAGCTCAAGGAAGCCGCCAAGGGTAAGTAACACCCCTGAGCACGACGAAGGGCGGTCACCCCGACCAGGGTGGCCGCCCTTCGGCGTACGGGCCGCAGAACGCCG
This sequence comes from Streptomyces sp. NBC_00236, assembly GCF_036195045.1. Lineage (NCBI taxonomy): Bacteria > Bacillati > Actinomycetota > Actinomycetes > Kitasatosporales > Streptomycetaceae > Streptomyces > Streptomyces sp. NBC_00236. The sequence goes on along the minus strand of NZ_CP108100.1, from coordinate 3,015,089 downwards.
TTCCGGGGCTCTTGGGGCCTTTCGTTTGGATCAGGCCGGATCCGAACGAAAGGCCCAGGGGCATCCCGGGGGCCGTGGACCCCCGGGAAGGAACCCCTCGTCAGACCAGCGAGCCGCCCGGCAGCTCCACCTTCGCGCCGAGCTTCTCCAGCTTGTCCATGAAGTTCTCGTAGCCGCGGTTGATCAGGTCGATCCCGTGCACCCGGGACGTCCCCTGGGCCGCCAGGGCGGCGATCAGGTACGAGAAACCGCCGCGCAGGTCCGGGATGACCAGATCCGCGCCCTGCAGCTTCGTCGGCCCGGACACGACCGCGGAGTGCAGGAAGTTGCGCTGGCCGAAGCGGCAGTCGGAGCCGCCCAGGCACTCGCGGTAGAGCTGGATGTGCGCGCCCATCTGGTTCAGCGCCGAGGTGAAGCCGAGCCGGGACTCGTACACCGTCTCGTGGACGATCGACAGGCCCGCGGCCTGCGTCAGCGCCACGACCAGCGGCTGCTGCCAGTCGGTCTGGAACCCGGGGTGCACGTCCGTCTCCAGCGCGATGGCGTTCAGCGCGCCGCCCGGGTGCCAGAAGCGGATGCCCTCGTCGTCGATCTCGAAGGCGCCGCCGACCCGGCGGAAGGTGTTCAGGAACGTCATCATCGAGCGCTGCTGGGCGCCGCGCACGTAGATGTTGCCCTCGGTCGCCAGCGCGGCGGACGCCCAGGAGGCGGCCTCCAGGCGGTCCGGGATCGCCCGGTGGGTGTACCCGTCGAGGCGGTCGACACCGGTGATCCGGATGGTCCGGTCGGTGTCCATGGAGATGATCGCGCCCATCTTCTGCAGTACGCAGATGAGGTCCTCGATCTCCGGCTCCACGGCCGCGTTCGACAGCTCGGTGACACCCTCGGCGAGCACCGCGGTCAGCAGCACCTGCTCGGTGGAGCCGACCGACGGGTACGGCAGCCGGATCTTGGTGCCGCGCAGCCGCTGCGGGGCCTCCAGGTACTGACCGTCCGCCCGCTTCTCGATCGTGGCGCCGAACTGCCGGAGCACGTCGAAGTGGAAGTCGATCGGCCGGCCGCCGATGTCGCAGCCGCCGAGTCCCGGGATGAACGCGTGGCCCAGCCGGTGCAGCAGCGGGCCGCAGAAGAGGATCGGAATGCGCGACGAGCCCGCGTGGGCGTCGATGTCGGCGACGTTCGCACTCTCGACGTGGGTGGGGTCGAGGATCAGCTCGCCCGGTTCGTCACCCGGACGGACCGTCACACCGTGCAGCTGCAGCAGCCCGCGCACGACCCGCACATCGCGGATGTCGGGCACGTTGCGCAGCCGGCTGGGCCCGCTGCCGAGCAGCGCGGCGACCATTGCCTTCGGCACCAGGTTCTTGGCGCCTCGGACGCGGATCTCGCCCTCCAGCGGGGTTCCGCCGTGGACAAGCAGGACATCGTCTGTGCCGGTCATGAATCTCGCGTTCCGGAGTGGTCGGGCAGGGGGCCAACCGAAAGGGTAATGGCCAGGCACCCCCCTTCCGTAAGGGAACGGGGGGTGTACGAACGTCATGAATCCGCCACAACACGCTGTGCTGCCCGGATCTTGCGGAGGGTTACCGTCCGGATCGGCCGTCCCGCCGTGCGCTCCTCGTGCACCCGTGCGCCCTGAGCTGCGCTCGGGCACCCAGGGCGACGACCGGGTCACTTGGCCCCCACGGAGGACGAAGATGCGGGATCATTTCTGCCATGACCGAGGTGTCCTCGCTCACAGGGCGGCTGCTCGTGGCCACACCCGCCCTGGCGGACCCGAATTTCGACCGCGCGGTGGTGCTGCTCCTCGACCACGACGAGGAGGGCTCGCTCGGCGTGGTCCTGAACCGCCCGACCCCGGTCGGCGTCGGCGACATCCTCGCGTCCTGGGCGGAGCTGACCGGTGAGCCGGACGTCGTCTTCCAGGGCGGCCCCGTCTCACTGGACTCGGCGCTCGGCGTGGCGGTGATCCCCGGCGACGAGGGACCTCTGGGCTGGCGCCGGGTGTACGGGGCGATCGGCCTGGTGGACCTGGAGACGCCTCCGGAGCTGCTGGCCGCCGCGCTCGGCTCGCTGCGGATCTTCGCCGGTTACGCGGGCTGGGGCCCCGGCCAGCTGGAGGCGGAGCTGTCCGAGGGGGCCTGGTACGTCGTCGATTCGGAACCCGGCGACGTCTCCTCACCCCGTCCGGAAAGTCTCTGGCGGGCGGTCCTGCGCCGTCAGCGCAGCGAACTGGCCATGATCGCCACCTATCCGGACGACCCTTCGCTGAACTGATGCCCGGGCTTTCAGTACGCTTGGCGGTTATGAGCACTCTTGAGCCCGAGCGCGGGTCAGGCACCGGAACCCTCGTGGAGCCGACACCGCAGGTGTCGAACGGCGACGGCGACCACGAGCGCTACGCCCATTACGTTCAGAAGGACAAGATCATGGCGAGTGCCCTGGAGGGCACCCCCGTGGTCGCACTGTGCGGCAAGGTCTGGGTACCGGGGCGCGACCCCAAGAAGTACCCGGTCTGCCCCATGTGCAAGGAGATCTACGAGTCCATGGGCGCCGGCGGCGACAAGGACAAGGGCAAGGGCGGCAAGGACAAGAAGTAGTCCCACCCGCGCCACGGAACAGCCCGGAAGAGCCCCCGGGGCACGCAGTCGCGTGCCCCGGGGGCTCTTCCGCGTGCGGGGCCGTGGCTCTTCTCCGTACGGGACCGCCGGCGTTGCACGGGGTGCGTCCGCGGGTCACAGAGTGGTGGAGACCACTTGTCGGCGCCCTGGTCCGGACCTACGCTCCTGCGAGTTGTGCAGAACGAAACGTGCGTTGCACATGACGCAACGCCTACCGGTAGGGGTTCCGGATGAAGTTTTCTGCCCGCATTGCCGCCCCGGCCGCGGCCCTCGTGCTGGCCGGCCTGACCGCCACCGCCTGCGGTGCGCCGCAGACCTCGGACAGTGGCACCGGGAAGGACGAGAAGACCGGCACGCTGCGTGTCTGGCTGTTCCAGGAGGTCGGCAACAAGCCCAAGGAGAAGGTCGTCGACGCCGCGGTCGCCGGGTTCACGAAGGACCACAAGGGCGCCAAGGTCGAGATCGAGTACATCCCGGTCGAGACCCGCGCCCAGCGCGTCAAGGCGGCGTTCAACGACCCGAAGAGCGCCCCCGACCTCATCGAGTACGGCAACACGGACACCGCCGGCTACGTCAAGGACGGCGGACTGGCCGATGTGAGCGCGGAGTTCGCCGCCTGGGACGACGCCGAGGACACCGACCCGACGGCCAAGGAGTCCGTGACGGTCGGCGGAAAGGTCTACGGGGCCCCGCTCTTCGTCGGCGTACGGGCGCTGTACTACCGCACCGACGTCTTCGCGGAGCTGGGGATCGAGGCCCCCAAGTCCCAGGCCGAGCTGATATCCACGGCGAGGAAGATCCACGAGAAGAAGCCGGACCTGTACGGGCTCGCCGTCGGCGGCGCCTACACCTACGGCGCGATGCCGTTCATCTGGGCCAACGGCGGCGAACTGGCCGACGGGAGCGGGTCCGCGTACAAGGCGGCCATCAACAGCGACAAGGCCCGCAAGGGCATCGAGGCCTACACCTCGCTCTTCGGCGACACCAACTGCCCGGCCGCCAAGTGCGCCGCCATGGGCGGCAACGCGACCGTCACCGCCTTCGCCGCCGGCAAGGCCGCGATGGCCATCGGCGGAGACTTCAGCCACACCGCCGTCGAGGCCGGCACGGTGAAGGGCAAGTACGCAGTCGTCCCGCTGCCGGGCCTGGCCGAGGGTTCCGTCGCCCCGGCGTTCGCGGGCGGGAACAACATCGGAGTGCTGAAGAGCACCGGGCACCGCACCCTGGCCGTCGACCTGATGAAGGCGCTCACCGGCAAGGAGACCCAGGCGAAGATGTTCGACGCGATGGGCTTCCTGCCGACGTACGCGGACGTGCGGGCCGACGCGGCCAGGCGCGAGCCGTTCGTCGGACCCTTCGTCGAAACGCTCGGCGCGGGCACCAAGTTCGTCCCCGCCTCACCGGCCTGGGGGCAGATCGACTCCTCGCTGATCCTGCCGACGATGTTCCAGGAGATCGTCAGCGGCCGTAAGGACGTGGCGAAGGCCTCGGACGACGCGGCGAAGAAGATGGACGCGGCGTTCGCCGACGCGGGCTGACGATGACGGCGAACAGCACGGCGTACAAGGCGCCCACCGCACCCGGCACGGACGGCCCCCCTCTCCGCCCGCTCCGGCGCCGCCGCCGCCCGGCCTCACCCGCCGGGCGGCCGGGCTGGACCCCCTGGCTCTATCTGCTGCCCGCACTCGTCCTGCTCGGCGGGCTGCTGGTCTACCCGATCTACCAACTGGGCCTGATCTCCTTCCTGGAGTACACCCAGGCGCAGGTCAGCGGCGGCGAACCCGCCACCTTCCAGGGGTTCGGCAACTACGCCACGCTCTTCCGGGACAGCCAGTTCTGGCAGGTGCTCCTGGCCACCGTGGTCTTCGCCGCGGCCTGCGTGCTGGCCACCCTGTTCACCGGATGCGCGCTGGCCGTCCTGCTGACCCGGGTACGGGCGGTGCCCCGGCTCGCGCTGATGATGGCCGCGCTCGGCGCCTGGGCGACACCCGCGATCACCGGATCGACCGTCTGGGTCTTCCTCTTCGACGCCGACTTCGGACCGGTCAACCGGGTGCTCGGGCTCGGCGACTTCTCCTGGACGTACGGGCGCTACAGCGCCTTCGCGCTGGTGCTCCTCGAAGTCCTGTGGTGCTCGTTCCCGTTCGTGATGGTGACCGTGTACGCGGGAATCAGGGCGATCCCCGCCGAGGTGCTGGAGGCGGCCGCGCTGGACGGCGCCTCGCAGTGGCGGATCTGGCGGTCGGTCATGGCGCCGATGCTGCGGCCGATCCTGGTCGTCGTCACCATCCAGTCGGTCATCTGGGACTTCAAGGTCTTCACCCAGATCTACGTCATGACGAACGGAGGCGGCATCGCCGGCCAGAACCTGGTGCTCAACGTGTACGCGTACCAGAAGGCGTTCGCGTCCTCGCAGTACAGCCTCGGCTCGGCGATCGGCGTCGTGATGCTGGTGATCCTGCTGGCCGTCACGCTCGTGTATCTGCGCCTGATGCGGCGCCAGGGGGAGGAACTGTGAGCCTGCCGTCCGTGTTGCGCGTCCGCCGGCCGGGCCGGCTCGCCGCCGAGGCCGCTGCGCTGCTGATCGCCGCCGCCGTCGCCTTCCCGCTGTACTGGATGGTGCTCTCCGCCCTCAAGCCGGCGGGCGAGATCCAGTCCGCGCATCCGCGGCCGTGGACCCTGTCACCGTCCCTGGACTCCTTCCGCCGGGTCTTCCAGCAGCAGGACTTCGGGCGCTACTTCCTCAACAGCCTGCTCGTCGCCGGGACGGTCGTCATCGCCTCCGCGCTGATCGCCTTCCTGGCGGCGACGGCCGTCACCCGGTTCAGATTCCGCTTCCGCACCACGCTGCTGATCATGTTCCTGGTCGCGCAGATGGTGCCGGTCGAGGCACTGACGATCCCGCTGTTCTTCCTGATGCGGGACTTCGGCCAGCTGAACACGCTCGGTTCGCTGATCCTGCCCCACCTCGCCTTCTCGCTGCCGTTCGCGATCTGGATGCTGCGCGGCTTCGTCAAGGCGGTCCCCGAGGCCCTGGAGGAGGCCGCGTACATCGACGGGGCGAGCCGTACCCGCTTCCTGTGGCAGATCCTCTTCCCGCTGGTCTTCCCCGGCCTGGTGGCGACCAGTGTCTTCTCGTTCATCTCCACCTGGAACGACTTCCTCTTCGCGAAGTCCTTCCTCATCAGCGACACCTCCCAGTCGACGCTCCCGATGGCGCTGCTGGTCTTCTTCAAACCCGATGAGAACGACTGGGGCGGGATCATGGCTGCCTCGACGGTGATGACCGTCCCCGTGCTGGTCTTCTTCGTACTCGTACAGCGACGCCTGGTCTCGGGACTGGGCGGAGCGGTTAAGGACTGACGTCATGAACTTGGATCTGATCCCGGCCCCCGTGCGCGCCGGCGACCGGGGCCGGTGCGGCTTCGTGCTGGATGCGTCCACCACCATCACGGCGGCTCCCGGCACGGGGTCCACCGAGCGCTGGCTGCGCACCACGCTCGGCGCGGCCTTCGGTCTGCCGCTCGCGCCGGGCGGCGAGGGGACGGCGCGCGCCATCCGGTTGCGCGTCGACCCGTCGTTGGCGTCCGAGGGCTACCGGCTGACCACCACGCCCGACGAGAGCGTCGAGATCACCGGCGGCGGCCCCGCCGGGGTGTTCTGGGGTGCGCAGACGCTGCGTCAGCTGCTCGGGCCCGATGCCTTCCGCCGGGCGCCGGCGGGCGGCTCCACGGCCGCGTTCGGGTTCACGGACATCGAGGACCGGCCCCGCTTCGGCTGGCGCGGCCTGATGCTCGACGTGTCACGGCACTTCCTGCCGAAGGACGACGTCCTGCGCTACCTCGACCTCCTCGCCGCCCACAAGCTGAACGTCTTCCACTTCCACCTCACCGACGACCAGGGCTGGCGTGTCGAGATCAAGCGCCACCCGCGCCTGACCGAGGTGGGCGCGTGGCGTTCGCGTACGAAGTACGGCCACCGGGCCTCCGAGCTCTGGGACGAGACTCCGCACGGCGGTTACTACACCCAGGACGACATCCGCGAGATCGTGGCGTACGCCGCCGAGCGGCACATCCGGGTCGTCCCCGAGATCGACATCCCGGGCCACTCGCAGGCCGCCATCAGCGCCTATCCGGAGCTGGGCAACACCGACGTCGTCGACACCGCCGCCCTGACCGTCTGGGACAACTGGGGCGTCAACCCGAACGTGCTCGCGCCCTCCGACCACACCCTGCGCTTCTTCGAGGGCGTCTTCGAGGAACTGCTGGAGCTCTTCCCCGCGGAGACCTCGCCGTTCATCCACGTCGGCGGCGACGAGTGCCCGAAGGACCAGTGGAAGCAGTCGCCGGCCGCCCAGGCCCGCATCAAGGAACTCGGGCTGGCCGACGAGGACGAGCTCCAGTCCTGGTTCATCCGGCACTTCGACGGCTGGCTCACCGCGCGCGGCCGGCGGCTCATCGGCTGGGACGAGATCCTGGAGGGCGGTCTCGCCGAGGGCGCGGCCGTCTCCTCGTGGCGGGGGTACGCGGGCGGCATCGCGGCCGCCGAGGCCGGGCACGACGTGGTGATGTGCCCGGAGCAGCAGGTGTACCTGGACCACCGTCAGCACGGCGGCCCCGACGAGCCGATGCCCATCGGGTACGTCCGCACGCTGGAGGACGTCTACCGCTTCGAACCCGTACCGCCGGCCCTCTCCGACGAGGCGGCCCGGCATGTGCTCGGCACCCAGGCCAACGTGTGGACCGAGGTCATGCAGAACCGGGCCCGTGTCGACTACCAGGTCTTCCCCCGCCTCGCGGCCTTCGCCGAGGTCGCCTGGTCGGCCCTGCCCGCCCCCGCGGACCGGGACTTCGCGGACTTCGAGCGCCGGATGGCCACGCACTACGCGCGACTTGACGCGCTCGGTGTCGACTACCGGCCGCAGAGCGGCCCGTTGCCGTGGCAGCGGCGCCCCGGAGTCCTCGGACGCCCGATCGAGGGAACACCCCCGAACGTGTGAGTCCGGACGCGGTCCGGCTGCCGCCACCACGGTCCCCGGGGACCGTGGTGGCGGTGCCGTTCGCGGCGGAAGATCCCCTCGGGGAGCCGTCACTCACCGGGGGCGGACAAGTCGTACAAGAACGTGGAACAGTGGCAATACGCGCTCTGTGCCGAAGAGGTGCGAAAAGGGACCATTCCCCTGACCGGGGACGGATATGCCCTTCGCGGACCCTCGCGTCGGACCGGTCCGAAGATGTGCCAGAGTTGCCACGTCCGGGCTCTGAGCACGTACCGTACGGCGAAACAGGCCGGACGCCGGGACACCGGGAAGGGGCAGCTGGGTTGACCACGCACGCACCGCAGGCGACGCAGTCCGTCACGCTGCCTGCCTCGCTGGACGAGGCCGTGGCGGCACTCGGCGCCATGCCCGCCGCCGTCCCCGTGGCAGGCGGCACGGACCTGATGGCGGCCGTCAACAAGGGGCTCCTGCGCCCCTCCGGACTGGTCGGCCTCGGCAGGATCAGCGAGCTCCGCGGCTGGCACTACCAGGACGGCCACGCCCTGCTGGGCGCCGGCCTCACCCACGCGCGCATGGGGCGGCCCGACTTCGCCGCCCTCATCCCCGCGCTCGCCGCGTCCGCGCGCGCGGCCGGCCCGCCCCAGATCCGCAACGCCGGGACGCTCGGCGGCAACATCGCGACCGCCGCGCCGACCGGTGACGCCCTGCCGGTGCTCGCCGCCCTGGAGGCCGAGCTCGTCATCGCCGGTCCCGACGGCGCACGCCGCGAGATCCCGGTCTCGCACCTGCTGGCGGGCCGCGAGATGCTGGAGCCCGCCGAGCTGATCGGCTTCGTCCGCGTCCCGCTGCTGCACGCCCCGCAGGTCTTCCTCAAGGCGACCGGACGGACCGGCCCCGGCCGTGCCACCGCCTCCGTCGCGATCGTGCTCGACCCGGCCCGGCGGGGAGTGCGCTGCGCGGTCGGCGCCATCGCGCCGATGCCGCTGCGGCCGCTGGAGGCCGAGCGCTGGATCGCCTCGCTGATCGACTGGGACGGCGAACGCGGCCTGGCCCCCGACGCGCTGGCCGCCTTCGGCGAGTACGTCGCCGCGGCCTGCATCCCGGACCAGGCACCACCTGCCGACGGGGGAGAGGCGCCACCGCTGCCCCCCGCCGTACTGCACCTGCGGCGCACCGTCGCCGCGCTGGCCCGACGAGCGCTGGGGAGGGCACTGTCATGAGCAACGAGGACCACGCCGACCGGCGCGGGGGCTGGGAACCGACCCCGCAGGGCGGTGAGTACGACGCCGAGGCGACCGCCTTCGTCCACCTGCCGCCCGAGGACCTGGCGAACGTCCCGCTGGCCGCGCCCGGCCAGGGGTACGTGCCGCCGATGATCCTGCCGCTGACCCCCGCGGCCGGCCTCGACCCGGCGGCCACCGGCGGCTGGGTCGTCCAGACGCCGAACCACCAGGACCAGCCGAACCACCAGGACCACCAGGACCAGCAGGACCGGCACGGCCGGCCCGACGGTCAGGAGCCCGGTGCCGAGCCCGCGCCCGCCGCGGTGCACTGGCCCGACCCGAACCAGCAGCAGACGCCGTACGGATACCCGCAGCCCGGCCCGCAGGCGGCTCAGGAGTACCCGGACCAGGCGTACCCGGACCAGTACCCCGGGACCCCGGCCGACACCGGCCAGTGGGACTTCGCCGAGTCCGGCGCCCCCGCCGAGGCGGCCGGTCACACCGGACAGTGGACGATCCCGGTCGCCGACGGCGAGCTCCCGGAGGAGTCGGGCGAGTTCTCGGCCTCCGCGCTGGCCGCCGGCTGGTACGCGGACCGCACCCCGCCGGCCACGCTGCCGGGCGGCGCGCCCGCGCCGTGGGCGACGCAGGAGCCGCGGCCCGGTGCCGGGGACACCCCGGCGCTGGGGACGGACCTCGGCCCGCTGCCGGAGCCCGCCGCCGAGGCGCCGGCCGAAGCACAAGCCGACGAACCGGCGGACGAGCCCGGCACGGACCCGGCCGCCGACGGCATCGCGGCCGGCTCCCCGGACGCGCCGGACATGGCGACCGAGCCCGAGGACGCACCGCAGACCGACCCGGAGCAGCCCGAAGCGGCGGCCCCGGACGACGTGATCCCGGACGGTCTGGCACCGGACGACGTGGTTCCGGACGAGCTGGTCGTGGACGCCCCGCCCGCCCCCGCGCTCGACCTGCCCAGCGAGCACCCCGCCACCTCCTACGTGCTGCACGTGAACGGCGCCGACCGGCCCGTCACCGACGCCTGGATCGGCGAGTCGCTGCTCTACGTGCTGCGCGAGCGCCTCGGCCTCGCCGGTGCCAAGGACGGCTGCTCGCAGGGCGAGTGCGGTGCCTGCAACGTCCAGGTGGACGGCCGTCTCGTCGCCTCCTGCCTGGTTCCCGCGGCCACGGCCGCGGGCAGCGAGGTCCGTACGGTCGAGGGCCTGGCCGTCGACGGTGAGCCGTCCGACGTCCAGCGCGCGCTGGCCGAGTGCGGCGCCGTCCAGTGCGGATTCTGTATCCCCGGCATGGCGATGACCGTCCACGACCTGCTGGAGGGCAACCACGCCCCCAGCGAGCTGGAGACCCGCCAGGCGCTCTGCGGCAACCTCTGCCGCTGCTCCGGCTACCGCGGCGTGCTCGACGCCGTGAACGAGGTCATCGCGGGCCGCGAGGCCGCCTCCGAGGCGGCCTCGGCGCCCGCGCAGGAATCCGCCGAGGCGGACGAGGCCCGCATCCCGCACCAGGCGGCGCCGGGCGCGGGTAGTGTGCAGGCCCATCTGCAGGACGGAGGCCTGGCGTGAGCGACGCAGCCACCGCGGCGGGCGCGACCCACACGGCGATCAGCATCCCGTCACTGGACGGCCCGGGCGGCCCCGGAACCGAGCAGCCGCTGCTCGGCCTCGGCGCCTCCCTGCCGCCCGCCGACGCCCGCGCCAAGACCGAGGGCACGTTCCCGTACGCCGCCGACCTGTGGGCCGAGGGACTGCTCTGGGCGGCCGTGCTCCGCTCCCCGCACCCGCACGCCCGCATCCTGTCCATCGACACCTCGGCCGCCGCCGAGATGCCCGGTGTGCGCGCGGTCGTCACCCACGAGGACGTCCCCGGCGACAGCGCCTACGGCCGCCGCGTCGTCGACCGCCCCGTCTTCGCGTCCGAGCTGGTCCGCCACCACGGCGAACCGATCGCCGCCGTCGCCGCCGACCACCCGGACACCGCCCGGCTGGCCGCCGCCGCGATCACCGTCGAGTACGAGGTGCTGGAACCGGTCACCGACCCGGAGAAGGCCTTCGCCGCCGAGCCGCTGCACCCCGACGGCAACCTGATCCGCCACATCCCGCTGCGCTACGGCGACCCCGAGATCACCGGCGAGGTCGTCGTCGAGGGCCTGTACCGCATCGGCCGGCAGGACCCGGCGCCCATCGGCGCCGAGGCCGGACTCGCCGTGCCCCGCCCCGACGGCGGCGTGGAGATCTACACCGCGTCCACCGACCCGCACACCGACCGGGACCTCGCCGCCGCCTGCTTCGGCCTGGAACCCGACCGGGTGAAGGTCGTCGTCACCGGGGTGCCCGGCGCCACCGGCGACCGCGAGGACCCCGGCTTCCAGCTCCCGCTCGGCCTGCTCGCCCTGCGCACCGGCTGCCCGGTCAAGCTGGCCGCCACCCGCGAGGAGTCCTTCCTCGGCCACGCGCACCGCCACCCCACGCTGCTCCGCTACCGCCACCACGCGGACGCCGAGGGCCGGCTGGTCAAGGTCGAGGCCCAGATCCTCCTGGACGCGGGCGCCTACGCGGACGCCTCCTCGGAGTCCCTGGCCGCCGCGGTCGCCTTCGCCTGCGGTCCGTACGTCGTGCCGCACGCCTTCATCGAGGGCTGGGCGGTCCGGACGAACAACCCGCCCTCCGGCCATGTCCGGGGCGAGGGCGCGATGCAGGTCTGTGCCGCGTACGAGGGCCAGATGGACAAGCTCGCGGCCAAGCTCGGCATCGAGCCGGCCGAGCTGCGGATGCGCAACGTGCTGTCCACCGGCGACATCCTGCCCACCGGGCAGACGGTCACCTGCCCCGCCCCGGTCGCGGAGCTCCTGCGTTCCGTACGGGACTTCCCGCTGCCCTCGCTGCCCAAGGACTCCCCGGAGGACGACTGGCTGCTGCCCGGCGGCCCCGAGGGCGCGGGTGAACCCGGCGCCGTGCGGCGCGGGGTCGGGTACGCGCTGGGCATGGTCCACATGCTCGGCGCCGAGGGCACCGACGAGGTCTCCACGGCCACCGTCCGGGTCCACGACGGCGTCGCCACCGTCATCTGCGCCGCCGTCGAGACCGGGCAGGGCTTCACCACGCTGGCCCGTCAGGTCGTGCAGGAGACGCTCGGCATCGAAGAGGTGCACGTCGCGTCCGTCGACACCGACCAGCCCCCGGCCGGTCCCGCGACGCACGGCCGCCACACCTGGGTCTCCGCCGGAGCGGTCGAACGCGCGGCAAAGATGGTCCGCACGCAGCTGCTCCAGCCGCTGGCCCACAAGTTCGGCATGTCGACCGAGCTCCTCCAGATCGCCGACGGCAAGATCACCAGCTACGACGGAGTGCTCTCCACGACCGTCACGGAGGCGATGGACGGCAAGGAACTCTGGGCCACCGCCCAGTGCCGCCCCCACCCCACCGAACCGCTCGACGAGACCGGCCAGGGCGATGCCTTCGTCGGCCTCGCGTTCTGCGCCATCCGTGCGGTCGTGGACGTCGACATCGAGCTCGGTTCGGTCCGTGTCGTGGAGATGGCGGTCGCCCAGGACGTCGGCCGGGTCCTCAACCCGTCCCAGCTGGCGACCCGGATCGAGGCGGGCGTCACCCAGGGCATCGGGGCCGCTCTGACGGAGAACCTCCGCAGCGCCCGCGGTCTCGTCCGCCACCCCGACCTGACGGGCTACGCCCTGCCGACGGCGCTGGACGCTCCGGACATCCGCATCGTCAAGCTCGTCGAGGAACGCGACGTGGTGGCCCCCTTCGGCGCCAAGCCCGCCTCGGCGGTCCCGGTCGTGACGTCGCCGGCCGCGGTCGCCGCGGCGGTCCGCTCGGCCACCGGACGCCCGGTCAACCGCCTCCCGATCAGACCGCAGGCGGCCGTCGCCGCTCCCAAGTCCTGATCCCGGCCCCGGCGCAGTGACGCAGGGCATGGCCGCGCCGGGCCGGTCAGGGTCACTATGTGCGGATGCACCCCTTTGAAGCGGACCGGTCCGAAAGCGAAGCGGACCGGTCCGAAAGCGGCCCCACCCTGGCGCAGCTCCTCGCGCTGATCGCCGCCGGGACGCTCGACGTCGTCGTGGCACCGCACGGCACCGGTGTGCGCGTCCGCGACGTGGTGCTGCACGACCCGGGCGAGGAGCGGGACGAGGAGGCGTGGACGGCCACCGGCACGGTCCTGCTGGCCGTCGGTGTGGAGGTCGCCTCGCCCGATGCGGTCGACGTGCTGCGCGCCGCGGACCGCGCCGGGGCCGCGGCCGTGGTGATGCGGCGCGGCACCAGGGGGCCCCGGACGGCCCTGCTGGAGGCGGCGGAGCGGGGGCGCACGGCCTTGCTGACCCGGCGGCCGGAGCAGGGCTGGACCGAGGTGCTCGGCCGGCTGCGGACGGCGCTGGTGCACAGCGTCCCCGACCGGTCCGCGGGCACGGCCGGGGTGGACGGTCTGCGACTGGGCGATCTGTCGGGCCTGGCCAACACCGTGGCGGACCTCGTCGGCGGCGCGATCACGATCGAGGACCCGCAGTCCCGGGTGCTGGCGTACTCACGCATGGACCATGAGCCCGATCCGATGCGCAGGCTCACGATCCTGGGCCAGGAGGTGCCCCGCTGGCGGGTCGCCGAACTGCGGGAGAGCGGCTTCTTCCAGGCCCTGTGGAACACCGACGACGTGGTGCGGCTCCCCGCCGACGACCGGTACGCCGAGCGGCTGGCCGTCGCGGTGCGGCACGGATCCGAGGTCCTCGGCTCGATCTGGGCCGCAACGGACGGGCGCCCGCTGGCCGAGGACGCGGGCGCCGCGCTGCGGACGGCGGGCCGGGCCGCGGTCCCGCACCTGTCGCACCACCGGACGTGGGGCCGGGCCGCGGCCCGGGCGCGTGAGGGCGCGGTGCACGCGCTCCTGGCGGGCAGCGCGCAGGCGGCGCACGACGTCGGGATCGTGCGGGGCCGGCCGTACGCGGTGATGGTGGCGGAGGCGCACGACGGCCCGGAGCCCGCGCCGGGCGACGTGGGACAACGGGTGCTGGACGTACTCGCGTTGCAGGCCGCCGCCTACCGCCCGGGGTGTGTGACCGCGCGGTCGGGGCAGCGGCTGTACGCCCTGGTGCCGGCCGTGGACGGCGAGACGGATCCCGCCCGCACCCTGCTGGCGACGGCCCGCGGCGTGCCGCGCGGCGTCGTCTTCGCCGGCGCCGGACCCGTGGTGGAGGACCTGGCGGAGCTGCCCGCCTCCCGTGACGCGGCGGAGCTGGTGGTACGGGTGCTGAGGGAGCGGGCCGCCCGCCTGCCCGCCGGCGGAACCGCCTCGGCGGTGGCGTCGTACGCGGAGGTGGCGGCCGAGGCCGCGGTGCTGCGGCTGCTGGACCGGGTGGAGCCGCTGTGGGGGGCGATGGAGGGGCCGGTGCACGCGATGACCGCGCACGACCGGGCGCACGGATCGCGGTACGCCGAATCGGTCGCCGCGCACCTCGACGCCTTCGGCGACACGGCCGCCGCCGCACGGCGCCTCAACGTGCACCCCAACACGCTGCGGTACCGGCTGCGCCGGGCCAGGGACCTGTTCGGGGTCGACCTGGCGGACCCGGCCGTACGGCTGCTGGCGGACGTGGGACTGCGCCTGGACAGGCGTACCGGCTGAGGCGTCGTCAGGGACGGCACGCCCTCTCATGATCATTCAGTTGTCGTCCCGGACAGCGCAACCGGCCAGGCATGGTCGTGGCCGACGAAGACATGCCGGGCTCCGCACCCCGAAGCTGGGCACAACGGCCCGCGGCCGCACGAGCGCGGCGCACGAGCGATCCCTCAGGAGTGTGGTTCAGGTGACATCCGGTTCGGTCCCCCAGCGCAAGCGGGCCCGCGAGGCGGCGCTCGCGCATGCCGTCGAGGAGGGGCTGCTCGGCCCCGGCGCGCCCCTGGTCGGCCTCCTCGACGTCGACGGGGTACTGGCCGCGGTGGACGCGTTGAACGAGGCGTTCGAGGGACCGGCCACGGTCCACCACACGTTCGCGGCCAAGGCATGCGGACTGGTGCCGGTACTGCGGCTGCTCGCCGAGGCCGGCATGGGCTGCGAGGTCGCCTCGCCCGGCGAGCTGGAGCAGGCCCTCGCCGCCGGCTTCAGCCCTGACCGGCTGGTCTTCGACAGCCCGGCGAAGACGGTCGAGGAGCTGGAGTTCGCGCTGGAGCACGGCATCGCGATCAACCTGGACAACTTCCAGGAGCTGGAGCGCGTCGACCGTCTGCTGGCCGGCCGTGAGCCGTCCGGACCCATCGGGCTGCGGGTGAACCCCCAGGTCGGCGCCGGCGCCATCGGCGCGATGAGCACCGCCACGGCGACCTCCAAGTTCGGCGTCGCGCTGCGCGATCCGGGCGCCGTGGACGCCGTGATCGACGCCTTCACCCGGCGCCCCTGGCTCAACCGCCTGCACGCACACGTCGGCTCGCAGGGCTGCCCGCTGCCGCTCATCGCGCAGGGTGTCAGCGCCGCGTACGACCTCGCGGAGCGGATCAACGGTCTGCTGGGGCGCGCTCAGATCACCGGCCTGGACATCGGCGGCGGCCTGCCCGTCAACTTCGACACCGAGGACGACCGCCCCACCTTCTCCGACTACGTGGCCGAGCTGCGCAACGCCGCCCCCGGGCTCTTCGACGGCCGCTACACACTCGTCACCGAGTTCGGCCGCTCGCTGCTGGCGAAGAGCGGCACCATCGGCTCGGTCGTCGAGTACACCAAGTCCGCCGGCGGCCGGCGCATCGCCGTCACCCACGCCGGCGCCCAGGTGGCCACCCGCACCGTGTTCATGCCGGACGCCTGGCCCCTGCGCGTCGGCGTGTTCGACGCCGGGGGCCGCGCCAAGGACGGCCCGCTCCAGGTCGTGGACATCGCGGGACCGTGCTGCTTCGCCGGGGACCTGACCGCGACCGCCCGCGAACTCCCGGCCATCGAGCCCGGTGACGTGGTGGCGCTGTACGACACCGGCGCGTACTACTTCTCCTCGCACTTCTCGTACAACTCCCTGCCCAGACCCGCCGTGTACGGCTACCGCACGGACGCGGCCGGACAGGTCCGCCTCGCCATGGTCCGCGAGGCCCAGAGCATCCGCGAGGTCGTCGAGGAGAGCGGCCTCTCCCACGCGGACGCCCTCGTGGCGCTGTGCGAGGACGGAGCGAAGCAGGAGGCGGCGGGATGAAGCGCGTCCTCATATCCGCCGACATGGAAGGGGCGACGGGCACCGTCTCCCCGGCGGACGTCACCACGGGGACACCGCGCTACGAACGTTTCCGCCGGCTGCTCACCCAGGACGTCAACGCCGCCGTCGCCGGGTTCGCCGACGCCGGAGCGGACGAGATCGTCGTCAATGACGCGCACTGCGGCATGGACAACGTCCTCATCGAGGAACTCGACCCCCGCGCCGTCCTGATCGTCGGCCGGCACAAGCCGCTCGGGATGCTGGAAGGACTGGAGGAGGGCATCGACGCCGTCGCGTTCGTCGGCTACCACACCGGCGCCGGCGAACAGGGCGTCCTCGCTCACACCTATCTCTCGCACAGCATCCTCGGCGTCCGTATCGACGGCGAGCCCGTCGGCGAGGGCGGGTTCAACGCCCTGGTCGCCGCCGAGGCGGGCGTCCCGGTCGTCCTCGTCACCGGCGACGACGTGACCTGCCGCGAAGCCGCCGCGTACGCCCCCGGCTGCCGGACCGTCACCGTCAAGAAGGCGATCTCCCGGCATGCGGCCGTCTGCCGCACCCCGGCCGTCACGACGGCCGACATCCGCCGCGAGGCCGCGGCGGCGCTCTCCTCGCCCCCGCCCCGGCCCGCCGCGCGCCCCGCACCGCACGTGGTGGAGGTCGACGTGGACAGCCCGCACCTCGCGGACCGCGCGAGCGCACTGTCCGGAGTCGAACTCTCCGGCCCCCGGACCGTCCGCATCCGGACCTCCGACGCCGTGACGGCGCTGCGCCGCTTCCGGTCGCTCAGCTGGGTGATCGGCGGCGGCCGCGAGGGCGACTGGACCTGAGAGCAACCGCGGCCCCGGCCGGAACCCGTTCCGCCCGCCGGGGCCGCCGCTTCCCGACGGCGCGCCCGCACCCGCCCGAGGGGTTTCCCCGCCCCCTTGTACGACTTGTACGACGTTGCCCCCGACTGGAGCTGCCATGACTTCCTCCGTACCGCAGAAAGAACCGCAGAGCCCGCAACCGGAACTCAGCCGCTCCCTGCGCAACCGCCACATGTCGATGATCGCGATCGGTGGCGCGATAGGCGCCGGCCTGTTCGTCGGCAGCGGCTCGGTGATCAAGACAGCGGGCCCCGCCGCGATCGTGTCCTACTGCCTGGCCGGCGCGCTCGTGCTGTGCACCATGCGGATGCTCGGCGAGATGGTCGTCGCGAAGCCGTCCGCGGGCTCCTTCGCCGACTACGCCCGCACCGCCATCGGGCCGTGGGCGGGCTTCACCATCGGATGGCTGTACTGGTACTACTACGTCATCATCGTGGCCGTGGAGGCCGTCGCGGGCGCGGCGATCCTGCACGCGTGGCTCGACCTGCCGCTCTGGGTCCTGGCCATGGGCCTGATGGTCGTGATGACCGCGACCAATCTGCTCTCCGTGAAGTCGTTCGGCGAGTTCGAGTTCTGGTTCTCCTCCGTCAAGGTCGCCGCGATCGTGGCCTTCCTGATCGTCGGCGGCCTCTACGTCTTCGGCGCCTGGCCGGACTCGTCCTTCGACTTCTCCAACCTGACCGCGCACGGCGGCTTCACCCCGAACGGCTTCACCGCGATCTTCTCCGCGATCGTCGTCGTCATCTTCGCGTTCGGCGGGGCCGAGATCGTCACCATCGCCGCCGCCGAGAGCAAGGAGCCCGAGCGTTCGGTGGCCCGGGCCACCACCGGGATCATCTGGCGGATCATCCTCTTCTACGTCGGCTCCATCGTCCTGGTGGTCACCATCGTGCCGTGGGACAGCGCCCAGGTCCTGGCCAGTCCGTACGTCGCGGCCTGGAAGATCATCGGGCTGCCGGGTGCGGGCGTCGTGATGGACATCGTGATCCTGACGGCCGTGCTGAGCGTGCTCAACTCCTCGGTGTACGTCTCCTCGCGGATGCTGCGGGCGCTTGCCACCCACGGCGACGCCCCCACCTGGCTGGTGGCCACGAACAAGCGCCAGGTCCCGGCCCGCGCGATCCTCGCCGGAACCGTGGTCGGCTGGATCTCGGTGCTCCTGGCCTATCTGTCCCCGGACACCGTCTTCACCTACCTGGTGAACTCCTCGGGCGCGATCGCCATCTTCATGTACCTGATGATCGGCGTGTCCCAGCTGCGCATGCGGCGCCGGCTGGAGCGCGAGGCGCCCGAGCGGCTGACCCTGCGGATGTGGCTCTTCCCGTACCTCACCTGGGTGGTGATGGCCGGTTTCGGGGCGGTGCTGGTGGCCATGGCGGTCATCGCCGACCAGCGCACCCAGCTGATGACGAGTCTCGGCAGTCTGGCCGTCGTCCTCATCGCGTACGCGGTGCGCAAGGCGCGCGGCCGGAGCGCGGAGCCCGCCGGGCCGGCGGTCGCGGGCGACCGGGAGCCGGACGCGGTGTCCGGCCGCTGACCCTGCCGGAACGACGGTCCGCCCGCCCCTCGTCGTGAGGGGCGGGCGGACCGGTGTGGAGACCGTGACCGGATTCGAACCGGTGTAACTCGAGTTGCAGTCGAGCCCCTGAGCCTCTCGGGCACACGGTCGTGCGGGTGATGCCGTGCTGCTGTGGATCGACCGTATTCCCGTGGCGGCCGGGCGGACAAGGGCGCGTGCCGCCGTGCAACGCGACTGCCATACGGCGTTCACGATGGCCGGCGGTCCCGCCCGTCCCGGTCCTACGACCAACGGACGAGAACCGGAGCGACCCACGACAGGTCCCATGCCGGATTTCGCCCCTTACCCTTGGGCTCATGACCGCCCTGGAACCGCGTGACGCCGATGTCTCGCCCCGCACCGAAGACACCGACGACATACCGGGGGCAGCGGTCGCCACGGCGCCCGAAGGCGTCCTCGGGCGGACCTACCGGGCGCTGAGCATCGGCATCGTCTCCGTCGTCTTCCTGATCGCCTTCGAGGCGACGGCGGTCGGGACCGCGATGCCGGTCGCGGCCCGTGAGCTGCACGGCATCCCGCTGTACGCGTTCGCGTTCTCGGCGTACTTCACCACCAGCCTCTTCGCCATGGTGCTGTCCGGCCAGTGGGCGGACCGGCGTGGGCCGCTCGCACCGCTCGCCGCCGGGATCAGTGCCTTCGGGGCGGGGCTGCTGCTGTCCGGGACCGCGGGCACCATGTGGATGTTCATCGCGGGCCGGGCCGTGCAGGGGCTCGGCGGCGGGCTGGTGATCGTCGCGCTGTACGTGGTGATCAGCCGGGCCTACCCGGAGCGTCTGCGGCCGGCGATCCTGGCCGCGTTCGCCGCGAGCTGGGTGATCCCGTCCGTCGTCGGGCCGCTGGCCGCCGGAAGCGTGACCGAGCACCTGGGCTGGCGCTGGGTCTTCGTCGGCATCCCCGTGCTGGTCGTCTTCCCGCTGGTGCTCGCGCTCCCCGCGATCCGGCGGATGGCGTCCGGCCCCGCCGACGCGGCCGCGCCCGTGGAGCCGTACGACCGCCGGCGCATCGCGCTGGCCCTTGGCATCTCGCTGGGCGCCGGTCTGCTCCAGTACGCCGGGCAGGAGCGGAACTGGTTCTCCCTGCTGCCGGCCGCCGCCGGTGTCGCCCTGCTCGTCCCGGCGATCCGCGGCCTCCTGCCCCCGGGCACCGGTCGCGCGGCGCGCGGGCTGCCCGCGGTGGTGCTGCTGCGCGGGGTGGCGGCCGGATCGTTCATCGCCGCCGAGTCGTTCGTCCCGCTGATGCTGGTCACCCAGCGCGGCCTGTCCCCGACGCTGGCCGGTTTCTCGCTCGCCGCCGGCGGCCTGACGTGGGCGCTGGGCTCGTACGTACAGTCACGGCCGCGCTTCGAACCGCACCGCGAGCGGCTGATGGTGGGCGGCATGGTGCTGGTCGCCGCGGCGATAGCTGCGGCTCCGGCGGTGCTGATCGACGGCGTGCCGGTCTGGACGGTCGCCGTGGCCTGGGCCTTCGGCTGCTTCGGCATGGGCATGGTGATCGCCTCGACGAGCGTGCTGCTGCTGAAGCTGTCGGCGCCGGAGGAGGCGGGCGCGAACTCCGCCGCCCTGCAGATCTCCGACGGCCTCTCCAATGTCCTGCTGCTGGCCGCGGGCGGCGCGGCGTTCGCGGCGCTCGGCGGGGGAGCGGTGGGCGCGGTGCACGAGGCGGTGGAGGCGGGCGCGTCCGGCTCGCACCCGGGGGCGTTCGCGGTGGTGTTCCTGCCGATGGCGGGGGTGGCGCTGGTGGGGGCCTGGGTGGCTACGCGGGTGCGGACGTCCTAACTGGTACTGATCTGGCCCCATGCGGTGGTACCGTTCTGGTATGGCCATGAACCTGCGTCTTCGTGACGACCAGACCGAAGCACTCAAGCAGCGCGCCGAGCAGGAGGGCACGAGCATGCACGCCATATTGCTCCAGGCGGTGGACGACTACCTGGCCCGGACCGCCCAGCAGGCCATCGTCCGCAAGACGGCCAAGGAACAGGCCGCCAAGTGGAGCGAGCTCATGGAGCGGCTGAAGTGAGCTGTGTTTACCTGAGCTCGGAAGACATCCTCGTCATCGCGGATCACGCCTGCCCGGACATGCAGATCGTGGTCCGCGACGCCGGGCTCCTGGAGTCGGCCGCCCATCGGCCGTCCGCGGCCATGTTCGGCGAGGAGGCGTATCCGGACATCATCGACAAGGCAGCCGCGCTCCTCCAGTCCCTGGCCATCAACCACCCGCTCTTCGACGGCAACAAGCGGACTGCCTGGCTGTCGTGCATGACCTTCCTGGCGATGAACGGGGTCGATCTCCGGCCCGACATCGACGCGGCCGAACGCCTGGTCATCGCGGTCGCCACGGGCGAAATGGACGAAGTCAAGGCGATCTCCCAGGGGCTGCGCGACCTGGTCGCCGACGCGGTGTGAGAGCCGTCGCAATTCCGTGCGGGGCGGGCCGGTCCGAGGCCGATCGCACCCCGCCCCCCGGTAAGGTGGCCCGGTTGTCGTATCGCGTACGGGCCCGTCCCGGTCCGTGCGGACAGCACCACACGTACCCGAGAGACCCGAACCGGAGACCGTGACTACTACCGCCTCCCACCACCTCTCACCCGCCTTTCCCGGCCGCGCCCCCTGGGGCACGGCCGGCAAGCTGCGAGCCTGGCAGCAGGGCGCCCTCGAGAGGTACATCCAGGAGCAGCCGCGCGACTTCCTCGCCGTCGCGACCCCCGGCGCCGGGAAGACCACCTTCGCGCTGACCCTCGCCTCATGGCTGCTCCACCACCACGTCGTGCAGCAGATCACCGTCGTCGCGCCCACCGAGCACCTGAAGAAGCAGTGGGCGGAGGCGGCCGCCCGGATAGGGATCAAGCTCGACCCCGAGTACAGCGCGGGTCCCGTGAGCAAGGAGTACCACGGGGTCGCGGTCACGTACGCGGGCGTCGGAGTCCGCCCGATGCTGCACCGCAACCGGTGCGAGCAGCGCAAGACCCTGGTGATCCTCGACGAGATCCACCACGCCGGTGACTCGAAGTCCTGGGGCGAGGCGTGCCAGGAGGCGTTCGACCCGGCGACCCGCCGGCTCGCCCTCACCGGCACACCCTTCCGCTCGGACACCAACCCGATCCCCTTCGTCGCGTACGAGGAGGGCAACGACGGCATCCGGCGTTCCTCGGCCGACTACACCTACGGCTACGGCAACGCGCTCGCCGACGGCGTCGTCCGCCCCGTCATCTTCCTCAGCTACAGCGGCAACATGCGCTGGCGCACCAAGGCCGGTGACGAGATCGCCGCCCGGCTCGGCGAGCCGATGACCAAGGACGCCATCGGGCAGGCCTGGCGCACCGCGCTCTCGCCCACGGGTGACTGGATCCCCAACGTCCTCAGCGCCGCCGACAAGCGGCTCACCGAGGTCCGCAAGGGCATCCCGGACGCGGGCGGGCTCGTCATCGCGACCGACCAGGAGTCGGCGCGCGAGTACGCCAAGATCCTCAAGAAGGTCACCGGCGAGAAGCCCACCGTCGTCCTCTCCGACGAGAAGGCCGCGTCGAAGAAGATCGACACGTTCACCGAGGACGGATCGCGCTGGATGGTCGCCGTCCGCATGGTGTCGGAGGGCGTCGACGTGCCGCGCCTGGCCGTCGGCGTGTACGCCACCACCATCTCGACGCCGCTCTTCTTCGCCCAGGCCGTCGGCCGCTTCGTGCGCTCCCGCAGGCGCGGCGAGACCGCCTCCGTCTTCGTGCCCACCATCCCGATGCTCCTCGACTTCGCCAACGAGATGGAGGTCGAACGGGACCACGTCCTCGACAAGCCCAAGAAGGGCAGTGACGAGGAGAACCCGTTCTCCGAGGAGGACAAGCTCCTCGCCGACGCCGAGAAGCTGGAGGACGAGGAGACCGAGGAGCAGCTGCCCTTCGAGGCGCTGGAGTCCGACGCGGTCTTCGACCGGGTGCTGTACGACGGTGCCGAGTTCGGCATGCAGGCGCACCCGGGCAGCGAGGAGGAGCAGGACTACCTCGGCATCCCCGGGCTGCTGGAACCCGACCAGGTGCAGCTGCTGCTCCAGAAGCGCCAGACCCGGCAGATCGCGCACAGCCGGCAGAAGCCGGCCTCGGAGGCCGACCTGCTGGAGAAGCCGGCCGAGGACCGGCCGGTGGTCACGCACAAGCAGCTGCTCGGGCTGCGCAAGCAGCTGAACACCATGGTGTCCGCCTACACGCACCAGAGCGGCAAGCCGCACGGGGTCATCCACACCGAGCTGCGCCGGGTGTGCGGCGGGCCGCCGAGCGCGGAGGCCACGGCCGGGCAGATCGAGCAGCGGATCAAGAAGGTCCAGGAGTGGGCCACCCGCATGACGTGAGTCCGCGACGGCACTCCGGCGCACCGGCCCGGAGCGGGGAACAACGGTTCCCCGCTCCGGGCCGGCGTCATGCGGGGGCCGCTACCAGACGAACGGAGCGGACAGGGCAGACGTCGCCACACACGGCACGGTGGCGGACGTCGGGGACGAGGCCACGATCTGCAGTGACCAGTTGGTGGCGCTCGGGGGAGTGGGCAGCACCACGGTGTTGGTGCTGTCCCCGGCCGCGAGCGTGCCGGAGGTGAGTTTCAGCGGCCCCAGGGTGATCGGGTTTCCGCCGCTCATACCGGGGTTGAGCTTCGCTGAGAACTGGACCTGACTGGTGACGCCGCCCGAGGTCTTGGTCATCTTGAGCGTCGTCGTGATGCTGTTCGGGTCGGCACTCGTGCCGGCCGGCATCGTGATGGCCGAGGACGTGATCTTGATGGACTTGACCGTGCCGCTGTCGGCGGCGGTCAGCGTCGCGAGACCGCTGCCCCACGAGCCGCAGTTGAAGGTGGCCGTCGCGGTGAGCGGGGCCACCGCGGACGCGGTCGGGGACGACAGGGCGAGCAGGGCGCCGGCCGAACACGCCGCCGCCAGGACCAGCGGCAGGCGTCTTCGGTGCGACGTGCGGGTGGAAGAGATCGACATGACGGGTGGAACTCCTTCCGGTTTGAATTCCGTGGATCCGCCGTCTCGCTGCACTCGGTGCATTTCGCTGAACGTGCGGATCTGCGTGCCGGGCCCGGCATGTCGGCAGCAGTGAAACGGTGATCTTCGAAGAAGTCAACAGGTATGTGAGGAACGTCTTCCAAAATCCCTTTAGGGCATTTCCGAAAGGATCAATTGGCTCTCTCTTGACTTCTCTGCACGTGACCTCCTCAATGTGCGCAATCAATGGTCCATGAAAGGGTGTCAGGTGATCCGACGACGAAGACCCGGTGTGACCGGTCTGCTCGCGGCCTGCTTCGTACTGTCACTGGGCTGCGTCGGGGCGACGGCCGCACCGTCCCCGCCCGACATTCCGGCGGCCGCGGCCGCGGCCGGGACGGTGACCCCGACCGTGCACTGCGTCCTGCCCGCGGGACAGGGCGAGGCGACGGGGCCGCAGGAGATGACCGTCGACCTGTCGCCGGCCGTCGTCGAACCGGGCGGCAAGGTGCACGCGAAGGTGACGCTGGGCCCGTCCCCGGCCACCAGCCAAATCGCCCTGGAGGACGTGCCGACCACCATCAGCCTCGACCTGGCGATGTCCGGCGGAGCCACGGGCACCGTCACGGTGCGGGGCGCCGAGTTCTCCATGAACGTCCCGGTCAACACGCCCATGGAGTTCCCTCCGTTCGAAGGTGACTTCCTGCTTCCGGCGGACGCCTCGGGCGAGATCTCACTGGCTCCGATCCGCACGCTGACGCAGACCAAGGTGTTCGGATCGGTCTTCGAGACACCCTGCGACATCGTCGACGGCGGCGGCTCCATCGGCACGGTCACCGCGGAGGGCTCCGCGGCGGAGCCCGCCGACCTGACCGCGCCCGCCGACCCGGTACGCCCGAACACCGCAGTGAAGCTGGGCGGTTCCGGATGGACCCCGGACGCGGCCCCCGTGCCGTCGCTGTGCGCGGAGGGCGGTGGCGGCTGCGATCCGCTGAAGTTCACCTCGCACACCCTGAGGATCGACTCCTACGGCACACTCACCGGCACCGCGACCCTCGGCGAGGCCGGAGCCGTGCCCGACGGCCGGTACCAGGTGAAGGTCAACGACGGCACCAAGGAGGCCACCGCCCCCCTCACCGTCGAAGCCGTCGCGGCCGGCAACCGGGAGATAGCGCTGTCGTCCGACAGCGGTCCCGTCGGCAGCGTGATCACCGTCAGCGGCCGGAACTACAACCCGGACCGCTGGATCAACGTCATCGGCCTCGACGCCTCGGGCACCACGCTCGACGACAGCGCGGTCTATGTGAAGAGCGGCGCGGACGGCACCTTCGCCGTCGAGTTCACCGTCATCTCCGACGCCGTCGCCGCCGTCCAGGCCGACGAGGGCAACGACCCGGCGACCGTACGCACCCTCCCGTTCACCGTCACCACCGGTGGCGGCGGGGGCGGCAGCACGGCCGAGCAGCAACTGTCCACCCAGGTCAGGGCGGGGACGCTGTCCATGACGCAGGACGGCGACACCGTCGACTTCGGTGAGACGGTCCTGGGCACGGACAGCGGAGTGCAGCGCGCCCACCTCAACCGGGTGGAGGTGCAGGACGCCCGCGGCGTCAACAGCGGCTGGTCCCTGACCGCCACCCTCACCGGCTTCACGAGCGCCGACGGGAGCACCATCCCGGCCGGAGCGGTGCGGTGGGCACCGGCCTGCACGGCACAGGACGGGAGCGTGGGGGCGCCGGTCGCCGGATCACCCACCGTGCTCGGGAGCGAGGCGGCGAGCCTCTGCCGGATGAATCCGGACGGATCACGTCCGTTCACCGGCGGGAAGTTCGACGCAGAGGCGGGGCTGGCCCTCACGGTGCCCGAATTCACCCGGCCCGGAGATTACAGCGCCACCCTCACGCTGACCCTGCTGTAAAGGGTCGCGAGAGAAAGCACCAAGGACGCCCGTCTGTTCCGTACGGCAATGGAGCAGACGGGCGTCGTCCATTCCGCATTCGGATCAGTCGCATTCCGTTTCCTTTGGAGGAGCCGCATGTTCGCGCATCGCAGACCCACCGGAAGACCGGGTAGCCCGGCATGGCGCCGCGCCGTCGCCCTCGGTGCCGGAGCCGTACTCGCCTGGACCGGCGGAACCGTCGCGCTCGCCCCCCTCGCCCACGCCGGCACGATCACCCCGACCGTCCACTGCGTCCTGCCCGCCGGCCAGGGCGAGGCGACCGGGCCGCAGCAGTTCGGCATCGAACTGACCCCCGACGTCGTCGACCCGGGCGGCAAGGTGCACGCCAAGGTGACGCTCGGCCCGTCCCCCGCCACCAGCGGAATCGGCCTCAACGACGTGCCCACCACCCCGAGCGTCGACCTCGCCATGTCCGGCGGCGCCACCGGCACGGTCACCGTCACCGGACCCGAGGTCGCCCTCGACGTCCCGTCCGGGCAGCCGATCGAGATCCCGCCGTACGAGGGGGACTTCCTCATCCCCGCCAACGCGAGCGGCCCGATCACCTTCACCCCGCTGCGCAACATCACCCGCACGAAGGTGCTCGGCTCCAACTACACGACCACCTGTGAGATCACCGCGGGCGGCGGCTCCATCGGCACCGTGACGGCCGAGGGCAGCGCCGGCCAGCCGGCCACCCTCATCGCCCCCACCGCGGCGGTCAGGCCTTCCACCTCGGTCGCCCTGTCGGGCAGCCGCTGGACCGTCGGCGCCACCCCCGTGCCCTCGCTCTGCGCGGCGGACGGCGGCGGCTGCGACGCGGGGAAGTTCGCGAGCAGCTCCCTCGCGATCAACGGCTCCGGGCAGCTGACCGGCAGCGCCGTGCTCGCCGCGGCCGGCACGGTGCCGGACGGCTCGTACCTCGTGAAGGTCGGCGACGGTACGAAGGAGGCGACCGCACCCCTGACCGTCCAGGCCTTCGTCCCCGCCGGCCCCCGGGCGATCGCCCTGTCCCGCGCCAGCGGGCCCGTCGGCAGCGTCATCACCGTCACCGGCAGCGACTACTACCAGGACCGGTGGATCAACACCGTCGGCCTCGACGCCGGCGGAGCGACACTCGACGAAACCGCCGTCTACGTGAAGAGCCGGCCCGACGGCACGTTCTCCGTCGACTTCACCGTCTCGGACCCGGCGATCGCCTCGATCCAGGTCGACGAGGCCAACGACCCGGCGACCCTGCTGACCACGCCCTTCACCGTCACCGAGGCCACCGCGACACTCTCCGCGGGCACCGCCAAGGTCAAGCCGGGCGGCTCGATAGCCGTCTCCGGTGACGGCTGGCCCTCCGGCGTCACCCCCGCCGCCGCCCTGTGCGCCGCCGACGGCACCGGCTGCAACGCCGCCGGCATCAGCGCCTCCACCCTGCGGATCACCGCCGACGGCACCCTCGCCGGTACGGTCACGGCCGCCGGATCCACGGCCCGAGGCGTCTACGCACTCCAGGTCACCGCGGGCGGACAGCAGGCCCTCACCGAGCTGACCGTCTCCCCGACCTTCATCGTCCTCACCCCGGCGTCCGGCCCGAGGGGCACCGCGGTCACCGTCCTCGGCCAGGGCTTCGCGAAGGTGGCGACCGTGTCCATCACCGGGCTGCGGGCGGACGGTTCGAAGACGTCCGACGCCGTACGCACCAAGGTGGTCGGCCTCGACGGCGCGTTCTCCCAGACCTTCACCGTCAACGCGGCCGACACCGTCGCCCTCCGCGTCCGCGAGGTCCTCGTCAACCCGCGTACGGAAACAGCCGCCTTCACCGTCCAGGACGGCACCACCCCGGCCGGCGCCTCCTTCGCGCTCTCGCCGCCCGAAGGCCCGCCCGGCACGGTGGTCCAGGTGACCGGCCGGGGCTTCGCACCCGTCGCCACGGTGTCCGTCACCGGACGCACCGCGGACGGGAAGCAGACCGCCGACTCCTACGTCACCCGGGTCATCGGACTCGACGGCACGTTCGCCCTCAACTTCACCGTCCGGGACCCGGCGACGAAGGCGATCCGGGCCTGCGAGGTGCTCGTGAACGGAAAATCTGTGCAGCAATTGTTCACGGTGAGTTAACGCCGGTTCACATCCGGTGCACGGAGCGTCGCGAGGGAGTCGGCCGACCTGGACGCGCGTAGATGCGCGCCGTTCGGCCGACGCCCCGCTGACCGGCACTTATGTGTTTCCGGCGCAAGCGCGTTTTCTTGAACGCCCGGATTCTGGACGAGGTCTTCCGCTGAGCGGACTGGCTCGCTACTGTCCCAAAAATGTGAACGCCCCGTGGCAGCGCCGCCGCGGAGCGCAGCCGGTGCCTTGGCCAGGCCGGCGGCCTCTCCGTGCGTCGCCGCTGGGACCGGCGGCGCACAACCCGTGGGAACAGCCGCCGCCGCTCACCCCAAAGAGGAGAGGGCGTCGTGACCGCGGAGACCTCCCAGACGCTCGACCGAGGACTGCGTGTCCTCAAACTGCTCGCCGACACCGACCACGGCCTGACGGTCACCGAGTTGTCCAACAAACTCGGCGTGAACCGCACCGTGGTCTACCGTCTGCTCGCCACACTGGAACAGCACACTCTGATACGCCGGGACCTGGGCGGCCGGGCGCGCGTCGGGCTGGGCGTGCTGCGCCTGAGCCGCCAGGTCCATCCGCTCGTCCGCGAGGCCGCGCTGCCGGCGCTGCGCTCGCTGGCCGAGGACATCGGGGCCACCGCGCACCTCACGCTGGTCGACGGCACGGACGCGCTCGCCGTCGCGGTCGTCGAACCCACCTGGACGGACTACCACGTGGCCTACCGGGCCGGCTTCCGCCACCCGCTCGACCGGGGTGCCGCGGGCCGGGCGATCCTCGCCGCCCGGGCGAAGCCGGTGGGCGAGACGGCGTTCACGCTCACCCAGGGAGAGCTCGAAGCGGGGGCGAGCGGGGCCGCGGCCGCGCTGATGGGGGTGACGGGGGTCGAGGGCAGCGTCGGCGTGGTGATGCTCGCCGACGCGGTCCCGGAACGGGTGGGACCGCGGGTGGTGGACGCGGCACGCGAGGTCGCGGACGCGCTTCGCTGACGCGGGGCGGGGCCCTCGGCCGGGCGGGCGCGCGGGGTTCCTGGGCGCGGGGCCCGTCGGCCTTGCCCCGCGTCCCTGGCGCGGGGTTCCGTCCTCAAGCGCCGGACGGGCTTGATGGGGTGCGGGTGCCCCGCGGGGTGCGCCTTGACCCCCGGGTGGGGGTCCGGTGCCCCTCCGGGGCGTCTCCTCAGACGACGAACGTTTCCAGTCCCACGCAGCGGACCCCGGTATTTGTTCGTCGTCCTGCGGGGACTCCCCTGCACGGCCCCGGACCGGCCGTCTCGCGTCTGCGGCAGCAGTCCCACCGGCGTGCAGACGCAGGCGATGCCGGGTGGGGGCGTGCAGGGGAGTCCCCGCAGAAAATGGCGTACGACCCGGGTCGTCTACGTACCGGGGTGCACACGCCATTTTTGAGGAGTCTCCCCGGAGGGACCCCACCCCCACCCACCGGACAGGTGCGCACCCCGCGGCGGGGCCGCAGAAAAGCCTGTCCGGCGATTGAGGACGGAAGCCGGGCGGTGGTGGCGCCGAGCCCACACGCGCGGGCCGTTAGATTGGGTGGGTGTTCACACGCCACTCGCGCCCCCGCACCCTCGCCCTGTGCGCCCTCCCGGTCCTCGCCCTCTTCGGCGTCGCCGCCTTCGCGCCGCTGCCGTTCACGCTGGCGCAGCCGGGGACGACGGCGAACGTGCTCGGGGACGACCACGGCACCCCCGTGATCAGCATCGAGGGCGCCCCGACCCGGCCCACCGAGGGCCAGCTGCGGATGACGACGATCGTGGCCACCGGGCCCACCGCCGACGTGGGGATCGGTGACGTGATCGACAGCTGGTTCCGCACGGACCGGGCGGTCATGCCGCGCGACTCCGTCTACCCGTCGGGCGGCTCCGAGAAGGAGATCGAGAAGCACAACCTCGACGACATGGCCCGGTCGCAGGACTCCGCGGTCGACGCCGCCCTGGACTACCTCGGCAAGAAGCCCGGCTCGGTCGACGTGACCCTGCACCTGGCCGACGTGGGCGGCCCCAGTGCCGGACTGTTCTTCGCGCTCGGCATCGTCGACAAGCTCGACGGCGACGGCTCCGGCGGCGATCTCACCGGCGGCCGCACCATCGCCGGTACGGGCACCATCGAGGCGGACGGCGACGTCGGCGCGGTCGGCGGTGTCTCGCTCAAGACGCAGGCGGCCCGACGGGACGGGGCGACCGTCTTCCTCGTACCGAAGGCCGAGTGCAAGGAGGCGAAGTCCGAACTGCCGAAGGGGCTCCGGCTGATCCCGGTCACGACCCTGAAGGGCGCGGTGGACTCGCTGCGGGCGCTGGACCACGGAGGGAAGATCCCGAGCTGCTGACCGGTTCCGGCGCAGCCCCCGTCACCCCGCCTTGATGAACCCCTCCTCGATCAGCCAGTCCTTCGCCACCTCGTGCGGGTCCTCGCCCTCCACGTCCACCTTGGCGTTCAGCACCTGCGCGACCTCCGTCGTCAGACGGGCGCTGAGTGGGTCCAACAGGGCGGCGATCACCGGGTACTTGTCGAACGTCGCGGTGTGGATGACGGGCGCCGCGTTGTAGTTGGGGAAGAAGTGCTTGTTGTCCGTCAGCACGTCCAGGTCCATTGCCTTGATGCGCCCGTCCGTGGTGAACACCTCGCCCAGCAGGCAGGAGTCGGACTTCGACACCTGGGTGTAGACGATGCCCGCGTCCATCTTCTTGATGTTGGCGGCGGGGATCGACATCCCGTACGCCTTCTCCATGCCGGGCAGGCCGTCGTTGCGCGAGGCGAACTCGTTCTCCACGCAGATCGTCACCGCCGAGGGGCTCTTCCTCGCCAGCGCGGCGACGTCGGAGAGCGTCTTCAGGTGGTACTTCGCGTTGTTCTTCTTGCTGATGGCCAGTGCGTACGTGTTGTTCAGGGTGGACTGCGGCAGCCATGTCACCCCGTTCCTCCGGTCCTCGGCGCGTACCGCCTGCCACTGCTCCAGGGGGTCGGTGATCGGCTTGGCGTGGCCCAGGTACGTGATCCAGCCGGTTCCCGTGTACTCGTACATCGCGTCGGCGTCGCCCTGCACGATCGCCTCACGGGCGCTGATGGAGCCCGGCAGGTTCGTCCGGTCCAGGACCTCCGCCCCCGCGGCCTTGAAGATCAGCCCGATCATCTGGCCCAGGATGATGTTCTCGCTGAAGTTCTTCGAGGTGACGGTCAGCGAGGCGCCGTCCAGCGGCTGCCCCAGCCCGGCCGAACCCGGCACCACGTCGTCCACCATCGGGGAACCGCTCTTCAGCCCGCACCCCGCCATCACCAGGGCCAGGGCGGCCGCGCCCGCCAGGGCCGTACGCATGCGTCCGGTCCTCATCGCTCCACCTCGAGTCCGCGCGGCGTCAGCGCCACCTCGACCAGGGACGCCAGCCAGTCCACCAGCAGGGCCAGCACCACCGTCAGCACGGAGCCGAGCACCAGCACCGGCATGCGCTGGGTCTGGATACCGGAGGTGATCAGGTCACCGAGCCCGCCGCCACCGCCGAACGTGGCCAGGGTCGCCGTGCCCACGTTCAGCACCAGCGCGGTCCGTACGCCCGCCAGGATCAGCGGGACGGCGAGCGGGAGTTCGACCTTCCTGAGCGTTCCCATCGCCGACATGCCGATGCCGCGCGAGGCCTCCACCAGGGTCGGTTCGATCGCCTTCAGGCCGGCCACCGTGTTGGAGAGCACCGGCAGGACCGCGTAGATCACCATGCCGGTGATGGCGGTCGACGGGCCGATGCCCAGCCAGATCACCAGCAGCGCCAGCAGACCGATCGCGGGTGTCGCCTGCCCGATGTTGGCGAGGGCGGTGACCAGCGGTGCGGCCTTGCTCAGACCGCGCCGGGTCAGCGCGATGCCCAGCGGAATGGCGATGATCAGCACCCAGAACGTCGAGATGGCCGTGAGCCTGACGTGCTGCCACCAGCGCAGCTGGACCGTGTCACCGGCCAGGGAGTTCTCCGCGATCGAGTCGAGGTCCACGTTCGTGATCCACACGTACGTGATGACCAGCACCACCGCGAGCGCGGCGGGGACGATCACCAGCTTGCGCCAGGTGAGGCGGCGCGGCGGTCGGGCCGGTGGCGGGGACGGTTCCTCCTCCTCGTCATGGAAGGCGAGGCCCTTGACGTCGTGCTCGCCCGGCGGACGGTCCCGGCCGGACGCGGGGGCCGGCCCGTTGGAGCGGGGGCCGGTCGGGGAGTGAGGAGTCATGCGCCCGCACCGCCCTCCAGCTCCTGGACGGTCTGATGGGTGCGCAGCTCCTCCAGATCGTGCTGGTGCTCGATGGCGGTCAGCCGGTCGGCCTCCAGGAGCTCGTGCACGGAGTTCATCAGGGTGTGCATGTCGACGACGCCGATGAACTCACCGCGCCGCCCCGTCACCGCGACCCGCCCGCCGCTGTCGATCAGCACCGCCTCCAGCGCGTCGTGCAGCGTCGCGTCCCTGGTCACCGTGTCGTGCACCAGCTGCCCGGCGCGCGCCAGCGACCCTCGGGCCCGCATCAGGTCGCCGCGCCGCAGCCACTTGTACGGGCGGTTCCTGCGGTCCAGCATCAGCAGCTCGTTGTGCGGGCCGCTGCGCAGTTTGTTGAAGATGGACTGGAGCGGGTCGTCGACCGTCACCGTCGGAAACTCGGCGATCTCCACGTCCCGTACGCGGGTGAGGTTGAGCCGCTTCAGTGCCGCACCGGCGCCGACGAAGCCGGAGACGAAGTCGTCCGTCGGGTTGGTGAGGATGGCCTCCGGGGTGTCGAACTGCGCGATGTGCGAGTGCTCGCGCAGTACGGCGATCCGGTCGCCCAGCTTGATCGCCTCGTCGAAGTCGTGCGTGACGAAGACGATCGTCTTGTGGAGTTCGTGCTGGAGCCGGATCAGTTCGTCCTGGAGGTGGTCGCGGGTGATCGGGTCCACCGCGCCGAACGGTTCGTCCATCAGCAGCACCGGCGGATCGGCGGCCAGCGCCCGTGCCACGCCCACGCGTTGCTGCTGACCACCGGAGAGCGCGCGCGGATAGCGGCCGTGGAACTCGCGCGGGTCGAGCCCGACCAGGTCGAGCATCTCCTCGACCCGGTCCTTCACCTTCGACTTCGACCAGCCCACCATCTTCGGTACGAGGGCGATGTTCTCGGCGACCGTCATGTGCGGGAAGAGCCCGGACGACTGGATCGCGTACCCGATCTTCCGGCGCAGCTTCACCGGGTCGATGTCGGTGACGTCCTCGTCGCCGATCCTGATCCGGCCGGAGGTCGGCTCGATCAGCCGGTTGATCATCTTCAGCGTGGTCGACTTCCCGCAGCCGGACGGGCCCACGAAGATGACGGTCTCGCCGGCCTTGATGTCCATCGACACGTTGTCCACGGCCGGGCTGGGGTTGCCCGGATAGATCTTGCTCAGGTCCTCCAGCTGGATGGTCGCGCCGGAGGTGGCGTTGACGGCCGGCTCCGGTTCGGTCGCCTCGACGGTCTCAGACACGGATCCCCCTCGGGATGGTGAGCCGCCCCAGCAGCACGTACGCGGCGTCGAAGAGCAGGGCGAGGATGACGATGCCGAGCGTGCCCGCGAGCACCGAGTTGATGGCGTTGGCACTGCCCAGCGAGGCGATTCCGCGGAAGATCTCGTTGCCGAGGCCGGGCCCGGAGGCGTACGCGGCGATGGCGGCGATCCCCATCAGCATCTGGGTGGAGACCCGGATGCCGGTGAGGATCGGCGGCCAGGCCAGCGGCAGTTCCACCTTGCGGAGCCGGGTGATCCGCGACATCCCGATGCCCTTCGCCGCGTCCACGAGCGAAGGATCGACGCCGCGCAGGCCGACGATGGCGTTACGGACGATGGGCAGCAGCCCGTACAGCGTCAGGGTGATCACCGTCGGCGCCACCCCGAGTCCGACCAGCGGGATCAGCAGACCGATCGCGGCGAGGGACGGAATGGTCAGGACGGTCGCCGTCGAGGTGATCGCCACCGAGGAGCCCCAGCCGCTGCGATAGCTGACCACTCCGATCAGGACGCCGAGGACGGTGGCGATGACCATGCACTGGAAGACGGCGCTGGCGTGCTGGAACGCGTCGGTGAGCAACTGCTGGTGCCGATTTCCGAGGTACTCCCAGAAGCTCACACGTCACTCCTCGGCTCAGTCGGTGTCCTGCGCCGCCTGTTCGACGAGCGGGATGATGCGCAGGGGCACGGGGTTCTCCATGACGATGGCCGTGGAGGCCCGGACAATGCCATCAAATCCGACAACCCGGTCGATCACCCGCTGAAGGTCGGCGTTGGAACGGGCCACGAGACGGCAGAACATGTCGCCGTGCCCGGTGGTGGTGTGCAGCTCCAGAACCTCCGGTACGCCACCCAAGTGGGCCCGTACATCGGCGCCTTGGCCCTGTTTGATCTCCAGCGTCGCGAACGCGGTCACCGGATAGCCGAGCGCCGCCGGGTCGACGTCCGGGCCGAAGCCGCGGATGACGCCATTCGACTGAAGGCGGTCCAGCCGGGCCTGCACCGTGCCGCGCGCCACGCCGAGCCGGCGCGACGCCTCCAGGACGCCTATCCGGGGTTCGCGGGCCAGCAGCACGATCAGCCGCCCGTCCAGATGATCGATTGCCACAGCCGGCCTCCGAGGGGTCCTGTGATGGTCATCATGTACAGATCGCCCGCTCATCATGGCCACGTGGTGAACAGATTGCCCAGTGAATTCACGAACTGTTGCGCACCTTGCGAAGCGGCGAGAACCTTCGGGCATGACTGAGACGATGCACAGCACCCCCGAGACAGCGCGGCAGGCCGATCCCTTCCCGGTCAAGGGAATGGACGCGGTCGTCTTCGCCGTCGGCAACGCCAAGCAGGCCGCGCACTACTACTCGACGGCCTTCGGCATGAAGCTGGTCGCCTACTCCGGACCGGAGAACGGCAGCCGCGAGACCGCCAGTTACGTCCTGACCAACGGCTCCGCCCGCTTCGTCTTCACCTCCGTCATCAAGGCGTCCACGGACCACGGCCGCTTCCTCGCCGACCATGTGGCCGAGCACGGCGACGGCGTCGTCGACCTGGCCATCGAGGTCCCCGACGCCCGCGCCGCGTACGCCTACGCGGTCGAGCACGGCGCCCTCGGCCTCGCCGAGCCGCACGAGGTGAAGGACGAGCACGGCACGGTCGTCCTGGCCGCCATCGCCACGTACGGCAAGACCCGCCACACCCTCGTCGAGCGCACCGGCTACGAAGGCCCCTACCTCCCGGGCTTCGCCGCCGCCGACCCGATCGTCGAGCCCCCGGCCAAGCGGACCTTCCAGGCCGTCGACCACTGCGTCGGCAACGTCGAGCTCGGCCGGATGAACGAGTGGGTCGGCTTCTACAACAAGGTCATGGGCTTCACCAACATGAAGGAGTTCGTGGGCGACGACATCGCCACCGAGTACTCCGCGCTCATGTCCAAGGTCGTCGCCGACGGCACGCTCAAGGTCAAGTTCCCGATCAACGAGCCGGCCGTGGCCAAGAAGAAGTCCCAGATCGACGAGTACCTGGAGTTCTACGGCGGCGCCGGCGTCCAGCACATCGCGCTCGCCACGAACGACATCGTCGCCTCCGTGAAGGCGATGCGTGCGGCCGGTGTCCAGTTCCTCGACACCCCGGACTCCTACTACGACACCCTCGGCGAGTGGGCGGGCGAGACCCGGGTGCCCGTGGAGACCCTGCGCGAGCTGAAGATCCTCGTCGACCGCGACGAGGACGGCTATCTGCTGCAGATCTTCACCAAGCCGGTCCAGGACCGGCCGACCGTCTTCTTCGAGATGATCGAGCGCCACGGCTCGATGGGCTTCGGCAAGGGCAACTTCAAGGCCCTGTTCGAGGCGATCGAGCGCGAGCAGGAGAAGCGCGGCAACCTCTGATCCACCGGGGGACACGAGACGGGCGGGCCGGATGTCTCCGGCCCGCCCGTCGTGTCACCCGACGCGCCCTACTTCTTCACGGGGTTCAGGCAGAGGACGAACTTGTCGGCGTCCCACTCCTGCGCGAGCGCGGCCTCGCCGACCGTGCAGGAGTTGATGTCGAAGGTGTTCTCGATGACCTTGACGACCTTGTAGTTGGCGTCTGCGTCCTCGCAGCCCTTGGTCTCGACCTCGGGGCTGTTCTCGGCACCGGTGACCTGGACGCAGTCGCCGACCTCGGCGCGCACCGGTGAGTCGCCGAAGGCGTAACCGATGCCGAGCTTCACCACCACCGCGACGACGATCATGACGACGACGCCGAGAATCTTCTTCAGCGTGTTCTTCTTCGGGGGCGCGGCGGGCGGCGCGGGCACGGCCCCCTGCGTGGGCTGCCCCTGCGGGAACTGCGGGTACTGCGGGGCGGCGGGGGGCGTCGGAACGCTCATCGGTGGTTCTTCCTTGAGTCTGCAAGAAGTTCGAACGCGCGCACGATACATGATAATGTAAGGATCAGATAAAAGCTGCGACGGTGGTCCGCCATGTGCGGCGAAGGGGCCCGGCCCTGCGCGTCGGGCCGCTGTGGGCGGACACGGTTCCCTCAGCGAAAAGGGGGCGGGCCGGATATCCGGCCCGCCCCCTCCTGTCGTGCGGTACGGGGCGTCAGCGACCCGCCGGTGACTGCGGGGCCGACGGCTTCGCCGGGGTCCGCGCGGCAGCGGCCTTCGACTCCGCCGGCCCGGCCTTCTTCCCCGGCGGACCGGCCGCCGGGGCCGGCGCCTCGCCCGGAGCCTGCGCGGCCTCCCCGGCCGGCGCCTCGGGCGCCACCGGAGCGGGCTCCGGATCCGTGGCCGGTGACGGCTCCCGCGACGGCTCGGGCGCAGGCGGCGCGGTCGGCTGCATGTCCTGCGGACCTCCCGCCGGGGGCAGTCCCAGCGTGTCCAGCGCCTCCTGCGCCAGGGGCGCGTCCAGCGGCGAGAACTGCGGGTTGGTGCGCAGCGCCTCCTCCAGATGGCGGCGGGCCGGACCGAAGTCCCGCAACGCCCGCTGGACCATGCCCAGGTGATACGCGTACGACGCGTTCTGACCGCCGGAGTCGACCGCCTGCTCCGCGTACTCCAGCGCCGCGTCCGGATCGCCCGAGCGGTGCAGCGCCCAGCCCAGCGCATCGGCCACCGCCGCGCTGTGGTGGCCGCGGTCCCACTCCGCCCGCAGCAGCTCCACCGCCGCGGCCGCGTCCCCGTGGGCGGCCTCGAAACGGCCCAGGAGCAGCGATTCGTCCACGCCCCGCGCCTTGCTGCCGGCCAGGGCCGCCCGCAGCTTCGTGTACTGGTTGACCGAGTCGCCGTCCAGACCGAGCGACTCGTACAGCTCGCCCAGCTCCAGCAGATAGGCCGGACGCGGCGACTTCTTCAGAGCGGCCTGGTAGTCGCGCTGCGCCTCGTCCGTGCGGCCCAGGGCCGCCAGTGCCCGCGCCCGGCCGGCGAGGGACGCGTGATGGGCGGGATCGGTGCGCAGCGCGGCCCCGTACTGGGCCACCGCCTCCTCCGGCTCACCCCGCTCCCACGCCAGCTCGCCCAGCCGGGACAGACAGGCCGCCTTCTCCGCCGGAGTCCTCGCCCGGTTCGCGGCGTCCTGGGCGGTGGCCAGCGCGTCCTCGCGCCAGCCCCGGTCCCGGTACATCTCCGCCGTCAGACCCAGCGACGGGACACCGGACCGCAGCGTCGCGTACTTCTCCACCGCCTTCGTCGCCGACTTGTAGTCGCCGAGGCCGTTGTACGCGTCGATCAGCTCCGGGTACACGGCCCACTGCTTGGGCTGCCGAGCCCGTACGGTCTCGCCCCACTTCTTCGCCGAGGTGTAGTCGTGCCGGGCGTTGGCGAGCGAGGCGAGGCCCACCCAGGCCGCCTCGTTGCCCCGCTCACCCGGCTGCACGTTCAGGGACCGCTTCAGCGCCTGCTCGGCCCGGGTGTAGTACGCCGCGTCCGAGGCCCGCCGCCCCCACTCCACGTACGCCGAACCGAGCACCGCCCACGACCGCGCGTCCGAGGGATGCGTGCCGACCCACTTCTGCCGGTCCCCGATGAGCGCCGTCAGATCGGAGAGCGAGGCGGGGGAGCCCGCGGCCGTCGCGCTCATCGCCCGCGACACCGGGCCCGGCAGCGGCGCCGCGCCATCGTCGTCGTCGGGCACCGCGACCACCGCACCCGTCACCAGCACCGCCCCCGCCACCACACCGAACGCGGCCCTGCGCAGCGTCGTGCGCAAGGAGGCGGGCGGCGGCTCGGCCAGGGACACGGGGTCCGGCGGGGGAGCGTAGGGCGCGGTGGCGGGAGAGTCGAGGTCGTGGTCCGGCCCGTGGGCCGTCGGGGTCTGCTGTGGCGTGACGTCCATGTCGATCACTCTGCGTCAGTACGAAGATCACACCGTGCCTTGCGAACGCTGCCGCATACGGGTTCACACCAATGGGCCCGGGTGCCAGTCTTGGATCATGGACGATCTTCTCGAACTACTGCGTGCGGGTCTGCCGGCCGAGGCACTGATCACCGATCCGGACATCACCGCCTCCTACGCCAACGACATGGCGAGCTTCTGCGAAGCGGGCACACCCGCCGTCGTCACGCTGCCCCGTACCGTCGAGCAGGTCCAGCACATCATGCGCACGGCCACCGCGCTGCGCGTCCCGGTCGTCCCCCAGGGCGCCCGCACGGGCCTGTCCGGCGCGGCCAACGCCTCGGACGGCTGCATCGTGCTCTCCCTGGTGAAGATGGACCGGATCCTGGAGATCAGCCCCGTCGACCGCATCGCCGTGGTGGAGCCGGGCGTCATCAACGCCGTCCTGTCCCGCGCGGTCAACGAGCACGGGCTGTACTACCCGCCGGACCCCTCCAGCTGGGAGATGTGCACCATCGGCGGCAACATCGGCACCGCCTCCGGCGGCCTGTGCTGCGTGAAGTACGGGGTCACCGCCGAATACGTCCTGGGCCTCGACATCGTCCTCGCCGACGGACGCCTGCTCACCACTGGCCGCCGCACCGCCAAGGGCGTCGCCGGATACGACCTCACCCGGCTCTTCGTCGGCTCCGAGGGCAGCCTCGGCATCGTCGTCAAGGCCGTGCTCGCGCTCAAACCGCAACCGCCCCAGCAGCTCGTCCTGGCCGCCGAGTTCCCCAGCGCGGCGAGCGCCTGCGACGCCGTCTGCCGCATCATGGAACGCGGCCACACCCCGTCACTCCTCGAACTGATGGACCGTACAACAGTCCAGGCGGTCAACAAGATGGCGAACATGGGCCTCCCCGAGTCCACCGAGGCCCTCCTGCTCGCCGCCTTCGACACCCCGGACCCCTCCGCCGACCTCGCCGCCGTCGCCGAGCTGTGCACCGCCGCCGGAGCCACCGAGGTCGTCCCCGCCGAGAACGCCGCCGAGTCCGAAATGCTGCTCCAGGCCCGGCGCATGTCGCTCACCGCGCTGGAGACCGTCAAGTCGGCGACCATGATCGACGACGTGTGCGTACCCCGCTCACAGCTCGGCGCCATGCTCGAAGGCACGGCCGCCGTCGCCGAGAAGTACGACCTCACCATCGGCGTCTGCGCGCACGCCGGCGACGGCAACACCCACCCCGTCGTCTGCTTCGACCACACCGACGCCGACGAGTCCCGGCGGGCCCGCGAGTCCTTCGACGAGATCATGGCCCTCGGCCTCGAACTCGGCGGCACGATCACCGGCGAACACGGCGTGGGCGTCCTCAAGAAGGAGTGGCTCGCCCGGGAACTCGGCGAGGTGAGCGTGGAACTGCACCGAGGCATCAAGCAGGCCTTCGACCCCCTGGGCCTCCTCAACCCGGGCAAGGTCTTCTGACGCCCCGGCCGACCCCCCTGCCCTCTCAACTCTCCCCGTCCTGCGACTCGTCCGACGGCCACGGGTCGCTCATCCACAGGTCGTCGGCCGGCAGCGGCGCGAGCAGCTCGGCCAGCGCCTCGTCGATGCCGAGCCGCTCGGACTCCGTACCCGGCGCGACGGCGTACAGCGTCCGCTCCACCCAGGTGGCCACCGCGGCGGACGGCACCTCCAGCAGGGCGTTGCCGTCCGGCGAGGTCAGCGCCACGCAGATGACGCTGCGCCCCTCGACCTTGGTGGGCCAGATCCGCACGTCCCCGTGCCCGCACGGCCGGAACACCCCCTCGACCAGCAGATCGCGGGCGAAGGTCCAGTGCACGGGGGCGTCGGAGCCGATGTGGAAGGTGATGTGCACGGCGTAGGGGTCCTCGGTGCGATACGTCAGCCGGGCGGGCACGGGGATGCTGCGCTCGGGCGACAGGACGAGCTTGAGCTCCAGCTCTCGTTCCACGACGGTGTTCATGAGGTGCGTCCTTTCGATGCCTGTGGGCCGGTCGCACGACCGCCCGCACAGGGAGAGAGCGCCCTCCCCGCCATTCATTACGCGACTTCGGGAAAAATATTTCGGAGAGACCGGAAAGTGGTCCAAACACCGGGACCGGCCCGGTGACAGGCGACTGTCTGATAGATGTGGACCCTTGTATGAGGACCGGTCGTTCCCCCATCGCCGGCCGGTCCCAGGCCTCGAAGAGATACGGGACCACGGTGATGAGCGCCCCAACCCCGGCACCCGGTGACGACCGACCCCGCGAGGGGTACTACCCCGACCCGTCCATTCCCGGATACGTCCGGTACTGGAACGGCGCCTCCTGGGTGCCCGGCACCAGCCGGCCCGCCCCTCAGCAGGGCGAACCCATGCCCGCCGCACCCGCCGGGGAGGAGGCCGCGCCGCACACCCCCGCCCCCGGACCCGCCGCGGTGGACGAGACCGGCCCGGTCTTCTTCGACGAGGAACCGTACGAGGGGAACCGCCCCGAACCCGCCACCGCCTGGCAGGCCGACGCCTCCCGGCAGACCGGCTTCGGCGGCGAGCGCGACCGACGGGTCTCCTGGGGCGGACAGCCCGAACCGCAGGAAGGCACGGCCGAAGCCGATCCGCGGACGCCCGCGGCCGGTTCCCCCGAGGCCGCTCCCGCGGACCGGGCCCCCGCCGACCCCCGCAGCCCCGCGCCCGCGGACCCCACCGGCGGCGCGCTGCCCGGCATGCGCGACGGCGGCGGCCAGGCCCCCGAGCACACGGTCGCCATCCGGGTCGGCCGCCCGGGTCGCCCCGCCACGAGCGGCGACACGCCGGAACCGCCCTCCGACGGCACCGTCACGATGCGCGCCCTGGGATCCGGTGGCAGGACGCCCGGCCCGCGCGACGCACAGCAGCCTCCCGCCGACGGCACGATGACGATCCGGGCGGTCGGCCCCGGCACCGCACCCGCCGCCCCGCAGCCCGTCCCTCAGCCCTCCACACCCGCCGTACAGCCCCCCGCGCCCACCCCGCGGCCCGCCCAGTCCGCCCCGGCCCCCGCGGAGCTCAACAGCCCGCTCACGCCAGGCCCCGGCGGCGGCTCCACCTCCTGGGCGCAGCAGGTCCACCAACTGGCCAGGCCCGAACCAGCCCCCCGGCCGCAGCCGCAGGCGCCCGCACAGCAGCAACGGCCCGCGTTCCCGCAGCAGTCCCAGCAGGCGCCGCGGCCCGATCAGCCCGTCGTGCCCTGGAAGCCCCCGGTGGACGACCACTTCCAGCAGCTCGCCGCGGCCCGGACAGCGGCCCGACCGGCGGCGCTCGGCAAGCGGTTCGCCGCCCGGCTCATCGACACGGTGGTGCTCGGCGCCCTCGTCGGCGCCGTCGCCGTACCGCTCGTGTCCCGCGCCGCGGACCACGTCAACGAGAAGATCGACGCGGCCAAGCTGTCGGGCGAGACGGTCACGGTCTGGCTGGTGGACTCCACCACGGCCTCCCTGGCCGGCGCGGTCCTCGGCGTCTTCCTGGTGCTGGGCATCCTCCTGGAGGCGCTGCCGACCGCGAAGTGGGGCCGTACGCTCGGCAAGAAGCTCTGCGGTCTCGACGTACGCGACATCGAGTCCCACGACGCGCCCGGCTTCGGTGCCGCCCTGCGCCGCTGGCTGGTCTACGGGGTGCTGGGTCTTCTGGTGATCGGCGTGGTCAACGTGCTCTGGTGCCTGGTCGACCGGCCGTGGCGCCAGTGCTGGCACGACAAGGCGGCCCGCACCTTCGTCGCGGGCTGAGCAGCGGTCCGCGTCCCCGGTCGCGTTTCCGGGGCGGCGGGAGCGACCCGCACGGCTGACGGCCCTTCGGGTGAGGGCCGTCGGACGGATTCCGTTCCCCCGAACGCACCTGAGCCGTTGCGGGCGCCCGTGGGGCGGGGTGCACTGCCCGCATGAGCAACGATCAGCCGACGTCCGGTCAGCCGCCCGAGGACGACCCGTTCTCCAAGAAGCCGCCCGGGTCCCAGCCGCCGCCGTCCTCGGGCTCGCCCTACGGCAGCGCGCCGCCGCCCCCGCCCCCGTACGATCCGGGTCCTTACGGCGGCGGTCAGTACGGCGGAACGGATCCTCTGGCGGGCATGCCGCCGCTCGCCGAACCCGGCAAGCGCATCCTGGCCCGGCTGATCGACTTCCTGATCATCTCGATCCCGCTGTATCTGATCTCGCTGCCCTGGGGCGGCGCGGTGATGTCGGACAGCAACAACGACGACGACGTCGGCGATGTCTTCGCCCAGACCTACAGCGGGCATCAGCTGCTCTGGTCGCTGATCGCCCTGGTGATCTACGTCGGGTACGACACGTACTTCACGCACAAGGACGGCCGCACCCTGGGCAAGCGGCTGCTGAAGCTGCGGGTCGCGATGCTCAACGACGGCAGGGTGCCGGACACCGGCAGCGCCTTCATGCGGGCCGTCGTGCTGTGGGTCCCGGCGCTGCTGTGCTGCCCGTGCCTGTGGTGGCTGATCAACATCGTGCTGATGTTCACCGACAAGCCGTACAAGCAGGGGCTCCAGGACAAGGCGGCCAAGACCGTGGTGGTGGTCACCAACTGACGGACGGCCGGGAGGGTGTCGGCACCCTTCCGGCCGTTTCGGCCGTCAGCGCCTCAGCGAGTGCTCGCCCACCCGCTCCGATGCGGCGCGTGCGGCCGGGATCCTGCTCTGTACGGGGTCGAGGGTGCGACCCTCGGGTTCGGCAGCGGCGGGGACGGTGTCACGGTGTACGGACACCGCGGCCCCTGTCCTCGCCGCTTTCGCTGTGTTCCTGCGCGCCGGAAGCGGAACGGTGACGGCCACCAGCAGACCGAGCGCGAGCGCGGCCGTGCCGATGACGGCGATGCCGATGCCCGTTTCGGTACGGGACAGCAGCAGCATGGCGAGGGTCGAGAAGACGACGGTCACCGAACCGTAGGAGAGCTGTGCAGCAGTGGGACGCGGCATGGCGGTATCCGTCCTCGGGACGTCGGATGGGCAGTCTCTCGACACGGTTTCGCTGTCAAGTGACTCTACGACGGTGAATGCCCGAGCGGAACGGGTAGTAAGCGTCACCTAACCCACGGTACCGGTGCACGGGGGGCGCACGGAGTCATGTCGCAAGCCCCCGGGGGCCTTTGGCGCGCCGGTCCGGCGCGGAGCGATCGTCCGGATAGCGGAAATGAACTCCTGCATAGTGCACTTGGCCTGTTCAAGTCAAGGTCTGTCTTTTCTTCCGTAACTCCGGTCGAATGTCGTCACTTGTGACGCGTTTCCGCGCGCGGCCCCTTCACACCTCCAAGGTCGCAGTCGCGGGCGTCGGGGAGGACTGCATCACGTGATCATTAAAAGACGGGCGCTTCGCACCGGAGCGGTTGTCGTGGCCATGGCCGCAACTGCCGCCACCGCATCCGCCTTCGCCACCGCTCAGGCAGATGACCAGGCGTCAAGCAGCGCCGCCGCCAGTGTCGACCGCCGGGACCCGGGGTCGGCCAAGGGTGACGCGCACAACCTGGAAGGCCCGTTCAGCAAGCAGCAGGACGCCCAGCGTCAGGCCGCCCTCGAACAGGTCATATCCGGCGACAAGAAGACGCTGTCGCGCAACGGCTCGAAGGTCGTCAAGCTCGACGACAACAAGTACGTCGAGTTGCAGCGGCAGAAGACCGACAAGATCTTCACCATCCTGGTGGAGTTCGGCGACCAGGTCGACAACACGACCATGTTCGACCCGGACGGCGCGGGCCCCAAGCCCGCCGTGCCGAAGTACGGCGGCAAGCCCGGACCGGCGCACAACAAGATAGCCCAGCCGGACCCCGAGAAGGACAACAGCACCGCCTGGCAGGCCGACTACAACCAGGCCCACTTCCAGGACCTGTACTTCGGTACGGGTGCCGGCAAGGACTCGCTCAAGACGTACTACGAGAAGACGTCCTCCGGGCGCTACTCGGTCGACG
The DNA here is from genome assembly GCF_036195045.1 of Streptomyces sp. NBC_00236. NCBI lineage: Bacteria > Bacillati > Actinomycetota > Actinomycetes > Kitasatosporales > Streptomycetaceae > Streptomyces > Streptomyces sp. NBC_00236. Next base: position 2,971,337 of record NZ_CP108100.1, on the reverse strand, counting down.
GCGAGGTCTCCGACTGGGTCAAGGTCCCGTACAACGAGGCACGCTACGGCTCGAACTACTGCGGTTCGACCAACTGCGCCAACGCCTGGGACATGATCAAGGACGGCACCAACGCCTGGGCCGCCGACCAGAAGGCCAAGGGCCGTACGCCCGAGCAGATCAAGGCCGATCTCGCTGAGTACGACCAGTGGGACCGTTACGACTTCGACGGTGACGGCAACTTCAACGAGCCCGACGGCTACATCGATCACTTCCAGATCGTGCACGCCGGTGAGGACGAGTCCGCGGGCGGCGGTGCCGAGGGCACCAACGCCATCTGGGCGCACCGCTGGTACGCCTACGGCACCAACGCGGGCGCGACCGGCCCGGCCGACAACAAGGCCGGCGGCACTCAGATCGGTGACACCGGCATCTGGGTCGGCGACTACACCGCACAGCCCGAGAACGGCGGCCTGGGCGTCTTCGCCCACGAGTACGGCCACGACCTCGGTCTGCCGGACCTGTACGACACGACCAACACCGCCGAGAACTCGGTCGGTTTCTGGTCGCTGATGTCGGCCGGTTCCTGGCTCGGCACCGGTAAGAACAGCATCGGTGACCTGCCCGGCGACATGACCGCCTGGGACAAGTTCCAGCTGGGCTGGCTGAACTACGACAAGGCCAAGGCCGCGACGAAGTCCACCCACAAGCTGGGCGTCTCCGAGTACAACACCGAGAACAAGCAGGCGCTCGTCGTCGAGCTGCCCGCCAAGGCCGTCACCACCGCCGTCACGACGCCCGCCGAGGGCGCCAAGCAGTGGTGGAGCGACATGGGTGACAACCTCAGCAACACCCTGTCCCGTCCGGTCGACCTGACCGGCAAGTCCAAGGCGTCCCTGGACCTCGCGGGCTGGTGGGACATCGAGAAGGACTACGACTACCTCTACACCGAGGTGTCGGACAACGGTGGCACCAGCTGGACCGCGATCGACGGCACCGCCGACGGCGTGGCCATCCCGCGCGACGCCAGTGACAAGCCGTCCCTGACCGACGTCTCCGGCAAGTACCAGAAGCTCTCGTACTCGCTGGACGCCTACGCCGGCAAGAAGATCGACGTCCGGTTCCGCTACGCCACCGACGGTGGCGCGGGTGGCATCGGCTTCGCGGCCGACACCATCACGGTCAACGCCGACGGCGCCGTGCTCTTCACGGACAACGCCGAGGGCGACGACAACGGCTGGACCGCCAAGGGCTTCTCGCGCGTGGGTGCGTCCTTCACCAAGGACTACGAGCAGTACTACCTCGCGGAGAACCGCCAGTACGTCTCGTACGACCGGACCCTGAAGGTCGGCCCGTACAACTTCGGGTTCTCCAACAGCCGTCCGGACTGGGTCGAGCACTACCCGTACCAGAACGGCCTGCTCATCTGGCTGTGGGACACCTCCCAGAAGGACAACAACGTCTCGGCCCACCCGGGTCAGGGCCTGATCCTGCCGATCGACGCGCACGCCAAGCCGCTGAAGTGGTCGGACGGCACGGTCATCCGCAACAAGATCCAGCCCTTCGACGCTCCGTTCAGCTGGTACCCCACCGACGGCTTCACGCTGCACAACGGTGACGTGGCCACGAAGATCAAGCCGCAGCTCGGCGTTCCGGTCTTCGACGACCACAAGGGCACCTACTGGTACAAGGAGAACAAGACCGGAAGCGTGCAGGTTACTGACACGAACACCCGGATCTCGATCGTCAGCGAGCCGCTCAGCGGCTCGACGATGACCGTCAAGGTGGGTCCGTCGCACAAGTAGTTCGGTAAAACCGCAGGTCAAAGCATGATCGGCCGTCGCCCTCTAGCGGGCGGCGGCCGATCGTGTTTAGGTGCCTCTTGTTCGGATTCTTATTGACACACGACGTCTCACGGGGGAGCGCGGAGCATGGCAGGCGGAGGATTCAGCAAATTGCCGAACGGCAGTGTGGTCGTCGCGATCACCCTGCCGAGCCCGGCGGAGGGCGTGGGACCGGACACTCCGGTACGCGTCCTGGTACACGCGGCGAACCGGGCCCGGGCCCTGACCAGGCTGCGCAATCTGGGCCTGCGCGCGGTCTACCTCCGCGGCAACGCGGAGCCGCCCACGCCGGACGAGATCACCGCCGTCCTGCACCACCCCGACGGCCTCCTGTGGCGCGCGAGACCCGAGCGGGCCCAGGAGCTCTGGCACCCGATACGCGCCCTCCTGAGGCCCGCCCTCCCGGCCCGGCAGAGCTGAGCCTGTCGTCACGCTGCCGTGCGACGCAGCGTGACGGCATACCCTGCCCTCAGCCGACCGCCGGCTTGCCGGAGAGCACCACACCGGCATCCCGCAGCTCGGCCAGCGCCCGGTCCGTCGTCGCCTCGGCGACGCCCGCGGTCAGATCCAGCAGTACGTGCGTGGCGAAGCCCTCACGGACGGCGTCGAGCGCGGTGGCCCGGACGCAGTGGTCGGTCGCGATACCGACCACGTCGACCTCCGTGACCCCGCGCTCACGCAGCCATGCGGCCAGCCCCGTCCCGTTCTCGTCCTGGCCCTCGAAGCCGCTGTACGCGGCGGCGTACGCACCCTTGTCGAAGACGGTGTCGATCGCCCCGGAGGCGACCGCGGGCGCGAAATTGGGGTGGAAGCCCACGCCCTCCGTACCGGCGACGCAGTGCTCCGGCCAGGAGTGCTCGAAGTCCGGTGCCGCGGAGAAGTGGTCACCCGGGTCGACGTGGTGGTCACGGGTGGCCACCACGTGCCGGTATCCCGGCTGGGCCTCACCGATCAGATCGGTGATGGCGGCGGCGACATCGGCGCCCCCGGCGACCGCGAGGCTCCCGCCTTCGCAGAAGTCGTTCTGGACGTCCACGACGATCAAGGCGCGGTGCATGACGGGTGTCCTTCGGTGGGGGAGGGGAGCAAGGGGCGGTTACTGGGTGGTGCCGAGCCTAGGGAATCGGGCCTGCGTTAGGGAGGGGGCGCCCGCGCAATTCAAGCCCGTCCGGGAAAATCAAGCCCGTCCGGAGATTGAGGACAAAGCGACCGCCGGGCGCCCCCGGCCTCGCATCGCGTCGCGCCGCCCCCTCACACGTACTCCGTGGGCAGCACCGGCTCCCCCCGCGACAACTGCATCGCCGACATCGGCAGCCCCGCCCGCGCGGCGATATGCCGCTCCCGGGCCGCATCCAGCGGCTCGCGCGCCACGACCTCGCCGCCCCTGACCAGCTCCACCAGCAGCTGCCGGCCGGCCAGCTCGGCAGGGACCGGGCCCGTGCCGATCACCTCGGCGTCGGCCACCCCGTCCTCGTCCAGCCGGCGGGCCGCCCACTTGCGACCGCCCTTCGAGGACTTCGCGCCCATCGACTTCTTCGCCACCGGCCGCAGCTCGTCCGCCGGGTCCGCCGAGGAGGCGCGGGCGACCAGCTTGTAGACCATCGAGCACGTGGGGTGCCCGCTGCCGGTCACCAGCTGCGTGCCCACCCCGTACGCGTCCACCGGCGCCGCGGCCAGCGAGGCGATGGCGTACTCGTCCAGGTCCGACGTCACCACGATCTTCGTGCCCGTGGCGCCCAGCTCGTCCAGCTGCTGGCGCACCCGGTGCGCGACGAGCAGCAGGTCGCCCGAGTCGATGCGGACCGCTCCCAGTTCCGGCCCGGCCACCTCGACCGCCGTACGGACCGCCGCGGTGACGTCGTACGTGTCGACCAGCAGCGTCGTGTCCCGGCCCAGCGAGTCGACCTGCGCCCGGAACGCGTCGCGCTCGGAGTCGTGCAGCAGGGTGAACGCGTGGGCGCTCGTGCCGACGGTCGGGATGTTGTAGCGGAAGCCCGCGGCCAGGTCGGACGTGGTGTCGAAGCCGCCGATGTACGCGGCACGGGCCGAGGCCACCGCCGACAGCTCGTGCGTGCGCCGGGCACCCATCTCGATCAGCCCGCGCCCGCCCGCCGCCGCCGACATCCGCGAGGCCGCCGCGGCGATCGCCGAGTCGTGGTTGAGGATCGACAGGATCACCGTCTCCAGCAGCACGCACTCGGCGAAGGAGCCCTCGACCCGCAGGACGGGCGAGCCCGGGAAGTACACCTCGCCCTCCGGGTAGCCCCAGATGTCGCCGCTGAAGCGGTAATCGGCCAGGTAGTCGAGGGTCGGCCCGTCGACCACGTTCTGGTCACGCAGGAAGGCGAGCATCTCGTCGTCGAAGTGGAAGTTCTCCACCGCGTCCAGGACCCGCCCGATGCCTGCGACGACGCCGTAGCGCCGCCCCTCGGGCAGCCGGCGGGTGAACGCCTCGAAGACCGAGCGCCGGTCGGCGGTGCCGGCCTTCAACGCGGCCTGCACCATCGTGAGCTCGTACTGGTCGGTGAAGAGTGCGGTCGACGGCACACCGACCCGTCGCCCAAGGTCCGCTGAGTTCATGCCGGGGATGCTACCCCTATTTCGTCAAAGTGACGAGATGGGGGGTGCCGGGCCTGTGTCGGGCCCGCCGCGCCACCGGCCCCGTGTGTGCGATGGACCCTCCCGAGTGGCAGCATGGGGTAGGTGAGCGTCGCCCCCGTAGAGATCGAACGTCCCGAATCGGCCGAGGAGAACCTCGTCGTCCCCGAGCCCGACGTCCCCTGGGTGACGCTGGTCCACAACGACCCGGTCAACCTCATGAGCTACGTGACCTATGTCTTCCAGGCCTACTTCGGCTACTCCAAGGACAAGGCCCACAAGCTGATGCTGGACGTCCACCAGAAGGGCCGCGCCGTCGTCTCCAGCGGCAGCCGCGAAGAGATGGAGCGCGACGTCCAGGCCATGCACGGCTACGGACTGTGGGCCACCCTCACCCAGGACCGCAACTGACCCCCTGATTCCCCCGCCCCGCCCGCCCGAACACCATCGGAGTCAACCCATGGCCGGCCACTTCGAGGCCACCCCCGGCGGCGGCGCGGCCGTCGCGCTCGACGAGGTGGAGATCGCGATCCTGCGCTCCCTCGCCGTCCAGCTGCTCGAACTCATCGGACCCGGCGACGAACCCGCCGAGGGCGAGGACCCGCTCGCCGCCCTCTTCGCCGAGGGCCCCAGCGAACCGCCCTCCGACCCGGCCCTCGCCCGCCTCTTCCCGGAGGCCTACGGCGACGACGACACCGAACTGCGCGCCGCTTCCGCCGAGTTCCGCCGCTTCACCGAGAACGACCTGCGCACCCGCAAGCGCGAGGACGCACTCGTCGTCGTCCGCACCCTCGACGCGCTCACACCCGCCGGGGACGGCGCCGCCGTACTCGGCCTCACCGCCGACGAGTGCCGCAGCTGGCTGGGCTCCCTCAACGACCTCCGCCTCACCATCGGCACCCGCCTTGAGGTCTCCGACGAGGACGGCGGCGAGGACGGCTCCCTCTACCGGCTGCCGGACAGCGATCCGCGCAAGCCCATGGTCATGGCCTATCTCTGGCTGGGCGCGCTCCAGGAAACGCTCGTCGAAACGCTGATGCCGTAAGCGACCGGTGACCGGGCGTTCGCTCAACGGACGCTCAAATCCGAATAACGATCGCGTCACCTGATCGGTCTTTTTTGCAGCGCCTGAACACCGTTGTCCGCTTTTTCCTGTGGTGTGCGCCACATAATGTCCGGTGGATCACCGATGTGCCCGTGATAAATCTTCACGACCACTCGGGGACGCCACCCCTGTTCCCGGGTAGGCGCGACGAGTCCGGCAACCACCGGCAGCACTCCATCCATATCCGGGGGGATCAGGACCTGATCCGCAGCCGCAAGGCTCGGATCAGCGTGGAGAAAGGCGCAGCACATGACATCGGCGCAGGTCGACGACAAGGGACAGGGCCCGCACGGCGCAGCCGCGGATGCCACCACGTCCGCCGAGGGCTATCAGCGGGCACTCGGCGCCCGCCAGATCCAGATGATCGCGATCGGCGGGGCCATCGGCACCGGCCTCTTCCTCGGCGCGGGCAAAGCCATCGCCAAGGCCGGACCCAGCCTCATCCTGGCGTACGCCATCGCAGGCCTGGTGATCTTCTTCATCATGCGGGCCCTGGGCGAACTCCTCATGTACCGCCCGGTCTCGGGCTCCTTCTCGGAGTACGCCCGCGAATTCATCGGCCCCTTCGCAGGATTCGTCACCGGCTGGACCTACTGGCTGTTCTGGGTCGTCACCGGAATCACCGAAGTCACCGCGGCAGCCCAGTACATGACGTTCTGGTTCGACATTCCCCAATGGGTGTCCGCGCTGATCTTCACGATCATCCTGTACGGCGTGAACCTGATCTCCGTAAAGCTGTTCGGTGAACTCGAATTCTGGTTCTCGATGGTCAAGGTCACCGCCATCGTCGGCATGATCCTCATCTGCGCCGGAATCCTCACCCTCGGCTTCTCCGACGCCGGCGACACCGCGTCCGTCACCCACCTCTGGTCCGACGGCGGATTCTTCCCGCACGGCATCAAGGGCACCCTGATGACGCTGCAGATCGTGATGTTCGCCTTCCTCGCCGTCGAACTCGTCGGCGTCACCGCAGGCGAGTCCAAGGACCCCAAGACCGTCCTGCCCAAGGCCATCAACACCGTGCCGTGGCGCATCGCCGTCTTCTACGTCGGCGCCCTCATCATGATCCTCTCGGTCGTCCCCTGGACCGAGTTCTCGCCGGGCGTCTCCCCGTTCGTCGAGGCCTTCGAGAAGATGGGCCTCGGCGTCGGCGCGGGCATCGTCAACTTCGTCGTCCTGACCGCCGCGCTCTCCTCCTGCAACTCCGGGATGTACTCCACCGGCCGCATGCTGCGCGACCTCGCGCTCAACGGACAGGGCCCGAAGTTCTTCACCAAACTGACCAGGAGCGGCACCCCGCTGGTCGGCACCACCTTCTCCGCCGCCCTCATGCTCGTCGGCGTCTGGATCAACTACCAGTGGCCCGGTGACGCCTTCACCTACGTCGTCTCCTTCGCCACCATCTCCGGCATGTGGGCCTGGATCATGATCCTGATCAGCCAGATCCGCTACCGCCGCCTCGCCGACCGGGGCGTCCTCCCGCAGTCCACCTTCCGGGCCCCCGGAGCCCCGTACACCAGCGTCTTCGCCCTCGCCTTCATCGGCGTCGTCATCGTCATGATGGGCATCGACAAGGACACCAGGATCTCGCTCTACTGCGCCCCGCTCTGGGCCCTGATCCTGGGCGTCTCCTATCTGGTCCTCAAGGCCCGCAACCCCGAGAACAAGGCCTTCGCCGGCCGCTGAACCCCAGGCCTCGCAGAGGTCGCGTCCACGATGCGGGCCCCCGCGTACCACTCCTCGGTACGCGAGGGCCCGTCGTCCTATCCTGGGCGCCATGCTGACCATCACCCAGGCGCTGTACGACCAGATCGTCGCGCACTCCCGCGCCGACCACCCCGACGAGGCGTGCGGCGTGGTCGCCGGGCCCGCCGGAACCGGCCGCCCCGAACGCTTCATCCCCATGCTCAACGCGGCCCGCTCGCCCACGTTCTACGAATTCGACTCGGCCGACCTCCTCAAGCTCTACCGCGACATGGACGACCGCGACGAGGAACCCGTGATCGTCTATCACTCGCACACCGCGACCGAGGCCTACCCCTCCCGCACCGACGTCACGTACGCCAACGAGCCCGGCGCCCACTACGTCCTCGTCTCGACCGCCGACGCCGACGAGGCCGGGCCCTTCCAGTTCCGCTCGTACCGCATCGTGGACGGCGAGATCACCGAGGAGGACGTCGAGGTCGTCGAGGCGTACGCCGCCTCCTGACCTCGACACCGGCACCCGCCCGCCGCGCCCGGACAGGGCCGCCCGCCCGGCCCTGTCCACCTGTCGAACGCCAACCATCCAGCAGGTGAGATCACATTCCGGATCCCGGACCGGGAATCGATACGATGAGCGCATGGTTCCCCATGACGTGAGCGACAAGACGCCGGGCACGCTGCTCGTGGCGCGCCTGCACGTCGACCTGTGCCGGCTCGCCAGCGCGATCTGTACGAACCACCGGACCGCCGGCCGCGAGGCCTGAGCCGGGCCGAGGCCCGGCGCGCCGCCCCACCGGACGCCGCTCTTCACGCACCGACCCCTGCGCGGGGGCAGAGCCGCGCGCCCCACGCCCACCGCCACCACTCAGCTTCGACAGGAGCCCACGCCATGGCCATCGAGGTCCGCATCCCGACCATCCTCCGCACCTACACCGACGGCGCCAAGGCCGTCGAAGGCAACGGGGACACCCTCGCCGACCTCTTCACGGACCTGGAGACCCGCCACACCGGCATCCGGGAGCGCATCGTCGACGGTGAGCAGCTCCGCCGCTTCGTGAACGTCTACCTGAACGACGAGGACGTCCGCTTCCTGGACGGCATCTCCACCAAGCTCAGCGACGGCGACAACATCACCATCCTCCCGGCCGTCGCCGGCGGCATGAACTGATGCGCTATGACAGCCCGCTCGCCGCAGTGGGCAACACCCCGCTCGTCCGCCTGCCGCGGCTGTCACCGGCGGACGACGTCCGCATCTGGGCCAAGCTGGAGGACCGCAACCCCACCGGCTCGATCAAGGACCGCCCCGCGCTCCACATGGTCGAGCAGGCCGAGAAGGACGGCCGGCTCACTCCCGGCTGCACCATCCTCGAACCCACCAGCGGCAACACCGGCATCTCGCTGGCCATGGCGGCCAAGCTCAAGGGCTACCGCATCGTCTGCGTGATGCCGGAGAACACCTCCCAGGAGCGGCGCGACCTCCTCGCCATGTGGGGCGCCGAGATCATCTCCTCCCCGGCGGCGGGCGGCTCCAACACCGCCGTACGCGTCGCCAAGGAACTGTCGGCGGAGCACCCGGACTGGGTGATGCTCTACCAGTACGGCAACCCCGACAACGCCGGCGCCCACTACGCCACCACCGGCCCCGAGATCCTCACCGACCTCCCCTCCATCACCCACTTCGTGGCCGGCCTCGGCACCACCGGCACCCTCATGGGCGTCGGCCGCTACCTGCGCGAACACGTCGACGGCATCAAGATCGTCGCCGCCGAACCGCGCTACGACGACCTCGTCTACGGCCTGCGCAACCTCGACGAGGGCTTCGTCCCCGAGCTCTACGACGCCTCGGTCCTCACCACCCGCTTCTCCGTCGGCTCCGCCGACGCCGTCACCCGCACCCGCGAACTCCTCCAGCAGGAGGGCATCTTCGCGGGCGTCTCCACCGGCGCGGCACTCCACGCCGCGATCGGTGTCGGCAACAAGGCGGTCAAGGCGGGCGAGAGCGCCGACATCGTCTTCGTCGTCGCCGACGGCGGCTGGAAGTACCTGTCCACGGGCGTCTACACCGCCCCCACGACGGAAGCGGCCATCGAAACGCTGCAGGGCCAGCTCTGGGCGTAACCGCCCGCGCAGTACGCACCCCGGACGCCGGGGGCCAGGACCACACAGGTCCGGGCCCCCGGCGTCCGCCGTTTAGCGGGGGCTCCGCCCCCACACCCCCGCGCCTCAAGCGCCGGCGGGGCTGAGTTTCCCGCCGATGGCCTGCGCTCGGCGAGGGGCCGAATCAAGCCCCTCCGGCGATTGAGGAGCGGGGGCCCGGGGGCGGAGCCCCCGGTACGGGAAGGGGCGGGCAGGGGAACAGGCCCGCCGCAGGCGCACACCCCCCACCCGCGCCCCGAAGGGCGCCCCGCTTCCATCGAACCGGTGACAGCACAGGTGAGTTCCCCCACAACGGCACACTCCGAAGGAGCGACCACCTGTTTCGCGCCTTACGCTCAACAAACCGCTCAACGAACCGCACGAACCCTCCCCGTTCCCACGTCTCGGAGGTTCACGCTCCATGAAGCTCACCGTCGTCGGCTGCTCCGGCTCGTTCCCGTCCGCGGGATCGGCATGCTCGAGCTACCTCGTAGAGGCCGACGGCTTCAGGCTGCTCCTCGACATGGGCAACGGAGCCCTCGGCGAGCTGCAGCGCCACGTCGGTCTGTACGACCTCGACGCCATCTTCCTCAGCCACCTCCATGCCGACCACTGCATCGACATGTGCGCGTACTTCGTCGTCCGGTACTACCCGCCCGACGGCGGACGCCCGGCCCGCATCCCGGTCTACGGCCCCGACGGCACGGAGCAGCGGCTCACCACCGCGCACGCCGACACCCCGTCCGACCACGCGATGAGCGAGGTCTTCGACTTCCACACGCTGAAGCCGGGCTCCTTCGACATCGGCCCCTTCTCGGTCCGTACCGAGAAGCTCTGCCACCCCGTCGAGACGTTCGGCATCCGCATCGAGCACGGCGGCAGCTCGCTCACGTACTCGGGCGACACCGGCACCTGCGAGGCCCTGGACGAGCTCGCGGAGGGCACCGACCTCTTCCTCTGCGAGGCGTCGTTCGTGCACGGCAAGGAGGACATCCCGGACCTCCACCTCAACGGCCGCGAAGCGGGCGAACTCGCGGCCCGGGCGCAGGTGGGCCGCCTGGTGCTCACCCACATCCCGCCGTGGACCGACGCCGACCGCAACCTCTCCGACGCCCGCGAGGCCTTCGACGGGCCGACGGAGCTGGCGGTCCCGGGCGCGGTCTACGAGATCTAGTCCACGCAGCACGCACGAGGCAGCGCGCCCCGCGCCCCACGCACGACGAAGCCCTCACCTTCCGCCGGGAAGGTGAGGGCTTCGAGCTGTCGTGGGACGGACCCCGGCCTACTTGGTCAGGTCCTCGACCTCTTCCTCGGGCTCGCGGCCCGGGGTGGTGAGGTTGAACTTGGTGATCGCGAAGCGGAAGAGCACGTAGTAGACCACTCCGAAGACCAGACCGATCGGGATGATCAGCCACGGCTTGGTCGCCAGGTTCCAGTTCAGCGCGTAGTCGATGAAGCCCGCGGAGAAGGTGAATCCGGCGTGCACGCCCAGTGCCCAGGTGATGGCCATCGACAGGGCGGTCAGAACCGCGTGGATCGCGTAGAGGACCGGCGCGATGAACATGAACGAGAACTCGATCGGCTCGGTCACACCGGTGACGAACGAGGTCAGCGCCAGAGAGACCATCATGCCCATCACGGCCTTGCGGCGCTCGGGGCGAGCGGCGTGGGCGATGGCGATGGCGGCGGCCGGGAGGCCGAACATCATGATCGGGAAGAAGCCCGACATGAACTGGCCCGAGGTCGGGTCACCGGCGAAGAAGCGGTTCAGGTCGCCGTGCACGACCGCGCCCGTGGCGTCGGTGAAGTCACCCAGCTGGAACCACGAAACGGTGTTGACGAACTGGTGCATGCCGACGGGGATCAGCGCACGGTTGATCAGGCCGAACAGACCGGCACCGACGGAACCGAGACCCGTCATCCACTCGCCGAAGTTGGATATGCCCTCACCGATGGGCTCCCAGACCAGGCCGAAGAACACACCGAAGAGCACGCCGACGAAGGCCATGATGATCGGGACGAGGCGGCGGCCGTTGAAGAAGCCCAGCCAGTCGACCAGCTTGGTGCGGTGGAACTTCTGCCACAGGATCGCCGTGACGAGACCCATCAGGATGCCGCCGAGGACGCCGGGGTTGTTGTACACCGCCGGAGTGTCCGCGCCCTTCTGGACCACCGCTTCGGCGACCGGGAAGGCCTTGAGCACATTGCTGTAGACGAGGAAGCCGACCAGGGCGGCCAGCGCGGTCGAGCCGTCCGACTTCTTGGCGAACCCGATCGCGACACCGATGCAGAACAGCATCGGCAGGTTGTCGAAGACCGCGCTGCCCGCCGTGGCGAACACGGACGCGACCTTGTGCCAGCCGAGACCGTCGTCACCGAAGACGTCGGGCTGGCCGAGACGGAGCAGAATGCCCGCGGCTGGCAGCACGGCGATCGGCAGCTGGAGGCTGCGTCCCACCTTCTGCAGGCCCTGGAACAGGCCGGAGCCCCGCTTCTTCGCGGGGGCCGCCGTGGCGGTGGCCGTACTCATCAACTTCCTCCAGTAGGCAAGGCGCCGCCAAGGACAGGGTGTTCTGGGGGTGGGCGACGACTCGAGAAACGCGCCGCTGCGCGGCGCGTGGTCTGGACCACTGAGTGGTGTAGACCAGTTGTAGCACGGTGAGGGTTAGATAAGGAACCTGCAATTTCCGACTACTTCGCAGTGGCCTTCGCGCACGCACAGTGACATGCCGAAGGCCCTCGGACCGGAAGTCCGAGGGCCTTCGTCGTCCAGGATATAAGCCCTGGTCGGAGGGGTTACTTCGTGAGGTTCTTCTCGATCTCCTCCTCCACCTCGTCGGGCTCACGGCCCGGCGTCTGGAGGTTGAACCTGGTGATCGCGAACCGGAAGATCACGTAATACACGACGGCGAACGCCAGCCCGATCGGGATGATCAGCCAGGGTTTCGTCGCCAGACTCCAGTTGATGACGTAGTCGATCAGACCCGCCGAGAAGCTGAAGCCGTCCTTCACCCCGAGCGCCCACGTTACCGCCATCGACACACCCGTGAGCACCGCGTGGATCGCGTACAGCAGGGGTGCGACGAAGAGGAACGAGTACTCGATCGGTTCCGTGATTCCCGTCACGAACGACGTCAGACCGACCGAGACCATCATGCCGCCGACCGCCTTGCGCCGGTGCGGCTTCGCGCAGTGGTAGATCGCCAGCGCCGCCGCCGGCAGCGCGAACATCATGATCGGGAAGAAGCCCGTCGTGAACTGACCGGCCGTCGGGTCACCCGCCAGGAACCGGTTGATGTCACCGTGCACCATCGTCCCGTCCGGCTTCGTGTAATCACCGAACTGGAACCAGACGAACGTGTTCAGGAACTGGTGCAGACCGATCACCAGCAACGCACGGTTGGCCACACCGAAGATGCCCGAACCCGCCCAGTCCAGGTCCACCAGCCACTTCGAGAAGCTCGTCAGGCCGTCACCGATCGGCTGCCACAGCCACGCACACAACGCCGCGAAGAGCAGGCCGACGAACGCCATGATGATCGGGACCAGCCGCCGGCCGTTGAAGAAGCCCAGCCAGTCCACCAGCTTCACCCGGTGATACCGCTGCCAGAACCAGGCCGACAGCAGGCCCATCACGATGCCGCCGAACACCCCCGGGTTCTGGTACTCGGCCGCCGTCACCTGGGCGTCACCCGTGACACACGTACCGAACCACGTACCGCCCGAGGTGAACGTGGAACCGCTGGGGCAGTCCACCGGGAAGGCGTGCAGCACCGCGTAGAAGACGAGGAAGCCGGTCACGGCGGCCAGTGCCGTCGAACCGTCCGACTTCTTCGCCATGCCGATCGCGACACCCACGCAGAACAACAGCGGGAGCCCGAGCCCCGAGTCCAGCAGCGCACCACCGGCCGCCGCGAACACCTTGGCGATGTTGTTCCAGCCGAGACCGTCGTCGCCGAACACATCCGGCTGGCCGAGCCGGTTCAGAATGCCTGCCGCCGGCAGTACGGCGATCGGGAGCTGAAGGCTGCGCCCCATCTTCTGCAGGCCCTGGAAGAGGCCGTTCCACCACTTTTTCTGTGGGATCGCTGCGCTGCTTGAGCTCATCGGCGTCCTCCCGGAACAGGCCACGTTTGGCGGGTGTTGCAGACTGGTGTAGACCAGTTGCGGTACGGTGCGGAGCCCGCCCGGAAGACAGGGCGCCGGTGATCGTCATCTTTGGTGATGGATCGGCTACTCGCTCGCGAAGTTGGGCCAACCGTGCGTTACCGTGACGAAACGGACCCAGGGTGGGCCGTCGCAAGTACGTGAAGAACCAGGGAGAAGGCCATGGCCAGCAAGGCTGAGAAGATCGTCGCCGGGCTCGGCGGAATCGAGAACATCGAAGAGGTCGAAGGCTGCATCACCCGCCTCCGCACCGAGGTCATCGACCCGAGCAAGGTCGACGAAGCCGCGCTCAAGGCCGCCGGAGCCCACGGCGTCGTCAAGATGGGCACCGCGATCCAGGTCGTCATCGGCACCGACGCCGACCCCATCGCCGCCGACATCGAAGACATGATGTGACCCACCGCTGAACCCCTCGGGCCCCGGCCCGACACCCCGCAGGCCCCGCCCCACCAGGACGGGGCCTGCGGCACACCCGAAGCCAGCCGGCACCGGAACGGCCCACACCCCGCACCCGATAAAGTCGACGCCATGTCTCGTATCGACGGCCGCACCCCCGACCAGCTCCGCCCCGTCACCATCGAACGCGGATGGAGCAAGCACGCCGAAGGATCCGTACTCATCTCCTTCGGCGACACCAAAGTCTTCTGCACCGCCTCCGTCACCGAAGGCGTACCGCGCTGGCGCAAGGGCAGCGGCGAAGGCTGGGTCACCGCCGAATACTCCATGCTGCCCCGCTCCACCAACACCCGCGGCGACCGCGAATCCGTACGCGGCAAGATCGGCGGCCGCACCCACGAGATCAGCCGCCTCATCGGCCGCTCGCTGCGCGCCGTCATCGACTACAAGGCCCTCGGCGAGAACACCGTCGTCCTCGACTGCGACGTCCTCCAGGCCGACGGCGGCACCCGCACCGCCGCCATCACCGGCGCCTACGTCGCCCTCGCCGACGCCATCACCTGGGCCCAGGGCAAGAAGATCATCAAGCACGGACGCAAGCCGCTCACCGGCACCGTCTCCGCCATCAGCGTCGGCATCGTCGACGGCACCCCCCTCCTCGACCTCTGCTACGAGGAGGACGTCCGCGCCGAGACCGACATGAACGTCGTCTGCACCGGCGACGGCCGCTTCGTCGAGGTCCAGGGCACCGCCGAGGCCGAGCCCTTCGACCGCAAGGAGCTCAACGCCCTCCTCGACCTCGCCACCGCCGGCTGCGTCGACCTCACCGCCTTCCAGAACGACGCCCTCGCCCGCACCCTCGGCGAGTAGAGCCGGCAGGTAAAGAAGCAACCAAGTCCCTCCGCACAGCGTCGATACGAGTACGGGCGCACGGGTCGAACCGTGCGCCCGTCCACGTGTCCGCACCAGGGGAGGGACCCACCATGGCCACGCGCCACCGACGCCACCGCCGCACCGCACTGGCCATCGCCGCCACGCTGCTCACCGTCACCGCCGCAGCCGGCTGCAGCGCCCTCGACAAGACCCTCGACTGCGTCCGCACCGCCGATGCCATCGCCACCAGCGTCGACAACCTCCAGCAGGCCGTCGCCAACGCCTCCAGCGACCCCACCCAGGCCTCGGAGTCACTCGACGAGATCCAGAAGGAACTCAACAGCCTGGGCGACAAGACCGACGACGCCGACCTCAGCAAGGCCGTCGACGACCTCCAGGCCGGCGTCGCCAACGTCCGCGACTCCATCGACAAGGGCGACGCCACCCCTGACATCACCCCCGTCACCGACGCCGCAACCGAGATCGGCAAGGTCTGCACCCCGTAACGACCTGACCCCGGCGCGGCGATAATCGATCCATGACCCGCCTCATCCTCGCCACCCGCAACGCCGGGAAGATCACCGAACTCCACGCGATCCTCGCCGACGCAGGCCTCACCCACGAGCTCGTCGGCGCGGACGCGTACCCGGAGATCCCCGACGTCAAGGAAACCGGCGTCACCTTCGCCGAGAACGCCCTCCTCAAGGCCCACGCCCTCGCCCAGGCCACCGGCCACCCCGCCATCGCCGACGACTCCGGCCTCTGCGTCGACGTCCTCGGCGGCGCCCCCGGCATCTTCTCGGCCCGCTGGGCCGGCACCCACGGCAACGACCAGGCCAACCTGGACCTGCTCCTGGCCCAGCTCGGTGACATCTCCGACCCCCATCGCGGGGCCCACTTCGCCTGCGCGGCCGCCCTCGCCCTCCCGGACGGCACGGAACGCGTGGTCGAGGGCCGCCTGCTCGGCACCCTGCGCCACGTCCCCGCCGGTGCGGGCGGCTTCGGCTACGACCCGATCCTCCAGCCGGAGGGCGATACCCGGACGTGTGCGGAGCTGACCCCGGCGGAGAAGAACGCGATCAGCCACCGGGGGAAGGCGTTCCGGGCGTTGGTGCCGGTGGTGCGGGAACTGGTGGGGTGACGCAGTGATGCCCGGCCCCTCGGAGGGGCCGGGCATCTCGCTGTCGGGTACGCCCGGTCGGATTCGAACCGACATACACGGCCACCTAAAGGCCGCCGCTCAAACCAGTTGGCGTGCGGGCGCATATCGCCGACTAGCTTACCGCTTCGGGGAGGCCGAGCGGGTGCGAGTGGAGAAAGTAGCTGTTTGGCTGTGGCATGAAGGGCAGAGATAGCGAAGGTTCTCGAGCCGGTTGTCCAAGCGGTCGCCACTGATGTGATCGATCTCCAGGACGAGCCGGCCTCCCCGCCATGTCTCGCCAGTTCCGCATCTCGCGCATTCCCGAGGAACCCCGACGTCGTCAAGTGCTCGTCTCAGGAACGGCGTACGCGTTCGGTATGCCCCGTCTTCCAGGCGGACGAGGATGCTGGCGGCGGATTTGCGGTGCGAGGAGCGTGTGCCGGCCGAATGGCCTTGGCCGGTGAAGTGGTCGATTGACAGGCCATACGCCTCAATATCCCGTTTCAGGCGGGCGCGAGCGCCGCCGTTGTCTACTTGACCCAGAGCACTCAGCACACCGGCGAGGCTTTGTGACTCGCCTACCGCGGCGGCCAGCTTGTGACGCGGCGTGCAGGGAGTCCCGTATCGGCGCCCGCTGGTGAAGTGGGACGTATCAATCCCGAGTCGATCGAGCTTCCTGCGTACGTAGCCGTAGGGGCTGTCGCTTGGTGGCAGGCCCATGTACTCGAACATCTCCCGGATGCTGTGGGAGTGGGCGGCGGCTTCGGCAAGGACCTCTTCCGGGTACGCGTGGTGCTCTCGATCCGGTAAGGCCTCCTCGACGAAGTGGGACGTGTCGATGGCGTAGTGCCGGAGCCGGTCGCGCACGTAGCGGCAGGACCTGGTGCCCAGCGGCGCGTCGAGGCGGCGCAGGACGTCGACGAGGCTGGTTGCGGCAGCGGCGGTTCGTGCGAGCACATCACGGGGGTACTTGCCGCTCATAGCGCCTTCCTGCGCTTGCGGCCGCGATAAGTATCGGTCGCGGCATGGCAGTTGGGGCACAGGATCCGGAGATTCTCCGGGCGGTTGTCCCACCAGTCGCCATTGATGTGATCCACTTCGAGCCGGAGAGGATCGCCTTGCCACTCGCCTTCGTTGCCGCAGACGGCACATTCATCGCCAATCCCCGTTTGGACGAGTTCCCGACGCAGTCGTTGGCCGGGGACCCGGCCCTCCGAAGGGGAGCCGAGCGTCAGGCGGCTCCCCAGCGTCCCTTTGGGGCGACGAGGCGGTGTGCGCACGAAATGTGATGTGTCGATCCCGAGCGCTGTGATGCGGCGGCTGATATGTGCGTGATTGCCGCCCACCGGATTGATGCCCAGGCGACGCACGACCTCGGCCACGCTCCCGGAACTGGCGGCAAGTTCGCGCAGCTTCTCTTTGGTGTGGCGCACCCTCGTGTCGACGAAGTGCGAGATGTCGATGTCCCACTCCGCCATCTTCCCCCGCAGATAACTCCGGCTCCCGGGCGTAGGCGTGCCTCCGCACCACCGCACAGCATCATTGGCGTTCGTCGTCTCGCGCGCTGCCTCGTGGAGCAGTTCACGCGTGTACCGAATCGGCACGTTCCCCTCCGTATCCGGCCGCCCGTTCGCGACCTCGTACGGAGTAACGAACCGTTTATCGGAGAGTCACGTCCGATATCCGACAAGATGCGGAATGGCCCGCCCCGCTTCGACGGCAATCGAAGCGGGGCGGGCCATTCGCCGTACCGAGCGGGTCAGAACTTCGGGTCCGGGGTCTGGGCCGCGACCAGTTCCTCCGCCTCCGCGCTCGTCTCCACCGAAGGGGGCGAGCCCGCCAGCGGCTTGTTCGCGGTCTCCTTCATGCAGGCCACCGCGATCACGCCCACCAGCGCCGCCGCCATCGCGTAGTACGCCGGCATCAGGTTGCTGCCCGACCAGCTGATCAGGGCCGTGATGACCAGCGGGGTCGTGCCGCCGAAGATCGACGCCGACAGGTTGTAGCCCACCGACAGGGACCCGTAGCGGACGTTCGTCGGGAACAGGGCCGGGAGCGCCGCCGACATCGTGCCGAGCATGCAGACCAGGGAGAGGCCCAGCATCAGCATGCCGATCGTGATGGCGGGGATGCTGCCCTGGCGGATCAGGAGGAAGGCGGGGAGGGAGAGGACCAGGAAGCCGATCATGCCCGTCATGAGGAGGGGCTTGCGGCCGAAGTGGTCGGAGAGCTTGCCGACCTGGCTGATGATCAGCATCAGGAAGACCATGACGGCGAGCAGGATCAGCAGGCCGTGGGTCTCGCTGTAGCCGAGTTCGTCGGAGAGGTACGTCGGCATGTACGACAGCAGCATGTAGTCGGTGATGTTGTACGCGCCGACCAGGCAGATGCAGAGGATGAGCGTCGGCCAGTAGTTGCGGAAGATCTTGGCGAGGTCGCCCTTCGCGGTGGTCTCCACGTGGTCCGCCGCCTCGGTGGCGTGTGCGGTGCCGCCCTCCAGTTTCTGGAAGGCGGGGGTCTCGTCGAGGCGCAGTCGCAGGTAGAGGCCGACGAGGCCGAGGGGGCCGGCGACGAGGAAGGGGATGCGCCAGCCCCAGGCTTCCATCTGGGTGTCGTTGAGGAGGGCGTAGAGCGCGGTGACGAGGCCGGCGGCGCCGACGTATCCGGCGAGGGTGCCGAATTCGAGGAAGCTGCCGAAGTAGCCGCGGCGCTTGTCGGGGGCGTACTCGGCGATGAACGTGGACGCGCCGCCGTACTCGCCGCCGGTGGAGAAGCCCTGGAGCATCCGGAAGACGATGAGGAGGATGGGGGCGCCTACGCCGATGGTGTCGTGGGAGGGGATGACGCCGATGGCGAAGGTGCCGACCGCCATGAGGATCATGGTGAGGGCGAGGACCTTCTTGCGGCCGATCTTGTCGCCCATGGGGCCGAAGAACATGCCGCCGAGCGGGCGTACGAGGAAGGCGACGGCGAAGGTGGCGAAGGAGGAGAGGAGCTGGGTGGTGTCGTTCCCGGACGGGAAGAAGACATGGCCCAGGGTGGCGGCGAGGTAGGAGTAGATGCCGAAGTCGAACCACTCCATGGCGTTACCGAGCGACGCCGCCTTGACCGCGCGCTTGACCGCCTGGTCGTCCGTGATGGTGATGTCCGTCCGGCGCAGCTTGGGGTTCTGGCGCTTTCGGATGGCACGGAAGAGGGCGGGGTGGCGTTTGACCGCTTCGGGGTCGGCCGCCTGGTGGGGGTCGGAGGCCGCCATGGCCGGGTCCTTTCCTCGGTGGGTGTTCCAGGAAAGGCTTCTGCGCGGTCATGGCGGGTGCAAACCGAATCGGCCGGGGATTGGGATGTCCATCACATGTTTTCGGCCGTTCGGCCCAATCCCCGGGGGTTTCCGGACGGTTTCCGGATGGTTTGGCCTGCGGTCAGATGCCGAGGTCCTTGATGATCTTGGCGACGTGGCCGGTGGCGCGCACGTTGTAGAAGGCGTGCTCGACCTTGCCGTTCTCGTCGACGACGATCGTGGAGCGGATGACGCCCATCACCGTTTTGCCGTAGTTCTGCTTCTCGCCGAAGGCGCCGTAGGCCTCCAGGGTCTCCTTGGCGGGGTCGCCGACCAGGGTGACCTTGAGGTTTTCCTCGTCGCGGAATTTGGCGAGCTTCTCCGGCTTGTCGGGGGAGACGCCGATGACGTCGTATCCGGCGGTGGCCAGGAGGTCGAGGTTGTCGGTGAAGTCGCAGGCCTGCTTGGTGCAGCCGGGGGTGAGGGCGCGGGGGTAGAAGTAGACGATGACCTTGCGGCCTTTGTGGTCCGCGAGCGAGACGTCGTTCCCGTCGGCGTCGGGGAGGGTGAAGGCGGGGGCGGTGTCGCCGGGCTTGAGTCGCTCGCTCATGGTTCTCCTCGTTGGTACGTGGGGTGTACGGGACCGAGCGTAATAGGGGTGCCGCCGGGTGCGGGAGCGGTCGAGCTGACAGACTGTCGATGAAGGTTTACCGGACGAGGACCACGGAGGCGGCGCAGTGTCGGATGCCAGGAGCCCTGCGCAGATCGAGGCGGACATCATCAGCAGGCGCGAGCAGCTCGCGGTGGTGCTCGATGAGATCGGGGTGCGGGTGCACCCGAAGACGATCGTTGGTGACGCGAAGGCGAAGGCGGCCGAGGCCGTGGACCGGACGGCCGGGCGGGCGTTCGTCGCGGTGAACCGGACGGTGTCGGACGTGAAGGCGCAGTTCGTGTCGGAGGATGGTGCGCCGCGTCTGGAGCGGGTGATTCCGGCGGCGTTGCTGGTGGTGGGTGTGGTGGGTCTGGTCGTCGTGTCGGGGCGGCGCAGGAAGCGGTGACCCCCGAGGGAGTGCGCTCGCCTCGCGGCCGGGTAGGTTGCGGGGCGTGAGCGAGAACAGCGACGACAAGCTGCCCATCCGGATGCTGCACGACCGTGTGCTGGTCCGGTCCGATTCGCCCGAGGGCGAGCGGCGTTCGGGCGGCGGCATTCTGATTCCGGCGACGGCTGCGGTCGGGCGCCGGCTGGGGTGGGCCGTGGTGGTTGCGGTGGGGCAGAACGTGCGGACGGTGGAGCCGGGGGACCGGGTGCTGTACGACCCCGAGGACCGGGCCGAGGTCGAGGTGCGGGGCGTGGCGTATGTGCTGATGCGGGAGCGGGATCTGCATGCGGTGGCTGCGGACCGCTTCGAGGGTTCGGTGGATTCGACCGGCTTGTACCTGTAGTCCCCGGTGGTGGTGTGCGAGGCCTGGTGACCGTGGTCACCAGGCCTTTTGCCTGTTCTTTGCTACGGTGGTGGGACCCCGACGAGACGCGCCGTACCGGGTTTCCGTAAAGACGACGCACCCGTTTTGTTCGTGTGTTCTGTCGTCGGAGGTGCCGTCATGGCGTGGGTTCTGTTGGTGGTCGCGGGTCTGCTGGAAGTGGCCTGGTCGATCGGGATGAAGTACACCGAGGGGTTCACGCGGCTGTGGCCGAGTGTGTTCACGGGGCTGGGGATCGTGGCGAGCATGCTGTTGTTGTCGCATGCGGCGCGGACGTTGCCGATCGGTACGGCGTACGGGGTGTGGGTCGGTATCGGTGCGGCGGGTGCGGCGGTGCTGGGCATGGTGGTGCTGCATGAGCCGGTGACGGCGGCCCGGATCTTCTTCGTGTGTCTGCTGCTGGTGGCCGTGGTGGGGCTGAAGGCGACTTCGGGTCACTGACGTCACCTGATGTGACCTGACGCCAACCGACGCCAACCGACGTCATGGACGGGTGGCGGGGGCGCGGGTGCCGCGGGCGCCTTCGAGGATGCCGCCGCCGTTGTCTCCGCCACCGTTGTCGTTTCCCCCGTTGTCTCCGCCGCCGTCGTCCTCGCCGCCTGTGTCGCCGCCGTTGGCGCCGCCTTCGGTGTCCGTGCCGCCGTTCGTGAGGCCGCCGATGGGGTTGTCGGTGGTGCCGGGGGTGGTCTCCGGGGTCGACGGGGTGGTGGGCGGGGCGCTGGAGGACGTGGTGGGTGCGGTGCTGGAGGGGGTGCGGGAGGGCTGTCCGGTGGTGCCGGGTGCGGTGTCCTCCTCGCTGGGGAGTTCGGTCTCGTCGGTTCCGCTCTCCAGATTGAGGTGGAAGTTGGCGACCGGGGTGCCGCGCAGGGCGGTGCGGGTGTACTGGGCCCAGGTCTGGGCGGGGGCGCCGCCGCCGTTGATGCGGGGCAGGCCGAGCGCTCCGTAGAGGGACTCCTGGGCGCCGGTGTCGGGGTCCTGGCCCATGACGGCGATGACGGTGGCGAGGTCGGGGGTGTAGCCGGCGAACCAGGCGGCCCTGTCCTCCTCGGCGGTGCCGGTCTTTCCGGCGGAGGGGCGGCCGGAGCCCTGGGCGGCGGTGCCGGTGCCGCCGTCGACGACGCTCTGGAGGATTGACGTGGTGGTGTCGGCGGCTTCGCGGGTGACGGCCTGCTTGGTGGTGCGGCCGGGGAGCCTGACGCTCTCGCCGTCCTTGGTGACCTGGTCGACGAGGACGTGGTCGCCGTGCCTGCCGTGGTCGGCGAGGGTGGCGTAGGCCTCGGTCATGTCGAGGACGCTGGCGGTGGAGGGGCCCAGGGCGATCGACGGTGATGCGGTGAGGTCGGGGGTGTCCTTCGGGATGCCGAGGTCGATGGCGGTGGTGCGTACCTTCTCGGGGCCGACGTCCTCGGCCATCTGCGCGTAGACGGCGTTGACGGACTTGTCGGTGGCGGTGCGGACGGTGATGGGGCCGTAGCTGACGTCGTCCTCGTTGGCGGGGTCGTATCCGGTGGGTCCGTCGGGTCCCTGGACCATGCGTTTGTTGGTGCCGTCGTAGATGGTGCTGGGGGTGATGCGGCGGCCGTCCTGGGTGGTGGAGCGGTTGGCGACGGCGGAGGTGAAGACGAACGGTTTGAAGGTGGAGCCGACCTGGTAGTCGCGGCGGGTCGCGTTGTTGACGTACTGCCGGGTGTAGTCGATGCCGCCGTACAGGGCGAGGACGCGGCCGGTGGCGGGGTCGATGGAGGCGCCGCCGACGCGGACGTTGCGGTCGGCCTTGTTCTTCTTGCTGGTCTTGGACATGACGTTGTCGTCGACGGCTTCGACGAGGGCGTCCTGTTTCTTCTTCTCCAGCGTGGTGGTGATGCGGTAGCCGCGGGTGGCGAGGGTCTTCTCGTCGAGGATGTCGTTCTGGATCAGGTAGTCCTCGACGGCCTGGACGATGTAGCCGCGCTGTCCGGAGAGGCTGTTGGCGGGCTTGACGGGGCCGGGCAGGGGGAAGGTGAGGGCGGCGCGTTCGCCGGCGCCGAGCCAGTCCTCCTTGACCATGCCGTCGAGTACGTAGTTCCAGCGGGCGAGGGCCGCGGGTTTGTTCTCGGGGTGGGTGATGACGTCGTAGGCGCTGGGGGCGTTGAGCAGGGAGGCGAGGTAGGCGCCTTCGGCGGTGGTGATGTCGCCGATGTCCTTGCTGTAGTAGGCCTGGGCGGCGGCCTGGATGCCGTAGGCGTTGCGGCCGAAGTAGCTGGTGTTGAGGTAGCCCTCGAAGATCTGGTCCTTGGTCTCCTCGCGGTTGAGCTTGATCGCGATGAAGAATTCCTTGATCTTGCGGACGACGGTCTGTTCCTGGCCCAGGTAGTAGTTCTTGACGTACTGCTGGGTGATGGTGGAGCCGCCCTGTTTGCCCTTGCCGGTGAGGGTGTTCCAGCCGGCCCGGACCATCGCCTTGATGTCGACAGCGCGTTCGGAGTAGAAGTCGCGGTCCTCGGCGGCGAGGACGGCGTGCTGGACGGTGCGGGGGACCTGGGCGAGTCTGACGTTCTCCCGGTTCACCTCGCCGTCGCGGGCGATGACGCTGCCGTCCTTGTAGAGGTAGACGTTGGACTGGGCGGTGGCGCTGGCGTTGGCGGGCGGGATGTCGACGAGTTGGTAGCCGGCGATGAATCCGCCGATCAGGACCAGTGCGACGAGGAGGACGGCGCCGAGGACCATGCGCCAGGTGGGGATCGCGCGGCGCCAGCCGGTGCGTTTGGGGCGTTTGGGCTTCTTCTGCTTTCCCGCGCCCTTGGCCTGGGTGCCCTGATCCGCGGGGGCGGCGGCGTCGGCAGACAGGTCCCTGGGGGTCCAGCCCGGGTCTGCCGGGTCCCCGTTCGGCTGCTGTGGCTCGTCGCTCATGTCGGTGCAGACTCCTCGGCCGCGGTCAGTTCCCCCATACTGCACTTTTCTGCGGAATAACCACCGGATCGACCTCGGAAAAGCGGTCGCGGCGGTTCCCCCGGCTGGACTAGGCTCCTGCGCTTTGGTGTCCGCGCACGGCGAGGCACCCCGATCGTGGGGGGTGGTTGAGGTGCGGCTCTATGCCGTGGTGGCGGCGGGCGGGTTCCGGCGCTATGCCACGTACCGGATCGAGACGGCCGCGGGGGTGTTCACCAACACCGTCTTCGGTTTCATTCTGGCGTACACGTACATGGCGCTGTGGGACGAGCGTCCGCAGCTCGGCGGGTACGACATGTCGCAGGCGCTCACGTATGTGTGGCTGGGCCAGGCGCTGCTGATGACGTGCGTGATGATGGGCGGCGGCTTCGAGGACGAGCTGATCGAGCGGATCCGTACGGGTGATGTGGCGGTCGATCTCTACCGGCCGGTCGATCTTCAACTGTGGTGGCTGGCTGGTGACTTGGGACGGGCGGCGTTTCACCTCCTGGGGCGCGGCATCGTGCCGATGGTCTTCGGCTCGCTCGTCTTCGATCTGGCGATGCCCGGGTCGCCGGGGACCTGGGTGGCTTTCCTGGTCGCGGTGGCGCTGGGGGTCGTGGTGAGTTTCGCGATCCGCTATCTGGTCGCGCTGTCGGCGTTCTGGCTGCTGGACGGGGCGGGGGCGGCGCAGATGGCGTTCCTGGCGGGGATGTTCTTCTCGGGGATGCTGCTGCCGCTGAACCTGTTCCCGGGGCTGCTGGGTGAGGTGGCGCGGGCGCTGCCGTGGTCGGCGCTGCTCCAGGTGCCGGCGGATGTGTTCCTCGGGAAGCACACGGGCTGGGGTCTGGTGCGGGTGTACGCGTTCCAGGCGGGCTGGGCGCTGGTGCTGTTGCTGGCGGGGCGGCTGTTGCAGTCGGTGGCGACGCGGAGGGTGGTGGTTCAGGGTGGCTGAGTCGGTGGAGTCGGCGGCTGTGGGGGAGGAGCTCGGGGCGGCGGTGTTCGTCCCGCGTTCGCGGTGGGTCGAGGGGGTGCGGGCGTACGGGCTGATCGTGGCGATGTGGCTGCGCTCGACGATGGCCTACCGGACGTCGTTCGTGCTGACGACGTTCGGGAACTTCGCGGCGACGGCGTTCGACTTCGTCACGATCCTGCTGATGTTCTCCCACATCGACGTGCTGGGCGGTTACACGCTGCCGGAGATCGCCCTGCTGTACGGGTCCGCGGGTACGGCGTTCGGGCTGGCGGATCTGCTGATGGGGTCGATGGACCGGCTGGGCCGGCGGGTGCGGGACGGCACGCTGGACACGTTGCTGGTGCGGCCGGTGCCGGTGCTCGCGCAGGTGGCGGCGGACCGGTTCGCGCTGCGCAGGCTGGGGCGGGTGTCGCAGGGGGCGCTGGTGCTCGGCTATGCGCTGGTGACGCTGGACATCGAATGGACGGTGGCGAAGGTGCTGCTGGTGCCGTTGATGGTGCTGAGCGGTACGGCGATCTTCGCCGCGGTGTTCGTGGCCGGGGCGGCGTTCCAGTTCGTGGCGCAGGACGCCTCGCAGGTGCAGAACTCCTTCACGTACGGAGGCGCCACGCTGCTCCAGTACCCGCCGACGGTCTTCGCGACGGATCTGGTGCGCGGGGTGACGTTCGTCGTGCCGCTGGCCTTCGTGAACTGGCTGCCGGCGCTGTATGTGCTGGGCCGGGACTACCCGCTGGGTCTGCCGGACTGGGTGGCGTTCCTGCCGCCGCTGGTGGCGGGTGCGTGCTGGGCGGTCGCGGGCCTGGCGTGGCGGGCGGGGCTGCGGGCGTACCGGAGTACGGGAAGTTGACGCGGGGCGAGCGGGAAGAGGCGACGGACATGGGCGTGAGTGTGGATACGGATACGGACTTCATCGAGCTCGACGGGGTCGAGAAGGTTTTCGACGTCCGTCGCAGGACGGGCTTCCTGCGCAGCGAACGGCGTGAGGTGCGGGCCGTCGACGGGATCAGTTTCCGGGTGGGGCGCGGTGAGATGGTCGGCTACATCGGCCCGAACGGGGCGGGGAAGTCGACGACGATCAAGATGCTGACCGGGATCCTCACCCCGAGTGCCGGTTCGCTGCGGGTGGCGGGCATCGACCCGTCCCGGGAGCGTACGAGGCTGGCGCAGCGCATCGGTGTGGTCTTCGGGCAGCGCACCACGCTGTGGTGGGACCTGCCGCTGCGTGACTCGTACCGGCTGATGCACCGGATGTACCGGATTCCCGATGACCGCTTCCGGGTGAACATGGACCGCTGCATCGAACTCCTCGATCTGGCCGAGCTGTTGGATGTGCCGGTGCGTCAGTTGTCGTTGGGGCAGCGGATGCGGGGCGATATCGCGGCGGCGCTGCTGCACGATCCGGAGGTGCTGTACCTGGATGAGCCGACGATCGGTCTCGATGTGGTGTCGAAGGCCAAGGTGCGTGGTTTTCTACGGGACTTGAATGCGGAGCGCGGTACGACGGTGCTGCTCACCACCCACGATCTGACCGATATCGAGCAGCTGTGCAAGCGGGTGATGGTGATCGATCACGGGCGTCTGATGTATGACGGCGCGCTTGCCGGGCTGCATGAGGTGGGGGAGAGCGAGCGGATGCTCGTGGTGGATCTGGAGCGTGAACTCCCGCCGATCGTGCTGGAGTCGGAGCACTCGGTGCGCACGGTGAAGGTCGAGGGGGCGCGGCAGTGGCTGGCGTTTCCGGCGTCCGCTTCGGCGGCGCCGCTGGTGGCGCGGATCGCCGCGGAGTACCCGTTGTCGGATCTTTCGGTGCGGGAGCCGGACATCGAGGCGGTGATCGCGAAGATGTACGCGTCGGCTCCCGGCCTGTAGTGCGGTGACGGGAGCGGACACGTTCAATAGGCTGCTCGGTATGACAAGCGAACTTCCGGAGATGCGTGCCTCCGATGCCGAGCGTGAACGGGTCGCCGAGGTTCTGCGTGAGGCGGTGGCCGAGGGCCGTCTGCAGATGGAGGAGTTCGAGCAGCGGCTCGACGCGACGTACAGGGCTCGCACGCACGGTGAGCTCGAACCGCTCGTCCGCGATCTGCCGGCCCCCGGTGGCGGGGCGGTGGCGCCGGCCGTCGCGGGGCAGCGGCCCCCGACGGGTTCGCTGGCCCGCTGGTCGGACCGGGTGGGCAAGCCCGCCACGTCGAGGGGCGCTTTCGCGTTCTGGGGCGGGTTCTCCCGTCGGGGGAACTGGACGGTCAGCCGGGTGTTCACCGCGTTCGCGATGTGGGGCGGCGGCGAGATCGATCTGCGCGAGGCGAACTTCGAGGACGGCGAGGTGGTCGTCCGCTGTTTCGCGATCATGGGTGGCATGCAGGTGACGGTTCCGCCGGAGCTGAACGTCGAGGTTCGCGGGATCGGCATCATGGGCGGTTTCGGGGAGCACACGAAGGACGACGGGTTCCCCGCACCCGATGCTCCCCGGGTGCGGGTCACCGGCCTGGCGCTGATGGGCGGTGTCGGTGTGGAGCGCAAGCGGAGCAAGGCCGAGAAGCAGCGTGAGCGCGATGCCGAGCGGCGGCGGCTGAGCGACGCGGAGCGTCCGCGGCTGGAGAAGGGCGACGGCGACCGTTAAGAACAGGCCTTTCGCCTACAGCGCGTCCGACGACGGCTGGGCGCGCAGCAGGGAGGCCACGTCGGCGAGGGAGCCCAGGCGCTGGTAGCCGTCGTCGTTCAGGTGGAGGTGGTCGCCGGAGTCGTAGGCGGGCAGCAGCCGGTTCGGCCGCGACGGGTCCTGGACCGCGAGGTCGAAGTCGAGGAACTCGTCGAAGACTCCGCCGGCCCGGATGGCCTCGTTGACGTGTTCGCGTACGGCGTTCCGGGCGGGGGTCCAGTTGCCCTGGCCCTCGTACGGCATCAGGGTCGCGCCGATGACCCGTAGCCCGCGGGCGTGTGCGCGCTCGGTCAGGGTGTGCAGGGCGTCCACGATCCGTGCGGGGTTGCCTTCCTGGGGGAAGGCCTGGATGTCGTTGATGCCGAGGGCGATGACGACGGTCTTCACCCCGGTGACGGCCAGGACGTCACGGTCGAAGCGGTCGAGGGCGCGCGGTCCGACGCCGCCCAGCAGGATGCGGTTGCCCCCGATGCCCTGGTTCACGACCGCGTACCGGCCGGCCAGCCGGTCGGCGAGGACGTCGGGCCAGCGGCTGTTCGCGTCGGTGGTGGAGCCGCTGCCCGCGGTGAGCGAGTCGCCGAACGCCACGAGTGTTCCGGTGGCGGCCCTGCCCCGCACGTCGACGGCGGTGAGGTAGCGCCAGTCGGTGGTGGGCCTGGTTCCCTGCGGGCCCTCGGTGGAGGACGTCTGGTGGCTGTTGGGGTGGACGGTGACCGGGCCCCGGGCGGTGGGAGTGCGCAGCGTGACGACGAGATCGGCGTCGGCGGCGACCGGGACGACGACCGCGTCGCTGATGATCTGGCCCCCGGCGGGGATCGTGACGTAGGCGGCGTTGCGGAACGTCACCGGGACGGCGTTCACGGTGACGTGGTCGACGAGCAGCGGGTGCGTACCGAAGAGGTTGGAGAGGGTGATGCGGGCCGCGTCGCCGCCGATGCTGGTGTGCACGACGTTACGGATGGTGCGCAGGCTCGGGTCCGGGCCCTGTTCCGGGTCGGTCGCGCCGAGGACGGGTGCCGCGGCCCAGGTGGCGAGCCAGAGGCCGGTGGAGCGAGCCGGGGCGGCGGGGGTGCGGGCCACGCCCTGCGGGCCTGCGGCGGCCTCGGCCTTCGCCCGGGGCTCGGTGAACAGCAGGGAGCCGGTGAACGCCACGAGGGCGGCGAGCGCGGCGGTGCCCACCAGGAGGGCTATGAGCAGGGCGGATCCCTGGCGCCTGGGCATGGACGGTGTGTCTCCTCAATCGTTCGTGGGCCGGACCCATGATGCGGCAGGGCTCGGGGAACTCGACGTGCGGCCCGGGAGTAGGTCAGGTAGGCACAATGCGTACGGGGCGCCGGGGGCGCCGGGGGCGACGGTTACGCGGACGGGTGGAGCGGATGGAACGGATCGAAGGCACGGCCGAGGACGCGGCGGCCGGCACGGCGGACACCGGCACGGGCCCGGGCGGCCCCGGGGAAGGGCCGGGGCGCCGAACGGGGCCCCGCCCGTCGGCGTCCCTGGCCTCGTTCGCGTACACGGCCGCCGACGAGGAGAAGCGTCGTGGCGTACGCCGTATGAAGACCACGGCCACTGGCCTCCTTCTGTTGGTCGCACTGGTGTACGTCCTCGCCACCTGGGCGAAGAACGAGGGGGTGGGCGGCTGGCCGGGCTTCGTCGCAGCGGCCGCCGAGGCGGGAATGGTGGGTGCGCTGGCCGACTGGTTCGCGGTCACCGCTCTCTTCAAGCGTCCGCTCGGACTGCCGATTCCGCACACCGCCATTATTCCCAACAAGAAGGACCAGCTGGGGGCCTCGCTCGGTTCCTTCGTCGGTGAGAACTTTCTGTCGGGCGGGGTCGTCCGTGACCGGATCCATTCCCTCGCCATCGGAGGCCGGGTGGGCGCCTGGCTCGCGGAGCCGGAGCACGCGGACCGGGTCACGGCCGAGCTGGCGACCGCGCTGCGGGGCGCGCTCACCGTGCTCCGCGACTCGGATGTGCAGGCGGTGGTCGGTGAGGCGATCACCCGGCGGGCGAACGCGGCGGAGGTCGGCCCGGGTCTCGGCAAGATGCTGGAGAAGGTCGTCGCCGACGGCGGCCACCGCAAGGTGGTGGACCTGGTCTGTGTGCGGGCGCACGACTGGCTGGTGCAGCACGGCGACTCGGTGATGGACGCGGTGCAGGGCGGTGCGCCGGGCTGGACCCCGCGGTTCGTGGACAAGCGGGTGGGCGAGCGGGTCTACAAGGAGCTGCTGCGGTTCATCACCGAGATGCGTGACATGCCGGGGCACCCGGCGCGCGGCTCGATCGACACGTTCCTGACCGACTTCGCGGCCGACCTCCAGACGGATTCGGAGACCCGGGCCCGGGTGGAGCGGCTGAAGTCGGAGATCCTGGGGCGCGGCGAGGTCCAGGACGTCATCGCGTCCGCCTGGTCGTCCGTCCGGCAGATGGTGATCGCGGCCGCGGAGGACGAGCGGAGCGAGCTGCGGCTGCGGGCCCGTGCCTCGCTGATGTCGCTGGGCGCCAGGCTGGCGACGGACGGGCGGCTCCAGGCGAAGGTAGAGGGCTGGCTGGAGGACGCGGCGGTGTATGTCGTGACGACGTACCGGGCGGAGATCACGTCGCTGATCAGTGACACGGTGGCCGGCTGGGACGCGGACCAGACGTCGAAGAAGATCGAGGCCCACATCGGCCGTGACCTGCAGTTCATCCGGATCAACGGCACGGTGGTGGGTGCACTGGCGGGACTGGTGATCTATTCGGTGTCGCGGGCGTTCGGCGCCTGAGAGCGCCTGAGAGCGCCTGAGAGCGCCTGAGAGCGCCTGAGAGCGCCCGCGAGGTGCCCGCGAGGTGCTCGCGAGGCGCTTGAGAGGCGTGTGAGATGCGTCCGACAGGCGTGTGAACGGCGCCTCAGGTTGGCCTGAAAGCAGTCCTCCGGGGGACCGGGTGCGTATCCGCCCTGTCGATTCGTTCGGATACGCACCCGGGTTACGCGGGGGAGTGCCCATCAGTACGCGTGCCGGGCCGCCCGCGTTCACCCCGGCCGAAAAAGTCTCCGCTCAGGCGGCGCGGCGGGTGACGGCCCAGGACGCGGCGGCCACGGTGCCCGCCACGGTGAACACCGCGGGCCAGGCGCCGACCTTCTTCGCCAGCGGGTGCGATCCCGCGAAGGCGGCCACATAGGCGGTGGTCAGGGCGACGGCGGCCCGCGGCCCCGCCTGCCGGTTCCACTCGTACGCGGCGACGCCTCCCGCGGCGGCGAGCGCGACCCCGCCCAGCGGCCGCTTCCTGGTCCACCGCGCGACGGCGTAACCACCGACCAGTCCGCCCGCCGCCACCGCCGCTGCCGGAACCTTCGCCATCGCAGCCACCTCAGCCTTCTCGTAGATCGTCACCGGACCTGCGGCGTGTCCGCCCGTACCGGCTCTCGGATCCGAGGCTAACGCGGTCTTCGGGCATCCCGTCGCCGAGGGGGTGCACAAGCGTTTACCCTGGGGGTGAACGCTTGTGCACCCCTCCTGCCCCTGCTTCCTTCCGGCAGCCGAGCACCGTACGGAGACACATGCCCGCGGACCTACCCGTCCCAGCGCCCCCCGCCCCTTCCGGCGTCCGGCCTCCGCACCCCCGCTTCGCGGTCGGCGTGCTGGCCTTCTGCGGGGTCGTCGTCGCGGTCATGCAGACCATCGTCGTGCCGCTGCTCCCGCACATCCCCGAGCTGACCGGCGCCACCCCCGCCGCCGCGAGCTGGCTGGTCACCGTCACGCTCCTCACCGGTGCGGTCTTCACCCCGGTCCTCGGCCGGGTCGGCGACATGTACGGCAAACGCCGGGTGCTGGTGGCCTCGCTCGCGGTCCTGGTCGTGGGCTCGGTGCTGTGCGCGGTCAGCTCCCACATCGGGGTGCTGATCACCGGCCGCGCCCTGCAGGGCGCGGCGATCGCCGTCGTACCGCTGGGCATCAGCATCCTGCGCGACGAACTGCCGCCCGAACGCGTCCTGTCCGCCGTCGCCCTGATGAGCTCGACGCTCGGCATCGGCGCGGCGATCGGCCTGCCCGTCGCCGCCCTCGTCGTGGAGAACTTCGACTGGCACACGATGTTCTGGGTCTCCGGCCTGATCGGCCTCGTCGACATCGTGCTGGTGCTGCGCTGCGTACCCGAATCCCCGCTGCGCACCCGTGGCCGCTTCGACGCGGTCGGCGCGCTGGGCCTGTCGGCCGCCCTCGTCTGTCTGCTGCTCGCGGTCACCCAGGGCGCCGACTGGGGCTGGGGCTCGGTCCGCACGGTCGGCCTGCTCGCGACCGCCGTGGTCGTGGCGCTGCTCTGGGGTGCGTACGAGCTCCGCGTGACCACACCCATGGTCGACCTGAGGGTCTCGGCGCGCCCGGCCGTCCTGCTGACCAACGTCGCCGCCCTGCTGATCGGCTTCGCGTTCTACGCGAACTCGCTGGTCACCGCACAGATGGTGCAGGAGCCGAAGTCCACGGGGTACGGGCTCGGCGCCTCGCTCGTCGTCAGCGGACTGTGCCTGCTGCCGGGCGGGGTGGCGATGGTGGCGCTGTCACCCGTCTCGGCCCGGATATCGGCCAGGCACGGCCCGAAGGTCAGCCTCGCGCTCGCCGCCGGGATCATCGCCGTCGGCTACGGGGTGCGGTACTTCACCAGCCACAGCCTGTGGCTGATCATCGCGGGTGCCACGGTCGTCGCCTCCGGCACGGCCATCGCGTACTCGGCGCTGCCCGCCCTCGTGATGCGCGGAGTGCCGGCCGGCGAGACCGGTGCGGCGAACGGTCTCAACACCCTCATGCGGTCGATCGGCCAGGCCTTCTGCAGTGCGACGGTCGCCGCGGTCCTGGCCAACATCACGTTCCGGGCGGGCGGCAGAACGGCTCCGACGCTCCACGCGTACCAACTGGTCTTCGTCATCGCGGCGGGCGCGGCACTCGCCGCCCTGGCCGTGACGCTGTTCCTGCCGGGCGGGAAGCCGGCCCGGACGGGTACGGTCGAGGAGAACGGCAAGGCGCCGGACGCCCGTAAGGAGGGTGTGCGGACGGCAGAATTCAAGGAGGGCGCATGACCGGTGGCCAGGCCATCGCGACGGCCCCCGTCCCCGCGGACGCGGGCAGCGGCCGGGACGCGATCCTGCGCGCTGCGCGACGGGCGTTCACCCAGCGTCCGTACGCCGAGGTGACGATCCGCAAGATCGCCGCGGACGCCGGCGTGAGCCCGTCCCTCGTGGTCAAGCACTTCGGCCGCAAGGAGGAACTCTTCAACACCGTGGCCGACTTCGGCCCGGCGGCCGCGGAACTCTTCGACGCCCCGCTCGACGTCCTGGGCCGCCACATGGTCGTCACGGTGGTGACGCACCGCCGCGAACTCAAGTCCGACCCTCTGCTGCGCGTCGTGTTCTCCCTCGGCAACCAGGACGAGCGCTCCCTGCTCCGCGACCGCTTCCACGAACAGGTCACCGGCGCCCTGACCGCCCGGCTCCCCGGCCATGACCGCGCCCTGCGCGCCGAACTCCTGGCCGGCCTCCTCCTGGGCCTCGGCGCGACGCTCGGCCTCCACCGCGAGGGCGCGGGCGCGAGTGCCACCCCGGAACGCATCGCCGACCTCTACGCGCCCGCCCTCCAGAAGCTGATCACGGGCTGATCGCGGACGGCTCGCCGACCGGGACCGCGCGGTATGGTCTGGGCCAACCGACGAGGGGGCCCCACATGTCTGTTCGCGTCCGCATCCGCACGTCCACGGCCGCACTGGCGATGACAACCGCTCTGGTGGGGGCCCTGGCCGGCTGCACCGGGGCGAGTACGTCACAGGGCCCCGGGGGCGATGTCCCGTACGTCCCACCCTCGGCGAACGCGTCGGCGGTGAACAAGGAGATCGAGCAGGACGAGGCCGAGGCGGCGGCCGACGCGGAGGCCTCGGAGGCGGCTGCGGCGAGCGCGGCACAGGAGGAGGCCATGAACAGGCCTCAGGAGGTACGCAGCGCCTTCGCCGGCCTCCAGGCCACGTACCAGGACGGCTGCGCACCCGGGGACGGCAACTGTGCCTACTTCCTCGGCCGGGTGAACGACGAACTGAACGGCCTGGACAGGTCGATGAGGGCCGACGGCGGCGGGCCGAACCACTTCAAGGAGCCGATGGGCTGGATCAGCGTGCTGCGCACCAAGCTGGCCGGTGACAGCACAACGGCCAACCTGGAGAAGCACCGTAAGCAACTGCTGGGCACGCGCGACCGCGTCAACACCTGGATGCAGGGCCACCCGGAGGACTACCGCTGAGCCCGGAAGGGGCGGGTAGGGGACGGCAAGCCCGCCGTAGGCCTGCGCCCGCCCCCGTGGACAGCTCCCGCCGGCTACGCCAACTCCCGCTCCGCGACCACCTGATCCCCGCTCAACTCACCGGTGGGCCGGAAACCGAGCTTCCGGTAGAACTCCTCGGGCCCACGCGCACCAGGCACGTACGTCACGGTCGTCCGTGTGCTCCCCCGCCCCCGCAGCTCGTCGTTGACGGCCTCCACGGCGAACCGCCCGTATCCGCGCCCCTGGTGTCCGGCGTCGATGTTCAGCCGCCAGAGCCCGGAACGGAAGGGGTCGTCGGGCGTCCCGGGGGCGAACTGCACGCCGATGAACGCCATGACGAAGCCCACGAACGTCTCGCCGTCGGCGATCAGCCGGGGCCACGCGATGTCGGGCGTGGTGTAGGCCTGGGCCAGCGACCAGGCGACGGGCTCCACGAGCTTGCTCTGGTCGGGCCGGACCGTGAGTGCGCAGGCTGCTTCGACGTTGTCGGATGTGACCGGCACGAGCCGGAGCGATGAGGACATCCCGGCAACCTACATTCGGGCGCGGGATCCGCGCCCGGAATTAACTCCCGAGAAGCCCCCCGGCGGACCGTGTTGTGTCACCCGCGCACCCGCGTAAGGATCGACGGTGCCGTGCGGCGGGCCGGCCACCGGACGGACGGCCACCGCACCGAACTCGACCTGGAGGCCGGACCGTTCATGACTGACTTCAGCATCCACCGCGGACAGGCGCACCACACCTGGGACCGGACCATCGCCCCTGTCGCCACGCTCGCCCCCGGCGACGAGGCCGTCCTGGAGTTCCAGGACGCGAGCGGCGGGCAGCTGGGCAGGGCGTCGACCGCCGCGGAGCTCACCACGCTCGACTTCGCCACCCTCAACCCCGTCACCGGACCGCTGCACGTGGCCGGGGCCGAGCCGGGGGACGCGCTCGTCATCGACATCCTCGACGTACAGGTGGGGGAGTGGGGCTGGACCGCCTGTCTGCCGGGCTTCGGGCTGCTCGCCGACGACTTCCCCGACCCCCACCTGCGGATCTCGTCCATCGGCGACGGCCACGCCGAACTGCTGCCGGGTCTGCGGATCCCCGTCGTGCCGATGATCGGCACGATCGGCGTCGCCCCTCCCGAGCCCGGACCGCACTCGGTCATCCCGCCCCGCCGCTGGGGCGGCAACATGGACATCCGCCACATCGGCCCCGGCGCCCGGCTGATCCTGCCCGTCGGTGTGGAGGGCGCCCTGCTCTCGGCGGGCGACGCGCACGCCGCGATGGGCGACGGCGAGGTGTGCGGTACGGGGGTCGAGACCCGGGCGACGGCACGGCTGCGTGTGGACGTGCGCAAGGGCGCGGCGCCCCGGACGCCCGTGATCGAGACCGACCCGGTGAGCGCCCGCGCCGGAGCTGCCCTGGCGACGACCGGTATCGTCCCGGACCTGATGGAGGCGGCCAGGGACGCCGTCCGTGCGCTGATCGACGAGATCACGGCCCGCACGGGACTCGCCCCGCAGGACGCGTACCTGCTGGCGAGCGTGGCGGCGGACCTGCGGATCTCCGAGGTGGTGGACGCGCCGAACTGGGTGGTCACGGCCCATGTGGAGCGGGACCTGCTGGGCGCGTAGGCGCGCGGCGGACGCGGACGGGGACGCGGACGGGGGCGGCGGGCGCGCGGTTCACGCGGTCCGCCGCCTCCGGACTCCCTGCAGCGCGCCCGTCACCTGGCCGCGTTGCGCCAGACGGTCAGGTCGATCGTCATGTAGTCACTGGGCGAGTCGTCGGCGGAGTGGCCCTGGTACGTCAGGAGCGCCAGGTGCCCCGTACCCGTGATGACGCAGACCTGCCGGCCCTTGGTGAGCTTCTCCAGACCGATGTCGTCGGCGAACCGGGTCTCCGTCCGGCAGATGTCCAACGACCCCTGCTGCCCCGGGTCGAGCAGGATGAGCTTCCCGCCTTCGGCCTCGGCTTCGAGATAACCGCCGGAGTCGTAGGTGAGTTCGTACCCGGCGTCCTCGCCGTCCTGCGGGCGGACGTCCTCGTCCCCCAGCGTCAGGTGGTAGCCCTGGGTGAGGTTGATGCCGGTGAAGTCGACGGGTTCGGGGTCCGACGTCGCGGACGGCATCGGATCCGTCGCGGCACCCGAGCTCCCGTCCCCCTCCGCAGCCGGGGTCGGCGTCGAGTTGTTCTTCTTCGTCGGGGTGCTGCCGCCCTTGGGCGAGTCGCTGCTCTGCGACGACTTCCCCTCATCCTTGAGCAGGAAGTACGCCGTCCCGCCGCCCGCGACGCCGACGACGAGTGCGACGGCGATGGCGATGGCGGCGACCCGGCCACCGCGGCGCTTCGGGGGCTGCGGCGCGGCGGGGCCCTGGGGCGGGAGATGCCCGGGGTGCGTCTGGGCCTGCGCCGGGTACGCGGCGGGGAACGGCGCCGGTGTGTGCGCCTGCGCGGCCTGCCCGGCCGGCGGCTGCACCGGATAAGGACTCTGAGGAGCCGGGGGCTGCGGGTTCTGAGGAGCCTGCGGGCCCTGCGCAACCAGCGGCACCTGGCCGGGCGGCGGCGTGACCGGCGGGCCGAACCCCGGGGGCGGCGTACTCGGAGCCGCCGGGGCCGTGGGCGCGTACCCGGCCGACGGGGCGGTGGCCGGGGCGGTGGCCGGAGGCGGCGGGGTCTGGACGGGGGCCGGGGCCGCCGCCCGTACGGTGATGTCGGCGGCCACCGGGCTCGGCAGCCAGTCCTCGGGGCGCCGCAGCACCGTCTCCGCGTTCGCGGTCTGGCACAGCGCGATGACCTCGGCGACCGAGGGCCTGGCCTCCGCGTCCTTGGCCAGGCAACGGCTGACGAGCTCCATCAGCCGCTCCGGCACACCGGTGAGGTCCGGCTCCTCGTGGACGATCCGGTAGAGCACCCCGTGCGAGGTCCCCTCACCGAAGGCCGGTGAGCCCGTGGCCGCGAACGCCGCGACCTGACCGAGCGCGAAGATGTCGGTGGCCGGAGTGACCCGGCGCCCCGCGGCCTGCTCCGGGGCCATGAACGACGGGGTGCCGATGGTGACGCCGCTGCCGGTGAGCGAGGTCGCGTCGGCCGCGTACGCGATACCGAAGTCGATGACGCGCGGGCCGTCGGCGGCCAGCAGCACGTTCGACGGCTTGAGGTCGCGGTGCACGATGCCCGCCCCGTGGATGACGTGCAGCGCCTCCGCCATACCGGCGATCAGCAGCAGCACGGCCTCGACCGGCAGCGCCCCGTGGGCGACGACCGCGTCGGCGAGGGAGGGCCCCGGCACGTACGCGGTGGCGAGCCACGGCTGCGCGCCGTTGGTGTCGGCGTCGATGACGGGCGCGGTGAACAGCCCCTGCACACGCTGCGCGGACTGCACCTCCTGCGCGAACCGCCGCCGGAACTCGGGGTCCTCGCCGAACTCGGGACGGATCACCTTGATGGCGACGGGCCGTCCGCCGGGTGTGTACGACAGGTACACCTTGCCCATGCCGCCCGCACCGAGCTTGGCGGCGAGCCGGTATCCGGCGATGGTGACCGGGTCGTCACCCGCCAGTGGCTGGAAGACCTGGGAGGCGCTGCCGCGCTGTGGCTGCTGACCGCTCATGAACTCATAACTCCCCCGGAGAGCACTGCTGTAGAACCGGCACCCTATCCAAATCCGGCCGGGCGCAGTACGTGTGTTCCGGGCGGTTCGTACGTTCCTGCGGGCGGGGCTGTGACAAAGCCCGGTCATGCCGTTCCTGGTCGCTCCCGCGCACTCGCGCCGGTGCGCCGCGCAGGTCCGCCACCCCGCCCGGCCCGATGGACTCGCCGCCCCGCGCGCCGGGGTCGGTCGCCGCGTACGACTGCGACGGGGCGGCGCCGGACGCGCCAACGGGGGGCCGCCCCGGCCTCCTCCGGGATCGGCATCGCCGAGGGGTGTCGTCCTGGTGCCGATGCTCGGACTGCCCATGCCTGCAAGGGACTTATGCGCTGGACCCCTTGCCCCGGGCTGCGGCATGATCACGTGTTCGAGGGGCGGCATGCTCGGTCGCCCCGATGGGAGGGAGACGGTCTGATGCGTATCGGCTCGAAGACCAAGGCGATCGGCACGGTCCTGGCGAGCGGAGTGCTCGTGCTCGGGATGTCGACGGCTGCCTCGGCGGCCACCATTCCGGCGGCCGGCTACGGCTACGCCGAGTGGAACGCAGACCCGTCCGGTTCGACACCGGGCGACGCGCTCAGGGCCTGTGACAACAACGCCGATGGCTACGGTGTCACGGCGAAGCTGCTGAACTCGAACTACGACATCCTTCGCACGGCGACCACGTCGGGACTCAGTGCTGGGCACTGCAGCGTCTGGAAGACCGGCAACCTGCCCGAGGGCAACAGGTACCTGATCATCACCTATCGGACCAAGGGCGGCGACGAGCTGACGCT
The DNA here is from genome assembly GCF_036195045.1 of Streptomyces sp. NBC_00236. Taxonomy (NCBI): domain Bacteria; kingdom Bacillati; phylum Actinomycetota; class Actinomycetes; order Kitasatosporales; family Streptomycetaceae; genus Streptomyces; species Streptomyces sp. NBC_00236. The sequence continues at coordinate 2,933,396 of NZ_CP108100.1, read as the reverse complement.
CGACCACGGGTTCGTCTCCTCCTGACCGTGTGTCCCGCGGGCGCCGCGGCCCTCATCGCACGGTGGGTCCGCGGCGTTCCGGTGTGAGCGATCGCCCGGGAGTCCGGGACGACGCCGCCCATGCGGAAGGTGCCGTTCCCGTTGCGTGGCGGGCACGTCTGTTTGATCATGACTGCCGACGGGCGCCGAGCCGGCGGCGTCCGGCCGACGGACGAAAGGTCCTACGTGCGCAAGCTCGTGTACTTCATCGCCTCCACCCTCGACGGCTTCATCGCCGGTCCGGACGGCGCCGACCCGACCGGTCCGGACGGGTTCTGGCCGATTCCGGAGGACTACGTCGCGCACTTGATCGCCGAGTACCCGGAGACCCTTCCCGGGCCGGCCCGCGCCGCGCTGTCGATCACGGCGGAGGGCACACACTTCGACACGGTCGTCGAAGGGCGCCGCTCCTACGAGATCGGTCTCAAGGCCGGTGTCACGGACGCCTATCCGCATCTGCGGCACCTCGTCTTCTCCCGCACGCTGGGCGAGAGCCCCGACCCCGCCGTGGAGATCGTCGCGACCGATCCGGTCGCGCGCGTGAAGGAGCTGAAGCAGGAGGACGGCAAGGACATCTGGCTCGTCGGCGGTGGCGAGCTGGCCGCTTCCCTGTACACCGAGATCGACACGCTCATCGTCAAGTTGAGCCCGATGACGATCGGTGCGGGCATCCCGCTGTTCGGCCGGGAGGCCTCGTTCGAGCCGGCCGCCTGGGCGCTCGGGAGCCACAAGGTCCTGGCGAGCGGGGCCGCGTACCTGACGTACGAGCGCAACGCCACGACGCTCACCGTCAGCAACTGACCGGCCCGGCCGGGGCGTGTGCCTCCACAGCGGCGCGGCACTTGTGGAGGCACACGCGCCGGATCAGCTCGCGGCGCAGGTGGCGCCGCTGAGGGTGAACGCGGCCGGGGCCGCGTTCGTACCGCTCTGGCTGCCGGTGAAGCCGACCGTGACCGAGCCGTTCGCGGCGATCGTGGAGGTGTACGACGCGGGCGCGACGTTCACCGAACCGCCGGTCTGGGTGGGGGTTCCGCCCCACATGTTGGTGACGGTCTGGCCGTTGGCGAAGGCGAAGCCGAGCGTCCAGCCGTCGATCGTGGTGGTGCCGGTGTTGCGGATGGTGATCTCACCCTGGAAGCCACCCGACCACTGGTTCACGACGCGGTAGCCGACGGAGCAGCCGACGCCCGGTGTGGTGCCGCCCTCGTCCGTGGTGACGGTCACCGTGGCCGAGCGCGCCGAGCGGTTCCCCGCCGCGTCGCGGGCGTACACGGCGAACGTGTACGCGGTGTCGGCGGTGAGGCCGGTGACGGAGACGCCGGTGGTGGCGGAGGCGGCGACGGCCGTCTCCGTGGTGCCGTTGACGCGGACGACGGCGTAGCCGGCGACGGCAACGTTGTCGGACGACGCGGTCCAGGTCAGGGCGGCGGAGGTGTCCGTCACCGCGGAGGCGACCGGGGTACCCGGAGCGGTGGGGGCCTCGGTGTCCTCGGAGGCGCCGCCGAAGACGGTCGCCTCGCGGGAGGTCTGGGCGATGCCGTTGGCGCCGTGGAAGATGCGCTCACCCCAGGAGCTGAGCTGCGTGGGGTCGAAACCGATCGTCAGGTCGAGGATCGGGTCGGTGTTGCCGCTCCAGGACCAGGCGATGTAACCGAGCTGCAGCTGCTCGGCGGTGGCCATCATCGTGTCCTCGTCGGGGTCGCCGTACTGGTCGGCCGGTCCCCCGAACTCCCCGATGAGCAGCGGCAGTCCGGCGTCCACGAAGGCGTTCAGGTAGTCGGTGACCTTCTGGGCCGTGTTGTAGACGCTGTACATGTGGATCGAGAAGATCAGGTTGCCGGTGGTGTCGGCGTCGTACACGGCCTGGGCGTTGTCCCGCATGACGCCCTGCCAGTCCTGGCCCCAGTTGGGCGCGTCCACCATGATCGTGTGCGCGAACCCGGCGGTGCGCAGCTTCTGGATCGCGGCGGTCGTGGGTGCGGTCCAGCCGGCCGGATTCGTGTTGCCCCAGGGCTCGTTGCCGATGTTGATGATGACGTAGTCCTCCTGGCCGGCGAGGACGTCCTTCAGGCTGATCCAGTAGTCGGCGGCGTGATCGAGCGTGCCGGCCGCGGCGTCCTCCCCGTACCCCGTGGTGTCGTGCACCTCGAGTACGCAGATGAGCCGGTTGGCCTTGCACTGGGCGATGACGGCGGCCACGTCGTCGGGCCCGTTCCTGGTCCAGCGGAAGCCGTCGGAGAGCACGACGCGGACGGTGTTGGCGCCCGTCGCCTTGATGTCGGCCAGCGACTGGGTCTCGCCGGGGTACCAGGTATGGGCGTGGTTGACCCCGCGCATGACGAAGTCGTTGCCGTTGCCCTCGACCAGCCGGCCGTCGCTGATGTGCAGCCCGGTCGCGGCGGATGTGGCGGCCTGCGCCGGGGCGAGGCCGCCGAGGGCGAGGAGCCCGAGGAGGGTGACCAGGGCGGTCAGGAGGGCGGTGACGGGATGCTTGTGCGCCGGGTTCTTCTTCGTCGTGCTTCTTGCTGTTCTCACTGCGGCTCCAGGGGGTGAGCGGGATCAAGAGCTGAGCATCGACAGACGTTTCCAAGCTGTGTGGGAGCGCTCCCACAGTTATGCGCTCCTATGAAGCCATTGAGTCAGGGGCACGTCAATACATCGGACGGATTCGGGGTTGGCGACCTCCGCGGCAGCGGTCATGGGCCAACGGGCCCGGCTGATGTTCACGAGAAGTCGTTCCGTCGTTCCGGCGCAACTTCCGTGGCACTTCAGCAGTGGCCGCCGGTGCCGGACAACGGCTCGCCGTACACCGGACGGTCGTCTACCTTGAGGCGGAGCGGGATGGCGCGCCGTCTCGCAGGCCGTGGTGCCGTGGCAGAGCGGCCCATTGCGATCGGCGTGAGCGAGGTCCCGCTCACGGCGACTGATGGGGACGGGGCGGGCCTGCCCCTATCCGTCCGCGGGTTCGAATCCCGTCGGCACCGCGGCCGGCATCGCTGCTTTCCGGGAGAGCCGGTAGAGCCGGGAGAGCCGGGACTTCTGGGACGGTCCTGGTCCGGCGGCGACTGCGGCGGCCGCGGCGGCCGGGGAAGAGTTGGAGGCAGCTCTCATCTCTCACTCGTCACGGTGCGGTGCCGGCCAAGCGTTGGGGTGGGCGACGCCTCCACGCTGCCGAAGTGAGCACCCGCACGGACGTTGAGCGGGAACCGCTGCTTGAGGGCGCGGCCTATCATGCGCGGCATGGACATTCCCTGCCGCGAGCTGACATCCGAGGACCTCGAACTCATCGCCTTCGCCAAGCGCATTGTCGACGCGAACACCGATGGTGAGGAGGGGGCGCACACCATGGGCGCCGCCGTGCGCGGGGCCGACGGAAAGATCTACGGCGGCATCAACGTCTACCACTTCACCGGCGGCCCGTGCGCCGAACTCGTCGCGCTGGGGCACGCCCGCGCGTCCGGTGCCAGGGAGCTCACGACGATCGTCGCGGTGGGCAATCTCGAACGGGGCGTCTTCGACCCGTGCGGCCGGGACCGTCAGGTGCTCTTCGACTACCACCCGGGTATCAGGGTCATTCTTCCCACGGCCGACGGCCTGCGGAGCGTCCGGATCAGGGACCTCATGCCGCTTGCCGCCGGGTGGACCATCGACGGCGGGGCGCACGCCTTCGGCGTGAACTCCACCGAAGGGGCCGGGGCCGACCGCCCGGCCGTGTGAGCGGCGCGGACGGGGATTCTCCCGGGCCGGCGGCGAGCGGCGAGCGCGACATGTCAGGCGGCTCCCGGCGTACCGGCTACTGGATCAGTTCGATGTGGGGATGGTCGACCGAGACCGGGCAGGCGTGGAGCTGCAGGTTGTAGCCGCGGGCGATGTCGAGCTCGGTGGGATGTTGGGACGTGGGCAGTGGGAGGGGCGAGGTGGGGTTTGCCCCGTCCTCGTCAGGGGCCCAGTCCTTGGTGTTCGCACTCCATTCGGAGCCGGCGATGGTCAGCAGCGGGTCTGTGGAGGTGCCGCATTCCGGGCAGTGCCGGGGCATGGGGTCGGTGAGCCCCCAGCGGGTCCAGCCGCCGACCTTCCAGCCGGGGGCGACGGACAGTTGGCTCGCGTAGAAGTCACCCGGATCGACCCAGTAGGAAATGTCGACCGCCGCTCCGGCCGCCTGCCAGTTGGACCAGTCGAGCAGTATCTCTCGCAGCTCCTTGCTCAGCTCCAAGGGGTCGGGGTATTCGGTGATCTGTTCCGGTGCGAGCAGGCACGGCTCCGGCAGGTAGCCGCGGGATTGCATCGCGGACGGCTCCGGTGGTGCGTCGAGTACGTTGGTGATCTCGGCGGTGGACCGCCAGCGCAATGTGGTCGTGGGGTTCGCCGGGTGGTCGAAGGGACACCAGAGCACCTGGAGCAGATCGGCCTCGGACTGCCCGGGCGGGCGCAGGCCGGGAACATCGCGCACGTACAGCTGGGCCATGGGAAGCATGGCGACGGGCCCCTCGGGCCATGGGCGTCCAGCCTTGATCCGCTTCGCGATCGCTGCTTCTTCAGGCGTGTACCGGGCGGCCAGGGGGAGATCGGGGTCGCTGCACGGCCGGCCGGTCAGTTCCGCCCGGATGCGCCGCTCCCACCGGACGTCGGCCGGGGAGAGGGCCAGCTGCCGTCCGTACCGTACGTGGGGCCCCGCGCAGTGGGGCCATGGCTCGTCGGCGGGCCACAGGAGTGGTCCGCCGACGGAGCTGTCGTGCATGGTCGGCGACCCGGGCCGCGGGTGCAGGCGGGTCGCCGTGCGTGCCAGCGGGGCAAGTTGAGGGAAGAGCGCGGTCACGTCGTGCGGCCGCGGTGGCGTAGTGATACTCATGATTGCTCCCGATGGCACGAACTGACCTAAGTCAGTTTCCCAGGTTGTAACTTCCGCTATTGCCCTGGGTATTGGGGATGAATTCGTCGTCGAAAACCGGATGTGACCATCCGTTCGCCCGCACCAGCGTACCGGTCATGTTCACCCCAATGGGGATCGTACTGTCGGCGCTCTCGTAGACGGGTGTCACCTCATAGAAGATCGAGTCGTTCGGACCGAAATCGTCGGCATCCAGCTCGTTGACCACTTCGGCCTCGTGGGTCCGCATACTCGGTGTTCCCGTATTCATTCCCACCTGCCAGCAGGGAACGAGGTTGGTCAGCCCGCCGTCTCCGACCAGGCCGGTGCCACCGAAGACATTGGCGATCAGGTGGCATCGGGCGAGCCCGGCCGTAGGCACGCCGGGGAGCGCGGCGAACGCCTGGGCATCCTGCCACCCGGTGATCTCCCCGCCCGTGGCGTCGCTTCCCAGCTCGTACGGGTTACCGAGGCAGGCCTGAGCCACGCTCGCCCGCTCCCCGGCCGGGCTGGACGGGTCGGTCCTGTTGATGTGGGGGACCGTCTCAGTGGTGTTCTTGATCCACCCGCGGCCGGACTGCCGGGAGCCTGACGGCGGGCTGTTCAGGCAGGAGCCGGGGGATGTCGCCGTGACCTTCAGCTCGAACTGATCGGCGTCGATCACTCTCTGGGCCTGGAATCCCGAGGTGAGTTGGGTATCGGCGAAACTCTTGTTGCCGGCCGGGACGTGGGCCCGCACGCAAGGGGTGGTGGGATCCAGGTCCGAACCGCCGTTCAGCGCGGTGAAATCCCAACCGCCGTTGCTGAAGCTGGGAATGACCTCGGCACACTGGGAGCCGTCGATGCCGCCTTCCTGTGTCTCCGCGAAGGGAAAGCCGGCGCAGGTGTCGTCCGGAATGATGTCGATGGCCGTGAAGCTGCCGCAGGTCCTGTTCGCGCGATCAGAAATGCCGCTCGTCGCCCGGGTCAGGAGCTTGTCGCGCCCCCAGTGATCGTCCAGGTTCGTCTGGGCCCACACGTAGGCGGCCACCGCGGCGCCCTGGCCCGAGGTGCGGGTGTCCATCGGCACGACAGGCGTGATCGAGGGGACCGCACACCCCGCCACCGAAGTGCCCCCGACCGCGTCGTCGCACCTGATCTGACGCGCGTTCTTCCATGACGCGTTCGGGTCGACCGCCGTCGCACCCGGGGACGTCACGTACATCGCGTACGACGTGAGGAAGGAGGCGGAGGAGCCCGTCGTCTGCGGCGAGGAGTAGGTGACGGTGCCGGTGAGGGTCTTCCCGACGACGAGGTCGCTGTTGTACCAGGGGGCGGTCTTGGTGGCGGTGCAGCCGGCGGTGCAGGAGGCGCGGAACTTGGCGTCCAGGGCGGTGACATCGCCGGCGGCGCTGGTCATCGTGACGGTGACCTGTTCGCTCCAGGTCGTGGCGGTCGCGGAGAGGTCGCCGCCGGTGGAGACCGCCAGGGTGCCGCGGCCGATCTCCACGCCGTTGGCGTTGCGGAGGATGTAGGTGACGTTGATTCCGGTCACGCAGTACGAGAAGCGCTCGTAGCTGTAGCTGCCGGGGTTGGTGATGTCGCAGCTTCCGACGTCGCCGGTGGCGGTGGCGGCGAAACCGGTGCGGGCCTCGGCCTTCGCCGGGGCGGGGGTGACCGTCACACAGGACTCGACGGCACCGGCGCGGCGCTCCTTGGAGCCCGGCGCGGTGGCGGTGCAGTCCTCACCGGAGCCGACCGCGAGTGTGCTGGTCTCGCTACTGGTGCCGGCGGCCTTCGTGGCCGACGTCGTGGTCGCCGGGGAGGGGGGCTGCTCTGCCGCCTGGCCCGTGACGGCCGTCGTGAGAACGAGGGTCAGGGCGGTGAGGCCGGTCAGGGCCGCTGAGCGGACGCGTCTTCCGGAGGCGCGCCCGGTACGTATTCCGTGCATGAAGGCAGGAACTTTCCGTGAAGGGGGATGGGGAGGGGCAGGGGGCGCCGCACGACGGCGGCGCCCCCTGGGCGGGAGGGGATCAGGCGGCCAGGCCCCAGATGTCGCTGAGGCCCTTCGTGATGCCGGAGACCAGGTCCTCGCCGGTGTCGGTGATCTTGCTGACGACGGGCTTGACGAGGCCGCCGCCGAGTGCCTTGTCGGCGGCGCCGACCCACTTGTAGGCGCCGAAGGAGACCAGGCTGAGGCCGGTGCCGACGGCGGACTCGAAGAAGGCGCCGCTGGTGAAGCCGTGCTCGATGCCCGTGAAGAGAGAGCCCAGGGCGCCCGCGCCCGCGGAGACGCCCGCGAAGAAGCCGGCCGCCGCGAGGGCCGGCGGGAAGACGAACGCGGCGAGGGCACAGCCGGCCGCCAGGAACCCGGCGCCGATGCTGACCACGTTGGCGGCGTCCGCGTAGAACTGGGCGTCGTTCCACCACTCGTCGGCGTCGCCGTCCGCGGTGCCGTTGGGGTTGACCTGGTTGTTCTTGTCGTTGTTGGCCGGGTCCTGCTTCGCCTCGCGTTCTTCCTGGGCCTTGAGGGCGGCAGCCTTGGCCTTGGCGATCTCCTCGGCCCGCTTCTTGTCGGCGGCGATCTGCTTGGCCTGGGAGTACGCGGCGGCGGCGGCCTTCGCGTCGGCGCTTGCCGCGAGCTCGGAGGCGCGGGCGGCGGCGGCCGACCGCTGGGCCGCGGCGGAGGAGGCCGCGGCGGCGCGGGCGGAGTCGATGGCCTTGTTCGCCGAGTAGTTGGCGGAACGGGAGGCGGAGCGGGCGGTCGCGGCGGCGTTCTTCGCCGTGGTGGCGGAGGCCTGGGCGTCGGCGGCCGACTTGTCGGCGGCGGTCGCGTTGTCCCGCGCCTGCTGGGCGTAGTCGTCGGCCTTGGCGGCGGAGTCGAGGGCCTTCTGCGCCCACTCCTGGGCCTCGGCGGCGGCGTTACGGGCGTCGGCGGCGGCCTTCGAGGCGAGGGCCGCGTCCTCCTGTGCCTTCTCGGCGATCTTCGCGGCCGCGGCGATGGCTCCGCGGACCGCGGCGACATGGGTGGCGGTGTCGAAATCGAGCTGCGCGGTGCGGTACTGGATCACGGTGATGAAGTTGCGCAGCATCCACGCCGGGCCCTCCAGCGCGACCTCCGCGTAGGCCTTGGTGAACGCACCGGCGGTGACGAGCAGTTGGTTGGCGCGGACCCGGTCGTCCTCCTGGACGGCCAGGGGGTAGTCGTGGTCGAAGAAGTAGTTGAGGGATTCGGTGGTGTTGGCGTCCAGCGCCTTGTTGCCGGCTTCCTTGACGGCCTTGCCCGCCGCCTCATCAGCCATGATCTTGTTGATCGCGACGCGCAGTTCCTCGTCCGAGGCGCGCTTCATCCCGCTGGTGAGGAAGTCCCCGACGGCGAGCGAGTCGTTGCTCTCCAGCGCGGCCGCGGCGGCCTCGGCGACCTTGGGTGCGCCGATCGTCGCCACGTGGAGGGTTGTCTCGCGGTCGTCCTGCCCCTGGGCGAGGGACCGGTCGAGGTCGATCCAGGCGAAGACGTCGTCGTCGGAACCGGCCAGCGCGTGCTGGGCCGCCTGACGGGTGTGGGCGCCGCGGGCGTCGATCAGGGCGACCGCGGCCTTGCGGCCCAGGGTCGCGGCGAGCGTCATGTCGCCGGAGTACAGGGCCGTTTCCGCGTTCGCGATGACGTCCTTGGTCTGCTGGCTGGTGCGCTCGGCCATCAGCCGCTTCTCGCGGACGTCGGACAGCTCGGTCTGCTCGATGGCGGCGAGCTGCTGGGCCTCCTCGATGGCCTGCTGCTTGTCCTGCTCCAGGGTCTGGGCCTCGGCGGCGCGGGCGTTCTTCTCCACCTCCAGGGCGTCGGTGATGGCCTGGGTGGCGAGGTTGGCCGCCTTCACGGCCTCGCCGGCGTGGGCGGTCGACTTGTTGGCGTAGTCGATGGCCTTGCCCGCGTTGAGGACGGCCTCGTCGGCGGCGGCTGCCGCCTTCTCGGCGTGGTCGGCCGCGGAGTTGGCGGCGACGGAGGCGGCGCGGGCCGCGGCCGCGGCGGTGGTCGCCAGGGCCTGGGCGGTGGAGGCGGCGTTGGTGGCGCGGTTGGCGGCGCTGGTGGCGATGGCGGCCTGGCGCTTGGCCTCGGCGGCCTCGGCCTGGGAGGCACCGGCCGCGACGGCGGCCTGGGCGGCGGCGGTGGCCGCGGCGGCCGAGTTCCGTGCGGCGGAGGCGGCGGAGTTGCCGGCGGCCTTGCACGCGTCGCCGGCGAGGGCCGCCTTCAGAGCGGCGGCGGCGGCCGAACGGGCCTTGGAGGCGGCGTTCTTGGCGGCGACCGCGGCGTCCTTGGCGATCTGCGTCTTGCCGGCGTCCTTGGACGCGGCGATCGCGGCGTTGTAGGCGCGGGCCGCGGCGTTGCCCGCCTTCGAGGCGGCCTGTGCGGCGCCGACGGCCGCCCAGGAGGCACGGCGGGACGCCTTCACCGCGGCGTTGGAGGCGTTGATGGCGTTGCGTGCGGCGTCCGCCGCGCCCTTGGCCGCGCTTGCCGCCTTGCGCGCCGCGGCTGCCGACTTCTGTACGTCGTTCTGGGCGGCGGACGCCTCGGCGGCGGCCTTCTCCGCGGCTTCCTTGGCCTTCGCGGCGGCGGTCTCGGCGCGGGCTCCTGCCTCGACGGCCAGGTTGGTCTCGCGTTCGGCGCGCTTGCCCTCGCGCTCGACGACGGCCACCAGTTCCTCGATGGTCGCCGACTCCTGGTCGCGGGCGCGCGCGATGTGCTGGCCGGTCTCCATGAACCACTCGGCATCGGCCGCGGTGCCGCTGAGCGCGCGGTCCGCGTACTTCTGCACCTCCGGACCACCGGACATCAGCATGGCGCTGACCTGGACCCGGGTGTCCTCCAGGCGCGCGTCGTACTGCTGGTCGGCGAGGAAGGCGGTGAGCGCCGGAGCGGTGCCGGTGTCGAGGGCGGCGTTGGCCTCGCGTACCACCGCCTTGTCACCGGTGGACGCGACGATGCTGGTGGCGACCTGGAGGTCCTCGAGGATGGCGGGGCCGAAGCCGTCCTTGAGGAAGTCGGCTATGGAGGTGTCGCCGTTGTCCAGAGCGGCGACGGCCTCCCGGCGCAGGCCCTTGCCCGCGCGGTCCAGGCTGCGGACGATCGCGACCCGGTTGTCCTCCACGGTCTGCTTCGGCAGCGTCTCGGCGAGGAAGGTCTGGATGTCGGCTTCCGCGCCGTAGAGGGCCTCGGCGGCGGCGGCCTTGACGGCCTTGCCGCCGGTCAGCCACGCGCCGACGACCCGGGCGCGGTCGGTGTCCGGCAGCGGTACGGGTTCGGGCGCGGTGCCTTCGGTGGCAGCGGCGGTGGCCGGCATCAGGACCGAAGGGGTGGCCGCGACGGCGGTCACGGCGGCGAGAGCGCCGAGCACGCGGCGTCTGCTCCAGAACGTTGTCTGCATAAGGGAATTCCTCGCGAAGGCAGTGGGGTGAGGCCCGTCGCAATCCTGTGGGCAGGGCTCGCCACGGAATGCGGTGGGGGCATTCACTGGATTCCGGTGACCCTATCAACGCGAGCCGAGGAAAGCCGAGTTGCGTATCCCGGATATGCAACTCGGCCGCCATGCAGGCATTTACGTAGCCGTATCTGGACAATTCAGTTCGGCTGCACATTAAGCATTTACGTGACCCGCACAACTGTCCGTACAACCTTTTCGCGAGATGGTGAAGGTCACATCCGGTGCGCGGTCAATGCCCGATTTTGAGTGGATCAAGGCGCTGGACCAGGCCTTTTCTTCGTGCTGGCATGGCGGGTGCCCACCGCGATGACGCAGTGTCATGACCCTTGCCACGGGGTCGGACGAGCCATCCCAAGGCAGCGCCACAGCCCTTGGATGCAGGGCCTGTTTCGTATGTCCGTGATTCCGTTTCGAACTGAGGAATGCCATGAGGAGACACAGCACAATGACCGTGCGGCAGCGGAGAAACCGGCTTGCGGTAAGGATTCTCGGCACTGCGGCGACCGGTGCTCTCGCGATCCTTGCGATGACCACCGGATTCCTTGGGACGCCCGCCCATGAGACGTCCCCCGGGCTGGTCGCGGACGGAACCCCGGGCTATGCCGTCGAGGACTACAACTACCCGCAGGCCGACAAGATCCTGGCGGAGAAGAACCTCGTCCTGAAGCGCGGCGACGGCCACATCACGCTCGCCGACTGTGCGACCGGCACCGGGCAGCTCGAGCTCCTGGCCCGTGACAACGCTGCCAAGATCTGCTTCGACGTCATCGGCAACGAGGGCTGGCTGACCCTGGAGATCCCCGCCGTCTACTCGATCAAGGGCAACGACTACTCCACCACCGTCGACATGACCGTCGGCACCGAGGAGAAGTCCTTCGACATCACCAAGAACACCTGGACCCCGGTGGGCGAGTCCGCGGACGCGGAGGGCCGGGAGCACATGCTCGTGGAGATCCGGGCAGCCAAGTAGCCGCGCTCAGGGCCCCCGACGGCGCCCTGTTCAGCACCGCAGACCCCTCGTCCACGTCCAGCAAGGAACCCTGAATCCCATGCGCCTTACCAGACGCTCCCGCGTTCTCGCCGCGGCCACCTCCCTCGTGGCCGTGCCGCTCGCGCTGTGCGCCGTACCCGCCGCCGCCGTCACCGGACCGGCCTCCGCGGCCTCCGACACCACCCACGCCTACACCGCGCAGATCATCGTCGGAGCGAACGACCGCGGCTGCTCCGGTGTCCTGGTCGACGCCGAATGGCTGCTCACCGCCGCGAGCTGCTTCGCCGCCGACCCGGCGCAGAGCCTCTCCGTGACCGCCGGGGTCCCGGCGTCGAACGTGACCGCGACGATCGGCCGCACCGACCTCACCTCGACCTCCGGTGCCCAGCGCAAGATCGTCGAACTGGTGCCGCGCACCGACCGTGACGTGGTCCTGGCCCGCCTCGACCGGCCCGTCACCGACGTCGCCCCCGCCACCCTGGCCACCGCGGCCCCGGCCGCGGGCGAGGAGCTGAAGTTCGCGGGATACGGCCGCACCAAGGACGAATGGGCGCCGCTGAACCTGCACACCGGCACCTACACCGTGGACTCGGCCACCGCGACCACGGCGGCCGTCACCGGCAAGGACGCCGCCGCGTGCATGGGTGACTCCGGCGGCCCGGTCCTCCGCGGCACCGGCACCGCGGCACAGCTGGTGGCGCTGAACAGCCAGTCCTTCCAGGGCGGTTGCTTCGGCAGCGACGAGACGCAGACCAGCACCGCGGGCGTCACCGCCCGCGTCGACGACCTGAAGTCCTGGATCGACTCCAAGGTCGGCGCCACCGCCATCACCGACTTCAACGGGGACGGCGTCGAGGACATCGCCGTCGCCGACGCCAAGGCGACCGTGGGCGGCGACGCCGGAGCCGGCCTCGTCCGGATCGTGTACGGCGCCGGCAAGGGCATCGCGCAGATCGACCAGGACCTGGACTGGGTGGCCGGCTCGGGCGAGGCGAACGACGGTTTCGGCGAGGCGCTCGCCACCGTCGACTACAACCAGGACGGCTACACCGACCTGGTGGTCGCGACCCCGGGTGAAGCGGTGGACGGCGCCTCGGACGCCGGCATGGTCGACATACTCTTCGGCGGCGCCGGCGGCCTGGGCACCGGCGCGGTGAAGAGTCAGCACCTCGAGCAGGGCGCGGGCACCGGCGCACTCTCCGTCTCGGCCTCCGAGGCCGGCGACAACATGGGCAAGGCCCTTGCGGCCGGCACCACGGCCGCGGGCCGCCCGTGGATCCTCATCGGCGTACCGGGCGAGTCCGTCGGCACCGAGGACGCCGCCGGGATGGCCTTCTACGTCTACGGTGACACCAGCCGCTCCCTCCACCAGGACCTGCCGACCGGGGTGCCCGGAGCGCCCGAGGCGGGCGACAGGTTCGGCGCCTCCGTCACCGGTGACGGGAACTTCTTCGCCATCGGCGCTCCCGGCGAGGACCTCGACACCGCAGCCGACGCCGGCCAGGTGGCCCTGTTCAACCACACCCTGGACGCGGACGGCCGGCCCACCAGCATCGGCGGTGTCGACCAGGGCAACGACGCGGTGAGCGGCGCCGCCGAGACGGGCGACGAGTTCGGCGCCGCCCTGGCCATGACCGCGTACCGCGCCTCCGCCACGGCCGGCGCCACCACCTCGATGCTGGCGATCGGTTCGCCGGGCGAGACCACCGCCTCCGGCGGCGTCGACCACGCGGACGCCGGACGGGCCGTCCTGGTGCGGATCAACGCCGACAACACCTGGACCTACCTGCGCGAACTGCGGCAGGGCGAAGCGGACGACACGGTCTCGGGTACCTCGGAGACCGGCGACCGGATGGGCGAGAGCCTGACCGCGATCAACACCGCGCCGCGCCAGGTGGCCACCGCCTCCTCCCTGCTCGTCGCCGTCGGAACCCCGGGCGAGGCCATCGGCACGGAGAAGGAATCCGGCGCGATCCACGTCTTCTCGATGCTGGGCGCGGCCGGTGACAACGATCTGTGGATCGAGGCCGGCGACGGCGACGGCATCCCCGGCACCTCCAAGGCGGGCCAGCGCCTGGGCGAGAGCATCCACTTCACCGGCACCCGCCTCTACGCCGGCCTGCCCTACGGCCCCAGCACCTACGGTGCGCTGTACGCCCTGCCGGTCGGCAACGTCATCCCCGGCGGCACCGACGGCACGGTGACCACGTACCAGCCCGGCACCGGCGGCCTGCCCGCAGCCGGCAGCGCCTTCGGCCACGCCGCGCGCTGAGCCACCACCCGGAGGGCGCGGGGCGAGAATCACCATCGCCCCGCGCCCTTCGGGCATGCACGGGGCCACGGGACCGTGACGCGCCCCCTCGGTATACACAGAGTCACCGCGACGCCCGCCCCCGACTCCTCGCCCGGGTGAGCCCAGGGCTGCGGCCGAACCCCTGCGCCCCGGACGAAGCGCCTGGCACGTGCGTGAAGGGCGCCGTGACCGATCACCGGAATTCGGACGCCGATCTCGGCCCGGCATCATGCAACGACCGGAAGAGGCCCGGCCGGCCCGGGGCTGCTACCGTCACGCGGCACCGTCCCCAGAAGTGAGGAACCTCGTCCGTGATCGGTCAACTGTCCCGATATACCCGGCATATGGCCATGCTGGTCATCCTCGGCATCCTGATGATCCTGCTCTCGCAGATGGGCTCGTCGTCGTCGGGCTTCCTTCTTACGGGGATCGTCACCACCCTGGTCGGGGTGGGTCTCATCGTCCTTACGGTCGTGGGCGGACGCCGGCAGCGCCGATAGTCGTCACCCGCGTACGGGCCCGCCGATAGCCGTCACCCGCGTACGGGCCCGCCGTCCATGCCCCGGTACGCTCCTGCGCCTCTTGCCCCTGCTCGGGGCAGGAGGCGCACTGCATCGGTGCGCGTCGCGCCCGTGGTCGCGGGGCCGGATCCGGCCGGGCCGTAATCCGGGGTTGGAGTGGCCGCCGCGGACGAGGCCGCGCCCCGCCGACGCATACGCCTCCTCGACGCACCCTCAGAGGTGAAGGTCGGCCGGAAAGCAGGCCGCGCGCAGCTCCGTGGGCAGGTGCCCGGTGTCGTTGTAGAGGAGCACGGCCGCGGGCCGGCCGGGCTCGTACCGGATCACGGTCAGGGCGGCGTTGGCGTGGTAGAGGCCCATCCACCGCCACTTCGGAGCGTCGAGGGCATCCCGGACGAGCCAGCCGGTGAGGAAGTTGTGGGTGACGAGCAGTTCGTGACGCGGCTGCTCCCCGTCCACCGGCCCCGTGAACCGTACGAGGGCTTCCCGGGCCAACTCTGGCCCCCGTTCGCGCTCCTGGGCGGGAAACCCGGCCAGGCGGGCGACCATGGCGGCGGCCGATTCCGGAGGCAGCTCGTGTCGTTGCGGCAGGTACGGAACGTAGTCCCCAGCCGGCTCGGACACCTGAAGGGGAACGCCGTCGAGCTGTTCACGGATCAGCCGGGCGGTCTGCGCGGCCCGGGGAAGGGGGCCGTGGTGGATGGCCGTGAGAGGGCAGCCCCGGAGCCGCTGACCCAGAAGTACCGCTTGCCGTCGACCGCTCTCCGTCAGCTCGCTCTCGTCCGGTGAGGCTTCGCCGTGGCGCGTGAGGTAGAGGTAACGGGTGGCTGTTGCGGTCATGGAGGCGAGGTCCTCTGGAAGCGTGTCGGTGATCGTCCGAGTCCTTGAAAGGACGCCGCCGGGTGCCCTCGTGGTTCCCGCCGCGGGCGTGGACGTGGCGCGGAGCCGGGGGCCGGCAGACCTCGCCCGGCAGGCCCTTGACGTTGCCCCCGGGGGCAGGGTTTACGGTCGTCGGACCATGAGGATCAGTGAGGTCGCGCGCTGCGGATCGAGGAACTCACCGCCCGCCGGTCCGTACCGGCCCGGCATCCGCACGAGGCAGCCCACCGCAACAGCCGCGCCCACGCCGAGGGCGCCGAGGAGAACACCGTGAGCCACCTGACCGATCTGCCCGCAGACCTCCCCGTCCCCGAGGACGACGGAGCGGCCGCCCATCTCCCGGGCCGCCCGGTCCCGGACGTCGAACTGCCCGACACCACCGGGGGCAACGTCGCGCTGCACGATCTGGGCGAGGGCCGGTCGATCGTCTACTGCTACCCGCTCACCGGACGCCCCGACACCGACCTTCCCGAAGGCTGGAACAGCATCCCCGGAGCACGCGGGTGCACCAGCGAGGCGTGCGACTTCCGCGACCACCACGACGACCTCAAGGCCGCCGGGGTGACCCATGTGTTCGGGCTGTCCAGCCAGGACACCGCGTACCAGCAGGAGGTCGTGGACCGGCTCCGGCTCCCGTTCCCGATGCTCTCCGACACCGGCTTCCGGCTCTCCGCCCTGCTCGGGCTGCCCACCTTCCGGGCCGACGGGGTGCCCCTGTACAAGCGCATCACCCTCGTCATCCGTGACGGCGTGATCGAGCACGTCTTCTATCCGGTCTTCCCGCCGAACACCCACGCACAGCAGGTACTGGAATGGCTCAGGGAGAGGGATGAGGGATGAGGGAGGCCTCATGGCTGTCCGTGCGTGAGCGGGACCACCCGACGGGCGTCCCGCGCCCGCCATCCGCACCTGCGGTGCGGCCGGCCGGGGCCGGAACCGCGCGAGCCGCCGTCGCCGTCTCACAGCACGCACGATCGGCGCACCACTGACGCGTAAGGGGCGTCTCATGCGGGGGAGTTCAAGGAACGAGGGGACGGGCGGCGACGAGGACGGCGGTCTGCGTGCGGACGTCGAGGCCCGGCGTCTGCGTGAGCGTGCCGAGGACGGCCGTCTGCGTGAGGCCGCCGAGGCGGGGGATACCGAGGCGATGTTCTGGTACGGCCTGTATCTCGGTACGCACAACGACCGGCCCGGCGGCGAACGTTGGCTGCGCCTGGCCGCCGAGATGAGGCATCCCGATGCGGCCGCCGCCCTCGGGGCGATGATCGGGGAGTGGGGACGGTACGCCGAGGCCGAGGCACTGCTGCGGGAGGCTGCCGGGGGCGGGCACGTGCGCGCGATGGAGATGCTCGGGTATCTCCTGAGGCGGCGCGGCGAGCACGTCGAGTCCGAGCGCTGGTACCGGCGTTCGGCGGATGGCGGCAACACGCACGCGATGGCCGTCCTCGGCGAGCTGTGTCAGAAGCGGGGCGCCGAAGCAGGGGCCGAGAGCTGGTACCGCCGGGCCGCCGAGGCGGGTCTCGCCGACGCGGCCTACGCCCTCGGGCAGCTGCTGTACCAGCGGGGCGACGTCGACGAGTCCGCACGGTGGGCCCGGCAGGCGGCGGACGGCGGATCCACCGCAGCGATGAACGCCCTGGGCGCACTGTCCCTGGAGAAGGGCGACCAGGAGGCGGCGAAGTCCTGGTACCGCAAGTCGGCCAGGGCCGGCGACGACGAGGGCGCCCGCCGGCTCACGGACCTGCTCAGCCGCTCCGAGCTGGCCGCCGAACTCGACGCATGGATGACCGAACGTGCCCGGAAGGGGGACGCCAAAGCGGCGTACGAGTTGGGGCGTTCCAGGGAACGGGCTCGTGATCTGCACGCGGCGCAGGGCTGGTACGAGAAGGCCGCCGAGGCCGGGCACATCGACGCGATGGTCCGGCTGGCGAACCTCTCGGAGCGGGAGGGACACACGCGGCAGGCGCAGGAGTGGTGCCGGCGAGCCGAAGAGGCGATGTCGCAGCAGGGGGACGAGGGCCAGGGCCAGTAGACACCCGTGGCCGGACCGGCCGGCCGACCCTCGCCGCGCGCGGCCGACCGTTCGCCGCCCAGGCGGTTACCGCGCGCGGCCTACCGTTCTCTGCCCAGGCGCGTGCCGCGCGAGACCGGCCGCTGTCCGCCAGGCGGGGTACCGCGCAGGGCTTACCGCTTCTCTGCCCAGGCGCGTGCCGCGCGAGACCGACCGCTGTCCGCCAGGCGGGGTACCGCGCGCGGCCGACCGCTATCCGCCCAGGCGGGTCGCCATCTGCGCCGCCTTGTCCGCGTCCAGCGGATAGGGAGACCCGTACAGCATCTCGCCGGTGACCACGGCGGGCCCGGTGACCGGAGGTGAACCGTGCTCGGCCGCGAGGCTGCTCGCCGCGGCGTTGGGCGCACCCGGGTGGGGCCGGCCGGGCGCGATCTCGGAGTGCCAGAGGGTCAGTTCGTCACTGATCCTGGTCGACCGTATGTGCTCGGATCCCAGGAGGCGGCTGACCTCCTGCACGAGCTCCATCCCGAACAGGGAGGTCGGCACGTTCTTCACGTGCCCGTCTTTCATCAGCAGCAGTCGGTGTGTTCCGTTGCTGCTTTCCTTGCGGCGGCTGAAGAGTCCCATCCGGCGACCCTAGCGCCATGAGCGTGCCACACAAGGGGAGTTGAGCCGGTCGTCGCGCACGTGCATGCGCACAGGGTGATCCGTTCCGTGACCGAATCGGTCATCATTCGTGCTGCCCGCCACCGGCGCACCCGTACAGGGTGGGGCAAGGGGTTCTTCATGCGCAGACTGTTCGGTCTTCTGCTTCTCCTTCCGTTGCTCGCCGGCTGCTTCGCGCCCGGTCCGTCGGACGTCGAGTGGTACGAGGAAGTCGAGGACGCCTTTCGTGTGCCGTTGCCCGTGCCGACGGATGGATCGGGCGGCTGGGCGCTGGTGAACCGGCGCCTGGGGGTCATCGGGCAGGGCAGAGTGGTGGCGAGGGTCGACCCGAGCGGGGAGGTCCTCTGGCGTACGAGGCTGCCGGCCCGGTTCGCCCTCACCGGACGGCCGGGGCAGGTGCACGCCGTCGTCAGCCCGTCGGAGATGCCGTTGACGCTCATCGGCGCGCCCGTGCCCGGCCGATTGCCGTTCGTCGCGACGCTCGATCCCCTGACCGGTCGCTTCACGGAACTCGCCTACCCTCCGGCCCGTACCCCTGGGGAACTGCGTTATGTCACTGTTGCGTTGGCATCGCAAACGCAAACGCGTACGGCGGTGGCGGCCACGTGCCTGCCCGAATCCTCCTGCACACTGACAGCCTGGGACGCGGCCACCGGCCAGATCCGGTGGAAGCGCCGAACCCGCGGCCCGGCCGTCTTCGCCGGCCCATGTGACCAGGGCGGGATGCAGGGGGGAAGGCCGGACCACCTCTGGCGGAGATGTGATCCGCTGGTATCCGTCGCCGACGGCCGTCTCGTGACCCTCCTGAACGGTGAGGACCGGCTCCGGTCAAGTCCCCTCGACCTTCCCGGAGGTGACATCGCACAGGTGCTGCCCACCCGCTACCGCATCGTCGTGGTGACAGCCCCGCACGGACCCGGCTGCCGCGCGCAGGCGGCGGCGTACGGCTTCGAGGCCGATACGGGTGCCCCGGCCTGGCAACGCGCCTTCACCTGGGACCAGCCCCGGGCGGCCGTCCGCGAAGGGTGCCGCAGGGATCCGTCGATCCCGCTTCTCACCGACTCCTGCCTGATCCTGCCGGACGCGGCGGGCGCCCTGGTCGGGGACGATTACCACGGAACGTTCTTCCTGCGACTGAAGCCCGGTGAGTACCCCGTCATCGACGGTTCCGAGGTGCTCGCCTACCGCGTGGACGGCAGTCACCGCGACCCGCTGCGCACCGCCTCCACTCTCCCCCGAAGCCGTCCCGTGGAACTAGGGCCCACCGCAGAGGCTTTGGGGCAGAACCTCTGGTACGTCCCGGAGAAGGGCCGAAGGGGTGAGGTCATCGCGGCCGACGTCGACGGGAAGATCACTTGGCGTCGCACCACCGGCGGCTTCCCGTTCTTCCTCGGCAACCGCCTTGTGTACGCGCTCGGTTCCGAGCTGGTCGCGCTCCGCACAGCCGACTGAGCCGCCCGCCCGGGTCGACGCCGTGCGCGACTGCCTACGGGAGCACGACGCGGTAGTGGGTCGTCAGCCGCCGTTCCTCGTCGAGGACGTGGAACGCGAGACCGGGCGGCTGGTCCCGGTCCGCGGCCTGGTCGCCCTCCCAGGGCATGCGCAGGGTCCAGGTGACGGCCGGTCCGACGATCAGGGGGCGTCCGGCGAAGGTCGAGGCGGCCGCGGTGTGGGCGTGGCCCGTGAGGACGGCGGCCACCTGCGGATGGGCATCCAGCAGAGCCGCCAGCCTTGCGGGCTCCTGGAGCATGTAGGCGTCGGGCAGGGGGTGATGGAGCGCGACCGGCGGCTGGTGGAAGGCGATCAGGGCCGGGGTGTCCTGCGGCAGTGCGGTGAGGGTGGTGTCGATCCAGGTGACCGTATCGGTGTCGAGGAGCCCGTCGTCCTCCCCCGGGATGGTGGAGTCGCACATCAGGACCGCGGTGCCGGTGACGTGGTGGAGCCGGTTGACGGGGCCGTCCCCGGGCGCCTCACCGAGCAGGGCCTTCCGGTACGCCGGCCGGGCGTCGTGGTTCCCGGGGCAGGTGAGCACGGGGAAGGGGGCGGCCAGGATCCGGGCGGCTTCCTCGTACTCGGCCTCCTCGCCGTGATCGGCGATGTCCCCGGTGACCAGGAGCGCGTCGACCGGGCGGGGCAGGGCTCGCAGGTAGTCCATGACGCGGACGGCGCGTTCGGTCGCCCTCTCGCTGCCGTCCAGGTGCAGGTCGCTGATCTGTGCAAGCAGCGTCATTCCGCAGTCTCCTTCAATGACGGTTCAACCGACGGTCCGTACAGGGGCAGGCACCTTCACCCACCCCGCACTAACGGAAATTCTCGTCTTTTCCGTTAGAGACCCTAGAGTGTGCGCAGGGACGTGATCAAGTGGTCGACTCCCGGAACCGAGAAGGAAGGGGAATGTCCCGTGGAGCGCTGGCTGCCCCTGGAACTGGCGAGCACGGTTCGCCACGACGGCGACGGCGGCGTCGCCGATGACCTCGCCACGGTCCGGGGAGCGACGCACTGGATCCAGGCGCAGGCGGATCTGCTGGCCGCCCACGTCCCGGCCGCCGATCTCGTGGCGGACGAGGACCTCAGGCTCCGCGTCATCGAGCTCCGTCAGGCGGTCCGGGCCCTGTTCGCCCAGGCGGTCAGCCCCGCCCCGCCCAGCCCGGCGGACGCCCATCGACTGATGCCCGCCGACCGGGCCATGACCCACCTCAACACGGTCGCCGCGCGCGAACCGGTGGCGCCTCAACTGGACTGGCCGGCCGGTGGAGTTCCCGGTACCCGACTGCTGTCCGCGGAGACAGACCCGTACGTACGGCTCCTCGCGACCCTGGCCCGATCGGCCATCGACTTCCTCAGCGGCCCGCAGCGCGAGCAGCTGCGCTCCTGCACCGCGCCCCGCTGCGTGCGCTACTTCGTGAAGAGCCACGGACGCCAGGAGTGGTGCAAGCCGTCCTGCGGCAACCGCGCCCGGGCGGCTCGCCACTACAGGCGCCGGAGCGCGACGGCCGGGGGTGGCTGAGAGGCGCCCGTCCCGGGCGGTCCGCAGGTCAGGCCCGCGGGTCAGGTCATGACCGTGGGAGCTTCCACAGGTAGACGGCACCGTCGGAGCTCGCCGACGCGACGAGCGTGCCGTCAGGGCTGAACGCCAAGTGCTGCACGTTCCAGTTGTTGCCGGTCAACTCGTACCTCAGCTTGTTCTCCGCCATGTCCCAGACCTTGACGACATCGCCGTTGAACACGGCGAGGACGGAGCCGCGAGGGCCGTACTGCACGCTCTGGACCGGCACCACTATCGTCTCGTTGACGGTGTCCGCGAGGCTGCCGTCGGAGGCGTTCCGCACCTCGACCGACCGGTTCTTCGCGGCGACGGCGATGGCTTCGCCGTCGGCGCTGTAGGAGACGCCGTAGACCTCCTCGGCGCTGCCGAGCTCCTTGCGCACCTTGTGTCGGGCCGTGTCCCAGAGCTGCACGACTCCCTCGGAGCCGGGGCTCCGGTCGCCGTCCCAGCCCACCGTGGCCAGCGTCTTCCCGTCGCGGCTGAACGCCACCTGCATCGCCTGCATGTCGTCGTCGAGAACGGCGACCCGCTTGCCCAGATCCCGGCCGGACTGCGCGTTCCAGAGGTGCGCGCCGCCCTCGCTCGCCGTGGCCAGGAGCCGGCCATCGGGACTGAACGCCACGCTGTCCAGGATGTCCGAATCGTCGTCGGTCGTCGTGATGGAGGCGACCTGCCGCCGCTGGGCCACGTCCCACAGCGCCACGACGCTGCTGCCCGTCCCGGCGGCGAGCAGACGCCCGTCGGGGCTGAAGGCGACCGCGGTCACCGACACCGTGGTGCTGCCCGGCGCCGGGCGCAGGGCCAGGGTCGCCCGGACCTTGCGGCGGGCCACGTCCCACAGCCGCACCGTGCCGTCCGCGCTGCCCGTCGCGAGGGTCTTGCCGTCGGGGCTGAACGCCAGACCTTCCGGCCCTTTGCCGTGGAGGTAGCCGCCGAGCGTGGCCGTCGGTGCCATCGCGGTGGGCTTGTCGTCGTGGGACGAACTGTCCGGCAGCAGTACGGCAATCAGGACGCCGACCACAGCCAGCACCCCGACTCCGCCCACCAGCGCGGGCACGGACATCGGCGGCGCGGCCGTGAGGGGATCGGGCTGCGCGGGCTCGGGTACGGTCACCGCGCCCGGCGCCGGTTCCTGCCCCCGCGGCGCCGCCGGTGCGGTGGCGGCGCCGTGGAAGGCGGCCGCGGGGTCGAGGACGGTGCGCGGCGACGGCACGGCAGGAGCCGGGGGTCCGGCCTCGGCCGTACGGCACAGCTGGATGACCTCGGTCAGACCGGGTCGGTTCCGCGGGTCCTTCTCCAGACAGCGGGCGGCTACGGTCCGCACCGGTTCGGGGCAGCCGTCGAGGTCCGGGGCCTGTTCGAGGATGCGGTACAGCACGCTGTGCCCCGCGCCGCCGAACGCCGGCCGCGCCGTGGCGGCGAACGCGGCGATGGCGCCGAGGGCGAAGACGTCGACGGCCTCGGTGAGGCTCTCGGCCCTGATGTACTCGGGCGCCATGTAACCGGGCGTTCCGGCCAGCATGCCCGTACTCGTCACCGACGTGACGTCAGTGGCCCGGGCGATGCCGAAGTCGATGACCTTGGGGCCGTCGGCGCTGAGGAGGATGTTGGAGGGCTTCAGATCGCGGTGGATCACCCCGGCCGCGTGGATGGACTGCAACGCCTCGGCGACCTGCGCCGTCAGCGCGAGCACCGCCGCGACCGCCAGCGGCCCCCGCTCGGCCACCGCGTCGTGCAGCGCCGGCCCCGGGACGTACGCCGTGGCCAGCCACGGTTCGTCGGCGCCCAGATCCGCGTCGACGACCGGCACGGTGTACAGGCCCTGCACCCGCCGGGCCGCGGACACCTCCTGCTCGAACCGCTTGCGGAACGACGCGTCGGCCGCGTACTCGCGGTGCACGACCTTGACCGCCACCGCGCTGCCGGCCGGGGTGCGTGCCAGGTAGACCCGGCCCATGCCGCCCGCACCGAGCAGGCCCTCCAGCCGGTACGGGCCGGCGGTGACCGGATCGCCGGATCCCAGCGGACGGACCGGCGGCGGATCGGCGGGCCACCCCGGGGCGCCTGCCGGGTGCGGAACAGCGCGCGGACCATGGTCCGGATGGGACATGCTGACGGTCACCCCTTGGGTCTCTCGTGCGAGGCCACGGCCCAACGCGCCCTCGCCGTACGGAACGCGGCGCCCCGCGCAGGCCGTGGGCCGCGCCGGTTCGAGCGTCAGGGTAATGGAGCCCCGGCCGAGGCGTCTGTCCCGTTCCCGTCACAAGCAGGGGTCCACCGACGCCCGCGGTCCGGCCACCCTTCCCCCGTACCCCCGTGCGCTCCGCTACGTGCGGCCGACCGCCCGACGGCTGTCGACGGCCGACCCGGAAGCGGCGTGGCCCCGTGTGATCAGGCGCTTCAGCCGGCAGCGCCGAGCCGCTCCCGCTCGGAGTGGTAGAGCCGCCTGTGCGTGTCCTCCGGGGCGGGATCGGCGGACAGTTCGGCGAGGCCCGCACGGGAACCGGCGGAAACAGGGACGTGCAGCTCGGCGAGGGCCGCGGCCACCTCCGCGAACAGCGCGTCATCGTCGAACGCGATGTCGTACAAGCAGGCTTCGGCGAAGGTGCGCCCGCCCAGTTCCCAGTAGGTCAGCTCCGAGTCGACCTTGACGACCGGAGGCGGCTGCCGGTCCACCCGCTGTTCCGGGTGCAGCCAGTACCCGTAGAAGCCGCTGTCCTCGTCCTGGGCCACGGCCATCAGATACGTGGCCATCTGCGTGGAGGCCGCACAGTTGGCCATGATGTCCGGATCGGCACGCTCCTCCGCGCTGAGATAGCTGAAGTCGGTCAGCGGGTGCGGGGCGCCGGGCTCCAGGATCGTGATGCCGAACTGCTCGAAGGGGTGCCCGCGTCCTTCCCACTGCGCTGTCGCCAGGAGCCGTACGTCCTCCGGCACGGGACGGCCGTCCAGCCGCAGCCGGGAGAACTCCTTCAACCGCTCTTCACACACAGATGAATCCTCTCGCCGCCCTGGATGGCGCCTCGGAGGGTACAGGTGGGGAGATGCGCGGGCGCACCGGCGTGGAGGCGGAGCTGTACGCAGAGGTCACCAGGAGCACATCCGGGCGACGGGCAACGACACCCCCGTCCCACCCCCACCCCCCGCTTCACGCTCCTGGGGAAGGGCCGGGCATACCCGGAGTGGGGAGTGATGTGGGTGCGGTCAGTGCAGTGGGACCAGCCCCCGAGCACCCACGTCACTCCCCACACGACGTCGCGGGCGGGAGTCGGGGGCGGCCCCTGTTGCTGACGGGCAGCCCATGCGAGAAGCCCCGTCCCTGCCGTGGCAGGAACGGGGCCTCGAGTGGAGCGCTGGGCAGGCCTTGCACCTGCATTTCCCCGCGGGAAGCGGGGCGTCTTTCCTTGGACCACCAACGCACGGGCAACAGCACCGCCGAAGCGGCCCGCGCCTTCAAGATCAACTATATCCCACGCTCCCGGTCGGGGGCAGGGGCCCCGGCCAGGAGGAGCCGGACGCACGACCGGCCGACCGGCAGGCAGCGGAGGCAATCCGCGGTAGGCCCGGCCAGTCCCGCTGTGTACTGACTGAGCGGGCGCTGCTGGACGGACGGAGGAGGCCGCCAACTGGCCCTCGTGCGAGGCGATATGGGCATGGGCGGCCCGGGTGCGAGCTGCGGTCGGCCGGAGCCCGGTGCGGGCCGGCCGGTCCCAGGAGCCCGGCCGTGAGCTCCATGTGAAGCCGACGGCCGGCTTCGTGGATGCGCGATCAACGGGCGGCCGGGTTCCCGACGACGGCCGTACTCGGGGCCGGCTCCGCTCACCGCACGGGCGCTCCTGCGACCGCTGTGGCCGCTGAACCGCCGCTGCTACGGTGTGGGCCGAATATTCCGACACGGGGCGGCGTGTGACTGCCGCGCAGGGGCGGGGAGTGACGATGAGCAGTCGCTACAGGATCGAGCAGGTCGCCGATCTGCCGCCCGCCGCGGCGGCGGCCTTGGCGATGGTCGTCTTCGCCCTGATCATCGGTGTGGCATGGGCGCTGCTGCGCCTGCCCGACTCGTCCAGACTGCGCAGCCCCGCCGCCCGCGAACGCGCCCAGCGCCGCAAGGAGAGCCAACGGCGGCAGAACAAGCTGCGCGCCCGGCGCGAGGCGCTCCAGCGGAAGTCCGCCCGGCGCTGACGCGACGGCGGCGCGTGTCGATGCCCGTGGGCCGACGGTGCCGCCGGATTGTGCGCCGGGCGGGGGTCGGATTCCCTTCGCTCAGCCGTGGTACGTGATGTAGCCGTTGCCGTCCCGGTCGTTGGACTTCTTGGTGTAGGAGTGGACGTCGGCGCGGGAACCGGTGGGCTTGTACAGGTAGATGGTGTCCTTGTCGTTGTTCCAGATGAAGTTGCAGTTCTGGCGGTAGACGACGTTCTTGGCGTCGGAGTCGGTGCCGCGTGCACCGCGCAGGCTGACGTAGTCGCCGGGCTGCAGGTAGTGGCTCGCCTTGAAGGTGAACCTGTTGCCGGTGGCGTCCCTGACGACGTAGCCCTTCAGGTTGACCGTCGAGGTGCGCGAGTAGTTCTTGATCGTCAGGTACTCGTTCTTGGTGTTGCCACCCGAGCACTTGTTGGAGTCCTTGCCCGGGGCGTCGTACTGCACGCCCTTGATCTTCAGAGCCGACGAATACTCGGCAGCCTGTGCAGGAGCCGCGGCTGTGAGGCCGAGCGCGATGACCGAAGCGGCAGCCGCGGCCGTGGCTATGGCGTGACGGGCGTTCATGAGGATTCCCCCCTCATTGGTGCGGATAGAGCGTGCTGGAGCATATCGAAACTTGTGACCATCACGTGAAGGGAATCTGTAGGAAATGTGTCCAGCGTGCTGGGCGTGCTGACGGACCCCGTGCTCGGTAGCCGTGCCAACAGCACCTCCGTCCCCACCGGCCCGCTGGTGGGGAACCCGGGGCAGTTCTCGAAGTGAGTTCGGATCACGGATCAGGTACGTCATCCGGGTCGTCGTACAAGCTCGCGCCGTACCGCTTCAGTGCCGCGCGGAGCCGCAAAGGGCTCACGTCGGCTCGCCGCCTCTCTCAACGACCCGAAGTGCGTTTGACGGCGTAGGCGCACAGGCGGGTGCCGTAGAGGTCCAGGGCGTCGTCGGGGTCCGTCGTGTAGTGGTCGGCGACCTCCGCCCATTGGTCCCAGCCATGGAGGCGGGCGTGGCGGCGGTCGTCGTCGGTGCGCTGGGGTTCGCGGAGCTCCGTGGCGGTGGCGCGTTGTCGGAGCCATGCCTGCCATGCGGGGTTTCCGGTGGGCTGGGCGGTGTGCGGGTGGGGCTCGGCCGGCAGCTTTTCGTGCGCAGCGACAGTGGTCCGGTCGCGGAGTTGCGCGGTGATGTACGCGGCGGGCTGCGCGGGGCGCCAGGTGATCCACCAGGAGGTCAGCTCGGCGGCGATGTCGGGGGCGTCGAGCCCCTGGTCGATCAACGGACGGAGCCCGTAAGCGAGTCGGCGTAGCCCTTCGCCCTGTGTCCAGGGGATATGCGGCCGGACCTGGGCGGCGATCCTGATGTCGGCCGCGACCTGCAGGGGGCTTCGCAGCGTTGACTTTCCGGGGCGGGAGGCGGCTTGTGGCCTCGCGCGCCTGCGCGGGGTGTCTTTGAACGTCTCGTCTGCTTCAGCTATGGGTTTGCGGGGGCGGGCGGTGAGAGATTGGGGCTCACGTTTCGCCACTGACGTGTGCCCGGGCGGCCCCGGCACCCCGACCACCCGGGCCTCGAACCCGTGACCCTGGATGCGGTTGCCGCGGGCCCGGTCGTAGGCGGACGAGATGGTGGCCGCGTAGATCGTCGCCGTACCCGCGTACGGGCGCCCGGGAAGCCGCAGATTGCGTCGCGACCCGTGCCGCACCCAGGCCAACGCCCCCAACTCCCGCAGATATCCGACGTGACGCTTGACCGTCGCCCTCGACAGAGCGCAACGGGCGGCCGTTCCATCGAGGTCGTACAGGACGGTCCCCGCGATGTAGCCCATCCGCCCGGCCAGGTCCCGCGCGATACGTAACGTCGCCTCGCCCGCCTTCGGATGGAGCCCGGCCTCCTCGACGAGCCACACCACCGCACGTAGCCATGCCCGGGGCTGCGCGTGCCGGGCGGCGGTCGTGGACACCTCCTGGAACGGCCCGGGGACGGGCTGCCAATCAGGATCCGGGCATGGCGGGGAGACGCGGCGCGGGGCCGCGCCGAGAACACGGCGCATCACTGTCCAGGGAATGGAGGGAGGGGCGGGGCAGGCCGGGGCGCCGGCCTGTGCCCGCGCCGTACCGGGCGCACGGGTGAGACTGGGCGCTACTCCTTGGTTGGTCCCGGGGGGCTTTCCCAGTGCTGCGGAAGCACGGGCGGGGCGCAGGCCTGCGGCGAGGGCCGGACGACCTGGCCGCCTTCCGTCTGTACGACGGTGTTGGCGCGTCCATGCTGCAGCGCCGCGACGACCGCTTCGACGGCTCCTGCGTGCAGGATGCCGAGGTAGACGTACGGTCTGCCGGTGGAGGTCATCGCAGGTCGGATGCTGCGGTAGCTCCGTTCCGGAATACCCAGCTCTGCGAGAGCTGTCCTCAACCCCTCGCTTGCGGTGAGGGCTGTTTCATAGCCTTCCCGCCACCGCGGAAGACCGATGCCGGTCACTGGATGACTCGGGCTGCGTGAGGGTGCCGTCGGATCTCAACGGAGGCGTCGGTGGCGCGCGAGTAGTCGCCCGCGGCCCTGGCTGCCCGCCGCAGCTCGGCCAGTTTGGAGCAGACGACACAGTCGGCGTTCGGTTCCGGTGGTGCAGGCGGGACGGGAGGCGTGAAGGGATGGGCGGTTGGTGGCTCCGAGCTCTTCATGGCGGCCAGGATGGTCGCCCCTATAGGACGTATCTCTGCGAAGTGCACGGACAGTTGGACACGCTGGCGCTACGGTCCAAGAAGGCCCAAACGTCGCAGGGGGAAGTCTTGAATGCCGCACTACGATCAGCTATGTCGGATGCCCAGTTGTCGCCTCGCAGGCTTGCCGCTCGCATTGGGGTGGCGCCGAAGACTGTAGAGCGATGGCTGGCCGACGCCGAGTTAGTACCCCACGCAAGGAACCGTACTGACGCCTGTCAGGCGCTGAAGGTGGATGAACAGATGATCTGGCCGAGGGTTGTGCAGGACCGGGTGAAGACGGGCCACGACCGGGAGGTCGTCCAGGCCTATCCCTACCGGTCTGCGTGCCCGTCGACCGTGTGGGGCGGGCTGGTCGATGAAGCGACGGAGCAGATCTACCTGGCCGGTTACACGAACTACTTCCTCTGGCTGGAACAGCCGGCCTTCGTCGAGACGCTTCGCAGGAAGGTTGAGGCGGGTTGCCGTGTCCGGTTCCTGCTGGGGGACCCGGATGGTGAAGTGACTCGCCAGCGCGAGACGGTCGAGGATGTCGCCCTGAGCGTCTCCACACGCGTCCGGATCACCCTCGAACACCTGGCACGCCTGAGCGCTTCAAGCTCCGTGGAGGCTCGCTTCAGCAGCCACGAGGACGCCGTCAACCACGTGTCTTTGTCCGTGTTCCGATTCGATCAGCAGGCGCTGGTCACTCCGCACCTTGCGCGGCTTGTCGGACACGATTCGCCGTTGCTCCATCTTCGACGGCAGGGGGACGGCGGGATGTTCGACCGGTTCGCCGAACATGCCGAGGAGCTGTGGAGCCGGGGCACACCGGTATCCGTCTGAGGCGGACCGGCGTTCGATCTACCTCATCTCGTGGTTCCCAGCCGTGGCCGATGCGATGGTGATCCTTACGTTTGCCTCGGTGCTGCAGACGAGAGGCTGAGGAACTCAGGAGATACACATGCCTGTCACGATTCGCCCTGCCGGCCAGGGGGACATCCTTGCTGTGGCCGATCTGATTGAGGAGATCGAGCGGTTCTACGGCTCCGTCGAGATTCAGCCGATGGACGAGCGCCGCACCCAGATTGAACAAGCGCTCTTCGGCTCACCACCGCTGGCCGCCGCCCTCCTGGTGGTGGAGGCGAACGGCGACATCGCCGGTATGGCCGCCTACTCGTTTCTCTGGCCGGCGAGAGGCACCACGCATTCACTGTTCCTCAAGGAGCTCTACGTTCGGGAGACGCTGCGACAGCAGGGCGTCGGAGCACAGCTGATGGCGGAGCTCCGCAAGGTTGCTGCTGCTCGTCCTGGGTGTAGCCGAGTTGAGTGGATGACCGATCGCAGCAACCCGGCTGCTCGGAACTTCTACAGGTCGCTGGGGTTCGCAGAATTCGAAGGGAAGATCATCTATCGGATCGATGCCTCGAAGGCCTGAATGAGACCTGCTGTCCAGCGTCAGCGGTACTCCGGCGTGACCGGGCACGCTCCGTACGCACTTGACCACTGCCCAACAGTACTGCTGGTCTGTGGCAGTTGAGACGCCAACCCTGGGGGTCCGTATGTCCCGATCCGATCTGCGAGCGTTGTTCAGGTCAAACGACCGCGAGTTGAAGGCCGTCGACTTCTTTGCGGACCGTCGAGACGAGTGGGCCACGGTGGCGGCCGCGATTGCCGGCCATACACGGCGGGTGCGACAGCCCGGGTTCGATGTGGAGGACCTGGAGGCGCCCCGACGCAACGCTCTCGTCTTCTACGGCGTCGGCGGCATCGGCAAGTCCACGCTCTCGCGCGGTCTTGCCGAGCACTTGGCGGACCCGGCGGCGCGTGCGGGCGACTGGCCTCCCCTGAACCCGATGGTCTGCCCGGTGTTACCTGTGCGGGTTGACCTGTCCAACGAATCCGGCGCCGACTTCGAGTCGCTGATTCTGGCCATGAGGCTGGCGGTCTCGGAGCTGGGGCAGCCGATGCCCGCATTTGACCTGGCCTTCCAGCGGTACTGGGAACGCAACCATCCGGGTGAGCCGGTCGACGAATACCTGAGGCGTCGCACATGGTTCAGCCGGTTTCCCGGAGTGGGGTCGCTGCCGGAGCAGATGCAGTCGGCGCTCGCCGACGTCGCACAAGTGGTGGCCATGCCGGGCACAGCAGGCTCCGTCGTAGGGCAAAGCGTCGGAGCACTCGTCCGAGCGCTGCGGGAGCACCGGCAGAACGTGCGCGCCCTCGCGGAGTGCCGTCGCCTGGCTGACCTCCTCGAAGCAGAGCCGGACCTTGACGCACTGAGCTACTACGCTCACCTACTCGCCTGGGACCTCAGCCGCCTGCCGGAGAAGAAGCGCGCCACGCTCGTTGTGCTGCTGGACACGTTCGAAGACGTTGGTGACCGTGTGCACCGCGACCTCGAGCGGCTGATCCAACGTGTGGTGTGGCTCATGCCGAACGCGTTGTTCATCATCACCGGGCGTAACCGAATCCAGTGGGACGACCCCAAACTCGAAGGTCAACTGGACTGGGTCGGCCAGGACTGCTGGCCCTCGCTGGTGGGCGGCGCAACGGACGAACCACGCCAGCACACGGTCGGATACCTCTCCGCAGCGGACTGCGAAACCTACTTGTGCCAGCGGCTGACGATCGCCGGGCGGCCGCTGATGGATGACCGCACCCGGCACTTGATCACGGCCAACTCCCACGGTCTGCCTCTCTACCTGGACCTTGCCGTCATGCGTTTCCTCGACCTCTACCGTCGTAACGACCGCGCCCCAGCCCCCGGAGAGTTCAACCTCGACTTTCCCGCTCTGGTCGCACGCACGTTCCGCGATCTCAACCCGGATGTGCGCCGAGTACTGCGTGCCGTGAGCCTGCTCGACTCCTTCTCCACCGAGCTGGCCACCGCAGCAGCGGGCCTTGACCACGACGCTCCCGCACTGGACCTGGTCGAGCGCCCCTTCATTGACGTCGACCCCGGCGCGCCATGGCGCTACCAGTTGCACGGGCTCATCAGGGATGCCGTACGGGAGGCGGACGACACGAGCGAGGACCGGTGGAGCGAAGCGGACTGGAAGCGTGCTGCCGGACGCGCTTTTCTCGCACTAGGACGTGAGACGGACGGCGCCGACCGCGTGAGACTCGTCGCGGCACTGCGGCAGGGCCTGCGCCTGGCCCGTGACTACGAGCTGGACCTGGGCTGGCTGGCCGATGCCGCGTTCAGTTACGTGGACGACTTCGTCTGGGAGCCCATCGAGCTTCCCGCAGGGGAAGTGAGCGGCACGGCTGAAGGCTCACCGGCCGAAGCCCTGGCCGTGACGCTATCGACGATCGCCCAACGTCAACGCGAGCACCGTAGTCACACTGCGAGCCGGTTGCGCCTCGTTCTTGAAGGGGGTCAGCTCCCCGACCACCTTCTGGAACTTCCTCGCTATTTCCTTGCCGAGTGTGATCGTGACCTGGGGAACTTCGACGCCTCTTTGGACGGCATGCGGCAGGTGGCTGACTCAGGTGGGCGCCTGGCACCGACGGCAGCCCGGGGACTCGTCCACCTGGCTCGCCGTGTCGGCCGTTTCGAACGGGTGCGGACGGCCGTCGAGAGTCTCGGTCCTGAGGGCCGGGCCGACCGGGCCCGCGGCGATCTCTGGTGGACGCAGGGGAACATCGGGCCTGCCTGCTCGGCTTACGCCGCAGGCCGGGACGAAGCACTGGACCTCGATCAGCCGGGTGAGGCCGCACTGTCCCAGGCCTGCCTGGCCTTCGCCGCTGCCTTCCAGGACCGTCCCCGCGCGGCCGAACAGATCGCCCGGGCCGAGCAGATGCTCGGGGGAGTCGCGATTCGCTGGGCGGACCTCCAGACGTCCATCGCTTCCCTCGTACGAGATGCCGGAGTCGCTGCGGACCTGCCGCAGCGGGCCGAGGACGCCGTAGTCCGAGCTTGTGAGGCGGGTCTTACCTCGTCGCTCGCCTATATCCGCCTTGCGGTCTGCCTCCACTTCCTCGTCCTTGGGGAGCCGGTCGCGCTGGCCGGGGCAAGGACCCGGTTGCGAGAATGCGTGCACGGTGAAGAGTTTGCCTACCTGGCAGAGCTCTCGTACCTGATGGCAGGCGAGGAGCCGCCTGCCGACCTTCCCCGCGCTCAGTGGCTGGACGGGCAGGCAGCCGTCCAGGCACGCTGGGTGGCTATCGTCGAGGACCGGCGCCGGGAGGCTGCCGCGATCAGAGGAGAATGAGCAGGTGGCGAAGTACACCACGCTGGACCAGATCGACCTGCCGGTTGTGGCGGAGCGCTACGGGCTGAAGGAACCCCGGCTTGCTCCGCTTGCCGGGGGAGCGGCGAACTCCAGCTTCCGCATCACCAGCGCCGCCGACGAGTTCGTCCTCACCATTCTCGACAATCACGACACGGCCAGCGCTGAGCGCCTCGCTTCTCATACGCAGGCACTGTTCCACCTGGGCGTACCGACCGTCGCGGTCGTGCCGGCCACTGACGGATCGACCATCACCCACTTCGGCGATCGTCCGGTGATCTTGAAGGCGTGGGCCGACGGCACGGTGGAACAGCCACTGCCCGTGGCGCTGCTTCCCGAAGCCGGCCGGATCCTCGCCGCACTTCACGCACTTCCGCCTCAGTCAGCCGGCCTGGCCGACATCCCTGTCGGTACCCGGCGCCTCTCGGCCGACCACGAGGCCCTGATCCCGAGTTTTGCGGACCGGCGCTTCGCCGACTGGCTCGTTGATCAGCTCTCCCGCGTCCACCAGGTCGAAGCGGCGAGCCACCGGCCACGGACGATCACGCACGGAGACCTTTTCGACGACAACGTCATCGTGGGGGCCGATGGAAGCCTCACGGTTCTCGACTGGGAGACGGTGTCGCTGGATGACCCGCTGCTGGACCTCGGGATGGCAGCAGTGGGCCTTGCGCAGGAGGACGGTGTACTCGCGGCGCCACGCTTGAAGGCTCTGGTCGAGGGCTACGAGCAGGCTTGCCCTCTTGCCGAGGAAGACAGACGTGCCCTTCCTGCTGAGATCATTCACGCGGCGCTGATCATCGCGTTCCACCGCTACTACCGTCACAACGTTCGCTTCCCTGACGCGGCTAAGAGCGACTACCACTTGGAGATGATCAGCTTCGTGGAGTCTGTGGCGGGAGCGGTTGAAGTGCTCGGTTGACGGGCAACCAAGCCGGCGCAACGGCTCAGTTTGCCTTCGCGTACTGATCCGACAAAGTCGCTCCATGCAGCCTTGAAGTCGAGCCTGCAAGACGGGCCGGGAGCCGGTGTGGTGTCACGACGCATCTGCTTCACCGCCTCGCCCCACCTCCTGCAGCGCGTTTGACCGCGTAGCCGCACAGGCGGGTGCCGTAGAGGTCCAGGGCGTCGTCGGGGTCCGTGGCGTAGTGGTCGGCGATCTCCGCCCATCGGTCCCAGCCGTACAGGCGGGCGTGGCGGCGATCGTCGTCGGTACGTTGCGGCTCGTGGAACTCCGTTGCCGTGGCGCGTTGCCGTAGCCATGCCTGCCATGCGGGGTTTCCGGTGGGCTCGGCGGTGTGCGGGTGGGCAGCTTCGGCGGACTCGTCTTCGGGCGGCTCGACAGCCGTCCGGTCGCGGAGTTGCGCGGCGATGTACGCGGCAGGCCGCGCGGGACGCCAGCTGATCCACCAGGAGGTCAGTTCGGCGGTGATGTCGTGGGCGTCGAGGCCCTGGTCGATCAACGGCCGTAGTGCGTAGGCGAGTCGACGCAATCCCTCGCTTTGGGTCCAAGGGACGTGCGGCCGGACCTGAGCGGCGACCCGCATGTCGGCGGCGACCCGTAGCGGGCTCCTCGGTGTCGATTCCCCGGGGCGGGAGGTGGGCCGCGGCCTCGCGCGCCTGCGCGGGGTGTCTTTGAACCTCTCGTCTGCCTCAGCTACGGGTTTGCGGGGGCGGGCGGCGAGAGATTGGGGCTCACCCACCTGACCGCCGGGACCGTCTGCCGCTGGGGTGCGCATGGGCGGCACCGGCACCGCGACCACCCGGGCCCCGAACCCCTGACCCTCGACCCGGTTACCGTGCGCCCGGTCGTAGGCGTACGGGATGGTGGCCGCGTAGATCGTTGCCGTACCCGCGTACGGACGCCCGGGAAGCCGCAGATTGCGTCGCGACCCGTGCCGTACCCAGACCAGAGCCCCCAACTCCCGCAGATATCCGACGTGACGCTTGACCGTCGCCCGGGACAGACGGCATCGGGTGGCTGTTCCGTCGAGGTCGTACAGCACGGTTCCCGCGGTGTAGTCCATCCGGCCGGCCAGGTCCCGGGCGATACGTAGCGTCGCCTCGCCCGTCCTCGGATGAAGCCCGGCCTCCTCGACCAGCCACACCACAGCACGCAACCACGCCCGTGGCTGTGCATGCCGGGCGGCGGTCGCGGACAGCTCCTGGAGCGGGCCGGGGACGGGTTGCCGATCGGGGTCCGGGCATGGCTGAGGGACGCGGCACGGGGCCGCGCCGGAGACACGACGCATCACTGTCCAGGGAGGGGAGGGAGGGCGGGGCGCGGCGGAAGTTCCGGGCGCCCGAGGGGCGTACGGCAGAAGACCGGTGTGTGGGCGGCTCGTCGTCGACCCCGGGCGGGGACGTGTCACGCGAGGCTTGCGGCGCCCCGCAGCGAACTATGGCTCGACCGGTCCCGGGCGTGCCTCCTCATGCGCGCGTCCGTGCTCCGAAGTGGAGAGCGGGAAGGCGGCGTTGGGGCGCTGCTCGGATCGCCGAGGCGGCCGGGCCGTTGGAGCGGCACCGTGCTCTGCCGAGAGGCTCGGGCTACCGAGTTCTCGCAGCAACGCCGCAGTGATTGCCTCGACGGCTTCTGCGTTCAAGATTCCGAGGTAGACGTACGGTCTGCCGGTGGAGGTGATCGCTGGGCGGATGCGGCGGTAGCTGCGCTCCGGGAGGCCCAGCTTCGCGAGGGCTGCCCGCAATCCTTCACTTGCCGCCAGGGCGGCCGCGCGGCTCTCGCGCCACTGGGGGAGGCCGATGTCGGTCACTGGGCTCCCTCAACTACGTGAGGGTGCCTGCGGATCTCTACCGAGGCATCGGTAGCGCGCGAGTAGTCTCCCGCGCTTCTGGCTGTCTGCCGCTGTTCGGCCAAGTCCGCGGCACACCCTGCAGTTGTCGGGCGGTTCTGGTGGAGCCGGCGGGATGGGAAGGTCGATGGGTCGGGCGGTTCCGGGCTTCGGGTTCTTCATGGTCGCGAGGATGGCCACCCCTTTGGGACGTATCTCCGCGAACTCCACCGACAGTTGGACGCTCTGTCGCTATGTTCCAAGAACGCCCAAACGTCGCAGGGGGAAGTCTTGAACGTCGCTCTACGATCGGCTATGTCGGATGCCCAGTTGTCACCTCGCAGGCTCGCGTCTCGCATTGGGGTCGCGCCGAAGACGGTGGAGCGATGGCTGGCTGACGCCGAGCTGGTACCGCATGCAAGAAACCGTATTGACGCCTGTCAGGCACTGAAGGTGGATGAACACATGATCTGGCCGAAGGCTGTACAGGAACGAGTGAAGTCGGGACATGACCGAGAGCTCGTTCAGGCCTACCCCTACCGGTCCGCATGTCCGTCGACCGTTTGGGGCGACCTGATCGAGGGGGCTGACGAGCAGATCTACCTGGCCGGATACACGAACTACTTTCTCTGGCTTGAGCAGCCCGCCTTCGTCGAGACCCTTCGCAAGAAGGTCGATGCGGGTTGCCGAGTCCGCTTCCTGCTGGGGGATCCGGACGGCGAGGTGACCCGGCAGCGGGAGACGGTCGAGGATGTCGCACTGAGCGTTTCCACGCGCGTCCGGATCACCCTTGAGCACTTGGGGCGCCTCGGTGTAGCCAGTCGCGTGGAGTCTCGTTTCAGCAGCCACGAGGACGCTGTCAACCACGTGTCTCTGTCCGTGTTCCGATTCGACCAGGAAGCGTTGGTCACCCCGCACCTTGCACGGCTCGTCGGCCACGACTCGCCGTTGCTTCACCTTCGACGGCATGGTGACGGCGGCATGTTCGACCGGTTCGCCGAACATGCCGAGGAGCTGTGGAGCCGGGGTGTGCCGGTGTCGCTGTAATGCCGGCTGGTGCGCTGCAGTCCGCAGACCGGGCTCAGTAGCGTGATCGACGCGGTCAGCGCGCGGACCGCGTGCGCTGCCGGATGCCGTGTCGGATTGGTGGGGCGTCATCCTCGGAGCCGATTCGAAGCTGGGCCGGTGCGACCTCGCCATTCGCTCGTCACACCGGGTGGACATGTCGACGGCGCGCGGATCGTCAAGCGTGAGGCTTGCCTTACGCTCCACGCCGGAACAGGGGCTGAGCCTGCGGTGGCCGTGCCGAAGGAGGTCGGCGATCCATTTGATCACCGACCTCCTCCACTGGCTGCGCGTCCATGGCCGCGATGTGGACGAGGCACTGGACCTAGCCCAGATGCACTTCGAGAGAGCAGTCGGGGAAGTCCGATGACCGCAAGGTCACCTCAGGGCTGTGGCCGCTGGTTGTCGGCGCTCATCGGCTTGCCGGTCAGTCGTCTTCGGTCTCGTACGACCGGGATGACCAGTCGCAGCGGACATCGTCGATCTCGACGCTGCCAACCGTGCCGTCGGGTGCATGGTTCACGCGGATAGACGCACTGCGGTCGGCGGGCACGGAGATGCTGTACTCGATCATCTTCTTCGCGGTCACGCGTGAGAATCCCTTCTGTAGCCCTCGATATGAACTATAAGGAATGCCGCATAAGTAACTGTCTGAAATAGCCGAAAGCGTTACTTGATGCCCAAATGGGGTGTTACCTGACAATCCGTCATTGATTGTCGGCTTGAGCCCCGCTTCCCCCTGAGCCTTGTCATCCACGGCCGCCCGGCCTTGACGATTGGGCCCGCAGGATGGCTCTCGCGGTGCCGCATGGCCCAGGATCGTACACGTGTTCAGCGGCGGGGGTTGCGATCTCGACAGGCCGCACGCTGAATCTGGTTGTTCGAAAGTTTGGTTTGTGGCTAAATATCCTTTTTGCCGTATGCTTGATGCAAGAACTCTTCATTTCGTGTCGCCGATAAACTTTTACCCTGTAGCATCTGCGGAACGGCGGGTGAGAGGGGTGCGGTGTGACGCTGGAATTCGACGCATGGCTGGTGGGGCTTCTGCGGCAAAGAGGCATGTCGCAGAAGGAGTTGGCCGAGCTGGTGAAGGTGACGCCGGCAGCGGTGAACGCGTGGGCGAACGGCCGGTCCGTGCCGCGGTACGAGAAGATCGCCGCTGTCGCCGCCGCTCTGGAGGTCGGGGTGGACGACGCGGTGAACCGCAGAACGCCGAGATCGACGCCGTCGGACCTGGAGTGGGTCTTTCAGCGGGCGCCTGAGGACGGTAGTCGGATCGGGGGCAACGCCGCCGCGTATGCCTTCGCTGCGAACCTGGAAGTTCTTGCGCGTGAGGCGACCCAGAACAGCCTCGACGAGCGATTTGATCAGAGTCTGCCCGTCACCTCACGGTTCGTCCTTCACGAAGTGACGGGTCGTCACCTGCGGGACTTTCTTTCGGCATTGCGTTGGGACTCGATCGAGGGACACCTGCGTGAGGCCGCGGATCGGCGGCAGAAGGCAGGCCGAGTTCTGATTGACGGGCTCAACGAGTTGGAGCGGACCGAGCGCCTTGTCCTGCTTCGCATCGACGATTACAACGCCGCAGGACTAACCGGTCCCGAGTACAGGGACGGGCGCTTCGCGCGCGTGGTGCGGCGAACGCTCGACAGTGGCAAGGCAGGGGCGCAGGGAGGGTCGTACGGGCTAGGTAAGGCGGCACTGTGGGCGGCGAGCAGGTTCGGGCTGGTCCTCGTCAACAGCACCTTGTCGGAGAAGCAGGACGGCCGGGACGAGCGACGCATGGCCGGACGGCTCGAACTCCCCTGGCATGCCCTGAACGGTGAGGAATTTGCGGGGCCGGCCTGGTTCGGCGCAAAGGACAAGGATCGGCTGAACTCTGCGCGGTCGTGGTGGGCCGACAGCGCCACCGCGGAAAGCCTCTACCTGGAGCGGGCCGACGATTCGCCCGGGACATCGTTCCTTGTAGTGGGCGCTTACGACGGTTCGGGTGACACTGAGGACTTGGAGGAGATGTACGAGCAGCTCACAGCCGGGGTCGCGCATAACTTCTGGGCGTCCATGGTCGCAGGCGGGCAGAGCGGCCCGCTGTTGCGTGCCTCCGTCGCGGCGTGGCGCGACGGTCAAGTAGTTCGGCATGAGCGCAACATCGACCCTCATGTCCATGAACCGGCCAAGTCGCGGGCCGTGAAGGCATTCCTTGACGGT
The DNA here is from genome assembly GCF_036195045.1 of Streptomyces sp. NBC_00236. Classification (NCBI taxonomy): domain Bacteria; kingdom Bacillati; phylum Actinomycetota; class Actinomycetes; order Kitasatosporales; family Streptomycetaceae; genus Streptomyces; species Streptomyces sp. NBC_00236. The sequence continues at coordinate 2,895,449 of NZ_CP108100.1, read as the reverse complement.
CGGACGACGTCTGAGCTGACATCTCGCGAAGACGTTCTGCAGGCCCCGGTGTCACTCAGGTTGCCTGCGCCGAAGGAGCCTCGAGAGGGGGGAGAGCATTCGGGTAGCCACGAAGCCGTTCTGTTGGTGACGCCAACGTTGGAGGACGACCCGAAGCCTGACCGCGTTTCCTTCATGAGAGCCAGCCGCATGGTGGTCAAGGAAAAGAAGGTCACCGACCTTCCCCTGGGGCATCGTCGCTTCCAAGCGATTCTGCTCGCAGGTGTGGCCACGGGGAATGCCTCTCCTGAGGCAGAAGCCGCGGAGCGGTTCCTGCGCACTGCGGAGCCTCCCGATCACAATGACTGGACCAGCACCGAGGACCTCACTGCCACGTACGTCCGCGGTGCCCGGCAGGCAATTATCGACTTCAAGAAGGCGGCAGATCAGGCGGTCAGAGATCTGCTGAAGGGCCAGGAAGAGGAGAGTGACGTCGATGACGGACCGCAGATCCTGAGAGATTTGTTGACCCTCGATGCGCCGAAGAAATCACGTGCGCAGGGATTTCCGACAGTGCACAGTGTCGAGGGATCCGTCTCGGCCAGCGGATCGTGGCACGTCAAAGTAACGGTCAAGCTTCCGGATCGGGGCGATCCGTGGGTACTCGCGCCCATCGCTCGCTTTGTGGTCCAGTCCGGCGGAAACATCCCTGTCGAATGGGCTGGAACGCTGATCCCTGAAAGGAATTGCGAGTTGACCAGAAATGGGAATCTGCGCTTTCGGGGCGGCGTGACAAGAGGTGTGTTCAGAGGTGTCACCGACGTGTCCAGCCATCCCGTGGCTGCCCATATGTCATGTATTGAAGTAGAAGTTCCCAGGGCCAAGGAGGTATCAGAGTGAGGACGGCATTTCCGTATCCGATCCTGGGCGGAGACGTGGCGCTGATGGTCAACGAGGTCTGGGTGGACAACATCAAGCTCAACCTCAAACTGGTATCCGACACCGAACGCACCGTCGCACTTCACTCGATCAAGCGGGAGTGGGATGAAATCAAGGTCAAGGTGTCCGTTACCGCCGATGCTGATGAGTTGGCATCGGATATCTGGGAGTCTCCGACCTGCATAGCCATGGTTCGAAATCGACGAACCAATGTCCGTCTTTCCTTTCCCCTTGCTCGCGAAGGGGAGGGGCGTTGGGGCGGTGAAGTGGAGTTGCGCCGGGGGGAGCATATCGACCGGTGTGAAATCGATGCGCTGATTGTCGCCCGAGTCGAGGGTGTGGAGGGACGTCTGATCGGCCGGGCCGAGAGTCGATGGAGCGCAGACTTTCAGGCGAAGCAACCGGTCCGGCAGCGAAGCATAAAGATGGTTTGGAAAGATTTCCCTGACCACCCTGCCCTGAGGGAATTCCGTGACGATCCTTGGATTCTTGATGCAGAGCAAAATGAGCCCATCCTCTACCTCAACTCCTCCGTCGAAGGGTTTCGGGCAGTACTGGAAAATGCGTCGAGCGCCGAGCGGAAACTCGTTCGTGAGGTGATGGCCACGCAAATTGCTGCTGAGGCGTGGACGGCAATGTTCAACGCTGCGTTGTATGCCAGTGCAGTGAACGACGGTGAGCCGGAGTGGCCGGGCGGATGGCATGAAGAAATTCTGCGGCGCATGCTTCCCGACTTTTTTCCGGATATTTCACCGGATGAGGCACTGGTAGAATTGGTTGGGCGTCGGGCCAGCGGCGAAAGCGCGTCGGACCTGCACGCTCGGTTGATGCACTCGGCGACGCTTCACTCCAGGAAGCAGAAGACCGTGGCGAGTGCTGCACGGACCCTGGCGCGCATGGCGGATGCACAGGGCGATTCATGAGCACGCGAATTGAGAGGGATGCGCCGGAGAGGATCGGTCGACTCTCGGACGCCGTATCGGCACGAGCGATCACCCCGCGCGTCCTTCAGGGGTACGAGCCCCTTTCGTTCTCCTTGCTGAAGGAACAGGTCGAGGACCCCGTCGATTCCGGTGCGCGCTGGGAGGCCGGCCCCGTGCGAGAGCTGCTGACCGAGGCCATGCGCAGGTTCTCGGGGGAGGCGCCCACGCGCAGCGATGCCTGGTTGGCCCCACGGCTCCACTACACGCTTCGTCTCACGAGGGCAGAGGCGTCCGAAACGAGTCTCTGGAACTTCCTCGGGCTGTGCCTGGCGCCGGACTTTGTCCAATGGCGATGGGGCACTGGGGGTGAACGACGGCAGGTGAGGCAGGCCGCTCGGTTCTCCGGGCGGTGGGATGTGCAGTGCTTCTCCCGCTTGTGGTGGGCAGCGGAGCTGTTCCGAGACGGCAGGAACTATGGTCCTGCTGAGGTCGCCTGCGGGAATCAGGACGTCCTGAATACCGTGCTCCGACAGGAAATGATCAAGCATCGACCCGCGGCTCAGGCGCTTCTGAGACTTCTGATCCGCGAGGTCGTTCGTACCGGCAGGGACATCAACGCTGCCGCCTCGGTTGCAAATGCGGCAGGAGCCACCCTTGTGTACGAGGCACTGGCGCCGGACGAGTTGCAGGACGCCGATGCTCTGCACGAGTGGGTGCAGGCGGCTGGGAACGGTCCGACGGTTCGGTACGACAGATTGCCCCAGGGGCCGAATGACGGCAGCGTCCCGCAGGGATCGTCAGAGATTCTGATGGCACGGTTCGAGAGTCTCTTCGAGGATGCTCCGGTCAGGGGCAGGGCCCGACCGGCCGCCGAGGATGGTGGCACTGACAGCAGGCGTCGCTCAGACGCCTAAGACTCGTCCCGCAAATGATGGTCGAGGCCGGTAGGGCAAGGTGCAGTGGCAAGATGACGGCTTCGACGCTCCTGAGAGGCCATCCTCGTGCCCACGCCCGCCGACTACCTCGCACTGGCGCATGCCGAGAGAGACATCGTTGTGCTGCAGCGTCTCGCGCAATGTCCGTACCCCTTCGTCTGGCAGGCCCTGGCCGCCAATCCCCACACCCCGCCCGTAGCCCTGCAGGAGCTGAGCACGGCCCGAGACAGTGTCTGGAACGACAACAGACTCCTTCGCCTGCTTGCTGAACATCCAGGCGCGAACCCCCTCGTTCTTCGAGCTGTCCTCGATGCCGTTGCCGCGAAGCTCGAAGAGGGCGAACGGCCCTACGCCGCTGTGCTTGCTCTCGCAGGCCGGCTGGAGCTTCAGGCGGACGAGGTCAGGAAGCTCGGCAACCTCCGTGGCGCCTCTGCCCGTCTGCGTCACCTGCTTGGCAGGCGGTTGAGCATTCGCATCTGAGCTATCTCTCTGGTCACGGGTGAGATGATCTTGTTGTGGCTGGTGTGATCACGGCGTCGGAGCCGTCTTGGATAGCCCCGTTCACAGGGCTGAGCCCACAGCAGTTCGGGAAGCTCGTGACGGTTCTGCGGCGTCAGGGCGCGGATGCGGTCCGCAGGGGCCGGCCGTGGAGTCTGCCGCTGCAGGACCGGGCTCTGCTGGTCGCGGCTTACTGGCGGACGAACCTGACGATGCGGCAGCTCGCTCCGCTGTTCGGGGTGTCGAAGTCGGCGGCGGACCGAATCATCGATGACCTCGGGCCGATGCTCGCGCTCCAGCCCCGCAGGCGGTTCGCGAAGGACACGGTGCTGATCGTGGACGGCACCCTGGTGCCCACCCGCGACCACACCGTGGCCGAGCAGTCGAAGAACTACCGCTACTCCACCAACCATCAGGTCGTCATCGACGCTGACACCCGCCTCGTCGTGGTCGTCGGCAAACCCTTGCCCGGCAACCGCAACGACTGCAAGGCATGGGAGGAGTCCGGCGCGAAGGCCGCCGTCGGCAAGACGATGACCATCGCCGACGGCGGCTATCCGGGCACCGGACTCGTGATGCCCCACCGCCGCCGCAAAGGCGAGGAACTGCCCGGCTGGAAGCAGACCCACAACAAGTCCCACAAACAGGTCCGCGCCCGCGTCGAGCACGTCTTCGCCCGCATGAAGACCTGGAAGATCCTCCGCGACTGCCGCCTCAAAGGCGACGGCGTCCACCACGCCATGCTCGGAATTGCGCGGATGCACAACCTCGCCCTCGCCGGATAGACCACCCGCCGCACAGCATCCCACCCTGCCCGAAGCCACTCAGAGATCAATTACGGGACAACCCTTAGCCGTTGGTGGATGGCCTGGGCCAGTGCACGGCCCAGGCCGACCGGTACGGCGTTGCCGATCTGCCGAGCGATCTGAACCTTGCTGCCGAACCATTTGAAGTCGTCTGGAAAACCCTGGATCAATGCGGCTTCGTAATGCGTGATCGGCCGATCTTCGACGGGGTGAAGGTAACGGCCCTTCTCCGGCTTGTAGAACTCAGTGCGAATCGTGACTGATGGGCGGTCCTGGTGCATGCGCCCCATGACATCGCCGGAACCACTGTTGTGCTTGTCCCAGCTCGGTGTGGAGAGATACTCCTTCTCACCGAGCACTGTGGCCCATTTGCCACGGAGGTCGTGCCGATTCCCGCCGGCGCCAATCGCGCGGTACCGCGCAAGGGAAAGTGCGGTCGGGGTCCGGCCGATGTGAAGTTCATTCGTGCGATACGGGCCCGGGAGCACAACGCCCAGCGGCTTGGCGGTGCGCTCGGGCAGGTTCACATTGGGTGCGGAGGCCGGAGTGAGATCGAAGACCGAGCTGCCCACCGGGATCCAGGGAGCACGTTGGTTCAACGACCCCGAGTCTCCGTCGAGGGTGGGCTGCGAGGAAGCGGCCTTGCGCGTGTGGGTGGCTTCCGGGTGCTCCAGCGGATCACCGAGGTCCTTGCGGGTCGCGATGACAATGGCTCGCCGCCTGGCTTGAGGAACACCGTAGTCCGCCGCGTTGAGCACCTTGTGACGCAAGGTGTATTGCGACAGGGGCCCGCCGTGCTCGGTGGCCTGGCTGAGGGCGGCGAATTCCGGAGAGGAGAGAAAGCGGTCGACGTTCTCAAGCACGAAGATCTTTGGCTTGATGGTGGTGACCACTCGCATGTACTGCATCCACAGCAGGTTGCGTGGATCGTCGGCCTTGGGCTTTTCGGGATTGTTTCGATGCAGTCCGGAGAACCCCTGGCACGGCGGGCCGCCCATCACTACGTCGACCTGACCCTCGTAGGGTCGGGCGTCCCAATCTGTGATGTCGATATTGGCAACGTGAGCCGACCCGAAATTGGCTGCGTATGTCGCGGCCGCGGCCTCGTCGAACTCGACGGCCGCCACCGACACGAAGGGCGAAGAGCCGGGGCCGGCCGGTTCGTACGCGCGGAAGCCCGCTGAGAACCCACCGGCGCCCGAGAACAGGTCGACCACTTTGATCGCGGACCCGATCGCGGACGAGCCCGTGGAAGTATCAGTCGAGGTGGTGGCCATGTTGTGTGAGTCTACTGGGCTCGCCGCCCTGGTATGAGCGCACTCCTTCGAGGAAGATGGCTGATCCGACACTTCAGGAACGGCGGGAAGAGCCCCGGAGCGCTGTCATGATTTGTCGGCCCAGAGCGGTGGCCAGCGGCGGGGGGATGGTCTGGCTGATCTGTCGGTAGCGGGAGGTCTTCAGGCCCTCGATCTCCCAGTCGGGGGTGAACCCCTGGAGGAGTGCCACTTGGTCAACGGTGAGCCTTACCAGCCCGTGGCGGGGTTCGGTGTCGAAGTTCAGACGGAAGTCGGGTCCGGGCACCGCGTTGCCGATGCTGCCTCCGAAAACTCCCCAGCGGGCCCATACGGCCTTGGTTCGTCCGGCACCGAGGTCCGCTCCTCCTCGTCCGGTTGCCCCACCCATGATGAGTGGTGCCGGCTCAGTTGCTCGGGCCGCCCAGTCGGAGGCCTCGGGCCAGCCTCCGGCGGCCATCGTCTCCAGAAGTGTCTGCCCGAGGCTCGGACAAGGAAGCGGACTCGGTGCCGGCCATTCGAAGCGCGCGAGGTCGTCGGAACACATGGCGATCATGAAACCGTGGGATCGCCGCTGTGGTACGCCGAAGTCTGTCGCGGTGAGCACCGCGGTCGCCAGTTCGTAGCCGAGATCCTGTACGGCTTCGTGCACGGTTTGACGTTCGGCTTCGAATTTGGGGGCATGGAGGAACGTGGGGATGTTCTCCAGGAGCAAGACGCGGGGTCGGACATAGGAAGCCATGTCAAGAGTGGCCCGGAGGGTGTCGCGTGCGTCCTCCGTGGCGCGTTGTTTCCCCGCGATGGTGTACGGAGACCGGGGAAGACCGCAGCTCAGGACATCGGCGTGATCCATGGCGGCATGTTCCACCGGCTCGATCTGATTGAGATCGCCATGGACCGTGTACCACCCCGGACGGTTTCGGGAAAGGGTTGCGCAGCTGTCCTTGTCGATGTCCACGGCCGCGACGATGTCGAACCCGGCTCGCTCGAGTCCGAGGGCTTGCCCTCCTACTCCTGCGCACAGCTCGATCGCGGTGTAGCTCGGATCCGGCATCTGGCCCCTCTTCCCCCGCCGATTGGTACGCCCCCATCGTAGGAGAGAGGTCGTTGACGTTGTCACCGTCGAGTCGTGCGCGTGTTTCTGCGAGCCGCGCACGGCTCACGTCGTCAGACGCTCACAATTCCACGTCTGAGGAATTGATCGTTGTGAATCGTACGATCCTGCCGTCGCTGCCCAGAGCCGAGGCCGGGGCCACGAAGGTGAAGGCCATCACGATCTTCGCTGGGTCGATTTGCCCCGAGGCCTCGACGCTCGGACGTTGGTCCGGTTCCACCACGGGATACAGGGCGATCACGCCTCGCCGCGCGGCGACGTGCTGTTCGGTCGTGGCGTTTCCGCCCTGCGGGAGTGCGCCCGCGACACGCAGGGCGGCGGCGCGATGCTTCGGCTCGCTGATAGCACCGAAGACGAACTCACGGCGTCGTTTCCGGCTGAACCACGAGAGGGATCGATCCGAGGCGCCGATGGTGAGCCGTTTGTTTCCCGAGGAGTGCTGGGGGGCCAGCACGAGCCAGTCATCCACCTTGGCCGGAGTGGATCGGGTGATCTCCTCCAGGTATGTGAGGTGGGGGGCGAAGCGGGCAGGTGTGTCCCACCTGAGGGCCTGCAAGAGCTGCAGGAGATCATCGGGTGAAATGGAGCTGGTGAGAGCGTCGAAGGAGTGATGCGTGCCGGCGCCGTCGAAGCTGTAGGAGAATCTGCGCGGCTCGTCGGCCAGAGACTCGAGAACCGGTGTCCAGAGTTCGGTATTGCGCCGAAGGGCCGGACCTTCGGTGGGATAGGCGGTCGGCTCTTCCCATTTCCCTGCCGAACGGATCTCCACAACACGGGTGTTGTACATTTTGTTCGGGCTTGTCGGCTTCAACCAAGGGAGATGCTGGGAAACGAGTGGTGGCACCTCTTCGGGTGTGACTTGAGGTTTTCCGTTGACCGGTTCGGCATAGCGTTCCAACTCGCGTCGGAATGTCTCTTCGTCGCGACAGATCGCCTCGAAAGCTTCGTAGAGATCGATTACGTTGCTCTTGCTCGTGGTCTCTTCGCGTCCCAGATAGAGTCTCACCAGGTCCTGGTACCCCTTGCGGAACCCGAACCATCGTCCCATCTGCATCAGTGTTGAGGCATTGTTCGTGCGGCGCCGGTAGTAGGTTACTGTCAAGCCCTCGACGGTGAATCCACGGGCAAGTTTCTGACCGCCGATCAGGATCTTCCAGATTGGGCGTTTGTCGAAGTCCGCATCGCCCCCCGCCGTGAGGTCGCTGTCTCCGTTGACAACGATGATGGGCTGGTCGTCACCTCCGATGCGGATGGCGGCGGCGCCGACGTAGGGGGAGAGGTCCTCGTACGTGGGTGGGACGGCGAAGCCTTCGGAACGGACGAGGGAGACGGGGGCCAGGTCGTCGTCGAACAGCGCGCGCAGCCGCTTGTGCCCTTCGGGGCCTGTGTAGCCGGAATTCCACCACAACTTGCTGATTCGCCCGTGAAGTTCACGGTGATCCGCAGTGCGGACGGATTCATGCACAAGCATGGTGTGATGCTGAAAGAACCGGTCGCCCAGACCGTTCCTCTCACGATAGAGCTTGGTCGCCGCAGTCAGTACGAACATGTCGAGAGCCTTCTGGAGGGCCGACTCGTCGTCGTTCGAGGTGAGACGGATGTTGCGGACGTGCGCCTTCTCGTTGGAGTTGGCGATGGTTCGGTCAGCAGGGGATACAGGGGATTCCAGGTCATGGAAGTCCTGTACTCCCATGTACCCGGCCGGGCGCGGCAGCGAAACGATGAAATCCTTCGGGAAGATGTCCTCGCTGTCGCTGGGATCGATGAAGACATTCGCGAATGGTGTCGCTGTGTAGCCGACGTACTGGGCGCGAGGCAGCAACTGAAGAAGTTCCGAGATCTTGTCGTTGATCGCAGTGCGCTCAGCGTCCGGCTTGTTCTGGTTGGCCGTGTTTACGGACGCTTCGTCGGACTCGTCGTCGATGATCAGAACGGGAATCTCGCCGAGCGGGGTCTTGATCTTGTTTAGATCCTTAACCAGCTTGGCCAGTACGGACTTGTTCTTCTTCACGACCATCAAACGGGCCGACGAGCGATGCAGGTTGCGGGGATTGTGGAGAGGCAGCGAGGGTTCCTGCTTCTCGAATTCGAGTGCGACGATTCCCTGGAGCAGGCTCTTGTAGTCGTTGTTCCTCGTCGTCATGCGGACGATGTCGAAACCGCCCAGTGCGGACGGCATACCTTCATGCGAAAGGAACTTGCCCTGGATCCAGGCTGGATCGTCCGAGTAGTCAGACTCGTACTCGGCAGCTCCTCTGAGGATGTTCTCGCGGCCGACGAGCTCCATGTCGAGGCGGCGCTGTGTCTGTGCGCGCAGTAGATTCAGGGTGCCGCCCAGGACGATCACCAGACGATAGCCGGAGTCCACCGCCTTGGCGATGACACCGGTGAAGTTGGCCGTTTTCCCCGACTGCACATGACCCACAACCAGACCCTTGGACTGGTAGGTCGTCTCGGACGTCGGATCGGCGAGACGCTCGACAACACGGTCGGAGGCCTCGTCGAGGCCGGCGATTGCCGTCTCGGGCCAACCCTTCTCCGCGAGCAGGCGGCGATACGCCGGCCAATACCAACTACGACCCTGCTGGGACTGGGGGGTGTACCACGGAGTGAACACCTCACTGATCACGACGGCGCCTGATTCCTTGGGTACGGGAATCAATGAGTTGAGAACTCTCTGCGTCTCCTCCGACAACTGCAGCAGCGAAAGTACCTCGCTCCGTCGGTCGTCGGTGCGTCGGTCGGTCGAGGACCAAGGTGGGGTGTCGGCGTAGTCCCACTTGGTGAGCTGTTTGCGCCACAGCTCCACCAACTGGTCGCTGGAGTGCGCGGCGTTGAGGGTGGACTGGAAGTCCTGCTCAGTGGCAAGGGAGGCGGCTTCCGGTCCTTCGTCCTCGGCTTGGTAGGCCAGGGCACGAAGGACATCTTTCGGGCGTCTGTCCATTCCTGCCAGAGCTGAGCCGTGCAGTGTGAGCCGGAGGGCTTCGTTGGAGTTCATCGATGGTTCCTCGAGCTTACGAGAGCCGAAAATCTGTCAGTTCGGACGGGGGTTCGGGGGTGGCCGCAAGACCGGTCACGTCGAGGTTGTAGGTGATATCTCGAAGATGGTGACGAAATTCGGCACGCACAGAATCGGTGTCCAAGCGTGGCAGTTCACTGTCCACGACCAGAACGAGTGGTGACTGACGCCACCGCCAACGTTCGTCGTCCGGTTCGTCCGGCCTCCAACCGGAATCGCGGAGCTTCCGGTCGAGGAGGTCCACGGACGCCGGCGCATGCTCGATGACTTGGTCACGTATTGCACGTACACAGTGTGTGAGGGTGTGCCCCCCGGCGCCGGCCCTTGTGATCTGCAATGACACCAGCCAGAGAGGCCTGTCCCCGGTGGGGGTCAACTGACCGAGGCCGTGAATCGTGTGCTGACGTTGCTCGGAAGCTGTCGTCTTCACCTCGAAGTCGAAATCGGGCAGGCCGAAGTCGTGCTCCTCGCCGTCCGGCCCCTTCCATGATGCCAGCGCTGTTGACCAGTCGTGCGCGCGAGCGACGGCAGACAGCGCGGACAATTCACCAAGCAGGCCGATACGTTTCTCCACCCTCGACTTCCGAGGCTGATCCAGCAGCGCGCTCCACGCGCGTACGGTTTCGCCGAACGCCTGGTCCAGGGTGCGACCGTGTGTGACGACTCGGTCCGCCACGGCATTGAGGAGATCGTGGAAGTCGCGGACGAGGGCGGCCTGGGTGGTTCGGATTCTCGCCATCCGCATGCCCCGCTCCGCGATCTGGTCGATGAGAATCATCGGCAGTGGGGACTTCGGCGGTCTGTGTCGGCTCTTCAGTTCCACGTGCAAGGCGATCTCGTGGCCGTCGCCGACCACGTAGGAAACCTCAGGGTGGGCGGTCGGGGCGGACAACCGGTACGTCGTCGCCTGGTTTGCGCCCAGGAAGTGTTCGACAGAGGTCCAGGGAACAAACGGCCCGTCAGTCATCGTCGACCATCCTGTCCAGTTCGGCCCTGGCGGCTGAGACCAGGACCGACTGCCACAGCTGCAGATTGTCCTTCTCCCGACTACCGCTGTACTCCTTCTCGAAGGCCTGGTGCAGAAGTATGTACATGAGCGACTTGAGTACCGGTGCGTCATTGAGGCCGCCACGACGACCCCCGAGAATGGCCGCACGGTAGTGCTGGTTGAGGACCATGCTGCGGTCCTTCCTGTCGAGCTCGAAGAAGACTTCGTTGTCGAGCTTCTGCCAACGTACCGAGATCGGATCCTCGAGTGGGATCGCGGGCAGCTCTTCCTCGATGGTCTCGCGCACGGCCGGATGGAAGCCCTTGCCCGGTGGGATCGCCGGCCTGCGGCTTGTGCCGGAGCGTTTGCGGGCCTCGCGATAGACCGTGTCGGCGTCGTTCAGGTAGTCGAGAAAGGTGTGTCCGGTCGGATCGACTGCCGATTCCACGGCGGAGGTGAACTCGGGCGAGGCGTCGACTCCGGCCTTCTTCACAGTGAGGCGGAAGACGTCGCCGAGGTGGTCCGGGAGGTCCACGGCCACCCGGGCCAACGAAAGATGCTGCTCGGGCTGACGAAGGTTGTTCCAGCCGCCGGCCTGGACGAGGCGGTTGTGGCGGTAGAAGTAGAAGCCTTGCCGATCCATCACCGATCCCACGGCCTTGTACTCGTCCACGTTGGACTTGGGAGGCCAGACGTGCGCCTCGAGCGTGACGTCGGCGTCGGAGGGCAGCGATGCCGTGAAGCGGCGCGGGTAGGCCGGGCTGCCGGAAACCGGGTAGCCGAACGGGTCGAGGGGTTCGACGCCGAAGTTCATGTAGACGGTGCCCGTCCGCACGTCCTCGACGGCGATGGTGATGTTGAAGTCATCACGTTTCAGGAAGCGATGAAGGTGGAGGCCCAGGTGGAGCCCCAGCTTGTTGATCGTGCGGTGGAGATACCGGTCCGTCTGCCCGGCGCCGCCGTGTTTGGGGAAGTCCTTGACCCCGTCCCACCGCACGATCGTGCCTTCCCAAAGAATCGGGCGTCCGTTGTCGTAGCGATCAATCAGCGTCTGCGCGTAGTTCGGATCGACGATGTCGCACTCGAAGCCCGAGACAGCGCGTTCCATCACCCACCGTCGCCCTGCCGTACGGGTGCGCTTCGTCGTGCTGACGACGGTGACAGCGGAGGCATGGCTCAACGATGCGGACTTGAGACCGGTGCCGAACATGCCCAGTGCGTTCGGGGCGTAGTCGCGTCGCCCTCCGACGGTCATCGCGATGTCCAATTGCTCCTCGCCCATGCCCCTGCCGTCGTCGACGACGAGGAGGCTGACAAGTTGATCACCATCTCGGAGGAAGTGAATGACGACGTCCTTGGCGCCGGCATCGATCGAGTTGTCGACCAGATCCGCGACGGCCACCTCGAAGGCGTAGCCCTGACTGCTCAGTGCCTCCATGTACCGCGCGTCTGGAGGAAGATGTTTGCTCCCGGCGGTGGGGACATCGAACTGCCAGTCGTGGATCATTTCCTCGCCTTGTGGTGACAGATGTTAATGGGATCAATGCTGACCGTAATGCAGGGGTCAGACATTGAGGCTTCAACGACCGGTGTTGTGACGATTCGGGTTCCCCGGGTCCACCCGCGAGTGCTTCTCGTCTCCGGTGGTCGAGACCGCTCTGCGCGCCTTCGCTACCTGTCGTGCTACGTCCTCCGGGTGCTCGTGTTCCCAGAATCGAAGGACGGTCCAGCCTGCTGACTCCAATAGTTCGGTTGTCTCGTGGTCGCGCGCCATGTTCTTCGCGAGCTTCGTTCGCCACCATTCGGCGTTGGCACGAGGCTGCGTGGCGTGTGTGGGGCAGCCGTGCCAGAAGCAGCCATCCATGAAGACGGCGATCTTGGCACGGCTGAAGGCGATGTCGATGGTGCGTCGAGGTATGTGAGGGACGGGGTAGTTCACGCGATACCTCAGTCCCTCGGCGTGGAGCAGCCTCCGCACTGTGACCTCCGGTTTCGTGTCACGCGACTTCTGGAGCCGCATACGAGCGGAGACAGCTGGGGAGGAGGGCGAGACATTGGGCACTCGTGCATTGTGCCGGCGACAGAGTTCCGGAGTGTCGTCTCCGAAGTGCTGTCCGTGGCACCGGTGGCGCCAGGCGGTGCGTGGGCTTCCGACGTCAGTGACGGATGCGGCCGGATCAGGTCGCGCCCCTACGTCCCGAACCAAGCCCGGCACTCCGGCTGATTCGGCCGGACGATGAGCAGGATCGCCAGGGCGAGCCAGATCAGGACCAGGATCAGGACGGTCATGAAGGCCCACAGGAAGACCGTGAAGGCCAGGGTCATCCAGCCGTAGGCGATGGCCGAATTGCGCACGTTGGGGTGGCGGGTCGGGAACTTGAGCGCGGTCAGGATGCCCCAGGCGGCGACCGCCAGGATGAGGATTCCCACGAAGACGACCATGCCGGCGTGGTCCTCGCCCGTGGCTCGGCGCGCGTACGTCGAGGCGTCGTCCTCGCCCCAGAGAGATGTGGCGATGGAGACGCTGTTGGTCACCAGGGCCAGCCCGAGGATTGCCTGGAGGCCGCCGATGACCGTCATGAGGACGCGCAGGCTGCTGACCGGGGCGGGCATCCGGCCTCCGGCAGGAGGCGGGCCGCCGCCGAAGCCGCCGGTGCCGGGTGGGTGCGGCGGGCGCGGCGGGCCGTTGGGGGCCGGGTTGCTGCGGGCCCAGGGTCGTTTCGGCTGAGGGTTGTCGTCGGGTGTGCCCGGGTCATCCGTGCTCATGTGTGGCCTTCCCCCGATGCGGGCCGTGCTTCAGGAGGCCATGGTGGGTGGGCGGTGGGCGTGTGGCCAGATGCATGTCGGTCATGTATGCGGCCCGGGATGTGCGGGGGGTCGGGCCCCGGTGACCGGTGGGTGGGACCGGTCCGGTCGCGGTGTGCCGCGCGCACGCTACACAAGGGCTGAGGAACGGCGGGTGGGCGTCGCCCGCCGAGTCGGCCGAAGGGAGTGGGCCCCATGAGCGGCCTCGAAGATCGACTCGCCCTGCTGGAGCGCAGGCTGCGACAGCTGGAGGACGGGGGGACTGCAGCCGCCGAGGGCGCGGCGGGGGATCGCGTGGCCGTGGTCGAACGGCTGCACCGGTTGCAGGCCGCCATCGACGCCCGCGACTGGGACACCGTCCGGGCCACCTTCACTGCCGACGGGACGGGCTATCGCCGGACGGGGATCGACGAGATCGTGGCCGTGATGCGGGGGCATCTCGGCGGCTGCGGCGCGACCCAGCACCTGCTCGGCAACACGCGAGTGACCATCGACGGGGACCGCGCACGGAGCCTCAGCTACGCCCGGGTTCATCACATGGGGGCAGGCGACATGCGGGGCAAGTTCTTCGAGTGCATGGGTGAGTACGACGACAGGTGGGTGCGCACCGGGGCCGGCTGGCGGCTGAGCCACCGGGAGTTCGACATGAGGATCCAGCTGGGTGACTTCCGTGTGCTCCGGCCCGCCGCTGATCCCGGTCACTGAAGGGCGACCGGGTGCGGCCCAGCCGCCAAGTCCCGTACGTACCCCAGCCCCCGCTCCCCGCTCAACACCAACTCCTCTCCCGTCGGGACGAACCCCGTCCGCGTCAGGACCGACCGTGACGCGGTGTTCGTGAGGGTGGCTCCTGCGCGCAGCTTCGTCAGGGCGTACGTCGTCGTGCAGAGCGTGAAGAGGCGGCGGACCGCCGTCGTCGCCAGGCCGCGGCCCGTGGCCTTCTCGGCCAGGCGGAAGCCCAGTTCGGCCTCGCCCTCCGCCACGTCCACCAGGTTGAAGCGGCCCAGCACCTCACCGTCCCGCGTCACGAGGACGTGGAAGTGGCAAGCGCCCGTGGCCTGTTCGGCGAGGCGTTCCGCGAGGTGGGCGGCGAAGTGCGTGAAGTAGTCGTCGCCGCGGTCCGGCACCGAGGCCGCGAAGAAGGCGCGGTTCTCCCGCTCGAACGCGAGCAGGGCCGGGGCGTGGTCGGGGCGCAGGCGTTGGAGTTCGGGCATGGCGGCAGGGTATGCGGGCGGATGCGTCGAGGGCGCTCGGATCAGTGGGGTGGTGGCGGCTGTTCGGATGCCCGGTCCCGGCCGTCCGCCCATGGGTTCTCGGCATGGTCGGCCCGGGTGTCGTTCGGGTGGTGTGCCTCGGGCGGGGGCGATGGCGGGTCGCCCGCTACGATCACCGCTCGCGACCGGATGGGGAGGGCCATGACCGACGTGCGAAGTGCGGCGGAGAGCAGCTTCGTTGAGTTGAGCTACGAGTTGGGGCGGCCGGACTGGTCCGACGCGTTCCGTGCACGAGGGAAGACGCGGGGGATCAGGGGGCGGCTGCGAGGGTTGCTGGTGCCGGTGCTCTTCGCTGCTTCGGTCTGGCTGATCTCGCACAGCGCCTCGGCGGCGGCATGCGCCTTCGTCGGCTGCCTGCTCGGGCTCGTCGCCAGGACGCGCGTCCTGGTCGCGAAGCACGCCAAGGTGGCCGCCACGACGGGCCCCTGGACCGTGACCGTGAGCGACTCCGACGAGGCCGTGTGGTTCACGGGCGCGCACATGGAGACCCGCCGGGGCTGGCAGAGCCTCGGCGGGTACGTGGAGACCGCCGCCGGATTCGTCCTGCTGTCGCCCGCGCCCCACCTGCTCGTGGTCCACTATCTGCCGAAGCGCTCCCTGGGCAGGGACGACACCGACCGGCTGCGCGGCATCCTCGACCGCCGCCTGCCCCGGCGCGCCGCCCGCCCTCCTCAGCACTAGGCACGGTTTCCTGGCCGGCCTGGATTCAGGGGCGTGGAATCGGACATCGCCGTGCTCTTCCACGGGAGGTACGGGTACGCGGCCCCGGTAACCCGTGTAATCCGTAGCCCGTACCCGTCCACTCGGCGCCGGTAGGCGCCCTACGTGCCCCCGTGGCAGTCCCGGTAAGACCGCCCCGACCCGCACCAGCACGCCGCGCTCCTCGCCGGCGGCCACGGGACCGCGCGGCCGCGGGCCGCCAGGGTCGTCGCGTACTGGGGGAGCAGGTCCGGGTCGGACGGGGAGGCGGCCTCGGAGGCGGCGAACGCCTCGTACGACGGGACCGTGCCCGTCACGATGCCGAGGTTCGGGGTCCCCGCCGCATGGAGGTCGCGCAGGGCCGCCTCCAGGACGGCCAGGTGGTCGGGGTGCGAGGCGTACTCGCTGCCGAGGCCGGGGTACGCGGTGAGGAGTTCGCGCAGTTCGGGCTCCGGCCAGTGGAGCACCGCCACCGGGAACGGGCGGGACAGGGCCGTGCGGTAGGTGCCCAGTTCGGCGCGGAGGCGGGTGATCTCGGCCCGGAGCTCGCCCGGGTCCGAGGAGCCCAGCGCCCACAGCCGCTTCGGGTCGTGGAGCTCGTCCAGCGGGACGGCCGCCGTGTGGAGGGCGTCGGCCAGCTCGTCCCAGGCGTCGTGCGTGACGCCCATCAGGCGGCGTACCCGGTGGCGGCCGGTCAGCAGCGACTGGGTGGCGTACGGGACCTCCTCGCCCGGGGCGATGAGCAGGGCGAGGGCCGTGGAGAAATAGTCGTGGGCCGCTTCGAGCTCGTCGTGGGCCTCCAGGGTCTCGGCCGCGATCTCCCAGGGTGCCGCCTCCTGCGGGGCGGCCGCGCGGATTCCGTCGATGATCGCGCGGGCCTCGGCCTCGTGGCCGTACTCCCACAGGTTGGCGGCGTTGAGCGCCTTCACCAGGTGGGGGTGTTCGGTGTCGGGGTCGCTGAGCAGGGAGTCGTAGAGCGTGGTGGCACGGGCGCGGTCGCCGGCGAGTTCCAGATGGGCCGCTGCCTGGAGGAGCAGCGGTTCGTGGTCCTCCGGGTACTGCGCCGCGGTGCGCAGCAGGCGCTCGGCTTCGGTGGTGTGTTCGGCAGGCGTGTCGGGGCGCATGGACCACACGGTACTGCCGTACGGGCGTGGCACGGAGGGATGTTCCCGGTCGGGAGAGCGGCGTCGGTGGGTGAGCCTTGTTACGGCTCTGGAGAGTTGCGGGCCTTGGGCCTATCGTGCGGGCCGTGCGGCAGCGGACAGGTGAGCGGATACCGGTGGTGGTGCAGCGCGATGCGCGCGGGAGGCGGCTGGCCGCGCGCGGGCTGTGGACGGGCGCGGAGCTGGTGGTGACGCTCGGCGTCGTCCTGCTGCTGCTCGTCGCCCATCAGCTGTGGTGGACCAACCGGCAGGCCCGCGCCGAGGCCGCCGACACCGTGCATGCCCTTCAGCGGGACTGGGGGGAGCCGGAGGAGCCGGAGGAGACGGTGGAGCCGCCGGTGGAGGAGGGGCAGGAGGCGGCGGCCGACGACAGTCCTGCGGTGGCGGAGAGCGGTGAGGACGCCCGGCGCGCCCCGTCCGCGCCCCGGCGGTCCCAGGCGTACGCCGTCCTCCGCATCCCGCGCATCGGGCTGACCGCGCCCGTCGCCCAGGGCATCAGCAAGCAGGGTGTCCTGGACAAGGGGTACGCCGGTCACTACCCGCGCACCGCGCAGCCCGGCGGCCGGGGGAACTTCGCGCTCGCCGGGCACCGCAACACGCACGGCGAGCCCTTCCGCCACATCAACCGGCTGCGGTCCGGCGACCGGATCACCGTCGAGACCCGGGACGCCGTGTACACGTACACCGTCGACAAGACCCTCGCCCGGACCCAGCCGGGCGACAGCGGGGTCATCGCCGCCGTGCCGCGCAGCAACATGAAGCCGTACGTGGGCTACCGGAGCGCCGGGTCCTATCTGACGCTGACGACGTGCACGCCCGAATTCACCTCCCGGTACCGGCTGGTGGTGTGGGGGAAGCTGACCGGCGTGCGGGAGCGCTGACCACCGCCGGTGAGGTCGTAAGGTTCTCTGACGTGCTCAGACGACGTCCGCAGTTGTTGTGGTTGCTGGTCCCCTACGTGCTCTACCTGGGGGCGCTGCCGTTCGTGAACCGGGTCGATCCCGTCGTTCTCGGGCTGCCGTTCCTCTTCTTCTGGCTGCTCGGGGCGACCCTGCTCACCCCCGTCGCCGTATGGCTGGCCCGGCGGGGTGACCGCCGGTGAACGCCGCCGTCGCGACCTCCGTCTTCGGGGTCTTCATGGTCGCCACCGTCGCCCTCGGACTGTTCGCCGTGCGCGGCAGACGCGGGCCGGAGGGCGGCGGGCTCGCCGAGTGGTCGGTGGGCGGGCGCAGCCTCGGGACCGTCTTCATCTGGGTGCTCATGGCGGGTGAGGGCTACACCAGCTTCAGCTACCTCGGTGCCGCCGGCTGGGGCTACAACTACGGGGCGCCCGTCCTGTACGTGGTCGCGTACATGTCCTGCGGTTACGCCGTCGGCTACGTCGTCGGGCCGCTGCTCTGGGCGTACGCGCGCAAGCACGGGCTCGTCGGGATCACCGACATGGTGGCGCACCGCTTCGGCCGGCCGTGGCTCGGGGCGCTCGTCGCCGTACTCGCCACCGTCTTCCTGCTCCCGTACATCCAGCTCCAGATCACCGGCATGGGCGTCGTCGTCTCGACGATCTCCTACGGCGCCATCAGCCTGAACTGGGCCTACTTCATCGCCTTCGCCGTCACCACCGGCTTCGTCGTGGTGAGCGGGCTGCGCGGCAGCGCGTGGGTGTCCGTGCTGAAGGACGTGCTGGTCATCGTCACGCTCGGCTTCCTCGCGGTGTACGTGCCCCTGCACTACTTCGACGGCTACGGGCCCTTCCTGGACCGGCTCGTCACCGAGAAGAGCGAGTGGCTGACCTTCCCCGGGCACGGGGACAGCGGCCTCGGACAGGCCTGGTTCATCACCACCTCCTTCCTCAACTCCCTCACCGTCGTGATCTTCCCGACGACCGTCGCCGGCTACCTCGGTGCCAAGAACGCTGACGTGCTCCGGCGCAACGCGATGTGGCTGCCCGCCTACAACGTGCTGTTGTTCGTGCCCATGCTGCTCGGCATGGCAGCCCTCTTCGTCGTGCCGGGGCTCGTCGGCGCCGAGTCGAACCTGGCGCTCTTCAAACTGGTCGTGGACTCGCTGCCCGCCTGGTCGGTCGGGATCATCGGCGTTGCCGCCGCCCTCTCCTCGATCGTGCCCATGGCCGTCTTCATGCTGGTCATCGGCACGATGTGGGGGCGCAGCGTGCTCTCGCTCGTACCGCGCTGGGAACGGCGGCAGAAGGGCGCGGCCCAGGTGGTCGTCGTGGTCGCGGGGGGCCTGGCGCTGCTCCTGACGTACACCGCGCCGAACACCCTCGTACGGCTGTCGCTGATCTCGTACGAGGGCATGGCGCAGCTGCTCCCCATGGTGCTGCTGGGACTGTTGTGGCGGCGGCTGACGCTGCTCGGGGCGATGAGCGGGCTGGTCGTCGGGGTGGGTGTGGTCTGCGGGTTCGTGTTCACGGAGAATGACCCGGTGTGGGGGGTGAACGCCGGCATCATCGCGCTCGGCGCCAACCTGGCCGTCGCGCTCGCGGTGACGTACGCCGGTCCGCGCGAGCACGACGAACGGCCGGACGACGAGGTGCTCGCGCGGGACGAGATCGAGGTCGAGGAGGAGCGGATGGTCGCGGCGCCTTGAGAGCGCCCGGGTACGGACGTCAGCGGCGCTCCCGCAGCAGCAGCACGCTGACCGTCGCCACCAGGGCCAGCCCCACCGACAGCAGCATCGCGCCGTCCGCGCCCGAGCCCGTCGTCGCGACGGCGATCGTCACGGAGACGCCCGCCGACGAGCCGATGTAGCGGGCGGTGTTGTTCGCGCCCGAGCCCATCGCCGCCCGCTCCTGCGGGACCGATTCGATGGCCAGCCGGGGCAGCGCCGCGTTCAGCAGCCCGCTGCCCGCACCGGACACGATCAGGGCCGGGAACAGCCGGAGCCACACCGTCGTGTCCGGATGTCCTCCCGCGTCCAGCGCGCCCAGCAGGGAGAGCACGCCCACCGCGTGCAGGACGAAGCCCGCGGCCATCTGGTGGCGGGCCGCCACCCGGCCCGTCAGCCGGCGCGACTGCAGGGCCACGACGAACGCCGTGCCCGACCAGAGCAGGAACAGCCACGCCGCGTCGATCGTCGACAGCCCGAGCGCCCGCTGGAGCAGCGTCGGCAGGAAGCTGAACAGGCCGATCACCGCGAGGC
Source organism: Streptomyces sp. NBC_00236 (assembly GCF_036195045.1). Classification (NCBI taxonomy): domain Bacteria; kingdom Bacillati; phylum Actinomycetota; class Actinomycetes; order Kitasatosporales; family Streptomycetaceae; genus Streptomyces; species Streptomyces sp. NBC_00236. Next base: position 2,875,859 of record NZ_CP108100.1, on the reverse strand, counting down.
CGGTGAACAGCCCGCCGGCCGACGAGGCCAGGAACGTGCGGCTGCGCAGCAGTGCCGGGTCGATCAGCGGGGCCGCCGCCCGGCGCTCCACCGCGAGGAAGGCCAGGGCCAGCGCGAGGGAGGCGAGCAGCAGCAGCCCGACGGGGGCGCGCAGCCAGCCGTCCCGGCCGAGGGTCAGCGCGGTCAGCAGCGCCGTCATCGCCGCCCCCAGCACCACCGCGCCCGCCAGGTCCGGGCGTCCGCCGCGCGGGGCCCGGGACTCGTCGAGCGCGCGGAGGGCGAAGGCCGCCGTGAGGAGGGCGGCGAGGCCCAGTACGACGTACGTCAGCCGCCAGTCGATCGAACCGAGCGATCCCGCCAGCAGCGGGCCGAGCGCGATTCCCACGCTCACGAACGCGCCCCAGACCCCCGTCGCCCTGATCCTGGCGGCACCGGCCGGGAACGCCCCGACGAGCAGTCCCAGACTCGTGGCCAGGATCGCGGCGCTCGCCGCCCCCTGGGCGACCCGGGCCAGCGTGAACGTCAGCGTGCTCGTCGCCAGGGCGCCGAGTCCGGTGGTGAGGCCGAGCGCGAGCGTGCCGATCAGGAACAGCCTGCGCCGACCGTAGTCGTCGGCGAGGCTGCCCGCGACCAGCAGGACGACGGCGAGACCGAGCGGGGTGCCGTTGAGCAGCCAGGCCTGGCCGGAGGGCGGGGTGGCCAGGGCAGCCGAGATGCCGGGGAGGGTCGTCATCGGCGCGGTGTAGTTCATCAGCGCCACGGCGGTGGCGAGGGAGGTGATCGCGAGGGTCGGGCCGGGTCGCGGACGAGCGGCAGGCGGTGGGGTGGTCGCCGGTGGTGCGGGGCGGGGGCGTACGGGCTGGGCCATGGCATCGCTCCGGGGTTCGCCGGGGTTCGCACGGGCGTCGCGCGACCGGGCCGCGGGGGACCGCGGCACTCTGTGGGTTCGGTGAATGAACTCACTGGGAGAACGCTGACGCTAGCACGGTAGGTTCGTTCACCGAACCTGGAAGGAGTAAAGTGAACGCATGGCACTCGGCAAGGACTACGCGAACCAGCAGTGCTCCATGGCCCGCGCCCTCGAAGTGGTCGGCGAGCGCTGGACGCTCCTGGTGGTGCGCGACGCCTTCTACGGCGTACGCCGGTACAACGACTTCCTCGTCCACCTCGGCATCCCGCGTGCCGTCCTCGCCACCCGGCTCCAGTCCCTCATCGATGCCGGGGTCATGGAGAAGCACCGCTACCAGGAGTCGCCGCCGCGCGAGGAGTACGTCCTGACCGACAGCGGCAAGGCGCTCTGGCCCGTTCTCGCCACCCTCGGCATATGGGCGCGCGAGCACCTCCCCGGCACACTCCCGATGCGTGTCTTCGTTCACGCCGACTGCGGTACGGAACTGAGCGTGTACGGCGCATGCCCGGTCTGCTCCGTACCCGTACCGCCCGAGGACATCGAGATGAGGCCCGGCGACGGGCTCGACACGGACACCGGCAATCCGGTCAGCCGCGCACTGCTCACGCCCCGTCGGCTTCTGATGCCCCTGGAAGTCGATCGTGTATAACGGTTAAAGCCTGAAGTGCCGTGCGGACCCGCACCGCAGGGGAGCGAGAAGGGGGCGGGAACATGGAGAGTCCACGCCCCGTGAACCGCATGGGCGGCGCCCTCGCCCGGGTCCTGCGGCCCGCCGGAATCCTGCTTTTCCTGCTCACCGAGGTCCTGCTCGCCGAGGGCGGCAGCCTCTCCGCCGCCGTGGCGCTCGCCGCCACCGCGGCCGCCGGCACCGCACTCGTCGCCTGCTCGGTCATCAGCGCACGCTGCGCCGCCCCGGTGCCCCGCACCCGGGTCCGCACCGCCATGCGCGACCGGGAGAAACGCACCGCGTTCCTCCCGCAACGGGACCCCGACGCCAAGGGGCGCCGCCGCCCCCGAGCCCCCGGCCACGTCCTCCTGACGGCCGCGTAGGGTTCTCGCTCCTCCTTCTTTTCCGCCCCCAGGTACGTACGCGCCCCGTGCGTGCACGTACGGGGCGCCCCGCGCGGTTCGTCATGCCGAAGCCGATCCCTTCCCGATCCACTTCCCGGCACGACGAGACCCCCGGAGGGCTCATCCATGTCCGCCTTCATGTCCGCATTCGCCAGCCTGGTCGGCGCCCTCGCCGACGCGCTCCACCCGCTCTTCCAGAACGCGTCCACCGCCGCCGCGATCGTCCTGTTCACCGCACTCGTACGACTCGCCGTGCACCCCCTCTCCCGGGCCGCGGCGCGTGGGCAGAAGGCGCAGCGGCGGCTCCAGCCGCAGATCGCCGAGCTGCGCAAGAAGCACAAGAAGAACCCCGAGCGGATGCAGAAGGCGCTCATGGAGCTGCACAAGGAGGAGAAGGTCTCGCCGCTCTCCGGCTGCCTGCCGAGCCTCCTGCAGATGCCGGCCTTCTTCCTGCTCTACCACCTCTTCTCCAGTACGAAGATCGGCGACGAGGCCAACGAACTCCTCGGCCACCAGCTCTTCGGCGCCCCGCTCGGCGAGCGCTGGCACGACGCGCTCGCGGACGGCGGGATGTTCGGGGCGCAGGGCCTCGTGTACATGGGGCTGTTCGTGATCGTCGCCGCCGTCGCCACGTTCAACTACGGGCGGACCAAGCGCCAGATGGCCGCCAACCCCGTCGCCCCGGCCACGGGCCCCGACGGGCAGCCGGTCCCGGGCATGGGCGCGATGACGAAGGTGATGCCGCTGATGTCCTTCTTCACGCTCTTCACCGTGGCCTTCGTGCCGCTGGCCGCCGCGCTGTACGTGGTCACCAGCACCACCTGGACCGCGATCGAGCGGGCCTGTCTGTACCGCGACATGCCGGCCGCCGGTGCCGCCATGGCCACTGCGGCGTAATCGAGGACGCGAGTGCGCCGGTCCAGTGTGTGAACAGGGTCTTGCGGAGTGATCGGATGTCTTGGAGGATCGGACAAGCCTGCGATGGCCGCAACCCATCCGACGGGCCCGATCTCGACCGAGGGAGACAGACCGTTGAAGTTGCTTCGTGTGGGTACGGCGGGTGCGGAACGTCCGGCGCTGCTGGATGAGGACGGCACCCTGCGTGACCTGTCGGGGATCGTCACCGACATCGACGACGCGCTGCTCGCGGACGAGGACGCGCTCGCCCGGGTACGGGCCGCCGCGGCCTCGCCCGGGGAACTGCCCGCGCTCGACGCCGAGGGGCTGCGGGTGGGGCCGCCGCTCGGGCGCATCGGCAAGATCGTGTGCATCGGGCTGAACTACCACGACCACGCCACGGAGACCGGCGCCCAGATACCGGGCGAGCCGATCCTCTTCTTCAAGGCGCCGGACACGGTCGTCGGGCCCGAGGACACCGTGCTCGTGCCGCGCGGCAGCGAGAAGACCGACTGGGAGGTCGAGCTCGCCGTCGTCATCGGGCGCACCGCCCGGTACCTGGACTCCGCGGAGGAGGGGCTCGCGCACGTCGCCGGATACGCGGTGGCGCACGACGTCTCCGAGCGCGCGTTCCAGATCGAGCGCGGCGGCACGTGGGACAAGGGCAAGAACTGCGAGACGTTCAACCCGCTGGGCCCCTGGCTGGTGACGGCGGACGAGGTGGCCGACCCGCAGGCGCTGCCGCTGAAGCTCTGGGTCAACGGTGAGCTGAAGCAGGACGGCACGACGGCCGACCAGATCTTCCCGGTCGGCGAGGTCGTGCGCTACCTCAGCCACTTCATGACGCTCTACCCGGGCGACGTGATCAACACCGGCACGCCGGCGGGCGTCGCGATGGGGCAGCCCGATCCGAAGCCGTATCTCCGGGCGGGGGATGTCGTGGAGCTCGAGATCGCGGGGCTGGGGCGGCAGCGGCAGGTGTTCAAGGGGGCGTAGGGGGCCCTGGCCTCTACGGGGCGGGTTGCGTCCGGGGGGTCGCTCTTGTCCTCAAGCGCCGGACGGGCTGAATTGATGTCCTCAAGCGCCGGACGGGCTGAAATCGTGTCCTCAAGCGCCGGACGGGCTTGATTGTGCCGGGCTCGGCTTCATGCGCGGGCTCAGCTTGATGGGTGCGTAAAGATCGGAGGGGTGGGGCTGCCCGGTGGCAGCCCCACCCCTCCGGGCGTTCCGGGACCGGTCAGTCGCTGATCTTCGTCGCGAACTGCTCCAGTGCCTCGACCACCAGCGCGTGGTCCTCCGCCTGGGGCAGGCCCGACACCGTGACCGAGCCGATGACGCCCGCGCCCTCGACCGCGATCGGGAACGAGCCGCCGTGTGCGGCGTACGTGTCCGGGTCCAGGCGCGAGGCCTCGTCGAAGGTCGTCCCCTTGGCCCGGAACCGTGTCCCGACCAGGTACGAGCTCTCGCCGTACCGTTCGACGACCTTGCGCTTGCGGTCGATCCACGCGTCGTTGTCCGCGCTCGAACCGGGCAGCGCGGCATGGAACAGCTGCTGGGCCCCGCGCCGGATGTCGATCGCGACCGGGGCGTGCCGTTCCCGGGCCAGGGCGACGAGCAGACCGCCCAGCGCGTACGCGTCGTCGTAGCCGAAATGCGGCAGCGTCAGCCGGCGCTCCTGGGCGATCAGCTCGGAGATGGTCGGAGCGGTGGGGTTCATGCGGACTGCTCCTCGGTGGCGTGAGCGGTGGCGGACACGGAGGCGGAGGCCGGGGGCAGGGCGACCGTGACCCCGTCGCGGGCCGAGCGGCGGGCGGCCTCCAGGACATCCAGCGCGGCGGCGGCCTGGAGGGCGGTCACCGGATTCTCGCCCTTGCCGCGCAGCGCGTCGGCGACCGCCGCGTAGTACGCGGGGTAGTCGCCCGGCAGCGTACGCACCGGGGTGCCGCCGCCCGTGAGCGGGGACTCGCCCGAACCGAGCCGTCCCCACAGCGCCTCGTCCTCCACACCCCACGGCACCTGGGCCGACGGACGCGTGCCCTCGCGCAGGGCCGCCTCCTGGGGGTCGAGGCCGTACTTGACGTACCCGGCGGTCGACCCGAGCACCCGGAAACGCGGGCCGAGCTGGGCCGTCGTCGCGCTGACGTACAGGTGCGAGCGGACCCCGCTGGTGTGGGTGATCGCCAGGAACGTGTCGTCGTCGGCGGCCGCTCCCGGGCGGCGCACGTCCGACTCCGCGTACACCTGGGCCGCCGGGCCGAACAGGACCAGCGCCTGGTCGACGACATGGCTGCCCAGGTCGTACAGCAGCCCGCCGATCTCCTGCGGATCGCCCGACTCGCGCCAGCCGCCCTTCGGCTGCGGGCGCCATCGCTCGAAGCGCGACTCGAAGCGCTGCACCTCGCCCAGCTCACCGTTCGTGACGAGCGAGCGCAGGGTGAGGAAGTCGTTGTCCCAGCGGCGGTTCTGGAAGACCGACAGCAGCAGACCGCGCTCCTCGGCCAGGGCCGCCAGCTCCCGGGCCTCGGCGGCCGTACCGGCGACCGGCTTGTCCACGACCACCGGCAGACCGGCCTTCAGCGCGGCCGTCGCGAGCGGGACGTGGGTCTTGTTCGGCGACGCGATCACGATCAGGTCGAGCTCGTCCGCCCGCGCCCACAGCTCGTCCGGCGAGGCGGCGAACCGCACCTCGGGGAACTCGGCGCGGGCCTGCTTCCGGCGCTCCTCGTTCGACGTGACGACCGTGTCCAGGACGAGGCCCTCGGTGGCGGCGATCAGCGGGGCGTGGAAGACGGAACCCGCCAGGCCGTAGCCGACGAGTCCGACGCGCAGGGGGGTCCCGGACGATCCGGAGGTCTCGTGAGTCACGTGGGCAGTCATGCCTTCCACTTTGGCAACGCTGTTGCCAAAGTGCAAGCGCGGGAGACAATGGGTCCGTGAACAGGAGTAACAGCGGCGCGAACCTGCCGACACTGCGCAGCCACAACGCGGCGCTCGTGCTCGACCTGCTGCGGGCGGCGGGCGAGCGCGGCATCAGCCGGCTCGAACTCGCCGGGCGGACCGGGCTCACCCCGCAGGCCGTCAGCAAGATCACCGCCCGGCTGCGCGCCGAGGACCTGGCCGTCGAGGCCGGGCACCGCGCCTCGACGGGCGGCAAGCCGCGCACGGTGCTGCGGCTCGTCCCGGACGCCGCCCATGCGGTGGGGCTGCACCTGGACCGCGACGAGCTGACCGTGGTGCTCGTGGACCTCGCGGGCACGGTGACCGCGAGCCGTACGGCCCCGCTGGACCTCGGCGCCCCGGCGGACGAGGTGCTCGGGGCGGCGGCCGGGGCGGTCGCCGCCGTGCGGGGCGACGGGACGCAGGCGGTGCTCGGGGTGGGCGTCGCCGTGCCGGGGCCGCTCGACCACCGGGGCGGGGTCCTGCACCGCGTCACCGGGTTCCCGCAATGGGACGGCTACCCGCTCCGGGACGAGCTCGCCGCGCGGACCGGGCTGCCCGTCGTCATCGACAAGGACACCAACGCCGCCGCCCTCGGGCTCGCCCTCCAGACGCCGGACCCCGCCGACTTCGCCTACCTCCACCTGGGCACCGGCCTCGGCTCCGGACTGGTGCTCGGCGGGGCGCTGCACCGCGGGGCCCGTACCGGAGCGGGGGAGTTCGGCCACCAGACCGTCCAGCTGGACGGCGCCCCGTGCAGCTGCGGCGGGCGCGGCTGCATCGAGGCGCTCTGCCTGGCCGCCGTCGGCCGGGGTGACGTCGCCGAGGCCGCTCGGGTGCTCGGGACCGGCGCCGCCAACCTGGTCGGGCTGCTCGACATCGACCGGGTGGTGCTGGGCGGACGCCTCGTCGCGGCCGACCCCGACGCGTACGTACGAGGGGTACGCGCGGTGCTCGACGAGCGGGCCCGGCAGGGCGGGGCCGACGGGGCGCCCGTACCGGTCGTCGCCGCGGGCGGCGGGGAGCGGCCCGTCGCGGAAGGGGCGGCCCAGCTGATCCTCGCCCCGCTGTTCGGGCGGGTCGGCGGTGCGGACGGGGACCCGGGCGGAGTCGCGGGAGCCGGCCGGCCGACGGATCCCGCCGCGCCCTCCGGCGGGCGTGGCTGACGGTGGTGGGCGGGGCGCGGCGTCGGGTTGACGCGCGCCGAACGGCCCCGCGCGCTGCGGAGCGGTACCCGGACCGGCCTGACGTGCGATGACGCGGTAACCGGCGCGGGCCCGCGCGCTCCGACACGTCACCCGCAGGGGCCAGTGCGCTCCGATATGGCACCCTCGGCGGGCCCTTGCGCGCCGACTCGGCAACAGCGGCTCCGGCGCACGGGAAATCGCTGCCAGGAAATGCAAGAGGACCGGGTGCCTGTACGTGACTCGGGCGCCGTCCACCACCCCCGCCGTATCCGTTTGGTACTGCCCTGCCGAGCGCACATTGAAGGAAGAGGACCTTCCTCTTCCGGCCGGAGCCTCTCTTCGGATCAGGCCGGATCAGAGAGCGGGGCCCGGTGCGGCGGCTGCGATTCCATGCGCCGGCACGCCCGGTGGACGCGGTATCCCGGACGACGAGCAGGACGGCGTCGTCACGGACCGACCGTCGCCCCGCGGCACCACCCGCACCCTCACCCACCCGCACACACCCGGCCCCGGGGCGACCCCTGGGCCGGCACCCGCCACACCCCTGTCCCGGCAGCGATTCCGGGGCCCACAGGAAAGAGGAAAGCCCGTGCCCGTCGACACCTCGTACGCCATCACGATCACCATGAGTGACGACACCACCAACCGGCTGGTCGATGAGGGGTTCTACCTCTACGGCTTCAAGGCCGTCAACTCCTCCACCGGCGGCGGCAAGCCGCTGGTCTGGTTCGTCACCAACGATTACGCCACGACGACGGACATCACCTGGCACGAGGAGTACCAGGCCTACACGTCACGCAGAGAGATCGTCCCCCAGGGAGCGATCACCGGCATCAACAGCTACGACATCGCCCTCGGGCAGACCCTGACCGTCGACAACGTGTCCGGCACCGGCTCGGTGGGAGGCAGTCCCGACTCCTCGCGCTACATCACGGTCGACAACGACACCGTCCGGCCCTTCACCTCCGGCCTCGCGCAGCTGAACCACGTGGCCGCGGGACAGGCGGCGAAGGCCACACCGCTGGCCGCGTTCCCGCTGCACGGCAGGAACCTGGACTTCTTCACCCCGGTGGAGAAGGTCCTCCTGATGTTCGCCACGGCCGTCATCGAGACATCGACCGTCGTCGAGCAGGCCTTCGGACCCGGCCTCCTGATCGACCTGACGGGAGCGGCCCAGCGGGAGGTCACCTACGACGTCGACCACGGCTGGGGCCCGAGCAAGCCCAACTGGACGACGCCCGTCGATTCCCTGAGCCTGCTCACGCCCCTGCTGATCCAGCAGGACAGGTCGCTGCCCACCCCCGCGTGATCCGGTACGTCACCAGCGGTGCCCCGGGCCGCACTCCTCTCCATGGGGGGCGCGGTCCGGCGGCGGCGCGGGCAGCGGTCCACCCGCGACAGCGGGGAGGCCGCCGTCAGTCCGTGTCGAACGATCGAAAAGGAACGTCCCATGCCGATGATCATTCTCAGGGCGAACGGCGCCGGCCAGACGGGGCCCATGACCCAGGCCACGACGCAGACCTACCTGACCAACGTGCTCACCCGGGTCGGAATGCTCAACAGGCTCCCGAACATGACGCAGGCCCTCAACCAGGCGTTCAACGGTGGCGGATTGCCGACCGGTGCCTACGTCTTCAACGGATTCCCCGTCCTGCACGCCAGCGCCGGAAACTTCCAGACGAGCGTCACCCTCTTCTACTACGTGAACAACAACGTCCTGATGCTGTTCGCCATGGGCGAGCACGCCAACCACGCGGGGAACTACCGGATCAGCATCTACGGGCAGGCGGGAACGCCCTTCGCCCTGAACGCGGTCGTCTGATCGCCCGGTCGTGGTGCGACACATCGCCGGTGGTCCCTTGCTTCCGGGCTGCGGTACCGGGCGGCCTCCCGTGATCCGTACGGTGCCGGAGGCAGCACCGGATGCCCGCGCAAGGAGCTGGGCTGGGCCGATCGAGCGTTCCGGGCGGCCCTGCGGCATGTCCGCGGCGGCCGGGCCGGGCGGGCCTGGCAGGGTCGCGGCCGAGACCGGTGAACTCCGGGCCCGGGGTGAGCCGGCCGTGTTCCGCGACGAGTGAAGGCTGCCCCTCATGCCCCCCACACCGCCCCCTTCCGATCCTTCCCCCGAACCCTCCCTCCCGGCACGCCCGCCGTCCCCGCCCCCCGGGGGCAGCCGGCCCCGGCACGGTCTCGTGCTCGGGCTGGCCGCCGCGAGCGTCATGCCCGCCGTCGTGCTCGGCGGCCCCGCGTCCGCGTCCGCCACCCTTCAACGCAACACGGCCACCACCCCGACCTCCGGCCTCGCCCCCGCCTCCGTACCGGGCGCCACCTCCGCCGACCAGCAGCCGGCCTGCGGTGGCCCGAAGGCCGCCGACTTCCCGATCGACACCCGGATCCACGGCGGCCCGGACACCTACGCCTCCGGCGGCGGCTACGGCACCTGGTTCCTGGACCTGACCAACACCACCGCGGAGTCCTGTCGCGCGATCCACCCGGTCCTGGTCCTCACGGACGAGGACCGCGCCCTGACCTCGGACCAGATCCAGCTGGAGTTCTCCGAGCGCGCCCACCCCGGCGTCGAACACCGCGTCAGCTGGGAGACGACCGACCGCGACGAGCACATCGGCGTCTTCGGCGGCGGGGGCGACGACTCCTTCCCCGGCTTCACCGTGCCGGCCGGCCGGACCGTCACCGTCCAGGTCAGGCTGGCGTTCACCTCCGACACCAGCCCCGGCCGGATCACCGCGAACGCCGCGATCGTCCAGCGACAGCGCACCGACAGCGGTTCCACGGGAGAGGCCCTCGACGGGGAGTGGGTCGGCGAGTCCGAGGACTACCCGTTCACCGTGGTCGAGGACGACGGCAGCGGGGACCTGACGGACGACGGCACGACCGACGTACCCGGCGAGGCGGAGGAGGACGACGGCCTCACCGGGCGGCCCGACACCAGCCCCGTCCCGCGCCCCGTCGCTCCCGGCCGCGATCCGGCCGGGGTGCCGGAACTCGCCAGGACCGGGATCCAGGTCCCGATTCCCTTGCCGGGCCTGACCGTCGCGGGTTTCCTGATCGGCGGCGGCGCCGTGGTGCTGGGCGCCCGCCGGATGCGCCGCACCTCCCGCTGACCTTCGCCGTCTCGCTGGTGCCCGCCGCCCCCGGAGGCCTGCGGTGGCATCCGGCCGCGTCCCGGCACCGTGACCACCGGTGTTCATGTCCGTCCGCCACGACGGGACCGGTGGGCTTCCCGTACGACCGGGCACCGGCGCATCGACCCGCTCCGGCATCCCGGAGCACGGCCGCATCGCCCCCGATCCGTCCGCGGCGGCAACGTTCCCGCCCTCACCATGATCAGGCTGTATCTCCGGTCGAACGAACCGCCTAAAATCGGAGCCGTCGGCGCTGCACAACGCGGTGCCGCCGGCGTCCCCGCACCTGGCGTACGGCAACTGGAGTCCCACATGGCAGAGCGCAAGCCGATCTCGTCCTGGCTCACCGACATGGACGGAGTCCTCATCCACGAGGGGACTCCGATCCCCGGCGCGGATGCCTTCATCAAGCGGCTGCGGGACTCGGGGCTGCCCTTCCTGGTCCTCACCAACAACTCCATCTACACCGCCCGGGACCTGCACGCCCGGCTCAGCCGCATGGGCCTCGACGTCCCCGTCGAGAACATCTGGACCTCCGCACTCGCCACCGCCCAGTTCCTGGACGACCAGCGGCCCGGCGGCACGGCCTACGTCATCGGCGAGGCCGGGCTCACGACCGCGCTGCACGACATCGGCTACGTCCTCACCGACCACGAGCCCGACTACGTGGTCCTCGGCGAGACGCGTACGTACTCCTTCGAGGCGCTCACGAAGGCGATCCGGCTGATCAACAACGGGGCGCGCTTCATCTGCACCAACCCGGACGAGACCGGCCCGTCCGCCGAGGGCCCGCTGCCCGCCACGGGCTCCGTCGCCGCACTCATCACCAAGGCGACCGGCAAGGCCCCCTACTTCGCGGGCAAGCCCAACCCGCTGATGATGCGCACCGGGCTCAACGCGATCGGCGCCCACTCCGAGTCCAGCGCCATGATCGGCGACCGGATGGACACCGATGTGCTCGCCGGTCTGGAGGCGGGCATGCAGACCTTCCTGGTGCTGACCGGACTCACTACGGTGGCGGACATCGACAAGTACCCGTTCCGGCCGTCCACGGTCGTCGACTCCATCGCCGATCTGGTCGGCCTGATCGACGCCGGCTGACCCGGCGGGGTGCGGGGGAGCGGGCCGGTGGGCCCGCCGCCCCGCACTCCACCGGCCCAGCCGTCCGGCCCTGCGGATGCGGAAAGCTCCGGCACGCGTGAACCTTCCATCAGGAGGTTCACGATGCGTTCCATACCGCTCACGTTCTGTGCCGCCGCGGTGGCCGCGGCGACCCTGATGCCCGCGTCCGTCGCACTGGCCAATTCCGACTCGGACCACGAGGACTCGCGGTCCCGGGCCACCCTCACGCTCTCCCCTTCCTCCGTCTCCCCGGGCGGCGAGGTCGACCTGGAGGTCGACGGCTGCAAGGGCAAGGAGGCCAAGGGCAGCTCCGACGCCTTCGTCTCCGAGGCGCGCTTCTCGCCCGGCGGCGACCGGACGCTGTTCGCCGAGGCCCGGGTCCGCTCGGACGCCGAGCCCGGCGACTACGACGTCCAGGTCGTCTGCAAGGGCGACAAGCACCTCAAGGCGTCCGCCGTGCTGACCGTCGTCCACCGCAACCGGCCCATGCCCGTCGCCCCCGTCCGTGCGGGCGGCGGAGGCACCGCCGTGCTCGCCGCCGACCAGGCCGCCGCCCAGCAGGACGGACCCGGCACCGTGCACGCCGTGGTCGGCCTCGCCCTGGCCGCCGTCGCCGCCGTCGCCGTGGCCTTCCGCAGCGTGCGCCGCCGCCGCCCGGCCACCGACTGACGTGTCCGCCTCGGACCACTCGGCGGGACACGGCAGGCTGCTCACCGGAGTGGCCTGGGCCGTGCTCCTGCTGGGTCTGTGGCTCTGGGGCCGCGGCATCACCGGCGGCTCCGGCGCCAGCTCCGCACCGACCACCGGCGACGTCGCCGCGGTCGGGCGCCCCCTCGGTGTACCGCTGCCCCCGGCCCACGACCCGATCGAGGGCGTCGCGCCGAAGAGCGTCGAGATCCCGTCGCTCGGGATCCGGGCCCCCGTCGTCTCCCGGGGCCTGGACGAGGACGGGGCGATCGAACCGCCGTCCTTCGAAACGCCCCGGACGGTCGGCTGGTACGGGGCCGGCACCGAGCCCGGCGCCAAGGGACCGGCCCTCTTCGTCGGCCATGTCGACACCGCGACCAAGCCGGCCGTCTTCTACGGGCTCAGCGCGGCCCGCCCCGGCGCCGAGGTCGAGGTGACCCGGGCCGACGGCAGCGTCGCCGAGTTCACCATCGACGACGTCCAGGTCTTCACCCGGGAACGCTTCAACGCGCAGAAGGCCTACGGTCCCCGCGAGGACGGCCGGGCCGAGCTCCGGCTGATCACCTGCGGCGGCACGTACGACCGTGCGTCGGAGTCGTACACGGCGAACGTCGTCGTCTCGGCCTACCTCACGGGCGAGAAATCCCGGGAGAAGGTGCGGGCCGAGGCGGAGAAGGAGGCCGTCGGCAAGGCGGGCGCGCCGGCCGGCGGCTGACCGGCCGGTATCCGGCCCGGCCGGCTGCCCGGTTCTCCGGGCGCCGGCCGGGCCGGTCCTCGACCGCGGGGCGCGGGCCGCGGGAGTGGCCCGGCGCGGACACGGGAGGTCGGTGGCGTCCGGTCCGCCGCACGCCCCACTGTAGGGGCACGAACTCCCCGAACCCAGCCGCTTTCTGACGTTACGTCGATAACCGGTCACCCTCCGCACGCGGGCAGTCGGGGCAGAGCGTGGTGAACCCGCCGTAACGGCCTGGTGCACGATAGCGAGCGGGCTCCCGACGCCCTGCGACTCCGCCTCCGGCGTTGTCGTCAGTCAACGACGCTCCGCGTCGCTTCCCTCCTCCGCCTTGGATTCGAAGCCGCATGACGCCGCTCGCTGATCCGCTCTCTGTCGTGCACCAGGCCGTAACAGCTCTTCGACGAAGTCGTGAGGGCCCGGGCCGGTCCCGGGCGCTGTGCCAGGATGGACGGCGATGCGACAGCACCGCCGTCGCACCTGAGGGGGAGTGGATGTACGGCAGTCACAACGGCCGGTTCGGCATGCGAGGGGTGGGCGTGGCCGCGGCAGGCGCCGTGCTGCTGCTCGCGGGATGCGGTTCTTCCGGTGACGGCGGCCGTGAGGACGGATCCGGGGGCAGGGAGCCGGCGGCCATCGGTCAGCAGCCCAAGGACGCCGACCCGTACTGGGTCAACCCCGACGGGAACGCCGCCCGGCAGGTCGCCCGCTACACCGAGGACGGCAAGGAGAAGGACGCCGCCCTGATCCGCCGGATCGCGCGGCAGCCGGTCGGAGAGTGGATCGGCACGGACGATCCGGAGGCCGAGGCGAAGGGCTTCACGGAGGCGGCCGAGAAGGCCGACCGGGAGGCGCTGCTGGTCCTCTACAACATCCCGCACCGCGACTGCGGCCAGTTCTCCAAGGGCGGCGCCGCCGACGGAGACGCGTACCGCGCCTGGCTGGACAGTGTGGCCCGGGGCATCGGCGACCGGGGCGCGACCGTGATCCTGGAGCCGGACGCGGTGCTGCACCTGGTCGACGGGTGCACCCCGCAGGAGTTCCACGAGGAGCGCTACGACCTCCTCAAGGGTGCGGTGGAGCGGCTCAAGCAGCTGCCGGGCACCAAGGTCTACCTGGATGCGGGCAACGCCGGCTGGCACACCCCGGACGCGCTGTTCCAGCCGCTCCAGCAGGCGGGTCTGGGCGCGGCCGACGGCTTCGCGGTCAACGTCTCCAACTTCCAGACCACCGCGGTCAGCAAGGACTTCGGCAAGCGGCTGTCGGCGAAGGTCGGCAACAAGCCGTTCGTGATCGACACCAGCCGCAACGGCAACGGCCCGTACACCGGCGGCGCCCCCGAGGAGAACTGGTGCAACCCGCCGGGCCGGGCCCTCGGTGAGACGCCGACGACGTCCACGGGCGACGAGCTGGTCGACGCGTACCTCTGGATCAAGCGGCCGGGCGAGTCCGACGGCGACTGCCGGGGCGGCCCGAAGGCGGGCGCGTGGTGGCCCGAGTACGCGCTGGGGCTGGCCCGCGGCACCGACTAGGAGGGTCCGGTCCGGTGCCGCGGGAGACGACGCCTACGGCACCTCCACCCACGTCCCCTCGGACGGCGTGCCCTTGTCGTCGGTGACGAACAGCATGTACCAGCCCGACGGCACCAGCGCCCGGTTCCCCGGCACCGTCACCGAGATCTCGCCGTCCTTCCGCTTCAGGTCCAGAGCCACCGAGCGCTGGTCGGTGTCGGTGACGTGGGTGACCGCGCTCGGCCGCATCAGCTTCGCCGACCTGATGGACGAGGCCTGGTTGGTGGTGAACACCGCCGTCTTCCCGCGCTCGATCTTCTTCGGTCCGGCGGTCAGCTCGGGCCGAGAGTCGCGGTACAGGTAGGGCGGGGTGTAGATCTCGATGCGCTGCTCGAAGACGCCGGGCCGGGTGTTGGCCTTGTCGGAGTAGAGCGAGTCGGACCCGAAGATCATGACCCGGCCGTCGGGCAGCAGCACGGACCCCGAGTGGTAGTTGCGGCCGACCGCCGGGTCGGCGACCCGCTGGTACGTGTCCGACTTCGCGTCGTACAGCCGCGCCTGCAGCACGTCGGAACCGCCGCGCCCGCGGTAGTCGTTGGAGCCGCCGGTGACCAGCAGGGAGTCGTCGGGCAGCAGGGACGCGCTCGGGTAGCGCGTGCCCTCGTCCAGCGAGGCGCCGTCCTTGAACCTCGGATCTGCGTCCTTGAGGTCGACCAGCCGGGACTTCTCGCTGGACTTGTCGGACTCGCCGACGCCGCCCCCGCCGATCACCATGAACTTCTCGTCCTGGGCCGGAGGCAGCCGTACGGTCGCCGAGGTCTCCATCTTGTCCGGGTCGCTCAGGCCGGGGATCTTGGTGAACCTGTTCGTCGCCAGGTCCCAGACGCCGGGGTCGCGGCCGACGGTGGCCGGCCCGTACCCCGCGTTCGAGCCGGAGTAGAAGAGCTTGCCGTTGTTCATCAGGAAGATCGCCGGATAGGTGGGGAACTTCCGGACGATGCCGGTGTACTCCCACTCCTTGGTCTCGGGATCGTAGATCTCGTCCTTGCCGGGGACGATCTGCCCGATCTCGTCCAGGCCGGACAGGGCGAGGACCTTGCCGTCCTCCAGCGTGGTGAGCGTCGGGTACCAGCGGGCCTCGTTCATCGGGTCGACGGTGATGTACTTCTCCGCCACCGGGTCGAACTCGAAGGCCTCCCGGATGCCCTGGAAGTCCTTCTTGTCCATGGCGAGCTTCTGGGCGATCCCGTAGACGTTGCGGGTGTCGGAGCCGGACAGACCCGCTATTCGGTAGTTGTCCTCGGTGCCCGTCTCGTACTTCGTACCGGACTTCTGCGCCTCGACGTAGATCCGGCCGAGGCCGGGGTCGTTGCGCAGGAAGGCGCCGGTGTTCTTGTCGAAGACCTTGGTCGCCTTCTCCACCAGCACGGGGTCCTTCGTGACGAAGGTCTTGCCGTTCTCCTTGCCGGTGAACCGGGTGCCCGCGGGCAGCGTGATCGGCTTGTCCGGGTCCTCGTTGTGGACGATCATCAGGCCGCCGGCCTTGGTGACGTCACCCTTGAGCTTCTCGTACTGCTTGGTGCCGCCGGCTATGAGCAGCTTGCCGTCGGGCAGTTGGGTGTGACCGGCGCAGAACATGTCCTTGGGCGTGGGGATGTTCTTGAAGGCGTTGGTCTCCGGGTCCCACAGCACCGACCGGAAGCTCTTCGCGTCGAAGTTCTTCTGGTTGTTGCCCGAGCCCGCGACGAGCAGCACCTTGCCGGTGTGCAGCAGCGCCGCGTGGATCGTGTTGATCCGGAACTCGGAGGGGATGTCCAGGAAGTCCCAGTGGCCGTTGGCCGCCTTGTAGCTCGCCTGGTTGATCTTGTAATCGTGGTAGCGCTCGGTGCTGACGCGGTACAGCCACGGCCCGTTCGCTCCCGCGAGCGCGAGAACCACCGCCGTAGTGATCGCCATGCGGCGGGTACGGCGGCTCGGACGGTACTTCATTGTTTACGTCCCCCAAGGGCGATCTGCATGGTCTGTTCGTCGCCGGCCCAGTGAGGCTTCTCCTGCCGGCCGTGGGCGGGTGGTCCGCTCGGCGGCGGCGGCCCCGCGCGGCGCTTCTTCTTCTCGGCCCGCATCGTGTACCGCCAGCCGAAGATCGGCGCCGCGGTGATCAGCAGCGCCAGCGCGGCCCAGGTGAGCATCGCCGGGTGGCTGTGGCCGAGGGCGAAGGAGGCCACGATGGAGCCGGCGAAGACCAGGATGAAGAAGAGGTGGATGCGGAAGGTCCCGAAGAGGGTGTCCGGACTCGACGAGTCGCCCTTGGGCGTCACGACGAAGGAGCTCTTGCGGCGCAGCACGGCGTCCATCAGGGACCGTGCGTAGATCGGCGCGGAGAGCGCGGACATCATCATGCCGGCGAGACCGCCGGAACCCTCGGGCTCGTGCGGTGAGACGTTGTGCCGGCGGTTCCAGATGTACAGGCCGATCTGGAGGGCCGATGCGTTGCCGTACAGCATCATCCAGACGGTCGGGTCGATCTGCACACCGGAGGCGCCCATGCCCAGGAACAGCGCGCAACTGAGGGCCGCGAGGATCCAGTTCATCGCGGACATCGGGTAGAAGATGATCATCATCGTGTAGTTGAAGAGCTTGCCCGCGGGCAGCGAGAAGAAGCCCTTCCAGTACTGCTTGAGGATCGTCTCGTACGTGCCCCGCGACCAGCGCAGCTGCTGGGTGAAGAAGTCCGTCCACGCGGTCGGTCCCTCGCCCACGGCCAGCACGTCCGGGGTGTACACCGAGCGCCACTTGCGGCCGGTGTGCGGGTTGCGGGCGCGGTGCATCTCGAAGCCGGTCGCCATGTCCTCGGTGATCGAGTCGTACAGACCGCCGATCTGCTTGAGGGCACTGATGCGCACCGCGTTGCTGGTGCCGACGAACATCGGGGCGCCGTAGCGGTTGCCGGCGCGCTGGATCAGCGCGTGGAAGAGAAACTGCTGCGACTCGGCGGCCTTGGTGACGAAGCTGTCGTAGTTGCCGTAGACCTGCGGGCCGATGACGAAGCCGACGTCCGGGTCGCGGAAGTAGCCGAGCATCCGCTCCAGATAGTTCGGCATCGGGACATGGTCGGTGTCGACCGATGCGAAGAAGTCGTACGCGTCACCGTGGGCGTCGAGCCAGGCGTTGTAGTTGCCGTGCTTGGTCTTCGCCCGGTGCGGGCCCTTGGCCTGGTTCCAGTGCGCCACGCCCTTGCGGGAGAAGTGGTGCACGCCGAGCCGCAGGCAGACCTCCTTCACCGCGGGGTCGTCGCCCTCGTCGAGGAGCCAGACGTGCATCAGCCCGCGGTGGCGGATGCGGACGGCGGCCTCCAGGGTCTTCGTCACCATCTCCAGGGGCTCCTTGCCCGGGACGAAGGAGGTGAGGAAGGCGACCCGGGTGCCGGTCTCCGGCACGACCGGGACCGGATCGCGCGCCACCAGCGTGGCGTGCGCGTTGGAGAGGACGTTCAGGGTGCGGAAGAGCTCGATCAGGCCGATCGAGACCAGCATCACGATGTCGAGGATCAGCAGCGTGTCGTTCTTGAGGTTCGGATCGCGCTGTGTCCAGTGCTCGGGCTGTATCAGCCAGGCGAAGAGGCCGAGCGAGACGAGCGGGGCGGCCCCCAGCAGGAGGGCCGCACGTATCCGGTGGGGCTCCTGGGAGAGGAGCGAGCGGTATTTCACGGTGTACGGCCGCGTGGGGTCGGGCTGGGTCAGAGGCCCGGCGAGCCGGCTGTAGTGCTCGTAGTCGTACCGTGGCAGCGCTTTCTTCTGTCGCCGCCGCTGGCCCCCGGTCCGTAGCTGCGGGGGTATCCGAAGCTGTGTCGTCCGGGACGGGTCGTGGTCCTGCCGGGCGCCTGGCGGCGTCGACGTCATGGGTCATCCCCCTGCACGCAGGCGGGGCTGCGTGGTCGCTCGGTCGTTTCGTCTCGTCCTCCGCGTGTCCCCCTGGAACGCGGCCGACGGCTCAGTGGCGGGTCACCGTTCGTGAGACAAGGAACGGCATCCTTCCGGTTGCATGATGCCTCTTCGGCGTTTGCTTGTGCACGATGCCTCCCCCTTGCATCGAACACAACCGGAATCCTGCTCTCCGATTCCCCCAACTATGCGTCTCATCGGCGCGGTTGGCACCGACGACTCCCAGACAGACTGGCCGACCCCAGCCGTGACCGCAAGGGCGAAAGGGGTTATTACCCGCTCATACGCGCGATTTGTGGGGCTCTTGTGAAGAGGTGGTGTGAGGGCGTATGGGGGTGTGAGCGAGAGGCCCTCGCGCCGTCGGGGTGCCGGGTGATGGCCGTCTGTCGGGCATGCGTGAGCTGTGCGTGAGCAAAGTGTGCGACGAGTGGCGCGTGCGCGGAGGGTGGCGAGGAGGCGCTCGCGCGAGGGGTGGTGGGGGGCGCGGGAACGAACAAGGCCCCCTCACGCGTGGTGAGGGGGCCTTGACTCTGCGTGCGCCGCCAGGGACTCGAACCCCGGACCCGCTGATTAAGAGTCAGCTGCTCTAACCAACTGAGCTAGCGGCGCCTGCTGACCTGGAGAACTCTACCCGATCTCCGGCCGTGCTCCTGACCATTTCCCCTCCGTCACGGCCTGTCGGATGGTCGTTTTTTCTCTTCTATCCGTCAAAATGCGATATGTCAGGAGAGTTGAGACACTGACGCCCGTACAGATGCGCCCAAAGATCTTGACGAGTGCGGAGGGAATCGCATGACTGTGCCGGCCTTCGAGGAGTACGTACCCGCTATCGACTGCACCTGTGCGGGATGCGCCGTCCAGCGGCGCACCGCTGCCGCCGGACTGCCGACGCGGTACGGAGGGCACCCGGCCGCGCACGGCGCGCGGCGCGCGATGGTGCTGGTCACCGCCGCCGGTGTGGTGCTGGGCTCCGGTCTCGCGGAAGCCGCCGGCGCGGCGGCCGACCCGGCCCCGGTGACGGACCCGGGCCCGGCGGCCGACGCGGCCGACGGACCCGCCGAGCCGGGACCGGACAGCCCACAGGGCGGACCGGGACCGCTGCAGGGCGCGGGGGCCTCCGGACCACCGGCGTCCCAGGCCTCGACGTCCACGCTGCGCGCGACCACCCGGGCCGACATCATCAACCGCGCGAAGAAGTGGGTCACCGCGCAGGTTCCGTACAGCATGACGAAGTACTGGTCGGACGGGTACCGCCAGGACTGCTCCGGCTATGTGTCGATGGCCTGGAACCTGCCCGGCAACGAATGGACCGGCAGCCTCGCCACGTACGGGACGCGCATCGCCCGGGAGGAACTGCAGCCCGGCGACATCCTGCTCTTCCACAACCCGGCCGACCCCGGGAAGGGCTCGCACGTCACGATCTTCGGCGGCTGGACCGACTACACGCACACCCACTACACGGCGTACGAGCAGACCAAACCGCACACCCGCAAGCAGACGACGCCCATGGCGTACTGGACCAACTCGGGCAGCTACGTCGCCTACCGCTACAAGGGGCTGACGAGCGGGAGCGGTGGCAGCGGCTCGTCGAAGACACAGTTCCCGGGTGCCTCGAAGTTCGGCGCCGGCGCGAAGAACGACTACGTCACCCGGCTCGGCAAGATGCTCGTCGACCGGGGCGGCAAGCGCTTCTACAAGGTCGGCCCCGGTCCTGCCTGGGGCAGCGCCGACCGGCTGGCCACCCAGGCGTTCCAGAAGGCCCAGGGCTGGAAGGGCAAGGAGGCCGACGGCATCCCCGGCCCCCACACCTGGCGCCTGCTGGTGAACGGAATCGGCCATGACATCCCCGCCGCGGGCGGCTCGGCCGGGCCCGGCGGCTCCACCGCGGTCCCGGCCTTCCCGGGACGGGGCTATTTCCGGCCGGGTCAGTCCAACAGCCATGTCGACAAGCTCGGCAAACAGTTGGTGAAGAAGGGATACGGCAAGTACTACCTGTCGGGCCCCGGCTCTCGGTGGACCGAGGCGGACCGACGCAATGTCGAGGCCTTCCAGAAGGCCCAGGGCTGGCGGGGCACGGAGGCCGACGGCTATCCGGGTCCGGAGACCTGGCGGCGACTCTTCGCGTGACACGACGCACATGACGGAGGCGGGAATGCGATCCACGGTGTCGGACAGCTCCGGGAACCCGGAGAACCGGGAGGACCCGGAGTACGGGGAGGAGAGGTACGGGGCGGTCCCGGTACGGGAGTGGGTGGGCCCGGAAGGGGCGGGCCGGGTCACGGACGCCTGGGCGGCGGCGGGGGAGCGCGCCGGGTCGGGCGGCTGGGCGGTGGAGGACGAGCCGCCGCGGGCCGGCGGTTCGGACGCGGGGCGGCCGGGCGTGCCGGATACGTCGGAGACGCGGCCTGGCGGGCTGGATGTGTCGGGAACGTGGCCGGGCGTGCCGGATACGTCGGAGACGCGGCCTGGCGGGCTGGATGTGTCGGGAACGTGGCCGGGCGTGCCGGATACGTCGGAGACGCGGCCTGGCGGGCCGGATGTGTCGGGAGCGGGGCCCGGCGTGCTGGATGCGGGGCCGGGCGTGCCCGTGCCCGGTGTGCCTGTGCCCGGTTCGGCCGAGGTGTCCGGGGGGCCGTTGCCGGCGTCCGGGCCGGACTCCGTCGTCGACCTCGTGCTCGACCTGGTGCCGGGCGAGGGCGATCGTGTACCCGGGGGCACCGGATTCGGGGCGACCTCGGCGTCCGTATCGGTGCCGGCGTCGAAGGGGGCGCCGATGGCGGGTCCGGTCACGGAGGCGACGGGGAGCGCTCCGGAGCCGGAGGCCGCGCACGCCGGCCCGGTGTTCCGGAAGGCCGCCGAAGCCGCTGCCGCCGGGCCGCCGCTGCTGCGCGATGCCGGGGCGCATGTCTCGGAACTGCTGCCCGCGCCCGCACCGGAGGGCCGCGAGGTGATGGAGGGCCGCGAGGTTCCGGCGGCTCATCAGGTTCATGAGGTCCATGAGGTCCACGAGGGTGCGGAGGTCCCCGAGCCCGCCGCGGCCGACGAGCCCTGCGCACTCCCCGAGCCCGCCGCGGCCCTCGTCGAGGTCTCCGCAGCCCCCGAGGCCTCCGCAGCGCCCGAGGCCCCGGCGTCCGTGCCGGCTTCGGGTTCGGCTTCGGGTTCGGGTTCGGGAGCGAGGCCGGGCCCCGCCCCCGCCTCGCTCTCCCTCATGTTCACCGGCGAGGACACCGGCGAGTTCCGTGCCGATGCCCGGGTGGACACCGGCCGGCACCAGGCGGTCATCGCCAACGAGCGCACCGCCTCCATCCCCGTGCACCTGCTCTTCCGTGAGGAGCGCGAAGCCGGGGCGGACGCCGCCGCGCTGCCGGCCACCGTCGTGGGCAGGGCCCCCGAAGGGGAGCAGCCGGCCGGCGTCCGGCGGGCGCCGGTGCCGAGGGCCTCGCAGGTGCGGCCCTCGACCCGGCCCGCGCCGGACGCCGACCCCCGGCTCCATGAACGGCCGGGGCCTTCGCTGCCCGGCTGGGTCGCGGTGCTGACCGGATTCGGCGGGATCGCCGTGACCGGCGGAGTCCTGTGGTGGACCGGCGCGCTGCCGGCCCGGGTGCTGTCGCGGGTCGGGGTCGACCCGCGTCCGTACGACGGACTCGGTATCGGTACGTGGGCGGGGCTCGCGCTGCTGGTGACCGTGGTGCTCTTCGCGTTCGGCGGTCTGAGCCGGGGGCGGGTCGGATACGCGTGGGTGCTCACGCTCTTCGGCCGGTACCGGGGCAGCGTGCGGCGGACCGGGCTGATGTGGGTCAGTCCGCTGCTGTTGCGCCGCCGGGTCGACGTGCGGCTGCGGCACTGGCGCAGCGAGCCGCTGCCGGCGATGGACGCCAACGGCACCGCGTTGCGGGTCGTCGTTCTCGTCGTGTGGCGGGTCAAGGACACCGTGCGGGCGACACTGGGGATCGAGGGCTACGAGGAGTACCTGCGCGAGCAGGTCGAGGCGGCTATGGCGCGGGTCCTGTCCCAGCTGCCCGCCGACGCCTTCCACGAGGACGCGCACACCCTGCGCAACGCCGAGGCGGTCGGCGACGCGCTGACCCGGATGCTGAAGGCGGACTGCGAACCGGTCGGCGTCGAGGTGTACTCCGCGCAGCCGACCGGGATCGAGTACGCCCCCGAGGTGGCGGCGGCCATGCAGCGGCGACGGATCGCGGCCATCGA
The DNA here is from genome assembly GCF_036195045.1 of Streptomyces sp. NBC_00236. Lineage (NCBI taxonomy): Bacteria > Bacillati > Actinomycetota > Actinomycetes > Kitasatosporales > Streptomycetaceae > Streptomyces > Streptomyces sp. NBC_00236. The sequence goes on along the minus strand of NZ_CP108100.1, from coordinate 2,853,511 downwards.
CGCCAAGCACCGTGACAGCGTGCTGACTTCGGTGGTGGACGCCGTGGACGACACCGTCAACCGGCTGACCGCCCGGGGCCTCGTGGAGCTCGACGACTACGAACGCAAGTCCCTGGTCAAGGACTTGACGGTGGCCTTCTACACCGGCCGCAGTGGTGGGGACAGCGCCTGAACCCTTCTGCCCGGCGCCTCGGAGGCAACCGGAATCCAGCTCTCATTGGTCTGGACATGTTCATGCTGCGTCAATAATCTAGGCCTTGGTCTAGACCGCACAACACGCGCGTAGCAGTGCTCATGGAACCTCCCCCACGTCTCCGAGGAGCGGCAGCAATGCGTAAGAAGACAGGTGCGGCCCTGGTCGGCCTTGCGGTAGCGGGCGTCTCGATGTTCGCGACCAGCAGTGCCAACAGCCACGGCTACACGGACAATCCCATCAGCCGTCAGAAGCTGTGTGCCAACGGCACGGTGACGGGCTGCGGCAACATCCAGTGGGAGCCGCAGAGCGTCGAGGGCCCCAAGGGCTTCCCGGCGGCCGGCCCCGCCGACGGCAAGATCTGCTCCGGCGGCAACGGCCAGTTCGCCCAGCTCGACGACCCGCGCGGCGGCAACTGGCCCGCCACCAAGGTCACCGCGGGCCAGGGCTTCAGCTTCCGCTGGCAGTTCACCGCCCGGCACGCCACATCGGACTTCCGCTACTACATCACCAAGAACGGCTGGGACCCCACCAAGCCGCTCACCAGGGCGGCCCTGGAGTCGCAGCCCTTCATGACGGTGCCGTACGGCAACCAGCAGCCGCCGTCGACGCTCACCCATCAGGGCACCATCCCCACCCAGAAGACCGGGAAGCACATCATCCTCAGCGTGTGGAACGTCGCCGACACGACGAACGCCTTCTACGCGTGCTCGGATGTTCAGTTCTGACGCCTGGTCGGTTACCGTGCGGCGCCATGGGGAGCGCAGGCACCGTCGCGGAGCTCGTTCAGCGCCAATGGGGCGACCACCGGCCCGGGTTGAGACATGAGGGCACCGTCCTCACTCATCATCAGGTCGCCTCGGGTGCTGCCGCACGGGCCGCGCTCCTGGCGGAACTGCTGCCGGCGGGCGGCGAACCGCACCTCGGGGTGCTGCTCGACAACACCCCCGAATTCCCCCTGTGGTTGAGTGCGGCGGCCCTGGCCGGGGCCGCCGTCGCGGGCATCAACCCCACCCGCCGCGGCGCCGAACTGGCCCGCGACATCCTGCACACCGAATGCCGGGTGCTGATCACCGAGCGCGCGCATCTGCCGCTGCTCGACGGCCTCGCGCTGCCGGGTGTACGCGTCCTGGTCACCGACACCGACGCGTACACCGCGCTCCTCACCCCCTACGCCGGGGCGCAGCCGGGCGACACCGTCCTGAAGCGGCCGGCCCCCGCGACCCGGATGCTCCTGTACTTCACCTCGGGGTCCACCGGTGCGCCCAAGGCCGCGATCTGCACCCAGGGACGGCTGGCGGCGGCCGGCCGGTCGCTCGTCGACCACTTCGGGATCCGGGGCGAGGACGTCCACTACATCTGCATGCCGATGTTCCACGGCAACGCGGTGATCGCCGACTGGGCCCCCGCCCTGTCCGCCGGAGCCGGTGTCGCCCTGCGCCGCCGCTTCTCCGCGTCCGGCTTCCTCGACGACGTACGCGCGCACGGCGCCACGTACTTCACGTATGTCGGCCGTGCTGTGCAGTACCTGCTGGCCACCCCCGAGCGCCCCGACGACCGCGAGCATCCGCTGAGGCTCGGCTTCGGCACCGAGGCGGGCGCCGTGGACGCGGCCCGTTTCCGGGAGAGGTTCGGGGTGCGGCTGGTGGAGGGGTACGGATCCTCGGAGGGCGGGGCGGCGATCCAGCGGACGCCGGACACCCCGCCGGGTGCGATCGGCCGGGCGTCGGACCGCGACGATCTCGCGGTCGTCGACCCCGAGACCGGCCGGGAGCGGGTCGCCGCCGTCTTCGGCCCCGGCGGCACGCTGACCAACGGGGCCGCAGCGATAGGGGAGTTGGTCAACCGGGGTCGGACCCCCTTCGAGGGGTACTGGCGCAACGAGGCGGCGGACGCCGCCCGGGTGCGCGACGGCTGGTACTGGACCGGAGACCTCTTCTTCCGCGATGCCGACGGCTTCCTGTACTTCGCGGGCCGCACGGAGGACCGGCTGCGGGTCGACAGCGAGAACCTGGCCGCCGCGATGATCGAGAACATCCTGGCCCGCTGGACCGACGCGGCGGCCGTCGCGGTCTACGCGGTGCCCGACCCGGTCGCGGGGGACCAGGTCATGGCGGCGCTGGCGCTGCGTGACGGGGCACGGTTCGATCCGGAGGCGTTCGCGGCCTTCCTCCGGGACCAGCCCGACCTGGGGACGAAGATGGCCCCCCGGTTCGTGCGCGTGGTCGGGGCGATGCCGGTGACCGCGACGAACAAGGTGCACCGGGTCGGGCTGCGCCGGGAGGGATTCTGGTCCGGGGGACCGCTGTGGTGGAACGGGGGCGGTGGTGCGTACGAACCGTTCGGAGCGGAACAACTCGGCCCGCTGATACGGGAGTACGAGGAACACGGGCGCCATGAACTGCTGTCCTCACACGGTGGAGGGTTCTGAGGCGGAGGGGTCCGAGACGCCGGGCTGCGAGGCCGGCTGTCGCAGGTGCGTCACCGCCAGCACCGCCCCGGCCAGCAGGAGCAGTCCGCCGGCCACCGAGGCGTACTGCATGCTGTGGACGAAGGCGTCCCGCCCGACCGCGATCAGTGAGCCGTCGCCGGTGGACAGGGCCCCCGGCAGGGTCTTGCGGGCCACTTCCGGGGCGGAGTCCGGCATGTCCGCGGTGTAGACCGCGGTCGCCACCGCACCCAGCAGTGCCATGCCCATCGCGCCGCCGAACTCCTGCCCCGTCTCCAGCAGCGAAGCCGCCGAGCCCGCCTTCTCCGGCGGGCTGGTGGACAGGGCCAGGTCCGAGACGAGCGCCATCACGGTGACGATCCCGCAGCTCATCACGGCCGAGCCGATGAGCAGGATCGCCAGGGAGTCCGTACCCGACAGGGCGAGGACACCGAATCCGGCGGCGGCGATGACGAAGCCGGCGCAGATCACCCGGGCACGCTCGGTCCGCTGGGCGATCGCGGTGGCTGCCGGCGCCGCCGCGCCGACCGCCAGGGACGGGGCCAGGCTCCACAACGCGGCTTCCATCGTGCTCATCCCGAGCACCGACTGCAGGTACTGCGTGGTGAAGAACGACGAGCCCATCATGGCGAACGCGGCCAGCGCGTTCAGCCCGATCCCGGCGGCGAAGTTCCGGTCACGGAACAGCTCCCGGCTGATCAGGGCGTCGGCGCGGGTGCGCTGACGCCGGACGAAGAACCGGCCGACGACGAGCCCGGCGGCGATGACCAGACCGTTGCGCAGGTCCATGCCCTCGGCGGCGGTCTCCTTGACCCCGTACACGACCGGCAGCACGGAGCCCATGGACAGCGGCACGCTCAGGAAGTCGAAGCGCCCGGGGTTCGGGTCCTTGAACTCCGGCACCAGGACCGGCACCAGGACCAGCAGCAGCACCATCGCGGGCACGTTGACGAGGAAGACCGAGCCCCACCAGAAGTGCTCCAGCATGACGCCGCTGAGCACCGAACCCAGCGCGATGCCGCCCGCCATGGCACCGGACCAGATGCCGATGGCCCGGCCGCGCTGTTTGTCGTTGCGGAACATGTTCCGTACCAGGCCCATGGTCGACGGCATCAGGGTGGCCCCGCCGATCCCGAGCAGCGCGCGGGCCGCGATGAGCATCTCCGGGCTGGTGGCGTAGGCGGCACCGACCGATGCGGTGCTGAAGGCGACCGCGCCGAACAGCAGGAGCTTGCGCCGGCCGATCCGGTCACCGAGCGAGCCCATCGTGATGAGGAGACCGGCGAGCGCGAAGGCGTACACGTCGAAGATCCAGAGCTGCTGAGTGGCGCTGGGTGCGAGGTCCCGGTCGATGGAGGGGATCGCGAAGAAGAGGACGGACACGTCCATCGCGACGAGGAGGAGAGGGAGGAGCAGGACCACGAAGGCGGTCCACTCCCGACGGCCGGCGAGATCGCCGGGACGGGCTTCGGTGTTCGTAGCGTTCGTCATGCCAGGGAATATACGAGCGTTTAAAACAAGTGTCTAGTACGTGTGTGTAAAACGTTTGTACATGGCTGCGGGCAGCACAAAACACACGAGGCGGTCTCCGTTGAACGGAGACCGCCTCGTGTGCTGTCTGTGCGCCGCCAGGGACTCGAACCCCGGACCCGCTGATTAAGAGTCAGCTGCTCTAACCAACTGAGCTAGCGGCGCTTGCTGACTCAAAAATAATACCTGGTCTTCAGGGGTGCTGACGACACGCATGGGTATCCCTGGTGACCTGCGCGTTTGTGATCCCGGTCGCATGGCGACGCCAGCGCGGACGTCATGAGGTGCCACATGAGCCTCGCGATGGTGCCATTTGTGTGCCATCATGGCACCACTGCGAATGAGCCTCGGTCTGCGGAGCGAAGGGCTCTCGCTCCAGGTTCGGTGGGCCATCAAGGGGGGACACGTCATGCAGGCGACGCGGCAGCAGTCGGCCGCACCTGGCGCCCTCACCGCCTTCGCCCGTTTCGTGGTCTGCGGTGGCGGAGTGGGGATCGCTGCCGGCTTCGGCGTAGCGGCCCTGGCCTCTTGGATGCCATGGGCTCTGGCCAACGCCCTGGTCACCGTAGTGTCCACGCTCCTGGCCACCGAGCTGCACGCCCGTTTCACCTTCGGTGCGGGTGGCCGTGCGACCTGGCGTCAGCACGGGCAGTCGGCCGGGTCGGCCGCGGCGGCGTACGGAGTGACCTGTGTGGCGATGTTCGTGCTCCAGCGGTTGGTGGAGGCGCCGGGGGCCGTGCTGGAGCAAGCCGTCTACCTGTCCGCCTCCGCGCTCGCCGGTGTCGCACGGTTCGCGGTGCTGCGCCTCGTCGTCTTCGCGCGGAACCGTGCGGAGGCTGCGACCACCGGACGTCCCGTGCACGCGGCAGAGGGCCGCGCCCTGACCCCGGCCGGCGCCCCGGCGTTCTGCCGGGCCGCTTGACGCCGCGCGAGGCCCGGCCCGTCCGGCGATTGAAAAGGGAGACAGTGCCCAGGAGGGGCCGAGCCATCTGAGGCCCGTCCGGGGTGTGAGGACGCGGTGCTGAGGAGGGGCCGGGTCGGCTGAGGTCCGTCCGGGGTGTGAGGACGACGCAGGACGAGTGGGCCCTACAGCGCCAGCGACAGCAGCACCGGCGCCGCCCGCCGGTTCAGCGCGTCCGCCGCCGCGCGCAAGCGGTGCGCGTCCTCGACCGGCAGGGACAGGGCCAGGCACCCCGCCGACGCTCCGGCCGTCAGCGGCACCGCGGCGCACACCGTGCCGACCGCGTACTCCTGGAGGTCGAGCACGGGAACCGTCGCCGGCTGGCTGTCCAGCTTGGAGAAGAGGACCCGCTCGCTCGTGATCGTCCGCGAGGTCAGCCGGGCGATCTTGTGCCGCGAGAGGTGGTCGCGCCGCCCGTTCTGGTCGAGCTGGGTCAGCAGGCACTTGCCGATCGCCGAGGCGTGGGCCGCCGAGCGGAAGTCCACCCACTCGTTGACCGCGGGCGTCCGCGAGCCGTCGGCGTACTGGGTGACCCGGATCTCGCCGTCCACGTACCGGCTGATGTAGACCGCCGCGCCCACCGAGTCCCGCAGCTGGACCAGCGTCTGCTGGAGCTTGGCCTCCAGGGCCTGCCGACGGGCCGCGCCCGAGCCGAGGAGCAGCAGCGAGGAGCCGGTCACGTACGCACCGTCGGTGATCTGCTCGACGTACCCCTCGCGGCGCAGCGTCAGCAGCAGGGAGGCGAGATGCCCGACGGGCAGTCCCGTCTCCCGGGCGATCTGGGTGTCCGTCACACCGTTGCCGTGCTTGGAGACCGTTTCGAGAACACGCAGGGCGTACTGCACCGAATGGAACGGTGCGGTCGGTTCGGGCTTCAACGCCACGGTTTCCCCCTACCAGGTTGTGACCGCAAGCTCTGCCACCACGATAGCCGCCAAGAGGCCGGAAATGGGGGGCTGTTGACTACTGGCTGGTGCGCCCCGCCTCTGTCAGCTGGGGCGCACCCGTCTGGCATATGCCAGAGTCAAAGACGATCGACGGATGCCGAGGTCACAGCACCGCGTTGAGGAATTCGCGAGTACGTTCGTGTTCGGGATCGGAGAAGATTTTTTCCGGCGAACCCGACTCCACGACCCGTCCCGCGTCGAACATCAGTACCTTCTCCGACACGTCGCGGGCGAAATTCATCTCGTGGGTCACACACAGCATGGTGATGTCGGTGTTCCTGGCGATGTCGCCCAGCAGTTCCAGCACCCCCGCCACCAACTCCGGGTCCAGCGCCGACGTCACCTCGTCCAGGAGCAGGATCTCCGGCTCCATCGCCAGCGCCCGGGCGATCGCGACCCGCTGCTGCTGCCCACCGGAGAGCTGCGACGGATGCGCGTCGACCTTCGCGGACAGCCCGACGAGGTCGAGCAGCTCCCGGGCCCGGGTCTCCGCCTTGTTGCGGTCCATACCGAGGACGTTGACCGGAGCCTCGGTGATGTTCTGCAGCACCTTCATGTTCGGGAAGAGGTTGAACTGCTGGAAGACCATCCCGATCTTCTTCCGCGCCTCGCGCAGATGCTTCTCGGAGGCGGGCTTCAGCGAGCCGTCGGCCGCCTGCATGTGGGTCAGCGGATCGCCGTTGATCCGGATCACGCCGTCGCTGACCTTCTCCAGCGTCATCAGCAGCCGCAGGATCGTGGTCTTGCCCGAGCCGCTGGGCCCGATCAGGGTGACGTGCTCGCCGCGCTCGACCGTGAAGTCCAGTTGGTCGAGGACGACATGGTCGCCGTACCGCTTGACGACCTTGTCGAAGCGGACCAGCGGATGCCCGGAGTCCCGGGGGGCGGGAACCGCGACGACGTCCTCGGGGGCCGCGGCCGAGGTCTTCTGCAGGGGGAGGGGTTCAGTGGCCAAGGCGCTTCTCCAGCTTCCTCATCAGGAGTGACGTGGGGTAGCTCGCGACCAGGAACACCAGTCCGGCAAGTGTGAACACCTCGGTGTAGGCGAAGTGGTCACCCCCGTACTTGCGGGCTTCGAAGACCATCTCCTGCACCGTGATCACGGCGAGGAACGGGGTCTCCTTGAACATCGAGATCGCGTAGTTCCCGAGTGCGGGCAGTACGTTGCGCACCGCCTGCGGCAGGATCACGGCCTGCCAGGTCCGCCGGGGCGTCATCGACAGGGCCCGGCAGGCCTCCCACTGGCCCTTCGGTACACCGTCGATCCCGGCGCGGTAGACCTCCGAGGTGTACGTGGCGTAGTGGATGCCCAGCACCACGATGCCGATGGTCAGCGGCTCCACCGAAGTGAACAGCGCGGCCGCGCCGACCAGCTGGACCAGCAGCGGGGTGGAGCGGATGAACTCCATCACCACCTTCACCGGCACGGTCACGAACCGGCTCGGGGCCCGTCCGGCCACCGCGATCGCCAGCCCGAGCACCGCGGCGACGAGCGTTCCCAGCACCGTGGCCAGCAGGGTGACCTTGAACCCCTGAAGAATCAGCGGCAGCGCGTCGCCGGCCGCGTTCCAGTCGAATCCCTCGTTCACCGGGCACCTCCCGCGGCCGGGGCCGTCACCGCGCTGCGGGACTTCAGCAGGCTGCCCCCGCCGGTCGCCAGCCCGAGCCGCCGCTTGGCGGAGCGCTCCAGCAGGTTCATCAGCAGGGTCAGCGCGTAGGCCAGCACGAAGTAGCAGGCCAGCAGGGTCAGATACGCGGTGAGGGTCTCACCCGTGCGGGTGCGCAGCTTCTCGATCACGGTCATGAGGTCGGCCGCCGAGATCAGCCACAACAGCGGTGTGCACTTCAGCAACTGGATGAAGAGATTGGTGAAGGACGGGATCATCTGCACCCACGCCTGCGGCAGGATCACCTTGCGCATCCGGTGCAGCGGCGTCATGTTCAGCGCGACCGCCGCCTCGTACTGGGCCCGCGGTACGGAGTTGATGGCGCCGCGCACCACCTCGGCGCCATAGGCACCGTAGTTGAGGCCGAAGGCGACGACGCCGCAGAGCAGCGGCGTCAGCTCGTACCCCGTCAGCGGCGGCATCGCGTAGTAGAGCCAGAACAGCTGGACGTACAGCGAGGTGCCGCGGAAGAACTCCACGATCACGCGCGAGACGCCCCGCGCCACCAGTTGCCGGCTGATGGACATCAGGCCGAGGACGAACGACAGGAACAGCGCCAGCAGGGCGCCCAGGACGGTGGCCTCCAGGGTCACCCACAGGCCCGAGCGCAGCTGCGGAAGGTCATCGGCGAAGGCCGAGAAGAAATCACTCATGCGGTGGGTTCCGTCCCTGTCAGCCCTTGCACAGATCGGCCGTCTTCAACGTGGCCGGCGGGAGTTCGGTGGCCCCGAAGCCGTAGTCGCGCAGCAGCTCCACATAGCGCGACTTGTCCGAGACGATCTTCTTCAGCTCGCGGTTGAACGCGTCCCGCAGCTCCTCGTTGCCCTTGCGGAAGACGGCGCCGCCCGGGCTGTACTGCTTCACCCCGTCGAGCTCCGGCAGGAAGGCCTCGGTGACCTCGGTCTCCGGGTTGGTCTTCGCCAGCCAGCGCAGCGAGATGCCGGTCAGCAGGAAGGCGTCGACCCGGCCGCCCTTGACGGCGTCCGCGCCGTCCTGCGGTTTCTGCAGCGACTTGATCTTGTCCTTGGCTATCCCGGCACCCTCGGCGTACGAGCCCTCGACGGCGCCCGCCATCACTCCGACGGTGATCCCGGCGGCCTTCGCCGAGGCGAGGTCGGTGACCTTCTTCGGGTTGCCCTTCTTCACCATCAGCGCGGTCGGCGAGATGAACTCCGGCTCCGAGAAAAGGGCGTTGGCGCAGCGTTCGGGCGTGATCGCCATACCGGCGCTGACCACGTCGTACTTGCCGGCCTGGAGGCCCGGGATCAGCCCGTCCCACTCGGAGAGCGTGGGGCGCAGCTCGTCCACACCCAGCGCCTTGAAGATCTCCCGGTGCAGTGCGGGCGCCTCGCCCTTCAGCGCCTTGCCCTCCATGTAGCCGTACGGGGCCTCGTCCGCGTACGCGACCCGGACGAATCCCTGCTTGCGGAGCTTGTCGAGCGCCCCTTCGCCGTCGGCCGAGTCGGCGCCGGTCTTGCTGCACGCGGTGAGCAGGCCGGGGACGACGAGCAGACCGCCCACGGCTGCCGATCGGTTGAGAAAGCCCCGGCGGGACAGGTTCGGGAAGTCAGCCATGGTTCGCAATCTCCTGGAGGGGTCGAACAGTCCGGACAGGGTTGGCGCCTGCCCGATCCCGTACGTCTATGCAGGAAGAGGCCGCATGTAACCGAACGGTGGCCGGAGGGTGACCTTCCCGTGTCCGAACAAGGGCGGAGTGCGACGGATCGTGCGCGGGGTGTATTTCGTTGCGCGGTCCGGTGGATGACGGGGTGTTATCCGTAGATGTCCGGTATGGGTGGCGAAGTGGGGTGTGGACGGCCCGGGTTGGGATCAGCCTTCCGTGTCCGGGCTCGGGATGTGGCCGAGCCGTTTGTCCACCACGTTCGGCAACGGCTCCCCGGCCTCCCAGCGTTCGTACATCGCGACGAACTGCTCGCCCAGCCGGTCCCGCCACCCCGCCACGTCACCGCTCATGTGCGGCGACACGATCAGGCCGGGCACGTCCCACAACGGGCTGTCCGGGCCGAGCGGCTCCCGCTCGAACACGTCGAGCGCCGCCCCCGCGATCCACCGCCTGCGCAGCGCGCCGACGAGGTCCTCCTCGACCACCATCGGGCCGCGCCCCACGTTGATGAACCGGGCCGAGGGCTGCATCAGCCCGAAGAACCTGCTGTCGAACATCCCGTACGTCTGCGGGGTCAGCGGTGCCGCGCAGATCACCCAGTCCGCCCGGGCGGTCAGCCGGTCCAGATCCTCGGCGCCATGGATCGTGCGCCGGGCCGTGCGTCCCACCAGGGCCACTTCGACGCCGAGCGCCATCAGCAGCCGGGTGATCTCCCGCCCGACCGGGCCGGCGCCGACGACCACCGCACGCGAGCCCGCGACCCGGGCCGACTCGCGGTGGCGCCACCGGCGGCGCCGCTGGAGGTCCAGGGTGCCGGGGAGGTCCTTGGCGAACGCCAGCACGAGGCCCGCGACGTACTCGGACATCGGCTGCTCGAAGACGCCCCGCGCGTTGGTCACCACCGTGTCGCTCGCCGCCAGCTCCGGGCAGAGCAGCCGGTCCACTCCCGCGCTCGCGGTGTGCACCCAGGCCGGGCGCGGCCCGCCGCCCGGCCAGGCGGCGCGGACGGCGTCCGAGGTGAAGTCCCAGACCAGCAGGACGTCGGCGTGGGGGAGCGCCCCGGCCAGGCCCGCGGCGTCCGTGTACCGGACCTGCACCCGCCCGGTCAGCGCGCCGAGACGCGGCGACGGGTCGGCGTCCAGGACGAGCAGGACGGGGTCCGGCATGGGGGCGGTTCCTCCGCGTCGGCTGGGGCTGCGGACGCACCACGCTCGCAGTCGCACCTCACCCCGTCAACAGGTCGGAGCGGTGACCGGGGCGGATGGGGGAATACTGGTAGAGGAGCCGTGAAACAGGCGGTGCAGGCAGTAGGCGCAGTACACGCGGTATCAGGAAGGGTGGACATGACGACCGTCGGATTCCTCTACCCGGGCCACTTCGCGGAGGACGACTACCCGCGCATGGAGATCCTGCTCGACAGCACCATCAGACTCGTCGTCCGCCACACCGAGAGCCCCGACGACGCCTATCGCGAGGACGCGCTGCGCGAGCTCGGCACCCCCGGCCGGCTCGCCGCCGGGGTCGAGGAGCTCCAGCGCTCCGGGGTCCAGGCCGTCGTCTGGGCGTGCGACGGCGGCAGCTTCCTGTACGGGCCGCAGGGCGCCCACGACCAGGTCATGGCCGTGGCACGGGCGGCGGGCGTGCCGGCCTCCAGCACGTCCATCGGCTTCGTCCACGCCGTACGGAAACTGGGCGCCAACCGGGTCGCGGTCGCCGCGACCTATCCCGAGGCCGTCGCCGCGCAGTTCACCGCCTTCCTCCGGTCCACGGGCATGGAGGTGGTCGCCACCCATGCGGCGGGCGTGACCGGCGCCGCCGAGGCCGCGGGCTGGGGGCTCGACCGGCTGAAGGAGCTGGCCGCCGCGGCCGACCGCCCCGAGGCCGACGCCGTCCTGCTGCCGGACACGGCCCTCCACACGGTCAGCCACCTCCCCGCCCTGGAGGAGTTCCTCGGCAAGCCCGTCCTCACCGCGAACCAGGTGGCAGCCCGCGAGGCCCTGCGACTGGCCGACCGCCCTGCCTGGTCGCCCCGGCTCGGCACCCTCTTCGAAGCCCGCGAATCGCCGCCCGCCCCGGTGGAATGGGGGAGCGGTAGGTCCTACGCCCACGGCAAGCGGCCCTGAACCGGGCTTCCCGGGCGGTGAGCGGAACGAGCGGCCGGGAATAAGCGGAGCCAACCTCCTGTTGCACAGCTCCGGACCAGACGCACCACCGGAGAGGCCAGGACGTGGACGAGATTCGAGGCGACGAGATCCGTGGCAAGGCGGAGGGGACGGCACCCGTGCCCCTCTCGGTGCTTGACCTCGTCACCGTGGGCCAGGGCCGCACCGCGACCCAGGCCCTGCGCACCGGTGTCGAGATCGCCCAGCTCGCCGAACGCCGCGGCTTCCACCGCTACTGGGTCGCCGAGCACCACTCCATGCCCGGCGTCGCCTCGTCCTCGCCGGCCGTGATCCTGGCCCACACGGCCGCCCACACCGAACGCATCCGGCTCGGCTCCGGCGGCGTCATGCTGCCCAACCACGCCCCGCTCGTCATCGCCGAGCAGTTCGGCACCCTGGAGGCCATGGCCCCCGGCCGCGTCGACCTCGGTCTCGGCCGCGCACCCGGCACCGACGGCGCCACCGCTGCCGCCCTGCGCCGCACCGAGCGGCTCAACGAGGGCGCGGACGACTTCCCGCAGCAGCTCATGGAGCTCACGCGGTTCCTGGACGACGACTTCCCCGACGGCCACCCCTACGCCCGCATCCACGCGGTCCCCGGCCCCGTCCAGGCCACCTCCGAGGGCGGCGTCCAGTCCCCGGGCCGCCCGCCGCTGTGGCTGCTCGGCTCCTCCGGATTCAGCGCCCGGCTGGCCGGCATGCTCGGCCTGCCCTTCGCCTTCGCCCACCACTTCTCGGCCCAGAACACCATCCCGGCCCTGGAGCTGTACCGCGAGTCCTTCAAGCCGTCCGCCGTGCTGGACGCCCCGTACGCCCTGATCGGTGTGGCCGCCCTGGCCGCCGACGACGAGCGGGAGGCCCGCCGCCAGGTGCTGACGGGCGCGCTGTCGATGCTCCGCCTGCGTTCCGGCCGCCCCGGCCTGGTGCCGACGCCCGAGGAGGCGGAGGCGTACGCCTTCACCCCGATGGAGCGGGAGTTCGTCGACAGCTGGCTCGTCAACATCGTCCACGGCACCGCGGACGAGGTCCGCACCGGCCTCGACGACCTGGCCAAGCGCACCGGCGCCGACGAACTGATGATCACCGCCAACGCCCACGGCGGCGAGGCCCGGCTGCGCAGCTACGGCCTCATCGCGGACGCGTACGGCCTGCCGACGCTCTGAGGGACTCCGGGCCCGCTCAGGTCTTCAGGGCCCGGGCCCCGAGCAGTTCCGCGATGCGTTCCGGGGCTACCGCGCGGGAGTAGAGCCAGCCCTGCCCGGTGTCGCAGCCGATCCGGCGCAGCCGCTCCGCCTGGCCGGCCGTCTCCACGCACTCCGCGGTGACGGTCAGGCCCAGGCGGTGGGCCAGCTGGACCATGGCCTCGACGATCGTCTCGTCGGCGGGACTGGGATGCGTGCCGTCCTCGTACCGGAAACCGCGCACGAAGGCGCCGTCCAGCTTCAGGACGGAGACCGGCAGGCGGCTCAGATAGGCGAGGTTGGAGTAGCCGGTCCCGAAGTCGTCGATGGCGATCCGGACGCCCATGTCGCTGAGCGCCTGGAGGGCCTGGAGCGGGCGGCCCGCCGACCCCATCACCGCGGACTCGGTCAGCTCAAGTTGCAGCAGCGCCGGGTCCAGGCCGGTCTCCGCGAGGATCTCCGCGACATCGGTGACCAGGTCGGAGTCCCAGACCTGGCGTACGGCCACGTTGACGCTGATGAACAGCGGCGGCTCGTCCGGGTGGTCCAGCTGCCACCGTCTGGCCTGCCGGCACGCCGCCCGCAGCACCCAGCGGCCGAGCTGCACGATCGAGCCGTCCTCCTCGGCGATCGCGACGAACCGATTCGGCGAGAGCATGCCGAACTGCGGGTGGTTCCAGCGCACCAGCGCCTCCACCCCCCGTACGACGCCGTCTGCCATGCAGACCAACGGCTGGTACTCGATGGTGAACTCGCCGCGCTCGACCGCCGGGCGGAGGTTGGACGACAGGGCCTGCCGGGTCATCCGGTGCGCGTTGCGTTCGGGGTCGAAGAGGGTCCAGCGGGCCTTGCCGTCCGCCTTCGCCCAGTACAGCGTCGTGTCCGCCGCCTGCATCAGACCCGTGGCCGAGGTGCCCGCGACGGGCCGCTCCACCACGCCGATCGACGCCGACACCGAGAGCCGCTGACCGGCCAGGTCGAAGGGCTGCTGCAGCGCGGCGAGCACCGTGCGGGCGAGATCGGTCAGCTGCTGCGTACCGGTGGACTCCTCGACCAGGATCGCGAACTCGTCCCCGCCCAGGCGCGCCACCAGATGAGCGCCCGTGGGATGCGGGCCCTCCTGCTCGGCGCAGTCCGTGAGCCGGGCGGCGACGGCGGCCAGCAGCCGGTCGCCGACCCGGTGGCCCAGGGTGTCGTTGACGGCCTTGAAGCCGTCCAGATCGAGGTAGACGAGTCCGATCCGGCCCCGTCCGGGCATGCTGTCGTCCTGGTACGGAGCCGTCTCCAGGACCGCCGAGAGCCGCTCGAAGAACAGCGTCCGGTTGGGCAGCCGGGTCACCGGGTCGTGCATCTGGAGATGGCGCAGCCGCTTCTGGAGCTCGCGCCGGTCGCTGACGTCGGCGACGGAGAGCAGCATCTGGCGGGGCGCGGCTCCGGCGTCCCGCTCGGGAGCCGCGGGCATCGGCACGACGGTGATCTCGGCCCACAGCGAGCGCCCGTCGGGGTGCTTGAGCCTGCGGGTGCAGCGGAAGCGGGAGCGCCGGCCGTGCAGCACCTCGCGGTACGCGTGCCAGGTGCGGCCGTCCGCGGCGAGATCGACCAGGTCGGATGCGGACTGGGCGGTCAGCGCCGCCGCGCCGACACCGGTCAGCGCCGCCAGGGCCTCGTTGGCGGTGACGATCAGGCCCTCGTGGTCGACGACGGCCATCGGAAGGGTGGCGGCCCTGAACGCGGCCCGGTAGTCGTGCAGATCGGACGGCGATCCGGCGGACGGCCACATGTCGTCACGTTCCGTGAGGGCCTGCGGTGGGGAAGGGGCTGCTGTGCCTGCCGCGGGCCTGGGCCCTTCGGAGGTTCCGCTCACCGTTCGCTCCCGCCGTGCAGTTCTGTCCCGGACGCCTCTGGTCGCACTGGCCCGCCGCGTGGAGCGCCGTCGTCAGGGGCGGGAACCGCGCAGGATAACGAGGTGAAGCATAGAGGCTGGCGCCTCGGCCGTTCCAGCGCCCCGACGGACAACGACCTCGCGTCCGCCGTGCTTGAGCCATTCGCGGGGTGACCCGGTTTGCCCTCGACTGATCTTTTGTGCGCGGTTCTGGTCTGTCCCGATGCTTCGGTGATCGATTGTGACTGTCCGTGAAACCAGTGCCGCGGTCCGGTCGCTGACCCGAGTGGTGCAGCCCAACAGGACGTACCTCACGAAACGCCACAAGGTGGTCAGGAGGGTCCTGGAGCCCGCACCCCGCACCGGAGGTAGATGTGCCGCGTCAGCAAGGGCCCGGAGGGGTGGAGAGACCCAGCCCCCGCGCGGTGGCCGCCGGACTGATCTCCCTCCTCGCACTCGCCGCCACCTCTCTGGTCGCGGGCCCCGCCGTGGCCGCCTCCGGAGAGGCGGCCCCCTGCGCGCTGCCCCGGACCGACGTCCACCACTCGCTCGGCGTGGACAGCTGGAACGGTGCCTATCCGCGCCCCGACCACACCCTCGACGCGGTCATGGTCTTCCTCTCCTTCCCCGACGCCCGGCCCGTCACCACTCCCGCCGAACTCGCCGCCGACCACTTCCCCGCCACCACCCGGTTCTTCCAGCGCGCCTCGTACGGAAAGTTCACCCTGCGCCCGCACCCCCAGCGCCAGTGGATCCGGATGCCCGAGCCATCGGTCTGGTACGGGATACAGCGCGACTGGGACAACGACCGGCGCAGTGCCTATCTGCGCGACGCGATCGACGCGGCCGACCCCACCGTCGACTTCTCGAAGTACGACATCGTCTACCTGGTCGCCGACCCCGACGCCCCGGGTGTCGACTCCGACGCCACCAAGGTCGTCAACTTCGACCGCCCGCTGCACGCCGACGGCAAGGACATCAGGCGCGTCGTCACCGTCTTCGAACAGCACCCGCCCGACCACAACGTCCTCGCCCACGAGACCGGACACGTCTTCGACCTGGCCGACCTCTACCACCGGCCCTCGGACGGCAAGGGTGACTGGGACACGTACGTCGGCGACTGGGACGTCATGGGCAGCCAGTTCGGTCTCGCGCCGGACCTCTTCGGCTGGCACAAGTGGAAGCTGGGGTGGCTCGACGACCGGCAGGTGACCTGCATCCAGAGCGACCGGGTCGTCACCCTGGAGCCGATGGCCGCCGTACCCGTGCCCGGCGCGTCCATCGGGACCCGGCTGGCCGTGATCAGGACCGGCGAGGGCAGTGCCGTGGCCATCGAGGCCCGCAGTGCCACCGGCAACGACAGCGCCACCTGCACCGAGGGCGTCCTGCTCTACCGGATCCGCAACGGGACGGCCTCGGGCGGCGGCCCGGTCGATGTCCTCGACACCCACCCCGACACCGACGCCTGCTGGGACCGCTCCGTCTACCCGCCGCTCGCGGACGCCCCGCTGAGGGTCGGCGAGACCTACTCCGTGCCCGGCGGGCACACCACGGTCGAGGTCGCCGACCGGACGCCTTCGGGCGCGTGGACGGTCCGGATCACCACGGGGACGTGAGCGCGGTGGGTGACAACGAAGAAGCCCCCTCGCTCTCGCGAGGGGGCTTCTTCCGTCTGTGCGCCGCCAGGGACTCGAACCCCGGACCCGCTGATTAAGAGTCAGCTGCTCTAACCAACTGAGCTAGCGGCGCCTGCTGACGTCGTAGACCTTAGCACCCTGATCCGTGGGAGGAAAAATCGAAATCCGAGGCGCCGGAGACGGCACCGACCGGGCCACCCGGACACAGGCCCAGAGCAGGACGTCCGGCCCCGGGAGCCACGGGTTGCGGGTGTCGGGGGCGACCACCCAACGGGGCCCGGAAGCGGACGGGCCGCAGGTCAGCGGCGGGACCGTCACCGCGTCGCCGGCGCCGTGGCAGAGCAGCGGGGGCACTCTCGGGCCGCCGTCCTGAGGCTCCGGCGGGTCCTCGACCGACCGCGTTCCCGGACCGGATCCCCACTCCTCCCAGTCCAGCAGCGAGGGCAGGCGCTGGGCGGTGCCGGGGGAGGCGAACAGCAGCATCCGGCCGCGGTGCGTGGCGACCGGGCCGGAGCCCGGGCCGTCGGCCCACAGGTGCTCCAGCATGCGCCGCCCGAACAGCGTGGGCACGTTCACCACGTCGAAGGCGGAACCGCACGGCAGGACGCCGGGCGCGGAGGGGTGCGACTCCCACTGGGCCAGGGTGCTGCGCGGATACGCCGCCGCCCCGGCCAGCCAGGCGGCGCCGGCCGCGGTCACCTGGGCCGCCTGGTTCCCGGCCTGCTCGCGCAGGACAGCGAAGATGTCGGCGCCCTCACTGGTGTGGTGGTGGGGGCCGTTGCCGTGATGCAGGGTCGTTTCGTCTGGCAGCCATGCGGTCATGTGCACAGGTCTACCCGGAGTGATCACCCGGATTCCGAGAGTTGTCGGAAATCGGGACAGGTCGGGGTGGTGAGGAGTATCTTGCGCACCTGGCATATGCCAACGGTTGTACCCGGAGTGATCGAGGGGCCCGCCGGGCGGACCGCGACGCGGCGTCAGGGCCGGGCCGGTCCGGGCGGCGGGGCCGCATCGTCCGTGGGTCGGGACCCGGCCTGTCCTGGGGGTCGGGGCCCGGCCCCGTCCGGGCGTCAGGGCCTCGGCTCGTTCAGCAGGCTGCGGCCGAACTCGACCATCTTCACCGCGTAGTCCTCGGTCCACTCCGCCCGCTGCGCGATGTCCGCGGTCGTCAGCCGGTCGAACCGCCGGGGATCCGCCAGCTGCGCCGCCGCGATCGCCTGGAACTCGACCGCCCGGTCCGTCGCGGCGCGGAAGGCCAGTGTCAGCTCGGTGGCGCGGCTCAGCAGTTCCTTCGGATCCTCCAACGACTCCAGGTCGAAGAAGTGCTCAGGATCGGCGACCGCCGCCGACGGCTCGAAGAGCAGGGGTGCGGGGCGCAGCCGCTGCTGCTCGTTCGGCTCGGGTTGTGCCATGTGGTTCCTCCTCGGTGGGCCCGGCGGCCACCCTCCATTGTCCAGCCCGCCGCAAGGGCGCTTTCAGGGGTGCGCGCGGGTCCGGCCGCGATCCGTCGTGCCCCCCGCACGCCCCCGCCGTCAACGTCCCCAGCGCACCCGGTGTTCCGCGAGGTGGGCCAGCACGGCGTGGTTGGCCTCCCAGCCGTCCGGAAACTTCACGGTCACGCCCAGCTGGACCGGCTCCGTCGACGGGTGCTCGTCCAGCAGGTCCGAGACGCCCTCACGGCACACCACGATGCAGGCGTGGCGGTGGCGCGAGGCCAGCACGCACAACCGGCCCGTCTCCAGATGGAACGCGGTGGCGTCCGGGCGGCCCGACAGCGGGTGCAGCACCACCGTGACGTCGAACTCCCGGCCCTGGAGCCGGTTCGCCGTGTCCACCGCCACCCCGGTCACCCCCAGCTCGGCGAGCGCCGCCCGCACCGCTGCCGCCTGGTCGCGATGGGCCGTGCCGACCGCGACCCGGTCCGCCGTCACCGGGGCCGGGTCCGGGGAGCGCTCGCTGGTCGCCGCGCCGCCCCGGTCCAGCAGCCGGCGCACCACCAGCGCCACCGCCCGTACCGCCTCCGGGTCGGTGCGCGGGGTGTGGCGGGCCGGGAGCTCCAGCAGACCCCAGCCCGACTCCGCCGCCTCGTCCAGCACCCGGTCCGCCGCCGATCCGTCGGACGCGACGCCGAACGACAGCAGCCGGTCGCCGTGGTCCGTACCGCTGCGGAACGGTGTGTACGGGTAGAACGCGTCCGACACCAGCGGCGCCGCCGAGGCCGGCAGCCGCCAGGAGACCGGCAGCCGGTGCTGCGGCAGCTCCGGGTTGTGTGCGAGCAGCGTGGTGACCGCGCTGGCCGACGGGTCGTAACTCAGTCCGGCCCACTGGTCCGCGCCGACGATCGAGAACGGGTCCAGCTGGCCCGGATCACCGACGAAGAGCGCCCGCTCGAAGAGCCCGGCCACGGCCAGCAGCGCGTCCGAGCGCATCTGGTACGCCTCGTCGACGATCGCGTGGCCCCACGGCTCGACGTTCTTCACATGGGCCCACTTCGCCGCCGTCGAGATGACGACGTCGAGGCCGGCCAGATCCCCCGCCTTCGCCGACTTCCGCACGTTCTCCAGGCCGTCCAGCACCTTGTCGTACGGATCGGAGTCGTTGCTGTGCAGCCGGCCGACCGGCAGACCGGGGTCCTTCTCGGCGAGCCGCACCACCAGGTCGTCGACCTGGGCGTTCGTCTGCGCGACCACCATCAGCGGGCGCCCGGCCGCGGCGAGCTCCAGCGCGGCACGCACCACCAGGGTCGACTTCCCCGCACCCGGCGGGGAGTCCACCACGATGCCGCGGGCCGAGCCGTTCAGCGTGTCGTCCAGGATCCGGGCGGTGGCCAGGCCCGCCGCCGCGCCCGGGTCGAATACGGCCGTCACAACAGGTCCTCCGTGGTCACAGGATCGGGGCGCTCGGCAGCCGCCACGCCGCCCGGCGGACCGCCGTGGGTCCACGGGGTCTCCTCCGCGTCCGGCAACTGCGGGCCGCCGCGCTGGTCGTGCTCGAAGAGCGTCCAGGCGATGACGTCACCGGGCTCCGGCACCGAACCCGGGGCGGGCTCCTTGCCGCGGCCCATCCGGTCGGTGATCCGCAGCACCAGCGCGGGAAATGGGCCGTCCTCCGTCGGTCCGTAGCCCGCGAACTCGGCCGTCTGCGGCTTGCCGTCCAGCGAGCGGTAGACCTTCACGCGCTCGCCCAGATGCGGCTGTTCGGCCGTGCGGACCGTGACCAGCGGGCGCGGGGAGGGGCGCTTGGACTCGCTGTACGCCATCTCCACCGCGGTCACCTCACCGAGGAACGCCTCGCCCGCCAGCCGCCGCCCGGCCAGCACCAGCGGATCGTCCAGCGCCTCCTGGGCCTCCAGCTGCGCCTGCGCCGTCTCCCGCGCCGCCAGCTTGCGGGCCGCCGTCACCGCGTCGTCCCGGCGCGGCTGCGGCGGCTCACCGGCCCGCACCCGGTCGCGGTGACCGGTGAACGACCAGCGGTCGCGGGTCCAGCGGTCCTCCACCCTCGATCCCTCGGGCAGCTCCCGCAGCAGGTCCAGGCCCTGCCACACCGCGTCCCAGGTCGGCCGCAGCACACCGGCCAGCAGTCTGCGGATCTCCCGCTCGGCCGCGGTCAGTTCGGCGAGCCGGGCATCGGCCGCCAGACCGTCCTCGGCGGCGGCCAGCGAGGTGCGGGCCCGGTCGTACTTCTCGATCGCGGGGGCCAGCAGCCGGTTGTCGAAGTCCGGGTCGGTGGCCGGCCCGGCCGGCGGGCACAGCAGCTGGCCCCCGGCGTCCCTGGCCAGTTCGGCGCGGAGCGCGGCCTCGGCACCGGACTCACCCGCCGGCGGGTCGATCCAGGAGAGCAGGGCGCCGAGGTGCTGGTCCTCCAGGGAGGACTGGCCGGTCGCCCAGTGCCGGTTGAGGAGATCGGTGCCCGCCAGCAGCAGCGACGAGCCCGGCACACGGGCCCGCTCGCCGTAGTGCGTCAGCCAGCGGCCCAGCAGCGGGACCCGGGCCGGCGCCGGATACGGGGTGTCCGGGTCGTCCTCGGCGGTGCGCCGGAACCGCATCGAGCGGCCCAGCAGCCGGATGAACTCGATACCGGCCCGGCTCGGCACGATCAGCTGCGCCGCGTCCGTGCACAGCTCCGTCTCGACTTTGACCCTCTTGCCCGTGCCGGGGTCGGTCTCGCTGCGCTCGGCGGGCTCGATCACGTCGGCGTACGACTCGATGTACGGCAGGACCGTCTCGGCCAGCTCGGCGAGGAACGCGAACCGCAGGTCCCGGTCGCGCGGCTGGGCCACGGCCAGCAGCCGGGGCGCGTCCCGGTCCGTGCCGACGAGCGCGCCGAGCGGGGCGCCGGCCTCGCCCGCGGTGGTCAGCGGTACGAGCACGAGCGGCCGGTCGCCGAGACGGCGGTGGCGGACGGTGGCCATCGGCTGGGCGCGGCCGCTCTCCACGGCCTCCAGGCGGGCCAGGGTGCCGATCAGCGACATGCGGTGCTGCCCTCCAGAGCCTCGGCGCGCAGCGCGGCCGCGCGGAGCAGCGCGGCGACCGTCGGGTCCGCCGGATCGCCCTCCTTGCCCGCGGCCGCGGCGAGCACCCCGGCGACCGTGGTCAGTCCGCCGAGCTCACCCCGCACACTCCGCCCGAGCGCCTCGACCGCGCCGGCGGCGCGGGCCTTGGCCCGGCAGTGGAAGGCCAGCTCACAGGCGGCCAGGCACTCCGGTGCGTACGCCGCCGTGACGGACTCGACCGCGGTGTCCAGCTCCTCGGGGGAGCGCTCCGGATCGAAGGTGGTGCCCTCGGGCAGGGCCGCGGCGATGTCCTCGATGCGGGTGAGCCGGGTCAGCTGCCTGCGCGTGACCGCGCGCTGCTTGCGTACGTCGACGACGGACGCGGTCGGCAGGTTGGAGAAGTCCTTGGGGCAGACCAGCAGCACCCGGTGGCCGACCTCCGCGCCCTCGGTCGCCGCGGCGACCCGCTCCAGCGCCAGTACGTACACGGCGGACTGACGGGCGGCCGCGCCCACCTTCGCCGCGTCGGCGGAGCCGTCGATCATGGGGAAGGACTTGATCTCGACGACCGTCCAGGTGCCGTCGGGGTGGACCACCACCGCGTCCGGCTCCAGGTAGGCGGGCGAACCCGCCACTTCCAGGGCCAGCATCGGATGGTCGAGCAGGGCCCAGCCGCCCGAACCGGTCGCCTCGCGCAGCGCGAGCGCGGTGCGGGCGGCACGTCCCTCGGGACCGGCGGCCGAAAGATCGGGTACGGAGACGTCCCCGGGCGGTTCGCCGGGCTCGCCGAACCCCTGGTGCAGCAGGCGCATCAGCTCCGTGCCCCCGTCGGCCTTGACCCGGGCCTCGAAGGCGTTGCCCCGCATGAAGGCGAACTGGGACTGGCCGAAGGCGGCCGGTGAACCGAGCGCGGTGGCGAGCGCGCCCTTGTCGACCCCTGCCCCGTCGAGCAGGGCGCGCCGCTTGCAGCCGGGGTTGGCGGCCAGGGCGGCCAGCGCGCGGGCGTCCAGCGGCCGGGGCGCGACGGCCGGGCCCCTCAGCTCAGCGAGCCGCCTTCGCAGCGTCACCGCCTGCGGCTGTTCCCGCGGAGGCGGGGACGTCGGCCGGGGCAGGTGGGCCGGCCGGTGCTGCTGCATCGGTGGGATCTGCGGAGGAGGTCCGCTGGCCGGGGATTCGCTCACCCGCGGAAGTCTTGCATCCGGCACTGACATCCGGGGACTTCATGGCCGGGGACACCGGTGCGAAACGGGCCTGGACCGCGTCCTTGACCCGGTCGGCGAGGCGCAGCACGGGCCTGGCCAGCAGCGCTCCGACACCCATCACGGCGGCTCCCGCGACAGCGTCCAGGAAGTAGTGGTTGGCGGTGCCCATCACCACGATGACGGTGATCAGCGGGTAGGCGATACCGGCGGCCCGCAGGAGCGGGTGCCTGCCGTGGCGCCACAGGAGGATGCCGCACCAGAGCGCCCAGCCGACATGCAGGCTCGGCATCGCCGCGTACTGGTTGGTCATGCCGCCCATGCCCCGCGGCGCGCTCGCCTCGGTGCCCCACCAGCCGTACGAGCTGTACTGGGCCATCGTGTCGACGAAACCGTGCCCGGCGGCCAGCAGCCGCGGCGGGCAGGTCGGCATCAGCGTGAAGCCGATGAGGCCGAGCATCGTGGAGGTCATCAGCCAGGTCCTGGCCCGGCGGTAGGCGGCCGAGTGGCGGCGGAACATCCAGATCAGGACGGCCGGGGTCACCAGGTAGTGCAGGGAGGCGTAGGCGAAGTCCGCGGGTATGCCTATCGAGGGGTGCGCGGTGAACAGCCGGTTGAGCGGGTGCTCGGCGTTCAGGAAGAGCGCCTTCTCCAGATTCAGGATGCTCAGCCCGTGGTCGACGGCGGTGGACACATCGCCCCGGACCAGGAGTCGGCCGCCCGAGTACGCCCCGTACACCAGGGCCAGCAGCGGGAGCTCGGTCCACCAGCGGGGCCGGTGGCGCGGCACGGGCGCGGTGGTGGCATGCGGCATCCGGAATTTCTCCATCACGTGTTCATGCGGCCGACGGCGGGCGTTCAACCGTACGGTGCGAGGCGGCCGCGGTTCGCCCGGGGTGCCCTTTCGGCGCCCCTCAGCTGCTCGGATTCATCTGTGGTCTGTGGGACGCCTGTGCGGCCCCCCAGGTTGCCTCACGCGAAGGTACGCGATGATGGAAATCCGGACGATCCGTTTCCCCGCTCCGCCCGTCGCACCCGCCCCATCCGTTCCCACTCGGACGGATTCGTCCCCGTCGATGTCCAAGATCTCAGATCCCGCATCTCGGATCTCAGTTTTTCAGGGAGAGCCGCACATGGCACCGCGCATCCTGCTGGCCCGGCACGGCCGGACGGAATGGTCCGTCAAGGGCAATCACACCGGCAGGACGGACATTCCGCTGCTCGACTCCGGGCGCGAGGGGGCCAAGCTGCTCGGCGAGCGGCTGCACCGCGGGCCGTGGGCGGACCTGCCCGGCCTGGAGGTCCGCACCAGCCCGCTCGTGCGGGCGTCCGAGACGTGCGCGATCGCCGGGTTCGGTGAGCGGGCGGAGCCGTGGGACGCGCTGATGGAGTGGGACTACGGGGCGTACGAGGGGATGACGCCGGCCGAGATCAAGGCGATCCGCCCGGACTGGTTCATCTGGCGCGACGGGGTGCCGGAGGGCGAGACCCTGGCCCAGGTGTCGGCCCGGGCCGACGAGGTCGTCGAGTGGGCACGGTCGGCCGACCGCGACGTCCTGGTCTTCGGCCACGGCCACATCCTGCGGGTGCTGGGGTCGCGATGGCTGGGCGAGGACGCGTCGTTCGCGGCGCGCATCCGGCTGGACCCGACGTCGCTGTCGGTCCTGGGCTGGGCGTACGGGGCGCCGGCGCTGGAGCGGTGGAACGACACGGGGCACCTGGAGCGGTAGCGCGCGGGGCGCGCTTGGGGTCGTGTGGTTCGGAGCCGGCACCCACGTGGGCCGGCACCCCAGCCGTCCGGCGTTCGAGGACGGAACCCTGTGCCCGGTCCCGGGTCTGTGCCCTCAAACGCCGGGCAGGCTGGATTCGCGCCCCGGTCCCGGGCTGACGGTTCCGTCCTCAATCGCCGGACGGGCTTGAAGGGGCGGGCTGATCTGAAGGTTTCCGGCCTCCGGGGCGCGGGGTTCCGTCCTCAAACGCCGGACGGGCTTGAAGGGGCGCCAGGCCGTCCGTGAACGTCGGACGGGCTCGAAGGGGCGACAGGCCGTCCTCGAACGCCGGACGGGCTTGAAGGGGCGACAGGCCGTCCGCGAACGCCGGACGGGCTTCAGTGGCCCGTCGGGCCCGTCCGCCTACGCACCCGTCGCGGACATCGCATGGCGGTCCAGGAAGTCCTTGACGTCCACCGAGCCACGGCCCCGGGGGCGCAGGACCGTCACCGCGTCCGCCAGCATCGACCGGATCCGGGAGGACTGGACCTGATCGAGCAGGTCCAGCACCCGGTGCCCCGTCGCCGCCGCCTCCTCCATGAGGCCCGCCCGCGCCAGGTCCGTGGTCAGCTCGGCGCGGTACAGCGCCAGGTTCCGGGTGAAGTGCGGGTCCTGCAGCCGCGTCGCCCGCCGTGCGTGGCGTGCGGCCCTCGACCAGTCGCCCAGCGCCGACCAGCACTGCGCCTCCAGCATCTCCAGCTCCGCCTCCCGGAAGAAGGTCATCCACTCGGGGTCCGCCGCGGACGGCCCCTTCCCGAACGCGGTGTGCGCCCGGCCCAGCGCCCGTTCGCAGCCGGTACGGTCCCCGAGCCCGGCCCGGCCCCCCGCCTCCCGCAGCGCGAGCAGCGCCAGCAGTCGCGGCGAGCCGAGCGGCTGCGCGGCGCGGTGCCCCGCCTCCGCCGCGCGTACGGACTCGCGCGGCCGGCCCGTGTCGCGGGCCAGGAACGACGCGTTGCAGAACGCGTGCGCCTCCAGCGCCGGATCCCCGGCCAGCCGCGCGGTGGCCAGCGCCTCCGCGTAGTGCGAGCGGGCGTCGTCGAACCGGCCCGAGTCATGGGCCAGCCAGCCCACCGAGATGGCCAGCTCACCGGCGCCCGCGTGCAGCCGGTCGGAGGTGGAGCGGCGGGTCGCGGCGCCGGAGTCGAGCAGTGCGTACGCCGCCCGCAGGGGCTGCGAGGCCCGCCGGTAGAGGCCGTCACCACCGTGCCGGTCGTCGAGCAGGCGGATCTGCCGCACCGCCTTCTCGACGGCACCCACCTCCGCTTCGCCGACCCGGCGCTGCACGGGCACGGCGGCGGCCACGCCGCCGAGACCCAGGCCCAGGGAGGCGGCCGCCACCGCGGTGGTGCCGCTCGTCATGAATGCGCGACGCAGCACGTCGCTCTCCTCATCGGTGTCGCTGCCGAACACGAGCAGCGGGGAAGTCGGGGGGCGCGGGGTGTCCGAGGCGGACCGGGCCCCCCGGCCGCGTACCGATTCGCGCGGTGAGAAGCCCAGGTCCGCCAGGTTCGCCCCGGGGAACATGTGCAGGAAGACCCGCTCGTACGCGTAGTTGGGACAGCGGATCTCGCCGGACTCCACGCGTCCGATGTACCGGGCGTCGCACGCGACCTGCTCACCGATCTCGCGAGCGGACCTGCGTACCGCGGCAGCGAACTCCCCGGCGGAGCGCTGTCCGCGCAGCCGCCGGAAGGCGATGTTGGGAACTGCCCGTGTCGACACCATGGCGGGGCCCTCTCTGGTGCAAGCCGGGCGCCTGTCTCCGGTGTCCCGGCGGAGCAAGAACGTACCTGCTGTGACGGGACGCACACGCTGCGTTTCCCAGCAAACCGGACATCTCGCCCGCGATCCGCCATGAACTGCCACCCTTTGGCGCGGTGCTGCACCGTAGCCCTTGACGCGGTCGGCGCGTTGGTCCGTGAGGAGACGGAGTCCGGCTCCGCCCGGCGATGAGAGGAGAGGTCCCTTGTTGCACCTCGGTACGGCGACCGGCTCGCGAGCGACCGCGACGAACGCGACGACGGTGGCCACCACGGCGACGACCGGCACCACGGCACCTGCCGAGGAGCCCGGCGTCCCCGGCAACCCCCCGGCCCCCGAACCCTGCGACCTCGTGACGGTCCCCGCCCGCCAGGGCCTGGAGGCCGTCGACATCCTGCGGCGCGGCGCCGACCAGGAGGCCGTCGGGCCGGTGCTCCACGACGGGGCGTGCGCCACACTCGGCTTCCTGGTGCCCCCCGGCACCGCGCAGGCCTGGGACGTACCGGGCAGCGCCTGTACGCAGACCGACGGCCGCGGGCTGCGCATCCCCGCCGAGCCGCCGTCCCCCGGCAGCGGCTGGCTGCTGCCGCCCGCCGACGACACCCCGGTCACCGACCCGGCCGTGCTGCGGGCCGCGCTCGACCAGGCCGCCCGGCTGATCGAAGCGGCCGACAACTGCCGCTGAGCTCATAATGGCCGGACGGCGGGTGCCTTGAGCAGCCGTCACGGCCGGTCCCCGACCGGCCCCGGACATGATGAGCAGGGACGAGGGGCAGTGGCACGTCGAGGAGCGGCCGGCGGCGCGGGCGACCGCAAGCAGCGCGCGGACCGCAGGACCGACCGCAAGGCGGCGCGCGGCTCCGAGCGCCCCGAGGGCAACGTCACCGAACCCGTGGACGGCGGCCTCGCCGAGCTCGTCCCCGACCGGGAACGCCGGCGTGCCTGGACCCTGACGATCGACGGCGCCCCGCAGTCCCATGTGGACCTGGACGACCCGACGTACCTCTCCTTCGAGTACCAGCGCCGCATCGGCCACATCATCGACCTGGCCGCCCCGCCCGGGCAGCCGCTGCACGTCGTGCACCTCGGCGGCGGGGCCTTCACCCTCGCCCGCTACGTCGCCGCGACCCGCCCCCGCTCCACCCAGCAGATCGTCGAGGTGGACGCCGCCCTCGTCCAGCTGGTGCGCCGGGAGCTGCCGCTGGACCCGCAGGCCAGGATCCGGGTCCGCGCCACCGACGCCCGCGCCGGGCTCGGGAAGATCCAGGACGGCTGGGCCGACCTCGTCATCGCCGACGTCTTCAGCGGAGCCCGTACGCCCGCCCACCTCACGAGCACCGAGTTCCTCGCCGAGGTGCGCCGCGTCCTGAAGCCCGGCGGGACGTATGCGGCCAACCTCGCCGACGGGCCTCCGCTGGCCCATCTCCGCGGCCAGATCGCCACCGCCGCGACCGTCTTCCCCGAGCTGGCGCTCGCCGCCGACCCGACCGTCTTCCGCGGCCGGCGCTTCGGCAACGCGGTGCTGCTCGCCTCGGACGTGGCGCCGAAGGCCGCGGAGCTGACCCGCAGGGTGGCGACCGACCCGCATCCGGGCCGGGTCGAACACGGGCGGGCGCTCGCCGACTTCACCGGCGGCGCGGCCGCCGTGCACGACGCGGACGCCCGGCCCTCGCCCGCGCCGCCGCCGTCCGCCTTCGACTGAACCGGAGCGCGGGGCCTCACGGCGGAGCCCCCGCGCCCTCGCGGTGTCACGAGGGGAGCGTCACGACTTCACGATCTCGACCTGCGGCGGATGGTCGTTCCAGGTACAGAAGACCGACACCGTCGTGTTGTCGTCCCGGGTGAAGTTCACCCGGATCCAGGTCGTGTTCGTCCACACCTGCACCGACCAGCCCTGCTCCGGAGTCGCCGACACCAGTTTCGCCGAGTCCGTACCGAGCTCGAAGACGATCCGTCCGCCGTCCGTCCGGTAACTCTTCGCGGTGCCCGACGCCGTGGCCGTCTGCCGCGGCGTGCCGGCGGGGGTGCGTGACGGCGTCCGGGATGTCGTCACGGACGGCTTCGGCGTGGCCGTGGCCCGGCGGGTGGCGGACGGGCTCTTCGACGGGGACGGCGCCGGGCGGTGCGTGGAGGACGACAGGTTCTCGGTGCTGTCCCGGTCGCCCCGGGCACCCGCCTCGATCGGCACCGCGCGCGGCGGGTCGTACGCCGTGCCCGCCATCACGGTGTGCACACCCCACCACGACAGCGTGACCGCGGCGCCGGTGGCGAGCGACCACGCGAGCGCGTGTACGAGACCTCGTTGCATCCGGCACATCCTGCACCACGGGCCCGGCCCTGTCCCCACTACCGTCACCGAGCGGACCGCACCGGGCCCGATGGCGTACGGTGCCGCCCATGCCAAGTGTGCTCGTGGTCGAGGACGACCAGTTCGTACGTTCCGCCCTCATCCGGCACCTGACCGAGGCCTCCCACACGGTACGGAGCGTCGGTACGGCGCTGGAAGCGCTGCGCGAGGTCGCCCACTTCCGGTTCGACGTGGTCATCCTCGATCTCGGACTGCCCGATCTCGACGGCGCCGAGGCGCTGAAGATGCTGCGCGGCATCACCGACGTGCCGGTCATCATCGCGACCGCGCGCGACGACGAGAGCGAGATCGTCCGGCTGCTCAACGACGGTGCCGACGACTACCTGACCAAGCCGTTCTCCGTGGAGCACCTCTCGGCCCGGATGGCCGCCGTGCTGCGCCGCTCACGGGCGGCGGGCGGCGAGGCCCCGCCGCCGCGCGTCATCCAGGTCGGCGGACTCTCCATCGACCCGCTGCGACGCCAGGCCCAGCTCGACGGCACGGAACTCGACCTCACCCGGCGCGAGTTCGACCTGCTGACCTTCCTGGCCGGCCGGCCGGGCGTCGTCGTCCCGCGCAAGGAACTCCTCGCGGAGGTCTGGCAGCAGTCCTACGGGGACGACCAGACCATCGACGTCCACCTGTCCTGGCTGCGCCGGAAACTGGGCGAGACCGCCGCCCGGCCCCGCTATCTGCACACCCTGCGCGGCGTCGGCGTGAAGCTCCAGCCGCCCGCCGCACCCCCGGAGCAGCCCGCATGAGATGGGCCCTGGTCAAGGTCTGCCTGGCCGTCACCGCGATGGTCGTGGTCGCGTTCGCCGTACCGCTCGGCCTCGTCGTCAAGGAGATGGCGCGCGACCGCGCGTTCACCGACGCCGAACGGCAGGCCGCGACGATCGGACCCTCCCTCTCCATCACCACCGACCGCGCCCAGCTCCAGAGGGCCGTGCTCACCACCGAACCCGGGGCCGCGGGCAGGATGGCCGTCCACATCCCGGCGTCCGACGAGACCGGCGGCGTGGCGGTGGAGATCGGCAGCCGGCGCGCGACCCGCAAGGACCTGGAGACGGTACGGGAGTCGGGGCGCGCCTCCATCACCGAGGTGAGGGGCGGCTCCGCGCTGCTCCAGCCGACCGCGCTCGGCTCCGGAGGCATCGCCGTCGTCGAGGTGTTCGTACCCGAGGACGAGGTCTCCAACGGGGTCGCCACCGCCTGGCTGATGCTGGCCGGCGTCGGCATCGCGCTCATCGTCGGCTCGGTCGCGGTGGCCGACCGGCTGGGCGTGCGCATGGTGGAACCTGCCCGCCGCCTGGCGGGCGCCGCCCAGGACCTGGGGGAGGGGCGGCTCGGCACCCGGGTGCCGGAGGAGGGGCCGACCGAACTGCGGTCCGCCGCAGCCGCGTTCAACTCCATGGCCGACCAGGTCGTCCAGCTCCTGGCCAACGAGCGCGAACTGGCCGCCGACCTCTCGCACCGGCTGCGCACCCCGCTCACCGTGCTCCGGCTCAACGCCGCCTCGCTCGGCGAGGGCCCGGCGGCCGAGCAGACCAGGGCGGCCGTCCAGCAGCTGGAGCGCGAGGTCGACACGATCATCAGGACCGCCCGGGAACAGCGCCCCCAGACCCAGGGGCAGAACGGCGGGCCCGGGGCCGGCTGCGACGCCTCCGAGGTGATCCGTGAACGGATGGACTTCTGGTCCGCGCTCGCGGAGGACGAGGGCCGCGAGGTGCGCCTCGCGGGAGTCGACCGTACGGTACGCATCCCGGTCGCCAGGCCCGAACTGGCCGCCGCGCTCGACGCGTTGCTCGGCAACGTCTTCCGGCACACCGCGGAGGGCACCGCCTTCGCCGTCGACGTCCACCACAGCGGCGACGCGGTGATCGTGCTCGTCTCGGACGCCGGCGGAGGCATAGCCGACC
This sequence comes from Streptomyces sp. NBC_00236, assembly GCF_036195045.1. NCBI lineage: Bacteria > Bacillati > Actinomycetota > Actinomycetes > Kitasatosporales > Streptomycetaceae > Streptomyces > Streptomyces sp. NBC_00236. Next base: position 2,823,791 of record NZ_CP108100.1, on the reverse strand, counting down.
CGAAGGCCGCACTGGCACGCGGCGGCAGCGGCCGCGGCGGGGCACGGGGGGCGGTGGGCTCGACCGGACTGGGCCTTGACATCGTCCGCCGGGTCGCCGAGTCCACCGGCGGCGACGTGCGGATCGGGCGCTCGGTGCTCGGCGGCACGGAGGTGCGCATCTGGATCGGGCTCGACGGGCAGCGGCCGCAGCGGCGCGGGCGCGGCCACCGGGTGGGACGGCCGCGACGAGGTGTGACCGGACGCACCGGAAGGCCCCGGTTCCGCTCCGGCGCGGGCCCGAACCTTTAGTGCGGCCGATGCGCTCCTTAAGCCAACCCTAAGAACATCAACTCCAGTCCGGTTCATGCCCTTTGTCGGATTCGGTGCGGCTAGCGTGCTCCCGCATCCCCACATCCGTACGACGAGGCAGGAACGCGATGGGCACCAGCACGCACCGGCGCAAGGCGAGCACCAGGACCAAGGCGATCGGCGCGGTCGTCGCCGCGGCCGTGATCGGCGGCACGGTCTTCGCCCTCACCGGCACGGCCCAGGCGGCGGCGGTCGGCGCCGCGTACACGAGGACCAGTGGCTGGACCGGTGGATACACCGGGCAGTACGTCGTCACCAACGACACCGGCACCGCCAAGTCCGGCTGGACGCTCGAATTCGACCTGCCGGCGGGCACGAGGATCAGCTCCCTGTGGAACGGCGAGCACACGGTCAGCGGCAGCCACGTCACCGTGAAACCGGCGAGCTGGAACAAGGAGCTCGCGCCCGGCGCTTCCGTCACCGTCGGCTTCGTCACCAGCTCCGACGGCACGGCCGCCGACCCCACCGGCTGCCTCATCGACGACACCGCGTGCTCCGTCGACACCGGCGCGACACCGGAACCGAGCGGCCGCCCCACCGAGACGGCGACCCCCACCCCGACCGCCACCCCCACACAGCAGCCCAGCGAGACCGCCACGCCGACCCCCACGCCGAAGCCCACCGAGACCGACAGCGGCGGCGGCACGGCGAACGGTGCGGGCTTCGCGCCGTACGTCGACACCTCGCTCTACCCGGCGTTCGACCTGGTCGACACCGCCACCAGGACCGGCGTGAAGCAGTTCACCCTCGCCTTCATCACCTCCGGCGGCAGCTGCGCCCCGCTCTGGGGCGGGGTCACCGGACTCGGTGACGACCACGTCGCCTCCCAGATCGGCGCCCTGCGCTCGGCGGGCGGGGACGTCCGGGTCTCCTTCGGCGGCGCCTCCGGATCCGAGCTGGCACTGAACTGCGCCTCGGCCACCGACCTGGCGGCGGCGTACGGCAAGGTCGTCGACACCTACAAGCTGACCAAGGTCGACTTCGACATCGAGGGCGGGGCGCTGCCCGACACGGCGGCCAACTCCCGCCGCTCCCAGGCCATCGCCCTGCTCCAGAAGTCCCATCCCGGCCTGGACGTCTCCTTCACCCTGCCGGTGATGCCCGAGGGCCTGACCCAGCCCGGCGTGGACCTGATCGCCGACGCGAAGAAGAACGGCGTGGACGTCGGGGCGGTCAACGTCATGGCGATGGACTACGGCGCCTCGTACAGCGGCGACATGGGCGCGTACGCCATCCAGGCGGCGACGGCCACCCAGGCCCAGATCAAGGGGGTGCTGGGGCTCTCCGACGCGGACGCGTGGAAGACCGTGGCCGTCACGCCGATGATCGGCGTGAACGACGTGGCCACGGAGATCTTCAAGGTGGAGGACGCCACCCAGCTGGTGACCTTCGCCAAGGAGAAGGGCCTCGCCTGGCTGGCCATGTGGTCGGGAACCCGGGACAAGGCGTGCGCGGGCGGACCGAAGCCGTCCGCGGACGCCTCGTGCAGTTCCATCGCGCAGGAGCCGCTCGCCTTCACGAAGGCGTTCGGCGCGTACAAGTAGTAACCCAGCAGCCGATTTCCCCCGCCCGTGCATCCCGGCCGGCCCCCACACTCCCCCCACCCGGCCGGGGTGCGCGCCCCTTTGTCCGCAGGGGCGGTCCGGCGTTACGCCCGGGCCCGGTTCACCGCCGACAGCACCGCCGCCACCGACGCGGCCACGCCCGACGCGTCCTGGCCCGCGCCCCAGCGGACCTGCTCGCCGACCCGGCATTCCGCGTACGCCGTGACCGGCCCTCCGGCGGCCCCGTGCTCCGCGAAGTCGAGGACCGCGACCTTCACCCCGGCACCCTCCAGCGCGTCCGTGAACGCGGACACCGCACCGCTGCCCCTGCCCTCGTAATCGCCCTCGCGCCCGTCCACCCGCAGTGTGCAGACGAAGCGGTACTCACCGGCCGGGCCGTCGTCCGTCGACCAGGAGGCCAGGGCGGCCGAACCGTCCCTGCCGGGGGCCAGATACGTCGCGTCGAACAGGTCCCACAGGTCCTTCGGCGTGGCCTCCAGACCGCTGTCGTCCGTCGCGTCCTGCACCGTGCGGGAGAAGTCCGCCCGCATCCGGGCCGGCAGGTCCACCTCGTGGTTGCTCCGCAGCAGGTGGGCGATGCCGCCCTTGCCGGACTGGCTGTTGACCCGGATGACCGCCTCGTACGTACGCCCCACGTCCGCCGGGTCGATCGGCAGGTAGGGCACCGACCACAGCTCCGAACCGCCGGCGGCGTGATGCGCGAACCCCTTGCTGATCGCGTCCTGGTGGGTGCCCGAGAACGCGGTGTACACCAGGTCGCCGCCGTACGGATGGCGTGGCGGCACCGGCAGCCGGTTGCAGTGCTCGACCGTGCGGCGGATCTCGTCGATGTCCGAGAAGTCGATCATCGGGTCGACACCCTGGGCGTGCAGGTTGAGCGCCAGGTTGACCAGGTCGACGTTGCCGGTGCGCTCCCCGTTGCCGAACAGGCAGCCCTCCACCCGCTGCGCCCCCGCCAGCACGGCGAGCTCCGCGCAGGCCACGCCCGTACCGCGGTCGTTGTGCGGGTGGACGGAGAGGATGACGGAGTCGCGCCGGTCCAGATGGCGGTGCATGTACTCGATCTGGTCCGCGTACACGTTCGGCGTCGCGATCTCCACCGTGGCCGGCAGGTTGTGGATGACCGGCCGGTCAGGAGAGGCGTCCCAGAGCCCGGTGAGGCTGTTGCAGATCTCCAGCACGTAGTCGGGCTCGGTCAGGATGAAGACCTCGGGCGAGAACTCGAACCGGATGTCCGTCCCGGGCCTGGCCCGCGCCAGCCGGTCCATCTGCCGCGCGGCGTCCAGCACCACGCCGTGCACCTCGGCCCGGCTGCGGCCGAGGACGACGTCGCGCCAGACCGGCGCCGTCGGGATGTAGAGGTGGACGACCACCCGGTCCATCCCCGCGACGGACTCGAAGGTCCGCTCGATCAGCTCGGCCTTGGCCGGGGTGAAGACGACCACGGTCACGTCGTCGGGCACGGCCCCGCTCTCCGCCAGATGCCGCACGAAGCCGAAGTCGGTGCGGCTGGCGGAGGGGTAGCCGATCTCGATCTCCTTGTAGCCCATCGAGACGAGCAGATCGAACATCCGGCGCTTGCGCGGGGTGTCCATCGGTTCGGCCAGGGCCTGGTTCCCGTCGCGCAGGTCGACGGGGACCCAGAGGGGCGCGCGGTCGATACGGGCCTGCGGCCAGCTCCGGCCGGTCAGCGGAATGTCGACGCGGTCGAACGCCGGCCGGTAGCGGTGCGAGGGCATCGAGCTGGAGCGTTGCGGGTTCCAGCGGGGCGAGGCCTCGGGTACGGGCCCGCGGGGCGTGCAGATCGTGGGGAAGCCGTGCATCGGTGACATGACGTCGGACGGGGACTCGGACGTGAGCTCGGACATGAACGCGGTCTCGTTTCGCATCGCCGGATGCGACCGGCACAGCACGGCACCCCGCGGCGGGGTGCCGATCGCTTCAGGCCCCGCCGCGGCAGCCGAGAAGGAGGAGACCGCCGTACGTCATGATCAGTACACTAGCCACAAAACAAGTCCTCAGACAACCTGACAGGTGAATCCCGTGTCCTCGCTCGGCCCGCTCCACCCCAGCCCCCTGGTCGAACAGGCCACACGTCATCTGCGCGCGCAGATCACCGAGGGGCACTGGCCGGTCGGCACGAAGATCCCCGGCGAGACCACACTCGCCAAGACGCTGGGCGTGGGCCGCTCCACCGTGCGCGAGGCGGTGCGCACGCTCGCCACGCTCGGGCTGCTCCGGTCCCGCCAGGGCGCCGGCGTCTTCGTCATCGCCGACCACGAGGCGGAGGAGTGGCCGGTCAGGCTCCGGCGGGCCGCGGTCACCGACGTCTACGAGGTCCGCATGCTCATCGAGGTCCAGGCCGCCCGCCTCGCCGCCCGGCGCCGCACCGACGAGGACCTGATCGCCCTGGACGCGGCGCTCGCGGCCAGGCGGGAGGCGGGCGCAGGGCCGGACGACGCCGCGTTCGTGGACGCGGACATCGCCCTGCACCGGACGGTCGTGGCGGCCGCCCACAACCCCGTACTCACCGATCTCTTCGCCGAGTTCGCCCCCGTACTGCGGCAGGCCCTGATCGACCTCGTGGACCTGCTCGGGCTGCGCCGCGGCGACCCGCACCACGGTGACGCGCAGCACCGGGCGCTCGTCACCGCCGTGGTGGCCGGTGACGCGGAGTCCGCGGGCCGGGCCGCCCAGGCGGAGCTCCAGCACACCCTGGACCGCCTGCGCGCCGCCTGACCGGCCCGGCCTCCGGACGAGGGGTCCTACGCGGCCCCGGGCCCCGAGGCCCGCCACTCCTGCGCGTACTCGTCGAAGATCGCCCGCAGCTGGTGGCCGATCTTCAGGTAGTCGAGGTCGTCCAGATTGGCCAGGGAGACGCGGACCAACCACTCCGGTCCGTCGAAACCGCCGCCGTTCAGCAGCACCACGGACGTCTGCTCGGCCAGCCGGAACAACGGGTCGACCGGCTCGTAGTTCTGCTCCAGGTAGTCGGCGAACTCCTTGCCCAGGGTGCGTTCCGCCTCGGCCAGCAGGTCCAGCTCGCGATCTTCGCGACGAGCTTGTTGAGGCCCGCGCGGGCACCCACCAGGGTCAGCACGTCGCCGCGCTCCACCTGTGTCTCGGCCGAGGCGGGCAGGTGCTGGTCGTTGCGCAGCACATCCGTGATGTACACGCCGTCCCGGCGGAACTCGTGGTGGTCCCGCTCCAGCTCGGCGATGGTCGACCCGGCGGTGGCCTTCTCGGTGACCGCGACCTGGCGGGTGGCCAGCGGGGTGTCGAGACCGGGCACGGCCGGGGTCTCCGGGCCGATCACCCGGCCGGCCGCGATGAATCCCGCGCCGCCGGCCCACCAGTTGGACCAGGTCGCTCAGGGTCAGCTCCAGATCGGGGGAGGGGTCCAGCAGCACACTGCCGCGCTTGACGCCCTCCACCGTGACGACGCCCCCCCCAGGGAGGCCTCCAGCTCGCCCACGCTGCGGCCGTCCGCCGTGGTCACCAGGAAGGTGCGGCCGACCGTCCTGGGCAGCGCCTCGCGCTCGTCGGACTCCAGGCCGTGGACGCCGCCGCGCATCTTCTCCCAGAGTTCGCGCGAGGCGTCCGCCAGGTTGATGCGCAGCAGCATCGGCATGATCTGGCTGGTGTAGAGCACGATGGTGACCAGGCCGAAGAGGTAGCAGACGGTGTACGCGGTGGCGACGTGCCCCTGGTACTGGGTGATCTGGGCGGCGGTCAGGTCATCGAGCCTGCCGATGGCCTCGGTGGCCGTACCGACCACGGCGGACTCGGTCGCCGCGCCCGCCAGGATGCCCGAGGCGGTGCCCACATCGAGGTCGAACGCCTTGGCCAGGCCGAAGGCGATGCCGAGCACACAGACCAGTTCGATCAGGCACAGGGCGAAGAAGCGAAGGCTCTTGCGGTTGAGGTTGGCGAAGAACTGAGGCCCGGCCAGATAGCCGAGCGAGAAGATGAACAGCGCGAAGAAGACCGTCTTGACGTCGTCGTTCACGCTCACGTGCCGGGTGCCGATCAGCAGCGAGACGATCAGGGTGCCGCAGATCCCGCCGAGCGTGATCGGGCCGACGCGGATCTTGCCCACGAGATAGCCGAGGGACAGACAGAGGAAGAGAGCAAGTTCGGGATGGTCGCGGACTACTCCCATCCGGCGTCACCCGCCTTGGGCGACAGAAGTGATCATTAGGCGCATAAGGGTGAAATTAACAGAGTGCGCGAGGGTCGGCATGTCAGGTTCGCCGGTGCCGTATGGGGGTGCAACGGCCCCTCGGGGGGCGTTGTTCGGTCATCGGCCGGGCCGCTTTCCCGGCCACCGTCCGGCGCTCGGCTTCGGGGAAAGAACGCGGGGGTGGGTCTGGGTGGCCCCTGGGTGCGACATCCCGTTCACCTTCCGGCGGGCGCCGTCGCGAGAATCGGGGGTGGCGGGGGGTGTTTCCGGGGTGTGCCGGAAAACCGGCGCAATCGGCCCCGCCTGCCGGCGCAGGCTTCAAGATCGACTGCCAACAGGGCTGTCACCTGCGGGAATTCGGGAATCGCTTCGTCCGCTTCCCTTGGTTGCGTGCTTTGGCAAGCCTTCGGCCGGACACGGTCTCGTGACTTGCAGGACACGCTCGCGCAACGGAAGCGCCTTCAACTCTTGACACCCACCCCTCCCAGGCAGCAACCTTCCGACATCGACGCATGGGAGCGCTCCCACATCGCAAGAGGTTTTTTCGCGCGAACGGCACTGCCCGTGTCCTCCCCCCTGAACCATCTGGCACCCGCACTCACCAGCGCGTATGCCAAGCAGTGAGCCAGTCCCACCCTGGAACAAGGAGTAGTGGAATGCGTATCACCCGCACCGCCGCCGGTCGGAGCCGCAGAGTCGCGGTTCTGGCCACCACGGGCCTGACAGCCACGGCGCTGTTGCTGACCGGCTGCAGCAGCGACTCCGACTCGTCGGACGACACGTCCTCCGACGCGAACGGGAAGATCACGCTGACCGTCGCGGACTTCGGGCAGTTCGGCTACAAGGAAGCCGGTCTCTTCGAGAAGTACCACGAGCTGCACCCGAACATCACGGTGAAGGAAGAGACCACCGCCAAGGAGGAGGACTACTACCCCAAGCTGCTCCAGCAGCTGAACTCGGGCAGTGGTCTGGCCGACGTCCACGGCCTCGAGGTCGGACGCATCAAGGAGCTCGTCGACACGCAGGCGGACAAGTTCGCCGACCTGAGCAAGGTCATCGACGTCAACGAGTGGGTGTCCTGGAAGGAGAAGCAGGCCACCTCCAAGGACGGCAAGGTGATCGGCGCGGGTACCGACATCGGCCCGATGTCGCTCTGCTACAACACCGAGCTCTTCAAGAAGGCCGGCCTGCCGACCGACCGCAAGGAAGTCGCCGCGAAGATCGCCGGGGGCTGGGAGGACTACCTCAAGCTGGGTGAGGAGTTCAAGAAGAAGGCGCCCAAGGACACCTACTTCATGGACTCCGCCAGCGCGATGTACAACGCTGTCGTCAGCTCGAACCCGGAGCAGTACTACGACGCGAGCGGCAAGGCGATCTACAAGGAGAGCGCCAGCGTCAAGCAGGGGTGGAACCTGTCGGCCGAGGCCGCGGACAAGGGGCTGACCCAGGGCCTCGCACAGTTCAGTGACCCGTGGAAGGCCGCTCTGCGCAAGAGCACGATGGCCACCGTCGTCTGCCCGGCCTGGATGGCCGCCCAGATCTCGGTGAACGCCGGTGACGCCAACAAGGGCAAGTGGGACATCACCACCGCCCCGGGTTCGTCTGCCGCCAACTGGGGCGGATCGTTCCTCGGTGTGCCCACGTCGGGCAAGAACGTCGAGGAGGCCGGCAAGCTCGTGAAGTGGCTGACCGCCCCCGAGCAGCAGGCCGCCGTCTTCAAGGCCGTCGGCCTCTTCCCGTCCAACAAGGGCGCGTACGAGCTGGCCGACGTGAAGACCGGCAAGCTCCCGTACTTCAGCGACGCGCCGATCGGCGAGATCTACGCCGATGAGGCCAAGTCCATCCCCGAGGCCGTCATCGGCCCGAAGGACGCGGACATCAAGCAGGCCATCTCCACCCAGATCAACAACATGGAGCAGCGCGGAACCGACCCCGACAAGGCGTGGGACGCGGCAACGGAGCAGATCGACAAGGTGATCGGCTGACGTTCGCAGCGGCGGGCGGCCCCCGGGCCGCCCGCACCTGCGTGTCCCCACCCCAGGGGCCCGGGGCCGAGGAACGGCAAGCCTGACGGAGGGCTTGCACGGGGCGACCGGGACTTCCCGGCCGCCCCGTGGAAGCCCACCGCACGCGCCTGTCGCCGGCGGCCCCGGCCCGTCCCGCCCGGCCCCGTACCCGGGTAACCAAGCAATCCAGGGAAGGACTCCCGCCCGTGGCCACCTCGACTCCCACCCGGGACGCATACGCCCCGCCACCCCCGAAGAAGGCGGTGAGCGACCGTCGGCAGACGTGGCGCAGCCGCCTCTGGCGGTTCGACGACAAGGCGTCGCCGTACGCCTACATAGCCCCGTTCTTCCTCGTCTTCGGCGCCTTCGGGCTCTATCCGCTGATCTACACCGGCTGGATCGCCCTGCACCGGGTCGAGATGACCGGCCTGGACCAGATGGAATGGGTCGGCTGGGACAACTTCGACAAGATCCTGAACGACTCGGAGTTCTGGACGGCCGTCACCAACACCTTCCTGATCGGTGTCATGTCGACGGTCCCGCAGCTGCTCGTGGCCCTGGGCCTGGCGCACCTGCTGAACTACAAGCTCCGGGCCAGCACCTTCTGGCGCACGGTGATCCTCACCCCGTACGCCACCTCGGTGGCCTCCGCGGCGCTCGTCTTCGCCCTGGTCTTCCGGGCCGACGGCGGTCTGCTGAACTGGGCGCTGGAGTTCGTCGGCTTCGGTGACACCAACTGGGCCAACGGCCACTGGACGTCCAAGATCGCCATCTCCATCATCGTGATCTGGCGCTGGACCGGCTACAACACCCTGATCTACCTCGCCGCGATGCAGGCCGTGCCGAGCGATCTCTACGAGGCCGCCTCGCTCGACGGCGCCTCGCGCTGGCAGCAGTTCCTCAAGGTGACCATCCCCTCGCTGCGGCCCACGATCCTGTTCACGATCGTCATCTCGACCATCGGTTCGATGCAGCTGTTCGGCGAGCCGCTGCTGCTGGAGGGCGGCGCCCTCGGCGCGACCGGCGGCAGCGAGAACCAGTACGAGACCCTCAGCATCTACCTCTTCAACTACGGCTGGAAACTGGGGCATCTCGGCCCGGCCGCCGCAGTGGCCTGGGCGATGCTCGCCCTCCTGCTGCTCATCGCCGCGGTCAACTGGCTCATCGGCCGCTTCGTACGCAAATCCGCGGTCTGACCGGGAGCGATATCCATGACCATCACCAGCCCCACCAAAGTTTCGGGGTCCGTCCGCCCGGTGCGCACCGCGCACCGCGCGCAGAAGCGCCCCAGCCGCTTCAAGCCCGGTGCCGGACAGCAGTTGAAGGGCGGTCCCTTCGCCTACATCGCGCTGACCGTCGTCGGCATCGGCTCGCTGCTGCCGCTGTACTGGACCCTCGTGGCCGCGTCCCACACACAGGACGAAGTTCTGGCCACCACCCCGCCCTTCCTGCCCGGCGGACGGCTGTTCCACAACCTCGAAGCCGCCTGGGACCAGGCCCACCTGGGCAAGGCGATCGTCAACAGCTTCATCGTCTCCGGCTGCATCACGCTGGCGACGCTCTTCTTCTGCACCCTGGCCGGCTACGCCTTCGCCAAGATGCGCTTCCGCGGCCGCGGGGCGCTGATGACCGCGGTCATCGCGACCCTGACGATCCCGCCGCAGCTCAGCGTCGTCCCGCTGTTCATGATGATGGCCGACCTCGGCTGGAGCGGAAGCCTGGAGTCGGTGATCTTCCCGACCCTGGTCAGCGCGTTCGGTGTGTTCTTCATGCGGCAGTACCTGATCGAGGCGCTGCCGTACGAGCTGATCGAGGCAGCCAAGATCGACGGTGCGAGCAACTTCCGTATCGTGCGGAGCGTCGTGCTGCCGGTGGCCCGCCCCGCGATGATGGTGCTGGGCATGCTCACCTTCGTCCAGGCGTGGAACGACTTCTTCTGGCCCTACCTCGCGCTGACCCAGCAGAACCCCACGCTTCAGGTGGCCCTCGGCTCACTGAAGGCCTCCTACACCCCCGACGAGAGCATCGTGATGGCCGGCGCGCTGATCAGCACGCTGCCGCTGCTCGTGGTGTTCGTGATCTTCGGCAAGCAGATCGTCGGCGGGATCATGTCCGGCGCCGTCAAGGGCTGACGTTCCCGCGGTCACTTCGTCTTCCCGGAACTCCCGTACGGCCCGTGCCTGACCGCGGGCTGTACGGGCTCCGGAGTTCCACCCCTGTTTCCCGCCCCTGTCCGTCCACACTTGGGAGCGCTCCCGCATGACTGCCGTACGACCCGACATCGCCCCGAAGCAGGCGCCCGAGGCAACGCGATTCCCCACGGGCTTCGTCTGGGGAGCGGCCACCGCCGCCTACCAGGTCGAGGGCGCCGCAGCCGAGGACGGCCGCACCCCTTCCATCTGGGACACCTTCAGCCACACCCCCGGCAAGGTCCACAACGGTGACACCGGTGACATCGCGGCCGATCACTACCACCGCTTCCGCGACGACGTGGCGCTGATGAAGCAGCTGGGTCTGAAGGCGTACCGCTTCTCCATCTCCTGGTCCCGGGTGCAGCCCACCGGCCGCGGCCCCGCCGTCGAGCGCGGTCTGGACTTCTACCGCAAGCTCGTCGACGAGCTGCTCGAAGCGGGCATCGCCCCCGTCGCGACCCTCTACCACTGGGACCTGCCCCAGGAGCTGGAGGACGCCGGCGGCTGGCCCCAGCGGGTCACCACCGACCGGTTCGCCGACTACACCGCCATCATGGCGGGCGCGCTCGGTGACCGCGTCACGACCTGGACCACCTTCAACGAGCCGTGGTGCTCGGCCTTCCTCGGATACGGCTCCGGTGTGCACGCTCCCGGCCGCACCGAGCCCGCCTCCGCCCTGAGGGCGGCCCACCACCTCAACCTCGCCCATGGCCGGGCGATCGAGGTTCTGCGCGATCAACTCCCCGCTGGCGCGCAGACCTCGGTCACCCTCAACCTCCACCAGGTCCGCCCGCTGACCGCGAGCGCGGCCGACGCGGACGCCGCCCGCCGGATCGACGCGGTCGGCAACCGGATCTTCACCGGTCCGATGCTGCGCGGCGAGTACCCCGAGGACCTGCTCGCCGACACCGCGCACCTGGTGGACTGGTCGAAGCTGGTCCAGGACGGTGACCTGGCCGCCATCTCCCGTCCGGTCGACGTCCTGGGTATCAACTACTACACGCCGACGCTGGTCTCCACGCCGGAGAAGGGCGAAAGCGGCAGTGGCAACGATGTCCACGGCGCCAGCGAGTTCTCCCCGTGGCCCGGCTCCGAGCACGTCGCCTTCCACCTCCCCGAGGGCAAGGCGCGCACCGCGATGAACTGGTCGATCGACCCCAACGGGCTCTACAACCTGCTCATGGACGTCAGCCGTGACCACCCCGGACTGCCGCTGATGGTCACGGAGAACGGCGCCGCCTTCGACGACTACGTCTCGCCCGAGGGCCGGGTGGAGGACCCCGAGCGGATCGCCTACCTGCACGGTCACCTCGACGCCGTGCAGCGTGCGGTGGCCGACGGCGCGGACGTCCGCGGCTACTTCCTGTGGTCGCTGATGGACAACTTCGAGTGGGCGTACGGCTATTCGAAGCGCTTCGGCACCGTGTACGTCGACTACGCCTCCCAGCGCCGCATCCCCAAGGCGAGTGCCCACTGGTACTCCGATGTGATCCGGCGTCACGCCCTGCCGGAGGCGGGCCTTTCCTGATCCTTTCCTGATCCTCGCGCCACCTCTGGGACCCGGCTCCATGCCGGGTCCCAGTCGTGTGCGCGGCCGTTTTCTCCGTCGGCCCCCGGGACCTGCGCGGCCCCGTTGACCACGCGCGTAGAGTGGGAGCGCTCCCACGATCTTGTCCGTGGAACGGCGGGCCGGTCCCGTTGAGTGTCAAGGGAGCCAACACCAGGACTTGGTTTGGTTATCCGACTGTGAGAAATTGACCGCGAACGGGAGGCAGCCATGACGGCAGCGCGAGTACGGAGCGGGGGCCGGCCCACGCTCGAAGAGGTCGCGGCACGGGCGGGGGTGGGGCGCGGCACCGCCTCGCGGGTCATCAACGGTTCACCCCGGGTCAGCGCGCACACGCGCGAGGCGGTGGAGGCGGCCGTCGCCGAGCTCGGGTACGTACCCAACCGGGCGGCCCGCGCCCTGGCCGGAAACCGGACGGACGCCATCGCGCTCGTCGTTCCCGAGTCGGAGAGCCGCTTCTTCGGGGAGCCCTACTTCTCCGACATCGTCCGCGGCGTGGGCGCGGCCCTCGCCGACACCGAGATGCAGCTGCTGCTCACCCTCGTCGGCAGCGACCGGGAACGCCGAAGACTCGCCCAGTACCTCACCGCGCACCGGGTGGACGGCGTCCTGCTGGTCTCCGTGCACGCCGACGACCCGCTGCCCGATCTGCTGGAACAACTCGGCATGCCCGCGGTCATGAACGGCCGCAGGTCCGCCACGGAGCCGCTGCCCTCGGTCGACTCGGACAACTTCGAGGGCGCCCGCGGTGCCGTCGAGCACCTCGTCTCCCGGGGCCGCCGCTCCATCGCGACCATCACCGGCCGCCTGGACGTCTACGCCTCCCAGCGGCGCCTCGACGGCTACCGCAAGGCCCTCGCCGACGCGGGCCACGAACCCGACGAACGGCTGATCGCCCCGGCCGACTTCTCCGAGGAGGGTGGTGTCCGGGCCATGCGCGAACTGCTCGAACGCCGCCCGGACGTGGACGCGGTCTTCGCCGCGTCCGACCTGATGGCCGCGGGCGCCCGCCAGGTGCTGCGCGAGGCAGGCCGGCGCATCCCGGACGACGTGGCCCTCATCGGCTTCGACGACTCGGCCGTGGCCCGTCACATGGACCCGGCGCTGACGAGCGTGCGCCAGCCGATCGAGGAGATGGGCCGGGCGATGACCCGGGTGCTGCTGGAGCAGATCGCGGGCGAGAACACCGAGCGTCCGCAGATCGTGCTGCCGACCGAACTGGTGGTCCGGGACTCGTCGTGAGGACGCCATGGGTACGCTGCCCAGCCTCCGCCTGCCGGCCTGCCGCGGCTGCGCGGCGTGGTCGATGAGCTTCGCGAGGCGCGCCACGGCCGGGTAGTCGGCGTCCGATGCCCGCCGCCGCGCCGGCGGAGCGAGGAAGGGCCGGGAGCGGGCCGTTCCGGCTCCCCTCGCCCGTTCCGGGTTACGCCGCGCTGCCCGGCGACAGCCGCTGTGTGACCAGGTCGAACAGGTCCGTCAGCGGCTCGCCGACGTCCCGGCCGAACTCGGTCAGCCCGTAGGTGACCTGGGGCGGCGTCGTCGGCTCGACCTCTCTCCAGACCAGGCCGTCCTCGACCAGTGCCCGCAGCGTCTGGGCGAGCATCTTCTCGCTGATGCCCTGGATGCTCCGGCGCAGCTCGTAGAACCGAAGGCTGTTGCCGCGCAAGGAGATCAGCACCCAGACGCCCCACCTGCTGGTCACGTGGTCGATCACGTTCCGCGCGGGGCAGTCGGTGTGAAACACGTCATACGGCGTCCCCGCCTCGGCCTGCCTGTCCTGCACGCTTCCCGTCATGGCATGAGCTTACCCAAAGGTATGTCCTTACCAAAAGTTAGTCCGTGCTCCTAGCGTGCAGGCAACAAAGGGCAACCGACGAAGGAGCAGACCATGATCGTGGTGACCGGGGCTACGGGAAACATCGGCCGGCCGTTGACGCAGGCGCTGGCCGGGGCGGGCCGAGAGGTGACGGCCGTGTCACGGCACACGGCGGCGGTGCCGGACGGCGTCCGTCACGTGGTGGCCGACCTGGCCGAGCCGGCCGGCCTCAAGCCCGCGCTGGACGGGGCGGAGGCGTTGTTCCTGTTGCTCTCCGGCGACCTGCACGCCGCTGGAGCCAGTCCCGCCGACATCATCGGCGAAGCAGCGGCCGCCGGAGTCCGGCGGGTCGTCCTGCTCTCCACGCTCGGCGTGGTGACCAGGCCCTTCGGCTCCACGCGGATCGCAATGCGCGAACTGGAGGACACCCTGCGGGAGTCCGGCCTGGAGTGGTCCATCCTGCGGCCGGGCGGCTTCGCCTCCAACGCCCTGTGGTGGGCCGAGTCCGTCCGCACGCACCAGGTGGTCGCCGCCCCCTTCGGCGACATCGGGGTGCCGGTCATCGACCCGGTGGACATCGCCGAGGTCGCGGCGGCCTGCCTGCTGGACGACCGGCACATCGGCGGCGCCTACGAGCTGACCGGCCCGGAGGTGATCACCCCGCGTCAGCAGACGGCGGACATCGCCGCCGCGCTGGGCTCGCCGGTGGCGTTCCACGAGCTCACCCGTGCCGAGGCCAAGGCCGCCATGTCCCTGAGCATGCCGGGGGAGCTCGCCGACGACACCCTGGACATCATCGGCTCCCCGAGCCCGGCCGAGCTGCGCATCAGCCCGGACGTCGAGCAGATCCTCGGTCGCCGCGCGCACACCTTCGCCGACTGGGCGGCCCGCAACGTGGCGGCGTTCCGCTGAGACCGGCCGGCGCCGCAGGAACCGACGCTGCGGCTCGGCCGGTGTGCGGCGGCGGTTCCCGACCGGGGCGCAGGGACCGTGGCAGCCGACAACCTCGGCCGGGCCCACGGCCCGTCCGGGTGGGAGGGGTCGTGGGCCGGGGACGGACGCTCCGCACCCCGGCATCCGGCCCCTCCCGCGCCGGCCCCTCCCGCGCCGGCCCCTCCCGCGCCGGCCCCTCCCGGGGCGTCGTCAGCCCGAGTCGGTGACCGTCCGCCCGTCCCGCAGGCCGATCACCCGGTCGCAGGTCTCGGCCACCTGTTCCTCGTGCGTGGCGATCAGGACCGTGGTCCCGTGCTCGCGCCCGAGCCGCACGATCAGGTCCATGACCGCGGCTCCGGTGGCCGAGTCCAGGGCTCCGGTGGGCTCGTCGGCGAGCAGGAGCCGGGGCGTGGCGATCAGGGCACGGGCCAGCGCGACGCGCTGCTGCTGACCGCCGGAGAGCTGCGCGGGGTGGGCCTTCTCGCGGTCGGCCAGCCCCACGGCCTCCAGCAGCTCACGGGCGCGCGCGGGGGCGTCGAAGCCGGCCCGGCGGGGCAGCACGGGCGCCAGGACGTTGTCGATGACGGTCAGGGCGGGCAGCAGGTGGAAGCGCTGGAAGACGAAGCCGACCGTACGGCGGTAGGCGGCGAGCCCGCGGGGGCGCAGGGCCGTCACCTCGGTCTCCCCGACCCGTACCGAGCCCGAGTCGGCGCGTTCGATCGCACCCAGCAGATGCAGCAGGGTCGACTTGCCGGACCCCGAACGGCCGGTGAGGGCGACGATCTGCCCCGCGGGGACCGTCAGGTCGATCGCGGCGGCCGCGGTGATCGCCGCCGCGCCCTTGCCGAAGACCTTGCTGAGCCCGACGACCTCGACGGCCGCGCCGGCGGTCACCGCTCGTCCGGTCAGCCGCTCTGTTCCCGTGTCCGACATGGCTTCCTATTCCTCCTGGAGGAGCACGCTGGTGGGGCTCCGGGTGAGCATCACCGCGGGGACGAGCGAGGCCGCGGCGGCGAGGGCGACCCCGGCCGCGGCGGCGAGCAGCGCGGTGGTGACGAGGGCCGCGGTGACGGTGCCGGTGAGCCAGGCGATGAGGCCGGTCCCGGTGGCGGCCCCGGCGGTGGCGCCGAGGGCCCCGAGAACGGCGCCCTCGGTCAGGACGAGCCGGGTGAGTTCGCCGTCCGACCAGCCGGTGGCCTGCAGTACGGCGAACTCGGCGGCCCGTTCGCGGACGCCGAGGTAGATGACGTCGGCGGCGGCGAACGCGCCGAGCAGGGCGGTACCGGCGGCGGCGGCGATGTCGACGCCGCGGGCCTCGAGCGCGATGGCGTCGCCCATCACCGTGCCGACGACATCGTCCTCGAACGACCAGAGGATGGCGGCGACCGCGGTGACCGCCGCGACCCCGACGGCGAGAGCCGCCGCGCCCAGCAGCGTCCGGCCCGGCACCCGGGCCAGGTTGGCGCGGGCCAGACCGGCGACGGTGCGGTGCCGGCGCGGACGCCGGGCCGCGCGGACCGCCGGGCGCAGGCTCGTGGCCGGGTGCCCCGCCGAAGCGCGCAGCGCGGGCACGGCCGCGGCGAGGACGGACAGGACGAGCGCGATGGGCACGGCCGCGGCAGCCCGCAGGGGCGAGACGCCGAGGCCGGCCGGCCCGGCGAGCAGCAGGGACAGGAGCGCGCCGAGGACCCCCGCGACGGTACCGAGCAGAGCGGTCTCACCGATGACGAGCGAGGTGACCCGGGAGCGGGACCAGCCCAGGCAGGCCAGCACCGCGAGTTCGCGCCGGCGGTCACGGACGGCGGCGGACGCGGAGTTGACGAGGAAGAGGGCGCAGACCCCGAGGACGAGCCCGAACAGCAGCAGGCTCTTGCGGTCGGACGCCTCGACGATGCGCGCGGCGACGCCCTTGCGCGACCAGCCCTCGGACAGGGCCAGTGCCGGGCGCCCGTAGTCGCCCGCCGGCAGGTGGACGGTACGGGGAGCGGGGGAGGATCCCATGGTGAGGTCGACACCGAGCCCGGTCTCCTTGCCGATCCGCTCGGCGACGAGACGTACGCGCTCGCGGGACTGCGCGTCGGTCCCGGTGACGCCGTCGACGCGGACCCGGATCGCGGAGATGGGCGCCGCGGCCTGTTCCGAGGCGGGATCCAGGACGCGGGGGAGTGCGGCGAGCGTGGTGAGGAGCTGGGGCGGGGTGGCGAGGTAGCCGCCGGGGTTGGAGTTCGGCATCAGCGCCCGGCCGCCCAGCAGCGTGCGCGCGGTGGCGTCGGCCCCGGTCGCCTCGACCGGCTGGTACGTCTCCATCGGGACCTCGGACAGGGCCGAGAACTCGGTCAGCCGCTTCGGGTCGTACGTCCCCACAGCCAGCCCGTCCCCCATCCAGGCGCCGGACCGGAAGTCGGGCGCCTGGTACTCGGGTACGCGGGTGAGCGGCCGCTGTTTGCTGTCCCGCGCCAGCCACGGGGTGGGCCACCCGGTGTGGTTGCTGTTGGCCCACAGCTCGTCGAGGTCGGCCGGGACCGTCCGCGGAGTCAGGCTGCCGTCCGCGGCGGCCCGGTAGGAGGGCGCTCCGGACTGGATGATCCGGTACAGGTCGGCGCCCCTGCGGTCCGTCCCGTAGACCTTGTCGACGGAGTAGGAGCGGTCGGCGACGCGGGCTCCGCGCTGCTCTTCGATCGCCGTGTCGAGGGCCCGGCGGGCCAGGCCGGCGAGAGGGACCGGCCCGTCGGGCGAGCGGGAGACGGCGACCGAGAGCTGCTCGTCGACCTGCGGCTCGGTGGACATCAGCAGGGGTACCGACCGGCTCCGCCCGGAGTCCGCGGCCCGGTCGGCCACGGTCTCCGTCTGCCGCAGGTAGCGGCCGGACACGAGCGCCTTGTCCAGCCCGACCAGCTTCGCCTCCTGCCCCGGGTCGATCGCCGCGAGCAGCATGGAGACCGGCCAGGAGATGTCCACGGTCAGCCGGGGCGACGTCTCCCACTCCGTCCGGAAGGACCCGTCGCCGGCCAGGTGGACGGCCTCCAGGTGGCCGCGGCTGCTCGCGGACTGCGACAGGGAGACATCAGTGGCGCAGACCGGCACGGAACGGCCGTCCGGCATCACCTCCAGGGGCGGCAGGGACTGTCCCGGGTTGTCGCAGACGGCCAGCGCCTTCCTGGTGTCGAACCCGTTGGGGTAGGAGGGGGGCGGGGAATGCCAGGAGGGGTCCGACCGCTCCCTCGCCAGGTCGATGTGGGATTCGGGCCACACGACCTTGTTCCTCGTCACGTAGACGTAGTTGGGCAGGTCGTCGTCGAGCGTGCTGAGTCCGCGGTCGGTGTGCCAGGTCGGCTTCACGGTGATCAGCTGCTGGGTACGGGCGCGGTCCACCTGCTCCGTGACGTCGACGGCGGCCCTGCTGTTGGCGAGGACGTACCCGACCATGGCGACCGGCGCGGCGACCTCCACACCCGTCATCCGCGCGATCCGGTCCTGCTGGCCCCGGGTGATCCCGCCGAACTGCCCGGACAGGAAGTTGGGCCGCACCAGCCCCTGACCGCTCTCCTGCTCGCTGTGCGATCCCGCGGGCCGGACCAGGATGTCGTAGGCGCCGCGGAAGTTGTCGTTCACGGTTCCGGTGGTGCGCAGCTGCGAGGTCTCGGCGGTGGACGTCAGAAGCGTGAAGCCGGTCGTCGCGGCCAGCACTCCTGCGACGAGCGCCAGACTCCGCCCGGCTCTGTGCCGGACATGACTGAAGGCGGTGCCCAGCACCTGGTCCCCCTCGCGGAATGCCGGTGTGCGGACACGGGCGTCCGTGTCCGCACACCGGCGGCTCGATCGTTGATCAGTTGCAGGCTTCGCCGGTGTACTCCCAGCCGTTGCAGAACGAGCTGTCCCAGCACTGGTTGCGCTGGATCCTGCCGTTGTAGCAGCGGTACTTGTACCACCACACGGCCTCGCCCGTGACCTCGGGCGCCACCCGGTCCGCCAGCTTGTCGGCCATCTTCCGGAATGTGCGCATCGCGCTCTCCCTCTCCCGCCGACCGCTCGCTGCGATCGGATGGTGCGGCACGCTAACTCCCCTGCGTACACCGGACATCCAGGCCCGTCGGTATGTCGTGTGTATGCCCGCCTCCTAGTCTGCGCACCCCGTCCGAAACCGCCGGACGGGCGATGCGGCCGCCTCTCGGACAGGGCGGCAAGGGGGAGTCGTGCCGTACGTCGTCGTCGCCTGCCAGGTGCTGACCGCCCTCACCTTTCTGGCGGCGGCAGTCGGCAAGCTCCGCTCCCGCGCCGCTTACGCCGGCTTCGTCGCGGAGCTCGACGCCTGGCCCCTGGTGCCCGCCGGACTGCGGCCCGCCGCCGCGCGGGCGGTCTGCGTCGCCGAGGCGTCCGCGCCGGTCCTGCTGGCCGTGCCGGTCACCCGTACCGCCGGGGCCGGGCTCTCGGCGCTTCTGCTCGCCGCGTTCCTGACCGCCATGATCCTGCTGCGGATACGGGGCACTGCCGCACGGTGCACCTGCTTCGGGCGGACACCCGCGACGCTCGGCGCCCGCCATCTCGTACGCACGACGCTCCTGCTCGGCGGGGCCTCGGCCGCATGGCTCGGGCAGGGCGTCGACGAGCCGGCCACCGTGGGCGGAGTGCTGATCGCTGCCGGGTTCGGGGCGCTCGGAGCCCTGGTCGCCGTGACCCTCGACGACATCGCCGACACGGTCCGGCAGGTTCCGGCCCACGGCGTCACACACACCTCAAGGAGCTGACGTGTCCCTCATGGGCGCGGCGATCGCCCTCGTCGGAGCGATCGCCCTGTTGAACCTGACCCTGACCTACGGCCTGATCCGCAGACTCCGTACGGGTGCCGGGCCCGGCACGGCGGGCGGCCCGGGCCCGGATCACGACGCCGGAGTCGCCCCTGCCGTCCGTGACTTCGAGGCCGTTACCTCACAGGGCCGGACGATCCGCCCCGGCGATCTGCCGGACGGCGCACTCGTCGCCTTCTTCAGTACGGGCTGCCCACCGTGCGCCGCGCTGCTGCCCCGGTTCGTCGCCGCGGTGCCCGGGCTCGGGCTGCCGGTCTCCGCCGTACTGGCGGTCGTCGCACCGGGGCCGGAGGAGCAGGACTACGTGGACGCCCTGGCGGAGGTGGCCACGGTGGTGTCAGGGGAGCACGCGGCCACGGTGGCCGAGGCGTTCGGAGTGGTCGGCTATCCCGTGGTGTGCAGGCTCGCCGCCGACGGAGCGGTGACGCCGGTCGCACACGAGCGGCTGGGATCCTTCGCGCCGGTGACCCCGTGAGGCAGCCCGCACGCCCCTTCGGCACGGTGCTCAGCCTGGCGCTTCGCTTCGCCTGGCCCCAGCTGGCCGGAGTCGTGCTCATCAGTCTGACGCTCGCGCAACTCCCCGTACTCGTAGCCTGGTTGATGAGCTCGCTCATCGACATGATCGCCCAGGAGGGCGGTACGCCCGCACAGGTCACCGGCCCGGCCCTCGCGATGGCCGTCGCCGGCCTGGCGCTCGCGGTACTCCCGCACGTCGAGACGCTGCTGCGCGGAGAACTGTCCCGCCGGGTCGCGCTGGCCGCGCAGGACCGGCTCTACGCGGCGGTCAACGGATGGAGCGGGCTGGGCCGCTTCGAGGACCCGGCCATGCTGGACCGGCTGCGGCTGGCACAGCAGTGCGGGCAGCAGGCACCCCCACAGGTGGTCATGGGCGTCATGGGACTGCTGCAGGCGGTGGTGACCGTACTCGGCTTCCTCGGCTCGCTCGCCCTGGTCAGCTGGTGGCTGGTGGCGGCCGTGTCGCTCGCGGCCGGGCCCGCGCTGGTCGTCGAGTTGCGGATGGCACGTATCTGGGCGGACACCGAGCTCCGGGTGACTCCGCTGGAGCGCCGCGAGTGGTTCTACTCGAACCTGCTGGGCAGTGTGCAGGCGGCCAAGGAGATCAGGCTGTTCGGCACCGGTGACCATCTGCGGGCGCGGATGCGGCGCGATCGCCGGGCCATCAACAGGGCGCACCGGACCACCGAGATGCGCAACGCCCTGCTCCAGGGGCTCCCGGCCGCACTCTCCGGTGCCATCGCCGCCCTGGGCCTGCTGTGGGCGGTACGCGAGGCGGCACGCGGGGCGATGTCGGTGGGGGAGGTTTCGCTGACCGTCGCCGCGATGGCGTCCGTACAGGGAAGCTTCGGCACCGGTGCCGCCCAACTGGCGGTGGTCCGGCGGAGTCTGCTGCTGTTCGCGCACTTCACGGCGGTCGTCCAGGCCCCGCCGGACCTGCCCGTGCTCCGCCCGGCTGCCGCTGCCATGCCCGCCCGGCTGGGCGTGGGAATCGAGCTGCGGGACGTGTGGTTCCGGTACTCGGACCAGCACGACTGGGCCCTGCGGGGCGTCAGCCTCACCGTCCCCGCCGGTTCGACGCTCGCCCTGGTCGGCGACAACGGCGCCGGAAAGTCGACCCTGGTCAAACTGCTCTGCCGGTTCTACGACCCCACCCGCGGCACGGTGCTGTGGGACGGCCAGGACATCCGTACGTTCCCTCCGGCCGAACTCCGTCGCAGAATGAGCGCGGTCTTCCAGGACTTCATGCGCTACGACGTGTCGGCGGCCGAGAACATCGGGCTCGGCGACGGCGACGACGCCTCACGCCACCCCGACCGCATCCGGGCGGCGGCACGCAGGGCCGGCGTCGACCGACTCCTGGAAGGACTGCCGCGCGGCTACGGCACCCTGCTCAGCCGCGCGTTCACGGAACCGTCCACCGACGAGGGCGGGGACGGCGAGGCCGACGACGGGGTGGAGCTGTCCGGAGGCCAGTGGCAACGGGTGGCGCTCGCCCGCTCCCTGCTGCGCGAGGACCCCGATGTGCTGATCCTCGACGAACCGGCCTCCGGTCTGGACCCCCAGGCCGAGGACGAGGTACGGCAGGCCCTGCGGTGCCACCGCCGGGGCCGGACGAGCATCCTGGTGTCGCACCGCCTGGGCACCGCCCGGGAAGCCGACAGGATCGTGGTGCTGAGGGACGGCTGTGTCGTCGAGCAGGGCAGCCACGAAGAACTGATGGCGAGGACGGGCCGCTACGCCGATCTGTTCGGGCGCCAGGCCGCGGGCTACCGGGAGAGCGAGCGGCCCCCGGCTCCTCCCGCACAGGAGACGGAGCGCGTATGACGCCCTGGGCCCTCGTGGCGACGGCACTCACGGTGACGGCGGCGGTCGCGGTGACCGGGTTCGCGGCCGTATGCGTCCAGGTCCGCCGCAGCCGGCTGCGGGTCACGGTCGCCGGCGAGAGCATGGCGCCCACGCTGATGCCCGGACAGGTGGTGATCGCCCACCGGGTGAAGGGCCCCGGAGGACTGAGCACCGGCGATGTGGTCGTCCTGGTCAAGCCCGAGCGCCCCGGCAACTGGCGGTGGCCGGAGGCGGGGGAGGGGGCCCGGCTGCTCAAGAGGCTGGCGGCACTCCCGGGAGACCCGGTGCCCGGGCCGGTGGCCTCCGTCCTCGGCGTGAGCGGTGCCGTACCGGAGGGCTTCGCCGTGGTCCTCGGCGACAACACGGCGGCGAGCGTCGACTCCCGCGACTTCGGCTACGTCCCGCTCGACCGGGTGATCGCCCGGGTACCGGAGAGCCACCCGGGGCGGCAGCAGTGAGTTGAGAGCGAAGCGGACGCGAAGGGGGCGTACCAGGGGTCGTATACGCGTCCACATCGCTTTCAACTGAGGGTTGCGCGGAGAGGAGCGGAGGGTCAGAAGGCCTTGAGGGTGTGGTGGAGGCGGTCCAGCTCGGCACCCGGCCTGGCGCCGAGCCGGTCCTGGAACGCCCGGACGGCGGCCCGGTAACTGTCGCTGACCCCGCCGGGCTCACCCAGGCTGTGGTGGGCCCGCATCCGCAGCGCCCAGCCCCTGTCACGCAGGGGGTCGGCGGCCAGCAGGGCGTGCAGCTCGCGCAGGGCGGAGCGGGGCTCGCCCGCCTCTACGCAGGACTCGGCGAGGTCTTCGACCACGCGCCTGCGCTCCTCGTCCAGATGGTCCAGCGGCCCGGCCTGCCAGCCGTTGCGCGGCACCCCGTCGGCGGCGACGTCCGTGGTCCACAACGCCAGCGCCTGCCCCAGCAGAGGGGCCGCGCGCTCCGGGTCACCGCCCTGCAGGGCGGACCGGCCCTCCGAAGCCAGCCGCGTGAACCGGTGATGGTCGCAGTCGTCCTCGGGCATGACGAGCTCGTATCCGCCGGGCCGGGACACGAGCGTGCCCGCGTCTGCCATGTGCCTCCGCAGAGCGCTGATGTGCGTACGGATGTTGGCGACGGCCGAACGCGGCGGCTCGCCGTCCCACAGGGCGTCGACGATCCGGTCCAGCGAAACGGTCCGGTTGGCTTCGAGCAGCAGGGCGACCAGCAGGGCGCGCGGCTTGGTTCCGAGGATCTCCTGACCTTCGATCCTTACCTTGCCGAGGACCCGGAACGGGCTCGGCCGGCTCTCGCGTACGTACACACCCACCCCCAGCGCGACGCCACCCGTCCCCGGTGGCGCGACCTCCACAGCATCCCCCGGGGCAGAGGTTGTTTCAATAAGTTTCATGCAATTGCAGAAAACTCTTGCTGCCTTCGGTTTCGCACGGCTCAAGGCCGCGCCGGAGGGCAGCGCTCGGCTGGTCGACTTCGCCCGGGCGAACACGGTGGTCCACGCGTGCCCGGCCGGCTCCGACTGACGGCCCGGGGAATGGGCCAGCCCCGGCCGGCGCGGCGGAGCAGATACTTCGCGAGGCCGGTGTGACGGGGCTCCGCGGTCCCGGCGGGGTCGGGCCGGGACCAGCCGGGTGAGCGCGCACGGCCGAAGGCCGTCCCCGGGATCTTGCTCCTGACGCCATTGCCGGCCGAACGGCCTGACCCCGCGGCGGGGGACAAACGTGATCAGCCCCCGACCTGTTTCCAGATCGGGGGCTGATCATTCAGGGTGAGTAACGGGACTCGAACCCGCGACATCCTGGACCACAACCAGGTGCTCTACCATCTGAGCTATACCCACCATGTCCGGGCGTTTCCGACCGGCCGAGAAAAAGTGTACAGGGTCCGAGAGGGTGCTCGCGCCCCCGTTTCCCCGCCGCCGGTCCCGGCCCCCGAAAGGGCCGGGACCAGCGACTTTCGGAAGGACCTAGGCCGAGGGCTGCGACAGGCGCGCGGCGATCGACTTCGCGCGCTCCGAGTCGGGGCCCGGCTGCGGGACGAAGACCGCCTCGCGGTAGTACCGCATCTCCGTGATCGAGTCGCGGATGTCGGCGAGCGCCCGATGGTTGCCGTTCTTGGGCGGACTGTTGAAGTACGCCCTCGGGTACCAGCGGCGGGCCAGCTCCTTGACCGAGGAGACATCGACGATCCGGTAGTGGAGGTAGCCCTCCAGCGACGGCATGTCCCGCGACAGGAAGCCGCGGTCCGTACCGACCGTGTTTCCGCAGAGCGGGGCCTTTCCGGGCTCCTTCACGTGCTCCCGGATGTAGGCCAGGACCCGTTCCTCGGCGTCGGCCAGGGTGGTGCCCGCGGCCAGCTCGTCGAGGAGGCCCGAGGCGGTGTGCATCTGCCGCACCACCTCGGGCATCGTCTCCAGCGCCGCGTCCGGCGGGCGGATCACGATGTCCACCCCTTCGCCGAGCACGTTCAACTCCGAGTCGGTGACCAGTGCGGCCACCTCGATGAGTGCGTCTTCCGTCAACGAGAGCCCGGTCATCTCGCAGTCGATCCACACCATGCGGTCGTTCATGTGCCCCACCCTACGGGGCGCTCCGCTGTCCCGGCAGGGCCGGGCGGCCCGCAGCGTACGCCTCGGAGCCCGGTTTCCCGTGCTCCCCGCGGCCCGCTTCCGTAACGGCCGCCGACGGGCCAGACGGGGACGGACCCACCTGGGCCGGCAGCGGGGCGCGACGGCTCACGGGGCTGCCCTGGGAGGGCACCACCGGTTCGGCCGCCGTGACGACCTGCTCCGGACCGCCGCCCTGCGGACGACGGGCCCGGTATGCGGCCCGGTACGCGGCCGGGGAGGACCCCAGCTGGCGCCGGAAGTGTCCGCGCAGCGCGACCGGCGAGCGGAAGCCGCAACGGCCCGCGACCTCGTCGACCGAGTAGTCGGACGTCTCCAGCAGCCGCTGCGCCTGCAGCACCCGCTGGGTGATCAGCCACTGGAGCGGTGCGCTGCCCGTGAGCGAGCGGAACCTCCGGTCGAAGGTCCGTCTGCTCATATAGGCGCGCGCGGCCAGCGTCTCCACGTCGAACTGCTCGTGCAGATGCTCCAGCGCCCAGGCCACGACCTCCGCGAGCGGGTCGGAGCCGATTTCCTCAGGTAAAGACCTGTCGAGGTAGCGCTCCTGACCGCCACTGCGCCGCGGCGGCACGACGAGCCGGCGGGCCAATGCCCCGGCGGCCTCCGTGCCGTGGTCCGAGCGGACTATGTGGAGACAGAGGTCGATCCCCGCCGCGGTCCCGGCGGACGTGAGTACGTCGCCGTCGTCGACGAAGAGCTCGCGCGGATCGACGTGCACCGACGGATAGCGCTTGGCCAGCGTCGGCGCGTACATCCAGTGCGTGGTGGCCGGGCGGCCGTCCAGCAGCCCGGCGGCGGCGAGCACGAAGGCGCCCGTGCACAGCCCCACGATGCGTGCGCCCTCTTCGTGGGCGCGGCGCAGTGCGTCGAGCGCCTCCACGGGCGGCGGTGAGGTGATCGAGCGCCAGGCGGGCACCACGACGGTGCCTGCCCTGCTGATCGCCTCCAGCCCGTAGGGCGCGGTCAGTTCGAGTCCCCCCGTGGTGCGCAGCGGTCCCTCTTCGCCGCTGCACACGAGCAACCGATAACGCGGAACTCCCGCGTCCTGGCGGTCGATCCCGAACACCGAGAGCGGAATGGAGCTCTCGAAGATGGGGCCACCGCTGAACAGCAGCACGGCGACGACCTCACGGCGTCGACGCCCGCTCAGCTTCCGTACAGCCTCCGTTGCGGTGGCGGAGTCCTGGCTCATGACGCTAAGCCCCCCTCGGTGTTCGCGTCTTCCTGGTCCTTACGGGCCTGTCGCACCTGCACATGTCCCCTCGGTCGTGCACGAGTCCCCAGCCTTCGACACCCAAGATCGAATCTACTGCGTCCCGTGGTGCCGTCGTGACAAGTTCACCAACCGGCTTTATGTCGACAAGGCAACCTGGCGGGAAGCATTCGATCACGAAGCGTTTCACTCGTGAGTCGTGCAGGGAAGTGCGCCTGGCGTTCATGGCCCGTCCCCATGGGGTGGAAGCGTACCGCTTGGTCTCTTCCTGCCTGCTGGCAAGGGGGTTGATCGGCCATTTCGACAAGGATTCGACTGAGTCCTGAAGTTGGCTGAAAATATACGGTCGCGTGTGCGGAAATCAGTCGTTCTACCGGCGCACGACCCGCGGAGTGCGGTCACTCCTGTGCGCCCCCTCGGTCGGACGGAGGGCCGGAGCGGAGCCCTCGCGCGCGGCCGTCCGGGCGGACCGGCGGAGCAGGACCCGGCAGGCCACGGTGATCGCGGCGAGGCCGAGTGCGACGGCCGCGGCGCCGCCGGCGGAGTCACCGAGGGCCAGGAGGACGGCGGGTACCAGCAGGCAGCCGAACACCGCCCAGCGGACGACATCGGTCGCCGACTGCGCGGCGGGTTCCGGATGCGTGGGCGGGACGGGTGCGGGCACGTGATGCTCCCCGGGGGTTCGGTCGGCGTTCCGGTCGGTACGGAACGGCCGGCGGACCCCCGGGGCAGGCCCGCGGGGGCATGGACACGTGGCTAACGGGCCCCGCCCCGCGCGGTCACCGACCCGTCACCGATTGCGGCCGTCCGGGGGCCCGCGACGTCGGTGTACCGCGCAACCGGCATTGCCATACCGGGCAGGTCTCGGGCATGCTCCGGGGAACGTCGCACGCGCTTTGCGCGGGTCTGGGCAGTGGAGGAGTGGCGCCGTACCCTTGGGGGTAAGGGGTTGGGAAGATGATTCCCGGACACCGCAACACCGCCCGCTGACGCAGCTTCTCCACGTCGCTCTCCTCACGAGGACTCTCTTCGCCGAGACACCGATGGCCGGTCACGAAATCCCCGAACCCGCGGACCGCAAGCAGGTAGCCGACCCACGGTCGGACCAGCAGGCGGCCGAAGACGCACGCCACTCCTGCGATCCCGCCTTCCGGCACGGTGTCGTCGTCGGTTTCGACGGCTCGACCTCCAGTGAGCGGGCCCTCGCCTATGCCATCGGTATGGCCCGGAGAACGGGCTCCGGCCTGATCATCGTGCATGTCGCCAACCGGCTGCCGACCACGGTCTGGGCGGGCTGCGAGCCGCCCGTCTTCGTGGACGTCCCCGATCACCGCACCGAGGTCCTCGGCCTGGAGCTCGCCTGCGCGGACTACCTCTCCGAGGTGCCGTGGGTGCTCGTCGAGCGCGGCGGGGACATCTGCCACGAGCTGGAGGAGGTCGGCCGGGAGTACTCGGCCGACGCGATCGTCGTCGGTTCCACCCACGGGATCGTCGGCCGGATCTTCGGCTCGGTGGCGGGCCGGCTGGCGCGCCGCGCGCAGCGCCCGGTCGTCGTCATCCCGTAAGGCCGTTCCGTGAGGCCGTCCACGAGGTCCGTGGCCGTAAGGCCCGTCGACGAGGCTGTCCCGTGAGGCCGTCCATGAGGTCCGTAAGGCCGTAAGGCCCGTCCACGAGGCTGTCCCGTGAGGCCGTCCCGACAGGCCCCGGGACCGGTTCTCGCTGCCTCTTGTCGTCCTGCCTTCCGCTCCTGTTCCGCGTTTCCGTCCGCTCCCGCGTCGGCCGGGAGCGGACGGTCTGTTTTGGGACCGCTTTCCGTCCGTCGTGATCCGACCTCGGTCAACGGCCGGTCTCTTTCCGTCCGGAGATGGCCGACGTGGCGTCAACTCGACTACGGAAACAGCGGAAAAAACGAAGCTACCGGTCCGTACATGCGGATTGCGTGTGTGTGAAGGGTGGATAAGCGTCACGGGAAACAGCACGATCGCATGCATGTGGGGTCAGTGGCGACCCTCTGCCCCGCTCGGATCCGGAGAGGGTCCGCCGTGGCCCGCGGGGTCGCTTCGGCAAACACCGGCGCCTGTTGCCCCGGCCGTCTCGCGCCGGAGTTCCCACTGTTGGCATTCGGGATCGCCCGCCCGCACGC
Organism: Streptomyces sp. NBC_00236; assembly: GCF_036195045.1. NCBI lineage: Bacteria > Bacillati > Actinomycetota > Actinomycetes > Kitasatosporales > Streptomycetaceae > Streptomyces > Streptomyces sp. NBC_00236. The sequence continues at coordinate 2,796,037 of NZ_CP108100.1, read as the reverse complement.
GAGAGCGGCCCGGCACCCACAGGGCGTGGGTGCCGGGCCGCTCTCGGCGCGTATGCGGGGCGTGACCACGCCACCGTGACTACTCCACGGTGACGGACTTCGCCAGGTTGCGCGGCTTGTCGATGTCCCGGCCCATGGCCAGCGCCGTGTGGTAGGCCAGGAGTTGCAGCGGGATGCCCATCAGGATCGGGTCCAGCTCGTTCTCGTTCTTCGGGACGATGATCGTGTGGTCGGCCTTCTCCTGCTCACGGTGGGCCACGGCGAGGATGCGGCCGCTGCGGGCCTTGATCTCCTCCAGGGCCGCACGGTTCTTCTCCAGCAGGTCGTCGTCCGGGACGATCGCGACCGTGGGGAGCGCCGGCTCGATGAGCGCGAGCGGGCCGTGCTTCAGCTCCGAGGCCGGGTAGGCCTCGGCGTGGATGTACGAGATCTCCTTGAGCTTCAGGGAGGCCTCCAGCGCGACGGGGTAGCCCCGGACGCGGCCGATGAACATCATCGACTGCGCGCCCGCGTACTCCTCGGCCAGCTTCTTGATCTCGTCCTCCGACTCGAGGATCTGACCGATCTGCTCGGGCAGCTTCCGCAGCCCCTCGATGATCCGCTTCCCGTCGGCGACCGACAGGTCGCGGATGCGGCCCAGGTGCAGGGCGAGCAGCGCGAAGGCGACCACGGTGTTGGTGAAGCACTTGGTGGAGACGACACAGACCTCGGGGCCCGCGTGGACGTACATGCCGCCGTCGGCCTCGCGGGCGATCGCCGAGCCGACGACGTTCACGACGCCGAGGACCCGGGCGCCCTTGCGCTTGAGCTCCTGGACCGCGGCCAGCACGTCGTACGTCTCACCGGACTGGGAGACCGCGACGTACAGGGTGTCGGGGTCCACGACCGGGTTGCGATAGCGGAACTCGGACGCGGGCTCGGCGTCCGCGGGGATCCGGGCCAGCTCCTCGATGAGGCCGGCGCCGATCATGCCCGCGTGGTACGAGGTGCCGCAGCCCAGGATCTTGATCCGGCGGACCCCGCGGGCCTCGCGGGCGTCCAGGTTCAGGCCGCCCAGGTGCACGGTGGAGAAGCGGTCGTCGATGCGGCCGCGCAGCACGCGGTCCACGGCGTCGGCCTGCTCGGAGATCTCCTTGTGCATGTACGTGTCGTGGCCGCCCATGTCGTACGACTCGGCCTCCCACTCCACCGTGGTGGGCGTGGCCGTCGTGGTCGAGCCCTCGGTCGTGTACGTACGGAAGTCGTCTGCCTTGAGGGTGGCCATCTCGCCGTCGTCCAGGGTGACGATCTGGCGGGTGTGCGCGACCAGGGCCGCGACGTCGGAGGCGACGAACATCTCCTTCTCGCCGATGCCGAGCACGACCGGGGAGCCGTTGCGGGCGACGACGATGCGGTCGTTGAAGTCGGCGTGCATGACGGCGATGCCGTACGTGCCCTCGACGGACTTCAGCGCCTCGCGGACCTTCTCCTCCAGGGTGACGGCCTGCGAGCGGGCGATCAGGTGGACCAGCACCTCGGTGTCGGTCTCGGAGAGGAAGACGGTGCCGTCGGCGACGAGCTTGGCGCGGAGCTCGGAGGCGTTGTCGATGATGCCGTTGTGGACGACGGCGACCTTGTTGTCGGCGTCCATGTGGGGGTGGGCGTTCTCGTCGCTCGGGGCGCCGTGCGTGGCCCAGCGGGTGTGGGCGATGCCGGTGGTGCCGGTGAAGCGCTTGGGCACCCGCGACTCCAGCTCGCGGACCCGGCCCTTGGCCTTGACCATCTTCAGCGCGGCGGGCTTGCCGGCCGCGGGCTTCCCGGTGATGACGATGCCCGCGGAGTCGTAACCCCGGTACTCCAGACGCTGCAGGCCCTCCAGCAACAGCGGGGCCACATCACGCTTTCCGATATAACCGACGATTCCGCACATAGAGCCTCTGCCCTCCATCGACGTACAGGTACAAGCAAGTAAGTGGGTGCCCGGCCGCGGGGCGGTCCGGCCCGGTCGGGCCAGGCCCGGTCCGCCGGTCTCAGCCGTAGACGATGCGGCGCAGCTGGCGGAGCGAGAGCTCCGGCGGCGCCACCGCCCGGTGCGGCAGCTCGGCCGAGATCCGTTCGAAGATCTCCGTGTTGACCAGGCCGCCGGCCTGCAGCTCACGGTGGCGGCGGCGGACGAAGACGTCGGTCGTCTCGTCGAAGTAGGCCAGTACGTCGAGGATCACCCGGGCTGCCTCACCGCGTGGGAGCGCGGTGCTGCGTACCAGGTGGTCAATGAGGTCGTCATGCGACGAGCGGCGTTCGAGCACCCGTCGATATTGCTTCCGAAGGGGCTCCAGCGCAACAATCCTGCCCGATACCGGGCAGGTATGCGGTCGAGTGGCGCTCGTTTTTCCGTTCTGGGCGATTCCGGAGCGCCCGAGGGTGAGGTGTGCGCCCCGGAATCGGCCGTACGCGGAGTGGCTGTGGGGGCCGACGGGATGAATTCGGCCACGCGCCCCGGACGGTCGGCCACGTTCATGTGCGGGCGACAAGGGGGAGTGGTCTACACCTTGACCATCCGTGAGGCAAGCGGTACGCATGGTGACGGTGCGAATGGTCAGGAGATCCAGGTGTGATCCAGCAGAAAGGGACCCGGCTGTGAGACTGCACACGACGCAGCGCAGTGCTCTTCCCCGTGCTCTACCCCGTCTTCTCGGCTCGCTGCTTCTCATCACGGCGGCCGGAATCTCCACCGCCTGCGCGACTCCCACAGCATCCGCGGCGGGCGGCGGTTCCGCCGCATCGGCGCCCCGTCCGCTGGGCCAGGTCGTGCCCGCCCCCGCCGTGGTGCGGCCGGGCGGATCCCCGTACGCGATCACTCCCGCCACGAGGATCCGCGTCGACGGCTCGTCCGGCGAGGCCCGCAAGATCGGCGAGTACCTGGCGGGCGTGCTGCGTCCCTCCACCGGGTACGCCCTGCCGGTCACCGAACGGGCGGGCTCCGACGGCATCCGGCTCCGGCTCGGCTCCCGCGACAGCGAACTGGGCGCGGAGGGCTACACCCTGACGGCGGGGCACGGCTCCGTCACCATCACCGCCAGGAAGCCCGCAGGGCTCTTCCACGGCGTCCAGACGCTGCGTCAGCTCCTGCCGGCCCAGGTCGAGAGAGACAGCCGCCAGAAGGGGCCGTGGAAGGTCGCGGGCGGCAGCATCACCGACACGCCCCGCTACGCCTACCGGGGGGCGATGCTCGACGTCTCGCGGCACTTCTTCTCCGTCGACGAGGTCAAGCGCTACATCGACCAGATCGCGCTGTACAAGATGAACACCTTCCACCTGCACCTCTCCGACGACCAGGGCTGGCGCATCGCCATCGACTCCTGGCCGAACCTGGCCACGTACGGCGGCTCCACGGAGGTCGGCGGCGGGCCCGGCGGCTACTACACCAAGAGCCAGTACAAGGAGATCGTGCGGTACGCGGCCTCCCGCTACCTGGAGGTGGTGCCGGAGATCGACATGCCCGGCCACACCAACGCCGCTCTCGCCTCGTACGCGGAGCTGAACTGCGACGGCATCGCGCCGCCGCTGTACACCGGGATCAAGGTCGGGTTCAGCTCGCTGTGCGCGGCCAAGGACGTCACGTACCGGTTCATCGACGACGTCATCGGCGAAGTGGCCGCGCTGACCCCCGGCAGGTACATCCACATCGGCGGTGACGAGGCGCACTCCACCAGCCACGAGGACTACGCCAAGATCATGGAGCGGGCGCAGGCGGCCGTCGGCAAGCACGGCAAGACCGTGATGGGCTGGCACCAGCTCACCGGGGCCACGCCGGTGAAGGGCGCGGTCGCCCAGTACTGGGGCTACGACAAAACGAGCGCCGCGGACCGGCAGCAGGTGGCGGACGCGGCGAAGAACGGCACCAGGCTGGTGCTGTCGCCCGCGGACCGGGTGTACCTCGACATGAAGTACAACGAGCAGACCGAACTGGGCCTGAAGTGGGCCGGTCTGGTCGAGGTGCAGCGCAGTTACGACTGGGACCCGGCGACCTACCTCGCCGACACCCCGGCGGACGCGGTGCTCGGGGTCGAGGCGCCGATCTGGGCCGAGACGCTGACCGACAGCGACGACATCGACGTGATGGCGTTCCCGCGGCTGCCCGGGGCGGCGGAGCTGGGCTGGTCACCGGCCGAGACGCACGACTGGGACACGTACAAGGAGCGCCTCGCGGCGCTCGGGCCGCGGTTCACCGCGCTGGGGATCGACTACTACCGGTCGCCCCAGGTGCCGTGGCCGGCGGAGCCGGCTGCGGCTGGGTGAGTCCTGCCGTCCCGCGTCGTGCTCAAGCGCCGGACGGGCTCAGTCGCTCGAAGCGGACGCTTCCGCCGCCTCGCGCAGCTGCTCCTCGCTCAGGCCGCGGCGCCAGTAGCCGACGAACGTCACCCGCTTGCGGTCGATGCCGCGCTCGCGCACCAGGTGGCGTCGCAGTGTCCGTACCGAGGACGCCTCGCCCGCGATCCAGACGTACGGGTTCCCCTCGGGCAGTTCGGCCGCGCGCACGGCCTCCACGGCGTCCGGCGCGTCCTCGTCCCGCACCAGCCAGCTGATCCGGGCGTCGGCCGCGGTGTCGATCGTCCGGCGGTCGTCGGTGTGCGTGACTTCCAGCCAGACCCGCGCCCGCAGATGGGCCGGCAGCCACTCCAGGGCGGCCGTCGCGGCGGGCAGTGCCGTCTCGTCGGCCCAGATCAGCACCCAGTCGGTGTCCTCGGGCGGACGGAAACGGACGGCCGTGTTGTCCTCGACGGCCGGTCCGAGCGCCTTCAGTACGTCACCGGGGGAGGCCGCGGCGGCCCAGCGGCAGGCCGGACCGCCGTCCTCGTGGAGCGCGAAATCGATGTCGATCTCGGTGGCCGGACCGCCGTCGGCACGGCGCTGCGCGCGGACGGTGTACGAGCGCAGCACCGCCCGCTCCTCGGCCGGAAGTGCCCGCCAGGGGCCGAACCAGTTGCCCTCGTTATCGACCGGAACGACTGGTTCCGGCTGTCCGGGGTGCGGCAGGAACAGCGACAGGCTCTGATCGCGGCCCCCGGAGGCGAAACCGTCGAGCCCGGGCCCGCCGAACGTGACCCGGAGCATGGACGGGCTGAGCCGCTCCGTGTGCAGGACGGTCAGACCGAAGAGCCGGAAGGGATCGACGGGCGGCGGGGCGGGCGCGGCGGCGGTCGTCATGGTCAGGCGGTCTTCTTTGCGCCCTCGATGGCCTTCGCGAGGTCCTCGAGGATCGGCGCGCACTTGTCGTAGCTGTAGATCGGCTCGGTGGTGCGCGGGATGACCTGGCCGGCCTTGACCGCGGGCAGCTGCGCCCAGGTCGGCTTGGAGGTGAGGGCGTCGGGCTGCAGGGCCGAGGACCGGTTGTCCATCATGATGATGTCGGCCCCGTACTTGTCGACGTTCTCCCAGCTCAGGCTCTCGAAGAAGCCCGCCGCGTCCACCTTCGGCTCGACGAACCTCACACCCAGCTCCTGGAAGTACAGGGTGTCGGCGGACATCTTGGCGAGCGAGACGTAGAAGAGGTCCTGGCTGGCCGAGCCGATCATGACCTTGAGGTTCGGCTTGGACTTCGCGGCGGCGCGCAGCCGGGCCGCGGCCTTCTCGAAGCGGGCCTTGGCGTCGGTGACCGCCTTGGCCTTGACGTCGGCGCCGAGCGAGGCGGCGAGGTCCTCGTGGCGCTGGATCGCCTTGGGGATCGTGGTCTGGGCGGCCCACAGGGCGACGCTGGGGGCGAGCTTGAGGATCTTGTCCTTGGACGCGTCCGGCACGTACCAGAGGGCGTCCTTCTCCCACATCGCGGTGACCAGCAGGTCCGGGCCGAGCGCGGCGTACTTCTCGACGTTGAACTCGCCCCAGACGTTGCCGAGGATCTCGACCTTGCTGATGTCCAGGTCGCCGGCCTGTACGTCGGCCTTGCCGTTCGCGGCCTTCGTCGGGCCGAAGACGGCCTTGACCTCGACGCCGTAGTCGTGGAGCGCGGCGGCGACACCGGTGAAGGCGACGATGTTCTTCGGGACGGACTTGGCCTCAGCGGTCTGCCCGCGGTCGTCCTTGAAGCTCCACGGCCCGGCGTCGGCGCTCTTGGAGCCGGTGGAACCGGAGTCCTTGGAGTCGCTGTCACCACAGGCCGCCAGCACGGCGCCCAGGCCAACGGCGCCGCCCATGGCCAGCAGGCCGCGGCGGGTGGGACGGGACACTCGGGCAGTGCGCATGACGGAGTCCGCTTTCGTACGAGCCGGAGACCGGCCGGTGACAAGTTCGAACGAAGGTTAGCCTAACCTCACGAACTGTCGAGCCTCAGGATGCCCCCGGGCCCGCACACCCGGGCTCACCGGACGATGACGCCGCTCTTCCAGGAACCGCTGGGCGATCGTCTCCGGGCATGCGTGCCCGCCTGCGGCCACCGGCTCGGCGGCCATCATGATGCCGGGCCCGGCGCCGTGGCGCCGGGCCCAACCAGCAGGCGGAGGTCAGGCGTTGTCGCCGTTGAGCATGGCGGCGGTCAGGACGCTGCCGGCGACGCCCCAGCCGCCGTCGGGGACCTCGTCGACCAGTACGACGGTGGTGGGGCGGGCCCGCTCACCGTAGATCTCGGCGTACAGGTCGGTCGTGCGCTCGACGATCTTCTTCTTGTCCTCGGCGGTGAGGGTGCCCGCGGGGACCTTGAAATGGGCGAAGGGCATGGGTGTCTTGTCTCCTTGAGTGGGTTTCTCCGCGACGCGGAGGCAGAGGTCCGTGGAGGTGTGGCCCACGGGGGCCGATTCCCGGCTGAGGCCGGCGTGGTCAGAGGCCGGGCGGCGGCGTCAGAGGGTGGTTGGTGCGGGCACGGCGGAGGAACGCCGCGTGGAACCACCGGATGCGCCGGTGAGCAGCATGGCCTTCGGCCGCGTCCTCACACCATGCCCCCGTTGGCCCGCAGGATCTGGCCGTTCACCCAGTGCCCTGCCGGGCTGGTGAGGAAGGCGACCACCCCGGCGATGTCCTCCGGGGTGCCCAGACGCTCCAGGGGCGGGCTCTTGGCGAGCCGGTCGATCTGCTCGGGCGTCTTGCCCTCCAGGAACAGGTCCGTCGCCGTGGGGCCGGGGGCGACGGTGTTCACCGTGATGTCCCGCCCGCGCAGCTCGCGGGCGAGGATCAGCGTGATCGACTCGACAGCCGCCTTGCTCGCCGCGTACGCACCGTAGGCAGGGAACTGCGTACCGACCACGGAGGTCGAGAACGCCACGAACGAGCCGCCCGCGCGCAGCCGCCGGGCGGCCTGCTGGGCGACGACGAAGGTGCCGCGGATGTTGGTGCGGTGCACCGCGTCGAGCACCGCGAGGTCGAGGTCGGCAATGGGCGACAGCGCGAGCCGGCCGGCGCAGTTCACGACGACGTCCACGCCGCCGAACTCCTGCTCCGCCCGGTCGAACAGGGCGGCGACCGCGTGCTCGTCCGCCACGTCCGCCCGCGCGGTGACCGCCCGCCCGCCGGCGGCGGTGATCGCCGACACCGCCTCCTCGGCAGCGACGGTGTCGCGGGCGTAGTTCACCACGACGGCGGCGCCGTCCCGGGCGAGTTGAAGGGAGACCGCCCGGCCGATGCCGCGTGATCCGCCGGTCACGACGGCGGTCCGCAGGGCCGCCGGAGGGGGAGTGGTCGGGGGTTGGTTCGTCGTCATGCCCTCCACGATGCGCGGCGCCGGCCGGCGGAACCAGGGGATGTCATCCCCTGTGTCCGCCATCCCGGCCGGACGCACAATGGCAGGTATGGGTTCTGTGAAATACGCCGAGCTGGGAGCGTTCCTGCGTTCGCGGCGTGCACGCATCCGCCCGGCCGACGTGGGACTTCCCCACGGGCCGCGCCGCCGGGTGCCCGGGCTGCGCCGCGACGAGGTCGCCCAGCTCGCCGGCGCGTCGGTGGACTACTACAACGAACTCGAGCGCGGCGCCGGATCACAGCCGTCCGAACAGATGATCGCCGCGCTGGCGAGAGCCCTGCGCCTGACCGCCGACGAGCGCGACTACCTCTACCACCTGGCCGACCGCCCGGTGCCCGCGCACGGCGGCCCGGCCTCGCACGTCCACCCCGGCATGCTCGACCTGCTCACCCGTCTGACGTCCACACCCGCACAGGTCATCACCGACCTGCATGTCACCCTCGTACAGAACCCCCTGGCGGTGGCCCTGCTCGGGGACCAGTCCGGCTTCCGGGGCGCCCGGGCCAGCTTCGTCCACCGGTGGTTCACCGAATCCGACGCCCGGCAGCTGTATCCCGAAGCCGACCATGCGCACCAGTCCCGGGCCTTCGTCGCCGACCTGCGGGCGGCCGCCGCCGGACGCGAGGGCAAGGACACCGAAGCCGCCTCGATGATCAGCTCGCTGCTCGGCACCTCCGCGGAGTTCGCCGCCCTGTGGGCCGACCACGACGTGGCGTTCCGGCGCAACGACCGCAAACGCCTCAACCACCCCGCGCTCGGCCTGATCGAGGTCAACTGCCTCAACCTGTTCAGCGAGGACGGCCGGCAGCGGCTGCTCTGGTTCACCCCCGCAGTCGGCACGGACAGCGCCGAGCTCCTGGACCTGCTCGCCGTCCTCGGTACCCAGGAAGTCGCCGGACCGGCACGCTGACAGCCGCTCCGCCGCGCAGCGGTTCGACGTACCCGCCGCGCACGGGCTGCGAGCCTTACGGCTTGGTCCGGCTGCTCTCCGACCCGGCGGGCGTGTGCCCGTGGTCGGGATCGTCCAGGAAGTGGTCCTGGCCGCTCCGGCCCCGTACGTAGGGATGCACCGGGAGGGTCATGCGCCGAACATCTCCCGGCAGCTGTCGAGCCCCTCGACCGTGATCCCGCTCGTGCGGTGCTTCTCCCACCGGTCCCGCTCCAGACGCAGCCGCTGGAGCGTGACCCGTTCGCCCCGCAGTGCGGCGACCGTCAGTCCGTCCGGGAGGTAGCCGAGCCGCCGCGAGACGCCCAGTGAGCGTGGGTTGTCCGTCATCGCCGACGAGACGGCCGCACCGGCGCCGAGCCCGGCGAAGGCGAGTTGCAGGGCGGCGGCCCGCATCTCGGTGCCGATGCCCCGGCCCTGGTGGGCGAGCCCCAGCCAGGAGCCGGTGCTGACCTCCCCGGTCACCGCGAAGTTCCTCGCCATCAGGTCCTGCCGGCCGGTCACCCGGCCCTCGTGCAGGACGGCGAGGCTCAACGACCAGTCCGTCGCCTGCCAGTGGGCGACCGTGCCCAGCACATGCTGGAACACCGCCCGGCCGCGTTCGGCGGGCGGGCCGTCGGTCCAGGGAACGGTGAAGGGCATGGCGTCCGGCGCGTGCACCCCGTCTGCGGCCACCGAGGCCAGCTCGTCGAGCAACTCCAGGTCCGGAACACGCAGTTCCAGGCGTGGGGTGCGGATGCGGAGCCCGTACAGGGGCCAGTGGCGCGTTGGCTTCATGGCAGGACTCTGGTGGGAGCCGGTGGCCACTGTCGAACGAATTGCGGGGCGACGCGAGCGACGGTGCGCCGCCCTGCTCCAGCTCCACCTGGAGCAGGAGGCACGCGGCGTGAATGCGAGCCGGCCGGCCTTCGGCCTCGCGCCTCCCGGGCCGGCGGCCTTCGGCCTCGCGCCTCCCGGGGCGGGCGGCGCGCGGACGGGGCGGGCCCGGCGCCCGGACCCACCCCGCCCCGCCCCGCTGTAGACCGTCCCCGGTGTCGGGCCGGGTCAGGCCGACATGCCCAGCTCCCGCGCGATCAGCATCCGCTGCACCTCGCTCGTGCCCTCGCCGATCTCCAGGATCTTGGAGTCGCGCCACATCCGGGCCACCGGGTACTCGTTCATGAAGCCGTAGCCGCCGTGGATCTGGGTCGCCTCGCGGGCGTTGTCCACCGCCACCGTCGAGGAGTACAGCTTCGCGATCGCCGCCTCCTTCTTGAACGGCTCGCCCGCCAGCAGACGCGACGCCGCGTCCCGCCAGCCGATCCGGGCCATGTGGGCCCGCATCTCCATGTCCGCGATCTTGAACTGGATCGCCTGGTTGGCGCCGATCGGCTTGCCGAACGCGTGCCGCTCGGCGGCGTACTTCACGGACTCGTCCACACAGCCCTGTGCCAGGCCCGTGGACAGCGCGGAGATGGCGATCCGGCCCTCGTCCAGGATCCGCAGGAACTGCGCGTAGCCGCGGCCCTCCTCGCCCAGCAGGTTCTCCAGCGGGACGCGGACGTCCGAGAAGGAGAGCTCGCGGGTGTCCGAGGCGTTCCAGCCGACCTTGGAGTAGGGGGCGGCGACCGTGAAGCCGGGGGTGCCGGACGGGACGATGATCGACGAGATGAGCGGGGCGCCGTTCTCCTTGCGGCCGGTCACCGCCGTGACCGTGACCAGCTCGGTGATGTCCGTGCCCGAGTTGGTGATGAAGCACTTGGAGCCGTTGATCACCCACTCGCCCGTCGCCTCGTCGCGCACCGCCGTCGTCCGGGTGCCGCCCGCGTCCGAACCGCCGTCCGGCTCCGTCAGGCCGAACGCCCCGAGCGCCTCGCCCGCGCAGAGCTTCGGCAGCCAGCGCTGCTTCTGCTCCTCGGTGCCGAAGCGGAACACCGGCATCGCACCCAGCGAGACCCCGGCCTCCAGGGTGATCGCCACCGAGGAGTCGACCCGGGCCAGCTCCTCCAGGGCGATACCGAGGGCGAGGTAGTCGCCGCCCATCCCGCCGTACTCCTCCGGGAACGGCAGCCCGAACAGGCCCATCCGTCCCATCTCGCGCACGATCTCGTACGGGAACTCATGGCGCTCGTAGAAGTCGCCGATCTTCGGCGCGACCACGTCGTGGGCGAACGCCTCGACGGTGCGCCGCAGTTCCTCGTGCTCGGCGGTCAGCCGGTGGTCCAGAGTCATGGGGACGTTCACTCCTTGTGGGAACTGGGTCACTGCGCCGCGAGTGCGCGGACGGTACGGGACGGGCTGGGCCGGCCCAACTGTTCGGCGAGCCACACGCTCGTGGCGGTGAGCTCGTCGAGGTCGACCCCGGTTTCGATACCGAGGCCGTCGAGCATCCAGACCAGGTCCTCCGTGGCGAGGTTTCCGGTCGCGCTCTTCGCGTACGGGCAGCCGCCGAGGCCGCCCGCGGAGGCGTCCACGGTGGACACGCCGTGCTGGAGCGCGGCGAGGGTGTTGGAGAGGGCCTGTCCGTACGTGTCGTGGAAGTGCACCCCGATCGTGTCGGTGTGCACCCCCGATTCGTTCAGCGACGACAGCAGGGCCTGTACGTGGCCGGGCGTCGCGACCCCGATCGTGTCGCCGAGCGACAGCTCGTCGCAGCCGAGGTCCATCAGTGCCCTGGCGACCCGGACGACCTGGTGGACGGGGACGGGCCCCTCCCACGGGTCGCCGAAGCACATCGACAGGTAGCCGCGCACATGCGCCTTGTCCGCCTTGGCGCGGGCCACGACGGGCTCGAACATGGCGAGCGACTCGTCGATCGTGCGGTTGAGGTTGCGGGCCGCGAAGGTCTCCGTCGCGGAGCCGAAGACGGCGATCCGGCGGGCGCCGAGCGCCAGGGCCCGGTCCAGTCCCCGCTCGTTCGGCACGAGGACCGGCAGCGCCACGTCGCCCACGTCCCCTATGTCGCCGAGCATCGGGAACAGCTGCTCCGCGTCGGCGAGTTGGGGTACCCACTTGGGGTGGACGAAGCTCGTCGCCTCGATCGTGCCGAGGCCGGCGACCGCGAGCCGGCGGATGAACTCCGCCTTCACCTCGGTCGGCACGACCGCCTTCTCGTTCTGCAGCCCGTCACGGGCGCCGACTTCGTGGATGCGGACCCGGGCGGGCAGGTCCGGTGCGGCCACGGTCATCGGCAGGGTGCGGCCGGTGTTCGTCATGCTTCCTCCCCGGCGGCGGCCACGGGGACCACGACCGCCAGTACCTGGTCCATGGCCACCGTGGTCCCGGCGGTCACGTCGAGTTCGGTCACGGTGCCGGCGTGCGGGGCGGAGATGACGTGCTCCATCTTCATCGCCTCCACGACCAGGAGGCTCTGCCCGGCGGCGACCTCGTCCCCGACGGCCACCTTCACCACGGTGACCGTCCCGGGCATGGGCGCGGCGAGCGTGTCCGCACCGGAGCGGGCGGCGCCGGACAGCGACGCCTCCACCGGGTCGTGGTCCCGGACGTGCCAGGTGTCGCCGTCCCGGCCGAGCCAGTGGCCCTCCGGGGAGACGGCGTACGCGAACGAGTGGGTGCCGCCCGCGAGTTCGAGCGTGATCCGGCCCCCGTCGACGGACAGGGTCCTGGCCGTCTCGGCGCTGCCGGGCAGCGGACCCAGGGGGCCGCAGGTGCCGGAGGCGGGGAGCGGTGGCCGGGCGCCCTCGCCGACGTGGCCGAAGGACAGCTCCGCGCCCGTGCCGCACGGCCGCAGGCCCACCTGGACCGGGTCGTGGCCGGGGATCCGGAAATGCCGCACCGTGCGCGCCGGGGTACCGCCGAGGCGCCAGCCGTCACCGGCCGAGAACGGGTCGGCCCAGACGTCCGTGCGGGCCGGTCCGGGGGAGTGCTGCCGCAGCAGCGCCGCGGCCGCGTACACCTCCTCGGGCACCCCGTCCGGGACCAGCGCGTCCACCTCGCGCTCCACCAGCCCGGTGTCCAGCTCGCCCGCCACCACGGCCGGGTGGCCGAGCAGCCGGCGCAGGAAGCCCGCGTTGGTCGGGACGCCGAGGACCACCGTGTCCGCGAGCGCCGCCCGCAGCCGGCGCAGCGCGGTCGCCCGGTCGGGGCCGTACGCGATCACCTTCGACAGCATCGGGTCGTACAGACTGCCGACCTCGCCGCCCTCGGCGAGCCCCGAGTCCGTCCGCACCCCGCCGCCCTGCGGCTCGTGCAGCGCCAGCACGGTGCCGCCCGAGGGCAGGAAGCCGCGGGCCGGGTCCTCGGCGCAGATCCGGGCCTCGACCGCATGCCCGGTCAGGGTGATATCAGCCTGTCCGTAAGGGAGTTGCTCACCCGCCGCGACCCGCAGCTGCCACTCGACCAGGTCGAGGCCGGTGATCAGCTCCGTCACCGGGTGCTCGACCTGGAGCCGGGTGTTCATCTCCATGAAGTAGTACGAGGCCGGGTCGTTGCCCGGGACGATGAACTCCACCGTGCCCGCGCCGACATAGCCGCAGGAGCGGGCTGCCTGGACGGCCGCCTCGCCCATGGCCGCGCGCGTCTTCTCGTCGAGCAGGACCGAGGGCGCCTCCTCGATGATCTTCTGGTGGCGGCGCTGGAGCGAGCACTCGCGCTCGCCGAGGTGCACCACGTTGCCGTGGCCGTCCGCCAGCACCTGGATCTCGATGTGGCGCGGCCGGTCGATCCACCGCTCCACGAGAAGGGTGTCGTCGCCGAAGGAGGCGCGCGCCTCGCGCCGGGCGGCGGCGATCTCGTCCGCGAGGAGCGTCGCGTCGCGTACCAGCCGCATGCCCTTGCCGCCGCCGCCCGCAGACGGCTTGAGCAGGACCGGCATGCCGATCTCGTGCGCCGCCTCGGCCAGTTGACCATCGGTCAGCTCGCTGCCCGAGGAGCCCGGCACCACCGGGACACCGGCCGCGGCGACCGTCTCCTTGGCCCGGATCTTGTCGCCCATCAGAGCGATGGCGGCGGCGGGCGGTCCGATGAAGACCAGCCCCGCGTCCGCGCACGCCCGCGCGAAGCCCGCGTTCTCGGCGAGGAACCCGTAGCCGGGGTGGACGGCCTGCGCGCCCGTGCGGCGGGCGGCCTCCAGGAGCCGGTCCACGCTCAGATAGCTCTCGGCCGCCGGGGCGGGCCCGATCCGTACCGCCGTATCGGCCTCCCGTACGTGCCGGGCGTCCGCGTCCGCGTCGCTGAAGACGGCGACCGAGCGCACGCCCAGCTCCCGCAGGGTCCGGATGACCCGGACCGCGATCTCGCCGCGGTTGGCGACGAGCACCGTGTCGAACATGGTCATCTGTTCCTCACATCCGGAAGACGCCGAAGCCGGCGTCGCCCAACGGGGCGTTGGCGCACGCGGTCAGGGCGAGCCCCAGCACCTGCCGGGTCTCCATCGGGTCGATCACGCCGTCGTCCCAGAGCCGGGCGGTGGCGTAGTAGGCGTTGCCCTGGGTCTCGTACTGCTCGCGGATCGGGGCCTTGAAGGACTCCTCGTCCTCGGTGCTCCAGTCGTCGCCCAGCTGGTCGCGCTTGACCGTGGCGAGGACGGACGCGGCCTGCTCGCCGCCCATCACGGAGATCTTCGCGTTGGGCCACATCCACAGGAAACGGGGGGAGTAGGCCCGGCCGCACATGGAGTAGTTGCCCGCGCCGTAGGACCCGCCGACCACCACGGTCAGCTTCGGTACCCGCGTGCAGGCGACGGCGGTGACCATCTTGGCGCCGTGCTTGGCGATGCCGCCCGCCTCGTAGTCGCGGCCGACCATGAAGCCCGAGATGTTCTGCAGGAAGACCAGCGGGATGCCGCGCTGGTCGCACAGCTCGATGAAGTGCGCGCCCTTCTGGGCGGACTCGGAGAACAGGATGCCGTTGTTCGCGACGATGCCGACGGGGTGGCCGTGGATGTGCGCGAACCCGGTGATCAGCGTCGTGCCGTACTCCGCCTTGAACTCGGCGAACCGCGAGCCGTCGACGACCCGGGCGATCACCTCGCGCACGTCGTAGGGCGTGCGCGAGTCGACCGGGACCGCCCCGTACAGACCGGCGGGGTCCACCTTCGGCTCGTCGGCCGGCTGGACGGACCACGGCAGCGCGCCCCGGTCCGGCAGCGTGGCCACGATGTTCCGCACGATGCGCAGCGCGTGCGCGTCGTCCTCCGCGAGATGGTCGGTGACCCCCGACGTACGGGAGTGGACCTCGCCGCCGCCCAGCTCCTCGGCGGTCACGACCTCGCCGGTCGCGGCCTTCACCAGCGGCGGCCCGCCGAGGAAGATCGTCCCCTGGTTGCGGACGATCACGGCCTCGTCGCTCATCGCCGGGACGTACGCCCCACCGGCTGTGCAGGACCCCAGCACCGCCGCGATCTGCGGGATGCCGGCGCCGGACATCCGGGCCTGGTTGTAGAAGATCCGCCCGAAGTGCTCCCGGTCCGGGAACACCTCGTCCTGCATCGGCAGGAAGGCGCCGCCCGAGTCCACCAGGTACAGGCAGGGGAGCCGGTTCTCCAGCGCCACCTCCTGGGCCCGCAGGTGCTTCTTCACGGTCATCGGGTAGTACGTGCCGCCCTTGACGGTCGCGTCATTGGCGACGATCACGCACTCCCGGCCGCTGACCCGGCCGATCCCGGCGATCACCCCGGCGGCCGGCGCCGCGCCCCCGTACAGCCCCTCGGCCGCCAGTGGCGCCAGCTCCAGGAAGGGCGACCCCGCGTCGAGCAGGGTGTCCACCCGTTCCCGGGGCAGCAGCTTGCCGCGCGCCACATGCCGGGCGCGGGCCTTCTCACCCCCGCCGAGCCTGGCCGTGGCGAGCCGCTTGCGCAGCTCGTCGGTGAGCGCGTGATGCGCCGCCTCGTTGGCCTGCCAGGCCTCCGAAGCGGGATCGGCCGCGCTCGCCAGCACCGGTGCCTGCTGCATCCTGTCGAGCCCCCTTGCCCGTACCGCAGTGTGACGACCTCGGTCCCGTCCGTAGCGGGAGAGGTTGTTAGTGAGCGTTAACGTATCCCATAGGTTAACGACCGCTAACGAACCTGTCTAGAATGACTGTTCATGAGCACCCATGCCGCCGCCCGCGTCGCGGCTCCCACCCGCCGTGAGCAGATCCTCAAGGAGGCCGCCCGCCTCTTTGCCGAGCGCGGCTTCCACGGGGTCGGCGTGGACGAGATAGGCGCCGCCGTCGGCATCAGCGGCCCCGGCCTCTACCGGCACTTCCCGGGCAAGGACGCGATGCTCGCCGAACTGCTCGTGGGCATCAGCGAGCGGCTGCTGGCCGGCGGGCAGCTGAGGGTCTCCGAGGACGCCTCCGGTGACCGGTCCCCCGAGGCGCTCCTGGACGCGCTCATCGAGGGCCACATCGACTTCGCCCTCGACGACCGCCCACTGATCACCCTGCACGACCGCGAGCTGGACCGCCTGCGGGACACCGACCGCAAGCGGGTGCGCCGGCTCCAGCGCGAGTACGTCGAGGTCTGGGTCGCCGTCGTCCGCGATCTCTACCCCGCACTCCCCGAGCACGAGGCCCGCGCCACCGTCCACGCCGTGTTCGGGCTGCTCAACTCCACCCCGCACCTCGGCCGGCCCGGTGCGCTGCCCGGCCGCACGGACACGGCGGCGCTGCTGCACCGGCTGGCGCGGGGGGCCTTCGCGGCGGCGGCGGGGGAGCGGGAAGCGGCCTGAGCGCGCGCCGAGGGCCACGGGGTCCGCGACGAGGGCGTGACCGGGCTCGACGACGGCGAGGAGGTGCGGAGCGCCGATCGCGACCGGGCCGGGGGCAGGTCCGCCCGTTCGGCTCCGGCATAGGATCGGATACCGATATCGGATGCGTCACTGCCGGAGGTGGGCCAGGGTGCGGGAGTTCCAGCGCGGTGCGGTGCGGTTGCACATCCTGCACCACGCGGCCGAGGAGGAGATCCACGGCGCGTGGATGGCCGAGGAACTGGCTTCCCACGGTTACCGGATCAGTCCCGGCACGCTGTACCCGACGCTGCACCGGCTGGAGGCCGACGGGCTGGTGGCCTCGGAGCAGCGCGTGGTTGACGGGCGAACCCGGCGCGTCTACCGGGCGACGGAGGCCGGGAGGAAGGCCCTGGCCGAGGACCGGCAGGCGCTGAGACAACTGGCCCGTGAGGTCCTGGGCGACGAGGAGCTGTAGCGCCCGGCCGGCCGGGCGCGCGGGGTCAGTGGTCGCGCGGTGTCACCAGGCCGGATTCGTAGGCAAGGACCACGAGCTGGGCGCGGTCGCGGGCGTGGAGCTTGGCCATGGCCCGGTTGATGTGGGTCTTGGCGGTCAACGGGGCGATGACCATGTGCTCGCCGATCTCGCTGTTGGACAGTCCCTGTGCGGCGAGGGCGACCGCCTCGCGTTCGCGGCCGGTGAGTTCCTCCAGCCCGCTGTCGGCGCGGGTGGAGGGGCGCTGGGTGACGTAGCGGTCGATGAGCTTGCGTGTGATCGCGGGCGCGAGCAGGGCGTCACCGCGGGCGGCGACGCGTACGGCGTGCAGGAAGTCCTCCGGAAGGATGTCCTTGACGAGGAAGCCCGCGGCGCCGGCGCGCAGCGCGTCGAGAACGTACTCGTCCATGCCGTAGTTGGTCAGCATGACGACGTGCACACCGGCCAGGGCCGGGTCCGCGGCGATGCGGCGGGTCGCTTCGATGCCGTCCATGACAGGCATCTGGATGTCGATGAGCGCGACATCGGGCAGATGCTCCTCGACGAGCGCCAGGCACTCCTCGCCGTCGGCGGCCTCGGCCACCACCTCGATGTCGTCTTCGAGGTCGAGCAGCGCGCGGAAGCCGCTGCGCAGGAGCGGCTGGTCGTCGACCAGCAGGACACGGATCACGACACTCCGTCGGTGGGGAGTTCGGCCCGGACGGTGAAGCCGCCTGTGGCGCGCGATCCGGTGTGCAGGCGTCCGCCCAGGGCGGTGACGCGTTCGTGCATGCCGAGCAGACCGAGGCCAGGCATCTGCGCGGCGTCCTGCGTGGTCTTCCCGTTGTCGTCGACGCGGATGGCCAGGGCGTTCGGCCGGTAGCCGATCAGTACCGAGACGGTGGTGGCGGAGGCGTGCCGGCAGACGTTGGTGAGCGACTCCTGAACGATCCGGTAGGCGGTACGGGCCACCGCGGTCGGCACGGCATGCGGATGTCCTTCGATCGACAGCGTCGTCTTCAGGCCGGTCGTCCGGAACCGATTCACCAGGTCGGGAATGTGTCCGAGTCCGTGCGGCGGCGTGGTGTCGTCGTCGCGCAGCGCCTCCAAGGTCGCGCGCAGTTCCCTGCTTGCCTCCCGGCCGGCCTCCTGGATCGCGAGCAGGGCCTCCGGCACCTGTTCGCCCCGCCGCCGGGCCACATGTACGGCGACCTCGGACTGCACCTTGATGACGGAGATCTGGTGGGTGAGCGAGTCGTGCAGCTCCCGGGCGATGCGCAGCCGCTCCTCGTCGGCCCGTCTTCGCGCGGTCTCCTCGCGGGTGCGCTCGGCTTCGTCCGCCCGCTGCTCCGCCTGCCGTACCGCCTCCCCCGCAGCGAAGGCCGCGATCAGCCAGGCGAGCTCCAGGGTGCTTCTGGCCTGTGCCACGGCCTCGCGTGCGGGCCCGTCATGGAGGACCAGGGCGGTGAGGTGGAGCACGGCCACCAGGCCCAGGGACGCGGCCAGTGCGATGGCGCGGTGCCCGGCGCGTACGGCGCTGTAGACGGCGACCAGGTAGG